>NZ_SMOK01000012.1 GCF_004353925.1 Pseudomonas sp. H9 | reverse complement strand
CGACCTGTCGGCACCTAACCTGGCCAAGGAAATGCACGTCGGCCACCTGCGTTCGACCATCATCGGCGATGCGGTATCGCGTGTACTGGAATTCCTCGGCGACACCGTGATTCGTCAGAACCACGTGGGCGACTGGGGCACCCAGTTCGGCATGCTAATGGCCTACCTGCAAGAAAACCCGATCACCAGCGACGAGCTGTCTGACCTGGAAAACTTCTATCGTGCCGCGAAGAAGCGCTTTGACGAGTCGGAAGAGTTCGCCGACCGCGCCCGCGGCCTGGTGGTCAAGCTGCAAGCTGGTGACGAGGAATGCCTGAAGCTGTGGACCCGCTTCAAGGACATCTCGCTGTCGCATTGCCAGAAGACTTACGAACTGCTCAACGTCAAACTGACCATGGCCGATGTCATGGGCGAAAGCGCCTACAACGACGACCTCGCCAACGTCATCAATGACCTCAAGGCCAAGGGCATGCTGGTCGAGAGCAAGGGCGCGCAGTGCGTGTTCCTCGATGAATTCAAGACCGCTGAAGGTGAGCCGCTGCCAGTGATCGTGCAGAAAGCCGATGGCGGTTACCTGTACGCCACCACCGACCTGGCCGCTGTTCGCTACCGCAGCAACGTGCTCAAAGCTGACCGCGCCCTGTACTTTGTTGACCAACGCCAGGCCCTGCACTTCAACCAGGTGTTCGAAGTAGCCCGCAAGGCCGGCTTCGTTGGCCACCCGATGGATATGGAGCACATGGGCTTCGGCACCATGAACGGCGCCGACGGCCGCCCGTTCAAGACCCGCGACGGCGGCACGGTGAAGCTGATCGACCTGCTCACCGAAGCCAAAGAGCGCGCCTACACCCTGGTCAAAGAGAAGAACCCTGAGCTGCCAGAAGACGAACTGCGCGCCATCGGCCAGGTGGTGGGCATCGATGCGGTGAAATACGCCGACCTGTCCAAGCACCGCACCAGCGACTACAGCTTCAACTTCGAGCTGATGCTCAACTTCGAAGGCAACACCGCGCCGTACCTGCTGTACGCCTACACCCGCGTGGCTGGCGTATTCCGCAAGCTGGGCAAAGGCTTCGATGAAGTGGACGGCAAGATCGTGCTGGAGGCCGCTCAGGAGCAAGACCTGGCCGCGCGCCTGGCTCAGTTCGGTGAGATCCTGAACAACGTCGCCGAAAAAGGCACTCCGCACGTCCTCTGCGCCTACCTGTACGACGTTGCTGGCCTGTTCTCCAGTTTCTACGAGAACTGCCCGATCCTGGCCGCCGAAACCCCTGAACAACAGCAGAGCCGCCTGCGCCTGGCCGCCCTGACTGGTCGCACCCTCAAGCAAGGTCTGGAGCTGCTCGGCCTGGAAACCCTGGAGCGTATGTAAGTTGGCTGCCAAGAAAAAACCCGCACCCAAGCGCGGCGCCAGTCGCAACCAAGCCCCTGCAAAGCAACCGATTCCGGGCTGGTTGTGGCTGGCAATCGGCCTGACCGTCGGCGCCTTCATTGTTTTTCTGATGAAACTTGAGCCGGGCAACGAAGAAGTCAAACGCTCCAAGCCTGAGCAGTTGAAAGCCGAGAAGGCCGCTGAAGCCAACAAGACGGCGCCAAGCCCGCAACAGCCGGTCAAGCCCAAGTATGACTTCTACACCCTGCTGCCCGAGTCGGAAGTGATCGTGCCGCCTGAAGCTGTACCCGAGAAGACGCCGCCGGTGCCCGCTCAACCTCCGGTCACCCCGGCGGAAGCGGCCAAGATCGACACCGCACGGGCTCAGGCCGCGCTGATGGGACAGACGCCTCCACCTGCACCACCGGTGATCAAGCCTGCGGCAACCACTCAGTTCTTCCTGCAGGCCGGATCGTTCCGCAAACAGGCTGATGCCGACAAAGTGCGGGCGCAGATCATCCTCCTTGGCCAGGCGGTCAAGGTCGAGTCAGGCACTGTGAAAGAGGAAACCTGGTACCGGGTATTGGTCGGCCCGTTCAGCAACCGCGAACAACTGACCGTCGCCCAGAAGCAGCTGGCCGGCAGCGGCTTCAGCAACCTTTTGCTGCAGCAGCGCCAAACCCGCCAGTAATCCTGCGAGCGGCCTTGTCGACCACGACAAGGCCGCCGTTTTTCAACGCCGCTGGGCGTTGGCCAGCGATACCTGGGTGTTCAGCGTCCAGAAGTCATACAAGACCCCCACCAGAAACAGACCGCCCGTGCACAGATAGATGATCCCGGTGATCCATTTGCCCTGGTACATACGGTGCACGCCAAACACGCCTAAAAAGGTCAGCAGGACCCAGCTCAAGCTGTAGTCCAACGGACCTGCATGAAAGCGCAGGTCAGCCTCGCGATCCATCGACGGGATCAAAAACAGGTCGATCAGCCAGCCGATGCCCAGCAGGCCCAAGGTGAAGAACCAGATCGTACCGGTGACCGGTTTTCCGTAATAGAAACGGTGCGCACCAGTGAAACCGAAAATCCACAGCAGATAACCGATCACCTTGCTGTGAGTGTCGTGCAGCCGTCCATCCTGTTGATAACTGTTCATTCATAGCCTCTGAGGGTTATCGATAAATTTTCTAAGAAAAAATGTGACTTTTTCATTTCAGGGCGACGTATGGCAGTGCTCCAATCGACCAACGGATCAGAAATTGATCAAAAAGCTGTTATAAAGTTGCGCGCTAACCAACATGAGCCCTGCCTATGCGTCCTTTTTTCAAGACATGGCTGACCCTTTGCCTATTATTGCCACTGGCCGCCCACGCCACCAACCGTGAGCAACGTCTACCCAACGGCTTTTCCGGGTACACCACCAATTCCAACGCCGTGCGTTCCAGCTCCAGCAAGAACGCCAGCACCAAGTACACGCAGCGCACCCGCTCCAGCAAGCCGAGCTTGCCGGTCGCGTCGATGTCGCCAAAGCAAAGCAGCGATGTGCTCAGCCGGGCCGTCAATGTATTGGGTACACCTTACCGCTGGGGCGGCAGCAGCCCAAGCAAGGGCTTCGACTGCAGCGGACTGGTCAAGTACGCGTTCCACGGCATTGAAGAGGTCGACCTGCCTCGCACCTCCAACGCCATGGCTCAGGGCCACGGCGTGAAGGTCAATCGCAACGAGCTCAAGCCTGGCGACCTGATCTTCTTCAACATCAAGAGCCGTCGGGTCAACCATGTTGCCATTTACCTGGGCAATGATCGCTTCATTCATGCGCCGCGCACCGGCAAACGCGTCAGCATCGATACGCTGAACAAGCCCTACTGGCGCAGCCGCTACGTGGTTGCCAAGCGCGTTCTGCCAAAAAGCCAGCAATTGGCCATGGCCACCCGCTAACCCCCTTCATGCGTCCGCACGCGGACGCTTTCAAGGTTAATCACACCCGGTTACACACTGCTGGCCTGGACAGCAGAATCCCGCGAGCCGCAACGCAACAGTTCGATCAGCCACGTCCATAAGGCTCCCCAAAGGCTGCCAAGCAGGTAGAATGCCGCAGACCCAAAGAGCCGCTGGCATCGATCAATGTCCACCATCGCAGACAACCTTTCCACGCTCGCCGCCCGCATCAACGCTGCTGCCCAGGCCGCAGGGCGTGCGCCGTCCGAGATCCGCCTGCTGGCGGTAAGCAAAACCAAACCCGCTAGCGCCGTGCGCGAGGCTTTTGCCGCCGGGGTTCGCGATGTTGGCGAAAACTACTTGCAGGAAGCCTTGAACAAACAGGGCGAATTGACCGACCTGCCCTTGACCTGGCACTTCATCGGCCCCATTCAGTCGAACAAGACTCGCGCGATTGCCGAGCATTTTGACTGGGTACATTCCGTGGACCGCTTGAAAATCGCCCAACGCCTGTCCGAGCAACGCCCTGATGGCCTTGAATCACTGAACA
The DNA here is from genome assembly GCF_004353925.1 of Pseudomonas sp. H9. Lineage (GTDB taxonomy): Bacteria > Pseudomonadota > Gammaproteobacteria > Pseudomonadales > Pseudomonadaceae > Aquipseudomonas. The sequence continues at coordinate 422,382 of NZ_SMOK01000012.1, read as the reverse complement.
TCTGCCTGCAGGTGAACGTCAGTGGTGAGGCCAGCAAGTCTGGCTGCACCCCCGATGAGCTACCTGCATTGGCTGCTGCCATTGCTGCACTGCCCCGATTGAAGCTACGTGGGCTGATGGCAATTCCTGAGGCCACCGATGACCGTGCCGCCCAGGAAGCCGCGTTTGCCCGCGTTCGTGAACTGCAAGCCAGCCTGGGGCTGGGCCTGGACACGCTGTCCATGGGCATGAGCCACGACCTGGAAGCGGCCATCGCCCAAGGCGCAACGTGGGTGCGAATCGGCACTGCACTGTTCGGGGCTCGCGACTACGGCCAAGCCTAGAACCATGCTTTTTCAACTCTTCCCTTAAGGACCTGACATGAGCAAGACTCGTATTGCCTTTATCGGCGCCGGCAACATGGCCGCCAGCCTGATCGGCGGCCTGCGCGCCCAGGGCCTGGACGCCTCGCAGATCCGCGCCAGTGATCCGGGTGCCGAGCAGCGGGCGAAAGTCCATGCCGAACACGGCATTGAAATGTTTGCCAACAACGCCGACGCCGTCGACGGTGCCGACGTGGTCGTTCTGGCGGTTAAACCTCAGGCCATGAAAGCGGTGTGCGAAGCGCTTAAGCCAAGCCTCAAGCCCGAGCAACTGGTGGTGTCGATTGCTGCCGGGATTACCTGCGCCAGCATGAACAACTGGCTCGGCGCCCAGCCGATCGTGCGCTGCATGCCCAACACCCCTGCACTGCTGCGCCAAGGCGTGAGCGGCCTGTACGCTACCGGCGAAGTTTCTGCCGCACAGCGTCAGCAAGCCGAACAACTGCTGTCGGCCGTCGGCATTGCCCTGTGGCTGGACACCGAGCAGCAGCTGGATGCCGTCACTGCCGTATCCGGCAGCGGCCCGGCATACTTTTTCCTGCTGATCGAAGCGATGACCGCTGCCGGTGAAAAGCTCGGCCTGCCACGCGAAACCGCCGCCAAACTGACCCTGCAAACCGCCCTGGGCGCTGCGCACATGGCCGTTAGCAGTGATGTTGATGCCGCCGAACTGCGCCGCCGCGTCACCTCCCCTGCCGGTACCACAGAGGCGGCGATCAAGTCGTTCCAGGCCGATGGATTTGAAGCGCTGGTGGAAAAAGCGCTGGGCGCTGCCGCGCATCGCTCGGCCGAGATGGCCGAACAATTGGGCAACTAAGGAGCCGAACATGCTCGGATTGAACAACGCTGCCATCTACATCGTGCAAACCCTTGGCAGCCTCTACCTGCTTATCGTCATGCTGCGCTTTATCCTGCAACTGGTACGCGCTGACTTCTACAACCCGCTCAGCCAGTTTGCCGTGCGCGCTACCCAGCCGCTGCTCAGACCCATGCGCCGGATCATTCCAAGCCTGTTCGGCTTGGACATGTCATCACTGGTGCTGGCAATCCTCGTGCAGATGCTGGTCATGGCCCTGACATTGCTGCTGGCCTATGGCACTACCGGTAACCCGCTGCAATTGCTGATCTGGTCGCTCATTGGCGTCACCGCGCTGTTCCTGAACATCTTCTTCTTCGCCCTGATCATCAGCGTGATTCTTTCCTGGGTCGCGCCGGGCAGCCACAACCCGGGTGCCGAACTGGTCAACCAGATCTGCGATCCGTTCCTGGCGCCGTTCCGCCGTTTGCTGCCGAATCTGGGCGGCCTGGATATTTCGCCGATTCTGGCGTTCATGGCCATTAAGTTGATCGACATGCTGGTGATCAACAACCTGGCTGCCATGACTGGGATGCCGGAAATCTTGCGCTTGCTGATGTAATCTTCGCGGGGCAAGCCCGCTCCCACAGAAGCCCTGTGGGAGCGGGCTTGCCCCGCGATATGTTCCTTGCCCCCTCCCCCCGTGGTCTTTAGACTTACGCCTCATTTAAGCGTGAGCAGGGTCGATGTCCACTGTCTTTCCCGAAGATTCGGTCGGTCTGGTAACACCGCAACTGGCGCAGTTCAACGAGCCCCTGGCCCTGGCCTGCGGTCGCTCGCTCGCCTCCTATGAACTGATCTACGAAACCTACGGCACCCTTAACAGCACAGCCAGCAATGCCGTGCTGATTTGCCATGCGTTGTCGGGTCACCATCATGCTGCGGGCTACCATAGCCCCAACGACCGCAAGCCGGGTTGGTGGGACAGCTGCATCGGCCCCGGCAAGCCCATCGATACCAATCGTTTCTTCGTGGTCAGCCTGAACAACCTCGGCGGCTGCAACGGCAGCACTGGCCCGAGCAGTGTCAACCCGGCTACCGGCAAGCCGTACGGCGCCGACTTCCCGGTTCTGACCGTGGAAGACTGGGTACACAGCCAGGCGCGCCTGGCCGACCGCCTCGGGATTGCGCAATGGGCTGCTGTCATTGGCGGCAGCCTGGGTGGCATGCAGGCGCTGCAGTGGACCATTACCTACCCAGACCGCGTGCGTCACTGCCTGGACATCGCCTCGGCACCCAAGCTCTCGGCCCAGAACATCGCCTTCAACGAAGTAGCCCGCCAGGCCATCCTCACCGACCCCGAGTTCCACGGCGGCTCGTTCCAGGACCAAGGCGTGATCCCCAAGCGCGGTCTGATGCTGGCGCGCATGGTCGGCCACATCACTTACCTGTCGGATGACTCGATGGGTGAGAAATTCGGCCGTGAGCTGAAAAGCGACAAACTCAACTACGACTTCCACAGCGTTGAGTTCCAGGTCGAAAGCTACCTGCGCTATCAGGGCGAGGAATTCTCCGGCCGCTTTGACGCCAACACCTACCTGCTGATGACCAAGGCACTGGACTACTTCGACCCGGCCGCAGCTCACAACGGCGACCTGGCCGCAACCCTGGCGCATGTCACCGCCGATTACTGCGTGATGTCGTTCACCACCGACTGGCGTTTCTCACCAGCGCGCTCGCGGGAGATCGTCGACGCCCTGATCGCCGCACGCAAGAACGTCTGCTACCTGGATATCGACTCGCCCTATGGCCACGATGCCTTCCTGATCCCGACCCCGCGCTACATCACGGGGTTCAAGAATTACATGAACCGCATCGTCTGCTGAGGAACCTATGAGAGCCGACCTGGAAATCATCCAAGACTGGATCCCCGCCGGTAGCCGGGTACTCGACCTCGGTTGCGGTACCGGTGAACTGCTCGCCTCGCTGCGCGACAACAAGCAAGTCAGCGGCTATGGCCTGGAAATCGACCCCGACAACATCGCCCAGTGCGTGGCCAAGGGTGTCAACGTCATTGAGCAGGACCTGGACAGAGGCCTGGGCAATTTCGCCAGCAACAGCTTCGACGTGGTGGTCATGACTCAGGCCCTGCAGGCTGTGGAATACCCCGATCGGATCCTCGACGAAATGCTGCGAGTGGGCCGCCAGTGCATCATCACCTTCCCCAATTTCGGCCACTGGCGCTGCCGCTGGTACCTGGCGACCAAAGGTCGCATGCCGGTTTCGGACTTCATGCCGTATACCTGGTACAACACGCCGAACATCCACTTCTGCACCTTTGAAGACTTCGAGGCACTGTGCAGCGAACGCCGTGCACAAGTACTCGACCGCCTGGCTGTCGACCATTTGCACCGCCACGGGTGGGCGGGCAAGCTATGGCCTAATCTTCTAGGGGAGATCGGCATTTACCGTGTCAGCAGCCCCGGCCTTAACGAACACAAGGTCGCGGTTTAACCCGCACACTGGAGGAGAACGATCATGGGTCGCTTGTTGAGCTTTTTACTGGCCGGCTGCCTGAGCATGACGGCCGTTGCCGCCGATGCCATCAAAGGTGAGCGCCAGGAAGTTTTTGGTGATACCACGGTGCACTACAGCACCTTTATCTCGACCTTCCTGCAGCCAGACATCGCCAAAGCTGCAGAGCTGGTGCGCAGCAAGAACCAGGGCGTGATCAACGTCTCGGTAATCAAGGCCGGCAAGCCGGTGGTTACCCAGGTAACGGGCTCCGTCAAAGACCTCACCAGCAACTCGATCCCGCTGAAGTTCAAGCAAATCACCGAACAAGGCGCGATCTACTACATCGCCCAGTTCCCTGTTGAGCAACAGGAAACCCGTACCTTCACCATCGACGTTGGCATTGGTGGCAAAACCGAAACCATCAGTTTCAACCAAGAGCTTTTCCCAGGCGAATGATGACCTTCAAGCAAATCGTATTGGCCAGCCACAACGCCGGCAAACTCAAAGAACTGCAGGCCATGCTCGGTGATACCGTGCAGCTGCGCTCAATTGGCGAGTTCAGCAGCGTCGAGCCGGAAGAAACCGGCCTGTCGTTCGTCGAAAACGCCATCCTCAAGGCACGCAATGCCGCGCGGATTTCCGGCATGCCGGCACTGGCTGACGACTCAGGCCTGGCCGTGGACTTCCTCGGGGGTGCACCGGGTATCTATTCGGCGCGCTATGCCGACGGCAAAGGCGATGCCGCCAACAACGCCAAACTGCTGGATGTCCTCAAGGACGTGCCACAGGAGCAGCGTGGCGCGCAGTTCGTCTGCGTACTGGCGCTGGTGCGCCACGCTGACGATCCGCTGCCTATTCTCTGCGAAGGGCTCTGGCACGGCCGTATCCTGACCGAAGCCAGCGGTGAGCATGGCTTTGGCTACGACCCGCTGTTCTGGGTTCCGGAGCGCGACTGCTCCAGCGCCGAACTCAGCCCCAGCGACAAGAACCAGATCAGCCACCGTGCCCGTGCCATGAGCCTGTTGCGTCAACGTCTGGGCCTGGCATGACCGATCATTCGCCGGCACAGCCACTGCACCTGGGCGAGGCTGGCTTTACTTCCCAAGCACCGCGGGCGGCCCTGCCGCAGCTGCCGCCCCTGGCGCTGTACATCCATATTCCGTGGTGCGTGCGCAAATGCCCGTACTGCGACTTCAACTCCCACGCCGCCACACCCGAGCTGCCAGAGCAGGCCTATGTCGATGCTCTGCTGGCCGACCTCGACCAGGAACTGGGCGCGGTGTATGGCCGGCCGATCAGCTCGATCTTCTTCGGTGGCGGTACGCCCAGCCTGTTCAGCGCTGATGCGCTGGGCCGCCTGTTGGCAGGTGTGGAGCAACGCATCCCGTTTGCCAGTGATATCGAAATCACCCTGGAAGCCAACCCTGGGACCTTTGAGCAAGAGAAGTTCAAAGCCTACCGGCAGCTGGGGATCAATCGCCTGTCGATTGGTATCCAGAGTTTCCAGCAGGCCAAGCTAGAGGCTCTGGGCCGCATTCACAATGGCGACGAAGCTATTCGCGCCGCCGACATGGCGCGCAATGCCGGGTTCGACAACTTCAACCTCGACCTGATGCATGGCCTTCCCGATCAGTCGTTGGATGATGCCTTGAGCGACTTGCGCCAGGCGATTGCGCTTAACCCTACGCACCTGTCCTGGTACCAGCTGACGCTAGAGCCGAATACGGTGTTCTGGAACCAGCCACCGCTGCTACCCGAAGACGATATCCTTTGGGATATTCAGGAGGCCGGTCAGGCCCTGCTCGCCAGCCACGGTTATACCCAGTACGAAGTCTCGGCCTACGCCCAGCCGGGTCGTGCCGCCCGGCACAACCTCAACTACTGGAGCTTTGGCGACTTCATCGGCATCGGTGCAGGCGCCCACGGCAAACTCAGCCACCCGGACGGCCGCATCCTGCGCACCTGGAAGACCCGCCTGCCCAAGGACTACCTGAACCCGGCCAAAGCCTTCAAAGCCGGGGAAAAGCTGCTGCCGGTGGACGAACTGCCCTTCGAGTTTCTGATGAACGCCCTGCGCCTGACCCAAGGCGTGGATGCCGAACTGTTCACGCAACGCACCGGGCTGCCCTTGCAGCAACTGATGCAAGCGCGCCGCGAAGCCGAACAAAAGGGCCTTTTGCAGGTCGAAACGACGCGACTGGTCGCCACCCCGCGAGGCCAGTTGTTCCTCAACGACCTGCTGCAGTATTTCTTGACCTAAGGATTTCGAATGGACTTGGTACTCGACCTGCTTTCGACCGTTTCGCGCTGGAGTCGCAGTAATCTGTCGGAGATCTCACTGGCGCTTGTGGGTTGTTTGCTGGTGTTGTTCGGCACCGACATCAAAGGCTGGGTGGAACAACGCCTGGGCGGCCTTGCAGGCGCCTTGCGCGTACCCTTCATGGCATTGCTGGTGATGATCGGCAGTGGTGCCGCGCTGATCTACGCCACGCCGTGGGTGGTAAAAGGCCTGGCGCAGTTCAACAACTATGCGCTGGCGCCGGTATTGCTGGTTGTTTTGGTGTTGATTGGTGTGGTTGCTGATCGACGCTAAATAAGCATCACGGGGCAAGCCCGCTCCCACAGCACCTGTAGGAGCGGGCTTGCCCCGCGATCGATTTACGCCAGCTTCTCGAACTTCAGATCCCACACCCCATGCCCAAGTCGCTCGCCACGGCGTTCGAACTTGGTGATCGGGCGCTCGGCCGGGCGCTCTACGCACTTGCCATCGGCCGCCAGGTTGCGATAACCCGGGGCGACGTTCATCACTTCCAGCATGTACTCGGCATACGGCTCCCAGTCGGTCGCCATATGGAACACACCACCGACCTTGAGCTTGCTGCGCACCAGGGCAGCGAACTCAGGCTGAACGATGCGGCGCTTGTGATGGCGGCTCTTGTGCCAAGGATCCGGGAAAAACAGCATCAAGCGATCGAGGCTGTTGTCGGCCACGCACTTGTTCAGCACTTCAATTGCATCGCAGTCGTACACCCGCAGGTTCTTCAGGCCTTGGGTCAGCACGCCGTTGAGCAGCGCACCGACACCTGGGCGGTGTACTTCAACACCAATGAAGTCCTGCTCCGGGGCAGCAGCGGCCATTTCCAACAGGGAATGTCCCATGCCGAAACCGATCTCCAGGGTACGCGGGGCCGAGCGGCCAAACACCTGGTCGTAATCAACCGGGCTGTCTGCCAGCGGCAGGATGAACAGTGGGCCACCCTGCTCCAGGCCGCGTTGCTGGCCTTCGGTCATGCGCCCGGCGCGCATCACGAAGCTCTTGATGCGGCGGTGTTGGCGCTCTTCGCCTTCGGTGGAGATCGGCGTTTCTTGCGATTCAGTCATCAGGGGCTCTTACTTGATCAGACCATCCAGCGGCGACGAGGCGCTGGCATAGAGTTTTTTCGGCATACGCCCGGCGAGGTACGCCAGACGACCGGCAACAATGGCGTGCTTCATGGCTTCAGCCATCATGATTGGCTGCTGGGCATTGGCAATGGCCGAGTTCATCAGCACCGCCTCACAGCCCATTTCCATGGCGATGGTAGCGTCCGACGCAGTACCAACACCGGCATCAACCAGCACAGGCACTTTCGACTCTTCGAGAATGATCTGTAGGTTGTACGGGTTGCAGATACCCAGACCAGTGCCGATCAGGCCAGCCAGAGGCATGACCGCGATGCAGCCGGCTTCAGCCAGTTGGCGCGCAATGATCGGGTCATCGCTGGTGTAAACCATCACGTCGAAACCGTCTTTGACCAGCACTTCGGCGGCCTTGAGGGTTTCGATCACGTTGGGGAACAGTGTTTTCTGGTCAGCCAGCACTTCCAGCTTGACCAGATTGTGGCCATCGAGCAGTTCACGGGCCAGGCGGCAGGTGCGCACGGCTTCAACCGCGTCGTAGCAGCCAGCGGTATTCGGCAGAATGGTGTAGCGATCCGGCGGCAGCACATCGAGCAGGTTCGGCTCGCCCGGGTTCTGACCAATGTTGGTGCGGCGCACGGCAACGGTGACGATCTCGGCACCCGAGGCTTCAATGGCCAGACGGGTTTCTTCAAGGTCACGGTATTTACCGGTGCCGACCAGCAGGCGCGACTGGAAGGTACGGCCGGCCAGGGTAAAGGGCTTGTCGGTGCGAAGGTTGCTCATCGGAATTCCTCTGAAAGGTTGAGGGACTAGCAAGGTGATCCTGGGGCCCTAGCCGCCGCCGATGGCATGCACGACTTCGACCTGGTCGCCGTCACGCAACGCCGTGGCGGCGTGCTGGCTACGTGGCACGATATCCAGGTTGAGCTCTACCGCGACGCGGCGCCCGACAAGGTCCAGGCGGGTCAGCAGGGCCTCGACGCTTTCGCCATCGGGCAACTCGAAGGGTTCACCGTTCAATTGAATGCGCATGCGCACGGCCACCATTATTTTTAGGGGCCCGCATTCTAGCCCTGATCAGGTGCAACGACCAAGGCCAAGCATCGCCATTCGTCTCGATTTGGACTGCTGAGTCAACTCAAGCGCCAGGCGGCAAGCCCCAGGCACAGCCAGCCGCCAAGGAAGGCCATGCCGCCAATCGGGGTGATCATGCCTAACTTACCGATGCCACTGAGGGTCAACAGGTACAGGCTACCGGAGAACAAGACAATGCCCAGGGCGAACAGACCGCCGGCCCAACCCACCAGGCGGCCAGGCAACTGCGTAGCCAGCACCGCAACGCCGAGCAACGCCAGGGCGTGCACCAGCTGGTAGGTAACGCCGGTGTGGAAAATCGCCAGGTATTCACTGCTCAGGCGCCCTTTCAAGCCATGTGCGGCAAAGGCACCCAAGGCAACACCAGTGAAGCCGAAAAAGGCAGCGAGCAAGAGAAAACTACGCAACATGAGGCGACTCCTAGTCATCACAGGGTCTGTATAATGGCCCGCTCATTCGGTTCGGCCAAGCCATCTCTATGTTGTCGTCCATTATCCGCCGCCTTACCCGCGCCTTGCTCTGGTTTGCCGCTGGCAGCGCACTGCTGGTGCTGGTGCTGCGCTGGGTACCGCCACCGGGCACGATGTTGATGGTCGAACGCAAGGTCGAATCCTGGTTCAATGGCCAGCCGATTGACTTGCAACGCGATTGGGAGCCTTGGGAACGTATATCCGATGAACTCAAGGTGGCGGTTATCGCCGGTGAAGACCAGAAGTTCGCCAACCATTGGGGCTTCGACTTCATCGCCATTCAGGCAGCCCTGGCGCACAACGAACGCGGCGGCAGCATTCGTGGCGCCAGCACCCTGAGCCAGCAAGTGGCCAAGAATCAGTTTCTCTGGTCGGGGCGTAGCTGGTTGCGTAAAGGCCTGGAAGCCTGGTTCACCGCCCTGATTGAACTGCTCTGGTCCAAGGAGCGGATTCTGGAGGTTTACCTCAACAGTGCCGAATGGGGCGAAGGTGTGTTTGGTGCCCAGGCTGCGGCACAACATCACTTTGGCGTCGATGCCAGCCGCTTGAGCCGTCAACAGGCCAGTTTGCTGGCCGCTGTGCTACCTAGCCCGCTGAGATGGAGCGCCAGCCGCCCCAGCAGCTACGTGGCGCGTCGTGCAGGGTGGATTCGCCAGCAGATGCGCCAGTTAGGTGGCAGCGGTTATCTGGTGCAACTGGACAGCCCGCGCAAAGCGCCCTGGAACCAATAAAAAACCCGGCAAAGCGCACGCTATGCCGGGTTTTTACTGTGCGCTGATTACAGGCTAAACGCTTTAGAACGCGCCCATGTAGTCACGCTTGCCCACTTCCACACCGTTGTGACGCAAGATTGCGTAAGTGGTGGTGACGTGGAAGAAGAACTGCGGCAGGCCGTAGGTCAGCAAATAAGCCTGGCCACTGAAGCGCTTCTCTTTAGGCGTGCCCGGACGGGTCACGATTTCGATCCCTTCCTTGCCATCAATCTGCGCTGGCGCAATGCCGTCCAGGAAAGCCAATACCTTGCTGATCAGCGCTTGCAGTTCCGCAAAGGTGGTTTCGTTGTCGTCGTATTTAGGTAGCTCGACCTCAGCCAGGCGCGCCGAGACACCTTTGGCGAAATCAACAGCGATCTGTACCTGGCGAACCAGTGGAAACATGTCCGGATACAGGCGCGCCTGGAGGAAGACGCTCGGATCAATGTTTTTCGCCGTGGCGTGAGCTTCGGCTTTGTTCAGAACCTCACTCAAGGCCTTGAGCATTTGCTTGAAAACAGGAACAGAAGCGGCATACAAGGAAATGGTCATAACAGTCTCGACATGGGTGGCGGAAAAAGTGGCGGGGCCAACGTGGCGCGATTATAGACCTGCGCTGTCGCCTGCAAGATCTGGCGCCATAAAAAACTCGCGGGGCAAGCCCGCTCCCACCGAGATCCCCGGTGGGAGCGGGCTTGCCCCGCGATGGTTTCAGCCTCAGATCGCGATGAGGGCTTTCACCTTGTTCATCGCATTCTTCTCCAGCTGACGGATCCGCTCGGCGGACACGCTGTATTTCTCAGCCAGGTCATGCAGCGTAGCCTTCTCTTCAGCCAACCAACGCTGGTAAAGAATGTCACGGCTGCGGTCGTCCAAGCCTTGCAGCGCTTCATGCAAGTTGCTGGTGGAGTTGTCGCTCCAGTCGGCATCTTCCAGTTGCAGCGCCGGGTCGTAGCGATGGTCTTCCAGGTAGTTGGCCGGCGACTGGAAAGCGCTGTCGTCATCGGCTTCGGACGCTGGATCGAACGCCATGTCCTGGCCCGTCAGGCGACTTTCCATCTCGCGCACTTCACGCGGCTCGACACCCAGGCTTTCGGCAACACGATGAACTTCATCGTTGTTAAGCCAGGCCAGGCGCTTCTTCTGGCTGCGCAGGTTGAAGAACAGCTTGCGCTGGGCCTTGGTGGTGGCGACTTTGACAATGCGCCAGTTACGCAGGATGAACTCGTGAATTTCGGCCTTGATCCAGTGCACGGCGAAGGACACCAGGCGCACACCCATTTCAGGGTTGAAACGTTTGACCGCTTTCATCAGGCCAACATTGCCTTCCTGAATCAGGTCAGCCTGGGCCAGCCCGTAGCCGGAATAGCTGCGAGCGATATGTACGACAAACCGCAGGTGGGCGAGCACCATCTGCCGAGCCGCCTCAAGATTCTGCTCGTAGTAGAGACTCTCGGCCAGTTCACGCTCCTGCTCCGGCGACAGCAATGGAATGCTGTTTACCGTGTGCACATAGGCTTCCAGGTTTGCACCGGGAACCAAGGCGTAGGCAGGTTGCAACGAAGTGGTCATACGAAAAAACCTCCGACTCACTAAACTCGTGCCCGTGGGCACTGCCACCATTGACCGGGAACCGCGAAACAAGTTCCCTGAAATATGAAAAGAGTCAATACCAGCAAAAAGACACTATCGCGGTGCCAGCTCGCTCAAGTGGCGGGCAACCGCAATCCACGCACCGATATACCCTAACAACACCGCTCCAAGCAAGAGCGACAGACCATCGGCAGCTGGGACCCCGGCCAAGGCGAAATTGCTGCCATACAGCCCGGAAAGCCCGATTACCGCGTCATTCAACCAGTTCAGGCCAAACGCCAGCACGCCCCAGGCCAACACGCCGGCACCCAGGCCGTACAAAGCGCCCATATACAGGAAAGGCCGGCGCACATAGCTGTCCGTGCCGCCTACCAGCTTGATCACCTCGATTTCGGTACGGCGGTTCTCGATGTGCAGGCGAATTGTGTTACCAATTACCAAAAGCAGCGCCGAGACCAGCAAAACCGTTAGTCCGAAAACAAATCGGTCACCCAGCTTGAGGATGGCCGCCAAGCGCTCGACCCACACCAGATCCAGCTGCGCCACATCGACCTTGGGCAACTCGGCAAGACGCTGACGCAAGGCTTCCAAGGCCGGTTTATCGACTTCCGCCGGGGTCACAATAACCACACCCGGCAACGGGTTTTCCGGCAGTTCGCGCAGCGCATCGCCCAGCCCGGACTGCTGCTGGAATTCTTCCAGTGCCTGCTCACGGCTGACGTACTCTGCCTCGGCAACGCCCGGCAAGCCTTTGATCTGCTCGCGCAGCGCTTCGCCGTCACGGCTGTTGGCATCGAGCTTGAGGTACAGGGAGATCTGCGCCGCACGCTGCCACGAACCGCCCAAACGCTCAACGTTACTCAACAGCAGCGAAAGCCCCATCGGCAGGCTCAGCGCCACCGCCATCACCAGGCAGGTGAAAAAGCTACCAATAGGCTGCTTGGCCAGGCGCCGCAGGCTATCGAGCAGGCTGGAGCGATGGCTTTCCAGCCAGGCATGGAACAGCGTGCGGAAATCCGGGCCATCGTCGTCATGGCTGTTGCGCTTGTTCTTTTCAGGTACCGGGTCAGCCGCTTTCGGTGCGACCCGCTCGGAAACCTTGGGACTACGTGTTGCACTCATTGCCCGGCCTCCCCGTCGCCGATCAAGCGGCCGCGCTGCAGGGTCAGCATGCGGTGGCGCATGCGCGCGATCAGTGCCAGGTCGTGGCTAGCGATCAGGACGCTGGTACCCAGGCGGTTGATGTCTTCGAATACCCCCATGATCTCCGCCGCCAGGCGTGGATCGAGGTTACCAGTAGGTTCGTCGGCCAGCAGCAACGCCGGGCGGTGAACGATGGCACGGGCAATACCGACGCGTTGTTGCTGGCCGGTAGAGAGGTCGCCAGGAAACAGCTCGGCCTTGTCCGACAGGGCCACACGCTCTAGCGCCGAATCGACGCGCTTGGCCACCTCGGCCTTGGACAAGCCAAGGATCTGCAGCGGCAACGCGACGTTGTTGAATACGGTGCGATCAAACAACAGCTGATGGTTCTGGAACACCACGCCGATTTGCCGACGCAGGAACGGAATCTGCGCGTTGCTGATCTGACCCAGGTCTTGCCCGGCCAGCAGCAGCTTGCCGCTGGTGGGGCGCTCCATCGCCAGCAGCAGGCGCAGCAAGGTGCTCTTGCCTGCGCCGGAATGGCCGGTTACGAACAGGAATTCGCCCCGACGCACCCGAAAACTCAACTCATGCAGGCCTACGTGGCCATTGGGGTAGCGCTTGGCGACCTGTTCGAATCGAATCATGGATGCTCCCGCTCGGCAAACAGTGCTTTCACGAAGGGTTCGGCTTCGAAGGTGCGCAGATCGTCGATACCCTCGCCCACGCCAATATAGCGGATCGGCAGGCCGAACTGCTTGGCCAGGGCGAAGATCACCCCGCCTTTGGCGGTGCCATCGAGTTTGGTCAGGGCCAGGCCGGTCAGTTCAACGCTCTGGTTGAAGTGCTTGGCCTGGTTGATTGCGTTCTGCCCGGTACCGGCATCCAGCACCAGCAGCACTTCATGTGGCGCGTCGGCGTCGAGCTTGCCGATCACCCGACGAACCTTCTTCAGTTCTTCCATCAGGTTGTCTTTGGTGTGCAGGCGACCAGCGGTATCGGCAATCAGTACATCGATGCCACGCGCTTTGGCGGCCTGAACAGCGTCAAAGATCACCGACGCGGAGTCGGCACCGGTGTGCTGGGCAATCACCGGAATGTGATTGCGCTCGCCCCACACCTGCAGCTGCTCGACCGCCGCAGCGCGGAAGGTGTCGCCGGCAGCCAACATGACTTTCTTGCCTTCCAGCTGGAGCTTTTTCGCCAACTTGCCGATGGTGGTGGTTTTACCGGCGCCGTTGACGCCGACCACAAGGATCACAAACGGCTTGTTCTGCGCCTGAATGCGCAGGGGCTGTTCGACCGGTTTGAGCAGGTCGGCCAGCTCGCCTTGCAGAGACTTGTACAGGGCATCGCTGTCAGCCAGTTGCTTGCGCGCCACCTTCTGGGTCAGGCTCTGAACGATCACCGAGGTGGCCTCGACGCCAACGTCGGCGGTCAGCAGGCGGGTTTCGATTTCATCGAGCAGGTCGTCGTCGATGGCCTTCTTGCCCAGGAACAGGCTGGCCATACCTTCGCCGATGCTGGCACTGGTCTTCGACAGGCCTTGTTTAAGGCGGGCAAAGAAACCGACTTTGTTGTCTTCGGTGGGCGCCTTGGCGACGTCTTCGACAGGCACAGGCTCGGCAACCGGCTCAACAGCGGCTACAGGCGCTACAGGCGCTACAGGCGCTACAGGCGCTACAGGCGCTACAGGCGCTACAGGCGCTACAGGCGCTACAGGCTCGGGGATAACGACCGCCGCTGCAACAGGTTCAGGCTCGACCGCAATAGGCGCGGGTTCGATGACAACGGGCTCAGGCTCGGCAACGACCGGTGCTGGTGCTGGCTCAGGCGAAGCCTGAACGTCGGCAGCAGGTACCAGGCGCTCTGGAATGGGCGGCGGCGTGTGCGGCGTCAAGTCAGCCACCAGCGCTACCGGCTCTTCGGGGACCGGCAACACCAGCCCGCCTGTCGGCGTCTGTGGCACTTCAATCGGTGCAGCGTTCACAGGCTCGGGAGCTTCAACCGGTACCGAAGCGATTTCAACCGGCGCACTGATGGCCGGCGCTGCGTCGTTCAGCGATGCAGGTTGCTCCGGCTCGACCGGTGCGGGGGGTTGTGGCTGCTCGGCAACAGGTTGCTGGGGCTTTTTACGCAGCCAGCTGAACAGGCCTTTCTTTTCACCAGCCGCAGCCGGCGTCTTTTTGTCGTCGTTGGAACCAAACATGGAAGACGGCTATCTCAGGGTAGCGATGCGCCACTGTGGCACATCGAGAATTCTTTTAACGCAGAACAGACTACTTTTATTCCGGCTCGTTCATGCGCAACATTTTGTCTTGGAGCCTGCGGGTCAGATCCACGACAGGCATGGTCGTCGGGCAACCGGATCAGTATCCTAGCACCTCCTAGCCCGCTGACGCTAAGACCACGCGGGCAGTCCTACAGGTTAAACAACGTATGAATGCTCTAGCCCGCCGCGCCGCTGGCCTGTTGCTCAGCACAGTTTGTCTGCCACTGGCCGCTTTTGCCGCCGCTCCGCAGCCCACCCACGAGTTCATTCTCGACAACGGCCTGAAAGTGGTCGTTCGCGAAGACCATCGTGCGCCTGTGGTGGTTTCCCAGATTTGGTACAAGGTCGGCTCGACCTACGAGTCCCCCGGCCAGACCGGCCTCTCCCATGCCCTGGAGCACATGATGTTCAAGGGCAGCGAGAAACTCGGCCCCGGTGAAGCCTCACGCATCCTGCGTGACATGGGCGCTGAAGAGAACGCCTTTACCAGCGATGACTACACCGCTTATTACCAGGTACTGGCCCGCGACCGCCTGCCGGTCGCCCTGGAGCTGGAAGCCGACCGCATGGCCAGCCTGCGCCTGCCGGCCGACGAGTTCAGCCGCGAAATCGAAGTGATCAAAGAGGAGCGCCGCCTGCGCACCGACGATCAGCCCAACGCCAAAGCCTTCGAATTGTTCAGTGCCATGGCCTTTCCGGCCAGCAGCTACCGCACACCGACCATTGGCTGGATGGCGGACCTGAACCGCATGAAGGTTGAAGAACTGCGCCACTGGTACGAATCCTGGTACACACCGAACAACGCCACTCTGGTGGTGGTCGGTGACGTGACCGTCGACGAAGTCAAAGGCCTGGCCCAGCGTTTCTTCGGCGACATTGCGAAACGCCCGGTTCCACCGGCCAAACTGCCGCTGGAATTGGCTGAGCCCGGTTTCCGCGAAACCACGCTGCATGTACAAACCCAACTGCCAAGCCTGATCTACGGTTTTAACGTCCCGGGGTTGGCCACCGCCAAAGACCCACGCACCGTACACGCTCTGCGCCTGATCTCGGCGCTGCTCGACGGCGGCTACAGTGCCCGCCTGCCCAGCCGCCTGGAACGCGGCGAAGAACTGGTTTCCGGCGCTTCGTCCAGCTACAACCCGTTCACCCGCGGTGACAGCCTGTTCGTGATCTCGGCCATGCCGAACCAGCAGAAGCAGAAAACCCTGGCAGACGTCGAAAAGGGTATCTGGAAGCTGCTCGACGAACTCAAGACCACGCCGCCTTCGGCTGAAGAGCTTGAACGCGTCCGCGCTCAGGTGATCGCCGGGCTGGTCTACGACCGCGACTCGATCAGCAGCCAGGCCACCGCCATCGGCATGCTGGAGACTGTCGGCCTGTCGTGGAAGCTGATCGACAGCGAACTTGATGAACTCAAAAGCGTGACCCCGGCAGACATCCAGAACGCCGCGCGCACCTATTTCACCCGCGAACGCCTGAGCGTTGCCCATGTACTGCCTGAGGAGAACGCTCATGAGTGAACGCAGCGCACCTCGCTACACCCTGATCGGCCTTGGCATCTTGTTGCTGGTAGCCGTGCTGGCGTTCTTCCTGGCCAAACCCGCTCAGTCGGATAACGCCGCCCAACCGGCCGCCAACACTGCCGCAACGCCAACCAACAAACTGCAATCGCTGGCTGAGCTGGACGGTAAAGCGCCCAGCCGCCGCCAACTGAACATCCAGACTTGGAATACCGCTGAGGGTGCCAAGGTGCTGTTCGTCGAGGCGCGTGAGCTGCCGATGTTCGATCTGCGCCTGACCTTCGCTGCAGGCAGCAGCCAGGATGGTGACGCGCCTGGCCTGGCCACCTTGACTAACGCCATGCTCAATGAAGGCGTAGCAGGCAAGGATGTCACTGCGATCGCCGAAGGCTTTGAAGGCCTGGGCGCTGATTTTGGCAACGGCGCCTACCGCGACATGGCCGTGGCAACACTGCGTAGCTTGAGTGCGGCTGACAAACGCGAACCGGCACTCAAGCTGTTCGCCGAAGTGGTGGGCAAGCCGACCTTCCCGCCAGAGGCCCTTGAGCGCATCAAAAACCAGATGCAGACCGGCTTTGAGTACCAGAAACAAAACCCGGGCAAGCTGGCCAGCATTGAGCTGTTCGAAAAGCTGTACGGCAATCACCCCTACGCCCACCCCAGTGATGGCACCGCCAAGAGCATCCCGCCGATCACCCTGGAGCAGTTGCGCAGCTTCCACGCCAAAGCCTACGCCGCTGGCAACACCGTCATCGCCCTGGTGGGCGACCTGAGCCGCAGCGAAGCAGAAGCGATTGCCACCCAAGTGTCGGCCGCCCTGCCTAAAGGCCCGGCGCTGGCCAAACTGCCTGAGCCGACCGAACCCAAACCCGGCACCACGCACATCGACTTCCCGTCCAAGCAAACGCATCTGATGCTGGCGCAGCTGGGTATTGATCGAAACGATCCAGACTACGCTGCACTGGCGCTGGGCAACCAGATCCTCGGCGGCGGTGCGTTCGGTACGCGCCTGATGAGTGAAGTACGCGAAAAGCGTGGCCTGACCTACGGCGTATACTCGGTGTTCAGCCCGATGCAGGTGCGCGGCCCGTTCATGATCAACCTGCAGACCCGTGCCGAACTCAGTGAAGGCACCCTCAAGCTGGTCCAGGACATCCTCACCGACTACCTCAAGACCGGGCCGACCCAGCAAGAGCTTGATGAGGCCAAGCGCGAGCTGGCGGGCAGCTTCCCGCTGTCCAATGCCAGCAACGCGAGCATCGTCGGCCAATTGGGCGCTATCGGCTTTTACAACCTGCCGCTGACCTGGATGGAGGACTACATGCAGCAGTCCCAAACCCTGACCACCGAGCAGATCAAGGCAGCACTGAACAAGCACCTTGCCGCTGACAAGATGGTCATCGTCACGGCAGGCCCCAGCGTGCCGCAAAAACCGCTGCCGCCACCTACTGACAAACCCGCCGAGCAACCGCTCGGTGTACCGGAGCATTAATGGCCAGTCCATCCGCAAAATCGGCCAAGCCACACCACGGCCAAGGCCAGCTGCGCATCATTGCCGGCGAATGGCGCAGTCGTCGTCTGAGCTTCCCTGACGCCCCTGGCCTGCGCCCGACGCCAGACCGGGTACGTGAAACCTTGTTCAACTGGCTGGCGCCACATATCGAAGGCGCCAAGGTGCTCGATGCCTTCTCCGGCAGTGGCGCCTTGTACCTGGAAGCATTGTCACGCGGTGCCTCCGAGGCCGTGGCACTGGACAGCAACCCTGCTGCCATTGCCAGCCTGCGCCAGAACCTGGAACTCTTGCGCTGCCCGCGCGGCCAGGTGATCCAGAGCGATGCGCAGCGCTACCTGAACGGTGAGCCGAAGCTTGCCTTCGATCTGGTGTTCCTCGACCCGCCATTTCACCAGGACCTGCTACCCACCACCTGCGCACTGCTCGAAGAGCGCCAGTGGTTGGCGGCCAATGCCTGGATCTACACCGAAAGCGAAACGCCTCCTTCGGCCCTGCAGTTGCCTGGTAACTGGCGCCTGCACCGGGAGAAAAAGGCCGGCCAGGTGTACTACGCGCTCTGGCAACGCGGCTAAAACAAGCAACGGCCCGGTTTCGGCTGGGCCGTCTGTTTCTGTGGTAACTATCTAGCCCCCTTACTCCTGCTCTTGCCTGATCGTGCTGCTGGTCACTCACCAGAAGGAGCACCCTCATGCAACGACGCCCTCCGGCGAGCTACGGCTTGCTTGGCCTTTTACTGTTTTCAACGCACGCCCTGGCCGAGGCGCCCAATCGCCACGAATTCACCCTGGATAACGGCCTGCAGGTGATCGTCGCCCAGGACCAACGCGCCCCGGTCGTCACCACCCAAATGCTGATCAAAGTAGGGTCGAGTCACGAGCCCCCCGGCCAATCCGGGCTCTCCCATGCCTTGGAGCACTTGCTCTTTCGCGGCAGCGCTAAAACCGCCCCCGGAGACTTCTCGAAAATCGTCGAGCGCCTGGGCGGCACCGACAACGCGCTGACCAACCGCGACTTCACGCTTTACCATCAAACACTGCCCAGTGATCGATTAGCCGTTGCGCTGGAATTGAACGCCGATCTATTGAAAAACGCTCGGCTCTCAAGCAGCGAATTCGAACGCGAAATTGAGGCTGTCAAAGCTGAGCGCCGAGAAAATATCGACCACTCCCCCCGGGCAAGGCTTTCAGAGCAGCTGCAAGCGATCGGTTTTCAGAGTAGCAGTTACCACACACCGGTCATCGGCTGGATGGGCGACCTGGAGCGCATGACCAACGATGAGCTCAAGGGTTGGTACCAACAGTGGTACGCACCCAACAACGCCATTCTGATTGTCGTCGGCGATGTACAGCCCGACGTCGTGCAACAACAGGTCGAACACTACTTCGCAGCCTTCCCCCGGCAAAGCCTTCCCGCTACCAAGCCACCCTTGCAATCGAGCGCAACAGGGCCACGGCAGGTAACCGTGTACGACGCGCTCAACACCCCCATGCTGTTTATGTCGTTTAACGTACCGACTTACGCTACCGCCAAAGACTCGGCCGATGTCGATGCCTTGCGCCTGATCCAGGCCATGCTGGGCGCTGGGAGAAGTGCCCGGCTGCGTACGCAGCTGGCACACGACCAGAGAGTGCTGTCCAACCCAATTGTCAGCTACGCCCCGTTGGCCAGGGGCGACACACTGTTCGACCTTTCAGCGTCGGTCAATCCGACACAAGCCAAGCCCTTGCCCGAACTGCAGCAAGCTATCTGGGGCCAACTTGAAGCACTCAAGCAGACGCCCCCGGACCCAGCCGAACTGAATCGAGCCCGGGCTTTGCTGCTGGCTGACAGAGTTTTCAACCAGGATCACCTGGAGGGCCAGGCCGCCGAAATAGCGGCAGCGCTAGGCAGCGGGCTACCCGCTTCGCAACTGGATAACGATGCAAGCAACCTGGCGCGCGTGACGCCGGAGCATATCCAGCAAACCGCACGCGCTTATTTCACCCCGGAGCGCATGGTCATTGCCTATTTACAGGCCAAGGAGGCCAATGATGACTAAATTGACCCAATACCTGCTGCCCGCCCTGCTGTTCGTACTGTATGGCGCAGCAGCACAGGAACCTTCGCAAACCCTGGAACTGGAATCACTCAAGACGCCTCCGCCCGCAGTCGCCGAGCTGCAATTACCCATTGAAACGTGGCAGACGCCCCAAGGCAGTAAAGTGTTGTTCGTACGCAGCACCCAATTGCCTATGTTCGACCTGCAGGTAGTTTTTGATGCCGGTGGCGCCCGCGATGACGGTGCTGACGGTCTTGCGCAGCTGACGCTGGGTATGCTCGATGAAGGCACCAGCAACCGCGATGCCGCGCAGATTGCCGAGGGCTTTGATGAGATAGGCGCAAAACTCAGAAAATCCGTGAGGACCCACAAGGCTGAGATCAGCTTACGCAGCCTAAGCTCAGCACCCCACCGCGAAAAAGCCGTTACCTTGCTTGCAGAAATACTGGCGGATCCACAATTCGACGAAGAGAAGCTGAACAAAACCAAGGATCAATTGATCAGCTTGTCGACACGGCGTCAGAACTACCCACACTACAAAGCCTACGATCAGTTGATCGCTCACGTATTCGCCAATCATCCGTATGCTGCCAATAGCTATGGCAGCGCGCAGTCCATCAATGCGCTGACTACAGAGGATCTGCGAAATTTCCACCTTCGTGCGCTGAGCGCAGGTAATGCCTTGATCACCTTGGTCGGTGATCTCACCAGCACGCAAGCCCGGGACATAGCCCTGCAGATATCAGCAGCGCTGCCATTAGGGCCCATACTGGCGCCGCTTCCCGTACCGGCTACGTTTGAGCCTGAGATCTATCATCTGGAACACCCAGGAACTCAGTCGCTGCTGCTATTTGCCATACCGGGTATAAGCGCCAAACATCCGGATGCCCCCGCGTTGACGCTGGCCAATCTGATACTGGGTGGGTCCGGAGCAAACTCCCGGCTTATCGAAGTGCTGCGAGTTGAGCGCGGTTTGACCTACGGTGCGGACTCACAGTTGATTCAATTGCCTGACAACGGGCTCTGGATTTTCAGCACCCAAGTCCAGGCAAAATATCAGGACGCGGCGATGGGGCTGCTGGAAAGCGTGCTGCTGGACTATGCCGAAAACGGGCCGACCGAACAGCAGTTTGCAGACGCAAAAGAGCAATTGCGCGGTAGCTATCTGCTGGAGTCAGTCAGTAATCAACAGATCAGCCAGGTGTTGGCCCACATTGGCTTCAACCAACTACCGCAAGACAGCAGGCAAGCGTTTATCGCTCAAATCCACGCCCTCACCCTGGATCAGCTGAACGTCGTCTTGAAAAATCATTTGAAGCTCGACAATCTGGTACAAATCAGCGTCGGCCCAAGTGTCGAACAACTCGAATTGCCCGAAGCCTTGCCGACCAGCGGCTAACTCATTCGGGCACCTATCCGTAACCAGACATACACTTGTCTGAAAGAAATATGCGAGCAAAAAACGATGTCTGCCACAGCCCCCAGCCCCTTCAAACCCGCCTTGGGGCTGGGCAATCCACACCTGCAAACGTTGTGGGGGCCGTTGTGGCGAAAATCGACTGCGCTGACACGCCAACGCGAGCGTCTATGGCTGGCCGATGGCGACTTCCTTGACCTCGACTGGCATGGGCCGCACGAGGCAAGCACCCCGTTAGTCCTGGTATTGCACGGGCTGACGGGGTCTTCCCACTCACCGTATATCATCGGCATGCAACAGGCCCTCGCCGACCGCGGCTGGGCCAGCGTGGCGCTGAACTGGCGTGGCTGCTCGGGCGAGCCAAACCTGCTGCCACGCAGCTACCACTCCGGTGCCAGTGAAGACCTTGCTGAGACCATCGAACACCTGCGGGCGCAACGCCCACAGGCACCGCTGTATGCCGTAGGCTACTCGTTGGGAGGCAATGTATTGCTCAAGCATCTGGGTGAGGCAGGCTCAGCAAGCCAGTTGCAGGCGGCGGTGGCAGTCTCTGTACCGTTTCGCCTGGACCATTGCGCCGACCGTATCGGCCTTGGGTTTTCCCGGGTGTACCAGGCGCACTTCATGCGCGCGATGCTTACTTACGTGAAAGACAAACAACGTCACTTCCAGCATCAAGGCCACCACGAAGGTCTGGCGGCGCTGGAGCGTCTAGGGCCGCTGGAAAATCTGCGGACATTCTGGGATTTCGATGGTCGCGTGACGGCGCCACTCAACGGCTTTGCCGATGCCAAGGACTACTACCGCCGGGCATCAAGCCGGTACTTCCTTGGCGAAAACCGTACACCCACACTGATCATTCACTCCAGTGATGACCCGTTCGTGTTCAGCCATAGCTTGCCAACGGCCAATGAACTGGCGCCGCAAACCACCTTTGAGCTGCATTCACGTGGCGGGCATGTTGGCTTTGTTGACGGTAGCGTACGGGCGCCGGGTTATTACTTGGAGCGGCGGATTCCGCAGTGGCTGGGGGAGGTTTGAGTTCCTGTCGCGGAGCAAGCCCACTCCCACAGGGGCAACCAGTGCCTGTAGGAGCGGGCTTGCCCCGCGATAAAATCAGTCGCCCGTAGCCACATGACGCTGCGGATCAGTAATCCATTCACTCCACGACCCTGCATACAACTTACCCAGTGGATAACCCGCCAACGACAAGGCAAACAGGTTATGACACGCCGTCACTCCCGAGCCGCAATACGCCACCAGTCGCTCCGGTGAGCGCTTGCCGAGTTTTTCAGCGAAACGCTTTTTAAGTTGATCCGCCGGAAGAAACCGGCCATCGGCCCCGAGGTTGTCGGTGAACGCTGCGCACTGCGCCCCAGGAATATGCCCGGCCACAGGATCGATAGGCTCAACTTCGCCGCGAAAGCGCGGCAAACCACGTGCGTCGATCAGGGTCAGGTCAGGTTGGCCCAAGCGCTCGCCCAGCTGATTGGCGTCCAGCACCAGTGCCGTATCGGGTTCACCGCTGAAGCTACCTTCACGCTTGGCCGGAGCATCAAGGCTCAACGGCAAGCCCGCAGCGTGCCAGGCCTTCAGGCCGCCATCCAGAATCGATACGCCAGTGCGTTTGCCGAGCCACGCCAGCAACCACCAGGCCCGTGCGGCGAAGGCGCCAGGGCCGTCATCATAGAGAACAATGTCACTGTCGTTATCGATGCCCCAGGCACGCAGCCGCTCGATCAGGTGCTGTGGGTCCGGTAGCGGATGGCGGCCAGTGACACCTTTAATGACCGGCCCACTCAAGTCGCGTTCCAAGTCAGCGAAATGCGCACCTTCGATATGCCCCCCGGCATAGCTGCGCTGGCCATAATCGGTGTCTTCCAGGGCAAAGCGGCAATCGAGTATCACCTGCTTTGGCGCCTCCAGGCGTTCGGCCAATTGCTGGGCGGTGATCAGTTGCGCGAGGGGCATGACAGTCTCCTGAACGATGGAATGAAGAGGGCCTGGGGTCTTACTGCTCCAGTGCCTGATTAAGGGAAACGTAGAATTCTTCGCACAAAGCATCCACAGCCGGGCGCGCACTGGCTGTGACAAAACCAAGCTCCAGCACCAGTACCTGATAAATACCGCGCTTAACGGCGTCTTCGCTCAGGTGTGCAGAGTTTTCCCGAGTCGTGCACAGAAAACGCACCCACGACGTGAGCACGATCCAGGCATTGAGGGTCAGGGATTCAATCTGCACGGCATCCATCTGCACGATGCCAGCCTCGACGAAGCCACGGTAGATAGCCTGGCCCTGTATCAGGCAGCGCTGGGAAAAGCGCCGGTAGCGGGCAGCAAGCTCTTTGTCGCTGTCGAGCAGGTGTTCGAGGTCGCGATGCAGAAAACGGTAATCCCACATCGCCGCCAGCAGCTCTTTAAGGTAGTAGCGCTTGTCTTCAACGGTCGACAGTCGCCCTTGCGGCGGGCGCAGGAAGCTTTCCACCTGCTCTTCATACTGGGTGAAGAGCACGGCAATGATTTCTTGCTTGTTGGCGAAGTGGTAGTACAGGTTGCCCGGGGAAATCTCCATGTGGGCTGCGATGTGGTTGGTACTGACACTGCGCTCGCCTTGTTGGTTGAACAGCTCCAGGCTGTTCTGCACGATGCGGTCGCGGGTCTTGATACGCGGGGCCATGGCCAGCTCCAAATGCCGAGCTTTAGGTGAATAGGTCCATCTTACGGTTTATCCGGACCGGGATGTACCTGCCTGTAGTCAAAAAGGAGTCGCAAAAGAATATCTTTAGAGTATAAGCTCTATAAAACGTCCTGCTCTGGAGTTGCGCATGTCCGCCGATGCTGCTCGTCTTTTGCCTTCGATTGCTTTTGATGAACTCACCGCTCAGTTCAATGCCCAGCGTCAGGCATTTGCGGGCAACCCAATGCCGCCATTGGCCCAGCGCCGGCAATGGCTCAAGAGCCTGCGCCAGTTGCTGCTCACCCATCAGGACGCGCTGATTGCTGCCATCCATGAGGATTTCGACGGACGCAGTGCCGATGAAACCCGCCTGGCCGAACTGATGCCGAGCGTTCAGGGCCTGCTGCATGCTGAACGCCACCTCAAGCAGTGGATGAAAGCCTCACCACGCAAGGTCGGCCTGGCCTTCCAGCCCGCCAGTGCCAAAGTGGTGTATCAGCCCTTGGGCGTGGTGGGGGTCATCGTGCCGTGGAACTACCCGCTGTTTCTGGCCATGGGCCCTGTGACTGGCGCCCTGGCTGCCGGTAACCGGGTCATGCTCAAACTCAGCGAAGCGACGCCAGCGACCGGCCTGCTGCTTAAAAAGCTGTTGGCCTCCGCGTTTCCCGAAGACTTGGTCAGCGTGGTGCTGGGTGAGGCCGATGTCGGTGAAGCGTTTTCGCGCCTGCCCTTCGATCACCTGTTGTTCACTGGCGCCACCAGCATTGGCCGCCATGTGATGCTGGCTGCGGCGCAAAACCTCACACCGGTCACCCTGGAATTGGGCGGCAAATCGCCCGCCATTGTCTCGACCACCGTTCCGCTGACCGATGCCGCCGAGCGCATCGCCTTTGGTAAAACACTCAATGCCGGGCAAACCTGCGTAGCCCCAGACTACGTACTGGTCCCCCATGAGCGCCTGGACGACTTTGCCAATGCTTACCGCAGCGTCGTCCAGCGTTTCTACCCCAACGTGGCAAACAACCCCGATTACAGCGCGATCATCAACCCGCGCCACTTGGCACGCCTGCAAAGCTACCTGGACGATGCCGCCGAAAAAGGCGCGAAAATCATCGACCTGTACCCGCAAGAGGCACGCCAAGGCAGGCGCCTGCCACCGCATCTGCTGCTGCAGGTCAACGACCAGATGCGCGTGATGCAAGATGAAATCTTCGGGCCACTGTTGCCGCTGGTGCCCTACGACAACCTCGACGAGGCGCTTACTTACATCAATCAGCGCCCTCGCCCACTGGCCCTGTATTACTTCGGCTACGACCGGGCCGAGCAACAGAAAGTGCTTGAGCAAACCCACTCCGGTGGTGTTTGCCTCAACGACACCTTGCTGCACGTCGCCCAGGACGACCTGCCTTTTGGCGGCGTCGGCCCTTCTGGCATGGGTCACTACCACGGCCATGAGGGTTTCCTGACCTTCAGCAAGGCCAAAGCAGTATTTGCCAAACAACGCTTCAACGCTGCACGGCTGATCTATCCGCCTTATGGCAAGCCGTTGATCAAGTGGGTGTACAAACTCTTCATTCGCTAACGTCACTACCAGGCACAACAACAATGACCAACAGCCTGCCCGTAACACCCGCCTTGAGCCGCCGTGGGCTGCTCAAGTTCAGCCTCGGCGCCAGCGCCTTCCTGGCCACCGCTGGGTTGGGCGCCAGCCTCACTGGCTGCTCTGCGCAAACGCCAGCCAGCGGCTACATCACCCTGCGCCAGGGCGATTTGCCGATTCTGCGAGCGCTGGCCCCGGTAATTCTTGCCGGAACAGCCGCCACCGAGCACCTGGAAGCCATGCTGCAGCGGCTCGACAACAAGCTCGCCAGCCTGTCTCCGGCTTTGCTCAAACTTACCCAGCAACTGTTCGACGTGCTCGCATTGCCGGTCACCCGCGGGCCGCTGACCGGCATCTGGGGGAGCTGGGAAAGCGCCAGCAGCGAAAATATCCAGGCCTTCCTGCGACGCTGGGAGAACAGTTCGCTGAATTTGCTCCGCATGGGCCATGCCTCGCTGCTGCAGCTACTGCAGATGGCTTGGTTTGAGATGCCTGAGTCCTGGGCGCACTGCGGCTACCCCGGCCCACCCAAGATCTGAACCAACCGATAACGACAAGAGGCTGAAGATGCCCGTACCAGACCCGTTCCGCGAAGGCATGGCCCGCGGTTGGAAAACCCGTGATGCCTCACGCCTGGAGCAAGACCTGACGCTGGAAGCCGATATCGCCATCATCGGCAGCGGTGCTGGCGGCGCCACCAGCGCCGAGCTACTCAGCGCCGCTGGCTTCAAAGTGTTGCTGATCGAAGAAGGCCCACTCAAAACCAGCAGCGACTTCAACCTGCTTGAAGACCAGGCCTACTCCAACCTCTACCAGGAAGGCATTGGCCGCATGAGCAAGGATGGCGCCATCACCATCCTTCAAGGCCGTGCAGTAGGCGGCACCACCCTGATCAACTGGACCTCAAGCTTTCGCACTCCCGAACCGACCTTGCAGCACTGGGCCAGCGAACACGGCGTCAAAGGCCTGAGCAGTGCAGAGCTGGCGCCCTGGTTCGAGCGCATCGAGCAGCGTCTAGGTATCGCACCATGGGCCTTGCCCCCCAATGCCAACAACGAAGTCCTCAAACGCGGCTGTGAAGCGCTCGACTACAGCTGGAAAGTGATCCCACGCAACGTTCGCGGCTGCTGGAACCTGGGCTACTGCGGCATGGGTTGTCCAGTCAACGCCAAGCAGTCGATGCTGGTAACCAGCATCCCCGCGACCCTGGAAAAAGGTGGCGAACTGCTCTATCTGGCCCGCGCCGAACGCTTGATCCACAACGGTGAGCGCATCAGTAGCCTGCAATGCCTGGCCATGGACGAACGCTGCGTGAACCCCACTGGGCGGCAGATTCAGGTCAAGGCACGGCACTTCATCCTCGCCGGTGGCGGCATCAACAGCCCGGCCCTGCTGATGCGCTCGGATGCCCCTGATCCGCATGAGCGTCTGGGCAAACGGACCTTCCTGCACCTGGTCAATTTCAGCGCTGGGTTGTTCAAAGACAAGGTCAACCCGTTCTACGGCGCACCCCAGTCGATCTACTCCGATCACTTCCAGTGGCGTGACGGCACCACCGGGCCGATTGGCTACAAACTTGAAGTGCCGCCACTGCACCCGGCGCTGGCAGCCACCTTGCTCGGCAGTTTTGGCCACGACAATGCCATGCGCATGGAACAACTGCCCAACACCCACGTCATGCTTGCCCTGCTGCGTGACGGCTTCCACCCAGAAAGTGTCGGCGGCGAAGTGCAACTGCGCAGCGACGGTACACCCGTGCTCGATTACGCCGTATCTGCTTACGCCTGGGACGGCGTGCGCCGTGCGTTCCATAGCATGGCCGAGATCCAGTTCGCTGCCGGTGCCGAAGCCGTACTCCCCGTGCACAGTGACAGCCGCTATGTGAAAACCCCGAGTGAAGCCCGGCAATTGATCGATAGCTTGAGCCTGGAACTGTTCCGCACGCGCTTGGGCAGCGCTCACGTGATGGGCGGCTGCGCCATGGGTGAAGACCCGCGCCAGGCCGTGTGCGACAGCCTTGGGCGCCATCATCAGCTGGCCAACCTGTCCGTCCACGACGGCTCGCTGTTCCCCACCAGCATCGGTGCCAACCCGCAACTATCGGTGTATGGCCTCGCCGCGCGGCTCACCGATGGCCTGATTCAACGCCTGGTTGTCAACTGATGACAACAAATGGACACAATGTCTATAGTGCCTTCAGCGTGCGCAGGCGGCTTGGCCGACTGCCACTGCTGCGATACCATCCGACTCCCCAACGCACTCCTGCCAGGACGACGCGATGAACCGAGTGTTGTACCCAGGTACTTTCGACCCTATTACCAAGGGCCATGGCGATCTGGTCGAGCGTGCCTCGCGGCTGTTCGACCAAGTGATCATTGCGGTCGCTGCCAGCCCGAAGAAAAATCCGCTGTTCCCCCTGGAACAACGGGTAGAGCTGGCTCGTGAGGTCACCAAGCACCTGCCCAATGTCGAAGTCATCGGCTTCTCTTCCCTGCTGGCGCATTTCGCCAAGGAACAGCAAGCCAATGTATTTCTGCGCGGCCTGCGCGCCGTCTCGGACTTCGAATACGAATTCCAGTTGGCCAACATGAACCGTCAGTTGGCACCGGATGTCGAGAGCCTGTTCCTGACCCCATCAGAGCGTTACTCCTTCATTTCCTCGACCCTGGTTCGGGAAATCGCAGCGCTCGGTGGCGATATCAGCAAATTCGTCCATCCAGTGGTGGCCGAAGCCCTGACTGAACGCTTCAAGAAGTGACATCGGTGATTTGACCACGGCGCCCGCGTGCACTGCGGGCGCTAATGCGGCACAATTATGCCCATTGGTTTTCAAATGCCTGGGTTCTGAGCCCTGGCCGGAGTCCCCATGTCCCTGATCATCACCGACGATTGCATCAATTGCGACGTCTGCGAACCCGAGTGCCCAAACGCCGCTATTTCCCAGGGCGAAGAGATCTATGTGATCGACCCGAACCTGTGCACCCAGTGCGTTGGCCACTACGACGAACCACAATGCCAGCAAGTCTGCCCGGTTGACTGCATCCCACTGGATGAAGCCCACCCGGAGACTGAAGAGCAGTTGATGGAAAAGTACCGCCGTATTACCGGCAAGGCCTGATGCCGTTTGTCGCCCGGCTAGCCCCGCTGTTTGTTGGCGCCGCCCTGGCGCTGGGGGCAGTCTGTGCCCAGGCCCAAGGCCCGGGGCAAGCTGCCATCGCCAGCCCGCACGCCGAAGCGACCGCCGCCGCACGAGAAATACTCGAACAAGGCGGTAACGCCTTCGATGCGGCCATCGCCGTCAGCGCAGCCTTGGCTGTGGTTGAACCCTATGGTTCCGGCCTCGGTGGTGGTGGCTTCTTCCTCCTTCGCGAAGGCGGCACCCCGGCCCGATACGTCTTTATCGATGCTCGCGAGCGCGCGCCTGGCAAGGCCAGCGAGAGCATGTACCTCAAAGACGGCAAGGTTCAGCCTGGCTTGTCCATCAATGGCCCGTTGGCTGCCGCAATCCCCGGATTGCCGGCGGCACTGGCCGATCTCGCTGCACATTACGGCAAGCTTCCGCTGAAAAACACCTTGGCTCCTGCCATTCGCCTGGCCAACCAGGGTTTTAGTGTCGATCGCATCTATCGCGATCGAGCAAAAATGCGCCTGACTGCACTGCGTGACGATCCCGAAAGCGCCCGACTGTTCCTGCAGCAGGGGGAAGTCCCGACACTGGGTGCACATATCCGCCAACCAGAGCTTGCGGTCACCCTCGAACGTATCGCCAATCGAGGCCGCGACGGCTTCTACAGCGGCCCGACTGCCCAAGCTCTGGTGCAGGGTGTGCAAGCTGCAGGTGGTATCTGGAGCCTGGACGACCTGGCCAATTACCGGACGGCCAAACGTGAACCGCTGCGCTATCAACTGGCAGACCAACGCGAACTGATCAGCGCCCCACCACCGTCAGCCGGTGGCGTCGCTTTGGCCCAGAGCCTGGCAATGCTCCAGCGCCTACCGTGGCAAAGCGCCGAGCCGGTACAACGTAGCCACTACGTGCTCGAAGTGCTGCGCCGCGCCTACCGCGACCGCGGCCTGCTAGGTGACCCGGATTACGTCACCAACCCAATCCCACAGCTGCTGGCGCGTAACTACCTGAGCCAGCTGGCCGACGGCATCGACGTCCACAACGCCACACCAAGCAGCAGCTTGCCCCCGGCCCCAGCCTGGCGTGAAGGCGACCACACCACCCATTTCGCCGTGATCGACGCCGAAGGCAATGCCGTCGCGGCAACGCTCTCGGTCAATTTGCCCTTCGGCGCCGCCTTCAGCGCCCCCGGTACCGGCGTGGTACTGAACAACGAAATGGATGACTTTGCCGCCGATCCGCGAGGCAGCAACAGCTACGGCTTGGCCGGCAGCCAGGCCAATGCCGTAGCCGCTGGCAAGCGACCGTTGTCGAGCATGAGCCCCAGCTTTATCGAAAGCCCAACCCAATTCGCCGCCTTCGGCACACCGGGCGGCAGCCGCATTCCCAGCATGGTGCTGTTATCGATGCTGGGCTTTCTTGAAGGCAAACCGGTCTCCACCTGGCCCGCCGTGCCACGCTACCACCACCAGTATCTGCCAGATGTGATCGAACACGAACCGGGCACGTTCAGCGCTGAACAGCAACGCGAACTGCAGGCGCGTGGTTACCAGCTCAAAGACCTGGGCCGCACCTATGGGAATCAGCAAGTTCTGTACTGGAACAAGGCCAAACAAACCCTGGAAGCCGCCAGTGATCCGCGTGGCGTAGGTGTCGCCGAAGTGCTCAACCCGCCTCGGTAGGAGCGGGCTTGCCCCGCGATCAGCTGCGCAGCGACTGAAATATCGCGGGGCAAGCCCGCTCCCACCGATGGAGATGTAGGGGCCAGCGGATTTGCTTACTTCTGGCAGCGCGGGCAGAACACGCTGGCGCGTTGGCCCAGTTTGACTTCACGCAAGATGCTACCGCACACCTTGCAAGGCTCTTCTCTGCGCCCGTAAACAAACAGCTCCTGCTGGAAATAGCCCGGCTGGCCGTCACCCCCGATAAAGTCGCGCAAGGTAGTGCCGCCACGCTCGATGGCACAGGCCAGGATGCGTTTGATCTCGATGGCCAGTTTCAGGTAACGCGCCCGCGAGATACTCCCGGCTTCGCGACGCGGGTCAATGCCCGCCGCAAACAGGGCTTCAGTCGCATAAATGTTGCCCACCCCAACCACCACCGCGTTGTCCATGATGAACGGCTTGACGGACATCGCTTTGCCGCGCGACAACTGGAACAAACGCTCGCCATCGAACAGGTCGGTCAACGGTTCCGGGCCGAGTTTGATCAGCAACTCATGGTTGAGTGGATCGAGGCTCCAAAGCATCGCACCAAACCGACGCGGGTCGGTGTAGCGCAAAGCCAGGCCTGACTCCAGCTCGATATCCACATGCTCATGCTTGGCGGCGGGCAAACCAATTTCGACCAGGCGCAGGTTACCGGACATACCCAGGTGGCTGATCAACGTGCCGACTTCGGCATTGAGCAGCAGGTATTTGGCACGCCGCTCCACCTTGACGAAGCGTTGCCCCGACAGGCGAATATCCAGGTCTTCAGGAATAGGCCAGCGCAGGCGCCGGTCACGGACGATTACCCGGTTGACCCGTTGGCCTTCCAGGTAGGGCGCTATACCGCGCCGGGTGGTTTCAACTTCGGGTAATTCAGGCATGGATCAGTGAGTGCCCAATTCGCGGATGGTCTGTTTCAGGTTCTCAAAGTCGTACTCGGAAAGCCCCACATAGTCGAGCACCAGGTGCCCAACGGCATTCCACTCGTGGTCGACGGCTTGATTACCGAGCACTCGGTAAGACGAACAGATGTTCTCGGCCATTTTCAGAATTGCCAGCAGGTTCTTCAACTGCGAATTACGCGCCGATTCATCGCTGAACACCGCCAGGGCGTTGTGATGGTTGGCGATCGCATTGCTCAGGTGCTCAGGCAACCGCCAGGACTTGGCGGTGTAATACCCCACCACCGCGTGATTGGTGTTGAACGCCTGATTTTCGGTGTCTACCACGCGCTGATGCGTACCGGCATTGGCATATGCCTGCTCAAGCACACGCATGTAATCGGGAAAGCGCTTGAGCATCAGCGGCACACCGCAATCGTGGAACAGGCCCAGCGCGTATGCTTCGTCTACCGCCTGTGAACCGATGCGCTTGGCCAGGGTCATGCAGGTCATGGCCACGTCCTGAGCGGTGTCCCAGAAGCGGTTGAGGGTGACGATGGTGTCATCGCTCATTTCACCCTTGATCGATTGGGCGTTGATCAGGTTGATAATCGAACGGCTGCCGAGCAGATTCACCGCACGCTGGATCGAGGCAATCTTGTTGGTCAATCCGTAATAGGGCGAGTTCACCAGCTTGAGCAACGCGCCAGACAGGCCAGGGTCTTGAGAGATCAGCTTGGCGATGACCTCAAGGTCAGGATCAGGCATGTATTGCTCGAACTGCAGGTCTACCATGATCTGCGGTTGCGGCGGCACGCTGATTCCTTGCAGGGCGTGCTGGATCTGTTCGGCGGAGAGTTCCTGGGACATAAGTACACACTCGGGGCTGAGCGGCGATTCTAACCTGTTAGTACAAGCCTGCGGTGATACGAAAGGCCAGTGCTCTGTTGCAATTTGTCGCCATTCACATCAGTGAAACCGCCATCAGGTTATACTCCCGCTCTTTTTTCCCGGAGCGACGTCATGTCCCTGCCCAGCCTTCGTCTCAAAGCCAATGCCGACCGCCGCCTGCGCGCCGGCCATCTGTGGGTCTACAGCAACGAAATCGACGTCGCCGCCACCCCGTTGCACGGCTTCAAGGCCGGTGACCAGGCGATTCTGGAAACCACCAGCGGCAAAGCCCTGGGTGTCGTGGCCATGAGCCCGAACAACCTGATCTGCGCCCGTTTGCTGTCGCGTGACGCCAAGCTGGCACTGGACAAGTCGCTGCTGGTGCATCGCATCAATGTCGCCCTTTCGCTGCGCGAACGCCTGTTCGACAAGCCGTTCTACCGTCTGGTTTACGGCGACTCCGACCTGCTGCCAGGCCTGGTCGTCGACCGTTTCGGCGATATCCTGGTGGTGCAATTGGCATCGGCGACCATGGAACAACACAAGGACGACGTCATTGCCGCCCTGGTGCAAGTGCTCAAGCCAACCGGCATCCTGTTCAAGAACGACTCGGCCGCCCGCGATGCTGAAGGCCTGAACCGCTACGTCGAAACCGTGTTCGGCCTGGTGCCGGAGTGGGTTGCGCTGGAAGAGAACGGCGTGAAATTCGAAGCGCCGGTAATGGAAGGCCAGAAAACCGGCTGGTTCTACGATCACCGCATGAACCGCGCACGCCTGGCGCCGTACGTCCAGGGTAAGCGCGTGCTGGACCTGTTCAGCTATATCGGCGGCTGGGGCGTGCAAGCTGGTGCCTTCGGCGCCAGCGAAGTGTTCTGCGTTGACGCCTCGGGCTTTGCCTTGGATGGTGTTGAACGCAACGCTGCACTCAACGGCATCGGCGAAAAGCTCACCTGCATCGAAGGCGACGTGTTCGAAGCCCTGAAAGAGCTCAAGGCCTCCGAAGAGCGTTTCGACGTAATCGTTGCCGACCCGCCCGCCTTCATCAAGCGTAAAAAAGACCTGAAGAACGGCGAAGGCGCCTACCGTCGCCTGAACGAACAAGCCATGCGTCTGCTGACCAAAGACGGCATTCTGGTCAGTGCATCGTGCTCGATGCACCTGCCAGAAGACGACCTGCAGAACATCCTGCTGACCAGCGCCCGTCACCTGGACCGTAACATCCAGCTGCTCGAGCGTGGCGGCCAGGGCCCGGATCATCCGGTGCACCCGGCGATTCCGGAAACCCGCTACATCAAGAGCATTACCTGCCGTTTGCTGCCTAACAGCTAACACCTTCGCGGGGCAAGCCCGCTCCCACCAACCAGGTAGGAGCAGGCTTGCCCCGCGATGCTTTTCTCGCCAACCATCTACAACGCCATTCCTTCACAGCGCCAGCGGTGTAGAATCGGGCTATTCATCGCCAGTCATCCCGGCGGGTTTATGAGCTCTGGCCGAGCGCACGGCGATCCCGCGGCGATCTCGGCTTCATCCGTACCAGCGGCCACCTGCCTTCGGTGCAAAGGACAAGAGAAGCTCACTTCCCTTTTTGTTACCTGATTAGCCGCCAGGAGTGCTTCATGCCTGATTACCGCTCGAAAACGTCCACCCACGGCCGCAACATGGCCGGCGCACGCGCTTTGTGGCGCGCCACTGGGATGAAAGACGAAGACTTTAAAAAACCGATCATCGCCATCGCCAACTCGTTCACCCAGTTCGTCCCGGGGCACGTGCACCTGAAGGACCTGGGCCAACTGGTCGCCCGCGAGATCGAACGCGCCGGTGGCGTGGCCAAAGAGTTCAACACCATTGCAGTTGACGATGGCATCGCCATGGGCCACGACGGCATGCTCTATTCGCTGCCAAGCCGCGAGATCATCGCCGACTCGGTCGAGTACATGGTCAACGCCCACTGTGCCGACGCCATTGTCTGCATCTCCAACTGCGACAAGATCACCCCCGGCATGCTGATGGCTGCCCTGCGCCTGAATATCCCGGTGATTTTCGTCTCCGGCGGGCCAATGGAAGCCGGCAAAACCAAGCTGGCCAGCCACGGCCTGGACCTGGTCGACGCCATGGTCATCGCTGCCGACTCGACCGCATCCGATGAAAAAGTCGCCGAGTATGAGCGCAGCGCCTGCCCGACTTGCGGTTCCTGCTCCGGCATGTTCACCGCCAACTCGATGAACTGCCTGACCGAAGCCCTGGGCCTGGCCCTGCCGGGTAACGGTTCGACCCTGGCCACTCACAGCGACCGCGAACAGTTGTTCCTGAAGGCTGGGCGCACCATCGTCGAGCTGTGCAAACGTTACTACGGTGAGAACGACCAGAGCGTCCTGCCGCGCAACATTGCCAATTTCAAGGCGTTCGAGAACGCCATGATGCTCGACATCGCCATGGGCGGTTCGACCAACACCATCCTGCACCTGCTGGCCGCCGCTCAGGAAGCTGAAATCGATTTCGACCTGCGTGATATCGATCGCCTGTCGCGCAAAGTGCCGCAACTGTGCAAGGTTGCGCCGAACATCCAGAAGTACCACATGGAAGACGTCCACCGCGCTGGTGGCATCTTCAGCATCCTCGGTTCGCTGGCCCGTGGCGGCTTGCTGCACACCGATCTGCCAACCGTGCACAGCCCGAGCATGGAAGAAGCCATCGCCAAGTGGGACATCACCCAGACCGACGACGAAGCGGTGCACCACTTCTTCAAAGCCGGCCCGGCCGGTATCCCGACGCAAACCGCGTTCAGCCAGTCGACCCGCTGGGAAACCCTGGATGACGACCGTGAGAACGGCTGCATCCGCAGCTTCGAGCACGCCTACTCCAAAGAAGGCGGCCTGGCCGTGCTGTACGGCAACATCGCCCTTGACGGTTGCGTGGTGAAGACGGCCGGTGTCGACGAGTCGATCCATGTGTTCGAAGGCAACGCGAAAATCTTCGAAAGCCAGGACAGCGCAGTACGCGGCATCCTTGCTGACGAAGTGAAAGAAGGCGACATCGTCATCATTCGCTACGAAGGTCCGAAGGGCGGCCCGGGCATGCAAGAGATGCTCTACCCGACTTCCTACCTGAAATCCAAAGGCCTGGGCAAAGCCTGCGCCCTGCTGACCGACGGCCGCTTCTCCGGTGGTACTTCGGGCCTGTCCATTGGCCACGCTTCGCCTGAAGCGGCTGCTGGCGGTGCCATCGGCCTGGTGCAGGACGGCGACAAGGTACTGATCGACATCCCGAACCGTTCGATCAACCTGTTGGTTAGCGACGAAGAGCTGGCAGCACGCCGTGTTGAGCAAGACAAGAAGGGCTGGAAGCCGGTGGAAGTGCGTCCACGTAAAGTGACTACCGCGCTGAAAGCCTACGCCCTGCTGGCCACCAGTGCCGACAAAGGCGCGGTGCGCAACAAGGCCTTGCTTGACGGGCTGTAAGTAAAAAGCCTTCGCGGGGCAAGCCCGCTCCCACAGTCACTAACCTGTGGGAGCGGGCTTGCCCCGCGATTGCATTAATCACTCACCCTGCGGCTCCCTGATCTTGTACCAGGCCACATACAGCGCCGGCAGAAACAGCAATGTCAGCAGTGTCGCAACAATAATCCCGCCAATCATCGCGTAAGCCATCGGCCCCCAGAACACTTCCCGCGCAATAGGGATCATGCCCAGGCTCGCCGCTGCCGCCGTCAGCAGAATCGGCCGTCTACGATGGTTGGTCGCTTCCATCACCGCCGCCCAGGGCGACAGCCCATGCGACTCGAACTCATCGATCTGGGTCACCAGAATCACCGAGTTACGGATGATGATGCCGATCAGCGCGAGAATACCCAGAATCGCCACAAAGCCCATTGGCGTGCCCGTTGGCACCAACGCCAGCACCACACCAATCAAGCCCAGAGGCGCCACGCTGGCCACCAGGAAGAGCTTCTGTACGCTGTGCAGTTGGATCATCAGGAAGGTGCCCATCAGGAACAGCATCAGCGGTATCACCTTGGCAATCGGCCCCTGAGCCTTGCCACTCGCCTCCACCGTACCGCCGGTTTCAACCGTGTAGCCCACCGGCAGCTTGCTGATGAAGTCGTTGATCTGAGGCTCAAGCTCACGCACCAGGTCCGTCGGCTGAATCTCGCCGCGCACGGCGGCTTTGATGGTGATGGTTGGTTTACGGTCACGACGCCATACCAGCGGTTGCTCCAGCTCATAGCGCACGGTGGCAAAGGCCAGCAACGGAATCGACGTGCCGTTGGGGGTGACAATCTGCAGGTTCTGCAAGGTCTGCGGCGAACTGCGCTCACTGTCGACAGCGCGGGCGACAACGTTGATCAGGTAAATGTTGTCGTTCACCTGAGTGATCTGCGTACCGCTGACGATGCTATTCATGACATTGGCCACGTCTTCAGACGAAAGGCCAAGCTGACGCGCCTTGTCCTGAGCGATCTCGACCCGCAACACTTTGCCCGGCTCGTTCCAGTCGTAAATCAAACTGCCAATGTGTTGGTTGCTGTCGAGCATGGCCGCCAGGGCAATGGCATGTTTACGCACCTGATCGATGTCTTTGCCCATAACCCGGTACTGAATCGGTAACCCCACCGGTGGCCCCATTTCCAGGCTCTGAACGTTGCTGCCAATACCGACGAAGTCTTCGCGCAACCGCTGCTTCAAGCGTTTGATCAACCCTTCCCGCTCTTCGAAACCTTTACTGACGATCACCAACTGGGCGTAGTACGGGTTCTGCAGTTGCTGGTCGAGCGGCAGATAGAAGCGGATAGCCCCCTGGCCAATGTAGGTACTCCAGCGCTCAATATCCGGATCGCCTTTCAGTGTTGCTTCAAGCCGGTCCACCGCCTTGCGGGTTTCGTCAATCGAGGCGTTCTGCGGCAGGTTGAGGTCGACGAGAATCTCGGGGCGGTCCGAGGACGGGAAGAACTGGTTCTGAACAAAACGCATGCAGAACAACGCCAGCAGGAACAGCACAATGGTGCCGATAATGGTCAGCCAGCGGTGGCGCATACACCACACCAGGCTGTGTTCGAACATCTTGCCGACTCGCCCGGCTTCTTCATTGTGTGGTTTGACCTTGGCACTGAGGATATGCACACCAAGCACCGGCGCAAACACTACCGCCACCACCCAGGACACCAGCAACGCTGCGGCAATCACCGCGAACAAGGTGAAGGTGTATTCCCCTGCCGAACTGGCGTTGAGGCCGATAGGCATGAAGCCTGCCACGGTAACCAAGGTACCGGTAAGCATCGGGAAGGCTGTCGAGGTGTACGCGAACGTCGCCGCCTGCTCCTTGGTTTCCCCCATTTCCAGGCGTGTCACCATGACCTCCACGGTGATCATCGCATCGTCCACCAACAGCCCCAGGGCAATGATCAACGCACCCAGCGAGATCCGCTGCATGGTGATGCCGCTGTACTCCATGAAAACGAACACCATCGCCAGCACCAGCGGAATCGAACAGGCCACCACCAGGCCTGCGCGAATCCCAAGGCTGACAAAACTGACCGCCAATACAATGATCACCGCCTCGAACAAGGCACTGGTAAAGCCACCTACCGCTTCTTCCACCACCACCGCCTGGTCAGAAACGGTGTGCACCCCGACCCCCACCGGCAGCTCTGTGATCACGCGGTCCATCATTTTGTGCAGGTCGGCACCAAACACCTGAATGTTGCCACCCGCCTTCATACCAATGCCCAGGCCTATGGCAGGCTGGCCGTTGTAACGGAACAGTGGCGTAGGCGGGTCGACATAACCGCGCTCGATGTCGGCGATGTCGGCCAGGCGGTAGAAGCGGTCATTAATACGCAGGTTGACCGTTTCCAGGTCTTTTTCCGAGGCGAACTGGCCGGTGGTGCGCACCGACACGCGCTCGGGCCCGGCCTCAATTACCCCGGCCGGGGTCACCGCGTTCTGGCTCTGCAAGGCTTGCAGCACCTGGCGCTGATCGATGCCGAACGAGGCCAGCTTGCGGGTGGAGAAGTTCAGGTACAGCACCTCATCCTGGGTACCGATCATTTCGACCTTGCCCAAGCCCGGCACTTCACGAATCTCGGCCCGCACCTGCTCGACGTAGTCGCGCAGCTGCCGCATGGTCAGGCCGTCGGCGGTAAAGGCATAGATCGAGCCATAGACATCGCCGAACTCATCGTTGAACCCCGGCCCCTGGATACCCTGCGGGAACTGACCACGGATATCCGAGATCTTCTTGCGTACCTGATACCAGATTTCGGGAATGTCTTTGGCAGGCGTGGTATCCAGCAAGTTGACATAGACAATCGATTGGCCCGGCCGGGTGTAACTCTTCACGTAATCGAGTGAATCCAGCTCTTCGAGCTTCTTCTCGATGCGGTCGGTGATCTGGTTAAGGGTTTCGTCCTGGGTTGCACCCGGCCATGAGGTCTGGATCACCATGGTTTTGATGGTGAATGAAGGGTCTTCCTCACGGCCAAGGTTGAAGTAGGAAAAGATGCCCATCAGCAAGCTGACGAACATCAGGTACCAAACAAAGGATTGGTGCTTCAGCGCCCACTCCGACAGGTTGAAGCTTCCTTTCATTGCGGACCTTCCTCATCGACTATGACCTTCTGGCCCGGTTTCAGGGTGTTCACCCCGGCGGTTACCACCCGCTCCCCAGCATTAACACCTGAACCCACCACGATGCTGTTGGCTGTGCGCTCAAGCAGCTTCACCTCTCGGGCAGCGACCGTGTTCTGTCGCGGATCAATCACCCAGACTCGCGTCTGCCCGTCACGCTCCCACAACGCAGTGGCCGGAAGCTCGCTGCGCGGCGACACCGCAGAGGTCAGCGTGACACTGATCGCCGTACCCAAATAGAACGACTCGGGGGTATTGGCCAGGGTCAGGCGCGCACGGCGGGTGCGCGTGGCCGCATCGGCCTGGGGTTCAAGCACCCGCATGGTTGCAGAGGTGCTGATGCTCGGATCAAGTTGCGACGCCACCAGAAACTTCAGCTCACCGGTCAACTGCTCCGCCAGATTGGTTGGCAGGTCAATGACCGCCTCTTTGACATCCGGGCGGGCCAGGGTGACCACTGGTTGGCCGGCACTGATGGTCTGCCCGGCCTCGGCCTGCCAATCGGTGACCACTGCAGCATGATCGGCTCGCAGATCGCTGTAGCTCAGCTGGTCACGCGCCTGGCTGACACCCGCCTGGGCTTGCTCCAGGGATGCTTTAGTGGTCTTCAGGTTGGTCTGGGCTTCGTCCAGTTGCGCCTGGGCACCTACACCACGATCGAATAGCTGCTGCTGGCGGCGCGCATCGGCCTGGGCATTGATCCACTGCGCCTGGACTTTGGCCAGATCGCCTTCGGCAGCTCGTAACTGGTTACGTTGGTCGGCCGGATCAAGGCTGGCCAGAATGTCCCCCGCTTTCACCGTATTGCCGACATCGACCCAGCGTCGGGCAATACGGCCGGCGACACGAAAGCCCAAGGTGCTCTCGTAACGCGCCTCGATCGTGCCGGCAAAGCGGCCCAGATCGGCTTGTATCTGGGGTTCGACAACCACCGACAGCACCGGCCGAACCGGCTCCGGCGCCGTACTTTCCTTGTCGCACCCCACCAGCAACAATGCGCTGCACAGACCCAATATGAAGGCTTTCATTCAGCGACCCCGCTGTCCTTGAGCGGTGCGACTTCCACCTGCATGCCAGGGGTGAGCAACTGCCCACCGGCGACCACCACGGTTTCTCCGCCTTTGAGGCCTTCGGCAATGACCACTTTGCCGGTGAGGTAGCGGCTGACCTTGACCTGCTGCAAGCTGACCTTATTGCCCTCACCCACCAGCCACACCGCTGGCTCATGCAGGGCCTTGGTCAAGGCCGACCAGGGCAGCTCGATACTTGGCTTGCCTTGGACATGGCCAGTGGCAGACACAGCCGATCCCAGGTCCATGCCGGACGGAACATCGCGTAATGCCACTTTGACTTGCACCGTACCGCTTTGTGCCGAAACAGTCGGGGTGATTTCTCGCACATGGCCCTTGGCCTGGATTTCTGGGTTATCCACCAGGCTGACGACAATGGTTTCGCTGCTGGGCGGCGCCACCAGCAACGATTCGTAGACATTGAACACCGCATCGCGCTCGCCATCGTGGGCCAGGCTGAAGATCGGCGCCGTGGCCTGTACCACCTGCCCCACTTCGGCCTGACGCGCGGTGATTACCCCGTCGGCGTCGGATATCAACGCGGTATAGCTCAACTGATCGCGGGCGTTGGCCAACTGCGCCTGGGCCGCTTTCAAGGCGCTCTGGCTGCTGCGCAGAGACGCTTGAGCAGAGTCGTACTCGCTTTGACTGGTAAAGCCTTTGGGCAGCAGTTTCTGCTGACGATAAAAGGCCTTACTGGCCTCAGTAACTCGCGCTTGCTCGGCGAACACCTCAGCCTTGGCCGAGTCGACATTGGCCTGCAAGTCTTTGGGGTCAAGCCGTGCCAGCACTTGGTTGGCCTTCACGTGATCGCCAACGTCGACGCTACGAGAAATAATCTTGCCGCCCACGCGAAATGAAAGGTCCGCCTGCACCCGTGCCTGAATATCACCGGTGAGGGTTACGGACGCTGCAAAATCACTGGGTTGAACACGTTGTACACCCACCCTGCGAAGCTCGGATTCGAGAGGGGCTTGTTTCTCACAGCCAACCAGCACGAGCGCAAAGCCCAAGCTGACGATCAATACTCCACGCGACACCGTCATGCAGGCTCCTTGCATGTGTCAATTCGATACAGAGATGCGAGTGTTAGCGTAGATCAGGGAAAGGAGCGTTGCTGTAACAAATGCAATTCCTTTGAGTTCGATCAGATAGGTGATACTGCCGCCAATTTCACCTGCGCAAGGACGCCAAGATGCTGACCACGTTGGCTGTTGCAAATTACCGCTCGATCAACCACTTGGTACTGCCTCTGGCGCTTCTACGATCATTTTCGAACAGATCGCGACGCCCCAGCCCGACGACCTCAACTGGGCACGCGCACGCCGATCCTGCACCATGACGGCCGCGACCTGGCCGCCGCCCTGCAAACCATCATCGAGATCGGCGATGCGCAAGCGCTATGGGATACGATCAGCGACGCCTTTCCCGGCTCACATCTGACCATCGATGCGCTGCCTGGCAGCCAGTTCAGCTTGCAGTTCCATCAGCAAGGTCTGCTACGACCATTGTCCGCTGCCGAGCTCTCGGATAGGACCTGTAACTCGATTGTGCTGGAGAAGGTGTTGGGACAGACCCAGGTGACAGGTCAGGGGATGCTGACTGAACCGGCCTGGAATTGGCCGGATTAAACCTCATCGCGGGGCAAGCCCGCTCCCACCAAGGTCGGTGGGAGCGGGCTTGCCCCGCGATGGAGTGCTACAGATCAGGCCGAGACAGGCGTCCCGGCACGACTCACTTCAGGTTGTTTCCACGAATCGGCAGCGCTTTCTTCGATGGCCTGCTGGATCGCCCGACGGCGACGCTCTTCGGCCTGACGGCTGAAGTACCAGACCAGGAAGGTCACCAGCGACACCGACAGCAGGATCAGGCTGGCCACGGCGTTGATTTCCGGCTTCACGCCCAGACGCACGGCAGAGAAGACTTCCATCGGCAAGGTGGTCGAGCCTGGGCCCGACACGAAGCTGGCCAGTACCAGGTCGTCCAGCGACAGGGCGAACGACATCATGCCGCCCGCCGCCAGCGATGGCGCAATCATCGGGATGGTGATCAGGAAGAACACCTTCCACGGCTTGGCGCCCAGGTCCATCGCCGCCTCTTCGATCGACAGGTCCAGCTCGCGCAAGCGAGCCGACACCACCACGGCCACATAAGCGGCACAGAACGTGGTGTGCGCGATCCAGATGGTGACAATGCCACGCTCTTGCGGCCAGCCGATCATCTGCGCCATGGCCACGAACAGCAGCAACAGCGACAGACCGGTGATCACCTCAGGCATTACCAGTGGTGCAGTCACCAGGCCGCCGAACAGGGTGCGGCCTTTAAAGCGCGTTACCCGAGTCAGCACGAACGCGGCCAGGGTACCCAGCGCCACTGCGGCGATCGCGGTGTAGCAAGCGATCTCCAGCGAGCGCATCACCGAGCCCATCAGTTGGCTGTTGTCGAGCAAACCGACGTACCACTTCACCGACCAGCCGCCCCACACCGTTACCAGCTTGGAGGCGTTGAACGAGTAGATCACCAGGATCAGCATGGGCAGGTAGATGAACAACAAGCCCAGGATCAACATCAGCTTGGAGAAACTGAAACGCTTCATGCCCTGCCCTCCATCTCTTTGGCCTGACTACGGTTAAAGAGCAGAATCGGCACGATCAGAATCGCCAGCATCACCACCGCCAGGGCGGAAGCCACCGGCCAGTCACGGTTGTTGAAGAACTCTTGCCAGAGCACTTTACCGATCATCAAGGTTTCCGGACCGCCGAGCAGTTCCGGGATAACGAACTCACCCACCACTGGAATGAACACCAGCATGCAGCCAGCGATAATGCCGTTCTTCGACAGCGGCACGGTGATTTTCCAGAAGCTGTTGAAGGTACTCGAACCCAGGTCCGAAGCGGCCTCAAGCAGGCTCGCGTCGTGTTTGACCAGGTTGGCGTACAGCGGCAGGATCATGAACGGCAGGTACGAATAGACCACACCGATATACACCGCAAGGTTGGTGTTGAGGATCTGCAACGGCTGATCGATCAACCCCAGCCACATCAGGAAGCTGTTGAGCAGGCCGTTGTTGCTGAGAATGCCCATCCAGGCATAAACGCGGATCAGGATCGCGGTCCAGGTCGGCATCATGATCAGCAGCAACAGAACCGTCTGGGTCTCTTTTTTGGCGTTGGCAATGGCATAGGCCATCGGATAGCCGATCAGCAAGCACAGCAGTGTGCTAAAGAAGGCCATCTTCAACGAACCCAGGTACGCCGAGAGGTACAGCTCATCCTCGGTCAACAGGCCATAGTTGGCCATGTTGAGCACCAGCTGCAGCTTGTCTTCGACGTAGCTGTAGATTTCGGTGTACGGCGGAATAGCCACGTCTGCTTCTGCAAAGCTGATCTTCAGTACGATGAAGAACGGCAGCATGAAGAACAGGAACAGCCAGATGAAAGGCACGCCGATCACCAGATGGCGTCCCTCGGGTTTCACCCGTTCGAAGGCTCGCTTGAGCTTGCGCATGTTCATGACCGCAGTACCACGCCGCTGTCGTCTTCCCACCAGACGTAAACCTGATCATCCCAGGTCGGCCGAGTGCCCTGACGCTCGGCGTTGGCCACGAACGACTGGACGATCTTGCCGCCAGGCAGTTCAACGTAGAACACCGAGTGGCCGCCCAGGTAGGCGATGTCGTGGACCTTGCCGCGCGACCAGTTGTGCTCGCAGGTTGGCTGCTGAGTAGTGACCAGCAGTTTTTCTGGACGCAGTGCGTAGGTGATGCGCTTGTCTTCAACCGAAGTGGTCACACCGTGGCCCACGTAGATTTTGCGCTCCAGTTCAGGTGTGGCAATGACCGCATGGCCTTCGGCGTCTTCGACCACTTCACCGTCGAACAGGTTGACGTTGCCGATGAACTCGCAAACCAGGCGGCTGGTCGGGGTCTCGTAGATGTCGATCGGGCTGCCGATCTGGGCAATCCAGCCCAGGTGCATGATGGCGATGCGCTGGGCCATGGTCATGGCCTCTTCCTGGTCGTGGGTCACCATGACACAGGTCACGCCGACCCGCTCGATGATCTCAACCAGCTCAAGCTGCATCTGCGAACGCAGTTTCTTGTCCAGTGCACCCATCGGCTCGTCGAGCAGCAGCAGCTTCGGACGCTTGGCCAGGGAGCGGGCCAGGGCCACACGCTGACGCTGACCACCCGAGAGCTGGTGAGGCTTGCGCTTGGCGTACTGGGTCATGTGCACCAGCTTGAGCATCTCGCCAACGCGGGCGTCGATCTCAGCTTTGGGCATGCGGTCTTGCTGCAGGCCGAAGGCGATGTTCTGCGCCACAGTCATGTGTGGGAACAGTGCGTAAGACTGGAACATCATGTTGATCGGACGCTCATAGGGCGGCATGTCCGTGATGTCTACGCCATCAAGGAAGATGCGCCCTTCAGTCGGCCGTTCGAAGCCGGCCAGCATCCGCAGCAAAGTGGATTTACCCGAACCGGAGCCGCCAAGCAGGGCGAAGATCTCGCCCTTCTTGATTTCGAGGGACACATCGTCCACCGCGACCGTTTCGTCGAATTTTTTCGTGACCCGGTCGATTTTGACCAGCACCTGCTTAGGTTGCTGGTCGCCCTCGAGGGCTTTCTTATAGGCACCGGAGGCAACAGCCATTTTGTGAAACTCCCAACAAGATTTTTTGCGTCCGCCCCTGCCGTGGCGGACTCTGGATTTTTACTTGCCCGACTTGATCTTGGTCCAGCTACGGGTCATCAACCGTTGCACCTTGGGGGGTAGCTCGGAGTTGACGTACAACTTGTCCAGCACTTCTT
Organism: Pseudomonas sp. H9; assembly: GCF_004353925.1. GTDB lineage: Bacteria > Pseudomonadota > Gammaproteobacteria > Pseudomonadales > Pseudomonadaceae > Aquipseudomonas. Next base: position 378,101 of record NZ_SMOK01000012.1, on the reverse strand, counting down.
GCGGTGGATAAACCGCTGCGTCGGTTCGCACGCTCTGGTCCATCAGATCGCCAGCCTTGGGGTTCGGGTTGGCATAACCGACGTAATCACTGACCTGGGCAATCACCTCAGGCTGCAGCAAATAGTTGATGAAGGCATGGGCCTCTTTGACATTGGTCGAGTCCTTGGGGATCGCCAGCATGTCGAACCAGAGGTTGCCGCCCTCTTTGGGAATCACATAGGCCACTTCAATCCCCTTTCCGGCTTCTTCGGCACGCGTTTTGGCCTGGAAGACATCGCCGGAGAAGCCAGCGGCCACGCAGATGTCGCCGTTGGCCAGGTCCGAGATGTACTTGGAGGAGTGGAAGTAGGTCACGTAAGGACGTACCGCCAGCAGCTTTTTCTCAGCGTCGGCGTAATCCTTGGGATTGGTGCTGTTGGGGTCACGCCCCATGTAATTCAGAACCGCCGGGAGCATCTCGTCAGCCGAGTCGAGGAAAGCGACACCGCACTTGGAGAGCTTCTTGATGTTTTCCGGCTCGAACAGCATGGCCCAGGAGTCGATCTTGTCGGTGCCCAGCGCAGCTTTGACCTTCTCGACGTTGTAGCCGATGCCATTGGTGCCCCACAGGTAAGGCACTGCGTACTGGTTACCCGGATCGTTCTTCTCCAGACGCTTCATCAGCACTGGGTCCAGGTTCGAATAGTTCGGCAGCAGCGACTTGTCGAGCTTCTGGAACGCGCCCGCCTTGATCTGCTTGCCGAGGAAATGGTTGGACGGCACCACTACGTCATAACCGGTACGACCGGCCAGCAGCTTGCCTTCCAGGGTTTCGTTGGAGTCAAAGACATCCTGCACCGGCTTGATACCAGTGGCTTTTTCGAAGTCAGCGAGTGTCGTCTGGCCGATGTAGTCCGACCAGTTGTAAATGTGCACCGTGGGCGCCGCTTGGACGCTGATCGCCAGCGTCAGACCCGCTCCAGCCAACATGGCCTTGCGAAATACAGAAATAGACAAGTGGGAGGTCCTCTACAAAAGTGCCCGTGTCGTTCGACAGAATGTTCTGCCGGACAAGCAAACCGGCGCGCAACTTACCTTCGATACACCCCTGCGGCAAAAAAATTTTGCCCTTCAACCGCTCTCGGACGCTGCTTTCACAGCGCCCGAGGGAAAAATCGGACTTATTTGCCCGATTTGATCTTGGTCCAGCTACGAGTGATATCGCGCTGAGCCGCCTTCTCCGGTGCTTTGATGGCGTACAACTTCGCCTTCACTTCATCGGATGGGTAGATGGCCGGGTCGCTGGTGATGTCTTTATCCACCAGCGGGGTAGCCGCCTGGTTGCCGTTCGGGAAACGTACGGCGTTGGTGATTTCGGCCATGACTTCTGGCTGCATCAGGAAGTCCATGAACTTGTAGCCCGCTTCGACGTTCTCGGCATCTTTCGGCATGGCGACCATGTCGTAGAAAGTACCGGCGCCTTCCTTCGGAATGACGTAGTTCAGCTTGACCTTGTCGCCGGCTTCGTGGGCACGGGCCTTGGACTGCTCCAGGTCACCCGAGTAACCCACGGCCACGCAGATGTTGCCGTTGGCCAGGTCCGAGATGTACTTGGAGGAGTGGAAGTAGGTGATCGAAGGACGGATCTTCAGGAACAGCTCTTCGGCTGCCTTCAGGTCTTCCTTCTTGGTGCTGTCGCTCGGCTTGCCCAGGTAGTGCAACGCCGCCGGAATCATTTCGGTCGGGGCATCAAGGAAGCTCACACCGCAGCTTTTCAGCTTTTCGATGTTCTCAGGCTTGAACACGGCATCCCAGGAATCGATCTTGTCGACGCCCAGTGCAGCCTTGACCTTCTCTGGGTTGTAGCCGATGCCGATGGAACCCCACATGTACGGGAACGCAAACTTGTTGCCTGGGTCACTGGCATCGCCGACGGCCTTGAGCAGTGCAGGGTCGAGGTTCTTCCAGTTCGGCAGCTTGGAGCGGTCCAGTTCCTGGTAGACGCCGGCCTTGATCTGTTTGGCCAGGAAGTTGTTGGACGGTACGACTACGTCGTAGCCCGACTTACCTGCCAGCAGTTTGGCTTCAAGGGTTTCGTTACTGTCAAAGACGTCATAGACAACTTTGATACCGGTCTGCTTTTCAAACTTGGCGACGGTTTCTGGTGCGATGTAGTCGGACCAGTTGTAGACGTGAACTACCTTGTCATCCGCTTGAACAGCACTGGCCATGGCGCCCATCAAGGACACAGCCAACAACGTCTTGCCCAATTTCTTCATGCGTAATGCTCCAGAATTTTTATTTAGCCATCTGTCCAGTTGGCCAGCTCTCTATGGTGCAAGTACCGGGCGACTGAAACAGCCGCTAGTCTGGCAAGTTCCAAGGCGCTCTTTCAAGGAAAGAGCACCTCGAAACGTGATGATGCCATTACGCTAGCCTAGCACTTGGTTATTTCAGCGCCTCAAGTGTCAAGTCCAGGCATTTGCGCGCCTTTTCCACCAACTCGTCGATCTCTTCACGGCTGATGACCAGCGGTGGTGCAATGATCATGGTGTCACCCACCGCACGCATGATCAGGCCGTTGTCGAAGCAGTGCTGGCGGCAGATCATGCCTACGCCCTGGCCTTCGTAACGTGCCCGCGTGGCTTTGTCTTTGACCAGCTCGATTGCACCGAGCATGCCCAGGCCACGCACTTCGCCCACCAACGGGTGATCGCTCAGCTCGCGCAGACGTTTCTGCAAATACGGTGCCGTTTCTTCCTTAACCCGCTCGATAATGTGCTCTTCGCGCAGGATGCGCAGGTTTTCCAGGCCCACAGCGGCAGCGACCGGGTGGCCGGAATAAGTGAAGCCGTGGTTGAAGTCACCGCCTTCGCTGACCACCTTGGCCACTTCGTCACGTACGATCACACCACCCATCGGGATGTAACCGGAAGTCAGGCCTTTGGCGATGGTCATCAGGTCAGGCTTGAGGTCGTAGTAGTCGGAACCGAACCACTCGCCAGTACGGCCAAAGCCGCAGATCACTTCGTCAGCGATGAACAGAATGTCGTACTTGGCGAGAATTTCCTTGATCTTCGGCCAGTAGGTATCTGGCGGAATGATCACACCGCCAGCGCCCTGAATTGGCTCGGCAATAAAGGCAGCGACGTTGTCTTCGCCCACTTCGAGAATCTTCTTCTCCAGTTGCTCGGCTGCCCAGACGCCGAACTCGTCCGGGGTCATATCACCGCCTTCACCGAACCAGTACGGCTGCGGGATATGCACGATGTCTGGCAGCGTGCCGCTTTGCGCGTGCATACCGCTCATGCCACCCAGTGCAGCACCGGCCACGGTGGAACCGTGATAACCGTTGATACGGCCGATGATCACCTTCTTCTGTGGCTTGCCTTTGACCGCCCAGTAATGACGGACCATACGCAAGTTGGTGTCGTTGCCTTCGGAGCCGGAACCGGTGAAAAACACATGGGTCATGCCTTCCGGCGCTACGGCCGAAACCGCTTTGGCCAGTTCCAGCGCCGGAGGGTGGGCGGTCTGGAAGAACAGGTTGTAGTACGGCAGCTCGCGCATTTGCTTGGCTGCCACATCAACCAGTTCTTCGCGACCGTAACCAATCGCCACACACCACAGACCAGCCATGCCATCGAGGATCTTGTTGCCCTCGCTGTCCCACAAGTGCACGCCTTCGGCTTTTGTGATGATGCGCGGCCCCTTCTCTTTCAGCTGCTTGTAGTCACTGAAAGGCGCCAGGTGATGATCACGGCTCAGGTCTTGCCACTCGCGGGTTTGCGGGTTGTTGACGCTCATGTGCTTCTCCGTTTTCTGACGGCCGCGCTCCTGCGGCTCCGGGTTGATCAGACCGCAAACAGCAGGAACTCACGTTCCCAGGAGCTGATTACGCGTTTGAAGTTTTCATGCTCGGCGCGCTTGGTAGCGACATAACCGGTAATGAATTTTTTGCCCAAGTAAGGTTCCAGGGCCTGGCAGTTCTCCATGCGCTCCAGAGCATCTTCAATGGTCAACGGCAAGCGCAGGTTGCGCCGCTCGTAACCACGACCCTGCACGGGTGCGCTTGGCTTGATGCCTTCCACCATGCCGATGTAACCGCACAACAGGCTGGCGGCAATCGCCAGGTACGGGTTGGCATCAGCGCCTGGCAGACGGTTCTCGACCCGACGGTTCTGCGGGCCGGCATCCGGTACGCGCAGGCCAACGGTACGGTTTTCTTCGCCCCACTCGACGTTTACCGGCGCCGAGGTGTCAGGCAGGAAGCGGCGGAACGAGTTAACGTTCGGCGCAAACAGTGGCAACACCACCGGGATGAACTTCTGCAGACCGCCAACGTGATTGAGGAACAGCTCGCTCATACGGCCGTCTTCATCCGAGAAGATGTTTTTGCCGGTATGCACGTCGATGATGCTCTGGTGCAGGTGCATGGCACTGCCCGGCTCACCGGTCATCGGCTTGGCCATGAAGGTGGCAGCCACGTTGTGCTTGAGCGCGGCCTCACGCATGGTGCGCTTGAACACCAGAATCTGGTCGGCCAGGGCCAGCGCATTACCGTGACGGAAGTTGATTTCCATCTGCGCCGTGCCGTCTTCGTGGATCAGCGTGTCCAGGTCGAGGTTCTGCAACTCGCACCAGTCGTAGACGTCTTCGAACAGAGGGTCGAATTCGTTCGCCGCTTCGATGGAAAACGACTGACGACCGGTTTCCGGGCGGCCAGATCGGCCAATCGGCGGCTGCAGCGGGAAGTCCGGGTCTTCGCAGCGCTTGGTCAGGTAAAACTCCATTTCTGGCGCCACAATCGGCTGCCAGCCCTTGTCGGCATAGAGTTTCAGGACCTTCTTGAGCACGTTGCGCGGCGACAGCTCAACTGGGTTGCCCTGTTTGTCGTAAGTATCGTGGATTACCTGAGCGGTCGGCTCGATCGCCCAAGGTACGAGAAACACCGCGTTCTCGTCGGGACGGCAAACCATGTCGATGTCTGCCGGGTCCAGCAATTCGTAATAGATGTCGTCATCGACGTAGTCGCCGGTAACGGTTTGCAGCAAGACACTCTCGGGCAAGCGCATGCCTTTCTCGGCAATGAACTTGTTGGTTGGAGAAATTTTGCCACGTGTGATCCCGGTGAGGTCGCTGATCAAGCACTCCACTTCAGTGATCTTGTGTTCTTTCAACCAATCGGTGAGCTGGTCGAGGTTGTTACTCATAAATACCTCAGGAGGTAAATGTCTGGACTGTCGTCAGGACACCCGGAGTGGGCCGTCCCAGACATTCTGGATGCCGCGCGAAGCTAAAGCAAAAGGCACGCAGGGGCATACCGCGGCGCTGGCCGCTATAGTGATGGCAGAGGATATTCAAAGGTGCATCGACAACAGGCAGGCTGCCCTGGCCGTCAATTATTTCAGCCGGGGGCGTGCGTGTAGACGCGCAGCGATAATCGCTCGCGTAAAATGCGTGCAAACCGATCTGCGGGCGGCAGGCGGTGATGCCGGTTGTCGGCAGGCGTGACATGTAACCCCCGGTATTATTGATGTTATGGGTTGCCACCGAGCTTAGCCTTGTTCATTTTTTTACACAACACCCCCGTAAAAAATAGAACACGGCCCGCTCAAAACCGCTTCTATCGTACGAAAGCAGCGATTGTCGACGCCCTCAATTGCAGCAAAAATGCCGCTTGAGGGCCAATTTAGGGCATCATGGGGTCGGCTTGACTTCAGTAGGGCTTTCCGATTGACTGGAGCTGCAAGCCCCCATTGATTGATATTTTTAACAACAAAGGTGTTGCATCATGTCGGTACCCCCGCGTGCCGTTCAGCTTAACGAAGCGAACGCGTTCCTTAAGGAACATCCTGAGGTTCTCTACGTTGACCTTCTGATTGCAGATATGAATGGTGTGGTGCGTGGCAAGCGCATCGAGCGCACCAGCCTCCACAAGGTTTACGAGAAAGGCATCAACCTGCCGGCCTCACTCTTCGCATTGGATATCAACGGTTCAACGGTCGAAAGCACCGGCCTTGGCCTGGACATCGGCGATGCCGACCGCATCTGCTATCCAATCCCGGACACGCTGTCCAACGAGCCTTGGCAGAAGCGCCCTACCGCGCAACTGCTGATGACCATGCACGAACTTGAAGGCGAGCCGTTCTTTGCCGACCCGCGCGAAGTGCTGCGCCAGGTGGTCAGCAAGTTCGACGAGATGGGCCTGACCATCTGCGCCGCGTTTGAGCTGGAGTTCTACCTGATCGACCAAGAGAACGTGAATGGCCGTCCGCAGCCGCCACGCTCGCCGATTTCCGGTAAACGCCCACAATCGACCCAGGTGTACCTGATCGATGACCTGGACGAGTACGTAGACTGCCTGCAAGACATCCTCGAAGGCGCCAAGGAACAGGGCATCCCTGCCGACGCCATCGTCAAGGAAAGCGCCCCGGCGCAGTTCGAAGTCAACCTGCACCACGTTGCCGACCCATTGAAGGCCTGCGACTACGCGGTACTGCTCAAGCGCTTGATCAAAAACATCGCCTACGACCATGAAATGGACACCACCTTCATGGCCAAGCCTTATCCAGGTCAGGCGGGTAATGGTCTGCATGTCCATATCTCGGTGCTGGACAAAGATGGCAAGAACATCTTCACCAGCGAGGATCCCGAGCAGAACGCCGCACTGCGTCACGCGATCGGCGGTGTGCTCGAGACCCTACCAGCGTCGATGGCGTTCCTGTGCCCGAACGTCAACTCGTATCGCCGTTTCGGTGCCCAGTTCTACGTGCCCAACGCCCCGAGCTGGGGCCTGGACAACCGCACCGTAGCCCTGCGCGTACCGACAGGTTCGGCTGATGCCGTGCGCATCGAACACCGCGTTGCCGGTGCCGACGCCAACCCATACCTGCTGATGGCTGCCGTACTGGCCGGTGTGCACCATGGTTTGACCAACAAAATCGAGCCAAGCACCCCGATCGAAGGCAACGCCTACGAGCAAGTGGAGCAAAGCCTGCCGAACAACCTGCGTGATGCCCTGCGCGAGCTGGACGACAGCGAGATCCTCAACAAATACATCGATCCAAAGTACATCGACATCTTTGTTGCGTGTAAGGAAAGTGAGCTGGAGGAGTTCGAACACTCCATCTCCGACCTTGAGTACAACTGGTACCTGCATACCGTTTGATGCTCAAATCGCGGGGCAAGCCCGCTCCCACAGGCCTTGTGGGAGCGGGCTTGCCCCGCGATGGTTTCCCGGTTCCCACACCAATCGTTGAAAATCCACAGCACTGTAAGAGTGCTCTGTAAGACCCTTCTGATTCATACTTCCGACCGTTGCGCCAGATGCTCGCTGAACCTAGGCTGCAGTCGTCGTTGGATCGTCCAATGACCGGATTTAGCAGTCCGACTCAATGACACAATCTACGCAACGCGCTTAATGGCGGTTGTACGTGGGGCGTCTTCGGGCGCGCCGGTTTTTTGTGTCTCTGACCGGTCTGCTAACCCGCGTACAGCTGCCACCCTTCGTTTAGCAGCGAAGTGTCGCCGCATAAGCCGGAGACGCAAATCATGAAGAAACACGTACCCGATCATTGATGGGGCCGGTATGCCGAGGCTGTTCAGCTACTTCTAGTTAGCTTGAGGGGCTCTTCGCGGGGCAAGCCCGCTCCCACAAGGCCTGTGGGAGCGGGCTTGCCCCGCGATGGGTTACAAGGCTTTTTCGAAGATCTTCGAATTACGCTGGTAGTTGTACAGCGACGCCCGCGCCGCCGGTAGCCGCTCTACCCCGCTAGGTACAAACCCACGCTCACGGAACCAGTGCGCCGTACGGGTCGTCAGGACGAACAGGGTATTGAGCCCCATTTCCCGCGCCCGTGTTTCGATGCGTTCCAGCAGTTCATCACCACGACCACCATGGCGGTACTCAGGATTGACCGCCAGGCACGCCAGTTCCCCGGCCTCGGAGTCAGCAATCGGGTACAACGCTGCACAAGCGATGATCATGCCTTCACGCTCAACCACACTGAATTGCTCGATCTCGCGCTCCAGCACTTCGCGTGAGCGACGCACCAGGATGCCCTGCTCTTCTAGCGGGCTGATCAGGTCAAGCAAGCCGCCAACATCTTCGATCGCCGCTTCACGCACTTTCTCGAACTGCTCCTGGGCAACCAGAGTGCCGCCACCGTCGCGGGTGAACAGCTCGGTCAGCAGTGCGCCATCTTCGGCGTAGCTGACGATATGACTGCGCGCCACACCGCCACGGCAAGCCTCGGCCGCAGCATCGAGCAACTCGCCCTGATAGTCGCTGCCCAGACGCGCCAGATGCGCCGGAACCTGTTGCGGGCGTAGCTCACGCACCAGCCGTCCTTGCTCGTCGAGCAAGCCGCGTTCGGCACCGAACAGCAGCAATTTGTCGGCGCCTAGCTCGATGGCCGCACGGGTGGCGACGTCTTCGCAGGCCAGATTGAAAATCTCGCCCGTCGGTGAATAGCCCAGTGGCGACAGCAACACTATGGAGCGCTCATCGAGCAGCCGGTTGATACCTTTGCGGTCAACCCGGCGCACTTCACCAGTGTGGTGGTAATCCACCCCTTCCAACACCCCGATCGGGCGTGCGGTCACCAGGTTGCCTGAGGCTACACGCAGCCGCGAACCCTGCATGGGCGACGCGGCCATATCCATCGACAGGCGCGCCTCGATGGCCAGACGCAGGTGGCCTACCGCATCGATCACGCACTCCAGGGTGGCGGCATCGGTAATGCGCATGCCGCGATGGTAATGCGGCGTCAGGCCGCGATTGGCCAGGCGCGCTTCGATCTGCGGGCGCGAGCCGTGTACCAGCACCAGGCGCACACCAAGGCTGTGCAGCAGCACCAGGTCGTGAACGATATTGCCGAAGTTAGGGTGTTCAACGCCATCACCGGGCAGCATGACCACAAAGGTGCAGTCCCGGTGGGCGTTGATGTAAGGCGAAGCATGACGCAGCCAGTTGACGTAATCGGGCATAACCACAGAGCCTGTAAAAAATGGGACAAGAACGGGAAAGCACACAGCGCTCGAAGGGTTATCGTCGGAACAGGCTTGGCGTCACGCGCAATCTCCTTTGGGAAAACGGCTGAACTCAGCGGGCAATTACCGAGCTCAGGCAATAGTGTTCGATCAATTCACGCAATAGACGCACGGTAGGCTGCAAGCGTGACATTTCAAGGTGTTCACCCGGCTGGTGGGCACAGGCGATGTCTCCTGGGCCCAACACCAGCGTGTCGCAGCCCAGGCGCTGAAGATAAGGCGCTTCGGTGCCAAAGGCTACCGCTTCGGCGCGATGCCCGGTAAGACGTTCGGCCAGGCGCACCAGTTCCGCATCGGCAACCTGTTCGAAGGGCGGCACTTCCGGGAACAGCGGGGCATAGTCGATTTTCACCTGATGCTGCTCGGCCAGCGGCACCAGTTTCTGCCGGATGGCCGCACGCAAGGCCTCTGGGTCCATACCCGGCAGTGGCCGCAGGTCGAATTCCAGGGCACATTGGCCACAGATTCGGTTGGGGTTGTCGCCGCCGTGGATGCAACCGAAGTTCAGGGTGGGTTGCGGCACACTGAACTGGGCGTTGTTGAATTCCTTTTGCCATTGCCGGCGCAGGTTCATCAACTCACCCATAACCTCATGCATGGCTTCCAGCGCGCTACGCCCCAGGCTCGGGTCCGACGAATGGCCACTGCGCCCGAGGATTTCGATGCGCTCCATCATCACCCCCTTGTGCATGCGGATCGGCTTGAGCCCGGTCGGCTCACCAATCACCGCCGCCCGCCCCAACGGGCGACCCGCTTCGGCCAGGGCACGGGCGCCGGACATCGAACTCTCTTCATCGCAAGTGGCGAGGATCAGTAGCGGCTGCTTGAAGTCGTGGGCCAGCAGCGGCTGCACCGCCTCGATGATCAAGGCAAAGAACCCTTTCATGTCGCAACTGCCAAGGCCAACCCATTTGCCATCCACTTCGGTGAGTTTCAACGGGTCGGTCTGCCACAAGGCCGGGTCATAAGGCACCGTATCGCTATGGCCGGCCAGCACCAGCCCGCCAGGGCCTGTGCCGTAGCTGGCCAGCAAGTTGAACTTGCCCGGCGCCACCTGCTGGATATCACAGGCAAAACCCAGGTCGCCCAGCCAGCCGGCCAGCAGGTCGATCACCGCGCGGTTGGACTGATCCAGCGCAGGTTGGGTACAGCTGACCGAAGGCGTCGCAATCAGCGCGGCAAACTGGTCTTTGAGCGATGGCAGCGGCATGCGCGTTCTCCTCGGGGCGAAGCTCATCATAGGGCCATCGGGCACCTGGAATAAACCGTCGGTGGCCGACTCCTGTACACTGCACGGCCAAGACGCTCCCTGTCATCCGAGCCTGGATTACCCAGCAATGCACAAAGAAACCGAAATCAAACTGCGGGTCAGCCGCGAGACCCTCGCCGCCCTGCGCGAACATCCATTGCTGAAGAAGCGCAACAAGTCTGGCTGGCAGCAGCGTGAACTGCTGAACCAGTACTTCGACACCCCTGAGCGCGACCTGGCTGCGGCCAAGGTTGCCCTGCGTCTGCGCCGCGACGGCGACGTGGTCATCCAGACCCTCAAGACCCGCGGCCAGAGCGTTGCCGGCCTGTCTCAGCGTAATGAGCATGAGTGGCAGCTGCCCAAGGCCAAGCTGGACCTGAAAAAGCTCGACGACCAGTGCTGGCCGGCCGAACTCGCCGAGGTGGACAAAAAAGCCATCAAAGCCCTGTTCACCACCGACTTCACCCGTGAATACGCCGAAATCGCCTGGGGCCGTGGCAAGTCCAAAGTGGTGATCGAAGCGGCGCTCGACCTGGGCACCGTGGTCTCGGGCAAGCTCAAGGAAGAAATCTGCGAGCTGGAACTGGAGCTGCGTGAAGGTGAGCCTGAAGCGCTGCTGGAGCTGGCCGCTGAACTGTCCGCCGCCCTGCCCTTGTTCCCGTGCGACATCAGCAAAGCCGAGCGCGGCTACCGCCTGCTCGACCCGGCCAGTTACGCTTTGAGCCTGCCCGCTGCCGAGCTGACTGCCGATATGCCGCTGGACGACGCCTATGCTGCGCTCGCCTGGCAATTGCTGGGCGCCAGCCAACGCCTGGCTGAACAGTACCGTTTCAACGGCCATTGGCGCCTGCTGCAAGACTGGGTTCAGGCCCTGGCCGAACTGCGCGCCCTGACCAGCAGCCTCGGCCAGGCCGCGCCGCGCAGCACCACTGCTGCCCTGCGCAGCAGCCTCGATGCCCTGCTGGAAGACTGGCGCCCGCTGGTACTGGCCGGTAACGACGACGAGGACGTACGCCGCGCAGCACCTGAGCAGTTCGCCGAAGAACTGCTGGATACCCGCTGGGGTCAGTTCTCTCTGGAAACCTCGCGCTGGCTGCTGGCTCGCGGCTGGGCCGTCGAGCGCAACAAGCGTGGCGACCGCCAAGGCGCTGCCCAGTTGACCAACTGGCTGAACGTGCTGCTGGCCGATGAAGCCAAGGCCCTGAACCTGCCGCTGTATCATCGCCAGCCGGAAGACCTGGCCGAGCAGCTACCGCGTATCGAGCGCCTGCTGGCTTGGTTGCACCATGCCCGTCAGGTGCTGGAGAGCCCAGACCTGGATCGCCTGTTCGGTGAACTGAACAAGCTGCACGAGCTGGCTAACCTGCCGATCAGCGACGAAGTGGAAGCCGACGTGCGCACTGAAGTCCTGGAAGCGCGCACCCAACAAGCGATGGCGGTGTTCCAGAGCCGTGGTTGGAAGCACCTGCTGCGCAAGTAAGATTCAGCGCAGCACAGGCAGACTCGTCGTGGACTTGATTTCGGACAAGGCCACGATCGAGTTGACCTCCTGAATCCCCGGCACCATCGACAGCTTTTCGAAGAAGAAGCGTTCGTAGGCCTCGATGTCCGGGGTGACAATGCGCAACAGAAAGTCCACTGACCCCATCAGCACATAGCACTCCAGCACTTCCGGGAAACCACGAATCGCTTCGGTGAACTCGGTGAAGTTGGAACGCCCGTGGGCGTTGAGTTTGACCTCGGCAAAAATCTGCGTGTTCAGGCCGATCTTTTTGCGGTCGAGCAAGGTCACCTGGCCGCGAATCACCCCCTCTTCCTTCAAACGCTGAATGCGTCGCCAGCAGGGCGACTGAGACAGGCCAACACGCTCGGCGATCTGCGCGCTGGACAGCGAAGCATCTTCCTGCAGCAAGGCCAGGATACGGCGATCATAAGCGTCGAGTTCGCTGTGCATAATTAATCCCATCATTGATTGCTTGGCGAATTGCTCAAGTCGATTATTCGCCAAATACGCTGATCTTAGAGAAAAAATACCCAGTCGCGCATGGGAAAATTTCTGGCATTGAATCCGGAGATTTCCATGAGCGCACTTGAACGCTTCGACAGCCCTGTGACCCCACTGCGTGACGATGTCTGGGCCGTAGGTAGCGCCCACAGTTGCGTGCATTACCACCTGCAGGTCGAAGCCGAGCCCGACAGTCTTTGCCGTGTGTTGAATTTATTCGCCCTGCAGTTCCTCACCCCGCACAACGTGCAGATGAAGCAGCTGAACGATGCGCTGGACATAAAAATCGAAATTGCCGGCCTGAGCTGGCATCGCGCAGAGTTGATTGCACAAAAAATGCGCAATTTGATCTGTGTGGATAACGTTGCTCTGCGCCGGTTGCAGCACCCGGATTGAACTTGGAAATGCCTGGATACGCAGATCGACCTTGTGTTTGCCCAGAGTCAACTACGCTTGTGATTGCCACCCCTTCAGGCAGCAAGGCAAGGACGCCACATGACTGTCAGCAACGAGGACCGCAGGCTCAGCCTGAGCGGCCTGTTGGGCGACCTGCTTGACGCCCGATTAATCAGTGCAAACACCGCCCAATCACTGCAAACCCACCGTTTGGCCACCGACACCCACCCGCTTGAACACCTTGCTCGCCAGCGCCTGCCCGACCCACGCCAGCCCGGCCACTACCTCGATCTGGAAACCCTGTGCCAGTGGCAGGCCAAACAGGCCGGATTGCCTTACCTGTACATCGACCCGCTACAACTCGACCTCGCCGCAACCACCGGCCTGATGTCTGCCGCCTTCGCTCAACGCCACGGCATTCTGCCCATCGCGGCCGACAGTCAAAGTGTGACGGTGGCCAGCGCCGAACCTTATGTCCGATCCTGGGAAGCTGATCTGACGCAGGTGCTGCGCCGCCCGATCAAACGTGTGCTGGCAAGCCCGGTGCAGATTCGCCAGTTCAGTCAGGCCTTCTTCCATCTGGCCCGCTCGGTCAACAGCGCCAGCGGCCAGCCGTTATCCGCGTTGCCCGGCGGCAACCATGAGCAGTTGCTTGAAGTGGGTACGCACAGCCAGCAACGCGAAGACGATGACGCCCATATCGTCACCATTGTTGACTGGCTGCTGCAGTACGCCTTCGATCAACGCGCCAGCGATATCCATCTGGAACCCCGGCGAGCCCACGGCCATCTGCGATTTCGCATCGACGGCTTGCTGCATCCCGTCTATCAGTTCCCGGCCGACGTTACGCTGGCCGTGGTCAGCCGCCTGAAAACCCTCGCGGGCATGAACGTCGCAGAAAAACGCCGCCCTCAGGATGGCCGGATCAAAACCCGTCTGCCAGTCGGCAGCGAAGTTGAACTACGCCTGTCGACCTTACCCACCACCTTCGGTGAAAAGCTGGTGATGCGTATCTTCGACCCCAATTTGCTGCAACAGGACTTCACCCAGCTAGGCCTGACGGGCAATGACTTGCAGTGCTGGCAAACGCTGATCGGGCAACGTCACGGCCTGATTCTGGTGACTGGCCCGACCGGCTCCGGCAAAACCAGCACCCTGTATGCCACCCTCAAATACCTGGCAACCCCGCAGGTCAACCTGTGTACGGTTGAAGACCCGATTGAGATGGTCGAGCCCAGTTTTAACCAGTTACAGATTCACCCGGCGATAGACCTGGGCTTTGCAGAAGGCGCCCGCGCCCTACTGCGCCAAGACCCGGACATCATCATGATCGGTGAAATCCGCGACCTGGAAACCGCTCAGGTTGCCTTTCAGGCCGCGCTAACCGGCCACTTGGTGCTGTCGACCCTGCATACCAATGATGCCTGCAGCGCCATCAGCCGCCTGCTGGAACTGGGTGTCGCCCCACACCTGATCAAGGCAGGGCTGATCGGCGTTATGGCCCAACGCCTGGTGCGCACCCTGTGCAATGCCTGCAAGGCACCAGAGACGGCAGGCGAAACCGGTTATCAGGCCCGAGGCTGCAACGAATGCCGACAAACCGGCTACCACGGACGCACAGGCATTCATGAGCTGTTGTGTATCAGCAGCGCAATGAGCGCCAGAATTCGTCACGATGTCGATCTGGCCGCGCTGCGCCAACAAGCGGCGCAGGAAGGCCTGTGCAGCTTGCTGCAAAGCGGCAAGCAAAAAGTGGCCTCTGGCCTTACCACTCAAGCAGAAGTGCTTAGAGTGGCGCCAGGGAACTAGAGACAGGCGAATCACTCCAATCGCTCAGTTCAACTCAGCTGGAGTCACCCTCGATGCGTCTCAAACCTGCAGTCGCAACCCTTGCCCTGCTTTCCCTGCCAATCGGTTCGGCCATGGCCGATACATTCTGGCGCAATGTCATTACCTCCGGCGCAACCACCGGCTCCACCTACCTGACGTCCAAAGACCACAAACTGGTCGCGGCCGCTCAAGACGACGCCAGCAGCTTTGTGGCCAGCGACGGTGCTATTCGTGGCCCTTACCTGGAATCCGCCATGAACAAGGTCCGGGCGGAAAACCCAGGGCTTGAGGCCAGCGACATGGAATTGGCCAACGCGATTCTGGTTTCGCGTTGATTTCTCGCGGGGCAAGCCCGCTCCCACAGGGTTGATGTGAACCTGTGGGAGCGGGCTTGCCCCACGATCAGCTGCGGTAATCATCCACCGGCACACAGGCACAGAACAGGTTCCGGTCACCAAACACGTTGTCGACCCGATTCACCGCTGGCCAGTACTTGTGCAACCGCACATGCTCACTGGGCGCAACACCCTGGGCAAGGCTGTAAGGCCGCTCCCACACGCCCAATACATCTGCCAAGGTATGCGGCGCATGCTTGAGCGGGTTGTCCTCCGCCGGCCAATTGCCGTCCTGCACTTCACGAATTTCCTCACGAATTTTCAGCATCGCTTCGACAAAACGATCCAATTCGGCTTTCGACTCGCTCTCGGTTGGCTCGACCATCAAGGTTCCCGGCACCGGGAACGACATGGTCGGCGCGTGGAAGCCGTAGTCCATCAGGCGTTTGGCGACATCCTCTTCGGTAATTCCAGTCAGTGCTTTCAATGGCCGTAGGTCAAGAATGCACTCATGAGCGACCCGCTCGTTACGCCCCCGATACAGTACTGGGAAGGCACCACCCAAGCGCTCGGCCAGGTAGTTGGCCGACAGGATCGCCACCTCGCTGGCATCGGCCAGTTGCGGTCCCATCATGGCGATGTACATCCAGCTGATCGGCAGGATGCTCGCACTGCCCCAGGGAGCGGCGCTCACTGCGGTGTTTTTCGGGTCTGGCCCAGGCACGGGTACCACCGGATGGCTGGCAACGAAGGGGGCCAGGTGTGCGCGCACACCAATCGGGCCCATGCCTGGCCCGCCACCACCGTGGGGAATACAGAAGGTTTTATGCAGGTTCATGTGCGAGACATCGGCGCCGATGTCGGCCGGTCGGGTCAAGCCAACCTGAGCATTGAGGTTGGCGCCGTCCATGTACACCTGACCACCCTGCCTGTGGATAACCTCGCAAATTTCGCTGATGCCCTCTTCATACACACCGTGGGTCGAGGGGTAAGTCGCCATCAGGCACGACAGCCGGTCGCCTGCCGCCTTGGCCTTGGCTTTGAGGTCGGTCAGGTCAACGTTACCCGCCTCATCGCATTCAACGATCACCACCTGCATACCGGCCATCTGCGCTGAGGCCGGGTTGGTGCCATGCGCCGAGGATGGAATCAGGCAAATGTCACGGTGCGGCTGATGCCGGCTGCGGTGGTATTTGGCAATTGCCATCAGGCCGGCGTACTCACCCTGGGCACCGGAGTTGGGTTGCATGCAAATGGCATCGAAACCGGTGATTGCACAGAGCCAGGCTTCCAGCTCATCAATCATTGCCTTGTATCCCTGCACCTGCGCAGCCGGTGCAAAGGGATGCAGGGCAGCAAAGCCTGGCCAGGTGATCGGAATCATTTCACTGCTGGCGTTGAGCTTCATGGTGCAGGAGCCCAGCGGAATCATTGACTGATTCAGCGCCAGGTCTTTGTTCTCCAGCTGCTTGAGATAGCGCAGCATCTCGGTTTCGCTGTGGTGCAGGTTGAACACCGGGTGCGTGAGAAAAGTTGACTGGCGTACCAGTGCCGCAGGAATACCTTCCGGCAAAGCCAAGGCATCGAGGGCGGCAATATCCAAACCGTGGTCAGCGCCAAGGAATATATCGAACAGGCGCAACACCGTTGATTCGTCACAGGTTTCGTCGAGGCTGACGCCCAACTGGCCACGCCCCAAGATGCGCAGATTGATCTGCGCTGCTTCAGCACTTTCGATAATGGCCGTCTGGCTGCCGCCCACCTCCAGGGTGAGCGTGTCGAAGAAGTGCTGGTTGAGGCGTTTGATGCCCTTGCTTTCCAACCCTGCGGCCAGCACGAAGGTCAATGCATGCACGCGCTGGGCAATGCGCTGCAAACCTTCCGGGCCGTGATACACCGCGTAAAAGGCGGCGATATTGGCCAGCAGCACTTGAGCGGTACAGATGTTGGAGTTGGCCTTCTCGCGGCGGATATGCTGCTCACGGGTTTGCAGGGCCATGCGCAGCGCCACGTTGCCGCGCGCATCCTTGGACACGCCAATAATGCGACCGGGCATGGCCCGCTTGAAGGCATCACGGCAGGCAAAATAGGCCGCATGCGGGCCGCCATAACCCATGGGCACACCAAAACGCTGTGACGTGCCCAGCACGACATCTGCGCCTTGTTCACCCGGTGGGGTCAACATCAGCAGGCTGAGCAGATCGGCAGCCACGCAGGCTAACGCGTGTTGTCTATGCAGGTGCTCGATCAACGGGCGCAGGTCACGGATTTCACCGTGGGTATCGGGGTACTGCAGCAACGCCCCGAAAACCTGGTAGTTGCCGAGGTTATCCACAGCATCGACGACCAGTTCAAAGCCGAACCCCTCGGCGCGGGTTTGCAGTACCGACAGGGTCTGGGGATGACAGTGCTCATCGGCGAAGAACACATTGCTTTTCGACTTGGCCATGCGCTTGGCCAGCGCCATGGCTTCGGCCGCTGCGGTGGCCTCATCGAGCAGAGAGGCGTTGGCCAGGTCTAAACCGGTGAGATCGATGATCATCTGCTGGAAATTCAGCAGGGCTTCCAGGCGACCTTGAGCAATTTCCGGCTGATAGGGCGTGTAGGCGGTGTACCAGCCCGGATTTTCAAGGACGTTGCGCAAAATGACGTTGGGCGTGACCGTGCCGTGGTAGCCCATACCGATCAGGCTGGTCCATACCTGGTTCTGCTCGGCATAGCCCCTGAGTTTATTGAGGGCGGCCTGCTCATCGAGGGCGGCAGGTAATGCCAGTGGGCCACTCAGGAGAATGCCCGGGGGTACGGTCTGTTCAATCAGTTCACGGCGGCTGCCCAGACCCAGGGCCTGTAGCATGGCCTGCTGCTCCGAGGCATCAGGGCCCAGGTGGCGACGCAGGAAAGGATTGGGGTCGTGCAGTTGGCTCAGGGACGGCGACTGGGACATAGCGGCTCTCTCTTCCTAGACCAAGCCCCGACCAGTCGAGGCATATTGAGTCTAGGAAGAGATTGGCGCTTTGTGTGAAAACTATTCGCCGATGGCAGCTTTGTAGCCAGCGGCATCGAGCAGTTTGTCCAGCTCGGCCTTGTCGCTTGGCTTGAGTTTGAAGATCCAGCTGTCGTAAGGAGATTCGTTCAGCGACTCTGGGCTATCGGCCAGTTCCTCGTTCACCGCGATCACTTCGCCGCCGACCGGGGCATAGATGTCCGAAGCGGCCTTGACCGATTCAACCACACCGGCAGCGTCGCCTGCAGCGAAGACCTTGCCGACTTCTGCCAGCTCAACGAACACCACGTCTCCCAGTGCTTCCTGGGCATGGTCGCTGATACCGACAGTTACCGTGCCATCAGCTTCCAGCCTGGCCCACTCATGGCTTTCGGCAAAACGCAGTTCGGCGGGAATATTGCTCATCTTGTTATCCTCAATAGGGTCAGCGGTAGGCCCGCCAGAATAGGGTCAGATCAAAATCTTGCCATGGCGCACGAAGGTCGGCTTGACCACCCGCACCGGGTACCACTTGCCACGGATCTCCACTTCGGCACGCTCACCGGTTGCCATCGGCACCCGTGCCAGCGCTATCGACTTGCTCAGCGTAGGAGAGAAACTACCACTGGTGATCTCTCCTTCGCCAATACCCGCGACACGAACCACTTGGTGAGCACGCAAGACACCGCGCTCTTCCAGCACCAGGCCAACCATTTTTTGCTCGACGCCGTGCTCGATTTCCGCCAACAAGCCCTGACGGCCGATAAAATCACGCTCGGCTGGCTCCCAGGCCACGCTCCAGCCCAGGTTGGAGGTCAGCGGTGTGTGGGCCTCGTCGATGTCCTGGCCGTAAAGGTTCATGCCTGCTTCAAGGCGCAGTGTGTCACGTGCACCCAAGCCACTCGGTGCGATGCCCGCGCCCACCAGGTCGTTGAAAAATGCAGTGGACTGGTCTTTCGGAAAGATGATTTCCAACCCGTCTTCACCGGTGTAGCCGGTGCGGGCGATGAACCAATCACCTTCACTGCGGCCTTCAAAGGGTTTGAGCTCACGGATCATGGCTGCCCGTGGTGCCGATACCAGCTCGGCGACTTTGTTACGCGCTTCGGGTCCCTGGATTGCCAGAATGGCCAGCTCAGGGCGCTCCTTGAATTCAACCTGAAAGCTGCCCTTGCAGGCAGTCATCCAGGCCAGGTCTTTGTCTCGGGTCGAGGCGTTGACCACTAGGCGGTAACCGTCTTCACAGCGGTAGACGATCATGTCGTCAATGACGTTGCCCTGCTCGTCGAGCATGGTGCTGTACAGCGCTTTGCCAGTTTCAGTCAGACGGTCGACGTCGTTGGCCAGCAATCGCTGCAACCAGACACGGGCTTGGGCACCGTTTACGTCGATGACGGTCATGTGGGAAACGTCAAACACCCCACAGTCACGTCGCACCTGATGGTGCTCCTCGACCTGCGAGCCGTAATGCAAGGGCATATCCCAACCGCCAAAATCGACCATCTTGGCGCCGAGGGCCAAGTGCAGGTCATACAAAGGCGTGCGCAGTCCCATGGGTTTCTCCTTCCGGGCGTGGCTAAGCCACGGCTGTTGGCAGCATTTCAGCTACCCGGTCTGTAGGACCGGCCGCAGCGAATGCCGCGCATTGTAGCTGCAAGCTTGAAGGCTGACACCCTCAGCGCGTTTGACCTACGTGTCGGGCTGAACGTCGGATCAGACCGATGACCGGTAAAAGGCCTACCAGAATCAAGGTCAGGGCCGGCAAAGAGGCGCGTGCCCACTCACCTTCGCTGGTCATTTCAAAGACGCGGACGGCCAGGGTGTCCCAGCCGAAGGGACGCATCAGCAAGGTGGCCGGCATTTCCTTGAGGACATCGACGAACACCAGCAAAGCGGCGCTCAATGCGCCGGGTACCAAGAGCGGTAGATACACCTTGAAAAACAATCTCGGCCCACTGACCCCAAGGCTGCGCGCAGCCTCCGGCAATGAGGGGCGAATGCGCCCCAGGCTGTTTTCCAGAGGCCCGTAGGCCACCGCCATGAAGCGCACCAGATACGCCAGCAGCAGGGCTGAAAGACTGCCCAGCAACAAAGGCCGGCCTGCACCGCCCAGCCAGTTGGATAGCGGTACCACCAGTTGATTGTCCAGGTAACTGAAGGCCAGCATGATCGACACCGCCAATACCGACCCCGGCAAGGCATAGCCCAGGTTGGCAATACCGACCCCGGCACGTATCCCCGAGGTAGGAGCCTGACGACGGGCAAAGGCCAGCACCAACGCCACACTCACAGTGATCAGCGCCGCCATTGCCCCCAGGTAGAGGGTATGGAGGATCAGACTGGTGTAGCGCTCATCCAGATCGAATCGCCCACGCTGCCAGAACCACACCAGCAATTGCACCACCGGAATAACGAAGGCACAGGCGAATACCAATGCACACCAGCCGGTAGCGGCCAGCGCCTTGATACCACGCAAGTGATACAGCGCCTTGCCCCGTGGCCGCTCGTTGCTGCTGCGCACAGCGCCACGGGCACGGCGCTCGCCGTAAAGCACCAGCATCACCGCCAGCAGCAACAAGCTGGCCAGTTGTGCCGCGCTCGACAGGCTGAAGAACCCGTACCAGGTCTTGTAGATTGCCGTGGTGAAGGTGTCGAAGTTGAACACCGACACCGCGCCAAAATCAGCCAGGGTTTCCATCAAGGCCAGTGCGACACCAGCACCGATCGCCGGACGGGCCATCGGTAGGGCAACGCGCCAGAACGCTTGCAACGGCGAATGCCCCAGCACCCGCGCCGCTTCCATCAGGCCTTTGCCTTGAGCCAGGAAGGCCGTGCGCGCCAGCAGGTACACATAGGGGTAGAACACCAGCACCAGGACGATGATCACCCCGCCGGTGGAGCGCACACGCGGCAGGCGCATGGGCCCGAACCACTCGCGCAACAGGGTTTGTACCGGCCCGGAGAAGTCCAGCAAGCCAACAAAAACGAAGGCCAGCACATAGGCAGGAATGGCGAACGGCAGCATCAGCGCCCAGTCCAGCCAACGCCGCCCGGGGAACTCGCACAGGCTGGTGAGCCAGGCCAGGCTGACACCCAGCAAGGTGACGCCCACACCGACCCCGACAATCAAGGTCAAGGTATTGCCCAACAGGCGGCTCATCTGGGTGTCGAGCAGGTGCGACCAGATTTGCATGTCGACCGACTGCCACGACAGCAAGAGCACGCTCAGCGGTAGCAGTACCAGAGCGGCAATGGCGAAAACCAGGGGATACCAGCGGCGTTGGGCAGGGTGAGCCAAAAGGGGGAATCTCTATAGGGGAACACTGTGGGAGCGGGCTTGCCCCGCGATCGCGGTGTGTCTGTCACGTCGCAATCGCGGGGCAAGCCCGCTCCTACACAGGCAGGATAAAGCTTTGCGCTTAGTTCCAGCCAGCCCGATCCATCAAACGAATGGCTTCAGCCTGACGCTTGCCGGCAATTTCAACCGGAATGGTGTCAGCCTTGAAGGTGCCCCAGGCCGCCACTTCTTCAGACGGTGCAACTTTCGGGTTGGCCGGGAACTCCTGGTTTACACCTGCGAAAATCTTCTGTGCTTCTTCACCAGTCATCCACTCGACCAGCTTGGTCGCAGCTTCAGGATGCGGTGCATACTTGGTCAGGCCAATGCCCGACAGGTTGACGTGCACACCACGGTCGGCCTGGTTTGGCCAGAACAGCTTGACCTTCAGGTCCGGGTTTTCCTTGTGCAGGCGACCGTAGTAGTAAGTGTTGACGATACCCACGTCGCATTGACCGGCGTTGATGGCTTGCAGCAGGGCGGTGTCGTCAGAGAACACATCGGTGGACAGGTTGTTGACCCAACCCTTGATGATTTCCTCGGTTTTCTTCTCACCGTGGGTTTCAATCAGGGTCGCGGTCAGCGACTGGTTGTAGACCTTCTTCGCGGTCCGCAGGCACAGGCGCCCTTCCCAGTTCTTGTCGGCCAGCGCCTCGTAGGTGCTCAGCTCTTCGGGTTTGACCCGCTCGGTGGAGTAGGCGATGGTCCGTGCGCGCAGGCTCAGGCCGGTCCAGTCGTGTGACGTGGCGCGGTACTGCTTGGGAATGTTGGCATCGATCACGTCCGATTTGATCGGCTGCAGGATGCCCATCTGTTCAGCCTGCCAGAGGTTGCCAGCATCGACGGTGAGCAGCAGGTCGGCGGTAGCATTCTGCCCTTCGGCCTTGATGCGCTGCATCAGCGGCGCTTCCTTGTCGGTGATGAACTTGACCTTGACCCCGGTCTTGGCGGTGTAGGCGTCGAACACCGGCTTGATCAACTCGTCGATGCGCGAGGAATACACCACCACTTCGTCTGCCGCCTGGGCAGTACCGCCCAACAGAGTCAGAGCCAGAGCGGCCAATACGTGCTTGCGTGGCAACATGGTGCAGTCCTCAGAGTTCAATTAAGGCGCAAATGGTAGTTAATCCCATTTGCCTTCTCAACCGAACTCACCGGGGAGGAGTTACCAGATGTTACGGAGGTTAAAGAATGGCGTCAGGCCCGCGCCAACTCCGGCAGATCGCCGCTAAGCCCCAGGGCCTGACGCACAAACAGTGCTTTGGCCTCGGGCAATTGCTCAACCCATTTCAGGCCACTGTTGCGCAACCAGCGCAGCGGTAATGGATCGGCCTGGAACAACCGCTCAAACCCTTCCATGGCCGCCATCAGCGCCAGGTTGTGCGGCATGCGCCGCCGCTCGAAACGGCTCAGCACACGCTCATCGGCCAATCGTTCACCGCGTTCATAGGCACGCAGCAACTCTTCAGCCAACACTGCCGCATCGAGAAAGCCCAGGTTGACACCCTGCCCGGCCAGCGGGTGAATGGTGTGCGCAGCGTCGCCAATCAGCGCCAGACCTTCGGCCACGTAACGCTTGGCGTGGCGCTGGCGTAGCGGCACGCACAGTCGAGGGTCAGCCTGTAGAACGCGGCCAAGGCGCCCTTCGAAGTCACGCTCAAGTTGGGCGCAGAACTGCGCATCGTCCAGTTGCATCAGACGCTCAGCCTGCTCTGGCGTTGTCGACCAGACAATCGAGCACCAGTCCTGTTGACCATCACGTAGCAACGGCAAGAAGGCCAACGGCCCGTCATCGGTGAAGCGCTGCCAGGCAGTGGCCTGATGCGGCGCAGTGCAACGCACACTGGTGACAATCGCGTGATGCTGGTAATCCCACTCGCGGGTCTCGCAGCCGGTCAGGCGGCGTACGGCCGAGTTCGCGCCATCGGCGGCAATCACCAGCGGCGCACGCAATTTACGGCCATCGGCGAGGGTCAGCAGCCACTCATCACCGGAGCGGCGCATCTGCTCCAGGCGCGCATTGGCCAGCAGGCCGACTTCACTGTCATGCAGTCGCTCCAGCAGGCCGTCTTGCACCACTCGGTTTTCAACGATATGCCCCAGCACCTCGGCATGCACGCTGGCGGCAGAGAAATGAATCTGCCCGGTGCCGCTGCCGTCCCAGACGCGCATGTCGGTGTAAGGGCTGATACGTCGCCGCTCAATCCCCTGCCAGGCGCCCAGGCGCTCAAGAATGCGCTGGCTGGCCATCGACAGGGCACTGACCCGAGGCTCGAAGGCTGCCTGCTCATCGAAGGATTTGACCGACAACGGGCTGCCGTCGAGCAGGAGAATTTCCAGGCCGCTGTGCTGCAATGCCAGGGCCAGGGCGCTGCCGACCATACCGGCACCGACAATCAACAGATCTGCGCGCATTTCCATGCCTTAAGCCTGTCTCGCTTGCGGCTTGAGCCGCACGTAAAGGGTTTTGTCGACCTGCGCTACCAGTTCACCGGCAGCGTCACGGATATCGACCTGAAGTCGTGGCAGGTATTTCTTGCCACCTGCCGTGTGCTCGCGAATGTCAGTCAGTAACTGATCATCGATGCGCAGCTCGGCGAACACCGGGCCTTTGCCCGGCGAAATGAAATCGATGCTGGCTGCTTTGTCCCAGACGATATATTCGCGGCCCAGCAGTTCCATCAGCATCAGCATGTAGAACGGATCGACCATCGAATACAGGCTGCCGCCAAACTGAGTGCCGACATAGTTGCGATTGAACCTGTTCAAGGCCATGCGCACCTTCACCTGCCGAAAGTCCGCACTGATGCTTTGCACGCGAATACCCGCGCCAATGTAGGGCGGGTAAAAATTGAGTATCCAGCGCAGCACACGCGCACGCCGGGCCAGTTTGCGCGAATCGGCCATGCTCAGCTCCGTGGGTCCGGGCGGGTTCCCAGGCCCATGGCCTGCCGGGCAAACCAACGCTTGGCCGGGGGCAGCAGATCGAGCCCGAGCAGCCCCAGGTTACGCCCCGTGGCGATCAGTGGCTGAGCACTGCCGAACAGGCGGGTGACCCGGTCGGAGAAGCCGACAGTCAGGTCCTGGTCCAGGCGCTGACGCTCGCGATAGGCTTGCAGCGTTGCAAAATCACCGGGTACTGCCGGGCCAGCCAGCAGGCCTTCGGCCAGCGACTGCACATCACGTAGCGACAAGTTGAACCCCTGCCCGGCAATCGGGTGCAGGCTGTGCGCGGCATTACCCAAGACCACCAGGTGCGGGCGTACCTGCTCCTGTGCTTCTACCAGCGACAAGGGGTACAGATGCCGTGCGCCGACCTGACGCAATGCGCCCAAGCGATACCCGAACACCGCCTGCAACTCGCTGAGGAAGCTGCGCTCATCCAGTTCGGCCAAACGCTTGGCGTCCATACCGGCTCGGGTCCAAACCAGCGCACAGCGATTCTCCGGCAACGGCAGCAAGGCCATTGGGCCTTCGTCGGTGAAGCGTTCGAACGCCTGGCCACGGTGGGCTTCGCTCGGTGTGATGTTGGCGATCAGCGCGCTCTGGTTGTAGGGCCGTTGGCTGACATGAATACCCAGTTGCTCACGCAAACCGGAGCGGCCACCATCGGCCAGCACAGCCAGGTCGCACTCGATCAGGGTGTCATCGTTGAGCGTCAGTCGATAGCCGTCTTCCAGTGCCTGCATGGCAGTGACTTCAGCCGGGCAACGCCAGCTCACCACTTCGGCATCCAGCGCTTTCCACAGGCACTGGCCAAGCCAGGCGTTTTCAACCACGTAGCCCAGGGCAGGAACCCCTTCTTCCAGTGCATCCAGGCGTGTGGCACCAAAGCGGCCACGGTCAGAAACCTGGATCTGGCGGATCGGCTCGGCGCGGCGACTGATCTGTTGCCACAGCCCCAGACGCTCATAGATCTGGCGTGTGCCGAAGGACAACGCCGAAGAGCGTGCGTCGTAGCTCGGCTGATAGCTATCGCCCGGCGCAAAGGGCTCGATCAGCAGGATTTTCCAGCCACGCGCTTTAGCGCCAGCCTGCAGGGCGAGTGCCAGACTGGCGCCCACCAGGCCACCGCCAATGATTGCAAGGTTTACCCGACTCATGCCGCAGCACTGCGCGCGGCAGCCATCAAGGCCTCGATTTCGGCGACTGTCTTCGGCACACCCGAGGTCAGGATTTCACAGCCCTGTTTTGTTACCACTACGTCGTCCTCGATACGTACACCAATGCCGCGCCACTTTTTCGCGACACTCTGGTTGTCGGCACCGATGTAGATGCCAGGTTCCACTGTCAACGCCATACCCGGTTCCAGTACACGCCACTGGCCGCCGACCTTGTACTCACCCACATCATGCACATCCATGCCCAGCCAGTGCCCGGCACGGTGCATATAGAAAGCGCGATACGCCTCGCTTTCTATCAAGTCTTCGACCTTACCCTTGAGCAGGCCCAATTCCACCAGGCCCTCAGTGATGACCTGTACCGTCGCTTCATGGGCGTGGTTCCAGTGCTTGCCTGGGGCAATAACCGCGAACGCTGCTTCCTGGGCTTTGAGCACCAGTTCGTAGATCGCCTTCTGCTCCGGCGAAAACCGCCCGCTGACCGGAAAGGTACGGGTGATGTCGCTGGCGTAGCAGTCAATTTCACACCCGGCGTCGATCAGTACCAGATCGCCATCCTTGAGCGGTGCATCGTTCTCTTGGTAATGCAGGATGCAGCTGTTGCGGCCTGCCGCGACAATCGAGCCATAGGCTGGCATCTTCGCCCCGCCTTTGCGGAACTCGTAATCCAGCTCGGCTTCCAGGCTGTATTCACGTAGCCCCGCCTGACATGCCTGCATCGCCCGTACATGAGCCCGCGCGGAAATCGCTGCAGCCTCACGCATCACTTTCACTTCTGCCGCCGATTTATACAGACGCATGTCATGCAGCAGATGATCCAGGGCAACGAACTCGTTCGGCGGCTGGGCGCCAAGGCGCGCTTTGGAGCGGATCACGTTGATCCACTCCATCAGGTGACGATCGAATTCGGCATTGCTGCCCATGGCCGAATAGACTCGGTCACGCCCTTCGATCAGGCCCGGCAGGATGTCGTCGATATCGGTGATGGGGAAGGCATCATCGGCGCCAAAGTCACGGATCGCCCCTTCTTGCCCTGCGCGCAGACCGTCCCACAGCTCGCGCTCCGGGTTACGCTCGCGGCAAAACAGCACGTACTCGCCATGTTCACGGCCTGGGATCAGGGCGATCACGGCCTCGGGTTCGGGGAAACCACTCAGGTACTGGAAGTCGCTGTCCTGACGGTATACATGCTCGACATCGCGGTTACGAATGGCAACGGCGGCTGCGGGCAGGATGGCAATACTGTTGGGCTCCATCTGCGCCATCAGCGCCTTGCGTCGACGGGCGTATTCCGACTTGGGGATATGGCTCATGGGCAGTGGAGTCCTTCTACTATCAGTGCAGCGACGGTTTGGCAGCAGGCTCGACCGGCTTGGCCAGCTCCGTGTACAGCAGCAACGGAGCGACGCGCAGGTATTCCATGACTTCCATATAGTCGCTTTCGCCGTCTTCGGACTCTTCCAGAGCGTCCTGAACCTGCGAAATGGCGTCCAGGTCCTGCAAGACTTCTTTGGCCTCGGCGCTCAGGGTCAAGCCACCCGCATTCAAGCCAAAACCATAGAGGAAGCCCTTGCACCACTCACCCAGGGCAGCAGCCCGGTCGGTCAGGGCAGCGTCATCGCCCGGCAACAGCAGCACAACAGTGATATCGTCGCCGGTGAGTTCACCTTTGACCATTTCCTGCAGGCCGATCAAAGCATTACGAACGTTGTCTGCCGGATCGTTTTCCAACAGGTGGGCAGCATCGGCCAGCCAGGCTTCGGCATCGAAGCCGGCGCCTGCGCAGCTGCGGCCGAGCAACAGACCGTGCAGTTCGGCAGGGGAAACAGGGTGCCCGTTGCTGCTGAGCAACGTGGCGAAAGCGGTATACGGCGAATTGGTATTGGGCATGGGCAACTAGGCGCCAGACGGCGCAATGACTAGAATGAAGACCTTGTATCCTAGCACCGGCAGGCGCGCCAAGACCATCGACGCGGCCAACTCGGGGCAGGCCGGGGTATAAACCGGGCAACCATCCGCCAGACCGAATCGAGTGGCAATCCATGCAAGAGAACGATCTGCAAACGCTGATGGGCCGATTCGAGCTACTGATAGAGCGAGTCGAGCAACTAAAACGGCAAAACGCACTCCTATTAACGCAGGAAAAGTCCTGGCGCGAGGAACGCGCCCACCTCATCGAAAAAAACGAAATCGCCCGGCGTAAGGTCGAATCGATGATTTTGCGACTCAAGGCCCTGGAGCAAGACTCATGAGTTCAAGCAATAGCGTCACCGTTCAGATCCTCGACAAAGAGTACTCGATCATCTGTCCGCCTGAAGAGCGCAGCAACCTGGTCAGCGCCGCGCGCTACCTGGATGGCAAAATGCGCGAAATTCGCAGCAGCGGCAAAGTGATTGGTGCCGACCGGATCGCCGTGATGGCTGCACTGAATATCACCCACGACCTGCTGCACAAGCAGGAGCGCCCTGAAGTACCGGCTGGCGGTGCAACGCGCGAACAGGTACGCGACCTGCTCGAACGCGTTGATCAAGCACTGGCCGACGATCAAGATTCAAATAAGGGTTGAGTATCGGTATACTGGCGCCACTCCCTGGAGTGCTTGCCAGTCGGTCATGTCCCTGAGCCGATACGCACAACCACGGGGGTTGCACGTGGGGCCGGTGTGCATGTCCGCTTGACGGAAAGCCTTAACGCCTCCTGCAATCTCCACCTTGAACTTTCGGGTTCAAGGGCTACACCGACAGCGGTTCGTCGGGGAGCCTGAATTATCATTGCTCGCATCCTGCTGCGGGCAATTCGAGCTGTCACCCGTTCGGGGGCAGCCCTCTCTGGGAACGCCCGTGCCATGACCGACACCGCGCCGCTCACCCGCCCCCAGCTTCGCCGCCTGTTACGTGATGCTCGCCGCGCCTTGAGCCCGGCCCAGCAGCGTCAGGCCGCGCTTGGGTTGTACCGGCAACTGGCGCAGCATCCGCTGTTCCGCCGCGCCCGCCACATCGCCCTGTACCTGCCCAACGATTGCGAAATCGACCCACGTCTGCTGCTGCGCGAAGCCCAGCGACGGGGCAAGCGCACTTATTTGCCGGTGTTGCATGCCTGGCCGAGAACCAAGATGGCCTTTCAGCGTATCGAGCACGGAGAAAAGCTGCGCCCCAACCGTTTCCGCATCCCCGAACCGCACATCAGTCTGGCGCGGCAACGCCCCATCTGGGCGCTGGATCTGATCTTGCTACCCTTGGTAGGGTTTGATGAAGTCGGTGGCCGATTGGGGATGGGGGGTGGCTTCTATGATCGAAGCCTGGCCTATCAGGCGCGGCGCAAAGCGTGGAAAAAGCCTTTGCTGTTGGGCTTGGCCCATGAGTGCCAGAAAGTTGAACGGCTGGCTCAAGCCAGTTGGGACGTGCCGCTACAAGGAACGGTCTCGGACCGCGGTTGGTATCTAGCGCCTCTTCAATAAGCGCCAGCCTGGCAATCAACGTTGCTGCGGATTGACCGGCACTTCGTAGGCCGCGTCGAGCTTGCGCTCCCAAAGGCTTTGCGCATAACCGGTAGTGACCACACCCAAACCGAACAGAAACACCAAAATCCAGAGCAGGTCCGGTTTGCGATTCATTGATTGCCCCCCTCAGGCAAACTGATCACGTTGTCAGCAACGTTTTTTAATGGTTGCAGCAGCGCCAAGCTTAAAAAGGGCGCATTCTCCGACAACCTGCGTCGACACGCAAACCTTGACGCCAACCGGCTGTCGGTTTCATGCAACAGGTTATTTCAAACTTTTTCAGGAGCAGTATCCATGGCCTATTGGCTGATGAAGTCCGAGCCCGATGAGCTCTCGATCAAGGATCTGGCGCGCCTGAAAGAAGCGCGCTGGGACGGCGTTCGCAACTATCAAGCCCGTAATTTCCTGCGCAGCATGGCGGTGGGCGACCAGTTCTTCTTCTACCACTCCAGTTGCCCGGAACCGGGTATCGCCGGTATCGCGCGGATCAGTGCAGAGGCCTATCCCGACCCAACGGCACTGGACCCACAAAGCCATTATTTCGACGCCAAGGCCAGTGCCGAGAAGAATCCTTGGAGTGCGGTGGACGTAGCCCACGTGGAGACCTTTAGCAAGGTTCTGGGCCTGGGCTACCTCAAGCTGCAGACCGCACTGGCTGAGTTGCCTCTGGTGCAAAAAGGCAGCCGCCTGTCGGTGATGCCCGTCACCGCAGAACAATGGGCCGCCATACTCGCACTGCGTTAAACCGGGTAGGATGCTATCGATTTGACTAACATCAACGCACCAAGGTCGGTGCCGCGTCACAATCTGACGTGAATGCAGCAGGATGCAGACTGATGAGCCAACGAACCCCAAAACTCTTTGCCGGCGCCCTGATCGCCCTGCTTGTAGCTGCGGGCGGCCTGGGTTACTGGAAATCCCTGCACGATCGCTTGCCTGAAGGTTTGAGCATGGGCAACGGTCGGCTTGAAGCCACTGAAGTGCAAATCGCCAGCAAAATTCCCGGCCGCCTGGCCGAGGTGCTGGTCGATGAAGGTGACACGGTGCGCCAAGGCCAGTTGCTGGCACGCATCGACACCCGCACCCTGGAAGCCCAACGCAGTCAGGCCGAGGCCGAGGTACTGCGCGCCCAGGAAAACTACTCCGCCGCCCAGGCCAACGTGCAACTGCGCCAGAGCGAACTGCTGCTGGCCAGCCAGGAACTCAAGCGGGTGCGGGAGATTTTCCAGCGCAAATATGCCAGCCAACAGCTGCTCGACCAGCAACAGGCACGCTACGACACCGCCAACTCCGCCGTGGTTGCCGCACGCGCGCAACTGGCCGCCATTAAAGCCGCCATCGGAGCCGCCGAGGCGCAGGTCGCGCAACTCACCAGTGAGATCGATGACAGCAGCCTGCGCGCACCTATCGATGGCGTCATCCAGCTACGCCTGGCCGAACCGGGTGAAGTGCTCGGCGCCGGTGGCCGGGTATTGATGCTGATCGATCCCAACGATCAATACATGAACCTCTACCTGCCCGCCTCCACCACCGGCCGCCTGACCGTGGGCGACCAGGCGCGCGTGGTGCTCGACGCCCTGCCGGAAAAGGCCCTCCCGGCGAAAATTGCCTTTGTTGCCGCCAAGGCGCAGTTCACCCCGAAACAGGTGGAAACCCGCGATGAACGCCAGAAGTTGGTGTTCCGGGTCAAGCTGCGCCTGACCGAACCCAGTGCGGTGCCACAGGCCAAGCCGGGGATGCCCGGTGCCGGTTACGTGCGCACGGCTGATGTGGACTGGCCGGCCAACCTGCAATGAACGCACTGGCGCTGCAGGCCGCAGGCATCAGCCACCGTTATGGCAAGCTCAAGGCCTTGCAGGACATCTCCTTCGACCTGCCTGCCGGCACCCGCTGCGGCCTGATCGGCCCCGATGGCGCCGGCAAGTCCAGCCTGCTCGGGCTGATCGCCGGGGTTAAAAAGCTGCAAGCGGGTGAGCTTTCCGTACTCGGTGGTTCAATCCGCAAGCGCCGCCATCGCAACAGCCTGTACCCACGCATCGCGTTCATGCCTCAGGGCCTGGGCAACAACCTCTACCCTGAGCTGTCGATCAGCGAGAACATCCGCTTCTTTGCCACTCTGTTTGGTCTCAGTGCCGCAGAGTGCGAGCAGCGTATGCACAACCTGCTGCTGGCCACCGACCTTGCACGCTTTGCTGATCGGCCTGCGGGCAAGTTGTCTGGCGGAATGAAGCAGAAACTGGGTTTGTGCTGTGCGCTGATCCACGAGCCGGACTTGCTGATTCTCGACGAACCCACCACCGGTGTAGACCCATTGTCGCGCCGACGCTTCTGGGAGCTGGTAGAACAGGTGCGCCAGGAGCGACCACAGCTCACCCTGCTGGTGGCGACCGCCTACATGGAAGAGGCCGAACAATTCGAACATTGCCTGATGCTCGATCGTGGCACCTTGATTGCCGCCGGGCTCAGCCAAGAGCTGGCCAGCGTCACTGCCACCGGCAAGCTGGACGACGCCTTCACTCACTTCCAGGGCGACAGTGCACACGATGCTCAGCCGTTGCAGATTCCGCCACGCCCTGAAGGCGATACCACGATTGCCATCGAAGCCCATGAACTGACCTTGCGTTTCGGTGATTTCACCGCCGTGAACAAGGTCAGCTTCGCCATTGGCCGCGGTGAGATTTTCGGCTTTCTCGGCTCCAACGGCTGCGGCAAGACCACCACCATGAAGGTACTCACCGGCCTGATGCCTGCCAGTGAAGGCAGTGCCACACTGCTCGGTCGCCCGGTAGACGCCAAGGATCTGGCCACGCGCAAACGCGTCGGCTTTATGTCTCAAAGCTTCTCGCTGTATGGCGAACTCAGCGTACGACAGAACCTTGAACTGCACGCCCGTCTGTTCGACCTGCCCAAAGCTGAAAGCGCACCACGTATCGCCGAGCTGATCGAGCGATTCGACCTGGGCGAAATCGCCGATCAACAATCCGGTGCCCTGCCCCTGGGTTTGCGTCAGCGTCTGTCGTTGGCGGTCGCGGTATTGCACCGCCCGGAAGTGCTGATCCTCGACGAACCTACCTCAGGGGTTGACCCAGCTGCGCGCGATGATTTCTGGCGCCTGTTGATTGAACTGTCACGGGATCAGGGCGTGACGATCTTCCTGTCCACACACTTCATGAACGAAGCACTGCGCTGCGACCGCATCTCCCTGATGCACGCTGGCAAGGTATTGGCTTGCGACACACCCGCCGCGCTGCAACAGCAGTTCGGCGGCGAAACACTGGAAGACGCCTTCGTGACCTGCCTGGAGCAAGCCCAAGGCGCCAGCGAAGCGCCGACAGCCACGACCCAACTGGATACGCCCGCTTCCACCGAACCCCTGCCGATGGCGCAGGGTTTCAGTATCAGGCGCCTGTTCGCCGTGGCCACCCGCGAAGGCAAAGAACTGCTGCGCGACAAAGTGCGCCTGGCATTTGCCCTGCTGGGCGCCATGTTCATGATGGTGATCTTTGGCTTTGGTATCTCGCTGGACGTGGAGAACCTTGCCTTTGCCGTGTATGACCAGGACCAGAGCCCCCAAAGCCGCGCTTACCTGGAAGCCTTCCGTGGCTCACGCTACTTCGCCGAGCAACCGCCGATTCACGACTCAACGCAACTGCATAAGCGTTTGCAGCGCTCGGAAATCAAACTGGCCCTGGAGATACCACCAGGCTTCGGCCGCGATCTACATGCCGGTCGCCAGCCGGTGGTAGCGGCCTGGCTCGACGGTGGTATGCCATTTCGCGCCGAGACCAGCCGTAACTATGTTGAAGCGGTGCATCAAGCCAACCTGGAACAACTGGCCGCCCTGAGTAGCAAAGCGCAGGCCGGGCAATCGCCAGTGCGTCTGGAAACTCGCTTTCGTTACAACCAGGATGTGGTCAGCGTCAATGCGATCGGCCCCGGGGTGATGGCGCTGATTCTGGCGTTCATTCCAGCGATGCTCACGGCACTTGGGATTGTTCGCGAGAAAGAACTGGGCTCGATCACCAACTTCTATGCCACACCGCTGACCCGTCTGGAGTTCCTGCTCGGCAAACAGGCCCCCTACCTCGCCATCAGCCTGATCAACCTGGCCTTGCTGGTGGCTATGAACCGCTGGCTGTTCGGCGTCCCGTTCAAAGGCAGCGCCCTGGCCCTGGCCTGCGGCGGCTTGCTGTACCTGCTGGCAACCACCAGCATGGGCTTGCTGATCTCGGCGTTCACCCGCACCCAGATCGCCGCGATCCTCGGCACCATGATCATCACCAGCCTGCCAACCATTCAGTTCTCCGGGCTGATCGTGCCGCGTTCATCGCTCGATGGCTCGGCAGCGATGATGGGACAGCTGTTTCCGGCGGGCTATTTTCTCGATGTCGCCGTCGGCACCTTCACCAAGGCCTTGAGCCTGCGTGAGTTGTGGCCGCAATGCCTGGCGTTGCTGGCGTTCTTCCTCGGATTCACCGGGCTTAGCCTGGTCATGCTCAAAAAGCAGGAGGCCTGATGCAGCGCTTGGCACACACACTGCGCCTGGGCCTCAAAGAGCTGACCAGCCTGCGCCACGACAGCGTCCTGCTGCTGTTCCTGCTGTATGCCTTCAGTGTGGCGATCTACATGCCGGCTGCCGGGTCGATCATTGGCGTGCACAACGCCAGCGTTGCGGTTATCGATGAAGACCACAGCCGGCTTTCGCGCAAACTGGCCGAGTCGCTGCAACCGCCCGAATTCCAGCCTGCCGTACCGTTAGCCTACGACCAGCTCGACCAAGCAATGGACAGCGGCCTGTTCACCTTCGTCATCAATGTGCCGGTCAACTTCCAGAGCGACTTGCTGGCCGGGCGCTCGCCTGAGCTGCAGATCAATGTCGATGCCACCGCCATGAGCCAAGCGTTCATGGGCGCAGGCTACATCGGGCGGATTTTCGAGCGCGAGCTGCTGGAATACGCCAATCAGGGCTCGGCGGCCACCAACAGCCCAGCACAGATCAGCCCCAGAGCG
This sequence comes from Pseudomonas sp. H9, assembly GCF_004353925.1. Lineage (GTDB taxonomy): Bacteria > Pseudomonadota > Gammaproteobacteria > Pseudomonadales > Pseudomonadaceae > Aquipseudomonas. The sequence goes on along the minus strand of NZ_SMOK01000012.1, from coordinate 344,302 downwards.
CTGTTCAACCCGAACCTGGAAGGCGGCTGGTTTCTGGCGGTGATTCAGATCGTCAACAACATTACCATCCTGGCGATTGTACTGACCGGCACAGCCTTGTTGCGCGAACGTGAACACGGCACGCTCGATCACTTGCTGGTGCTGCCACTGACGGCGCTGGAAATCATGCTGGCCAAGATCGGCAGCAATGCGCTGGTGGTGGTGCTATGTACCTGGGTGTCACTGGAAGTGGTGGTCAAAGGTGCGCTGGGCGTACCGTTGGCCGGCTCGCTGGCACTGTTCCTGAGCGTGACAGCGCTGTATTTGTTTGCCAGTACAGCGCTGGGGATTTTCCTGGCCACCCTGGCGCGCTCGACCCCGCAATTCGGCCTGTTGGCGATTCCGGTGATCATCCCCATGCTCTTGTTGTCTGGCGGCAGCACACCTCTGGACAGCATGCCGCAGTGGCTGCAGTGGGTGATGCAACTGTCGCCGTCGACCCATTTCGTCAGCCTGGGTGCCGCCATTCTGTTTCGCGACGCCGGGCTGGACGTGGTCTGGCCCGACGTACTGGCCCTGGCAGCCATCGGCCTGACGTTTTTCGCCATTGCCCTGGGACGTTTTCGCCGCAGCCTTACCTCGTAAGGCTTGCGCGATTTACTGCACGATTAGGTTGTTGAACAGCAGGTCATCGACCATTGGCTTGCCTTCTTCGTTTTCCAGCACCTGCTGAACCTGCTTCAGAGCTTCCTGACGCAGTTTTTCCTTGGCTTCAACGTTGCTCATGCTTTCCAGGTTCTGCTGGGTAAACAGCGCCACCAACTGGTTACGGATCAAGGGTTCATGGTGCTTGACCGCCGTCGCCGCCGCATCGCTGTTGACGCGCAACGCAACGTCAGCCTTGAACACGCGCAGTTTCGGGCCGCCATCAAGGGCATAGTTGCCCACAAAGGGCGGGCTCAAGGAGATGTAGGAGACCTTCGGTTCCCCTTCCTTGGCTTCTTCGGCCATGGCCGCCATCGGCAGCATCAGCGCCAGTACCATCACGATCCACGCTTTCACGCATTCTCTCCTCATACAGTTGGCGCCAGCATACCCAGCGCACCGGTCAAACCCAAGCGGCTAATCCCTGTAGGAGCGGGCTGGCCCCGCGATTGCAGTGTGTCAGTCACATAGCATCGCGGGGCAAGCCCGCTCCCACAGCGCTTATACCCACTTATCAGGCCAGGCCATGCTCATTGACCCAACAGCGTGCCCACCTACACTTATCGGCCACTACGCGCAAAGGAATAGTCCCGATGAAAGCAGTGTTGTGCAAAACGCTGGGGCCAGCTCAAGGCCTGGTTCTGGAAGAAGTCGAAAACCCGGTGCCGAAGAAGAACGAAGTTCTGCTGGAAGTACACGCGGCCGGGGTCAATTTTCCCGACACCCTGATCATCGAGGGCAAGTATCAGTTCCAGCCACCGCTGCCGTTCTCGCCCGGTGGCGAAGCGGCAGGCATTGTCCGTGCAGTAGGTGAGAAGGTCACCACTCTCAAGGTCGGTGACCGGGTCATGGCGCTGACCGGTTGGGGCAGTTTTGCCGAGCAAGTGGCGGTGCCAGCCTACAACGTGCTGCCGATCCCCGAGCAAATGGACTTCACTCACGCCGCCGCCTTCAGCATGACCTACGGCACTTCGATGCATGCCCTGCAGCAACGTGGTCAGCTCAAGGCCGGTGAAACCCTGCTGGTGCTGGGCGCTTCCGGTGGAGTCGGGCTGGCAGCGATAGAAATCGGCAAGGCCATGGGCGCTCGCGTTATTGCCGCGGCCAGCAGCGCCGAAAAGCTTGCAGTGGCCAAGGCTGCCGGTGCCGATGAACTGATCAACTACAGCGAGCACAGCCTCAAGGATGAGATCAAGCGCCTGACCGGCGGCAATGGTGCCGATGTGATCTACGACCCGGTGGGTGGCGACCTGTTCGACCAAGCCGTGCGCGGTATTGCCTGGAATGGCCGCTTGTTGGTGGTGGGTTTCGCCAGTGGGCGCATTCCCGAGCTACCGGTGAACCTGGCACTGCTCAAGGGTGCGGCAGTACTTGGCGTGTTCTGGGGCGCGTTCGCGCAGCGTCAACCGGCCGACAATGCGGCGAACTTCCAGCAGCTGTTCAGATGGTACGCCGAGGGCAAGCTCAAACCGCTGGTGTCGCGCACGTATCCACTGGCCGAGGCCGGAGCGGCCATCGACCAGTTGGGTCAGCGCAACGCCGTCGGCAAGCTGGTGGTGACGATGCGTTGAGCGCTTTAGCGCGCGGGCACTAGGCGATCACGCAAGTAGGCCGGCCACAGATCGACGAAGTCTACGCCCGGATAGGTCTGGCACTGCTCGGCAATTTTCGGCAGTGCCTTTCTGAAGGCGTTCCCAGTCGCAACTGACTCCATGTAACTGGTGGCGCCGTCGACTTCATAGTGCGAAATCATGCGAATCGACAACAGCGTGGTATCCATGTCGGCGAGCGATCTGTTCGGGTCGTCTTTACGGTACAGCGCCACTTCGTCGTTGAACTGCTTGCAGGTCATCAGCACCAGCCCGGCGAGCTCATAGAGCTCCCGCCACTCATTCTTGTCGTTCAGGCGAAAGCGCAGCTCATTGAGTACTTCGATCGACGCGGGGTTTTCCTTGGATACAGTCCAGGGTTTGAAGCGCCACTGTTTGACGGCATCAAGTGCAGCATCAGCAAATGCCGGATCGCTGCTCTGAATCACCTTCAAATCAGCGACCGAGCCGTTGGCCAGCACGTTAAAGCCGACTTTAACGGAACCGGTGATAGCTGCCTTGCGCAGCTCGGCGGGATACACCGGAATGACTTTCTCAACGAACTCGATTTTGACGTCGGCCTGGGCAATGCTCGCACCCAGGCACAACAGTACTGCTAACCACTTCATCCTTGATCCTTTTGTGTTCCATCAGATTCAAGGCGCTATGGTAGCGTGCAAGCTCAGCCTACAAAATAACAATTCTCATTATTGACTGTAGGAGCGGCGGTGCGGCGATCCGACTTGCCCCGCGATACGATGTGCCTGACAGATTGCTATCGCAGGGTAAACCCGCTCCTACACAAAGCGTCAAAGCGTGCTTCAAGATTGCGATCAGGCATGGCATGGCTGCGCAGGGCATTGAGGGTTTGCTCTACGTAATCACGGGTGCTGCCGTAACGACCCTTGGCCGTGGCGAAGATCTGACTGAGCAATTCGTCAGGCACATTGCCGGCATAGCACGGCAGGTGCCGTTCCAACACAAAGCCCAGGGCCTGAACCTTGCTGCCATCATCCAAACGGCAACTGAGCCAGTGCGGCCTATACGCCGGATAGGGCATCTCGCGCTGCCACAGGGCTAACAGGGAATCTTCCAGGCATTCGTCCGGCAGGCGATAGGCAAAGCCGCCACACGAACCACCGCGATCCAGGCCGAACACCAGGCCAGGACACTCCGGCGTGCCCCGATGCTCATGCGACCAGAGGTAAAGCCCTCGATGATAGCCATGCACCTTGGCCCGCCGCCGTTCAGCGGCATTACATTCCGGACGCCAGATCAATGAACCGTAGGCAAACAACCACACCGGGCCACCCTGATGCCGGGCCATGGTGTGCTGTACCGAAAGTTGAAGTTGCTCAAGTGTCAGTTGTTGTCCGAAATCGAGCAACGGAGGATAAGCCACATTAAAGGATGCAGTTTCAATCGCCGACATAGCTGCCGCCAGAATTCCTCGTGAACTACTGAAGTGAGTCACTGTAAACCAATACATCATCCACGTACTTACCGTACGGCAGATCGCAGGTTCAATACAAGCCTCACCCCACCCCTGGAAGCGCTCTACAAAAGGCTTTGAGCGAACAAACGGGTGTTGTTTCAAGTGTAGCGAAAGTTATTTACGCTGCTGGCAATAATAATCGTGTTATGCCGGGCACAAACAAGTGTGGTTATTAAAACCGGCACGCCATTGCAGCGTGCCTTATTCCGTCATTCAACCGCGAGGGGCATAAGCGAATACATCAGCACGCATTTGGTGCGCATCCATTCCCGCTTCAACCAGTGCATCGAGAGTGGCGTAAATCATGTTCGGTGAGCCGCTGGCATACACATACACGCCCGCCAGGTCGCCCAGGTCTTCGCAGACCGCCTCATGCAACATGCCACAGCGCCCTTCCCAACCACACAAATCACTGACGACCTTGTGCAGGAACAGGTTCGGCAAGCGTTCCCACTCAGCCCAATGCTCGATCTGATAGAAGTCTTCCGGAAGTCGCACGCCCCAGTACAGGTGCACCGGATGCTTGAAGCCCTGGGCACGGCAATGCTCAATCAAACTATGCATTTGCGCCATGCCAGTGCCTGCTGCAATCAGCACCAACGGGCCGTCGGGCAGCTCCGCCAAGTGTGTGTCGCCAAACGGCATCTCAAGCCGAGCCATACCGTTGCGTTGCAACTGTGCGATCAGCTCTACGGCACTGTTTTCGCGCGCCAGCACATGCAGCTCAAGATCACGCCCGCGGTGGGGCGCCGAGGCCAGCGAGAATGCTGCCTTGTCGCCGCCGTCACGCTCAATCATCAAGTACTGCCCGGCATGGTAGCGCGGCGGTTTGCCGGCTGGCGCGCGCAGGCGCACCCGCCAGACGTCGCCACCGACCTCAACGCACTCACTCAACTGACAGGCCAGCGTCCGTACCGGCAACTCGCCTAACGCGAGCACGCCATCCCACAACAAGACACAGTCCTCCAGCGGCTCGGCGATGCAGGTGAACAGTTCGCCATGATCACGCTCCTGCCCCTCCTGACGCACCCGTCCTTCCACCAGCAACGCTGCACAGACATGGCAGTTGCCATTGCGACAGCTCTGCGGGCAGTCGTAGCCAAGCCGCCGCGCCCCATCCAGAATCCTTTCGCCGGGGTTTAGCACCAACACTGCCCCGGACGGCTGCAAGGTTACCTGCATTTAGTCTATTCCCAACTGGTTCCACAGCTCATCGATCCGCCGGGTGACCGCTTCATCCTTGACGATGACACGTCCCCATTCACGGGTGGTTTCGCCTGGCCACTTGTTCGTCGCGTCCAGGCCCATCTTCGAACCCAGGCCGGAAACCGGCGAGGCAAAGTCCAGGTAGTCGATCGGGGTGTTGTCGATCATTACCGTGTCGCGCTTGGGGTCCATGCGGGTGGTAATGGCCCAGATCACATCGTTCCAGTCACGGGCGTTGATGTCGTCATCGGTGACAATAACGAACTTGGTGTACATGAACTGTCGCAAAAACGACCAGACACCGAGCATGACCCGCTTGGCGTGCCCTGGGTACTGCTTCTTCATCGTCACTACCGCCATGCGGTAGGAGCAGCCCTCAGGCGGCAGGTAGAAGTCGGTGATTTCCGGGAACTGCTTCTGCAGGATCGGTACGAACACTTCATTGAGTGCAACACCGAGAATTGCCGGCTCATCAGGCGGCCGCCCGGTGTAGGTGCTGTGGTAGATCGGCTTTTGCCGGTGGGTAATGCGTTCGACGGTGAACACCGGGAAGCTGTCGACTTCGTTGTAGTAACCGGTGTGGTCGCCGTAAGGGCCTTCTGGTGCCATCTCGCCCGGATGAATCACCCCTTCAAGAATGATCTCGGCAGTCGCCGGTACCTGCAGGTCATTGCCACGGCATTTGACCAGCTCAGTACGGTTGCCACGCAGCAAGCCGGCAAACGCGTATTCGGACAGGGTATCGGGCACCGGGGTAACAGCCCCCAGAATGGTCGCCGGGTCTGCGCCCAAGGCAACGGAAACCGGGAATGGCTGGCCCGGATGCTTCTCGCACCACTCGCGGTAGTCCAGCGCGCCGCCACGGTGGCTGAGCCAACGCATGATGACCTTGTTGCGGCCGATCACCTGCTGACGGTAGATCCCCAGGTTCTGGCGCTCTTTGTTCGGACCACGGGTGACGGTCAGACCCCAGGTGATCAGCGGCGCAACATCGCCCGGCCAGCAGTGCTGTACCGGTAGCATGGCGAGGTCGACGTCGTCACCTTCGATGACCACTTCGTGACAGGCCGCATCCTTGACGACTTTCGGCGCCATCGACACGACTTTCTTGAAGATCGGCAGCTTTGACCAGGCATCCTTGAGGCCCTTGGGCGGCTCAGGCTCCTTGAGGAAAGCCAACAGTTTGCCGATTTCACGCAGTTCGGTGACCGACTCGGCGCCCATGCCCATGGCCACCCGCTCTGGCGTGCCAAACAGGTTGCCGAGTACTGGAATGTCGAAGCCTGTAGGCTTTTCGAACAACAGCGCCGGGCCTTTGGCGCGCAGGGTGCGGTCGCAGACTTCGGTCATTTCCAGAACTGGAGAGATCGGAACCTGGATGCGCTTGAGTTCGCCGCGCTGTTCCAGGCCTCGGATAAAGTCGCGCAAATCGCGATACTGCATGCAAAAGCCTCGTATTCGCCGTACCGGTCGGGGTGCAAAGTGTATCGCCTAACCCGGCCAGCCAGAATAGCCAAAGTACAGATAGCAAAAAGCCGGGTTGCCCCGGCTCTTGCACAACGCAATAGTTTACTTGCGCTTCATCGACAAGAAGAACTCGTCGTTGGTCTTGGTCTGCTTGAGCTTGTCGACCAAAAACTCGATGGCCGCTACTTCGTCCATCGGGTGCAGCAGCTTACGCAGGATCCACATCCGTTGCAGTTCGTCGTCAGCGGTCAGCAGCTCTTCGCGACGGGTACCGGAACGGTTGATGTTGATGGCCGGGAATACGCGCTTCTCGGCGATCTTGCGGTCCAGCGGCAGCTCCATGTTGCCGGTGCCCTTGAACTCTTCGTAGATCACTTCATCCATCTTCGAGCCGGTTTCAACCAGCGCGGTAGCGATGATGGTCAGCGAGCCGCCTTCTTCGATGTTACGTGCAGCACCGAAGAAACGCTTTGGCTTCTCCAGGGCGTGAGCATCGACACCACCGGTCAGCACCTTGCCGGAGCTTGGGATCACGGTGTTGTAGGCACGGGCCAGACGGGTGATCGAGTCGAGCAGGATGACCACGTCTTTTTTGTGTTCAACCAGGCGCTTGGCCTTCTCGATGACCATTTCAGCCACCTGCACGTGGCGGGTTGGCGGCTCATCGAAGGTCGAGGCAACCACTTCGCCGCGCACAGTGCGCTGCATTTCGGTTACTTCTTCCGGGCGCTCGTCGATCAGCAGAACGATCAGGTGGCACTCGGGGTTGTTACGAGTAATGTTGGCCGCGATGTTCTGCAGCATGATGGTCTTGCCCGCTTTTGGCGGAGCAACGATCAAACCACGCTGACCTTTACCAATCGGGGCGCAGAGGTCGATAACCCGGCCGGTGAGGTCTTCGGTGGAACCGTTACCGGCTTCCATCTTCAGGCGCTCGTTCGGGAACAGCGGCGTCAGGTTTTCGAACAGAATCTTGTTCTTCGCGTTTTCCGGCCGGTCGAAGTTGATGGTGTCGACTTTCAGCAGGGCGAAGTAACGCTCGCCTTCTTTTGGCGGGCGGATCTTGCCGACGATGGTGTCGCCGGTACGCAGGTTGAAGCGACGGATCTGGCTTGGCGAGACGTAGATGTCGTCCGGGCCGGCCAGGTAAGAGGCATCGGCCGAGCGCAGGAAGCCGAAGCCGTCCTGGAGAATCTCCAGCACGCCGTCACCGGAGATTTCCTCGCCGCTTTTCGCATGCTTTTTCAACAGGGAGAAAATCACATCTTGCTTGCGCGAACGGGCCATATTTTCTATGCCCATCTGTTCGGCCATTTCGAGCAGATCGGTAATCGGCTTTTGCTTGAGTTCAGTCAGGTTCATAAGGGGAGTGACGTAATCATGTAAGAAGGGAGAATTAAGCTTCTGGCTTAATGAAGCCGCGCCGCAGAGATGGCGACAGGATCGCGTACTGATTCGAATTAGGGATGCGTCGGCGACGGCGTGCAGAGGGCACCAAAAAAACAGTGCGAGGCCGAATGTAACACCTGCATTTTCTGGCGTCTAGTCACCAGATAAAGAAAAGCCCCGGCGAATGCGGGGCTTTTTTGACTCAGATATTGGCGTCCAGGAAGGCTGCCAGCTGAGACTTGGACAGTGCGCCGACCTTGGTGGCCTCGACGTTGCCGTTCTTGAACAGCATCAGCGTCGGGATGCCACGCACGCCGTGCTTGGCCGGGGTTTCCTGGTTGTCGTCGATGTTCAGCTTGGCGACAGTCAGTTTGCCCTGGTAGGTAGCGGCGATGTCGTCCAGTACCGGAGCGATCATTTTGCAAGGGCCGCACCATTCAGCCCAGTAGTCGACCAGCACCGGGCCTTCTGCCTTCAGAACTTCGGCTTCGAAGGTGGCGTCGGTGACGTGTTTGATAAGATCGCTGCTCATGGAAGTCTCCAAGGTCGTAAGCAAAAAAACGTGGCCCATCATAGCCGCACCTGCGACGGACAGGAAGCCGCGAACGATTGAGTGTAACTATAGTTGTGCATGACCGCGCATATCATCGCAGTCACGGGAAAGTCATATTTCCTCAATCAACCTGCCCCACATCAAGCCTTGATACGCTGCGCGTTGGCGTCAGGCTTGGATCGTGGCAGGATTGCCGGGTTATCGACCGAGAAGCCACGACCATGCCGCAAACCTCAGCCAAGAATCTGTCCTTGATCGCTGCCATCGACTTGGGCTCCAACAGTTTTCATATGGTTGTGGCCAAGGCCCACCATACCGAGATCCGCATCCTTGAGCGGCTTGGGGAAAAGGTTCAGCTGGCCGCTGGTATCAACGAAGAACGTCAGCTCAACGAAGAATCCATGCAGCGCGGCCTGGATTGCCTCAAGCGTTTCGCTCAGCTGATCAGCGGCATGCCGGCGGGCTCGGTGCGTATCGTCGGCACCAACGCCCTGCGCGAAGCCCGCAACCGCGGCGAGTTCATCCGCCGCGCCGAAGAGATTCTCGGGCACCCGGTCGAAGTGATTTCCGGCCGTGAGGAAGCCCGCCTGATTTACCTGGGCGTGTCCCACACCTTGGCTGATACCCCCGGCAAACGTTTGGTAGCCGACATCGGTGGCGGCAGTACCGAATTCATTATTGGCCAGCGATTCGAACCATTGCTGCGTGAGAGCCTGCAGATGGGTTGCGTCAGCTACACGCAACGTTACTTCCGCGACGGCAAGATCACCCCGGCACGTTACGCTCAGGCCTACACCGCTGCGCGCCTTGAGCTGATGAGCATCGAAAACGCACTACACCGCCTGACCTGGGATGAAGCCATCGGCTCTTCCGGGACTATTCGCGCCATTGGCTCGGCACTCAAGTCTGGCGGCATGGGCAACGGTGAAGTCAACGCTGAGGGGCTCGCCTGGCTCAAACGCAAACTGTTCAAGCTGGGCGAAACCGACAAGATCGACTTCGAAGGCGTCAAACCTGATCGCCGGGCCATTTTCCCGGCGGGCCTGGCGATTCTCGAAGCGATTTTCGATGCCCTGGAACTGCAGCGCATGGATCACTGCGACGGCGCGCTGCGTGAAGGCGTGCTGTTCGACCTGCTGGGCCGCCATCACCATGAAGACGTACGTGAGCGCACCCTGACCTCGCTGATGGAGCGCTATCACGTTGATCAGGGTCAGGCAGCCCGCGTCGAACGCAAAGCCCTGCATGCCTTTGACCAGGTGGCCAAGGCCTGGGACCTGGAAGACGGTATCTGGCGTGAGCTGCTCGGCTGGGCGGCCAAGGTGCATGAAGTGGGTCTGGACATTGCCCACTACCACTATCACAAGCACGGCGCCTACCTGATCGAGCACTCGGACTTGGCCGGCTTCTCCCGCGAAGACCAGCAAATGCTGGCGTTGCTGGTACGCGGCCATCGCCGCAACATTCCCAAGGACAAGTTCGCCGAGTTCGGCGAAGACGGCACCAAGTTGATTCGCCTGTGCGTGCTGCTGCGTTTTGCGATCCTGTTCCACCACATCCGCGGCACTCAGCAAATGCCGACCGTCACGCTGCACGCGGCAGGCGATAGCCTGGATGTGGAATTCCCAGCCGGTTGGCTGGAACAGAATCAGCTGACCCAGGCCGACTTCGGCCTGGAGGCCGAGTGGCTGACCCGGGTCGGCTTCGTCCTCAGCGTACGCTGAGGACCGGGTTGCTCAGGCGCTCGAGCAGAGCGGCCTGGGCACTGCGTGGGTTCTGGTTGCCGGTAGGCGTGCTGCGCACATAACGCCCATCAGGCTGCAAGATCCAGGCGTGGGTGTTGTCGGTCAGATACCCTTCCAACTCCTTCTTCACCCGCAAGATCAGTTTCTTGCCCTCGACCGGGAAGCAAGTCTCAACCCGCTTGTCGAGGTTGCGTTCCATCCAGTCGGCACTGGAAAGGAACATCTGCTCCTCCCCGCCATTGAGGAAGTAGAACACCCGGGTGTGCTCCAGGAATCGACCAATGATCGAACGCACCTGGATGTTATGCGACACCCCGGCAATTCCTGGACGCAGGCAGCACATGCCACGTACCACCAGATCGATGCGCACACCTGACTGACTGGCTTTGTACAAGGCACGGATGATCTTTGGATCGGTCAACGAGTTGAACTTGGCGATGATGTGCGCAGGTTTGCCTTCAAGGGCAAACTGGGTTTCGCGCGCGATCATGTCGAGCATGCCTTTCTTCAGGGTGAACGGCGCATGCAGCAGCTTCTTCATGCGCAACGTCTTGCCCATGCCAATCAACTGGCTGAACAGTTTGCCGACGTCTTCACACAAGGCATCGTCGGAGGTCAGCAGGCTGTAGTCGGTATACAGGCGCGCGTTACCTGCGTGGTAGTTACCCGTACCCAGGTGGGCATAACGGACGATCTCACCTGCTTCACGGCGCAGGATCAGCATCATCTTGGCGTGGGTCTTGAAGCCAACCACACCGTAAATCACCACTGCACCCGCCGCCTGCAGACGGCTGGCCATCTGCAGGTTGGACTCTTCGTCGAAACGTGCGCGCAATTCGATCACCGCCGTGACCTCTTTGCCGTTACGTGCCGCATCGACCAGGGCGTCGACAATCTCCGAGTTGGCACCACTGCGGTACAGGGTTTGGCGCACAGCCAATACATGTGGATCTTTGGCGGCCTGGCGCAGCAGGTCGACCACCGGCGTGAACGACTCGAAGGGGTGCATCAGCAGGATGTCCTGCTTGCCGACCACGCTGAAAATGTTCTCGGCGTTCTGCAACAGCTTGGGAATCGCTGGCGTGAACGGCGTGTACTGCAACTCCGGATGGCTATCCAGGCTGGTGATACTGAACAGTCGGGTCAGGTTGACCGGGCCGTTGACTTGATACAGCTCACTCTCACTCAAGCTGAACTGCTTGAGCAGGTAGTCCGACAGGTGTTTAGGGCAGGTGTCGGCTACTTCCAGCCGCACTGCATCACCATAACGGCGTGAGAACAACTCACCACGCAGGGCGCGGGCAAGGTCTTCGACATCTTCGGAGTCCAGCGCCAGGTCGGCGTTACGGGTCAGGCGGAACTGGTAGCAGCCCTTGACCTTCATGCCCTGGAACAGATCGTCGGCATGTGCGTGGATCATCGAAGACAGGAATACGTAGTTGTCGCCTGGGCCGCCGACATCCTCCGGCACCTTGATTACCCGTGGCAACAGACGCGGCGCCGGAATGATCGCAAGACCAGAATCGCGACCAAAGGCGTCCACCCCTTCGAGCTCGACGATGAAGTTGAGGCTCTTGTTCACCAACAATGGGAATGGGTGCGTCGGGTCAAGACCAATCGGGGTAATGATCGGTGCGATCTCGTCACGGAAGAAACGTCGCACCCAGGTTTTGAGCTTGGTCGTCCAGTGACGGCGGCGAATGAAGCGGATCTGGTGTTTTTCCAGCTCTGGCAGCAACACATCGTTTAGGATCGCGTATTGGCGATCGACTTCGCTGTGCACCACTTCGCTGATCCGCGCCAACGCCTGGTGCGGTTGCAGGCCGTCAGCACCGGCCTGCTCACGGGCAAAGGTGATTTGCTTTTTCAGGCCCGCCACACGAATTTCGAAGAACTCATCCAGGTTGCTGGAGAAGATCAGCAGGAACTTCAACCGCTCCAACAGCGGGTAGTTTTCATCCAGCGCCTGTTCGAGCACGCGGATGTTGAACTGCAGCTGGGACAACTCGCGGTGAATGTACAGGCTGCTGTCATCCAGGCCGGGAATAGCGACGGCCGGAGCAACAGAAACCGGGGTCGCCACAGGTGCAGGTGCGGGCGCCTCCACCTCGGCCACCGGCTCAGGCACGGCAGCAGGCTCCGGCGGCGTTTCGAGCATCTGCTCTGGCACAGGCTGAGCTTGCTTCATAGCGACATCACTGAGTACTTCGTTATTCATCTGGCGTTCCTGAAGGGCCTTATTGCCCTCTCAACAATTGAGCAGCGCGAACAGCGAAATAGGTCAGGATGCCATCAGCTCCTGCCCGTTTAAAGGCCGTGAGGGATTCGAGGATCACTCCTTCACTGAGCCAGCCGTTCTGAATCGCAGCCATGTGCATGGCGTACTCGCCACTGACTTGATAGACAAAGGTCGGGGCCTTGAATTCATCCTTGACCCGATAAAGGATATCCAGGTACGGCATGCCTGGTTTGACCATCACCATATCGGCGCCTTCGGCCAGGTCCGCAGCCACTTCATGCAGGGCTTCGTTGCTGTTGGCCGGGTCCATCTGGTAGGTGGCCTTGTTGGCCTTGCCCAGGTTCAGGGCCGAACCGACTGCATCGCGGAAGGGGCCGTAGTAAGCGCTGGCATACTTGGCCGAATACGCCATGATACGCACGTTTACGTGACCAGCCAGCTCCAGTGCTTCACGAATGGCTTGAATGCGACCGTCCATCATGTCGGAAGGGGCAACCACCTGAGCGCCGGCTTCCGCGTGGGACAGTGCCTGACGGACCAGAGCGTCAACTGTGATGTCGTTCTGGACGTAGCCTTCTTCGTCGAGGATGCCGTCCTGACCGTGGGTAGTGAACGGGTCCAGGGCAACGTCGGTAATCACGCCCAGCTCCGGGAAGCGCTCGCGCAGCGCGCGCGTGGCACGCTGAGCAATGCCATCCGGGTTCCACGACTCAGCACCGTCCAGGGATTTCTTTTCGGTTGGCGTCACCGGGAACAGCGCCAGCGCTGGAATGCCCAACTTCACCCATTCCTGCGCCGCTTCCAGCAGCAAGTCGATACTCAGACGCTCTACACCCGGCATCGAGGCCACTTCTTCGCGACGGTTCTCGCCATCGAGCACAAACACCGGCAGGATCAGGTCATCGACGGTCAGTACGTTTTCGCGCACCAGGCGACGGGAAAATTCGTCACGACGGTTGCGACGCAGACGAGTGGCAGGAAACAAACGGTTAGCGGGGGTAAAGCTCACGGCAGACTCCTGAGCCCGCTCAGGCGGGCGAGCGCGACAGTTATAAGCGGCCATTATGACGCTTGTATGACGGCATGGGACAACCCTGCGACTTAAGGGCGCAGTCATTGTCCTTGTAGGAAATGTTAACGTCGAGACACATTTGGATACTTTCCCCAACGGCCACGAAGGGTTAGGCTGCGCGTTCATTTCGCCAGCACCCAGAAAATGCTCCAAGAATTCCTGCAGGATTTTGGTTACTTTGCCCTTTTTCTAGGCACGTTTTTCGAAGGTGAGACCATTCTGGTTCTCGCAGGCTTCCTTGCGTTCCGCGGATACATGGATATCAACCTGGTGGTCCTGGTGGCCTTCTTCGGCAGCTACGCCGGTGACCAGCTTTGGTACTTCATGGGGCGCAAACACGGGCGCAAATTGCTGGCACGCAAACCGCGCTGGCAGTTGATGGGTGACCGGGCACTCGAACACATCCGCCGTCATCCGGACATCTGGGTTCTGAGCTTCCGCTTCGTCTACGGCTTGCGTACCGTCATGCCGGTGGCCATTGGTTTGTCAGGCTACCCGCCACGCCGTTACTTACTGCTCAACGGCATCGGTGCAGCGGTCTGGGCCCTGGCACTGGGCGCTGCGGCCTATCACTTCGGGGCCATTCTCGAAGGCATGCTGGGCAACGTGAAAAAGTACGAGCTGTGGGTACTCGGTAGCTTGCTGGCCTTCGGCGGCTGCCTGTGGCTGCGTCGTCGCTTCAAAGCCGCGCGTGTGGCGCGTAAGGAAGCTGCTGCGCTACAGGAGCAGGACGGCGATAAGCCATAAGCGGCAAGCATCGCCGGATTCGGCCACACTCAGAGCAATGAACTATGGCACCTATGGCAGCATCTGCTGTTTTAGGAGACATTGAGTGCCTCGACTCGGGAGTAGTGAGCATGACCAAGAAAAAAGTTGCGGTAATTCTTTCCGGCTGTGGTGTCTTCGACGGCGCCGAAATCCACGAGAGCGTCATTACCTTGCTGCGCCTGGACCAACGTGGCGCCGAGGTGCAGTGCTTCGCCCCCAACATTGCGCAGATGCATGTGGTTGACCACCTGACCGGCGAAGAAATGCCTGAAACGCGTAACGTCCTGGTGGAGTCAGCGCGCATCGCTCGCGGCAACATCAAAGACCTGCGTGAAGCCGACGCCAAAGACTTTGACGCCTTGATCGTGCCGGGCGGTTTTGGCGCTGCGAAAAACCTCTCCAACTTCGCCGTTGAAGGCACAGGCTGCACCGTCAACCCAGACGTGCTGGCCTTGGCCGAAGCCTTCGCCGAAGCCGGCAAGCCGGTTGGCCTGATCTGCATCTCACCTGCGCTGGCGGCGAAGATTTACGGCCCTGGCGTGGTCTGCACCATCGGCAACGATGCCGACACCAGCGCCGCCATCGTCAAAATGGGCGGCACCCATGAAGAATGCGATGTGCATGACATCGTCGAAGACACCCAGCGCAAGTTGGTCACCACCCCGGCGTACATGCTGGCGCAGTCGATCAGCGAAGCGGCTGGCGGCATCTACAAGCTGGTAGACCGGGTGCTGGAGCTAACGCACGAGAACGATTGAAGCCTGTCGCGGGGCAAGCCCCCCCCTACCGGCCCGGTGGGAGCGGGCTTGCCCCGCGATCAAACTGACTACTGACGTGCCAGACGCGTAAGAATCCGGTCCAGAGAATTGGCAAACGCCTGCTTCTCGCGGTCGCCATAAGGCGCCTGGCCACCCCCGACCTGCCCCTGCTCACGCAAGTCGGTGAACAGATTGCGCACAGCCAGACGCTCGCCCATATTGCGCTCGTCGAACTCCCGACCGCGTGGATCAAGACACGCCACGCCTTTCTTCACCAGCCGATCGGCCAACGGTACATCACTGCAGATCACCAACTCGCCAGGCACTGCATGCTCGACCAGGTAATCGTCAGCAGCATCAGGACCGCTCGGCACCACAATCAGTTTGACGCAGGCAAAAGCCGGCTTGATCTGGCTCTGCCCGGCCACCAGCACCACCTCCAGCTGACGTTTCAGGGCAAATTTGACGACCTGATCCTTGGCCGCCTTGGGGCAGGCATCAGCATCAATCCAGACACGCATGACAACACTTCCAACATAAAAACGGGCGAACAGTATCTCCGCTCGCCCGCTGCGCTTCAAATCAGCCTGCTGAAACGCGGCGTTTCTCAGCCAGGCGGCTGCGCCCGTAGAGAATCACAATCGCCAGCAAGGCAACCGCCTGCGCCGTCAGCGAATAAGCATCCGCGTGGATACCCAACCAGTCGAAGTCAAAGAACGCCACCGGATGCGTACCAAACACCCCAGCTTCCTGCAGGGCCTTGACCCCATGACCGGCAAACACCACCGACAAGGCGCAGAGCAAAGCAGCGTTGATGCTGAAGAACAGCGCCAGCGGCAGCTTCGCCGAGCCCCGCAAAATGATCCAAGCCAGCCCCACCAGCAGCAGCAAGGCCGTAGCACCACCCGCCAGCACGGCCTGGTGCCCTGCTGGGCCGGCCTGTAGCCACAGGGTTTCGTAGAACAGAATCACTTCGAACAGCTCACGGTAAACCGAGAAGAACGCCAGCAAGGCAAAACCGAAGCGCCCGCCACCACTGACCAGGCTGCTTTTGATGTAGTTCTGCCAGGCTGCCGCATGCCGACGGTCGTGCATCCACACGCCCAGCCACAACACCATGACGCTGGCGAACAGCGCCGTACACCCCTCAAGCAGCTCGCGCTGGGCGCCGCCAACGTCGATCACATAAGCGGCCAGGGCCCAGGTGCCGAAACCGGCCAGCAACGCCAGCAGCCAACCAATATTGACGCTACGCACCGCCGACTGCTGACCGGTGTTGCGCAGAAAGGCGAGAATCGCCGCCAGCACGAGGATCGCTTCCAGGCCTTCGCGCAGCAGGATCAACAAGCCCGAGATGTAGCTCAGCGTCCAGCTCAGGCCATCGCCGCCCAACAGGTCGGCCGCTTCCTTGAGCTTGCCTTTGGCCGCCTGCAGGCGCTGGCTTACCTGCTCGATCGGCAAGCCATCCTGCAGGGCCTGACGGTAGGCCATCAGTGATTTTTCAGTGTCTTTGCGTACATTGGCGTCGACGTTGTCCAGGGAGCTTTCGACCAGTTCGAAGCCCTCCAAATACGCCGCTACCGACAGGTCGTAGGCCTGTTCATGGTCGCCGCTTTGATAGGCCGCCAGGCTCTTGTCCAGTGTACTGGCGGTGTAATCCAGCAGCTGTGCCGGGCCCCGCTGAACCTGCGGTGGCTGAGCGCGTTGGGCACGGAATGTCGCCGCCGCTTCCAGCCCTTGCGAGGCCTCAATCTCCAACGGAGTCTGACGCGCCAGGTCGGCAAGGTTGTAGGTGGTTTCGCTTTTGGCCTTGGCCGGATCTGCGGTGAAGCTGGCGACATAGGTGGCCAGGTCCCAGCGTTGACGCTCGTCCAACTGGTCGGCAAAGGAAGGCATGTCGGTGCCCTCGATACCTTGCCCCAAGGTGTTGTAGAGGTCATACAGACTAAGCCGCGCGAGTCGCTCGCTGCTGCGCAGATTGGCCGGTGGTGGCTCCAAGCCTACACCTGCCGGGCCATCTCCGGCACCGCTGTCGCCGTGGCACACCGAGCAGTGCTGTGCATACAGCGGTGCGCCGCGTGAAGGGTCTGGGGTGATGATCGGTGCCTGGCTGACTTCGTAGGCAACGGCCAGTTGCGCGCCGAGCTGTCGAGCCTGACGCGCGACACTGGCACCGTCTTGGCGTTGATTGATTGCCTCACGCAGGCTGACCACGCCCTGTTCCAGGGCCTGGCGCTCGGCTCGTGCTGGCAAGCCACTGATCAGGCCTTGCAACACGTCAGTGAACTCCAGCTGCTCGCGGTATTCGCCGTCATCCACCACCTTGCCGGCCTCCACCGTGGCCGGGTAATCGGCGCCGATGTAATCGAGCAAGTGCAAAGCCTTGGCAGCGTCGTCCACGGTGTCAGCCAGCAGCACAGAACTGCTCAGCGCCAACACCGGCCATAGCAGCCAGGCGAGCAAGCGGGAACGGGGAATCATGAGCCAATCTCAAATAACAATGCGAGGAATTGCATTGTTCACTTCCATTGGCGATCGCTCAAGGTTTACCGGTCAATCTAAGTAAAATTTAGTGACAATTTCATCTGTAGGAGCGGGCTTGCCCCGCGATCCGATATGACTGACACACCGCAATCGCGGGGCAAGCCCGCTCCTACAGAGTCAGACGGGGGTTCGGCGAATGGTCGCGAGCAAAGTCGCGGCACCGAGGAACAAGCCGGCAAAGGTACGGTTCATCCGCCGCTGTTGCTTGGGCGTGCGCAGCAAACGCAATACCCGCGCGGCCAACCCGGTGTAGCCCGCCATCACCAGCAAATCGACGGTGATCATGGTCGCGGTGATGATCAGGTACTGAGGCAACAGCGGTGCATGCGGGTTGATGAACTGTGGCAGCACCGCAAGCATGAAGACCAGAGCCTTGGGGTTGCTGACGTTGACCAGAAATCCACGAAACACCAGGCTCAGCGGTTTACCGATAGGCCGTACGGCGGACTCATCGCTGAGGTCAGAAGGCAAGGCGCGCCATTGCTTGACGGCCAGGTACACCAGGTAGGCGACACCGAACCATTTGATCAGTTGAAACGCGGTGGCCGATGCGGCAAGGATGGCGCCGACGCCTGCAGCAATGATCGCGATCTGTAGCACCAGGCCCAGCTGCAGGCCCAAAGCGTTCCAGTAACCGCGCCAGAATCCATACTGCAAGCCACAAGACATCGAGGCAATTGCCCCTGCGCCCGGTGACAGGCTGATCACCCAGCAAGCGGCAAAAAATGCCAACCACGTTTCTAACGACATCACACACCTCGGCCCGAACTTGTAACAAAACTCTAAGCTAGTGTGCTGGTGAAAAAATAACCACGATTTTTTTCAGTTCGCGATCATTTACCTGTCGTTTTGTCGTCCCCCACCAACGGCACAACATCCGTACCGCGCCAACGCCTGACCGACTTCTGGAAAAACTGGCTGTTGGGCACCTGAACCGTCGCCCCACCTGCTTCAGGCATTTCCGTGAGGGTGGTGAACAGCAGGTTGATAGCCACTACCCGGCCTTTGACACCGGGCTTGTCGATGGTCTCGACCAGTTCCACCACATCACCGATGCGAAACGGCCCGACGGTGAAAATCAGGACGGCGCACAACAAGTTCGACAGCACACTCCACATGGCGAAAAACGCCACCGCAGCCACGGCAACGAAGCCCGACAACGCTGTCCACAACACCGTGGCAGAGACCCCGAGGCGCTCCAGGACGAACACCAGCGCGCTGCCCATGATCAGCCAGCGCAAGCTACCGCGCACCGGCATCATCAGTTCCGGTGGCAACGGATAGCGTTCACCAAGGCGCTTCAAGCCCCGCCCGACCAAGCGCTGCAGCACAAACGCAGCGCAAAGGATCAGGAGAATCTGCAAGCCCATCCAGAACGGCGCAATCCACTCCGGCGGCACCGGCAACTGCCATGACGCCATCAAGACAAGGCCTCCAGCTCCGCCTGCATGGTCTCCAGCTGCTCAAGGGCGGCCATCCAGGCTTCTTCCAACTCTGCCTCGCGCACCTTGAGCTTGGCCTGCTGGGCCAGCAAGTCGCGCAATTCGTCCTTGCGTGCAGCCTCATACAAGGCGCTGTCACCCAGGCTGGCATCGACCTTGGCCAGTTGCTCGTGCAACGTGCCCAGCTCGCGCTCCAGCTTGTCGGCTTCACGCTTGTGTGGCGCCAGTTGCTGACGCAATGCAGCTGCGGCCTGACGCTGAGCTTTCTTGTCAGTCTTGTCGGCATTCACCGGCGCAGCACTGACCGGTGCATTGCGCTGACGGTACTCGACCAACCAGCGGGTGTAGTCGTCCAGGTCGCCATCGAAAGTCTCGACCTTACCGTCGGCTACCAACAGGAAGTCGTCAGTGGTGCTCTTGAGCAAGTGACGGTCGTGGGACACCACCAGCACCGCGCCACTGAACTCCTGTAACGCCATGGTCAGCGCCAGGCGCATTTCCAGGTCCAGGTGGTTGGTCGGCTCGTCGAGCAGCAGCAGGTTAGGACGCTCCCAGGCAATCAATGCCAGGGCCAGGCGAGCCTTCTCACCACCGGAGAAGTTCAGCACTGGCTCATCGATACGCCCGCCGCGGAAGTCAAAACCACCGAGGAAATCACGCAGGGTTTGCTCACGCTCGGTCGGTGCCAAGCGCTGCAGGTGCAGCAAGGGGCTGGCCTTGTTATCCAGAGAGTCGAGCTGGTGCTGGGCGAAGTACCCCACAGACAGGTTCTCACCGCGCACCAGGCGCCCGCTCAGCGGCTCCAGTTCACCGGCCAGGTTCTTGATCAGCGTCGACTTACCCGCACCGTTGGGGCCGAGCAAACCGATTCGCGCACCCGGCGTGAGCTGCAGCTTGACCTTCTCGAGGATGGTCTTGTCGCCGTAACCCAGGCGCCCTTCCGACAAGTCGAGCAGCGGGCTGGAGATTTTTTCTGACTCACGGAAGGTGAAGTCGAACGGCGAATCTACATGTGCAGCCGACAACTCCTCCATGCGTTCCAACGCCTTGATCCGGCTTTGCGCCTGACGGGCCTTGGTGGCCTGGGCCTTGAATCGGGCGATGTACTTTTCCATGTGCGCACGCTGAGCCTGCTGCTTCTCATAGGCCTGTTGCTGCTGCGCCAGGCGCTCGGCACGCGTGCGCTCGAACGCCGTGTAACCGCCGCGGTAAAGCGTCAATTTGCACTGTTCGACGTGCGCCACATGGTCGACCACGGCATCGAGAAAATCGCGGTCGTGGGAAATCAGCAACAGCGTGCCGGGATAACCCTTGAGCCATTCCTCCAGCCACAGGATCGCATCGAGGTCCAGGTGGTTGGTTGGCTCGTCGAGCAGCAACAGGTCGGATGGGCACATCAGTGCCTGGGCCAGGTTCAAACGCATCCGCCAGCCACCGGAGAAGTCACCGACACGACGGTCCATCTGCTCGTTGGTAAAGCCCAGACCTGCCAGCAATTTGCGCGCGCGAGCATCGGCGGTATAGCCGTCAGCACTGTCGAGCTCAATGTGCAGGCGCGCGAGCGCCGTACCATCATGGGCCGCCTCGGCAGCGGCGAGGTCAGCCTGGACCTTACGCAGTCGAGCGTCACCATCAAGCACATAGTCGACCGCCAGCCGGTCGAGGGTATCGACCTCCTGACGCATGTGCGCAATGCGCCAGTCTGCCGGCAGCTGACAGTCACCGGAATCGGGCGTCAGCTCCCCGCGCAGCAAGGCGAACAGGCTGGATTTACCGGCGCCATTGGCACCGATCAGGCCGGCTTTCTGGCCGGCGTGCAGGGTCATCTCGGCGCCTTCTAGCAGGCGCTGAGGACCACGCTGTAAAGTGAGGTTCGATAGTCTGATCATAATGGCCGCGAAGTCTACCAGCTTCGTCGGCAACTGGCGCGAGTAGGACCATGCACACCGACCTGTGGAATTTTGCCCTGAATCTTTACGCCCGCCCCGGCGTGGAAGCTGCGTGCCTGCAATGGCAGGATCAAGGAGGCGATGTCTGCCTGCTGCTGTGTGCAGCCTGGCTCAATACCCGCGGCATTGCGCCAACTGAGCAACGTATGCAGGCCTTGCGCGAACGTGCCGCAGCCTGGCAACTCGGGGTGATCACACCGTTACGCAACCTACGCCAGCAATGGCGAACCGCAGCCAGTCAGGATCCGCAACTGGCTCATTTGCGTGAGCAGGTGAAAGGGCTGGAACTCAATGCAGAGCGTATCTTGCTCGAACGCTTACAGGAGATCTGTGACGATTGGTTGGCAGCATCTGAACCGGCTGCCGACTGGTTGAACTACCTGACACCCGAAGGCACCAGTGCGCATCACGACGCGCGGCATACGCTGCGCGTCGCGATGCAATCGACTCAGGAGGCCGAAGACGGCGTCTGAGGTGCAGTTACTGGCGATGCCGGAGCGGCTGGCGCAGCTGTCGGTGCCGTGGCTGCTGGCGCTGGAGTGGAAGCCACTGGCGCGGGTGCCGGGGTAGCAGGCTTGGCTGCAGCAGGTTGCGCTGCCGGTTTGGCGGCTGGCTTGGCCGCTGGCCGGGCAGGTGCTTTTGCCGCAGCAGGTTTGGCTGCAGGTTTGGCCGGGGCTTTCGCTGCGGCAGGTTTTGCTGCCGGCTTGGCAGGTGCCTTCGCTGCTGCCGGCTTGGCTGCAGGTTTAGCAGCTGGCTTGGCAGCAACCGGTTTGGCCGCAGCAGGTTTGGCCGGGGCTTTCGCAGCGGCTGGCTTAGCTGCTGGCTTGGCTGCGGCAGGTTTGGCAGCAGCCGTTTTAGCGGCAGGCTTAGCAGCCGCTTTGGCAGCTGGCTTGGCCGCCGGTTTTGCTGCTGGTTTTGCTGCTGGTTTTGCTGCTGCCGGTTTCGCCGGCGCTTTTGCGGCAGCCGGTTTGGCTGCTGCGGTTTTGGCTGCAGGCTTGGCGGGTGCTTTAGCCGCAGCAGGCTTGGCTGCAGCAGTACGCGCAGGGGCCTTGGCAGCCGGTTTGGCAGCAGCTTTTGCCGCAGGCTTGGCGGCAGGTTTGCTCGCGACTCTGGCGGCTGGCTTGGCAGCTGGTTTGGCCGCTACAGGAGCAGGTTTTGCTTCACGCTGAGTCAGTGCCTTGGCAGCTGCTTCTCTAACCTTGCCAACACCCTGGGCCAGTTTCAGGCTTTCCTGAGCGTCACGCTTGAGTTGAAGAATATAGGTGCGAGTCTGCGACTGACGCTCTTTGAGCGAATCGAGCAACTCTTCCAGTTCAGCGGCAGTGGACTTGGCTTTGGCTTGTGCCTTGGCTTTTCCAGACTTGGCTGCGTCTTGAAGTTTGAGACGGGACTTGTGCAGTTTTTCTTGTGCCTTGCCACGCTGTTTTTCCAACTTGGCGAGCAATTTTTCAGCATCAGCCAGCGCTTGCGAGCAGGCATTTTCCAAATGATCAAGCAGGCTGCCCGAGAGTTGTTGGAGCAGGTGCAACGGCGTACTTACTGGCTTCTTATTGGCCGACATGGTTTACCTCCTGGCTGACGAGAGTGCGGCTCATACTATGCTTCTGCTGCTACCGCCGCTAGGGCATGTTGACAGTATTGATGGCGCCGCGTTGCATGCCTGGGCAAAGTTGTTATCGCTGCAGCTGGAATCAAGTGTAGATGCTTCAAAAAGTGTTGCTGATATTTACACGAAGTCGCAGACGAAGGCTGGCATACTTCATGTCCGCTGAAGCAGGAGTGAGCCCGTGTCGCGCTATCTCGTATTAGCTCTTTTTCTATTCCCGGCATCGCTCTTGGCAGCTCCGGCACAACCCACCACAAATGAGCACGATCTGGCCTACAGCCTGGGGGCAAGCCTTGGTGAGCGCTTGCGTTCTGAAGTTCCCGACTTGCAATTGGAAGCCTTGCTTGAAGGCCTGCGTCAGGCCTATCAGAACAAGCCGTTGGCGCTGAGCAAAGAGCGTATGACAGCCATACTCAGTGAACATGAAAATCGTGCACAGGAAGCCGCGCTACAGGCACAACAAGAACAATTGTTGAGTGCAGAAAAACGCTTCATGGCCACTGAGCGAGCCCGAGCAGGTGTGCGCGAATTAGCCGCAGGCATTCTCGTCAATGAATGGGCAACTGGCACCGGCGCCAAGCCCTCTGCCCACGGCAAAGTTCAGGTTCGCTATGTCGGGAAATTGCCCGATGGCACAGTCTTCGATCAGAACCAGCAAGCACAATGGTTCAACCTGGACAGTGTGATCGAGGGGTGGCAAGTGGCGCTGCCTGAAATGGCAACTGGGTCGAAGTGGCGCCTGGTGATTCCTTCAGCGCAGGCCTATGGCGCCGAAGGCGCGGGCGACCTGATTGCGCCCTATACGCCACTGGTGTTCGAGATCGAGCTTCTGGGGGTTGCCGACTGAGCTGTCGGCATGCCCATCAGGCCTGTACCGCGCCCTCTTCACTGTGCGCGTTGTGCAGCACTTCGATCAGGCAATCTTCGAGTTCGAAGCGCTCGTGCAGCAGGCTCCCAAGCTCGCTCAGCTTTTTCGCAAAGCGCTCAGGGTCGTTGCAGTTACCCTTGTCGCAATGATCGTTGAAGGCCGTAGCAATTTCAGTGGTCGCATCGATACGCGGGCTGATTTGTTTGGCCAGTTCCAGCCCCCGTGTATCACCAAAGGCTTTAGCTTCGCTGACCAGTTGTTCACTCACTTCAAAATGCCAGGCCGACACATAGTCGATCAGCACCGCACAGAAGTCCCGGCTCTTGTCCTTGTCAGCAAATGCCGGCTTGGCATCGCGTAACGCGCGAAAGGCTGTCACCAACTCTGCACGCTCATCCAACCAGCGGTCTATGAGCTTATGAACCCCACCCCAGCGTTCCTGAGCATTCTGACAACTATCTAGCATGGCGATCTCTTCCCTTCTGGGTAATGCGCCTGCCCCCGCTCGCAAACGTGCGCAGCAAAGGTGAAATCAGCAGGCGGCATCGAGCAGCTGTGTTTTCGGTATGCGTGCAGGGAGATTATTCCCGTGCGCCCTTGGCTTCAAGGTACGCAGGCGACAAAGTTCATACAAGTGTTTAATCCCACTTTGGTCTGCCGCCGGTCGTTTGAACCCGAACCCTTCGCTTCAGTTATTGGCCAAGCGGCGGATGACGGCGTGCCTGTACGCAAACAGGCGAACAAGCAGCAAGAGGGCTAACAATACGAACGCCAACAAGCTCCATTCAGGCACCGTCAGATCGAGAAAACTCCAATTGATCGGCACACATTCAGAACTGCCCAGCACCATGACTTTCAGCAACTGGCTCAGCGGCATGCTTTCGATGAAATAGCTCATTGAAGGCTGACAACCAAGCGTCAGAGCCGATGCCCCCTGCAACCACACATGCCTGGCTGCAATCAGCGCTCCGGCAGCAGCAAACAACAACGCCAGCCCGGCATAAACGTAAGTACCAAAGGGGCCGGGAAGGTGCAGCACTGCGCAAAAGCAGACCAATACAAAGCCACCTAGAAAAAGTCGCTGGCTGTAACACAATGAGCAAGGCGACAACGCCATACCCCATTCAAGATAAAGCGCGACGGCCAGCATTAGCACCGAGGCCAAAAAGGCCGGAAGGAACATTGAGCGCACGCGTGGCAACGGCATGATGTGTCCGTTATCGAATTAAACAAGCTTCAACGGTAGAGGAAAGTCGCGTCTTGTTTCAAGGCACGACAAATAAGGTAAGTCCCTGAAGTGAAAGGGAATAATCGCGTAGCCGCGTAGAAAATTCGTCGGCTCTTATAAGGAAAATAAACCTGGACTTGTAGGTCTTTTCTGCAACACCTTGGGCATGCGCATTAGCGCACACCCAAGGGTCAGTCAGGCTTGCACAGCCCCAGGCAAGGGCAATGCCAGCAGGCGCTCGTCGAGCAGCCCCAAGCCTTCCTGAAATAGCTGATTGCTGCGCTCGGAATCACCCAGCCCGGCCAACAAACGTGCCAGCTCGGCACAGGCCTCAGGATTTCGCTGCAGGCGCAAACTACTTTCCAGGTAATCACGCGCCTTGCCCCACAGCCGGTTCTGCAGGCTCAACCGCCCCAGAGTGAGCAACAGCCCTGGGTCATCGCCATGCTCCTTCAACCAGCCTTCGGCCGTTTGTAACTGCCGCGCCGGATCAGAACCACGCACCAAACCATAAAGGCGCGCCAGATGACTTTCATACTCACGTTTGAGTGCCGTGCGCAGGGCCTTCTCAGCCTCACTTTCGGCCCCCAACTGACGCAACTGCTCGGCATAGGCCAACACCAGCTGTGGCTCCTGGCGCTGCGCGGCTGTCAGTTGTTGCCAAGCCCGCTCAAGTGACTGCAGTGCGCTTTGCTCTTCCCCTTCACGACTGGCAGCAAGGCTGAGGTTTTCTCCCCAGGCGCGCTGCTCCAGATCTGCCAATTCAGCGGCGGGCAGTACCTTGCCTTTGCGCAACTCTGGCATCAGGCGAATCAGTGCCGACCAGTCGCCGCGCTCGCGGTACAGCCGTTGCAGCAATCTGAGCACTTGAGCGTTATGCGGATGACGTTCCTGCATGGCTTGCAATGTCATCAAAGCCGCATCGCTCTCACCGTGATCCATCTGCAGTTGGGCATGGCTCAAGGCGATGGCCAGCTCCGCTTGCGGCTGGCGCTCCAGAGCACGCTCAAGCAGGTTATCGCGGTCCTCGATCCGCCCCAGCTCGTTCGCCGCGCGGGCAGCGCCGAGGTAGTACAACAAGGGTTGACGCTCAGCCTCGGCTGCACGCTGCAAGTGGCGCTGCGCGCTCGCCCAACGGCCCTCAGCAAGATCCAACTGGCCCTGCTCGATTGCCAGGCGCGTACGACGGCTGCGGTTACGCCGCGACCACGGGTTGACCACACCGCTGGAAGTCAGCACCAAACCGACCAGGTAGCGCACCAGCAGCACGCCGAGAATGATGCAGGCCAAGACCGCCAGCGCCGCCCACAGCCCTGACTGATAGCGAAAGCTGCCGTATGAAATCAGCACATAACCACTGTGCTTGGCGATGGCGATCCCGAGTGCGGCAGCGGCCGCAATGGCCACAACCGCCAGCAGGTAGACGCGCTTCATGGCTTAGCCTCCTCGGCCGGCAGGTGCCGACGCTCAAGGTAGGCTTGTACGGCGCTGAGGCTGTCGGCCAGATCCGGGACCACCACCGATACCGGCTCCTCGGCCAATGCGTTGAGGCTGTCGAGCATGGCCTTGCTTTGCGGGTTGTCCGGGTTGAAGTTGGCCAGCAAGACACTGCGCGCGTCGTCCAGGGCCTGGGTGTAGACCTTCGCCTCACCGTTGAGTGCCGCCCACTGGGCTTGCTCGATGGTCAGGCTCAACGCCAGGCGAAGCTGATTAAGCGACTGCCCGGCCAGCAATGGACGGACATTGTCATCCACGTCGAAATCGATCTGGAAGTACTTGGACATCTCTGCCCACCACTGCGACCAACGACTGGCGCCATCACCATCAGCAGTCAGCGCACCCAACGCATCGGCATCACTGTTGAATTCGGGCGATTGCGCGCTGAGCTGCTGGACCAGCTCACGCTGAGCTGCCAGTTTCAGGAACAGCCCGGTGCGATCCGGCTGTTGAACGCTGTTGAGCGTGGCCAGGCTCTTGGCCAGTTGCTCACGGGCGGCAAAAGCACCCGGGTCGCTCTGCTCTCGCAGGATGTCATCGGCACCCTGCACCAGCGCACGGGCGCTGACAACATCCTGCAACGCAGACAAGCGCAAGCTTGCCAGACGCAACAAGTGCTCCGCCTCGGCCAGACGCCAGTCCTTGCGGCTGGCCCCTAGAATGGTTTCCAGACGCTGGCTCAAGCGTTGTTGATCGCCCTGCAGTTGCGCGACCAAGCGGCGGCGGTCTTCCAGCTCGTCAGCCGCAGGCAACTTCGCCAGCTGCGCCGAGATCTGCTGCTCACGCAATTGCAACGCCTGGGTCTTTTCGCTCAAGGATTGCAGGTATTGCCCCTGGCCCTGTTCGGCGCCCTGGAGCTGACGCACCTGCCATACACCCCAACCACCGACGGCTACGCCTGCGGCGCCGAGCAGCAGCGCCAGGACGGCCAGCCCATTGCCCGAACGTTTGCCCGGCGTAGTGGCAGAGGGTTCAGACGCCGCTGGCGTCGATTGCAGGTCATCGTTGGGCAAGACAGTTTCGCTCACGTATCCATCCTTTGCATTGGGCTCGTCGCCAATCAGCTTAGCGCTTCAGAGGGCAGGTGCAGGCATTTGCTGCAGGGCTGCCAACAACGCCGCGGCACTGGCACCGCGACAGTCCACTACATTCTGTGCCCCGGCATCCCGGGCTTGCGCGGCAACACGCGGGCTGGGAACGAACAGCGTCAGCTGTGCGAGCTGAGGCCAATCTTCCCCGGCCAACTGCCGCAAATGTTCAAAACCCTGCCCACTGCTGACCACCAAGCCGTTCAGGCGTTCCTCGGCAACACGCGCAGGCAGCGCACCGTCGGGGTAAGTCGGCAGCAAGCGGCGATAGAGTTGCAGATAATCGACACTAGCACCTCGCTCGGTGAGACGCTCGGCAAGCAATTCGCGCCCCCCTTCACCGCGCATGATCAACACCCGGGGTGCCGGGCCGGCGATTACCTGATGCAACGCCGGTAACTGCAGCAGTGCTTCGCTATCGTCGCCGGCGGCGGGGTAGCTGACCTGGCAGCCGCTGGCCTGAAGCACCTGTGCAGAGGCGGCCCCCACCGTGAACCAGGCTTGTTCAGGTAGCTGTGGCCAGTAAGGGGATAACGCGGCCAACCCGAGGCGGGCCGCCGGCTTGCTGACCACAATGATGGCGGCGTAACGATCGACACCACGCAACACGTCCAGCTGCGCCTCGTCCAGTTCCAGCGGCTCGATGTCGAGCAACGGTAGGCTGCTACTGGCAACCCCTTGTTCGGCCAGCGCCTGTGCCAGCGCAGCGCATTCTTCCGCTGGCCGGGTCAGGAGCAGACGCCAGCCGCTCACGGGTGACCGGCCTCGCCATAAACGGCTTTGAGGATGTCGTCAGCGCCTTGTTTGAGCAGGTCTTCGGCCACCTGCACGCCCAGGGCTTCAGCATCCTGGCGCGGCGCACGGGCTTCGGCGCACAGCAACTTGCCGCCACTGGGTTCACCCACCAGGCCACGCAGCCACAATTGGTCACCTTCGAGCACGGCATAACAGGCAATCGGCACCTGGCAACCGCCATTGAGATGCTTGTTGAGCGCCCGTTCGGCAACCACGCGGTCGGCGGTGTCCTGATGGTGCAGAGGCGCCAGCAACGCGTGAATTTCACTGTCGGCGCTGCGGCATTCGATGCCCACGGCACCCTGGCCACCAGCAGGCAGGCTGTCTTCGACGCTGATGCCGGAGGTGATGCGCGCTTCAAAGCCCAGGCGGATCAAGCCGGCGGCGGCCAGGATGATCGCGTCGTACTCACCCGCATCGAGTTTGGCCAAGCGCGTATTGACGTTGCCACGCAGGAAGCGGATTTCAAGGTCCGGGCGACGGGTCAGCAGTTGCGCCTGGCGACGCAAGCTGGAAGTGCCCACGATACTGCCAGCTGGCAGCTCATCCAGGCTCTTGAAGGTATTGGAAACAAAGGCGTCACGCGGGTCTTCGCGCTCGCAGATGCAGTACAGGCCCAGGCCCTCGGGGAAGTCCATGGGCACGTCTTTCATCGAATGCACGGCGATGTCGGCCTGGTTTTCCAGCAGCGCGGTTTCCAGTTCCTTGACGAACAGACCCTTGCCACCGATTTTCGACAACGGTGAGTCAAGCAGCTTGTCGCCCCGGCTAACCATCGGGACCAGTGTTACCAGCAAACCCGGGTGGGCCTGCTCCAGACGGGCTTTGACGTATTCGGCCTGCCACAAGGCAAGAGCACTTTTGCGTGTGGCGATGCGGATTTCACGAGTGGACATGGATCGATCCGTACAAGATAGATGTAACGGATGATAACAGCTCAGTCCGACCCACTTGCAGATCTATGTCACTGGAGAAATGCACCATCCTTGGTAGGAAAATTCTCCAGCCCCGGCCTAAAGCTGTCGCATCATGTTGCGCACACCGGCCACATGCCGACGGCTGACAATCAATGCATCGCCATTGAGGCCTTTGAGGTACAGCTGAAAATGCCCCAGCGGCGTGCGCTGCAGCCGGTCGATTCGGTTGCGGGCCACCAACGCGTTGCGGTGAATCCGCACAAAACGATCACCAAACTCGTCTTCCAGCGCCTTGAGCGGCTCATCCAGGAGCACCTCGCCGGCGTCGTGGCGCAAGGTCACGTACTTATGGTCGGCGATGAAGTAGATCACCTGGTCCAGGGGAATCAACTCGATGCCTTTACGGGTGCGCGCACTGATATGGCTACGCGGGCCACTGCCACTCTCGGCTGCCGGGCGCGTCAACGCCGCCAGTTGCACCCGATTGGGCCGCTCGGCCTTGCGCAAGGCTTCACGCAGGGCATCGGCCGTCACCGGTTTGAGCACGTAGCCCAACGTGCTGTCTTTGAAGGACTGCACGGTGAACTCGTCATCACCGGTACAGAACACTACAGCAGGCGGTGCCTCGCGCTCGCACAAGCGCGCGGCGACCTGCAAGCCATCCAGACCAGGCATGCGGATGTCGAGCAGGACCACCTCAGGTTTGAGGCTGTCGATCAGGGCCAGAGCCTCTTCGCCATTGCTGGCACTGGGCTCCAGTACTGTATAGCCTCCCAGTTCACCGAGCAGTCGGCTCAGGCGTTCCCGGGCTTGGGGTTCGTCATCAACGATCAGGACATTCATATTGCGCTGGATTCCTGCGTGAGTCTCGCACAAGGGTAGCGTAGACAAGTGAGGTACGACCGTCACGGCGATCCACGCTCAGACTCGCACGAAGGCTAAAGATTCACTGGTCGGCTAGAAACATGCCGATCCTCTGTCCAACTGTAGACGGTTGCCGCAACACTGCCGTTCAATCGATAAATATCCTGTTGCGCACGCCCTGTCGCGCGCCTGTGCTGCGACACAATCACGCACACGCACCGACCGCCGTCCTACGGTGCAGCCCTTAACCCTGTTATCATCGGCAGCACTTTTCCGTTCACGCCTTCAACGAGTGAATCCATGAGCACCGACAAGACCAATCAGTCCTGGGGCGGCCGCTTCAGTGAGCCCGTCGACGCCTTCGTCGCCCGTTTCACCGCCTCCGTCAATTTTGACCAGCGCCTGTACCGCCACGACATCATGGGTTCGATCGCCCACGCCACCATGCTGGCGAAGGTCGGCGTGCTCACAGACGCCGAGCGCGACACCATCATTGATGGCCTGAAAACCATTCAGGGTGAAATCGAGGCCGGTAACTTCGACTGGCGCGTCGACCTTGAAGACGTGCACATGAACATCGAAGCACGCCTGACCGACCGCATCGGCATCACCGGTAAAAAACTGCACACCGGCCGTAGCCGTAACGACCAGGTTGCCACCGACATCCGCCTGTGGCTGCGTGACGAGATCGACCTGATCCTGGCCGAAATCACCCGCCTGCAAAAAGGCCTGCTGGAACAAGCCGAGCGCGAAGCCGAAACCATCATGCCCGGCTTCACCCACCTGCAAACTGCTCAGCCGGTCACCTTCGGCCACCACCTGCTGGCTTGGTTCGAGATGCTCAGCCGCGACTACGAGCGTCTGGTTGACTGCCGCAAGCGCACCAACCGCATGCCGCTGGGTAGCGCTGCACTGGCAGGCACCACTTACCCGATCGACCGCGAACTGACCTGTCAGTTGCTGGGCTTCGAAGCCGTGGGTGGCAACTCGCTGGACGGCGTCTCCGACCGCGACTTCGCCATTGAATTCTGCGCCGCTGCCAGTGTGGCAATGATGCACCTGTCGCGCTTCTCTGAAGAGCTGGTGCTGTGGACCAGCGCCCAGTTCCAGTTCATTGACCTGCCCGACCGTTTCTGCACCGGCAGCTCGATCATGCCGCAGAAGAAAAACCCAGACGTTCCGGAGCTGGTTCGCGGCAAGACCGGTCGTGTATTCGGCGCCCTCACCGGCCTGTTGACCCTGATGAAAGGCCAGCCACTGGCCTACAACAAGGACAACCAGGAAGACAAAGAGCCGCTGTTCGACGCCGCCGACACCCTGCGCGACTCGCTGCGTGCCTTTGCCGACATGATCCCGGCGATCAAGCCTCGCCACGCGATCATGCGCGAAGCCGCCCTGCGTGGCTTCTCCACCGCCACCGACCTGGCTGACTACCTGGTACGCCGCGGCCTGCCATTCCGTGACTGCCACGAAATCGTCGGCCACGCAGTGAAGTACGGCGTCGATACCGGCAAAGACCTGGCGGAAATGAGCCTGGAAGAGCTGCGTCAGTTCAGCGACCAGATCGAGCAAGACGTATTCGCGGTGCTCACCCTGGAAGGCTCGGTCAACGCCCGTAACCACATCGGTGGTACCGCCCCGGCCCAGGTACGCGCCGCCGTAGCACGTGGCCAGGCCTTGCTGGCCAGCCGCTGAGTGACGGCGCAGGCTCGTCGGCGCAATGCCGCGAGCCTGCTTCGGTGTGCAGGTTAGCGCTTGGAGCCACGCACCATCTCAAGAAACGCCGGCATTTGTGCGTCCTTGTCTGCAACAATTTTCTGCACGTTGGGGTTCTGCTTGAAGTGCTTGAGCAGGGCCTTGGCCTGTGGGAAGTCCGCCAACAGGTCCATCTCAAACACCTCTTTGCCCACGGCGCAGGCCAGATCGAGGCTGAAGCAGAACAGCATATCGGCGACGGTCATCTGCTCACCGGCAACGTAGGGTGCGAACGCACCGTTGCGCTTGAGCGTTTGCACCCCGGCCAGCAGCTCTGCTTTGGCTTTTTCTTTGATCGCCGGGTCAACCTTGGTGCCAAAGAAGGCTTCCGGGTAACAAGCACGGGCAGGCAGTTCGATGTACAGCTCGATTTCCTTGGCCAACTCGCGCACCTTGGCCTGGGCAAAGGCGTCGGTCGGCATCAGAGCCTTCTCAACGGGTTGCGTCTGCTCGATGTAGTCGAGGATCAGATTGGTTTCGCTGAGAAAACCATGTTCTGTCTCCAGCACCGGCACTTTGCCACGCGGGCTGACTTTCAGTGCCTCCGGGCTTTGGCCGCCGAAGAACAGCACTTCCTGAAACGGAACGCCTTTTTCCAACAGCGCCAGCTTGACCATGTTGTAGTAGTTGCTGACGGCAAATCCGTGAAGCTTGAGCATGAAAACAGCCTCCAGGCCGCAAAGGGGTTGGCCGGGATGTTATAGACCCATGCCAGGCTACTGACCAGCATCATGGAGTTTGTCGATAGCAAGGCATTGGTGTCTGGCTCATGGCACACTGAGCATCCCTTTAGAGGAGATTCGCCCATGAGCGAGCCAACCGAAATCGACAACGACGACGAAGCGTTCGCCGAGTCGACCTTGATCGAAGCGATCGAAAACCAGATCGAAACCGAAAACCCACCCGCAGCCAAAGCCACCTTCAACAAGCTCACCCTAGTCGGTTACGAGCGCGAAGACATCCTCAACCTCATGGCCCACGTCCTGGCCTACGAGATCGATGCGATGCTCGATGATGACCGTGCCTTTAACACCGAGTGGTATGAAACCGCCTTGCGCGCCCTGCCTGAGCTGCCGCCTGAAAAGGACTGAAGCAAAGCAGGATTTCCCTGACTACACTGCGAAATCAGGCACCGGCTACGGTGCTGCCCTCCCTGTCTGGAAGTCGGAGTTTCTATGTCGTTTACCCCCGATCTGATTGCCGAGCTGGAAGTTCTTGCCCTGTTCAACCTGGATAGCACCCAGGAAGGGATCAAGGTTCATAACACTGCTTCTAAAGATCTCATCGCAGCAGCCCAACGCCTGTACGACAAACAACTGACCGACCAGCCCGATGGCGGTTACCTGACCAGCCTGGGGCATGATGCGGCCGAGCATGCGCAGCAACTGCTGACCATCCTCAACGTCACTCAGCCGGCCTGAGAACACCAAAAATCGCGGGGCAAGCCCGCTCCCACAGGTGATTACCTGCCTGTGGGGGCGGGCTTGCCCCGCGATGCGTTAACAAAATGGCGTCAAAATAAAATTAACGCTTAAACTTGCCCTTGCTCCCTGACGGCCGGTTTAGCCCGCAATGAACCATCCCCACGAAATTCGCCCCGACCTTGACCAAGGTATCGACCGTAAGGTGCTCAGCCACCTGCGCACGCGCTTCCTGACGCTCAACCAGGGCCGCCTGGCGCGCGCCATGGAAGGCTTGTCGAGCCGTCAGCAGCAAGTATTGACCCTGCTGCCACTGTTCCTGCACGTCAATCACCCCCTGCTGCCAGGTTACGTATCAGGCACCACGCCCGCAGGCGTCGCGAATTTCGAGCCGGACAATCAGCTGCTCGCTGAAGCCCAGCGCCTGACCCGCTCATTCGCTTACAGGCCTCGACACGGCAACCCGCCTCAGCCGATTCAAGGGTTGTTCCTGATGGGTAGCCTCGGCACCTTGGCTCAGGCCGAGCAGAGCGATATGGACGTCTGGGTTTGCCACACCGCCGACCTGAGTGAAAGCGAACTGGCTGAACTGCGCAAAAAATGCCAACTCCTGGAAACCTGGGCCGCCAGCCAAGGGGCCGAGGCCCATTTATTTCTGATCGAGCCGCAAAGCTTCGCCAAGGGCGAGCGCGACTGCCAATTGAGCTCCGACGACTGCGGCACTACCCAGCACTACTTGCTGCTCGATGAGTTTTACCGCACCGCGATCTGGCTGGCCGGGCGTACACCTTTGTGGTGGATGGTGCCGACCTACGAAGAATCGCGTTATCACCTGTACATCGAGACCCTGCTGTCCAAGCGTTTCGTGCGCCCCGAAGACAACCTCGACCTTGGCCATCTGGCGCACATTCCACCGGGTGAGTACGTCGGCGCCGGGCTCTGGCAACTGTTCAAGGGCATCGCCTCACCCTACAAGTCGGTGCTCAAACTGCTGCTGACCGAGGTATACGCCAGCGAACACCCGCAGGTGCAGTGCCTGAGCCTGCAGTTCAAGCAAGCGGTCTTCGCCAATCGTCTGGACCTCGATGAACTCGACCCGTACATGATGGTTTACCGGCGTATTGAGCAGTACCTGCAAGGGCGCGGCGAGCATCAACGCCTGGAGCTGGTGCGCCGTAGCCTGTATTTGAAAGTGAACAAAAAACTCACCGGTCCCGGGCGTCAACGCAGCGCCAGCTGGCAGCGTGACCTGCTGCAGCGCCTGACCCAGGAATGGGGCTGGGACGAGCGTCAACTGACACTGCTCGACAGCCGCAGCCAATGGAAAGTGCGCCAGGTTGCGGTCGAACGTCGCGAGTTGGTGGCCGAGCTGAATGTCAGCTACCGCTTCCTGTGCCAGTTTGCCCGTAACCAGAACGTCGCCAGTCGCATTGACCAACGCGACCTCAGCGTGCTCGGGCGGCGCTTATACGCGGCCTTCGAACGCCGCGCCGGCAAGGTCGAGTTCATCAACCCGGGGATCGCCCCCGACCTGGCCGAAGACACCCTGACGCTGGTCCAGTCCCCCAACCGCAAGGAACCCGGGCAGATTCACTGGGGCCTGTACAACGGTAATCTGGGTGCCCATGAATGGGAGCATTTTGCGCCGATCAAACGCTGCCGCGAGCTGCTTGAGCTATTGGCCTGGGCCTACCGCAATGGCGTCATCGACAGCAGTACGCGCCTCGCCCTGCACCCGGGCAGCAGCGACCTGACCGAGCATGAACTGTTCAACCTGCTCGGCAGCCTGCAACAGAGCATCGCCCTGCCCTTTGCGGATGTCAGCGAACAACGCTTGCTACAGCCAAGCGTGGCGGACGAGATCCTCCTGCTGGTCAACGTTGGCATCGACCCATTGCGGCACCACCGCGACCTGAACATTCTGATGACGACCGAACGCACCGACTCG
Source organism: Pseudomonas sp. H9 (assembly GCF_004353925.1). GTDB lineage: Bacteria > Pseudomonadota > Gammaproteobacteria > Pseudomonadales > Pseudomonadaceae > Aquipseudomonas. The sequence goes on along the minus strand of NZ_SMOK01000012.1, from coordinate 309,415 downwards.
TTGAGCTACGCCGGGGTGCGCGAGAACCTGGTGCTGACCCTGGATCAGGTCACCCTCAACAGCTGGAACGAAGTTCAGGTACACCGCTACGACGGCGAGCATGCCTTGCTACGCTGCCTGCGCGACTACCTCAACAACCTCAAGGACGCCAATCACCTGCCCCGGCTACAGGTGCGTTGCTTCTGCCATAACCGTGCCCAGGCCATTGCCCAGCGGGTTGAAGACGTGTTCGTCTGCGCCCGTGAACTGTTGGCGCAACACCTCAACCACCGTTACCTGCTGCAAGTCGAGCAGCATACCCATGTGCTGGAGCTGCAAGCTGGCGCGGTGAATCTGGTCACCCTGGAAGATCTTGATGCTGTGCGGCGTTATCTGGGCAACGACCGTAGTGTCTACAGTCCCCTGCACCTGGATGCAAATGCCCTGCAAGACCTCGATCTGGCGCAGGTCCTGCCCCTGGGGCAGCCACAGTGCATTCAGTTGTTTTACCGGGTGCTCGAGGGCTGGGCAGATGTCTACGTGCTGGATGAGCACAACGCACTATGGCAACAACGCCTGCCGTTCCATGACGAAACCAGCTTACTGCTGCCACTACAGCGCTTCTTGAAGTCGATCGCTTTTCGCCGCGAAGCACGGCTGCCACTGGACAGCCTGCAGGCCCAAGGCTCACTGGATATTCTTTATTACCAATTGTTGCCATCGGCACCTGGCAAGGTTCGCCAGGTGGAAACCAGGCGCGTAGAGATCACCGCCACCGACAACCCCTACTACGAAGTGCAGGCTATTCTGCAGGCTGGCGCCAGCGATGACGTGCAGGTCACGCTGTACTGCAATCAGCGCGAGTTTTCCGAACTGGAGCACGGCGACCAGCTGTATACCGTGGTCGCCCGCGAGATCATCGGCCAGCGCCGCGAGGCTGAGCGCTACCGTTGCTACATCACCGACCTGGACCTGTCCGGCCTGCTGGCCGATGGCCTCGGTTCAAGCATTCTCTACCTGCGCTACAAGGGCGAGCTGGAGCAGGCGCTCAACGACGCCCTGGCGCAGGTTTGAGGCTCAGAGGTCGAAGTCGCCCGCTGCTTCTGGCTGGTATTCGACTTCCAGCAGCTTGAGCTTGAGGGTCTTGCCGCCCGGTGCGGGCCAATCGATCTGCCCGCCTACCGACAGGCCCAGCAGCGCGCTGCCGATTGGCGCAAGAATGGAGATCTTGCCTTCGTCAGCGTTGGCATCCTTGGGGTAGACCAAGGTCAGGTGGTAGTCCTTGCCGCTGGCTTCTTCACGGCAATGAACCCGCGAATTCATGGTGACGACACCGGCCGGCACTTCCTCGTGACCGACCAGCTCGGCGCGGTCCAGCTCATCCTGCAAGGCGAGCACACCCGGCGAGTCCTGCGTCTTTTCATCGAGGCTGTCGATCAGACGCTCGAGACGCTGAACGTCCAATCGGGTGACGATAATGGAAGGCGTGGTGCTCATGATCCAATCAGGCTCCTTTTTTTGAGCGACATAAAGCAAAACCCCGCCCAAGGGCGGGGTTTGCAAGAACTCGGCACAGCCGAACTAAGTCCGACACTACCACAGCCAAGTAAATACACAATACCTATGGGGTTTACGTTGCCCCTGCCAGTTGCCGACGAACCTGAGCCTGCTGGCAGATCTGCCGACGCTGTTCGTCATCGGCCGAACGCCATTGGCGAATGTCTTCAACATGGCGAAAACAGCCAATGCACACCTTGTGTTCATCCAGCCGACAAGTGCTGATGCAAGGTGACGGCACCGCCGGGCTGACGTTGCTGTAGAGCGGTTTGGCCGGCTTTGCTGCAGTGCTCATCTCAGATCTCGTCGAAGTCGAGCTTCTCGCCAATTCGTTCCCAGACGATGCGCTCAAGCATCTCGCCCAGCAACTCTTCGGTTTTTTCGCAGGTCCACTTGCCACTCTGCTCGTCATAGTCGAAGTGGAAGCCACCGGATTTGTCAGCCAGCCACAGCTGACGCAAAGGTTCCTGACGGCTGAAGATCAGCTGGCTGCCGTTGTCGAACTTGATGGTCAGGACCCCCGCCGAGTTCTCCATATCCAGATCCAGGTCCGTCTCATCGAACAGGTCTTCCAGTGCCTGTTGGGTCGCGTCGACCAGGTCGTGAAAACGCGCTTCGGTCAAACTCATTGCAAGAACCTCAAAAATGTCTGCACACACGCAAGCCGGGCAAGATACGAGCGCGGCGCGCCGAATGCAAAGGATACCGACCTGCGCCTGCAGGCGCAGCCACCCCCCCGCCCGACGGCGAGCTGCCTGCATAGGCAAGGCGGCGGGTGCTCGGTATACTCGGGCGCAATACTGCTTATTTCAAAGGATTACGCCATGAAGCGCCTGATCTCCTCCCTCGCGGCGCTCGTCGCGATTGCCTGCCTTGTTTCCGCCTGTGGCCAGAAGGGCCCGCTGTACCTGCCAGACGACAGTAAAGACGGTCAAAAGTCGCAATCGCACAAGCATCAGTAAGGGTAAACCATGGACGCTTTCAACTACCGCGACGGTGAACTGTTCGCGGAAGGCGTGGCCCTGTCGGCCATCGCCGAACGTTTCGGCACACCAACCTATGTGTACTCGCGCGCCCACATCGAGGCCCAGTACCGTAGCTATGCCGATTCTTTGCAGGGTGTTTCGCACCTGGTGTGCTTTGCCGTCAAAGCCAACTCCAACCTGGGCGTACTGAATGTGCTGGCCCGCCTGGGCGCAGGCTTCGACATCGTCTCCGGCGGTGAGCTTGAGCGTGTATTGGCCGCAGGTGGCCGCGCCGATCGCGTGGTGTTTTCCGGCGTTGGCAAAACCCGTGAAGACATGCGCCGTGCACTGGAAGTCGGCGTTCACTGCTTCAACGTCGAGTCCACCGATGAGCTGGAACGCCTGCAAGTGGTTGCCGCCGAAATGGGCCTGCGTGCGCCGATCTCGCTGCGCGTCAACCCAGACGTCGACGCCGGCACCCACCCGTACATTTCCACGGGCCTGAAAGAAAACAAATTTGGTATCGCCATCGCCGATGCCGAAGAGGTGTACATCCGCGCGGCGCAGCTGCCGAACCTGGAAGTGGTCGGCGTCGACTGCCACATCGGTTCGCAACTCACCACCCTGGAGCCTTTCCTCGACGCCCTTGATCGCCTGCTGGGCTTGATCGACCGCCTCGGTGACTGCGGTATCCACCTGCGTCACCTCGACCTGGGCGGTGGTGTTGGCGTTCGCTACCGCGACGAAGAGCCGCCGCTGGCGGGCGACTACATCAAGGCCATTCGCGAACGCCTCGGCGACCGCGACTTGGCGCTGGTGTTCGAGCCGGGCCGCTACATCGTGGCTAACGCTGGCGTCCTGCTGACCCGCGTCGAATACCTCAAGCACACCGAACACAAAGATTTCGCCATTGTCGATGCGGCCATGAACGACCTGATCCGTCCAGCCCTGTACCAGGCCTGGATGAACGTCACCGCCGTGCAACCGCGCGAGGGTGAAGGCCGTACCTACGACGTGGTTGGCCCGATCTGCGAAACCGGCGACTTCCTGGCCAAGGAACGCACGCTCAACCTGGCCGAAGGCGACTTGCTGGCGGTGCACTCGGCGGGCGCCTATGGTTTTGTCATGAGTTCGAACTACAACACCCGTGGCCGCTGTGCCGAAGTGCTGGTCGATGCCGATCAGGCGTTCGAAGTTCGCCGCCGGGAAACCGTGGCCGAGTTGTTCGCCGGCGAAAGCCTGCTGCCGGAGTAAACCCATGCTGCTGCGTTTTACCAAAATGCATGGGCTGGGTAACGACTTCATGGTCCTTGACCTGGTCAGCCAGCATGCGCACATCCTGCCCAAGCACGCCAAACAATGGGGTGATCGCCACACCGGTATTGGCTTCGACCAGCTGTTGATCGTGGAAGCACCGAGCAATCCGGAAGTGGACTTTCGCTACCGGATCTTCAATGCCGACGGCTCGGAGGTCGAGCAGTGCGGCAACGGCGCGCGCTGCTTCGCCCGCTTCGTGCTGGACAAGCGCCTGACGGCGAAGAAGCGCATCCGCGTTGAAACAAAAGGCGGCATCATCGAGCTGGACGTGCGCAACGACGGGCAGATCTGCGTCGACATGGGCCCGCCACGGCTGGTGCCCGCTGACATTCCGTTCGACGCCCCGGCCCAAGCCCTGAGCTACCCACTGGAAGTGGCCGGCCAACAGGTTGAACTGGCTGCCGTTTCCATGGGCAACCCCCATGCCGTACTGCGGGTTAACGACATCAACAGTGCGCCGGTTCACGATCTGGGCCCGAAGATCGAGCACCATCCACGCTTCCCTCAGCGGGTCAATGTGGGCTTTATTCAGGTCATCGACCGCCACCGCGCGCAGTTGCGCGTCTGGGAACGTGGCGCTGGGGAAACCCAGGCCTGCGGTACCGGTGCCTGCGCCGCCGCCGTAGCCGCGATCAGCCAGGGCTGGATGGACTCTCCACTGCTGATCGACCTTCCAGGTGGGCGTCTGTCCATCGAATGGGAAGGCCCGGGCAAGCCGGTACTGATGACCGGCCCGGCCGTGCGTGTATTTGAAGGACAGGTTCGTCTATGAGTGAGTGCCAACCATGACCGATCAGCCCCAGGCTCCTGCCGAACAGCCCACCGACCTTAGCGCCGAGGGCTCGACGCCCGCCCTCGGGGCTGAGGCCGTGGTTGCCTTTCTGCGCGACAACCCGACATTCTTCGCCGAGCACGACGAACTGCTCAGCGAGCTGCACATTCCCCACCAGCGCGGCGACAGCGTTTCCCTGGTGGAGCGTCAGCTCAAGTTGCTGCGCGACCGCAACATCGAGATGCGCCACCGCCTCTCGCAGTTGATGGACGTAGCCCGCGACAACGACCGCTTGTTCGATAAAACCCGCCGACTGATCCTCGACCTGCTCGATGCCGACAGCCTGGAAACTGTGGTTATGGCCGTTGAAGACAGCCTGCGCCAGGAGTTCAAGGTGCCCTTCGTGAGCCTGATCCTGTTCGGTGAAACGGCCGCACCCGTGGGTCGCTGGGTCAACAGCGTCGACGCCCAGCAAGCTATCGGCGGCCTGCTGTGCAGCGGTAAAACAGTCAGCGGTAACCTGCGCGACCATGAACTGGACTTCCTGTTCGGCGAAGCCCAACGCAAAGAAGTCGGCTCTACAGCGGTTGCCACCCTGAACCATCAAGGCCTTCACGGCGTGCTGGCAATCGCCAGTCGCGACCCTCAGCATTACAAAAGCACGGTCGGCACCCTGTTCCTCAGCTACATCGCCGAAGTGCTTGGCCGCGTTGTGCCACGCTTTACCCAGACCTTGCGCCCGGTGCGCTGATGGAACGCCAGCTACAAGCCTTCATCGCGCATTTGCGCAATGAGCGCCAGGTATCCGAGCATACCCAGCTGGCCTACCGCCGCGACCTCGACCATGTGCTGGCGTACTGCAGCAAGTCGGGCATCGACAACTGGAATGCCCTGCAGATCCAGCACCTGCGCCAGTTCATTGCCCGCCAGCACCATCAGGGCCAGTCTTCACGCAGCCTGGCTCGCCTGCTCTCGGCGGTGCGCGGGTTCTATCGCTACCTCAATCGCGAAGGCGTGTGTAACCATGATCCGGCCAATGGCTTGTCGGCGCCCAAGGGTGAGCGACGCCTGCCGAAAACCCTCGACACCGACCGTGCCTTACAGTTGCTCGACGGCGCAGTGGATGATGATTTTATCGCCCGCCGTGATCAGGCCATGCTTGAACTGTTCTACTCCTCTGGCCTGCGATTGTCGGAGCTGACCAGCCTCGATACTGACCAGCTCGACTTACCGGCCGGTTTGGTTCAGGTACACGGCAAAGGCAGCAAAACCCGCGTACTGCCGGTCGGTCGCAAGGCTCGCGAAGCCCTTGAACACTGGCTAGCGCTACGGGGCATCAGCGCGCCCGTGGACAACGCAGTGTTCGTCAGCCGCCAGGGTCGTCGCCTCGGCCCACGGGCCATTCAACTGCGTGTACAGGTCGCCGGCCAGCGCGAACTCGGCCAGAACCTGCACCCGCACATGCTGCGGCACTCGTTTGCCAGCCACATGCTCGAATCGTCCCAAGACCTGCGCGCCGTACAAGAGATGCTTGGCCATGCCGACATTGCCACCACGCAGATCTACACTCACCTTGATTTCCAGCATTTGGCCGCCGTCTATGACAGCGCCCATCCGCGGGCCAAACGCAGCAAGGGCAGCGACTCATGAGTATTGAGCTGATCACGTTCGACCTCGACGACACCCTCTGGGATACCGCACCGGTAATCCAAAGCGCCGAGACGGTCCTCCGGGACTGGCTCGCCGCCAATGCGCCAGACCTTGGCGCCGTTCCCGTAGAACACCTCTACAGCATCCGCGAACGCCTGGTAGCAGCCGAACCTGGGCTCAAGCACCGTATCAGCGCCTTGCGCCGCCGGGTGCTGTTCCATGCGCTGGAAGATGTTGGCTACAGCGAAAACAAAGCCCGTGAGCTGGCCAACGAAGGCTTTGAAGTGTTCCTTCACGCCCGCCATCAGGTCGATATTTTCCCTGAAGTGCAGCCGGTGCTGGAGATCCTCCGCCACCGCTACACCTTGGGCGTAGTCACCAACGGCAATGCCGATGTGCGCCGCCTGGGGCTGGCCGACTACTTCAAGTTTGCCCTGTGCGCCGAAGATCTTGGCATTGGCAAACCTGATCCACTGCCGTTCCATGAGGCATTGCGTCAAGGCCAGGTCCAAGCGCACGCGGCAGTGCACATCGGCGACCATCCGGGCGACGACATCGCCGGTGCCCAACGCGCGGGCCTGCGAGCGATCTGGTTCAACCCCCAGGGCAAGACGTGGGATGCCGATAGCCGCCCTGACGCTGAAATTCAGCGCCTTTCGCAGCTGCCTGAACTGCTCAACAGCTGGCGCTGACACCCCCGGTAGGAGCGGGCTTGCCCCGCGCTTGCGGACTGTCAGGCACATCACATCGCGGGGCAAGCCCGCTCCCACAGTCCCGCTATTCAGCTACACGACACCCACAAAAAAGCCCGCAGCGACGGCGGGCTTTCTTGCTAACAACAGCCCTTAGATAGGGCGGCTGCCGTATTTGTTGTCTGGCTTCTTGGGCGGATCGGCGACCACGTTGGCCTCCACTTCCTGCACCTTGCCGCCACGCGCGAGGAACTCTTCCATGGCCTTGGCCAGGGCATCGCGCTCTTTCTGCTTGGCTTCCATGCTCGGCATTTCATCGACCGAGACCGCAGCCGACTTGGACTTGCCTTTGGTAGCAGGTACCGGGCTGTCGTCACCACTGTCGTCAGCTACATCATCAGCTGCCGCTTCGAGGCCTTCATCACCTTCGTCTTCGTCGCCTACTTCGAGGTCGTCATTTTCCAGATCGTCGTCGCTCATGTTCTACCTCATGACTTGCGAAAAGCAGATTAGTTTTAGACCAGCAGCGCCGGGAATCGGCAGCCACCGGAAAAATTCACAGGGTCGCGGGTTTGCCGCCACCTCAGGCGTGCGCCATGGCATATGCCGCGCGCCGTGCAAGCCCCGCTCTTGGCAGGGCCTGACGAAATTAAAGAGCTGCCGACAGAACACCCGTCGGCCTACCCCGGCGTGATCGGCCTGCTCATTGGCAAGCCTAGCAAAGGGTAGCGAAGTTTGCGGACAGCTTGTCAGCTCCCTTCGGCGCGCATTCTAGCGTGCTCAGAGAAAAAACAAAGCGTCTAACTCTCACTCTGAGCTGTAAGTTTTCTGCCTCTCTGATGCCAGCAAAAAAAGCTACCTCAAAAGCGTCGAAAGAAACCGTTTGCGTTGACCAAAACCGACAAATTGCAGGCAAAAAAAATGCCCGGCAAGCCGGGCAAATTTTCGAGCAGGTTACAGGTTGTAGCCGCGCTCGTTGTGTTGCGCCAGGTCGAGACCAACCGACTCTTCTTCTTCGTTAACCCGCAGGCCCATCACCAGATCCAGCACCTTGAGGATCACGTAGGTAACGATCGCGGTGTAGATCACGGTGAAGCCAACGCCTTTGGCCTGAATCCAGACTTGAGCGCCGATGTCTTCAACGGTGCCGAAACCGCCCAACACAGGAGCTGCGAATACACCGGTAAGGATCGCACCGACGATACCGCCGACACCGTGTACGCCGAACGCGTCCAGCGAGTCGTCGTAGCCGAGCTTGCGCTTGAGGCTGGTGGCGCAGAAGTAGCAGACCACCCCAGACACAAGGCCGATCACCAGGGCACCCATCGGGCCGACGGTGCCAGCAGCAGGGGTGATGGCAACCAAGCCAGCCACTACACCCGAAGCAATGCCCAGTGCGCTTGGCTTACCGTGAGTCACCCACTCAGCGAACATCCAGCCCAGGGCAGCAGCGGCCGTCGCGATCTGGGTCACCAGCATGGCCATGCCTGCCGTACCGTTGGCCGCCGCAGCAGAACCTGCGTTGAAACCGAACCAGCCGATCCACAGCATCGCCGCGCCCATCAGGGTGTAGCCCAGGTTGTGCGGTGCCATCGGCGTGGTCGGGAAACCCTTACGTTTGCCCAGCACCAGGCAGGCTACCAAGCCCGCAATACCGGCGTTGATGTGCACCACCGTGCCGCCCGCAAAGTCCAGCACGCCCCAGTCCCACATCAGGCCGCCATTGCCGGCCCAGACCATGTGCGCAATCGGCGCGTAAACCAGGGTGAACCAGATGGCCATGAAGATCAGCATGGCCGAGAACTTCATACGCTCGGCAAAGGCCCCGACAATCAGCGCCGGAGTGATGATCGCGAAGGTCATCTGGAAAGTAATGAATACCGCTTCAGGGAACAGCGCCGCCGAAGAGGTCAGGCTCGCAGGCGTCACGCCAGCCAGAAAGGCTTTGGACAGGCCACCGACGAAGGAATTGAAGTTGACGACGCCTTGCTCCATACCGGTGGTATCGAAAGCCAGGCTATAACCGTAAACCACCCACAGGACACTGATCAGGCCGGTAATCGCAAAGCACTGCATCATCACCGACAGCACGTTCTTGGAACGCACCATACCGCCGTAGAACAGGGCCAGACCAGGGATGGTCATGAACAGCACCAACGCGGTTGCGGTCAACATCCAGGCGGTGTCGCCGGAGTTGAGGACGGGGGCTGCCTCCTCTGCCAGGGCCATGCCGGGCATTACGAGGGACAAAAGGGCTCCTAGCCCTGCGAATTGACGCAGAGTCATATTGTTATCTCCTGGGGCGTTGGGGTTTGGTGAGGCTTTTTTTAGATCGCGTCGGTATCGGTTTCGCCGGTACGGATGCGAATCGCCTGCTCCAGATTGACTACGAAAATTTTCCCATCACCGATCTTGCCGGTGTTGGCGGCCTTGGTAATCGCTTCAATGACCCGGTCCAGATCTTTGTCGTCGATGGCGACGTCGATCTTCACCTTGGGCAGGAAATCAACCACATACTCAGCACCGCGATACAGCTCGGTGTGGCCCTTCTGGCGACCGAAGCCTTTGACTTCAGTGACAGTAATACCCTGCACGCCGATTTCAGACAGCGACTCGCGCACGTCGTCCAACTTGAACGGCTTGATGATGGCAGTGACTAGCTTCATGAAACTCTCTCCCGATTTGGTGGACTTGCCCCAGGAAAAACAAACCCGACTCAAGTCTAAGCGCAGCGCCTGGCTTTGTAACGCATCGTCGACCGAAACAGCTGGATGCCCCGCTTGCACCCTGCCTCGTCACGGTGACTGCATCAGTGCATGGGTCACTATGGTCTTAGCAGAAAGCTTGCCAGATCCGCTAAATCACCCAATTACAGGCACTTACGTTGCGCGCTGGTGATTGGCCAGTCGCCAGCACCGCCGGACTGCACAAATACGGTGCGCGGCAAATCACCGCGATGCTCAAAAAGCGTGCAACTCAAGGTCAGCAAAACTGCGTGCTACACTGGCGCCCCACTTCGATACAGCGGATAGCCGAACATGCTCGCGCCCAAAGCCTTTCTCGACGCCCTGAGCGACCAGGCCTCACGCCTGTTCAGCGGCGACACTTCCCAGCCTCGTGCCGAACTGGAAAGCCAGTTCAAAGCCTTGCTGCAAAGTGGTTTCAGCAAACTGGAACTGGTCAGCCGGGAAGAGTTCGACAGCCAGATGGTAGTACTGGCTCGCACCCGCGCTCGCCTAGAAGCGCTGGAGGCCAAAGTGGCTGAAATGGAAGCTCGCCTGAGCCCAGCAGCGACTGAATGATTCAACCTGTAGGAGCGGGCTTGCCCCGCGATGCGATTTGTCTGAAAGGCCGCAATCGCGGGGCAAGCCCGCTCCCACAGCACACTTCAACCAGGCAGACGCTGCAGCTCAATCCCGTCGAGCAACGCATCAATCAATGCCCGCGCTAACTCAACAGAGTTCTGAGTAGACCAGGCATAGGACTTCTTCATCGAGCAACTCCTATGCGGATGGAGCAACCACCGTTCGCTGCGAAACGAAGAGGGTGGCAGCTGTACGCGGGTTCGCAGACCGGGCATAGGAACCGGCGCACCCGAAGGTGCCCCACGCACAGCCGCCATTAACCTGTTTCTGGAAAATGGAGCTCTACTAAGCCTGGACTGCGAAATCCGGTCGCTGAATTGGCAACGACAGACGCAGGGTAGGCACGCACCGAGGCAGGCGCAACAGAGCAGCGGCGCCGGAAGTATGATTCAGAAGCGTCTGACAGAAAACCACTACAACCTGTAGGAGCGGGCTTGCCCCGCGATGCGGTGTAACTGATGCAACCCAGTCGCGGGGCAAGCCCGCTCCCACCGGAGGTCTCAAATTCGCCTGTAAAAAACAGACTCACTCTTCCCCGCCTTCACCCGCCTCACCTCACTATGCTCTGCAGATCCGCAGGAAGCGGCCCCACACAGAACACGGAGCGTTCATGTCCCTCGCCCTCGTCCACAGCCGCGCCCAGGTGGGTGTATCTGCACCCGCGGTCAGCGTTGAAGCCCATTTGGCCAACGGACTGCCCGCACTGACATTGGTCGGCTTACCAGAAGCCACGGTCAAAGAAAGCAAAGACCGGGTTCGCAGCGCGATTCTCAATTCGGGCCTGGAGTTTCCCGCACGGCGCATCACTCTCAATCTGGCACCCGCCGACTTACCCAAGGACGGCGGGCGCTTTGACCTGGCGATTGCTCTGGGAATTCTTGCGGCCAATGCGCAGTTCCCATATCAAGTACTGGAAGGCGTCGAATGCCTGGGCGAGCTGGCGCTGTCGGGCGCGATACGCCCCGTCCAAGGCGTGCTGCCAGCCGCCTTGGCCGCGCGGGAAGCCGGGCGGGCGTTGGTGGTGCCGAAAGAGAATGCTGAAGAAGCCTGCCTGGCCTCCGGTTTGGTGGTGTACGCGGTCGGTCATCTGCTGGAGCTGATCGGCCACTTCAACGGCCAGGCCCTGATCACACCCTACGCTGCCAACGGCCTGGTGTTACAGGCCAGGCCTTACCCCGACCTCAATGAGGTTCAGGGCCAGCAAGCTGCCAAACGGGCCTTGCTGGTCGCGGCGGCAGGTGCACACAACCTGCTGTTCAGCGGCCCTCCGGGCACGGGAAAAACCCTGCTCGCCAGCCGCCTGCCCGGCCTGTTGCCGCCGCTGGATGAACGTGAAGCGCTGGAAGTGGCCGCAATTCAGTCCGTTGCCAGCCATGTACCCTTGAGTCATTGGCCACAACGCCCGTTCAGGCACCCTCATCATTCGGCCTCCGGGGCGGCATTGGTGGGCGGCGGCAGTCGCCCGCAACCCGGCGAGATCACCCTCGCCCACCACGGCGTGCTGTTTCTCGATGAGTTGCCGGAATTCGAACGCCGCGTGCTCGAGGTGCTACGTGAGCCGTTGGAATCGGGTGAAATCGTCATTGCCCGGGCCAAGGACAAGATCCGCTTCCCCGCACGCTTTCAACTGGTGGCGGCGATGAACCCCTGCCCCTGTGGATATCTCGGCGACCCCACCGGGCGCTGCCGTTGCGGGAGCGACCAGATTCAGCGTTATCGCAATAAACTCTCTGGCCCGCTGCTCGACCGCATTGACTTGCACCTGACCGTTGCACGCGAGGCCACAGCCTTGTGCCCGGTCGACAATAATGGCGACAGCAGTGCCACCGTCGCGAGCCGTGTTGCCGAGGCCAGGACGCTCCAGCAGCAACGCCAGGGCTGTGCCAATGCATTTCTCGACCTGCCGGGCTTGCGCCAGCACTGCGTGTTATCCACAGCCGATCAGCACTGGCTGGAAAGTGCCTGCGAACGCCTGACCCTGTCCTTGCGCGCCGCCCATCGCTTGTTGAAGGTTGCCCGTACCCTCGCCGATCTGGAACGAACCGAGCGCATCGGCAGAGCCCACCTTGCCGAAGCGTTGCAGTACCGCCCGACAACTACGATCTGAGCAATTATTTCAACATTGAAATATATATTGCCCAATAGTCTATTTATATATTAACGCCAGGGCAAGCACATTCCATCGACTTGGCTTAAACGATATCGGGCTTTATAATAGTAGTGAATTTCACAACACGCGTACTGTTGGATGATCTACAAATTTCGACTAAAAAACAGCGAGCTTGTGGAGTTTAACTCCGAACACTGCAAGATAATCATTTACAGAACACACGGCACCCCCGAGGAGCTGACGCTCGCACGCGCCGAGTCCCGCATACTTGAACTTTTGCTAATGGACGCAGGGGCCATTTGTTCACGTGAAGCCATTCTGGAGTTTGCCTGGGACGACCGTGTCGTTTCGGCAGGTAGCCTCAACCAGTCGATCTTCATGCTGAGAAACATTCTCGGCGACGGTAAAGACCACGAGATCGTCATCACCGTGCCGCGACGGGGCTATCGTTTCAACAGCGATTATGTACTCTCCCATACCGAAACCCAACCCGTGCCGGTACAGGCTCCGCCGGAGCCCACCGCCCCGCCCGCAGCTGAAGGTAACGCCACGCCTGAACAAAAGCGGACGATGGGAATTTCCGTACGGATCGGTTATCTGGCGGCAACGCTGTTCGCTATATTTTCAATATGGCGTTTGTATGTTTGGTTTGAACCAGCCAATGAATTACATGTCGCCATCATTAAACAAGGCGAACTTTCTATTTCGGCCGTTGGCAAAAGTGACAGCGCTGTCAATGCGCTGAAATCTGAAGTGTTAAGTTTGAACTTGCCAGATGAAAACATGCAAGGCCAAGTATTTATTAGCCGCACAGGTTCTCGCGTGAATCTGTCGTGCATAAGAAAGACAGGGCGTACATATAACCTCGAATTTCAAATTCGGGACGAGCCGCTTCTCAATATGTTGAATAAATGCGTGGCCGGTGAATGATGAAAAACTATAAAGTAGCTTGGCGGCACTGGCTGATTATCGCTTCTATCTTTGTAGCCTGCCTGGTGTCGTTAACCGTAACGCTGCCCCGTTCTTACATAAACAGCCAGCCTTATCGTTCAGAAGGCCGGAATTACATCGAGCACGACTTCATCGACTCCAAGGAAGCGCTAACCATCAGTGAGCCCAGTGCGGTGATCAGCGTGCTGGAGCGCATGGGCGATAAAGAGCGCCACGTCGCAGTGGGTGCGTCACTGGTCGAGGCTTCACGCTGGCGCATCAAAATCAAGATTGAAGACATTCAGGCCAGTACACATACCGAGCTGTTCGACGTCAGCCGTCATTCAGACCTACTGTTTGCCCGGCAGTACTTCAGGCTCGGTTCTATTCTTAGCCTGGTGGTTATCCCTAACAATAGTGAGGCCTTGTGTTATTACTTCCTTGAGCTTGATCGCATGAGGTGCGTAAACAAGTGAAACCGGGCATCTACGCTGGTTGAGGCATGCGTGCCGACCGTCATAAATAACGATTTTTGATTCCTGTTTTCCCCGCTCGCCGGCCAGAGTGGGGATACGCCGCTCACATCCATGTGACGCCAACAGGAACGTTCATGCCTCTTAAAAAGCTTTCAATTTTTCTTTTCTCGATGAGCCTGTTTGGTTGCTCGATGGCCCCGAGCATCGACACCGCCATGCCCTCCGAGACGCAACCGAAAACTGCACTTCAGGTTATCGAACACAGCGACACGAGTGTCGCCTGGAAAAAGTCTTCCGAGGCCTTGTCGCAAAACCATAACAAGACAGTCTTTATCAACTTGCCAAAGACTTTTTCCTTCGACAGCAAGGATCCACGCTTTGCCAAGTTTGCTGGCGATGCAACTAAGTTGCGCCAACGCTTCCGTAGCCAGTTGGAACAGCAATTGACGACAGCGGGTTATCGCCTGGTCAGTAAACCCACTTCCGGTGCGCTGTCGCTCAATGTATCGGTCGCCGATATTGAACGCGCGCCGCGTGATCCGAATGTCACCGAATACATCCCCATCGGCATGCTGGTTGGCCTCTCGCTGCACGCCACCGGTATTCGCGACGAAACCCTTTACCTGTTCTTCCAAAGCGAGATCCGCGACAGCCTGACCGGCGAAACCCTCGCCCGCGCCGTGGACCGTACTACCGGCAAGAACGTCGAGCAGGACAAAGGGCCTGTCGTCGAAGACCTCTATCCCGCCATGGACAGCGCCGCGCAGTTGATCCGTGAACGCCTGGATCGGGAATTCCAGAACAAAGGATCGGCGTGATCCCGCCAGCCTCCCCCATTGACTAAACCCCGTTGGAGAAACGATGAACGTTGTAAAACAGCTTGTGGCCGCCTTTTGTGTATTCACCTCCCTGAACGCCATGGCCGATGACCGTGGCCTGTATCTGGGCGGCGGTGTCACCCGCGTGGAGGCCGACGAACACCAACTCAGCGATGACGACACGGCCTACAAGGCGTTTGTCGGCTACCGTCTCAACCCTTATCTGGCGGTGGAAGGTGCCTGGGTAGATCTGGGCGACCTCGGCGGTAAATATGGCAGTTTTGACGGCCACTCCGTCCAGGCAGCCGCTCACCTCGGCTTCCCGATTGGTCAGCGTATCCGCCTGTTCGCCAGCGCCGGTGTGCATGCCTGGGACGCTGACAAAGACGTCGCTGGCGACAGCAGCGACCTGGACATGACTTACGGCCTGGGCGTCGAGATGGACGTGCTGCGTAACGTTGGCGTACGCCTGGAGCAAGAAGTGCTGAAAGTAGGCGATATCGACCTGGATCAGACCAGCGCCAGCGTTTATCTGATGTTCTAACCCCATACGCCGGTAGTAATTGCCAGCAACCTGCTCTTTACTAGCAACATCCCACCGCCGCGAGACCGGTATGTTTGCGCTCATCCAGAGTTACCCGTTGCTGATCGGTATTCTGCTGATCGCACTCGACCTGCTGCTCTGGCATTTCATCCCGGTCCAGCGGCGGGCCTTGCGTATAGGCCTGCGTCTTGTGGTGTTCCTGGTGTTTACCTGGGTGCTGATCAGCTCCGGGGTGAGCCCGCTGCAACCGGCGCCGTGGGCCGATGATCTGGCGCGCAACCTGCTGGCCACGGTGCTGGGGATCGGTTGGTGGCTGTTTGCGGCGCGCACCATGACCGTGGTGCTCGGTGTGATTCTGGTATCCCGTAGCAGCCATACCGGGCGCCTGTTGCAAGATGTACTGGGGGCGGTGATCTTCCTCATCGCCATTGTTGCTGCAGCGGCTTACGTGCTGCAGCTACCGGTCAAAGGCCTGCTGGCAACCTCCGGGGTGATGGCCATCGTGATCGGCCTGGCGCTGCAGAGTACGCTCAGCGACGTGTTTTCGGGCATTGTCCTTAACACCACCCGCCCCTATCAGATCGGCGATTCGATCAGTATCGACGGTACCGAAGGCAAGGTGATCGACATCGACTGGCGCGCCACTCGCCTGCTTACCGGTAACGGCAGCCTGGCAGTGATTCCCAACTCGGTCGCGGCCAAGGCCAAGCTGCTTAACTTCAGCCAGCCCAACGATGTTCATGGGGTTTCCATCAGCGTTGTAGTGCCCGCCAAGGTACGCCCTCGACGTGTGCTGGATGCGCTGGAGAAAACTTTACAGGGCACCCGCACGCTGCTCAGCACGCCTGCACCCAAGGTGACGATCAAGAGTTCAAACCTGGAGTCGGTGGAGTACGAAGCAAGTGGCTTTGTCAGTGCCATGAGCCAGAAGACCGAAGTGCGCAATCACATGTTCGACCTTGCCCACCGCCACCTGGAAGCGGCTGGCGTGGTGTGGAATGCCGACACCCAGACACCGCAAGCCTGGAGCCGCCAGCGCGCTCTGCTTGAAGACGTACGGATCTTCCGCTCCCTGACCAACGAAGAGAAAGACAGCCTGAGCCAGCGCATGACTGCCGTCGAGTACCTCGCCGATCAGATGATCCTTGGCGTAGGCGACAGTTCAGACTACGTGCTGGTGATTGGTACCGGGGTGGTATCAGCAGGCATCCGTGATGGCGATAAGCAAATCGAGGCAGGCCGCATGGGGCCGGGCGAGGTGCTGGGAGTTGAAGGCTTGCTGGAAACAGAAAACTCCACCGCCGAGTTCCGCACCCTCACCAGTTGCATTCTTTACCGCATCGACAAAGACGACGTGCGTAATTGCCTGGAGCAACGCGGCGAGGTGAAGACGGCATTGATCAAGCTGCAACGCATCCGCCAGCAAACCCGCCAGTCGTTACTGGAACAGAAACCGGCAGCCATCAAGAAAGGCGGCTTTCTCAGCTGGCTGCACAAGTAGCGGTCAGAGCACCACGCGCAAACATTGCCCGGCGTGATACAGCGAAAACCCGGTTTCGTAGAAGCCAGTGCGCAGCGCCGGGGCCGCGACCGGCTTCATTGCCGAGAACGGAATTGGCAAAGCGTCCGGATTGTCGTGCAACAGGAACTGAGCAAAAGCCTTGCCGATGACCGTGCCGGTGGTGTTGCCACGGCCGTTGTAACCGGTCACGGCAACCAGGCCCGGAGCCGGTTCGAACAGGCGCATCAAGTGATCGGGAGTGAAGTCGATGCAGCCGGTCCAGTGCATTTCCCACTCAACCTTGCCCAACTGCGGAAAGTAGTGGTTCTGGATACGGTCAGCCCAGCTGCGGATGAACCAGCTTGGCTTGTTATCCACCCGCCCCAGGCTACCGAGCAACAGGCGGCCCTCGTCATCACGGCGGATGCTGCTCAGCACCGTGCGGGTATCCCAGGAGCCCTGGCCATGCTTGAGCACATTGTCAGCGGCGGCACCGTGCAATGGCGTAGAAGCGACCTGATAGTAGTAACCGCGGAAAAAATGCTTTTGCAGGGTGGTCCAGTCGCCTTCGGTGTAAGCACCGGTAGAGATCACCACCTTGTCGGCACTGACCGAACCGTTGGCGGTTTTCACCCGCCAGCTACGCCCTTCACGCTCCAGGCCCTGAACCGCTGATTGCTGAAAGATCTGCCCACCCAGTCGGGTAACGGCCGCGGCCAGACCTTGGGTGTAAGCCATGGGGTTGATGGTGCCGGCACGGCGATCAAGCAGTGCGGCGGAAATCTTGTCGGTACCGCAATAGTCTTCGCAGCGCGCGCCGGTGAGTAGCTCAACGTCTGCTCCACGGCGGCTCCATTGCTGGTGACGCGCTTCGAGGTCGGCAACGCCAGTGGCGTTGTGCGCCATATGCAGGGTGCCGTTGTTGTGTGCCTGGCAGTCGATACCCAGGCGCTTGATGGTCGCGAAGACTTCAGCCGGGGCTTCGCCGAGCACCTTGTTAAGGCGGCTGCCTTGCGATTGGCCCAAGGTGGCTTCAACATCGTCAGGGCGAATCCAGGTCCCGGCGTTAACCAAGCCTACGTTGCGCCCGGAGCCGCCGTGGCCGATTTTCCAGGCCTCCAGCAACACCACTGACTTGCCCGCTTCGAGCAGATGCAAAGCGGCGTTGAGACCGGTGATACCGCCACCAATCACACACACGTCGGCCTTGAGCTCGCCACCCAGCTTTTCCACTGGCGTTGCGAGCGTGGTGACGTGTTCCCACAAACAGTGTTGGCGCAGCTCTGGCATGGCCGGCTTCCTTAGTTGTTCTTGTCGTCTGTGGGAGCGGCTTGCCCCGCGAAACAACTTCGCTGACACACCGCAATCGCTGGGCAAGCCCGCTCCCACCAGGTGCTGCTTTATTAGCCAGTTCAGTCGAACACAATCCCCTGAGCCAGCGGCAGTTCACGCGAATAGTTCACGGTGTTGGTCTGCCGACGCATGTAGGCTTTCCAGGCATCGGAGCCCGATTCACGGCCACCACCGGTTTCTTTCTCGCCACCGAAGGCGCCGCCGATTTCCGCGCCGCTGGTGCCGATGTTGACGTTGGCGATACCGCAGTCGCTACCCGACGCACTCTGGAACCGCTCGGCTTCACGCAAATCGGTAGTGAAGATGCACGACGACAGGCCTTGTGGCACTTCGTTGTTCAGGCGCAGTGCCTCTTCGAAGTCGTCATACGCCAACACATAGAGGATCGGCGCAAACGTCTCGTGACGCACGACTGCGCTCTGGGCTGGCATTTCGGCAATGGCAGGCGAGACGTAGTAAGCGTTCGGGTACTGTTCCTGCAACTGGCGCTCACCCCCGAACACCTGGCCACCTTCGTCACGGGCACGGGCCAGCGCATCTTGCATGGCATTGAAGGATTGCTTGTCGATCAGGGGGCCGACCAGGTTGTCTTTGCGCGGGTCACCGATGCGCACTTTGGCGTAAGCCGCTTTGACGCGGGCCACCACCTCATCCTTGATCGAACGGTGCACGATCAAGCGACGCAGGGTGGTGCAACGCTGGCCCGCAGTACCGACCGCACTGAACAGGATGCCGCGCACCGCCAGGTCCAAATCAGCGCTAGGCGCCAGGATCATGGCATTGTTGCCGCCCAGTTCAAGGATGCTACGCCCGAATCGAGCGGCAACGCGCGGGCCGACTTCACGCCCCATACGCGTGCTGCCAGTGGCACTGACCAGCGGTACGCGCGGGTCATCAACCAAAGCTTCACCGGCTTCGCGATCACCAATGATCAACTGGCTCAGGCCATCCGGTGCCTCGCCGAAGGCTTTCAGGGCCTTCTCGAACAGCGCCTGGCAGGCCAGCGCGGTGAGCGGCGTTTTCTCCGAAGGCTTCCACACCACGGCGTTACCGCACACCAGCGCCAGGGTGGTGTTCCAGGCCCAGACCGCAACCGGGAAATTAAAAGCGCTGATAACACCGACCACACCCAGCGGGTGCCAGGTTTCACGCATGTGGTGGCCAGGACGCTCGGAGGCGATGGTCAGGCCGTACAACTGACGCGACAGACCCACGGCGAAGTCGCAGATGTCGATCATTTCCTGTACTTCACCCAAGCCTTCCTGGGTGATTTTGCCGGCTTCGATGGACACCAGTTCGCCCAGCGCCGCTTTGTGTTCACGCAGGACTTCACCAAACAGGCGAATCAGCTCACCGCGACGTGGCGCCGGCACAGTGCGCCAGGCCTGGAAGGCCAGTTCGGCCTTGTCGATCTTGGCCACGACCTGGGCTTTGCTTTCCAGCTGCACCGAGGCAATCGCGCTGCCGTCGATAGGGGTATGAACGGGATGGTTGCCGTGTGTGTAGGCACTGGCGGGGACACCCAGGCGGTCAAGCAGTCCATCAACCATATTCTTCTCCTGCATGCGATGAGTGGTTGAAATCGAGATCCGGATCAGTATTAATCCGATCACTCTGGCGCAACAAACGACCTTTATTCCGTACATCATTCCGCCAGGTAATGATCTACCTGCTCAGAGACTGCAATGTCCAAACGTCTGGTGCCTTCAATGGCCGCCCTGCAGTGTTTCGAGGCTGCGGCCCGCCACTTGAGTTTTACTCGCGCCGCCGAGGAACTGCACCTGACCCAAAGCGCGGTGAGTAAACAGGTGGCTCAACTGGAAGAGATGTTGCGCCATCACCTGTTTCTGCGCATCCGCCGCCGCCTGCAACTGACGCCAGCAGGCGCGCTGTACCTGGCCGAGGTCAACAAGATCCTCACTCAGGTCGATATGTCCAGCCGCTACATCCTTTCCTATGGCCAACAAACAGAAGTATTGAAGGTAGCCACTCAACCAAGTTTTGGCGTGCGCTGGTTGATTCCGCACCTTAAAGGTTTTGGTAAACGCCATCCGAATATCCACTTGGACATCCGTAACGAGATGGAGCCTTTCGCCCTGCTGCAGGGTAATGCCGACGTGGTGTTTTTCTACGGCCAAGGCACCTGGCCAGGGGCAACCTGTATAGAGCTGTTTGGCGAGGAAGTGGTACCGGTATGCGCGCCGGAACTGATGCAAGGCCGCACCCTCAACGACGCCAGCGAGCTGTCCGAGTTGGTGCTGCTGCAAAGCACCTCACGCCCGGAAGCCTGGCATGAATGGTTCCTCGAACAAGGCCTGCATTCAGCCCACAGCTACCACGGGCCCCGCTTCGACACCTTTTACATGAGCCTGAGCGCTGCCCAGTCAGGCTGTGGCGTGGCCTTGGTACCGCGCTATCTGGTGGCTCAGGAACTGGCCGAAGGCAAATTGATCGTGCCGTGGCAGCACAGCATGCGCAGCAGCGGCTCCCATTTCCTGGCATTTGCCGAGCACGCGGCAGAAGTCCCCAAGGTACGTGCACTGGTTGATTGGATTGCAGACGAGTTAGCCGGTTAGATCAAGAATCTACGGAATGACGCTTAGACTTTTTTTCGCTTGTCGGCGTGGTGCATTCCTCGCTTTCATGTAGGGGTGCCCACCTCACCAGGAAGCTTTCGATGCCCGCTCAAGATTTCGTCAGCCCGGACAGCATTCGCGCGCAGTTCTCCGCCGCCATGTCGCTCATGTACAAGCAGGAAGTGCCGCTGTACGGCACCCTGCTGTCGCTGGTGAGCGAAATCAACCAACAGGTCATGAGCCAACAGCCTGAAGTGGCCGAAGCGCTGCGCTGGACCGGTGAAATCGAGCGTCTGGACCAAGAGCGTCACGGTGCAATTCGCGTGGGCAGCGCCGAAGAGCTGGCGACCATCGCCCGCCTGTTTGCGGTGATGGGCATGCAACCGGTGGGTTACTACGACCTGAGCTCAGCGGGCGTACCCGTGCACTCCACCGCGTTCCGCGCCGTACATGAACAGTCGCTGCATATCAGCCCATTCCGGGTGTTCACCTCGCTGCTGCGCCTGGAACTGATCGACAACCCAGCCTTACGAGAACTGTCGCGGCAGATCCTCGCCAAACGGCAAATCTTTACCCCGCGCGCCCTTGAGCTGATCCAGCAATTCGAGAACGAAGGCGGCCTGAACGCCGAAGATGCCCGCACTTTTGTCGAGGAGGCCTTGCACACCTTCCGCTGGCACCACGACGCCACCGTGACCGCCGAGCAGTATCAGCAGCTGCACGACCAGCACCGCCTGATTGCCGACGTAGTGGCCTTCAAAGGCCCGCATATCAACCACCTGACGCCACGCACCCTGGACATTGATGCAATCCAGCAAGGTATGCCGGCCAAAGGCATTCCACCCAAGGCCGTGATCGAAGGCCCACCGCCGCGCCGCTGCCCGATCTTGCTGCGCCAGACCAGTTTCAAGGCGCTGCAGGAAAAGGTCGCATTCAGTGATCAGCAGGGCGCGGCGAGCGGCAGCCACACCGCGCGCTTTGGTGAGATCGAACAACGTGGTGCAGCGCTGACGCCAAAGGGCCGTCAGTTGTACGACCAACTGCTGGATGCGGCGCGCGATGCCTTGGGCGGCGTACCGGCTGAAGCCAACGCCGAACGCTACATGAGCCTGCTCACAGACAGCTTCAAGGCATTCCCGGATGACTTGGCGCAGATGCGTGAACAAGGCCTGGCGTATTTCCGTTTCTTCCCCACCGAACGCGGCCTGGCCGCCCGCAGCGATGCAGGGCGCCCCACCACCTTGGAAGGTTTGATCGCCGCAGGGCACGTGCATTTCGAAGCGCTGGTGTACGAAGACTTCCTGCCCGTCAGCGCGGCTGGGATCTTTCAGTCCAACCTGGGGGATGACGCCCAGAGCGAGTACG
This sequence comes from Pseudomonas sp. H9, assembly GCF_004353925.1. GTDB lineage: Bacteria > Pseudomonadota > Gammaproteobacteria > Pseudomonadales > Pseudomonadaceae > Aquipseudomonas. Next base: position 287,445 of record NZ_SMOK01000012.1, on the reverse strand, counting down.
GCAGCAACGCCAACCGCAATGCCTTCGAGCAGGCGCTGGGCAAGCCGGTACAGGATGAATTGGCGCTGTATGCGCAGAGCCAGCAGCGCTCGTTGCAGGCGTGTGCCAAGGCGTTGGATCTACCGGAACCCTAACTCGGTGGGAGCGGGCTTGCCCCGCGATGCGGTTTGACTGACAGACCGCTATCGCGGGGCAAGCCCGCTCCTACAGCACTTCGACCTTGGGCAAGTCCATGGCATCTGCCTCGCCTTGCAGGAAGTCACTCAAGCGCCGCAGGCGCTCGCCACCCGGGCGGGTTTTCGGCCACACCAGGTAATAGTCCAGGCCGCTGGCCACTGCCGTTGGCCAAGGCAGGCTCAAGCGCCCTTGGGCGACGTCTTCGGCCACCATCAGCAAGTCGCCCATCGACACCCCGTAACCCCGCGCAGCAGCGATCATGCCCAGCTCCAGGGTGTCGAATACCTGCCCACCCTTGAGCGAAACTTTGTCAGTCAGCCCCATACGCGCCAGCCAGCTACGCCAGTCGCGCTTGTCGGGTGTGGGGTGCAGCAACTCGATACCGGCCAGGCGTTTGGCGTCCCAAGGCCCTTCATCCAGCAGATCAGGCGCGCCCACCGGAATCAGCAGTTCGGAAAACAGCCGCGCCACTTCCCAATCGGGCGGAAAATGCCCGTCGCCCAGCAGTACCGCGCAATCAAACGGCTCATGGTTGAAGTCGACATGATCGACATCCATCCAGGCGCTGGTCAGTTGCACTTCATTGCCCGGCTGTAGATGGCGAAAGCGACTGAGCCGCGCCAACAGCCAGCGCATGGTCAGGGTCGAGGGTGCCTTCATGCGCAGAATGTCGTCCTCGCTGCGCAAGGTGTTGCAGGCGCGTTCCAGCGCGGCGAAGCCTTCACGCACCCCGGGCAACAACAGCCGAGCAGCCTCGCTCAGTTGCAGGCTACGGCCATTACGCACGAACAAGCGGCAGGCAAAGTGCTCTTCCAGGGTACGAATATGCCGGCTGACGGCGCTCTGGGTGATTGATAACTCATCCCCGGCGCGGGTGAAAGAACTGTGCCGGGCAGCCGCCTCGAACGCACGCAAGGCATACAACGGCGGCAAACGACGGGACATCAGCGAATCCTCCACAGGGGTTCAAGTCAGTGCATTGCATCATACTGATATGAGTTTTAATCATGCCACTGATCGTTTTTATCCTTTTGCGAATAACCGCATAAAGGATGAGAATTTCAGGCTTTCCCCCAAAGCCGTGTCAAAAAGGACGATCCAATGCAGGCCGCACCCACTCATGAACTCAAGGCTCTGTTGCGCCTGGCCGGTCCACTGATCGCCTCGCAACTGGCTCACATGCTGATGGTGCTGACCGACACCCTGATGATGGCCCGCATCAGCCCGCAAGCGCTGGCCGGTGGTGGCTTGGGCGCGGCGAGCTATTCGTTCGTGTCGATTTTCTGCTTGGGCGTAATTGCTGCGGTCGGCACTTTGGTGGCCATTCGCAAGGGTGCCGGTGACATCGCTGGCGCCACCCGCCTGACGCAAGCCGGGCTGTGGCTGGCCTGGGCCATGGCCTTGGTAGCGGCGCTGGTGCTGTGGAACCTGGAGCCCGTGCTGTTACTGCTCGGCCAGAGCCCGAACAACGTCGAGTCTGCCGCCCAGTTCCTGCTGTTGCTGCCCTTGGCTCTGCCCGGCTACCTGAGCTTCATGGCCTTGCGAGGTTTTACCAGCGCCATCGGCCGCTCCACACCGGTGATGGTGATTAGCCTGGTCGGGACCGTGGCCAACTTCCTGCTCAACTACGCGTTGATCGAAGGCATGTTCGGCCTGCCGAAATTGGGGCTGGTGGGTATCGGGCTGGTGACCGCCATCGTTGCCAACTGCATGGCCGTGGCCATGGCCCTGTACATCCGCTGGCACCCGGCTTATGCGCCCTACCCGATCAGCACCGGCTTGAGCCGCCCATCTTGGCCAGCCTTGCGCGAACTGTGGCGTCTGGGCCTGCCGATTGGCGGCACCTACACCGTGGAAGTCGGCCTGTTCGCCTTTGCCGCGCTGTGCATGGGTGTACTGGGCAGCACTGAACTGGCGGCGCATCAGATCGCCCTGCAGATCGTCTCTACGGCGTTCATGATCCCGGCCGGTTTGTCATATGCCGTGACTATGCGGGTAGGCCTGTATTACGGCGCCGACAACTTGCTCGGCGCACGTCATGCGGGCCGGGTCGGCATTGGTTTTGGTGCAGCGATGATGCTGATGTTCGCCATTCTTTTCTGGCTGTTGCCCGATCCGCTGGTGGGCTTGTTCCTCGACCACGATGACCCGGCGTTTGCCGATATCATCCAGTTGGCGGTGAGCCTGCTGATGGTCGCCGCCTGGTTCGAGCTGTTCGACGGCGTGCAAACCATCGCCATGGGTTCGATCCGAGGCCTCAAGGATGCCAAGACTACCTTCCTGGTTGGCTTGTTCTGCTATTGGGTGATCGGTGCCCCGGCCGCGTGGCTGCTGGCCTTCACCTTGGGCATGGGTGCCGTGGGTGTGTGGTGGGGCCTGGCACTGGGCCTGGCGTGTGCGGCGGTAAGCCTGACGCTGGCGTTCGAGTGGCGGATGAAGCGTCTGATCGGTGGCTCGGGAGATGTGAAAAAGGCGACTGCTTCGGCGGTTTAAAAGCCTTTTCGCGGGGCAAGCCCGCTCCTACCGTGGGAGTGGGCTTGCCCCGCGATGCTTTTTACAAAGCCACCGCCTGCTGCGCCGAACCACTCAACAAAAACGCCATCAGTTCATCAATCGGCAACGGCCGGCTGATCAAAAATCCCTGCACCTGATCACACTTGAATGTGCGCAACAGGTCCATCTGCTCCGGGGTTTCCACACCCTCGGCCACCACCTCAAGGTTAAGGTTGTGCGCCAGGTTGATCATCGCGTGCACCAGCTTGCGGTTCTCTTCACGCTTTTCCATGCCACCGACAAAGCTGCGATCGACCTTGAGCAGGGTAATCGGCAGGCTGTTGAGATGGACGAACGACGAAAAGCCGGTGCCAAAGTCATCCAGAGAAAACCGCACACCCAGGCGCCCAAGGGCGTCCATGGTCTGCTCGACCAGATCATTGCGACGCATCACTGCCGTCTCGGTCAGTTCGAACTCCAGCCAACGCGCATCAACACCATGCTCGATAATCAGTCGGCTGAGGGTGGGCAATAGTTGGCTGTCCTGGAACTGGCGGAACGACAGGTTCACCGCCATGTGCAATGGCGCCAGGCCCTGTTCACGCAGCGCCTGCATGTCACGCAGGGCTCGGGAAATCACCCAGTAGCCCAACGGTACAATCAGCCCGCTCTGTTCAGCCAGCGGCACGAACTCGCTGGGCGGCAACAAGCCCCGCTCGGCGTGGCGCCAGCGCACCAACGCTTCCAGGCCGACAATGCGGCCATCAGTCATGTCCAGCCGCGGCTGGTAATGCAGTTCCAGTTCGTCACGGCGCAAGGCACGACGCAGCTCGCTTTCCAGGTCGGCAAGGCTGCGAGCGTTGCGGTTGATCCGCTCGTTGAAAATATGGAAGGTGCAACCTTGGGTGCCCTTGGCCTGTTGCATGGCGATATGCGCATGCCACATCAGCGGGTCTGCGCCGCCCTGCGCGCGGGCATGGGCGACACCCAGGCTGCAGCCGATCAACAGGCTCTCGCCATCCACCCAGTAGGGCTCGGCCAGCGCCTCGGTAATGCGCTCGGCCATCCACTCGGCACGTTGAGGCTCGCGACGGGTGTCGATCAGCAGGGCAAACTCATCGCTGCCCAGGCGAGCCACTTGATCACCCGCTTCAAGCTGGCTTTTCAAACGCCCAACCACCTGCAAGATCAGCCGGTCACCGGCCTGGTGGCCCAGCGCGTCGTTAGCACGGCGAAAGTTGTCCAGATCCAGATGACCAAGGGCAACGCCTCGCCCTTCGTTGTCGGCCAGGCGTGCCGCCAGCAGGGTCTGAAAGCCCTGGCGGTTGGCAATACCGGTTAACGGATCCTGTTCGGCCAGACGCTGCAGGGTGGCTTCCAACACACCGCGCTCACGCACATGGCGCAGGCTGCGACGCAAGGTATCGGGGTTGAGCTGGTCAAGAACCAGCCAGTCGCTGACGCCTGGTGGTGGCACCTGCGGCTCGTGCTCCAAAAGCAGCACCATCGGCAAAATGCAGCGGCCAGGCGCCGGCTGCAATTGCGGGGTCGCCAGCACCAACGCATTGCGATCATTGGCAAACAGGCTGTCGACAGCCTCCCAGTTCGGCGCAGTCAACAACACCGCCGTGCCCGCCAGCGGCGTCAGGCAATCTCGCAGGGCGGCCGCCCATACGGGTTCATCTGCCAGCAAAAGCAAACGCAAGGGTTCGGCAGGCGTAGACAAGCTGGCTCCTTAGGACGTGGCAAAGTCAAATGACAATGGGCAGCGAGAGGCTCATCCTAAACCATTAGTGAAAATGATTTTCACTTAAAGTCGAGCCACTCCATTGCCGACATCCCGCAAGTTTCGCCACGCATCCTGCGCGAAAGAATCGAAAGCGGCAAATTTAGATCGAGTGGTACGTCACACTGTCAGACGGTCGCGGCAGAAATTCTCTACCCCTGCTAAAATGCGCGGCTATTTTTCTAGCGACCCCGGTTTTTGTCATGTCCCGACTCAACCCTCGGCAACAAGAAGCCGTGAACTACGTCGGCGGCCCTCTTTTGGTGCTCGCCGGTGCAGGTTCCGGCAAGACCAGCGTAATCACCCGCAAAATCGCGCACCTGATCCAGAATTGCGGCATCCGTGCGCAGTACATCGTGGCCATGACCTTCACCAACAAGGCCGCGCGGGAGATGAAAGAGCGGGTCGGTACCCTGCTGCGCAAAGGTGAGGGGCGCGGCCTGACTGTGTCGACCTTCCACAACCTGGGGCTGAACATCATCCGCAAGGAGCATGCACGGCTGGGTTACAAGCCAGGGTTCTCGATCTTTGACGAGACGGACGTCAAAGCTCTGATGACCGACATCATGCAGAAGGAATACTCGGGCGACGACGGTGTCGACGAGATCAAGAACATGATCGGCGCCTGGAAAAACGACCTGATCCTGCCGCCCGAAGCCCTGGAGAAGGCTCGCAATCCCAAGGAGCAGATGGCCGCGATTGTTTACTCGCACTACCAGCGCACCCTGCGGGCATTCAACGCGGTGGACTTCGACGACCTGATCCTGCAGCCGGTAAAACTCTTCGAGGAACACGCCGACATTCTCGAAAAATGGCAGAACCGTGTGCGCTACCTGCTGGTGGACGAATACCAGGACACCAACGCCAGCCAGTACCTGCTGGTGAAGATGCTGATCGGCACGCGCAATCAGTTCACCGTGGTTGGCGACGACGACCAGTCGATCTACGCCTGGCGTGGCGCGCGCCCGGAAAACCTGATGCTGCTCAAAGAAGACTACCCGTCGCTGAAAGTGGTGATGCTCGAGCAGAACTACCGCTCCACCAGCCGCATCCTGCGTTGCGCCAACGTGCTGATCGCCAACAACCCGCATGCCTTCGAGAAACAGCTGTGGAGTGAAATGGGCCACGGCGACGAGATCCGCGTGATCCGTTGCAAGAATGAAGATGCCGAATGCGAACGGGTAGCCATGGAGATCCTCAGCCTGCACCTGCGCACCGACCGTCCCTACAGCGACTTCGCGATCCTCTACCGGGGCAACTACCAGGCCAAGTTGATGGAGCTGAAGCTGCAGCACCACCAGGTGCCGTACCGCATGAACGGCGGCAACAGTTTCTTCGGCCGCCAGGAAGTGAAAGACCTGATGGCCTACTTCCGCCTACTGGTGAACCCGGATGACGACAACGCCTACCTGCGGGTGATCAACGTGCCCCGCCGGGAAATCGGCTCGACCACCCTGGAAAAGCTTGGCAACTACGCCACCGAGCGCAAGATCTCGATGTATGCCGCCAGCGAGGAGCTGGGCCTGCGCGAGCACCTGGACAGCCGCTTCACCGACCGCCTCGAACGCTTCAAGCGCTGGATGGACAAGGTCCGCGAGCAGGTTGCCCTGGAAGATCCGATTGCTGCGTTGCGCAGCATGATCATGGACATCGACTACGAAACCTGGATCCGCACCAACAGCTCCAGCGACAAGGCTGCGGACTTTCGCATGAGCAACGTCTGGTTCCTGATCGAGGCGTTGAAAAACACGCTGGAGAAGGACGAAGACGGTGAGATGACCATCGAGGAGGCCATCGGCAAGCTGGTGCTACGCGACATGCTCGAGCGCCAGCAAGAGGAAGAGGACGGTGCCGAGGGTGTGCAGATGATGACCTTGCACGCCTCCAAGGGCCTGGAGTTCCCCTACGTGTTCATCATCGGCATGGAAGAAGAAATTCTTCCGCACCGCTCCAGCATCGAAGCCGACACCATCGAAGAAGAACGGCGCCTGGCCTACGTGGGTATTACCCGTGCTCGCCAGACCCTGGCCTTCACCTATGCAGCCAAACGCAAGCAATACGGCGAGATCATCGATTGCGCCCCGAGCCGCTTCCTTGACGAACTGCCCGATGATGACTTGGCCTGGGAAGGCCTGGACGACGCGCCCGTCGAAGTGAAGGCGGCGCGCGGCAATAATGCACTGGCCGATATCCGCGCCATGCTGAAACGTTAGATAATCAACCTTTGCTGCGGCGTACTGCCGTGGCCACTCTTGCTACATCGAGGAAATACCACAGTGGAAGCACTGCACCAGAAGATTCGCGAAGAAGGCATCGTGCTTTCCGATCAGGTTCTCAAAGTCGATGCGTTTCTCAACCATCAGATCGACCCTGCGCTGATGCAACTGATTGGCGACGAGTTCGCCCGTCTGTTCGCCGACTCCGGCATTACCAAGATCGTCACCATCGAAGCCTCGGGAATTGCCCCAGCGGTGATGACCGGCCTGAAGCTGGGTGTCCCGGTGATTTTCGCGCGCAAGCACCAGTCGCTGACCCTGACTGAGAACCTGCTGACCGCAACGGTGTACTCTTTCACCAAGCAGACTGAAAACACCGTGGCAATTTCTCCGCGCCACCTCAACAGCAGCGACCGCGTACTGGTGATCGACGACTTCCTGGCCAACGGCAAAGCCTCCCAGGCCCTGATCTCGATCATTAAACAGGCTGGCGCTACCGTTGCCGGTCTGGGTATCGTCATCGAGAAGTCGTTCCAGGGCGGCCGTGCCGAACTGGATAGCCAGGGCTACCGCGTTGAGTCGCTGGCTCGGGTCAAGTCGCTGGAAGGCGGTGTAGTTAGCTTCATCGAGTGACCCTTTTATCGCGGGGCAAGCCCGCTCCCACAGCGTCGATTGTGGGAGCGGGCTTGCCCCGCGATCAAACGGTTGCCCCCAACCCCGCCAGCAGCAACCGCTGATACAGTTCCTCTTTCAGCCCCTGCGGCTGCGTCAGTCCCATGCGCGCCAACTGCTGTGGATAAGTTTCCGGCGCCGGTGCATCCAGTGCAGCCTTGCCCAGCTCCAGCACCTCACTCAACTTGAACTTGCTCTTGAGCCAGTTCAACGCCCGCAACAAATCCTGTTCTTCATCCGTGAAGTCAGTACCCAACGGGTACTCCGGGAACAAGCGTGCATGCGCATCGCGAATACGCTGCAACCGTTGCGGGGTGTTTTCGGTAAAACGTGGCGCGAGCACAAAGTCACCGGGTAGTTTGCCGGCTTTCTGCGCCTGAGCGATCAACTCCGGCTGAAAGCGCGAATCGCTGATGGCCAGCAATCGGCGAATGGTTTCGGCATCGGTTTGCCCACGCAGGTCTGCGATACCGTACTCAGTCACCACGATGTCGCGCAGATGCCGGGGAATCGTGCAATGGCCGTAATTCCACACCACATTGGAACTGACCTCGCCACCCGACTCACGCCAACTTCGCACCAGCAGAATTGACCGCGCGCCTTCCAGTGCATGGCCTTGGGCAACGAAGTTGTATTGCCCGCCAACACCACTGAGCACTCGGCCGTTTTCCAGTTGATCGGCAACGCCTGCGCCCATCAGGGTCATGGTGAATGCGGTATTGATAAAGCGCGCATCGAGGCGCTGTGAACGCTTTAGCGATTCTTCGCCGTACAGCTCGTTGATGTAGCTGATAGCGCGCATATCAATGCACTTGCGGGCGGCCAGCGGCATGTCGCGCAAGCGCTGGTAAAACGCTTGAGGCCCGAGGAAGAAACCACCGTGCACCAACACACCATCACCGACCGAGCGCCGGATAATCCCGGCCTCCAGCAGCGCCAGTAGGCCGTTCACAAACATTTCACTACAACCGTACAGACCTTGATCAAAAGCCTGGGTGCCACCTTCGCGGGTGATTAATGGCTGCCATGGCTGCAGGTCGATGTCCGCCAGCAAGGCCTGATAGGCTTCGTTGTCATCCTGCCGAGCCAGCAGCGCCGCCGTCAGAGCATCGCCCATGGCGCCAATGCCGATCTGCAAGGTACCGCCGTCGTGCACCAGCGCACTAGCATGCAGGCCGATAAAGTGATCCTGGGTGGTCACCGGCATGTTTGGCGTCGAAAACAAGCGACGTCGCTCGACGGTATCGATCAGCAGGTCGAAATTCTGTCGGGGCAACTCGGCATGGCCAGGCATGTAGGGCAGTTCGGCATGCACCTGGCCGAGCAACAGGATGGTTTCTCCGGCTGCACGGCGGCGCTCGATCATGGGCAACAGGTCGAGGGTGATGTCCGGGTTGCAACTCAGGCTCAAGTGATTCGGGCGCTGCGAATCCTCAGCCACCAGTTGTGCCACCAGATTAAGGCCCTTGGCGTTGATATCGCGGGCGGCGTGGCTGTAGTTGCTGCTGACATAGTCTTGCTGGGCGGTGGCGCTGTGCAACAGGCTGCCCGGTTGCATGAAAAACTGTTCGACGCGGATATTGGCGGGCAGACGATCGTTGCGCAGGTCGGCCACGTATTCGAGCTCTTCGTAGTCGGCAAAAACGCGCTCGATAAAAGGCTCCAGAAAACGCCGCTGCAGGCCTTCGCCCAAGTCGGGCCGCCCCAGGCTCAGCGCGGTGTAGATGCTCAGGTGTCGTTCGGGCAACTGGCGGATGCGCGCATACAGTGCGTTAACGAAGGCGTTGGGTTTGCCCAAACCCAACGGCAGGCCCATGTGGATATGCGCTGGTAACCGTGCCAGCACCTCATCAACGGCCTGTTCAATCGAGCATCGATGCGTCATCTGCACCTCCGGTGGGAACTGGCTTGCCCTGCGATGCAATATAACTGAACCACCGCTATCGCGGGGCAAGCCCGCTCCCACCGTTGCAAGAACAACAAAGCCCGCACGAGGCGGGCTTTGTTGGAGAAGCGCGGGCTTACAGGCCGGACATCTTCTTGATGGCGCCCATCAGGTCGTCATCCGAGCAATCTGCACAGGTGCCTTTAGGCGGCATGGCGTTGAGGCCGGTAATTGCCTTGGCCAGGATACCGTCCAGACCACCCTGGTGGTCGGCACGTTCTTTCCAGGCAGCGGTGTCGCCGATTTTCGGCGCGCCCAGCAGGCCACTACCGTGGCAAGCATTGCAGTGCTTGGCGATGATTTCATCCGGGGTCTTGGCACCACCGCCACCAGCGGAGGCAGCCACTTCCATACCCTTGCATTCCTGACCCTGTACACACACCTGGCCAACCGGTTCCAGTCGCTTGGCGATGTCGTCGTTGGTCGCAGCTTGTGCGCTGACTGCCCAAAGGGCCAATACGGCAGCTGGTACGGCCAGCATTTTCTTGATTAGATTCACGCGTACACCCTCATGGTGGCTAGTCACGCCCGCGGCCACGGTTTCGCAGGCGGCGCAAGTATAACGGGAACCCTGCCATACCGAAACAACCCTAGTGTCCAAAGGGTCTTAGCCGCGACAATCCGCCGCGTGCCTACGCCTTAGAAATTCGCCGGGGTCGCCGCGCTGATCAGCCGGGCCGGCTCATCGTACGGGTTACGGAAACGGTGCGGCTTGGTACTTTCAAAATAGTAGCTGTCGCCCGCTTCGAGAATAAAAGTTTCCAGCCCGACCACCAGTTCCAGGCGGCCTTCGAGGAGGATGCCGGTCTCTTCGCCATCGTGGGTGAGCATTTCTTCACCGGTGTCAGCACCCGGCGGGTACACCTCGTTGAGAAACGCGATAGCCCGGCTCGGGTGCGCCTTGCCGACCAGTTTCATGGTCACCGCACCGTCGGAGATATCGATCAACTCGTGGGCTTTGTAAACGATCTGGGTGGGGTTTTCCGGCTGCAGTTCTTCCGAGAAGAACTCGACCATGGACATCGGAATACCGCCCAGCACTTTGCGCAGCGAGCTGATGGAAGGGCTGACGCTGTTTTTCTCGATCATTGAGATCGTGCTGTTGGTGACACCCGCACGTTTGGCGAGTTCACGCTGGGACAGGCCCTTGAGCTTGCGAATGGCTTGCAGGCGTTCACCGACGTCCAAAGCTGGAGCCCTCCTAAACGAACGAGTGGGGTCGAAATTGAACGATATCATCGCAACAGCGTTCAGTATTTACAACACTTCGACCCGCAGCCTGTCCGCTTTGGCGCCTCAATCGCCGATATAGTCCAGCGGTACGCGCTTGAGGTTGCAGAAAATCTGGTAGGGGATGTTGCCAGCATGCATGGCCAATTCGCTGGCCAGCACGTTTTTACCCCACAACTCTACCGGGCTGCCCACGCCGGCTTCCGGGACGTCGGTGAGGTCGATGCACAGCATGTCCATCGATACCCGACCGATCAGTTGCGTGCGCTTGCCCGCTACCAATACCGGAGTGCCGTTTGGCGCCTGGCGCGGGTAACCGTCGGCATAGCCCATGGCAACCACACCAACCCGGGTCGGCCGCGGGCTGATGAACTTGGCGCCATAGCCCACCGGCTCACCAGCAGGCAGTTCACGCACGCTGATTACCCGCGATTGCACCGTCATTACCGGCTGCAGCCGCGCCGCTTCGGCCTGAGGCACTTCAAACGGTGTGGCGCCGTAGAGCATCAGGCCCGGGCGCACCCAATCACTAGGCATGTTCGGCCAACCGAGCACCGCAGGCGAGTTGCGCAGGCTGACCTCGGCGCTCAGGCCCTGGCGTGCTGCCTGAAACACTGCCAGTTGTTCATTGCTGGCGGCACTGTCGAGTTCGTCGGCGCGGGCGAAGTGACTCATCAACACGATACGCGCGACTTTGCCGCTGGCCAGCAGACGCTGGTAAGCCGCCTGATAATCTTTGGCATGCAAGCCAACCCGGTGCATGCCCGAGTCGAGTTTGAGCCACACGGTGATCGGCTTTTTCAGGTGTGCCTGTTCGATCGCTTCAAGCTGCCACAGCGAGTGCACCACGCACCACAGGTCATGCTGCGTAATCAGCTCCAGCTCGCTGGCCTCGAAAAAGCCTTCAAGCAGCAACACCGGCGCCTTGATCCCGGCTGCGCGCAGCTCCAGTGCCTCTTCGATGCAGGCTACGGCAAAACCATCGGCCTGCTGCTCAAGGGCCAGTGCGCACCGCACGGCACCGTGACCATAGGCGTCAGCCTTGATCACGGCCAGGGCTTTGGCACCAGTCAGTTCGCGGGCAAGTTGATAGTTGTGACGCAGGGCTTGAAGATCGATCAGGGCACGTGCAGGACGCATGACGGCAGCCTTCTGGGCAGTCTGGTTAGAATAAAAAGCCCGGTGCACAAACGCAGCGTGTTGGCCGTCGCCGGCACCGGGTGAGGGACATCAGTTACGGCAGCGCAGCGACTACCGACAGTTCTACAAGGATTTCCGGCTCGCACAGCTTGGCTTCAACAGTGGCGCGAGCAGGCGCGACACCCTTGGGCAGCCAACTGTCCCAGACACTGTTCATGCCCTGGAAGTGCGCATCGATGTCCTTCAGGTAGATGGTCACCGAGAGCAGGCGGCTCTTATCGGTGCCTGCCAGGTCCAGCAGGCGTTCGATGTTGGCCAGGGTTTCACGGGTCTGCTGTTCAATCCCGGCATTCATGTCGTCGCCCACCTGGCCCGCCAGGTAGACAGTGCCATTGTGGGTGACGATCTGGCTCATGCGCTCATTGGTGAGCTGGCGCTGGACTGACATGTTTTGCAGACTCCTTTTGCTTGCCGTAACGAGAAATATCCAGGCCTTCGGCACTGATCTGTGGCTTTTTGCGGGCGATCAAATCAGCCAGCAAACGGCCAGAACCGCAGGCCATGGTCCAGCCCAGCGTGCCGTGACCGGTGTTGAGGAACAGGTTACGGAACGGCGTGGCACCGACGATTGGCGTGCCGTCTGGAGTGGTCGGGCGCAGGCCGGTCCAGAAACTGGCTTGGCTCAGGTCGCCGCCGCGAGGATAAAGATCGTTGACGATCATCTCCAGTGTTTCGCGCCGACGCGGGTTCAGCGAGAGGTCAAAACCGGCAATTTCAGCCATACCGCCAACACGAATGCGGTTGTCGAAACGGGTGATCGCGACCTTGTAGGTTTCGTCCAGAATGGTCGAAGTCGGGGCCATGGCCGGGTCGGTGATTGGTACGGTCAGCGAGTAGCCCTTCAGTGGGTAAACCGGAGCTTTGATGCCCAGCGGCTTGAGCAATTGAGGCGAGTAGCTGCCCAGCGCCAGCACGTAGCGGTCAGCGGTTTCCAGCTTGCCATCGATCCACACACCGTTGATGCGGTCACCGGCGTAGTCCAGGCGCTGAATGTCCTGACCGAAGCGGAACTCGACACCCAGCTTGATAGCCATTTCCGCCAGGCGGGTGGTGAACATCTGGCAGTCGCCGGTCTGGTCGTTCGGCAGGCGCAGAGCGCCGGCGAGAATATCGGTGACATTGGCCAGTGCCGGCTCAACGCGGGCGATGCCTTCGCGGTCGAGCAATTCGTAAGGCACGCCAGACTGTTCGAGGACGGCGATGTCCTTGGCAGCGTTATCCAGTTGCGCCTGGGTGCGGAACAGTTGCGTGGTGCCCAAAGTGCGGCCTTCGTAGGCAATACCGGTTTCGGCACGCAGCTCGTCGAGGCAGTCGCGGCTGTACTCAGACAGACGCACCATGCGCTCTTTGTTCACCGCATAACGGCTGGCGGTGCAGTTGCGCAGCATTTGCGCCATCCACAGGTACTGATCGATGTCAGCGGTGGCTTTGATTGCCAGAGGCGCATGGCGCTCCAGCAGCCATTTGATGGCTTTGAGCGGTACGCCCGGTGCAGCCCAGGGCGAAGCATAACCAGGCGAGACCTGGCCGGCGTTGGCAAAGCTGGTTTCCATGGCGACTGCAGGTTGGCGGTCAACCACGACGACTTCAAAACCCTGCCGTGCCAGATAGTAGGCACTGGCGGTTCCGATCACACCGCTACCAAGTACCAGAACTCGCATGTTTATTACCCTCGACGCAGCGTAACGCTGACATTTGTTGTTAATGGCGTAGATGGGCGCAGTATAGGAAGGTATGACCAGTGCATTTCACTATATAAAAGCCTATATTTGGCGAGAATTCTCGGCAAAGATCGCTTTCACGGAGGGGCATCCCCTATGAGAACCCAGCACCAAAGCAAGCGTGAACTGGATAAGATTGACCGCAACATCCTACGGATCCTGCAGGCAGATGGACGCATCTCGTTTACTGAACTGGGCGAGAAAGTCGGCTTGTCGACCACGCCGTGCACCGAGCGGGTCCGGCGCCTTGAGCGCGAAGGGATCATCATGGGCTACAACGCCCGACTCAACCCGCAGCACCTCAAAGGCAGCCTGTTGGTGTTCGTTGAGATCAGCCTCGACTACAAATCCGGGGACACGTTTGAAGAGTTTCGCCGCGCGGTACTGAAACTGCCGCATGTGTTGGAATGCCACCTGGTTTCCGGCGACTTCGACTACCTGGTCAAGGCCCGTATTTCCGAGATGGCCTCGTACCGCAAGCTGCTCGGCGACATCCTGCTCAAGCTGCCGCACGTGCGTGAGTCGAAGAGCTACATCGTTATGGAAGAGGTTAAAGAGAGCCTCAGCCTGCCGATTCCGGAGTAAGGCTCAGACCAACACCTGGCGGGTGCTGGCAATGTACTGGTGCACCAGCTTTTCAGCCTGGGGATCGATCATTTCAGCCGGGCCGCGACCATTCGGGCACGGCAAGCGTGGCGTGGTACCGAACAACCGGCAGATCAGCGGCCGCTCTTCATAGACCGTGCAGCCATCTGGCCCCAGGTGCACACAGTTCAGCTCAGCCAGGGCAGCTTCCTGCTCGGCGGCACTCTTGCGTGGTAGCCGGGCCATTTCTTCCGAAGAGGTGGTAACCGGCCCGCAACAGTCATGGCAGCCAGGGACGCATTCGAAAGACGGGATCTGATCGCGCAGGAAACGGATCTTGTGGCTGTTGCAACTCATGGTGGCCTGCGCTGAAGAAAGGGAATGGCGCTATTTTGCCCCATGGTTGCCCAGCGTCGAAAGTGCAGCTTATCCTGCGTCAATTTTTCCAAACACTTACATTCAGGACTCCTCCATGAGCGCTGCTGTGCAATCACCCGCTTCTCATGTCGCTTCCTACTACGCGGCCAGCAGCCAGCCACAGCCGGAGTATCCGCCGTTGCAGGGCGAGTTGAGCTGCGATGTGTGCGTGGTCGGCGGTGGCTTTTCCGGGCTGAACACGGCAATCGAACTGGCTGAACGCGGGTTCAAAGTAATTGTGCTTGAAGCCCGCAAAATGGGTTGGGGCGCCAGCGGGCGCAACGGTGGACAGCTGATTCGCGGCGTCGGCCACGGCCTCGACCAGTTCACCTCGGTCATCGGCAGTGACGGCGTACGTACATTGAAGCTGATGGGCCTGGAGGCTGTGGATATCGTCCGTGAGCGTATCGAACGCCACGCCATCAACTGCGACCTGACCTGGGGCTATTGCGACCTGGCCAACAAAGCCAAAGACCTGCAAGGCTTTGCCGAAGACGCCGAAGAACTGCGCAACCTCGGCTACCGCCATGAACTGCGCCTGGTTCAACCCGACCAGATGCGCACCGTGGTCGGCTCCGACCGCTATGTGGGCGGCCTGATCGACATGGGCTCGGGGCATCTGCACCCGCTGAACCTAGCGTTAGGTGAGGCCGCCGTGGCCAACACGCTGGGCGTTCGCCTGTTCGAGCAATCAGCGGTCACGCGCATCGAATACGGCACGCAGGTTCGCGTACATACAGCGCAAGGGGCGGTTAAAGCCAGCACACTGGTACTGGGCTGCAATGCCTATCTGAATGACCTGAACACTGAGCTGGGCGGTAAAGTGCTGCCTGCAGGCAGCTACATCATCGCCACAGAACCGCTGAGCGAAGCGCAGGCGCACGAACTGCTGCCGCAGAATATGGCGGTCTGCGACCAGCGCGTGGCCCTGGATTATTACCGCCTGTCTGCCGACCGCCGCCTGCTGTTCGGCGGTGCCTGCCATTACTCCGGGCGTGATCCACACGACATTGCTGCGTACATGCGGCCGAAGATGCTCCAGGTATTCCCGCAACTGGCCAACGTTCGCATCGACTACCAATGGGGCGGCATGATTGGCATCGGCGCCAACCGGCTGCCACAAATCGGCCGCCTGGCATCGCAGCCCAATGTGTACTTTGCCCAGGCCTACTCCGGCCACGGGCTCAACGCCACGCACCTGGCGGGCAAGTTACTGGGTGAGGCTATCAGCGGCCAGCACAGTGGACGCTTCGACCTGTTCGCCAAAGTGCCGCACATCACCTTCCCCGGCGGCAAACACCTGCGCTCCCCGTTGCTGGCCCTGGGCATGCTCTGGCACCGACTGAAAGAGTTGGTATGAACCTGTAGGAGCGGGCTTGCCCCGCGACTGCGGTTTGTCTGATACACCGCGGTCGCGGGGCAAGCTCGCTCCCACACCACAGAGTGTTTAACCGCGCCAGAAGGGCTTGAGCCCTTCCTCGCGCGCCTGCGCCCGGGTCAGGCCAATATCGCGCAATTGCTCGGGCGTCAGCTCCAGCAGCGCACGACGGCTGTGCCAGCGGTGCAGCATCAGCCCCCAGCGACCGAGCCCGGCCGGTACATTGAACAGCCGCAAACGCTGCTCACGGCTCAGTTCTTGCGCATGCAATTCAAGGCGCACATCGCTCATACCGCTCATCGCTCGACTCCTTCGGGTGTGTATTACCGTGGAGAAAGCTTGCGCGTCTGAGGAAAAGCATTACAGATCCAAAGCACAGCTATTATTTCCATACAGAATTGGCACGTTTCCTACTGAATGCTGTATTTTTTCGCCATCTGTATTGGTACAGGAGTACGCCATGACCCTCTATGTCAATCTGGCCGAGCTGCTCAGCGCCCGCATCGAACAAGGCCTGTATCGCCCCGGCGACCGCTTGCCGTCGGTGCGCGCCTTGAGCGTGGAACATGGTGTCAGCCTGAGTACCGTGCAACAGGCCTATCGCTTGCTGGAAGACAATGGCCTGGCCGCACCACGGCCCAAGTCAGGTTATTTCGTACCCAGCGACCGCAGCTTGCCGGCCCTACCTGCAGTCAGCCGACCGGCGCAGCGACCGGTGGAAATTTCCCAATGGGAACAGGTCATCGAGCTGGTCCGTAGCGTGCCGAGAAAGGATGTTGTGCAATTGGGCCGCGGCATGCCCGACATCGACAGCCCGACCCTCAAACCGTTGCTGCGCAGCCTCGCTCAGCTGAGCCGCCGCCAGGACATGCCCGGGCTCTACTACGACACCATTTCCGGAACCCTGGCCCTGCGTGAGCAGATCGCTCGCTTGCTGCTCGACTCCGGCTGCAGCCTCGACCCGGCTGATCTGGTGGTCACAACCGGCTGTCACGAAGCGCTATCGGCCAGTATCCGCGCGGTGTGCCAGCCCGGCGACATCGTTGCGGTCGAATCGCCGAGCTTTCACGGCGCCATGCAGACCCTCAAAGGCCTGGGCATGAAAGCCCTGGAGATTCCCACCGATCCAATCACCGGCATCAGCCTCGAAGCCCTGGAGCTGGCGTTGGAGCAGTGGCCGATCAAGCTCATTCAGGTCACGCCGAGCTGTAACAACCCGCTGGGCTACATCATGCCGGAAGCGCGCAAAAAGGCTCTGCTGAACCTGGCCCAGCGCTTCGACGTGGCGATCCTCGAAGATGACGTATACGGCGACCTGGCCTACACCTACCCTCGCCCGCGCACCATCAAGTCGTTCGACGAAGACGGCCGCGTCCTGCTCTGCAGCTCGTTCTCCAAGACGCTGGCGCCGGGCCTGCGTATCGGCTGGGTCGCCCCTGGCCGTTATCTGGAACGGGTGCTGCACATGAAATACATCAGCACCGGCAGCACCGCGACCCAACCGCAACTGGCCATCGCCGACTTCATCGAAGCCGGCCACTATCAGCCGCATATGCGCCGCATGCGCAGCCAGTATCAGCGTGCTCGTGACCAAATGAGCGATTGGGTCACCCGCTACTTTCCGCCGGGCACCCGCGCCAGCCGGCCACAGGGCGGATTCATGCTGTGGATAGAATTGCCGGAAAGTTTCGACACGCTTCGGCTGAACCGGGCTTTACTTGGGCAAGGCGTACAGATTGCCGTGGGCAGTATATTTTCCGCCTCGGGCAAGTACCGTAATTGCCTGCGAATGAATTTCGCCGCCCGCCCCACTGCCGAGATCGAAGCGGCAGTGCGCAAGGTTGGCGAGACCGCCATTCGTCTACTGGCCGAAGACGAACGTGACGGGTAACTTTCCGCCGCCGTTCGTGGTCCAACCCCATAAGCCTGCGTCGAGAAGGACACCACCTCTTGAGAAGCCCGTGCACGCTGCCTGTGCTGCTGTCGCTGATACTCAGCCTGGGTGGATGCGCCAGCATCAGCCAGCCACGGGAAGTCACCCAGGCGCTTCCTGCCAGTGATTCCGCCTTTGGCCGTTCGGTGCAACGCCAGGCTTCGGCTTACGACGGGCGCTCAGGGTTTCGCCTGCTGCCCAACAGCAATGAGGCCTTTCGCGCCCGGGCCGAACTGATCCGCAACGCCCAGTCGAGCATCGACCTGCAGTACTACATCGTCCACGACGGCCTGAGCACGCGCGCCTTGGTGCATGAGTTGCTGCAGGCGGCCGACCGCGGCGTGCGCATACGCATCCTGCTCGACGACACCACCAGCGACAGCATCGAAGACAAGATGGCCACCCTCAACGCCCACCCGAACATTCATATTCGTGTGTTCAACCCGCTGCACCTGGGGCGCAGCACGGGCGTGACACGGGCGGTAGGCCGCCTGTTCAACCTCAACCTGCAACACCGGCGCATGCACAACAAGCTGTGGCTGGTGGACAACAGCATGGCCATCGTCGGCGGCCGCAATCTGGGCGACGAGTACTTCGATGCCGAGCCCAACCTGAACTTCACCGATATCGACTTGCTGGGTGTCGGACCGGTAGCCGAACAACTGGGTCACAGCTTCGATCAGTACTGGAACAGTGCGCTGAGCAAACCCATTGACGACTTTATTTTGCGCAAGCCCGATGCCGACGACTTGCGTGCCAGCCGTCAACGCCTGGAAGTCTCGCTGGCCGAGGCCGAGGTTGAGCACAAGGCTCTGTATGACCGGTTGATGTCATACAAAACCCGCCCGCGCCTGGGTATCTGGCGCAATGAACTGATCTGGGCCCACAACCAGGCACTCTGGGACGCACCGAGCAAGGTGCTGGCCAATGATGAGCCAGACCCACAACTGCTGATGACCCACCAGCTGGCACCGGACATGAACAACGTTCAGCATGAGCTGATCTTGATCTCGGCCTACTTCGTGCCTGGCGAACCCGGCCTGCTGTACTTGACCAGCCGTGCCGATGCCGGTGTCTCGGTCAAGTTGCTGACCAATTCCCTGGAGGCCACCGATGTCCCGGCAGTACACGGTGGCTATGCGCCCTACCGCAGGGCCTTGCTCGAACACGGTGTGCATTTGTACGAGCTGCGTCGGCAACCGGGCGACCCCAGCTCAAAGCGCGCCCTGCATTTCTACGGCAGCTCGGATTCCAGCTTGCACAGCAAGGCGATCATCTTCGACCGACGCAAGACCTTCATCGGCTCGTTCAATTTTGACCCGCGCTCGGTGCTATGGAACACCGAAGTCGGCGTGCTGGTCGACAGCCCTGAACTGGCGGAATACACCCGCGACCTGGCGGTACAAGGCATGGCCCCGGCGCTGAGCTACCAGCCGCAACTGGTCGACGGCAAGCTGGTGTGGGTGACGGAAGACAATCATCACCTGCACACCCTGACCACCGAACCCGGTGGCCTGTGGCGCCGCTTCAACGCCTGGATCAGCAAGGCCGTCGGCCTGGAGCGGATGCTTTAGACCGGTGCAGGCTCAAAGGCGTTGGCGCGCCGTGAAAGCAACACCAGCCCAGCAGCACCAGCGGCCATCAACAACGGTAAGGCATGCCCGCTGATCCATTGGCCACCAGCACCGGCAATCAACGGCCCGAGCAGACAGCCAATGCCCCAGAGTTGCGCGACATGCGCATTGGCGCGTACCAACGCATCATCCCGGTAGCGCTCGCCGATCAGAATCAGCGACAAGGTGAACAAGCCACCAGCGCTGGCACCGAACAACACCCACAGCGGCCAGATCAGCCAGGTGTGTAACGCCAACGGGATCGCCAGGCTCGATACCAGCAGGGTCAGCGCGCATCCGCTGAACAGGCTGCGGCGCGACATGCGGTCGGCCAGCGCCCCCAGCGGCAACTGCAGCAGCGCATCGCCCACCACCACGGTACTGACCATGAACAGTGCGACCTCAGTGGTGAAGCCTTGCTGCAAGCAATACACCGGCAGCAAGGTCAGAATCATCGCCTCAAAAGCGGCGAACAGGGCAATCGCCCAGGCAATCACCGGCATGCGCCGGCAAAAGCCCACCAGGTCGAACAGCGTCACGCTGCACGACTCTGCGCTCGGCGCCCCGCCCCGCCCAAGCAGCACCAGCGGCCCCAGCAACAGCAAGCCAGCCCCGAGCCAGAAGCCCAGATCATCTTCCGAGCCCAGCACACCGAGCAGCAACGGCCCGGCCAGTTGGCTCAAGGCATAACTGCAGCCATACAAGGCCACCAGACGCCCGCGCCATTGTTCGACCACCAGTTGGTTGATCCAGCTTTCACCGAGAATAAATACAATGGTCAGGATCATGCCGATCAGCAGGCGCAGCACGATCCACACCGGATAACTGGGCATCAGCGCCAGCAAACCAATGGACAACGCGCCCGCCCACAAGCACAGCTGCATGGTCCCTGGCGTGCCAAAGCGAGCAGCGAGCCGACTGGAGAGGCTGGCCCCGAGCAGGACACCGATGGCCGGCATCGCCGCCATCACGCCAATGGCAAAGCTGCCATAGCCCCAGCCCTCCAGCCGCAATGACACCAGCGGCATGCTCACACCCAGTGCCAGGCCGACACTGAGCACCGCCGTCAGCACGGCGAAATAGGTTCCCCAACGCATTGCAGCCTCCCAGGCTGGCTCTGTTGTGCAGAAACAACACAGCCGGACCTGCGTGGTGCAAGGCCCGGCTGTGAATAGATCGCGCTGTTAACGTTACAGCTTGATCCAGGTCGCCTTCAGCTCGGTGTACTTGTCCAGCGCGTGCAGCGACTTGTCACGGCCGTTGCCCGATTGCTTGAAGCCACCGAACGGGGCGGTCATGTCGCCACCGTCGTACTGGTTGACCCACACGCTACCGGCACGCAGAGCCTTGGCGGTCAGGTGTGCCTTGGAGATGTCAGCGGTCCACACACCAGCGGCAAGGCCATACGGGGTGTCGTTGGCGATGTTGATTGCCTCTTCGACGGTGTCGAAGGTCAGCACCGACAGCACTGGGCCGAAGATTTCTTCCTTGGCGATGCGCATGGCGTTGTCTACGCCGTCGAAAATCGTTGGCTCAACGTAGGTGCCACCGGTTTCTTCAAGGATACGCTTGCCACCTACCAGCAGCTTGGCACCATCGCTGTGACCCGCTTCGATGTACGACAGCACGGTGTTCATCTGCTGGGTATCGACCAGCGCACCAACGGTGGTTGCTGGGTCCAGCGGGTTACCTGGCTTCCAGGCCTTGAGGGCTTCGAGCACCAACGGCAGGAACTTGTCTTTGATCGAGCGCTCGACCAGCAGACGGGAACCGGCGGTGCAGACTTCACCCTGGTTGAAGGCGATAGCACTGGCGGCGGCTTCGGCAGCGGCATTGAGGTCCGGAGCGTCGGCGAAAACGATGTTCGGGCTCTTGCCACCGGCTTCCAGCCAAACACGCTTCATGTTCGATTCGCCGGCGTAGATCATCAGTTGCTTGGCGATTTTGGTCGAACCGGTGAACACCAGCGTGTCTACGTCCATGTGCAGGGCCAAGGCCTTGCCAACGGTGTGGCCATAGCCTGGCAGCACGTTAAGAACGCCTTTCGGGATGCCGGCTTCGATCGCCAGTTGGGCAATGCGAATGGCGGTCAGTGGCGATTTTTCCGAAGGCTTGAGCACCACCGAGTTACCAGTGGCCAGTGCCGGGCCGAGTTTCCAGCAGGCCATCAGCAGCGGGAAGTTCCACGGTACGATGGCAGCAACTACACCTACAGGTTCACGGGTGACGAGGCCCAGTTGATCATGCGGGGTAGCCGCGACTTCGTCATAAACCTTGTCGATTGCTTCACCGTTCCAGCTCAGGGCCTGAGCGGCACCTGGCACGTCGATGTTCAGCGAGTCGTTGATCGGCTTGCCCATGTCCAGCGTTTCCAACAGCGCCAGCTCTTCGACATTGGCCTTGAGCAGAGCGGCAAAGCGGATCATGGTGGCTTTACGCTTGGTTGGCGCCAGACGCGACCAAACGCCGGAAGCGAAGGTAGCGCGGGCGTTTTCCACGGCGCGTTCGGCATCGGCCAGATCACAGCTGGCAACTTGCGCCAGCAGTCGGCCATCGACCGGGCTGAGGCATTCGAACGTCGCGCCGGAAACGGCGGCGGTGTATTCACCGTTGATGAAAGCGCGGCCTTCAATTTTCAGCTGCTGGGCACGCTGTTCCCAATCCGCACGAGTCAGGGTGGTCATACGAAACTCCTCCTCTTGTTAAGGTGCAGTGCCGTACGAGGGGTCACAGGCACTGTCAAAAATTCTGGCTGGGCGAGCTACGCGCACAGGCACCCGCCACCCTAAACCACTGGCGACCCAATTATCAATATATTTGACATAATCGCATCAAACGCCTACTGATGTTCATTTTATTAAACAAACAAGAGAAATAGCCATGCGCATTGATCAGATCATCGACTTCGCCCAGGTCCTCACCGAGGCTGAACGCTACCGCCCAGCAGCCGAAAAGATTCTCAAGGGTGAACCCGATCAGGCCGTCTACAACCACTATTCCAGCCCTTGCGGACAGTTCGCCGCCGGCGTCTGGGAAGGTGAGGTAGGACAATGGACTGTCAATTACACTGAACACGAATACTGCGAGATCGTTCAGGGCGTGTCGGTACTGCGCGATGCAGACGGTGGCGCAAAAACATTGCGTGCCGGTGATCGGTTTGTCATTCCGGCTGGCTTCAAAGGCACCTGGGAAGTGCTGGAGCCATGCCGCAAGATTTATGTGATGTTCGAACAGAAAGCCTAAACCTTGGTGGGAGTGGGCTTGCCCCGCGATTGAAGTGTGTCAGCCACATCGCTTCGCGGGGCAAGCCCGCTCCCACAGGCAGCATTCACAGTGCAAAAAAAAGGGCCCGTATCGTGAGATACGGGCCCTTTTTTCGTCAGCCTGATCAATTACTTGATCTTGGCTTCCTTGTAGATCACGTGCTTGCGAACAACCGGATCGAATTTTTTGATTTCGATTTTGTCCGGAGTGGTGCGCTTGTTCTTGTCGGTGGTGTAGAAGTGGCCGGTATTAGCGGTCGACACCAGACGGATCAATTCACGCATGATTCTCTCCCTTAGACCTTAGCGCCGTTACGGCGAATGTCGACCAGAACGGCATCGATGCCGCGCTTGTCGATGATGCGCATGCCTTTGGCAGATACGCGCAGACGCACGAAACGCTTCTCGGACTCGACCCAGAAGCGATGATGCTGCAGGTTCGGCAGGAAACGACGACGGGTTTTGTTGTTTGCGTGGGAAATGTTGTTCCCGGTTACCGGACCCTTACCGGTAACTTGACAGACTCTCGACATGCCTCAGCCCTCTAAAACCACATGCCCAACCCGGCATGGGTTGGCCGCTTAATCTCTCAGTCTTTGGCGCTAGGCGCCGTGTTTCTTCAGGGTCTTATCGACTCAATCAACAGATGCGACAAGCCGAGCCCCTAGAAAAGAGCGCTGCTTTATACCAGAAAGACCAGAGCACAACAACAGGAGTTGTGCTTTGACTTGCTGATCGACACGCCGGAGCAGCATAACGACTGGCTTGGCAGGATGTCGACCACTCGTCGCTCGATTGGTAAAAAAGGAGTTGGCCATTTCTGGCTTGGCGCACTAGGGTAGGACTTTTCCAGACTGCACTGACAGATGGGCCATCGATCAGCCAAGGAATCACCATGCGCGCTGCTGCTCTACCCCTGTTGTTCGCCACCCTGCTCGGCCCGGCATTTGCTCAGGCTGCGGCATTGAGTGTGTGTACCGAAGCCAGCCCTGAGGGCTTCGATGTGGTTCAGTACAACTCGCTGACGACCACCAATGCCTCAGCCGACGTGCTGATGAACCGCCTGGTTGAGTTCGATTCCGCAAAAGGCCAAGTAGTACCAAGCCTGGCTGAAAGCTGGACGGTTTCGCCTGATGGCCTGGTTTACGAATTCAAGTTGCGCCCCGAAGTTAAGTTCCACAACACTGGTTACTTCAAACCGAGCCGCACCCTGAACGCCGACGATGTGCTGTTCAGCTTCCAACGCATGCTCTACCCCGCGCACTCCTGGCACAAGATCGCCCAGAGCGGCTACCCGCATGCCCAGTCGCTGCAGCTGCCAAGCCTGATCAAGCAGATTGAAGCCCCTGACTCGCTCACGGTGCGCTTCACACTCGATCACCCGGATGCCACCTTCCTGCCCACCCTGAGCATGGGCTTCGCATCGATCTACTCCGCCGAATATGCCGACCAGTTGCTCAAGGCCGGAACGCCGGAAAAACTCAACAGCCAACCGATTGGCACAGGGCCGTTCGTGTTCAATCGCTTCCAGAAGGACGCGGTGATCCGCTACCGCGCCAACCCGGATTACTTTGCCGGCAAGCCTGCAGTTGACCCGCTGATTTTTGCCATCACCCCCGATGCCAACGTGCGCTTGCAGAAGCTCAAACGCAACGAATGCCAGATCGCCTTGTCGCCCAAACCGCTGGATATAGCCGCCGCTAGCGAAGATCCAGCACTGAAAGTAGAAAAAACCGATGCCTTCATGACGGCATTCGTTGCTATCAACAGCCAGCATGCGCCACTGGACAAGCCCGAGGTACGTCAGGCGATCAACCTGGCATTCGACAAAGCCTCCTACCTCAAAGCCGTGTTCGAGGGTACAGCGGTCGCCGCTAACGGCCCCTACCCGCCCAACACCTGGAGCTATGCCAAGGACCTGCCGGGCTACCCGACCGACGTGGAGAAAGCCAAATCGCTGCTCGCCAAGGCCGGCCTTAAAGACGGCTTCAGCACAACCATCTGGACCCGCCCGCAAGGTAGCCTGCTGAACCCCAACCCGAGCCTGGGTGCGCAGTTGCTACAAGCCGACCTGGACAAGATCGGCATCAAGGCCGAGATCCGGGTTATTGAGTGGGGCGAGCTGATTCGCCGCGCCAAAGCGGGCGAGCATGACCTGCTGTTCATGGGCTGGGCGGGTGACAACGGCGACCCGGATAACTTCCTGAGCCCGCAATTCGCCTGTGCCGCGGTGAAATCCGGTACCAACTTTGCCCGCTATTGCGACCCTCGCCTGGACCAGCTGATCAGCGCGGGCAAGACCACCACCGACCAGAGCGTGCGCAGTCGTCTGTACCAGCAGGCTCAAACGCATATTCAGCAGCAGGCATTGTGGTTGCCGTTGGCGCACCCGGTCGCATCGGTGCTGGTGCGTCAGATTGTGGAGGGCTACCAGGTCAGCCCGTTCGGCCGACAGGACTTCGCATCAGTGAAGGTTTCGCGCTGACCATCGCGGGGCAAGCCCGCTCCCACAGGGGTAACACAACCCCGGTGGGAGCGGGCTTGCCCCGCGATCTTCACGCCACAAACCACCCTTTCTCGACCATCGACAAGGGCTCACCTTCACCGATGATGAAGTGATCAAGCAAACGCACATCCACCAAGCCCAACGCTTCCTTAAGCCGATGGGTCATCAACACATCTGCTTGGCTAGGCTCTGAAACACCTGAGGGATGGTTGTGGCAGAGAATAAGCGCTGCCGCATTGTGAGCCAGCGCGCGCTTAATCACTTGCCTAGGGTAAACACTGGTTTCATGGATGGTGCCGCGAAACAGCGCCTCGAAACCAAGCAGCCGGTGCTTGGTATCTAGAAACAAGCAGGCGAACACTTCATGAGGCTCATGTCGCAGCTGGGCTTTCAGATAGTCTCTGACGGCCTGCGGGCTCTGTAGCGCTGAATCGCGACGCAGCTGGCCTGCCAAGTGCCGACGAGACATTTCCATCACTGCCTGCAACTGGGCGAACTTGGCCGGCCCAAGGCCAAACTCCTGATTGAAGTGCTTGGCATCCGCCTGCATCAGGCCGCGCAAGCCACCGAACTGCATAAGCAGATGCCGAGCCAGATCGACAGCACTGTAACCCCGCACGCCGGTGCGTAGAAATATGGCCAGCAATTCAGCATCCGAGAGGCTGGCTGCCCCTTGCTCCAACAACTTTTCCCGTGGCCGCTCCGCCGCAGGCCAATCTCTGATACTCATCCCAACCTCCCTGTCTATCGGTTACTGCTCCTGTTTTACAGCCCTGTGCTACATTACCCGCTCATTTTTACGCGACGATTCGGCCTGGGGAGGCGTCGTCGCCGCGTGCAATCACTGAGCAAAAGGCAAGCCTATGCAGCGGCTGTATCGTAAGCGCATCGTTCTCGGCGTCGGCGGCGGCATTGCCGCCTACAAAAGTGCCGAACTGGTTCGCCGACTTCTGGAACACGGTGCGCAAGTGCGCGTCGTCATGACCCGCGGCGGCGCGGAGTTCATCACTCCGCTCACCTTGCAGGCATTGTCCGGCCACCCGGTGCACATGGACCTATTGGACCCTGCTGCCGAAGCGGCGATGGGCCATATCGAGCTGGCCAAATGGGCTGATCTGGTGCTGATCGCACCCGCTACCGCCGACTTGCTGGCACGTATGGCCCAAGGCGTGGCTGACGACCTGCTGACCACCCTGGTGCTTGCCACCGACGCCACGGTAGCCGTCGCCCCGGCGATGAACCAGGCCATGTGGCGCGACCCTGCGACTCAGGCCAACCTTGAACTGCTGCAGAGCCGTGGCATTCAGGTGTTCGGCCCGGCATCCGGCAGCCAAGCCTGCGGTGATGTCGGCCTGGGGCGTATGCTCGAAGCCACCGACCTGGCCTGGTGCGCCGCAGAAACCTTCAAACGCGAGTCGCTGACCGGTAAACACATCGTCATCACTGCCGGTCCGACTCAGGAAAACATTGACCCGGTGCGCTACATCACTAACCACAGCTCCGGGAAAATGGGCTTCGCCCTGGCCGAAGCAGCGGTAGAAGCCGGTGCCAAGGTGACCCTGATCAGTGGCCCGGTGCATCTGCCAACGCCTGATCGAGTCACCCGTATCGACGTGGTCAGCGCCCGCGACATGCTCGCGGCCTGCGAAGCAGCCATGCCCTGCGATGTATTCATCGCCTCGGCTGCGGTCGCAGACTATCGCCCGGAAGTGGTTGCACCACAAAAACTCAAGAAAGACCCTACGACAGGCGACGGCCTGCTGCTGCAAATGGTCCGCAATCCGGACATTCTGGCCAGCATTTCGCTGCGCCCTGATCGCCCGTTCAGCGTCGGCTTCGCCGCCGAAACCGAACACCTGCTCGACTACGCTGCGCGCAAGCTCAAGGACAAAAACCTCGACCTGATCGTCGCCAACGATGTGGCCAACCCCAGCATCGGCTTCAACAGCGAGGAAAATGCCTGCAGCGTGATCGATCGCGAGCTTCACGCAACACTCTTTGCACAGACCAGCAAGGGCAAGATCGCCCGTCAGCTGGTTGCTTTCATCGCCGAACGTCTCAACCAGGTTTAACTCTGCATGCACGCTCTACAAGCCAAGATTCTCGATCCACGCATCGGTAACGAATTCCCGCTGCCGCAGTACGCTACGCCAGGCTCCGCCGGTCTCGACCTGCGCGCCATGCTCAAGGAAGACACCGTCCTCGAACCCGGTCAGACCATTCTGATCCCTACCGGCCTTTCGGTGTATATCGGCGACCCTGGCCTGGCTGCGCTGATCCTGCCGCGCTCGGGCCTGGGCCATAAGCACGGCATCGTGCTGGGCAACCTGGTCGGCCTGATCGACTCTGATTACCAGGGCGAACTGATGGTTTCTTGCTGGAACCGCGGCCAAACCCCTTTCACCATCGCCATTGGCGAGCGCATCGCACAGCTGGTTCTGGTGCCGGTGGTACAAGCGCATTTCGACATTGTCGAAGCCTTCGACGAGAGCCAGCGTGGTGCTGGCGGCTTTGGACATTCCGGCAGCAAGTAATCCACTCACTGCCCACTGTGCGCCAAGGATGGCGAACTCTCTGGCGAAATCACCGTCAAAGCGTTCAGTTCAAGCCTGCCCTGCACGCCCTCGATATTGGAGCCCCCCAGAGATGAACGACATGGCACACCTGGTACCTGCACTCCCAGAAAGCATTTTTCGTGCTTACGACATCCGCGGCGTTGTCGGTGACACCTTGACTGCCGAAACCGCGTACTGGATCGGCCGCGCCATCGGTGCGCAAACCCTGGCCCAAGGCGAACCTAACATTTCGGTAGGCCGTGACGGCCGCCTGTCTGGCCCGATGCTGGTCGAGCAGTTGATCAAAGGCCTGGTGGAAGCCGGCTGCCAGGTCAGCGACGTCGGTCTGGTTCCGACCCCTGCCCTGTACTACGCCGCCAACGTCCTGGCCGGCAAATCCGGTGTGATGCTCACCGGCAGCCACAACCCGCCGAACTACAACGGCTTCAAGATCGTCATTGCCGGCGACACCCTGGCCAACGAGCAAATCCAGGCCCTGCTGACCCGCCTGAAAACCAATGACTTGAGCCAAGGCGAAGGCCGCGTCGAGCAAGTCGAGATCCTTGATCGTTATTTCAAGCAGATCACTGCAGACATCAAGTTGGCGAAGAAACTCAAAGTCGTCGTCGATTGCGGCAACGGCGCAGCCGGTGTGATCGCACCGCAGCTGATCGAAGCTTTGGGCTGCGAAATGATCCCGTTGTTCTGCGAAGTTGACGGCAACTTCCCGAATCACCACCCGGATCCGGGCAAGCCCGAGAACCTGATCGACCTGATTGCCAAGGTCAAGGAGACCGGTGCCGACCTTGGTCTGGCCTTTGACGGCGACGGCGACCGCGTTGGCGTAGTAACCAACACTGGCACTATCGTCTACCCGGATCGCCTGCTGATGCTGTTCGCCAAGGACGTCATTGAGCGCAACCCGGGCGCCGAGATCATCTTCGACGTCAAATGCACACGCCGCCTGACGCCACTGATCGAGCAATACGGTGGCCGCGCGCTAATGTGGAAGACCGGTCACTCGTTGATCAAGAAGAAGATGAAACAAACCGGCGCCCTGCTGGCCGGTGAGATGAGCGGACACATCTTCATCAAGGAACGTTGGTATGGTTTTGACGACGGCATTTACAGTGCCGCGCGCCTGCTGGAGATCCTCAGCAAGGCTGATACCGATGCTGAACAGCTGTTCGCGGCGTTCCCAAATGATATTTCCACACCGGAAATCAATATTGATGTGACCGACGACGGTAAATTCAGCATCATTAATGCACTGCAACGCGAAGCCGACTGGGGCCAAGATGCAAACCTGACCACCATCGACGGTGTGCGGGTCGATTATCCCCACGGCTGGGGCCTGGTTCGTGCCTCCAACACCACACCGGTGCTGGTGCTACGCTTCGAGGCCGACAATGACGCCGAACTGCAGCGTATCCAGGAGGTTTTCCGCGCCGAGTTGAAGCGCGTAGCTCCTGATCTGCAACCCAAGTTCTGACCGACTATTTGTTCCAACTGGAGCCCTGCATGACCCTCGATCGCGATGCCGCCACCCATGTCGCCCAGGTTTTGTCCGAAGCGCTGCCTTACATCCGCCGCTTTGTCGGCAAGACTTTGGTGATCAAATACGGCGGCAACGCGATGGAGAGCGAAGAGCTCAAAACCGGCTTTGCCCGTGATGTCGTGCTGATGAAAGCGGTCGGCATCAACCCGGTGGTTGTGCACGGCGGCGGCCCGCAGATCGGTGATCTGCTCAAACGTCTGTCGATCGAAAGCCACTTTATCGATGGCATGCGCGTCACCGACGCACAAACCATGGACGTGGTGGAGATGGTACTCGGCGGCCAGGTGAACAAAGACATCGTCAACCTGATCAACCGTCATGGCGGCAGCGCCATCGGCCTGACCGGTAAAGATGCCGAGCTGATTCGTGCGAAAAAGCTCACTGTCACCCGCCAGACGCCTGAAATGACGACGCCGGAAATCATCGACATCGGCCACGTGGGCGAAGTCACCAGCGTTAACACCGACCTGCTCAACATGCTGGTCAAAGGCGACTTCATTCCGGTGATCGCGCCGATTGGCGTAGGTGCCAATGGCGAGTCGTACAACATCAACGCCGACCTGGTGGCGGGCAAAGTGGCGGAAGCGCTGAAGGCTGAAAAGCTGATGCTGCTGACCAACATCGCCGGCCTGATGGACAAACAGGGCACCGTGCTGACCGGTCTGACCACCGAGCAGGTCAACGAACTGATCGCTGACGGCACCATCTACGGCGGTATGCTGCCGAAGATTCGTTGCGCGCTGGAAGCAGTGCAAGGCGGCGTCAACAGCTCGCACATCGTCGACGGTCGCGTACCGAATGCGGTGTTGCTGGAGATCTTTACCGACAGTGGTGTTGGTACTTTGATCACCAATCGCAAGTCTGCATTGCGAGGCTGATTATCGCGGGGCAAGCCCGCTCCTACCGTAGGAGCGGGCTTGCCCCGCGATCAGGCACTAAAAAGGCGACCCTAAAGGTCGCCTTTTTTTTGCTCAGATCCCGTACTGGGCCCGATAGGCCTCGACGGCCGGCAAGTGTTGCTTGAGCGCTGGATCGTCAGCGAGGAACTCCAGCACCTGGGTCAGCGATACGATGCTGACGACCGGGATACCGAAATCACGCTCCACTTCCTGGATCGCCGACAGCTCACCGTTACCGCGTTCCTCGCGGTTGAGCGCGATCAGTACGCCTGCGGCCTTGGCCTGTTGGCCCTGAATGATCTGCATGACTTCGCGGATTGCGGTGCCTGCAGTGATCACGTCGTCGATGATCAGCACATCGCCAGTCAGTGGCGCGCCCACCAGGCTGCCACCTTCGCCATGATCTTTGGCTTCTTTGCGGTTGAAGCACCATGGCAGATCAAGGTTATGATGCTCGGCCAGGGCCACAGCGGTGGCTGCCGCCAAGGGGATACCCTTGTAGGCTGGGCCGAACAGCACATCGAACGAAATCTTGCTGTCGACGATTGCCGCTGCATAGAAACGCCCGAGCTGAGCCAGGGCCGAACCACTGTTGAACAGGCCGGCATTGAAGAAATACGGGCTGGTGCGCCCGGATTTGAGGGTGAATTCACCGAAGCGCAGTACCCCGCGGTCGATGGCAAAACGAATGAAGTCGCGCTGATACGGCTGCATGAAGAGTCCTGGATACCACGGATTTAGCTAATTGAGTACAGCTCGGGTATCATACACGCACGAGATTTTTGGGGCCATTTATGCGGATCATCAGTGTGAACGTTAATGGCATTCAGGCTGCCGTTGAGCGTGGTTTGCTCAGCTGGCTACAAGCCCAGAATGCTGACGTCATCTGCCTTCAGGA
The DNA here is from genome assembly GCF_004353925.1 of Pseudomonas sp. H9. GTDB lineage: Bacteria > Pseudomonadota > Gammaproteobacteria > Pseudomonadales > Pseudomonadaceae > Aquipseudomonas. The sequence continues at coordinate 256,400 of NZ_SMOK01000012.1, read as the reverse complement.
TACCCGCGCCTCGGCCTTTGAACTCGACGACCCAGCTTTTCAGCTTGATGGCTACTTCCTTTATGCCTGCGACGCAGAAGTTCCCGCCCAAGGCGGCGTGGCACTTTATTCGCGGTTGCAGCCCAAGGCAGTCATCAGCGGCCTGGGCTTCGAGACAGCCGACCGCTACGGGCGTTACCTGCAGGCCGATTTCGACAAGGTAAGCATCGCAACTTTGCTGCTGCCTTCGGGAATGAACGGCGACGAAGACTTGAACCAGAAGTTCAAGTTGATGGACGACTTCGCCAAGTACCTGGACAAGCAGCGGCGCAAGCGTCGTGAATACATCTACTGCGGCTCGTTGTACGTGGCGCAGCAGAAGCTCGACGTGAAAAACTGGCGCGACGGCCAGCAGTCACCGGGCTTCCTGGCGCCGGAACGCGCCTGGATGGACACCGTTGTCGGTGACATGGGTTATGTCGACGCCCTGCGCGAAGTCAGCCGTGAAGGCGACCAGTACAGTTGGTGGCCAGACAACGAGCAGGCCGAGATGCTCAACCTGGGCTGGCGTTTCGACTACCAGCTGCTGACTCCAGGCCTGCGTCGCTTCGTGCGCAGCGCACGCCTGCCGCGTCAGCCACGCTTCTCCCAGCACGCGCCACTGATCGTGGACTACGACTGGACGCTGACGATCTGATTCGTGCAGCTACAAAAAAACCGACGTCATGTCGGTTTTTTTGTGCCTGTAGGAGCGGGCTTGCCCCGCGATGCGATGTAATTGATGTAACGCTATCGCGGGGCAAGCCCGCTCCTACAGTTGGCCGTTACTTGATCGGGCGCCAGGTCAACGGGTAACGATAGGCTTGGCCATCGTTGGCCTTGACCCCGGCAATGATGGTGAGCACCAACACGGCGACCATCAACATGCCGAACAGCACAATCCCTACCAGCACAAACATCAGCGCGAAGCAGACCATCGAAGCCAGGAACACAGTGAGCTGGAAGTTCAACGCTTCCTTGCCCTGGGCATCGATGAACGGATCCAGATCCTTTTTCCACACCCACATCACCAGCGGGCCCAGCAGGTTGCCAAACGGCACCAGCAGGCCGAGCAGGGCCGACAAGTGGCAGAACATTGCCCACTGACGAATCTCGGCATTGGGGGTCGGCAACTGTAGCGGTTGCTCGCTCATGCTCTGCTCCTTGCGTGTTTGCGATCAGTCGGCCAGCGAAGCCTGCTGCAGCTCAAACAGATCGACCATGCCTTTTTGCGCCAGCGCCAACATGGCGTTGAGCTCTTCAGGCTGGAACGGTGCGCCTTCAGCAGTGCCCTGAACTTCGATGAAGCCGCCTTTGCTGGTCATGACCACGTTAAGGTCGGTTTCGGCAGCGGAGTCTTCCAGGTAGTCGAGGTCGAGCACTGCTTCGCCCTGATACATACCAACCGAAACGGCAGCAATCATGTGCTTGAGCGGGTCACCGCCCTTCAGGCCGCCACGCTTTTTGACTACACGCAGGGCATCAACCAGGGCAACCATGGCGCCGGTGATCGACGCAGTACGGGTGCCGCCATCGGCCTGGATCACGTCGCAGTCGACATACAGGGTGATGTCGCCGAGTTTGCTCATGTCCAGGGCAGCGCGTAGCGAGCGGCCAATCAGACGCTGGATTTCCAGGGTACGACCACCCTGCTTGCCACGGGCGGCTTCACGCTGGTTACGCTCACCAGTGGAGCGCGGCAGCATGCCGTACTCGGCGGTCAACCAGCCTTGGCCCTGGCCTTTGAGGAAGCGCGGTACGCCGTTCTCGACGCTGACGGTGCAGACGACTTTAGTGTCACCGAACTCGACCAGTACTGATCCCTCGGCGTGTTTGGTGTAGTTGCGGGTGATGCGGATCGAGCGAAGCTGATCGGCAGCGCGACCACTTGGACGTTTCATTTGGGATACCTGTACTGGGTTTGAATCTGCCCGCCATTATAGAGTGCACCGGGCGTTGAGAACACGCCTATTGTCGCAGCCTCTAAAATGGCGGCCACAGCGGCATCGGTCGGTTTTTTACGGAAGATGCCTGAGTATTTGTAACATCAGTTGATTGGGAGCCAGCGCCGCACTGCGCTACAATCTTGCGCCTTTGCAGCCGGTTGGCTTTTCTTTGACCCCTTTTTGCGAGGTACTCCCCATGGTGCACAGCATGACCGCTTTTGCTCGTGTCGAGCGCGCCGGTAGCCAGGGCACCCTGATCTGGGAGCTACGCTCGGTCAACCACCGTTACCTGGAACCGCACCTGCGCCTGCCTGAAGCCCTGCGCGACCTTGAAGGCGCCGTGCGCGAAGCCCTGCGCCAGGGTTTGTCACGCGGTAAAGTCGAATGCACGTTGCGTTTTAATGAAGAAAACGCTGGCAAACCGCTGCAGGTTGACCGCGAGCGTGCCGCACAGCTGGTGGCTGCCGCCGAGACGGTAGCAAGCCTGATCAAACAGCCTGCGCCGTTGAACCCGCTGGAGGTGCTGGCCTGGCCTGGCGTGCTGGTTGCCGACGCCAACGATCCGCAAACCCTCAACAATGAAGCCATGGCGCTGTTTGTCGAGGCACTGAATGAACTGAAGAACGGCCGCAACCGCGAAGGCACTGAGCTGGCCCGCCTGATCAACGAGCGCCTGGACAACATGGCCAGTGAAGTCACCACCCTGCGCGCCCTGGTGCCGCAGATGCTGGCGGCTCAACGTCAGAAGGTCCTCGACCGCTTCGCCGATATGCAGGCCGAGCTCGACCCGCAACGCCTGGAACAAGAAATGGTCTTGCTGGCGCAGAAAAGCGACGTTGCCGAAGAACTTGACCGCTTGAACACCCACATCACCGAAGTACGCCGGGTACTCAAATCCGGTGGCGCCGCCGGCCGACGCCTGGACTTCCTGATGCAGGAGCTCAACCGCGAAGCCAACACCCTGGGCTCCAAAGCCTTCGACCCACGCAGCACCCAGTCCGCGGTCAACCTCAAGGTACTGATCGAGCAGATGCGTGAACAAGTACAGAATATTGAGTAAGGCCACACCGACCATGAATCACAGCAGCGGCACCCTTTATATCGTTTCGGCCCCGTCAGGCGCCGGCAAGACCAGCCTGGTCAAAGCCCTGATGGACGCCGATAGCAGCATCCAGGTTTCGGTCTCGCACACCACGCGGGCCATGCGCCCAGGCGAAGTGCACGGCGTGAACTATCACTTCGTCGAGCACACCACGTTCAAACTGATGATCGAGCAAGGCGACTTCCTCGAACAGGCTGAAGTGTTCGGTAACTTCTACGGCACCTCGCGCAGTGCGCTGCAGCAAACCCTCGATCAGGGTCACGATCTGATTCTGGAAATCGATTGGCAAGGCGCCCAGCAAGTACGCAAGTTGATGCCTGAGGCGCGCTCGATCTTCATCCTGCCGCCCACCCAGGAAGCCTTGCGCCAGCGCCTGACCAACCGTGGCCAGGACAGCGATGAGATCATTGAAGGTCGGATGCGAGAAGCAGTCAGCGAGATGAGTCATTACGACGAATATGACTTCGTCATCATCAACGATGACTTCGCCACTGCGCTGGAAGACCTCAAAGCAGTCTTCCGCGCCAACCGCTTGCTGCGGGAGAACCAGCAGCAGCGTCATGGTCAGCTGCTCACGCAATTGCTTGCCTGAGCAACTGGAGACTCCAGCCGCTTAGCGGCGGTTGGAGACTGTGGCGTGACGTTGCAGGGTCATGCCCAGGAAGAACGCCGGTGCCCGCAGGCGTGACAGCATCATCAGCCCCAGCCCCAGCAGTGTGATGATCACTGCGATCACGAACACCAGCCCCAGACCACCGACGTGCGAGCCGCTGCCAAACGAAGGCGAAGCGCTGTCGTAGGCTGTCTGCAGGAAGATCACCGAGAGAATGCCACCGCCCAGCAGCGGGCACAGGCCGCGCATCAGGAAGTGACGCACGCTGTCGAACAGGCTGTGGCGGAAGTACCAGACACAGGCATACGCGGTCAGCGAGTAGTAGAAGCAGATCATCATGCCCAAAGCAGTGATGGTGTCGGCCAGTACGTTTTCACTCAGCGTACGCATGGTGACGTAGAACACGCCCGCCGCCACACCGGCGCAAATCGTTGCGTAACGTGGGGTTTTCGAGCGAGGGCAAATGTTGGCGAAACGCTCCGGTACCGCGCCGTAGTAACCCATGGCCAGCAAGGTGCGCGCTGGTGCCACAAAGGTTGACTGCAGCGAGGCAGCGGTGCTGGCCAACACCGCGATCGACATCAGGATCGCCAACGGCCCCATCACTGGGCCAGCCAGGTGGGCAAAGACGTTTTCCTGGATACGCGGATTGTTCAGGCCCAGGCCATCTTCACCAATACCGGCAAACTGCAGCGTGGCAATTGCCGTCACCAGGTACAAGCCGAGAATCAGCAGCACTGTCAGGGTCGCCGCACGGCCGGGGGTGTCACCGCTGCCCACAGACTCTTCACTGATGCTCAGGCACACGTCCCAGCCCCAGAAGATGAAAATCGACAACGACAGGCCAGCAGCAAATGCTGAGAAGGACTCAACACCAAATGGATTGAACCAGGCAAAGTCGAACTCCAGCGGCGGCATCGGTGCCGACTCGCCAAAAGCGGCCATGGCAAAGCCCACCAACACCACCAACTGCAACGCTACCAGGCTGTACTGCACCGTCATGGTAGTAGTAATCCCGCGGCAGCAGATCCACACCGCCATGGCAATGAACACGCAACAGGTGACGACGTTGATCACCAGGTTATCCGCCAGCGCTGCCACCTCGTGGCTACCGGTGATCTGCCCGAGGAACAGGTAGAAGAAGTCGACGGCCACCCCCGCGAGGTTGGACAACACAATGGTGGTGGCCGTGACCAACCCCCAACCGCCGATCCAGCCGATCATCGGGCCAAATGCCCGTGCCGACCAAGTGAAGGACGTACCGCTGTCAGGCTCCGCCGAGTTCAGCTCGCGGTAGCCCAGCGCTACCAGCAGCATAGGCAGGAAGCCGACGATGAACACCGCTGGCAGATGGGCTCCGACTTCACGTACGGTCGGGCCAAGAGCACCCGTGAGGGTGTAGACCGGTGCAATGGTGGAGATACCCAGCACAATGCTCGCCAGCAGCCCAAGCCGACCCGCGTCGAGGCCTTTGGTTGCTTTCGATGCACCGCTTTCCTGGGTGCGAGCTTGTCCCATACCTGGGGACAGGCCTGCTTCGTATTCGCTCATGAGTAGTTGCCGCCGCTTTTACTATTGTTTTTCAGGGCGCCCCGCAGCGCGCCCACTTGCACTCAATGAAACTTGTTGCCTGGTGATACAGCTCCGGATCAACCGGATACCCTCATAGGGTCTTCTCCCGATGACGCTTGCCCCTTGCACGGGCCAGACATGCCTCACGAAACGCCTGGAACAGGCGCAACGAAACCGGGTTGTCGGTCATGCGGTACTCAGGGTGCCATTGCACACCGACCACAAAACCGGGGGCATCCTCCATGGATACCGCTTCGATCAGTCCGTCCGGCGCCAGGGCCTCGGCCCGCAGGCCGTCAGCCAGGCGATTGATGCCCTGGCTATGAAGCGAATTGACCATGAAGTGCTGCTCCAGCCCCAGACGCTCGAACAGCCCACCGGGCTGTACGGTCACGCTATGACGTGGGCTGTATTGCTCTTCCAGTGGTGCGTCCTGCGGCTCGCGGTGATCGAGGAAACCTGGCAGCTCCTGCACTCGCTGGTGCAGCGTGCCGCCCAAGGCAACGTTCAATTCCTGGAATCCACGGCAGATACAGAACACCGGCACACCGGTGGCAATGGCGGCCTGCAACAACGGCAGGGTCAGCCGGTCACGAAACACATCGTGCTTCGTACCTTCCACGCTGGGGGCGCCATTGTAATGATGCGGCTCGACATTAGAAGGCGAACCGGTAAAAAGAATGCCATCGAGGCGTTCCAGCAGACGCTGAGGGTCAACCGGCTCAGCGCGCGCAGGGAGGATCAAAGGAATGCCGGCATAGCCTGCCGCTTCGACGTACTTGTCGCCGACGGTATGCGACGAGTTGTGGCCCAGCTGCTGACGACAGGCAGAAATGCCAATCAAAGGCGGCAGGTCATTGGTAGTTTGCATGGGTTCACCCTCCCTTACAGCTTGATCCAGGTCGCCTTGAGTTCAGTGTATTTATCAAAAGCGTGCAGCGATTTGTCCCGGCCATTACCCGACTGCTTGAAACCGCCAAAAGGCGCGGTCATGTCGCCGCCGTCGTACTGGTTGACCCAGACGCTACCGGCGCGCAGCGCGCGAGCAGTGTTATGGGCACGGGAGATATCGCTGGTCCAGACTGCTGCAGCCAGGCCGAACGGTGAATCGTTGGCAATGGCCACGGCCTCTTCGGCACTGTCGAAGGTAATGACCGACAACACCGGCCCGAAGATTTCTTCGCGGGCGATACGCATGGCGTTGGTGACGCCATCGAAGATGGCCGGCTGCAGGTAGACACCACAGGTGTCTTCCAGCACGCGCTCACCACCAGTAAGCAAGGTGGCGCCATCGGCTTTACCCGCTTCGATGTAGCCGAGCACGGTGTCGAGCTGTGTGCCGTCTACCAAGGCGCCGACGCGGGTCTCTGGATCCAGCGCGTGGCCTGGCTTCCAGGCTTTGAGGGCTTCAACCACCATGGGCAGGAAGCGCTCCTTGATACTGCGCTCGACCAGCAGACGCGAACCGGCAATGCACACTTCACCCTGGTTAAAGGCGATAGCCGCAGCGGCGGCATCAGCAGCCGCCTGCAGGTCAGGAGCATCAGCAAAGACGATGTTCGGGCTCTTGCCACCAGCTTCCAGCCAGACCCGCTTCATGTTCGACTCACCGGCATACACCATCAATTGCTTGGCAATGCGCGTGGAGCCAGTGAACACCAGGGTATCGACGTCCATGTGCAAGGCCAGGGCCTTGCCCACGGTGTGGCCATAGCCAGGCAAGACGTTGAGCACGCCCGCTGGCAGACCCGCATCGAGCGCCAACTGCGCGATACGGATCGCGGTCAGCGGTGATTTTTCGGACGGCTTGAGGATCACCGAGTTACCGGTGGCCAGGGCCGGGCCGAGTTTCCAACAGGCCATCATCAGTGGGAAGTTCCACGGAACAATGGCCGCAACCACGCCGACCGGCTCGCGGGTGACCAGACCCAGCTGGTCGGACGCGGTTGCAGCAACTTCGTCGTAAATCTTGTCGATCGCTTCGGCGTGCCAGCGAATGGCGTTGGCCGCAGCGGGAATATCAATGCTCAAGGAGTCGGCAATCGGCTTGCCCATGTCCAGGGTTTCCAGCAGCGCCAGTTCTTCAGCATTGGCCAGCAGCAGGTCAGCGAAGGCAATCAGCACGCGCTTGCGCTGTGCCGGAGCCTGTTTTGCCCACACGCCACTGTCAAAGCTGCGGCGAGCGGCAGCCACGGCGAGCTCGGCGTCGGCGCTGTCGCAACTAGCAATCTGCGCCAGCAAGCGGCCATCGACCGGGCTTGAACAATCGAAACTGTCACCAGCGACACTGGTGCAATACTGCCCGTCAATAAAGGCTCGGCCTTCGATCTTCAGGGTCTGGAACAGCTGTTCCCAGTGTTCACGTGGTGCAATTGTCATTGTTGTTATCTCCGGGCATCACACGGTATGCAGGTACCAGTTGTATTCGAGGTCGGAAATCGACACTTCGAATTCGGCCATCTCGCTTTCCTTGCAGGCGACAAAAATGTCGATGTAGTCCGGGCTGATGTATTTGTTCAGCACTTCGCTGTCATCAAGCTCACGCAGCGCATCGCGCAGGTTGTTCGGCAAGCTCTGCTCCAGCTGCTCATAGCTGTTGCCTTCAATCGGCGCGCCCGGCTCGATCTGGTTGGTCAGGCCGTGGTGAATGCCCGCCAGAATCGCCGCCATCATCAGGTAAGGGTTGGCATCGGCACCGGCCACGCGGTGCTCGATACGTACCGCATCGCTGCTGCCGGTCGGTACGCGAACAGCCACAGTACGGTTGTCCAGGCCCCAGCTTGGCGCATTCGGCACGTAGAACTGGGCACCGAAACGGCGGTAGGAGTTGATGTTCGGGCACAGGAATGCCATCGACGCCGGCATGGTCTCCAGCACACCGCCGATGGCATGACGCAAGGTCTGGCTCTGCTCGGGGTCATCACTGGCGAAGATGTTCTTGCCGGTTTTCTTGTCCAGCAACGAGATATGCACGTGCAGACCGTTGCCCGCCTGGCCCGGATAAGGCTTGGCCATGAAGGTGGAATCCATTTCATGGTCGTAGGCGATGTTTTTGATCAGGCGCTTGAGCAACACCGCGTAGTCGCACGCTTTGATCGCGTCGGCAACGTGGTGCATGTTGACTTCAAACTGCGCCGGGGCGCTTTCCTTGACGATGGCATCGGCAGGAATGCCTTGCTCTTTCGCCGCTTCAAGCATGTCTTGCAGGCAGTCGACGTACTCGTCCAGGTCGTCGATCAGGTACACCTGGGTCGACTGCGGACGCTTGCCGGAGATGGGCGAGCGCGGCGGCTGCGGACGGCCGTTGAGGTTGTCCTGGTCGATCAGGTAGAACTCCAGCTCGAACGCTGCGCAGATATCCAAGCCCAGGGCGTCGAACTTCTCCACCACACCGCGCAGGACTTCCCGCGGGTCGGCGAAGAACGGCGCGCCGTCCAGCTCGTGCATGGTCATCAGCAACTGGGCGGTCGGACGTTTCTGCCAGGGCTCGTAGCTGAGGGTTCCGGGAATCGGGAAACAGATGCGGTCGGCGTCGCCGATGTCCAGGCCAAGGCCGGTACTTTCGACGGTCGAACCGTTGATGTCCAGGGCGAACAAAGAAGCCGGCAAGTTGATGCCTTTCTCATACACCTTGACCAGGCTCGCACGCTCGATGCGCTTACCGCGTACCACGCCGTTCATGTCTGCAATCAGCAGATCGACAAATTGCACCTCAGGGTGGGCCTTGAGAAATTCACCCATCTCGTCGAGAGGGATGGCGCGCGGGGAGACCGACGTCATGGCTAGGCATCCTTTGATTTTTATCGAACGATTGTGGAGGAGGTACTGCGGCGCTACCGAGAGCGGCGATGGTTCAGTTTGTTCTTTTTAATGTGTCCATCGTGGGGACTGCAGAACGCTGTCAAATAGGACTCACGTTCCACATTCTGACAATGTTACGAGTTGATTCACGACTGCTGCCTCACTATAGAATGGCCCTAGCGCAACAGACATTGGCATTTAGGCAAGCAAAGAGTGCACCCATGCAATATCAGATCAGTCACGCCGACCTCTCGCTGGTACTCGCCCTGGTACGCGGACGTTCGTTGGCCAAAGCCGCAGAACTGCTGCGGGTGGATGTTTCGACGGTGTTCCGCTCGATTCGGCGCATGGAAGCTGCCCTCGGTACCGCGTTGTTCATAAAAAGTCGCAAAGGCTACATTCCTACCGGCACCGCCCAAGCCCTGGCTGAACAAGCCGAGCGGGCCGAACAGGCGCTGGATGCCGCGCGGGTGGCGCTGGAGCACGGCGAGCAGGTGGTGAGTGGTACCGTTCGTCTGACATGTACCGATGCGGTGCTGCACAGCCTGCTGCTGCCGGCGCTGGCTGAGTTCATGCCCACCTACCCTGCTTTATCGCTGGAACTGGCAACCTCTAACACCTTCGCCAACCTGAGCCGTCGCGATGCCGACCTTGCGTTGCGCCTGACCAACTCGCCCCCCGAGCACTTGGTTGGCCGCTGCCTGGGCTCGGCTTCCTACGTTGTGTCCGGCTTGGAGCACTACCGCGAAAAGCTCAAGCAAGCGCCGACCAGCCTGCCCTGGATCGCCCCGGATGACACCATGCAGGATCACGCCACCGAGGTGTGGCGCAGCGAACACCTACCCGGCGTCACCCCGCGCTATCGCTGCAGCAGCATTTCTGCGATTGCCCAGCTGGTGACGGCTGGCCTGGGCGTAGCCGCGCTGCCTGACTACATGGCCCACACCCTGCCGGGCGTCGAGCCGCTGAGCGATGCCCTGCCGGGGTGCGACACCGAAGTGTGGCTACTGACCCGCCCGGACTGCCGGGCGTTGCGGTCAGTGCAAACGCTGTTCGATGAGCTGACGCCGCGCTTGCGGGATGCGTTGGCGCGGCAGTAACTGCCATCGCGGGGCAAGCCCGCTCCCACTGGAACCTGTAGGAGCGGGCTTGCCCCACGATGCTTTCAATCAAACAGTTGTGCTAGAGCCCCTGAAGTGGTTATCGTCAAGGCATTCAGGGCTCGAAGTGAAATCAGCGCTTCCCTAATGGCTGGTGATTTTTTAAACTATCGAGTCCGCTCGCCCATTCGGGCTGAACACCGCATTTGCTACTTGAGGAAGACCATGGCCCGCGTAACCGTTGAAGACTGCCTAGAACACGTGGATAACCGTTTTGAGCTGGTCATGCTCTCTACCAAGCGTGCCCGTCAGCTGGCCACCGGCGGCAAAGAGCCGAAAGTGGCATGGGAAAACGACAAGCCTACCGTCGTTGCCCTGCGTGAAATCGCTGAAGGCATCTGCACCCCTGAATTCATCGCTGCCGAATCCATTGTCGAAGTCGAACCTGCCTTTGCATTCGGTAGCGAGGAAGAGGCGAACGAGGCCGTTTAAGCCTATGCCTGGTCGACGTTGTGCGGCGCAGGTCCCTTTTCCTCGGCAGGAGGTAATCCTGTGCCGAGCATAGACGCCCTCGCCGATCGCCTGTCGACCTACCTCGGTCCGGACCAGGTCAACCTGGTACGCCGAGCGTACTTCTACGCCGAACAAGCCCACGACGGCCAACGCCGTCGTAGCGGTGAGCCATACGTCACGCATCCGCTGGCGGTGGCAAGCATCCTCGCTGACATGCACATGGACCATCAAAGCCTGATGGCTGCCATGCTCCATGACGTGATCGAAGACACCGGCATTGCCAAGGAAGCCCTCAACTCGCAATTTGGCGAGACTGTGGCCGAACTGGTTGATGGGGTCAGCAAACTGACCCAGATGAACTTCGAGACCAAGGCCGAAGCCCAGGCGGAAAACTTCCAGAAAATGGCCATGGCCATGGCCAGGGACATCCGCGTAATCCTGGTCAAGCTGGCCGACCGTCTGCACAACATGCGCACCCTTGAGGTGCTGTCAGGCGAGAAGCGTCGCCGCATCGCCAAAGAAACCCTGGAAATCTACGCCCCAATCGCCAATCGCCTGGGTATGCACAGTGTGCGCGTAGAGTTTGAAGATCTGGGCTTCAAAGCCATGCACCCGATGCGCTCTGCGCGCATCTACCAGGCGGTCAAACGCGCTCGTGGCAACCGCAAGGAAATCGTCAACAAGATCGAAGAATCCCTGGCGCATTGCCTGGCGGTCGACGGCATTGAAGGCGAAGTCAGCGGCCGGCAAAAACACCTCTATGGCATCTACAAGAAGATGCGCGGCAAACGCCGGGCCTTCAACGAGATCATGGACGTGTACGCGTTTCGCATCATCGTCGACAAGGTAGACACCTGCTACCGCGTGCTCGGCGCCGTGCACAACCTGTACAAACCACTGCCTGGCCGCTTCAAGGACTACATCGCGATTCCTAAGGCCAACGGCTACCAGTCGCTGCACACCACACTGTTTGGTATGCACGGCGTGCCCATCGAAATCCAGATCCGCACCCGCGAAATGGAGGAGATGGCCAACAACGGTATTGCCGCGCACTGGCTTTACAAGTCCAGTGACGATGAGCAGCCTAAAGGCACCCATGCCCGCGCTCGTCAGTGGGTCAAAGGCGTGCTGGAAATGCAGCAACGTGCCGGCAACTCCCTGGAATTCATTGAAAGCGTGAAGATTGACCTGTTCCCGGACGAGGTCTACGTGTTCACGCCCAAAGGCCGCATCATGGAGCTGCCCAAAGGCTCCACGGCGGTCGACTTCGCTTACGCGGTGCACACCGACGTTGGCAACAGCTGTATCGCCTGCCGGATCAATCGCCGCCTGGCGCCGCTGTCCGAGCCCCTGCAGAGCGGCTCTACAGTCGAAATCGTCAGCGCCCCAGGCGCCCGACCGAACCCCGCCTGGCTCAATTTTGTCGTCACCGGTAAAGCCCGTACCCATATCCGCCATGCGCTCAAACTGCAGCGCCGCTCCGAGTCGATCAGCCTGGGCGAACGCCTGCTGAACAAAGTGCTCAATGGCTTCGACAGCGCCCTGGACAAAATCCCACAGGAACGCATCCAGGCCATGCTCAGCGAATACCGCCTGGAGCAGATCGAGGACATGCTCGAAGACATTGGCCTGGGTAACCGCATGGCCTATGTGGTCGCCCGACGCCTGTTGTCCACCGAGGGCGAGCAGTTGCCAGCACCCGAAGGCCCGCTGGCGATTCGTGGCACCGAAGGCCTGGTGCTCAGCTATGCCAAGTGCTGCACACCGATCCCGGGCGACCCGATTGTCGGTCACCTCTCGGCGGGCAAGGGCATGGTTGTACACCTGGAAAATTGCCGGAACATCAGTGAAATCCGCCATAACCCGGAAAAATGCGTGCAGCTTTCCTGGGCCAAAGACGTCGCTGGCGAGTTCAATGTCGAGCTGCGCGTCGAGCTGGAACACCAACGCGGCCTGATCGCCCTGCTGGCCAGCAGCGTCAACGCTGCCGACGGCAACATCGAGAAAATCAGCATGGACGAGCGCGATGGTCGCATCAGCGTGGTCCAACTGGTAGTCAGCGTGCACGACCGCGTGCACCTGGCCCGCGTGATCAAGAAACTACGCGCCCTGACCGGGGTGATCCGCATCACCCGCATGCGCACGTAGCCCAATAACAGCAAGGAGTCATCATGACCAAGACCGTCATCACCAGTGACAAGGCCCCAGCCGCCATCGGCACCTACTCCCAGGCGATCAAGGCCGGTAACACGGTGTACATGTCCGGCCAGATCCCACTGGACCCGAAAACCATGGAACTGGTTGAAGGCTTCGAAGCCCAGACCGTTCAGGTCTTCGAAAACCTCAAGGCGGTGGCTGAAGCTGCAGGCGGCTCGTTCAAAGACATCGTCAAGCTGAACATCTTCCTGACCGACCTGAGCCACTTCGCCAAGGTCAACGAGATCATGGGCAAATACTTCGAACAACCGTATCCGGCCCGTGCCGCCATCGGTGTTGCCGCTCTGCCACGCGGCTCGCAAGTTGAAATGGACGCGATCCTGGTCCTCGAGTAATACCCCCGCGCGGCGAGCCGCCCGGCTCGCCCTCGCTCTGCCCCGGAAAGGACCCCGCCATGCGCCATGCGCTCGCCCTGACCCTGGCTGCCGCACTGCTGAGCGGATGCGCTAGCCACAAACCCGAAGATTACAACGGCATCTGGATCAACCAGAAAGCCATTGATACCGCTGCCAAAGGCGTCAGCCTGCGTCAGGCCCTGCAAGACAACGGCCCCAACTTCGAATGGAAGGTCAATGTCGCTGCCAGCCAGGCCAGCTTCGACAACGGCTTTGAAATCGCTGAAGGCCAGCTCATCGCCAGTGAAAAGCAATATCAGGTCGCGTTCGCTGGCAACCTGGTCCAGACCCTGGCGCTCGATGGTGACGAACTGGTGCAGCAAACCAGCGATGCCATGCCGCAGCAAACCTTCGAGAGAGCCGAATCGCCTGCACCGATGGGCGCTCGCACCGGTACGACGTTTGAACAGGCCCTGTACAGTGCCTATCTGGGCGGCGAATGGAAGATCATCGAAGGCCCAGGCCAGGGCGCCACGGTGCACTTTCGCGACAACGGTAGCGTCGAAGGCTTACCCAACCTGGACCGCTATGCACTGTGCCTGGCCGGCGACTGTGCCGACATGAGCGGTGCCAACGACAGCCTGTGGCTGGAACGTAACCAGAAAGGCGCGCCATGGATCTTCAAGCGCGATGGCGATCAGCTGGAAATCCTGCGCGCCGTCAACAGCGCTCAACCTGACGAGAAACCACTGCTGCAACCCGGTGCGCGTCAGTGGCTGCTCGAACGCGACTGAGCTGAGACTTACGCGTCGCGCCCTTCAAGGATCGCCGCATAGCCTTCCTTGAAGCTCGGGTACTGAGGCGCCCAGCCCAGCGCCCGAGCACGGGCGTTACTGCAACGCTTGCTGCCGGTGCGACGCACCCGCTCCGAATCCGACCACTGCGTGACGCCCATATACTGACGAAGCCAGGCTACCACCTCGGCCAGCGGTGCCGGCGCGTCATCGACGCCGATGTAGCAATCGTCCAACGCGTGCCCTTGAGCGTCGGCCTTGATCAGGAAAGCCAGCAAGCCAGCAGCGTCTTCGGCATGAATACGGTTGGCATAGAGTGGCGGCTCTTCGGTCACCCGATAGCCCTGACGCACCTGACTCAGCAGCCATTCACGCCCAGGGCCGTAAATACCCGTCAACCGCACAACCGACGCAGGAATGCCACTGGCCAACGCCAACTGTTCGGCCTCAAGCATGACCGTACCGGTATAGCTTTGCGGTTCGGTCGCCGACATCTCGTCGATCCACTCGCCTTGCTGCTGAGCGTAAACACCGCTACTGGACACGAACAGCAAGCGTCGTGGCGCCTGCCCGCGCTCAGCCAGCCAGCTCAAAACGTGCTTCAGACCTCCGACATAGGCCGCTTGATAACCGGCTTCGTCATGCTGGCTCGCCGCCGCACAGTAAACCAGGTAGTCCGGCGCCTCTGTCGGCCAGGTGGCCGGGCACTGCGGGTCGAACAGGTCCGCAGCCACCGGCGTCACCCCTGCTGGCAGCTCGCTCACGCTGCGGCGAAGCCCACTCACTTGCCAGCCAGAAACCAGCATTTTCTTGGCCAGGCGACTACCGACATCGCCACACCCGACGATCAAAACAGACGACGCAGACATTGCCGAACTCCGTAAATCAAAGGCCAAGCCTATCCAAATAAATCGATAGGCGGCTAGCAATGATGGAAAAAAAGTAACTTTATTACTTCTGCTAACAAGAATTACTTGCAATAATGGCCGCCCAATTTTGTTCTCGGCCTGTATCGAGGCCTGGAAGGACAAGCAACTCTTTCTTCTTCATCAGGTCCGGCCAGCATGACACGTATCCAACCTTCCGCTTCGCCAACCACGCCGCGCGTATGGCGCGCCATTGCCGCGCTGATGTTCAGCCTGGCCGTGGCCCCGGCTGCATTGGCCGATGAGCCGACCACACCTGCTGCAACGCCCGCTGCTGCCGTAGCGCCTGCTGCTGCCCCAGCAGCACCTGGCGAACAGCCAGCCACACCAGCTGACCCAGCCGCTGCGCCAGCGCCTGTTGCTGGCCAGGCCCCGATTGCTGGCCAAGCACCTGTTGAAGGTCAGGCCGCCAGCGAAGCTGCCGAAGTCGAAGCGCTGGTTGAAGACACCAGCCTGGGCATGGCCCACGACCTGTCTCCATGGGGCATGTACAAAAACGCCGACATCGTGGTCAAGATCGTCATGATCGGCCTGGTCATTGCCTCGATCATCACCTGGACTATCTGGATCGCCAAAGGCTTCGAGCTGATGGGCGCCAAGCGTCGTCTGCGTGGCGATATCGCCCTGCTGAAAAAAGCCACCACCCTCAAAGAAGCCAGCGACGCCACCAACAAGGAAGGCACCCTGGGCCACGTGCTGGTTCACGATGCCTTGGATGAAATGCGTCTGTCGGCCAATACCCGCGAGAAAGAAGGTATCAAAGAGCGCGTCAGCTTCCGTCTTGAGCGTCTGGTAGCTGCCAGCGGCCGCAACATGAGCAGCGGCACCGGCGCGCTGGCAACCATCGGTTCCACCGCTCCGTTCGTCGGTCTGTTCGGTACCGTATGGGGCATCATGAACAGCTTCATCGGCATCGCCAAAACCCAAACCACCAACCTCGCCGTTGTTGCCCCAGGTATTGCCGAGGCCCTGCTGGCCACCGCACTGGGCCTGGTTGCAGCGATCCCGGCTGTAGTTATCTATAACGTCTTCGCCCGCTCCATCGCCGGTTACAAAGCACAGGTGTCGGATGCTTCGGCAGAAGTCCTGTTGCTGGTCAGCCGCGACCTGGACCACCAGCCAGCTGATCGCGCCACTGCACCTCACATGGTGAAAGTGGGGTAATCCATGGGCCTGCATCTTAACGAAGGTGGCGACGACCTCGCCGAGAACCACGAAATCAACGTCACGCCGTTCATCGACGTGATGTTGGTCCTGCTGATCATCTTCATGGTGGCAGCGCCACTGGCTACCGTCGACATCAAGGTCGACCTGCCGGCCTCGACCGCCAAGCCAGCGCCGAGGCCCGAGAAACCGGTGTTCCTCAGCGTCAAAGCCGATCAGAACGTCTATGTCGGTGACGAGCAGGTGCAACGCGACCAGCTCGGCGCAGTACTCGACGCCAAGACCAAGGGCGACAAGGACACGACGATCTTCTTCCAGGCTGACAAAGGCGTGGATTACGGCGATCTGATGGAAGTCATGAATTCGCTGCGCGCGGCCGGTTACCTGAAAGTCGGTCTGGTCGGGCTTGAGACGGCAGCCAAAAAATGATCAAGACGCGGCATAAAATGACGCGTTACAGCATCAGTCTGGCGATTGTGCTGGGTATCCATGCCGTCGCCGTGCTGCTGACGCTCAATTGGTCGGTACCCCAAGCGATCGAACTGCCGCCCGCGGCGATGATGATCGAAATGGCCCCGATGCCCGAACCGGCACCTCCACCGCCGCCGAAGGTCGTGACTCCGCCACAGCCGCCAGCGCCGGTTGAAGAACCGCCATTGCCGAAACTGGCCGAGGCGCCAAAACCGAAAATCGCCATTGCCAAGCCGGTCAAGCCGAAGGCTAAACCGCAGCCGCCCAAGCCTGAGAAAAAGCCTGAGCCGCCGCAGGAAAAGCCTGCTGACGAAGAAGTGGTCGATACACCGCCAAGCAACGCGCCGACTCAGAAGTCCGCAGCGCCAGCGCCGAGTATCGCTACCAACAGCAATGCCTTGCCAACCTGGCAGAGCGACCTGTTGCGCCACTTGGCCAAGTACAAGCGCTACCCGGAAAACGCCCGTCGTATGCGCATGGAAGGCATCAACCGTCTGCGCTTTGTGGTTGATGGCGAGGGCAAGATCCTTTCGTACACCCTGGCCGGAGGTTCGGGCAGTGCCGCACTGGATCGGGCAACGCTGGAGATGATTCGTCGTGCCCAGCCGGTTCCACCGCCGCCCAAGGAATTGCTTAACAACGGCAGCATCGAGGTGATCGCGCCTTTCGTCTACTCGCTGGACAAGCGCTAACACTTTGTTTCTGTCACAACCAGGCAACTCTGATAACGTGCGTCTATCGATTGCAGCCGCTATGCTGGGGCCGCAACTTCATGGACGCACGTTATGACCCTCACAGAATTACGCTACATCGTCACCCTTGCTCAAGAACAGCACTTCGGCCATGCAGCCGAGCGTTGCCATGTCAGCCAGCCGACCCTGTCGGTGGGTGTGAAAAAGCTTGAGGATGAGCTCGGTGTACTGATCTTCGAGCGTAGCAAAAGCGCTGTACGCCTGACTCCGGTCGGCGAAGGTATCGTTGCCCAGGCCCAGAAAGTCCTCGAGCAAGCCCAAGGCATTCGCGAGCTGGCCCAGGCCGGTAAGAACCAGTTGACCGCACCGCTGAAAGTCGGGGCCATCTACACCGTCGGCCCTTACCTGTTCCCGCACCTGATCCCGCAACTGCATCGGGTCGCCCCGCAGATGCCGTTGTACATCGAAGAAAACTTCACGCACATCCTGCGCGACAAGCTGCGCAACGGTGAACTAGACGCCGTGATCATCGCGCTGCCATTCAATGAAGCCGATGTGCTGACCCTGCCGCTGTACGATGAGCCTTTCTATGTGCTGATGCCCAGCGAGCACCCCTGGACCAAGAAAGAAACCATCGACGCCAGCCTGCTCAACGACAAGAGCCTGCTGTTGCTCGGTGAAGGCCACTGCTTCCGCGATCAGGTCCTTGAGGCCTGCCCGACCCTGACCAAGGGCAGTGACGGTGCCAAGCACACCACGGTCGAATCCAGCTCGCTGGAAACCATCCGCCACATGGTCGCGTCGGGCCTTGGCGTGTCGATCCTGCCGCTGTCGGCGGTACACAGCCATCACTACGCACCGGGCGTCATCGAAGTGCGCCCCTTGAGCCCACCGGCGCCGTTCCGCACCGTGGCCATTGCCTGGCGCGCCAGCTTCCCACGGCCCAAGGCAATCGAGATCCTCGCCGACTCCATCCGTCTGTGCTCGGTGGCCAAACCACCGGTGAGCGCGTAGGACGTCAGCATGTCGGAGTTGTCCCAGGTCTCGGTGACTGCACTGAAGGGCGTTGGCGAAGCCATGGCCGAAAAGCTGGCCAAGGTCGGCCTGGAAAACCTTCAGGATGTGCTCTTTCACTTGCCGCTGCGCTATCAGGACCGCACCCGTGTGGCCCCGATCGGCGCTTTGCGCCCTGGCCAGGATGCGGTGATCGAAGGCGTCGTCAGCGGCGCCGATGTGGTCATGGGCAAACGTCGCAGCCTGGTGGTGCGCCTGGGTGACGGCACAGGTGTGCTGAGCCTGCGCTTTTACCACTTCAGCAATGCGCAAAAAGAAGGCCTGAAACGTGGCACTCACCTGCGCTGCTATGGCGAAGCCCGCCCCGGCGCCTCGGGCCTGGAAATCTACCACCCGGAGTATCGCGCCCTGACCGGCGACGAACCGGTGCCCGTGGAACAGACCCTGACCCCTATCTACCCGACCACTGAAGGCCTGACCCAGCAGCGCCTGCGTCAGCTGTGCCAGCAAAGCCTGGCGATGCTCGGCCCGCGTAGCCTGCCCGATTGGCTGCCGCTGGAGCTGGCCCGGGACTACCAACTGGCACCGCTGGATGAAGCGATCCGCTACCTGCATCACCCACCAGCCGACGCCGATGTCGACGAACTTGCCGAAGGCCAGCACTGGGCCCAGCACCGACTGGCGTTTGAAGAACTGCTGACCCACCAGCTATCGCAGCAGCGCCTGCGCGAAAGCCTGCGAGCGCAACGAGCACCGGTACTGCCCAAGGCCACGCGCCTGCCCCAGCAATACCTGGCCAACCTCGGCTTTGCGCCCACCGGAGCCCAGCAACGAGTTGGCAACGAGATTGCCTACGATCTCAGTCAGCCCGAGCCTATGCTGCGCCTGGTACAAGGTGACGTCGGTGCCGGCAAAACCGTGGTGGCCGCGCTGGCTGCCCTGCAGGCGCTGGAAGCGGGCTACCAGGTGGCGCTGATGGCCCCCACCGAGATCCTCGCTGAACAGCACTACGCCACCTTCAAACGCTGGCTGGAGCCGCTGGGTATCGAAGTTGCCTGGTTGGCCGGCAAGCTCAAAGGCAAGGCCCGCGCCAGCGCCCTGGAGCAAATCGCAGCAGGCGCCCCAATGGTGGTGGGCACCCATGCACTGTTCCAAGAAGAAGTGAAATTCCACAACCTGGCCCTGGCAATCATCGACGAGCAGCATCGCTTCGGCGTTCAACAACGCCTGGCGCTGCGCCAGAAAGGCGTTGGCGGGCAACTCTGCCCTCACCAGTTGATCATGACTGCAACGCCCATCCCGCGCACATTGGCGATGAGTGCCTACGCAGACCTGGACACCTCGATCCTCGATGAATTGCCGCCTGGGCGTACGCCGGTAAACACTGTGCTGGTTGCTGACAGCCGTCGCTTCGAGGTGGTTGAACGGGTGCGCGCGGCGTGCGCCGAGGGGCGTCAGGCTTATTGGGTATGTACCCTGATCGAAGAATCCGAAGAGCTGACCTGCCAGGCTGCTGAAACCACCTTCGAGGAGCTGGGCAGTGCCTTGGGAGAACTGCGCGTCGGCCTGATTCACGGGCGCATGAAGCCTGCCGAAAAAGCGGCGGTAATGGCCGAGTTCAAGCAAGGCAACCTGCAGTTGCTGGTGGCGACCACCGTGATCGAAGTCGGTGTCGACGTGCCCAACGCCAGCCTGATGATTATCGAGAACCCTGAACGCCTTGGCCTGGCCCAATTGCACCAGTTGCGCGGCCGGGTCGGACGCGGCAGCGCGGTGAGTCACTGTGTACTGATGTATCACCCGCCACTGTCGCAGATTGGTCGCGAGCGCCTGGGGATCATGCGCGAAACCAATGACGGCTTCATCATCGCCGAGAAAGACCTCGAGCTGCGCGGCCCCGGTGAAATGCTCGGTACGCGCCAGACCGGCCTGCTGCAGTTCAAGGTGGCTGACCTGATGCGTGACGCTGATCTCTTGCCAGCGGTACGCGATGCCGCCCAGGCTCTGCTGGCACGCTGGCCGGAGCATGTCAGCCCGCTGCTGGACCGCTGGCTGCGTCATGGCCAGCAATATGGACAGGTGTGATCGCCGTCTCAAATTGGATCCAGCTCGAGGTTGAAGCTGGTTATACTCTTGCGAACATAAAATTTCTGGATACAGACCATGACTGAAGTTGCCTTGGACACCGCAACCCCCCACGCTCCGTCTGTTATCCGGCTTTTGCTGGAAAAGCTTGGTATTGCCTACCAGGAAGTCCTGGATCACCCGCACCTGTTGCCTGAGCGCAAAGTCCAGGCGGTGTTGCTCGACGATTCGGTCGGTGCGCTGATGGTACTGTTCCCGCAAAATCAGTTGCTGGACCTCAACCGCCTGGCCGAACTGACCGGCCGCAAACTGGCTGCCGTGCCGCTGGACCGCCTCAAAACGATGCTGGACAAGCATGGCCTGAAAATTCTGCCCGGCATCCCGGCCCTGACCAGCTCGCCGTGCCTGTATGAAGAGAGCCTGCTCAAACCGGAAAGGCTGCTGGTTCATTCCGGCCAAGCAGGCCTGTGGCTGGAAATTGAGCGAGACGATTTCAAAAAGATGCTGAGCAAGGCCAGCGCTGGCAACTTCGGCGAACTGCTGTCACGCATCCGCCCCAACCTTGATCGCCCCACCGACGATCGCGATGAAATCTCCCAGGCTGTCCAGGCCTTCACGGCCCGCCGCATTCAACAGCGCCTGGAAAACACCATCGAGATTCCACCCCTGGCGGAAACTGCGCAGAAGATCATCAAACTGCGGGTCGATCCCAACGCGACCATCGATGACATCACCGGCGTGGTCGAAACCGACCCAGCCCTGGCCGCACAGGTGGTCAGTTGGGCTGCGTCGCCCTACTACGCTTCACCGGGCAAGATTCGCTCGGTAGAGGATGCCATCGTGCGCGTACTGGGCTTTGATCTGGTGATCAACCTGGCGCTGGGCCTGGCATTGGGTAAAACCCTGAGCCTGCCCAAAGACCACCCCCAGCAAGCCACACCCTACTGGCAGCAGTCGATCTACACCGCAGCGGTGATTGAAGGCCTGACCCGTGCCATACCGCGTGCAGAGCGCCCGGAAGCCGGCCTGACGTACCTGGCCGGGCTGCTGCACAATTTTGGCTACCTGTTGCTGGCCCACATTTTCCCGCCGCACTTCTCGCTGATCTGCCGACACCTGGAGGTCAACCCACACCTGTGCCACAGCTATGTCGAGCAGCACCTGCTGGGCATCAGCCGCGAGCAGATCGGTGCCTGGCTAATGCGTTTCTGGGACATGCCGGATGAGTTGGCCACCGCGCTGCGCTTCCAGCACGACCCTTACTATGAAGGCGACCATGCTGCCTTCCCGAACCTGGCTTGCCTGGCCGTGCGCTTGCTACGTGCCCGTGGCATTGGCTCGGGCCCTGACGAGCCGATTCCGGACGAGCTGCTGGAGCGCCTGAACATCTCCCGCGAAAAAGCGGAAGATGTCGTGACCAAAGTGCTGGAAGCAGAAGCCCTGCTGCGCGAGCTGGCCTCGCAGTTCAACCAGCACTGATCCTCGTGGCCTGAGCGCCCGCTCAGGCTTTTTTCTTCGGCTTCAGGTACTTCATCAAGCCCTGGAACCAGATCACCAGCGCCGGGTTGCCCTTGATCTGGATGCTCTTGTCCTGAATCCCCTGCATGAATGCCAACTGCTTGTTCTTCGCCTGCAAGGTGGAAAAGCCGAAGGCTGCGTCTTTGAAGGCAATGGCGAATGCCGGCTGAGGATGCGTACCGGACTGACTGCTGATACGCATGTCTTTGACGATGAAATGGCGCGCAACCTTACCGTCGAGCGTCTGCAGCTGGAACACCAGGTCCTTGTCGGTCAGCTGTTGCTGGAACGCCGGGTTCTGGCGACTGGCCTTAGCCATCAGCAAGCCCATGGCCCAAAGTAGAAAGCGAAACTTCATGTGCACGCCTCGGCTAAAAAATGACTGGCGAAGCAGTTTATAGTCTCGCTACAAAAACACCATACTTTGCCGCACATTTCGCGACGTTCATCGCCGTTAGCTCTGTAACTGCGTAATTCTGGGTGTTTGGTGCGTACGCCGGTGGGAGCGGGCTTGCCCCGCGAAGCAGCCTCACTGACACACCGCAATCGCGGGGCAAGCCCGCTCCTACCGGAGGCGTCAGCCCAGCCAACGCCCCATAAAAAACGGGCACCGTATCGGGTGCCCGTTTCTCAACGCAATCAATCGGTGCGAGGCATCACGGATTGACGCTGTCCTTCAGGGACTTGCCTGGTTTGAAAGCAACAGTGTTGCTGGCTTTGATTTTTACCGGCTCACCGGTTTGTGGGTTCTTGCCGGTACGGGCGCCACGATGACGCTGCACGAAGGTACCGAAACCGACCAGCGTCACGCTGTCTTTACGGTGCAGGGCGCCGGTGATTTCTTCGAGTACGGCATTAAGCACGCGATTGGCTTGCTCTTTGGTGAGGTCGGCCTTTTCAGCGATAGCTGCGGCGAGTTCTGGTTTGCGCATAGTGAAGCCTCTTTGACGGTTTTTTGTTGTTATGCCGTGCTGCCCTTGAAGGACAGCGCCCAAGGCACCGCAGGCTCTAAACTGCGGCAGACGGGAGTGAGGATGGCATGCCGTCGGAGGCCGCGCCAGTCTCTGGACGGCCATTGTTGAGGCAATAACAGGGGAAATCCGACAGAACGCCCGCTATTTACGCCATTAGCGCCGGAAGTTGCCGATTTAGAGCCAGTTTCTCCATCACCGCCGAGCCGGTCAGGGCATACCCCAACAGGTTGCCATCGGCGTCATGGCACAGCACCTTGAGGTCAGTACCTTGGCCTTCGACCTGCCAGGTGCCCTCGCGGCCATGCGGCGGCGGCGAGACCACCAGCGGGCACGCCGGGGTTTTCACTGTCACCGGCATCGGGCCGTAGGCAACGGCTGTCGGGGTACCGGCCAGGGTTTGCGCCAGTGCACGCGCGCAGCTCATCAGCGGCATGACGTAGAGCAGGTTGAGGCCATCGACTTCAGCGCAGTCACCCAGCGCGTAGATATTGGCATGCGAGGTGCGCAACTGGCGGTCAACTACTACGCCACGGTTAACCTGCAAACCGGCCGCAGCGGCCAAGTCGATGCGTGGGCGCAGGCCAACAGCAGACACCACCAAATCGCAAGCGATCACCGTACCGTCGCTGAGATGCGCCTCCAGCCCCTCGCCAACGCGTTGCAGGCGATTGAGCACCGGGCCCAGATGGAAACGCACGCCAAGCCCCTCCAGGCCAGCCTGCACGGCGCCAGCGGCAGCCGGGTGCAGCAAGGTCGGCATGACTTGCTCGCAAGGAGCCACCAGTTCAACCTGAAAACCGCCCAAGCTCATGTCGTTGGCGAACTCGCAGCCGATAAGCCCGGCCCCCAGGATCAGCACCCGACGTTTACCAGCGGCGGCAGCACGAAAACGCGCGTAATCTTCCAGATCGTTGATCGGGAAAATCGCCTCGGGTGCGTCCCCAGCCACGGGTACCTGCACGGTTTGAGCGCCCCAGGCCAGGATCAGGTCACGATAGGTCACCTGCTCTTCACCGATCCACAGGCGTTTGTGGCCCGGATCGATGCCGCTGATGCGGGTATGCGTGCGCACTTCAGCCTTGAGCTGCTCGGCCATGACACCGGGTTCAGCCATGCTCAGGCCATCGGCATCCTTGTTCTTGGCAAAGCCGGTGGACAACATGGGCTTGGAGTAGGAACGGCCGTCATCGGCGGTAATCAACAGCAAAGGCGTCTCGCTGTCGTGCTTGCGAAATTCGCGGGCCAGGTTGTAGCCCGCCAATCCAGTACCCACAATTACCACCGGTGCAGTCATGCCTTGTGTCCTTGCATCCTGATTAAAGAGTGATCAGCCGATGGCGATCATTTCGAAATCCATCTTGCCCACGCCGCAGTCCGGGCACAGCCAGTCTGCCGGAACGTCTTCCCAACGTGTACCGGGGGCAATGCCATCATCCGGCCAACCTTCGGCCTCGTCGTAGATCAAACCGCACACAATACACTGCCACTTTTTCATTGCTTACTTCCTCAACAGACCCAGGCATTGGAGGGGCCGCTCTCATGAAAATTACAGTGGCGACCCGCTAAGGAGGGGCTTTGTACTGGAGCCAGGTGCCAGCATGCAAGCCGGATCGGGCAATCATGCTAAGCTCGCCGTCTCTTTGGCCTGTTAATCCATACCATCGTGCCGTACGAAACATCGCAAGCGCCCGCTGCAGAATGGTTGCAGTACTCTCAGGTAGCAGACAGCACAACGCCTGCACTCCTTGACTGGTTGTTTGATCAAGGTTCACTGACGCGTCGCCTGACTCGATTATCCGCCGATCACTTTTCTGTTACACCCCTTTACGAGGGTTGGCAGCCCCTGCGTGATGACGAATGCCAGGCACTCGACCTGCCGCCCGGCAGCGAAGGCTGGGTACGCGAAGTGTACTTGCGCGGTCACGGCCAGGCCTGGGTGTTCGCCCGCAGTGTCGCTGCCCGCAGCGCCCTGGAAAGCGGTGGCCTGGACATGGAAGCGCTGGGCAGCCGCTCGCTGGGCGAACTGCTGTTCTGCGACCAGGCCTTCACCCGCCGTGCTATTGAAGTTTGCCATTACCCCCAGGCCTGGCTACCGACTGCGGATGCCTGCGATACGCTCTGGGGGCGGCGCTCGCGCTTCGACCGCGGTGAATTGAGTATATTGGTTGCCGAAGTTTTCCTGCCGTCACTGTGGCAGGCCTCTGAGATTGCCGGGGAGATCCGCTGATGTACCTGCAGCTGCTCAAGTCGTTCAATCGCCTGCACCCTCGGGCCTGGGACTTCATTCAACTGAGCCGCATGGACCGCCCCATCGGCATCTACCTGCTGTTGTGGCCAACACTCTCTGCCGTATGGATCGCTGCCAAGGGCTCACCGACGCTGGCCAATGTGGTGATCTTTACCTTGGGTGTGGTGCTGATGCGGGCAGCGGGCTGTGCCATCAACGACTTTGCCGACCGCAAGGTCGATGGCCATGTCAAACGCACCGCCGAACGCCCTCTGGCGGCCGGCAAAATCAAAGCCCGTGAGGCGTTGGTGCTGTTTGCCGTGCTGGTTGGCGTGAGTTTCCTGCTGGTGCTGTGCACCAACGCCCAAACCGTGTGGCTGTCGTTCGGCGCAGTGGCGCTGGCGGCCTGTTACCCGTTCATGAAACGCTACACCTACTACCCGCAAGTGGTGCTTGGAGCGGCCTATTCCTGGGGCATCCCGATGGCCTTCACTGCGGCCACCGGTGAACTGCCCGCCATTGCCTGGCTGTTGTACATCGCCAACCTGCTGTGGACGGTGGGGTATGACACCTATTACGCGATGGTCGACCGCGACGATGACCTGAAGATCGGCGTGAAGTCTACGGCGATTCTGTTCGGTGAGGCCGACCGGGCCATTATCCTGACCCTGCAAGTGCTGTCGTTGGCGTGCTTGCTACTGGCGGGTAACCGCTTTGAGCTGGGTGGCTGGTTCCACCTGGGGCTCATCGCTGCCTTAGTGTGCTTTGTCTGGGAATTCTGGTCGACCCGCAAGCTCGACCGCGAGTCGTGTTTCAAGGCTTTCCTGCACAACCATTGGGCCGGGTTGCTGGTGTTTGTCGGGATTGTGCTGGATTACAGCTTCTGACTTCATCGCGGGGCAAGCCCGCTCCCACCGGACACATGTGGGAGCGGGCTTGCCCCGCGATCAAGCTCGACTATTTGATGACGTGCCAGACGTCCTTCATGCCGTCACCGGTCATGTCACCGGCTTTCTTGTCCTTGACGAAGGTGTACACCGGCTTGCCTTTGTAGGCCCATTGCATTGAGCCGTCATCGCGTTTGATCTGAGTCCAGCCCTCTTCAGCCGTGTCGCTAGCCTTGACCATCAATGGCGGCCAGTTTTTGGCACACTCGCCGTTGCACATGGATTTGCCATCCGCATCCTTGTCGAAGGTGTACAGCGTCATGCCTGCATGGTCGACCATCACACCATCTTTCATCATGGCATGATGGGCTGACGCTATGCCGGGCAGCGCCAGTGCCACCGCAGTAAAAAGCGTCATCCAGTTCAGCGTATGTCGTGTCATTGGATCCACCATGTTTCTCGAGAGAGGGAACTTAAGCCTAGCTCAGTAACAGAATGTTGCCGGAACGGTCACAGCCTGTCACACGACTGCAATAATTCCGTTATCTAATGCGGGCCACGACACCTGAATAGGGAGAGGTTTGAACATGGTTGGCAGAAACATTCTGATCGTTGACGACGAAGCGCCAATCCGCGAGATGATCGCCGTTGCATTGGAAATGGCCGGCTATGACTGCTTGGAAGCCGAGAACTCCCAACAGGCCCACGCCATCATCGTTGACCGCAAGCCGGACCTGATTCTTCTCGACTGGATGCTCCCGGGCACCTCGGGTATCGAGCTGGCCCGCCGCCTGAAGCGCGACGAACTGACTGGCGATATCCCGATCATCATGCTCACCGCCAAGGGTGAGGAAGACAACAAGATCCAGGGCCTTGAAGTCGGCGCTGACGACTACATCACCAAACCGTTCTCGCCCCGCGAGCTGGTCGCCCGTCTCAAGGCGGTACTGCGCCGTGCAGGCCCAAGTGATGGCGAAGCACCGATCGAAGTCGGTGGCCTGTTGCTCGATCCCATCAGCCACCGCGTCACCATTGATGGCAAGCCTGCGGAAATGGGCCCGACCGAATACCGCCTGCTGCAGTTCTTCATGACCCACCAGGAACGCGCCTATACCCGTGGGCAGTTGCTCGATCAGGTCTGGGGCGGCAATGTGTATGTCGAGGAACGCACGGTTGATGTGCATATCCGTCGCCTGCGCAAAGCGCTGGGTGACGCCTACGAGAATCTGGTACAAACGGTACGCGGCACCGGCTACCGGTTCTCAACTAAAAGTTGATTTAAGCGGCAAGCTGTAAGCTGCAAGCCTCAAGAAAGAGCAAAAGCAACACGCGGTCCGCTTCAATCTTGCAGCTTGTAGCTTGCAACTTGCAGCTGATCCGCTAAGGATCCAAATTGAACCAAAATTGGCATGGCACTCTGATTCGCCACATGCTGCTGTTGATCACCGCCTGCCTGCTGGTCGGGCTGATCAGCGGCTATTACGGCTGGAGCCTGGCCTTGGGCCTGGCGCTGTACCTGGGCTGGACGCTCAAACAGTTGCTGCGCCTGCATGAGTGGCTACGCCTGCACAAGCCTGATGAAGCGCCGCCTGATGGCTATGGCCTGTGGGGCGAAGTATTCGACAGCATTTATCACCTGCAACGCCGTGATCAGCGGGCGCGAGGCCGCCTGCAAGCAGTGATCGACCGCGTGCAAGAATCCACCGCCGCACTGCGGGATGCGGTGATCATGCTCGACAGTGACGGCAATCTGGAATGGTGGAACCGCGCCGCCGAAACCTTGCTCGGCCTGAAGACCCCGCAGGACAGCGGCCAGCCGGTCACCAATCTGGTGCGTCACCCACGCTTCAAGGAGTACTTCGAGCAGGAGAACTACCTTGAACCTCTGGAAATCCCTTCACCGATCAACGACCGCCTGCGCGTGCAACTGCATATCACCCGCTACGGCAACAATGAGCACTTGATGCTGGTTCGCGATGTCACGCGCATCCATCAACTCGAACAGATGCGCAAGGACTTCGTCGCCAACGTTTCCCATGAGCTGCGCACGCCCCTGACGGTGATCGCCGGCTACCTGGAGACCCTGCTCGACAACGTCGAAGACGTTAACCCTCGCTGGGTTCGGGCACTGCAGCAAATGCAGCAACAAGGCGGACGCATGCAGGCCCTGCTCAACGACCTGCTGTTGCTGGCCAAGTTGGAAGCCACCGATTACCCCTCGGACAATCAGCCCGTGGCGATCGACACCTTGCTGCAATCGATCAAGGGTGACGCTCAGGCATTGTCTGGTCAGCGTAACCAACGCATTACCCTGGAAGCCACGCCCGGTGTTTGCCTCAAGGGCAGCGAAGCAGAGCTGCGCAGTGCGTTCTCTAACCTGATATTCAACGCCGTCAAATACACTCAAGACGAAGGACAGATCCGCATTCGCTGGTGGAGCGACGACCAAGGCGCACACCTGAGCGTCCAGGACTCGGGCATCGGTATCGACGCCAAGCACCTGCCACGGCTGACCGAACGTTTTTACCGGGTCGACTCCAGCCGCAACTCCAATACTGGTGGCACCGGCCTTGGCCTGGCGATCGTAAAGCATGTGCTGTTGCGGCACCGCGCGCGCCTGGAGGTCAGCAGTGTGCTCGGCCACGGCAGCACCTTTACCTGCCATTTTGCCCCTGCTCAAATCGCCCAGCGCGTGGCCTCTTGAGGCTGCGCCCCTAGGCAACCGCGCCCTCAGCCGCTACATTGGCGAACTTGTGCCAGCGAATGCTGGCACCGTATTTCTCTCTTTCTTCAGATGACGGACCCCGTAAAACTCCATCATGGACCCTTCCCCTGGTATTAGCCTCGCCCAAATTTTTGCCGATTTCGGCATGATTCTTTTTGCTCTGCTGCTGGTGTTGCTCAACGGTTTCTTCGTTGCGGCCGAATTTGCCATGGTCAAATTGCGCTCGACCCGCGTCGAGTCGATTGCCGAGCAGCATGGCTGGCGCGGGCAAATCCTGCGCACCGTTCACAACCAACTGGACGCCTACCTATCCGCCTGCCAACTGGGCATCACCCTCGCCTCTCTGGGCCTGGGCTGGGTTGGTGAGCCGGCCTTTGCACACCTGCTCGAACCCCTGCTGGCGGCAGTCGGCGTGCAATCGCCGGAAGTGATCAAGGCAATATCGTTCTTCAGTGCCTTCTTCGTGATTTCGTACCTGCACATTGTGGTCGGTGAGCTGGCACCCAAGTCGTGGGCAATCCGCAAACCCGAGCTGCTTTCGCTGTGGACAGCCGTGCCGCTGTACCTGTTCTACTGGCTGATGTACCCAGCCATCTACCTGCTCAACGCCAGCGCCAACGCCATTTTGCGCATCGCTGGCCAGGGTGAACCCGGCCCGCACCACGAACACCATTACAGCCGTGAAGAATTGAAGCTGATCCTGCACTCCAGCCGCGGCCATGACCCTAGCGATCAAGGCATGCGGGTATTGGCGTCGGCGGTGGAGATGGGCGAGCTTGAGGTGGTCGACTGGGCCAACTCCCGTGAGGACATGGTCTGCCTGGACGCCCATGCCCCTCTCAAGGAAATCCTGGCGATGTTCCGCCGCCACAAATTCAGCCGCTATCCGGTATACGATGCCGAGCGTGGTGAGTTCATCGGCTTGCTGCACATCAAAGACCTGCTGCTGGAACTGGCCGATCTGGATCACCTGCCGGATTCGTTCAACCTTGCCGAACTGACCCGCCCACTGGAGCGCGTGTCCCGCCATATGCCGCTGGCCCAACTGCTGGAGCAGTTCCGTAAAGGCGGCGCGCACTTTGCCTTGGTCGAAGAAGCAGACGGCAAGGTCATTGGCTACCTGACCATGGAAGACGTACTGGAAGTGCTGGTCGGCGACATTCAGGACGAGCACCGCAAAGCCGAACGCGGCATCCTCGCCTACCAGCCCGGCAAGTTGCTGGTACGGGGTGACACGCCGCTGTTCAAGGTCGAGCGCCTGCTCGGGATCGATCTGGACCATATCGAGGCGGAAACCCTCGCCGGCCTGGTCTACGAGACGCTCAAACGCGTACCGGAAGAAGAAGAGGTGCTGGAGGTCGAAGGCCTGCGCATCATCATCAAGAAGATGAAAGGCCCCAAGATTGTCCTGGCCAAGGTGCTAAAGCTCGATTGAGCTGCACTTGGTAGGAGCGGGCTTGCCCCGCGATGCGATGTATCTGACAGACCGCAATCGCGGGGCAAGCCCGCTCCCACCGGGTGTCAGGGGTTGCCGGCGGTGAAGTTCGGCAACCCACCGACGTTTTGGTTGAACTGAAACGGTATCGATTCCAGCGCCAGGCCTACGTTGCGCTGCACCACGAAGTGCAGATGAGGGCCGGTGCTGTTGCCGGTATTGCCAGATTTCGCCAGTGGCGTTCCGTACACCACCGACTGCCCCTCACGCACGACCACAGAACCGCGCATCAGGTGCAGATAGACACCCATGGTGCCGTCGTCATGCAAGATGCGCACAAAGTTGCCCGAGGGATGTGTTCCACGCCCACTCTGGTTGTTTTCAGTCTTGATCACCACGCCCGCCCGCGAAGCAATGATCGGCGTGCCTTCGGGCATGGCGATGTCCATGGCATAACGGCCTTTTGGCCCAAAATGACTGTATTGCCCGTTCGGCCCCTGCGTCAGGCGAAATGGCCCGCCCCGCCACGGCACCGGGTAACGGTAGGCTTGCTGACGCTGCTTGGGGTTGCCCAAAGCAAACGTGAACTTCTCTTGGTACCCAACCGGTTTGCCCGGCTGCTGGGCATTGATTACGGTCAGCAGCACTGCCGCCCGCGCGGGTACCACCCGCCGGACAAGCCGGTCACCACCGCCCTTGGCGTTGCTCAGGCGTAGCAGGCGCAGTTCCACCTCCACAGGGGCGTAGGTGTCGTTGCGAGCGCTGAAACTCACACCACCGGTAAACTTGATGGCGTGCAGTTTCACCTGGCGCTCCAGCTGCTCGACCATTCGATCACGAAAAACCAAGGGCTGAGAGTCCGGCATCGGCCTGTCAGAGTACGAAACCACGCCGTAGGCATCGGTGCTTTTAAAAATAGGGGTGGCCAACGTCGGGCCACAAGCCACGAGCAAGGCACAAAACAGCAGTGAACGTGCTGGCATGGTAGTGGCTTTTTGACAGTTGATATCTGTCGAAGACTAGCAGCAGATTTTGCCCAGAGGATGGCCGGAGTGTTTCAGAGGTGTACCAATAGACGAGCGGTGACAAGCCAACCCCTACCAACCCTGTAGGAGCGGGCTTGCCCCGCGACAGGGGCGCCTGTCAGGCCCCAGGCACAAAATGCTTCTGCGCCGTACCACGGGCAATCAGTCGCGACAGGTAGTCCAGCTTTTGTGCGTCCTGATCGACAAACTTGAAGGTCAACTGCAGCCAGTCGCTGTCAGGCTTAGGTTCCAGCGCCGCCACAGCATGCAAGTAACCATTGAGCCGGGCAATTTCGGCGTTCTCGCCCTGCTCCAGATCGAGCACCGCGCCTTCGAGCACCTGAGGCAGGGTTTCGCCACGGCGCACCACCAGCAACGCCTCCTTGAGGCTCAGGGCCTTGATCACGCACGGCTGCACGCCACTGGGCAAGCGCAGTTGCCCCTGGCCACGTCCGGCAGGCGCGGCAGCCGCCGGCTTAGGTGCGCTGATCAGCGGCTTGGCGGCTGCTACCGCAGCGGCCGGTGCCGTGGGCTTGACCGTTTCGGCACGCCCGGCAGTCAGGGCATTGAGCGAGTCATTGGCAAATGCCGAGGTGCTACGTGTTGGTGCGCTGGCCATGACCGCATCGAGCTTGCCGACTTTGGTCAGGGCTTTCTTCACTTTGGTCAGCAATTGCTCGTTGGTGAATGGCTTGCCGACGAAGTCGGAAACACCCGCCTGAATCGCCTGGACGACGTTCTCTTTGTCGCCGCGGCTGGTCACCATGATGAACGGCAGCGTCTTCATCGACTCTTGCTGACGGCACCAGGTCAGCAGCTCCAGCCCGGACATTTCCGGCATTTCCCAGTCGCACAGAACCAGGTCGAACGCTTCACGTGCCAGCAACGTCTGGGCTTTGCGGCCGTTGACGGCGTCTTCAATGACCATGCCGGGAAAATAGTTGCGCAGACACTTCTTCACCAGGTCACGAATGAACGGCGCGTCATCCACAACCAATACACTGACTTTACTCATCGCCACTCCTATTGAATCCCGCCTAGCATAACGCTGACTGATGGCCATTTGCCAAACACTGGCTCACGCCGGGACTCGTTGCGTCGTTCGCGGCTGCCTTGAGGTGCTCGACCGCAAACGAAAACGCCCGGCCTGAGCCGGGCGTTCATTCTCGGGGCAGTCTTACTTATCGTCAGTAACGCCCGGAACATTAGCCTTTTCGGCGCTGCCCTGAACCTCTTCTTTCATTCGGGCCAGGCCCAGATGGCGCACGTCGGTACCACGCACCAGGTAGATCACCAGCTCCGAGATGTTACGGGCATGGTCACCGATACGCTCCAGCGAACGCAGCGCCCAGATCACGCTCAGTACCCGCGAAATCGAGCGCGGATCTTCCATCATGTAGGTGACCAACTCACGCAGCGCGGTTTTGTACTCGCGGTCGATGGTTTTGTCGTACTGGGCTACCGACAAGGCCAGGTCTGCGTCGAAACGAGCGAACGCGTCCAGCGCGTCACGCACCATGTTGCGCACCTGATCGCCAATGTGGCGGACTTCAACGTAACCACGCGGCGACTCACCCTCTTCACACAGCTGGATGGCCCGACGGGCAATCTTGGTCGACTCGTCGCCAATACGTTCCAGGTCGATCACCGACTTGGAAATGCTGATGATCAAACGCAGGTCGGAAGCGGCTGGCTGACGGCGAGCAAGGATACGTACGCACTCCTCGTCGATGTTGCGCTCCATCTGGTTGATCTGCTCATCGACTTCGCGCACCTGCTGAGCCAGGCCCGAGTCGGCCTCGATCAGCGCGGTGACCGCGTCATTGACCTGCTTCTCGACCAGGCCGCCCATCGCCAGAAGGTGGCTGCGGACCTCCTCAAGCTCGGCGTTGAACTGCTGGGAGATGTGATGGGTAAGGCTGTCTTTATCGATCATGCTTTCGCTCCGCTAAGCTGCAAGCTTCAAGCCGCACGCTTCAAGTCGTTCGTGTCGTTCCCGGGCACCGCTATCCTTCTTGCCGCTTGTACCTTGCAGCTTGAAGCTGTCGCACTGCGACTAGCCATAGCGACCGGTAATGTAATCTTCGGTCTGCTTCTTCGCCGGGTTGGTGAACAAGGTATCGGTATCACCGAACTCGACCAGTTTGCCCATATACATGAAGGCGGTGTAGTCGGAAACCCGCGCGGCCTGCTGCATGTTGTGGGTAACGATAACGATGGTGTACTTGGACTTCAGCTCATAGATCAGCTCTTCGACTTTCAGCGTCGAGATCGGGTCCAGTGCCGAGCACGGTTCGTCGAGCAGCAGGACTTCAGGCTCTACCGCGATGGTACGGGCAATCACCAGACGCTGCTGCTGACCACCAGACAGCCCCAGTGCCGACTCGTGCAGGCGGTCTTTGACCTCATCCCACAGCGCCGCACCCTTCAGTGCCCACTCCACGGCTTCATCCAGCACGCGCTTCTTGTTGATACCCTGAATGCGCAGACCGTAAACCACGTTCTCGTAGATGGTCTTGGGGAACGGGTTGGGCTTCTGGAACACCATACCCACCCGGCGACGCAGTTCGGCCACGTCTTCGCCTTTGCGATAGATGTTGTTGCCGTACAGGTTGATTGCACCCTCGACACGGCAGCCGTCCACCAGGTCGTTCATGCGGTTGAAGGTACGCAGCAAGGTCGACTTACCGCAGCCGGACGGGCCGATAAAGGCGGTCACGCGCTGTTTCGGGATGTTCATGCTGACGTCGAACAGCGCTTGTTTCTCGCCGTAGTACAGGCTCAGGCCCGGTACTTCGATGGCAACGGTTTCTTCAGCCAGCTGCAGGCTCTGCTTGGTACGACCCAAGGCCGACATGTCGATACCGTGAGCGTGAGATTCATGTTGCATGATTTAACTCCTTTTGTGGCTGCAAGCTTCAAGCTGTCAGCCGCAAGTTTGGGCATAAGCGGCTTGTAGCTTGCCGCTTATGGCTAATAACTTTCTGTCAGCTGTCCAGCGCCTTGTACTTCTCGCGCAGGTGGTTACGAATCCACACCGCCGAGAGGTTGAGGGTCGCGATCACCAGTACCAGCAGCAATGCGGTGGCGTACACCAACGGACGCGCGGCTTCTACGTTCGGGCTCTGGAAGCCAACGTCATAGATATGGAAGCCCAGGTGCATGATCTTCTGGTCCAGGTGCAGGTACGGGTAGTTGCCGTCCACTGGCAGCGATGGCGCCAGCTTCACCACACCTACCAGCATCAGCGGCGCTACTTCACCAGCGGCACGTGCCACAGCGAGGATCATGCCGGTCATCATCGCCGGGCTGGCCATTGGCAGAACGATCTTCCACAAGGTTTCGGCCTTGGTTGCACCCAGTGCCAGCGAGCCTTCACGAACGGTACGTGGAATACGCGCCAGGCCTTCTTCGGTGGCCACGATCACCACCGGTACCGCCAGCAGTGCCAGGGTCAACGACGCCCACAGCAGGCCCGGCGTACCCAGGGTCGGGGCTGGCAGTGCTTCAGGGAAGAACAGACGGTCAAGCGAGCCACCCAGCACGTAGACGAAGAAGCCCAGACCGAACACGCCGTAAACAATGGCAGGTACACCGGCCAGGTTGTTCACTGCAATACGGATCAGGCGCGTCACCGGCCCCTGACGAGCGTATTCACGCAGGTATACTGCCGCCAATACGCCGAACGGGGTGACGATCACGGCCATGATCAGGGTCATCATCACGGTGCCGAAAATCGCCGGGAAAATCCCGCCTTCAGTGTTGGCTTCACGTGGGTCGTCGCTGAGGAATTCCCAGACCTTGGCGAAGTACACGCCCATCTTGGTGAAGAAGCCCATGCCGTTTGGCTGGTAGGCGTGCACCACCTTGCTCAGGTTGATTTCAACTTCACGGCCATTACCGTCCTTGGCCACCAGGCTGTCACGGGCGAAGTCCTGATGCAGACTGCTCAGACGCTCTTCAATAGCCTTGTAACGGTTGTTCAGCTCGGCACGCTCGGCCTCGATGTCAGCTTGAGCAGCCGCGTCGAGTTTGCCATCCAGCTCCAGCTTGCGGGTCTGCAGGCGCAGACGCTCAAGGCCGTAGTTGATGGCGCCGATGTCTTTCTTCTCCAACTGTTGCAGATCGGTCGCCAGCTTGTCGGCACGCTTGAGGCGCGCCTGCAGCTCAGCCCAGGCCGCCTGGCCTTCGGCAACGACCTTACCGTTTTCCTTGACGCTGACCAGGTAGCCGTAGAAGTTGCCCCACTCGCGGCGTTCCAGCGCAATCAGGTCGACCGGCGTCTGCATGTCGGTCAGCCAGTCGCCGACCACCCAAGTGAAGTCGCTGCCATTGAGGTCGCGGTTGCCGATCTTGATCAGCTCACGGGTCATGAACTCCGGGCCATTATCAGGCACCGGCAAGCCGGCACCTTTCAGACGCGCCAGCGGCACCTCTTCCTTTTGCACTATTTCGCCAACCACAACGTGATCAGCCTGGCCTGGCACCTTGTAGGTGGCCTGAACCAAGTCAGCCGGCCAGAAGTGGCCCAGGCCACGCACAGCGATCACCGAGAGCAGACCAATGGTCATGATCACTGCGATGGCGACGGCGCCACCGCTGATCCAGACGCCAGGGGCGCCGCTCTTGAACCAGCTTTTGAGGGAATCCTTTTTCACGGATCTCTACCTTTCTATCAAAGCGACGAGTATTTCTTGCGCAGACGCTGGCGGATCAGCTCGGCCAAGGTGTTCATCACAAAGGTGAACATCAACAGCACCAGCGCAGCGAGGAACAGCACGCGGTAATGGCTGCCGCCCACTTCCGATTCCGGCATCTCTACCGCAACGTTTGCGGCCAGGGTACGCATGCCTTCGAACAGGTTCAGTTCCATGACCGGGGTGTTACCGGTAGCCATCAGCACGATCATGGTTTCACCCACCGCACGGCCCATACCGATCATCAACGCCGAGAAAATGCCCGGGCTAGCGGTCAGGATGACCACGCGGGTCAGGGTCTGCCATGGCGTAGCACCCAGGGCCAGGGAGCCCAGGGTCAGGCTGCGCGGCACGCTGAACACGGCGTCTTCGGCAATCGAGTAGATGTTCGGGATGACCGCAAAGCCCATGGCGATACCCACTACCAGGGCGTTGCGCTGGTCATAGGTGATACCCAGGTCATTGGTGATCCACAGGCGCATGTCACCACCGAAGAACCAGGCTTCCAGCAATGGGCTCATGTACAGGGCGAACCAACCGGTCAGCAGGATCACCGGGATCAGAATCGCGGCCTCCCAACCATCCGGTACCCGCAGGCGGATCGACTCAGGCAGGCGGCTCCAGGTGAAGCCGGCGACCAGAATGCCGATTGGCATCAGCAGGAAAAGGCTGAACACTCCCGGCAGGTGCCCTTCCAGATACGGCGCCAGGAACAGGCCGGCGAAGAAACCGAGAATTACGGTTGGCATCGCCTCCATCAGCTCGATCACCGGCTTGACCTTGCGGCGCATACCCGGGGCCATGAAGTAGGCGGTGTAGATCGCTGCTGCAATGGCCAGCGGAGCCGCCAGGATCATCGCGTAAAACGCTGCCTTCAGGGTACCGAAGGTCAGTGGCGACAGGCTCAGCTTAGGTTCGAAGTCGGTGTTCGAGGCGGTGGACTGCCAAACGTATTTCGGCTCGTCATAGTTCTCGTACCAGACCTTGCTCCACAACGCGCTCCAGGACACTTCCGGGTGCGGGTTTTTCAGCGTCAGGGGCAGCAGCTTGCCGCCTTCTTCGACGATGATGCGGTTAGCGCGTGGCGACAGTGCCAGAACGCCTGCGCCTTCGGCTACTGGCTCGACCAGCAGGGTGCGATGCGCAGTGCTGTGGAACACGCCCAGCTCGCCAGCGGCATCCAGGGCAACGAAACCTTTACGACGCTCTTCGGCATCGATCTGAACGATCGGCGAGGTGCCCATCTGGAAGTCGCGGATACGCTTGAAGCGCTGCTCGCCATCAGGGTCTCGGGCCATGAACCACTGCGCCAGGCCACCTTTGGAGTCACCGACGATCAGCGAAATACCACCCACCAACTGCGCGCTGGCAGTAACTTCGGCATTGCCGTCTTCAAGCAGCTTGTAACGGCCATTGAGGCTCTTGTCACGCAGGCTGAAGACATCGGCCTGGGCACGGCCATTGATCACATACAACCACTGCTGACGCGGGTCGATGAAGATCGCTTTGACCGGTTCGGTCATCTGCGGCAGGTCGATACGGTTCTGCTCGCTGGTGACTTCGCCGGTCATCATGTTTTCTTCGCGGCTCAGCGAGATCACTTGCAGGTGCGCACCGGTAGAACCGGCCACCACCAGGGTTTCGCCGTTCACATTGAGGCTGACGTGCTCCAGCGCACGCCCCTGATCGTCGAGTACGAACGGCTCCTGACCATACGGGAAGTCGATGGCCGGGGTGATGGTTTTCTTATTGTCCGGGTAGGTGATCTTGTAGCTATGGCTGAACGCCAGCGCCTGACCGTTGGACAAACCCAGCACCACCAGCGGATTACCCGGCTGGTCAGCACCAATGGAAGTAACCTGAGTACCGGCAGGTACCGGCAACTCGACGCGCTTGAGTTCGGCACCGGTCTTGGTGTCGAAGAACAACGCCTGGCCTTTGTCGGAAACCCGCATACCCACCAGGTTCTGTTCTTCCAGGGCAATCATCAGAGGCTTGCCGGCATCCTGGCTCAACCAGGTCGGTTCCAACGCTTTTTTGCTGGTCAGCGTGGCGCCCTGGAACAGCGGTATCACCACATAAGCCAGGTAGAAGAAGATCAAGGTGATCGCTGCCAGCACGGCAAGCCCGCCCACCAGTACATACCAGCGGGTCAGGCGATCCTTGAGCGCACGCAGGCGACGCTTGCGTTGCAGTTCGGGCGTATTGAAATCAATCCGCACGGGGGGAGAATTTTGGGTCATGGTGGAGTTGGCCAGATCATTCATGCGCACACCCTAGCGGTCCCGTATGACAAAAACATTACAGTGCAGTGACGCAACAAAGCCCGCCGCTCAGTAACCCTGGCGGCGGACTCGCAATTTTCAGCAGGATCCGGCCATTGCCAGACCCCGCCTAGTTCACTCTCAGTTCTTAGCTACGCCTTTGGCGTGGTTCAGGCCCAGGTCTGCCAGGGCTTTTTCAGCCACTTTGGCAGGCAGTGGGATGTAGCCGTCTTTCACTACAACTTGCTGGCCGGCTTGCGACAGCACCAGCTTCACGAACTCAGCTTCCAGCGGAGCCAGAGGCTTGTTCGGCGCCTTGTTGACGTAGACGTAGAGGAAACGCGACAGCGGGTAGGTACCGTTCAGGGCGTTGGCTTCGTTGTCTTCAACGAAAGCACCGCCGTCTTTCTTGGCCAGCGGCACGGTCTTGACGGAGGCGGTCTTGTAACCGATGCCCGAGTAGCCGATACCGTTCAGCGAGCTGCTGATCGACTGAACGACCGAAGCCGAGCCTGGTTGTTCGTTGACGTTTGGCTTGAAGTCGCCTTTGCACAGGCCTTCTTCTTTGAAGTAACCGTAGGTGCCCGACACCGAGTTACGACCGAACAGTTGCACCGGCTTGTTGGCCAGGTCGCCGGTCACGCCCAGGTCACCCCAGGTTTTCACGTCGGCTTTGGCACCGCACAGGCGGGTCGAGGAGAAAATCGCATCGACCTGAGCCATGGTCAGGCCTTTGATCGGGTTGTCTTTGTGCACGAATACGGCCAGGGCATCGACGGCAACCGGGATTGCGGTTGGCTTGTAGCCGTACTTCTGTTCGAACGCCTGCAGCTCGACGTCCTTCATTTTGCGGCTCATCGGGCCGAGGTTGGCGGTGCCTTCAGTCAGCGCGGGTGGCGCAGTGGAAGAACCGGCAGCCTGAATCTGGATGTTTACGTTCGGGTATTCCTTCTTGTAGGCCTCAGCCCACAGAGTCATCAGGTTCGCCAGGGTATCGGAACCGACGCTGGAGAGGTTGCCCGACACACCAGTGGTTTTGGTGTAAGTCGGAATAGCAGGGTCAACAGCGGCGACCGCGTTGGCGGTAGCAACGCCAGCGGCGACGAAAGTCAGGGCCGCCATCAAACGCTTCAGTTTCATGCCTTACTCCTAGCAGGAATTGGGGTGAGCTGGATCTGGCCCAAGTATCTGCAGGCCGCATGAACACTTTATGAATCGAATATGACAATTAGATGAAAGGCCATCATCGGAAACCGAGGATGGCCTTTTCAAAATGTTGCGAGGGTTGTGTTAGAGCGGTGTCAGCGTTTCTTCGCCAGCAGGTACAGGCCAACCAGCAGACCAATGGTCGAGATACCTGCCACATAGTAGGCCGGTGCCATCGGGCTGAACTTGAGCAGCGCGGTCACCACCATCGGCGTCAGGCCGCCGAAGATCGCGTAAGCCATGTTGTAGGAGAACGACAGGCCACTGAAGCGCACCACCGGTGGAAACGCCTTGACCATCACATAAGGCACGGCGCCGACAATGCCCACACACAGCCCGGTCAACGCATACAACGGAACCATCCACTCCGGGTGGGTGGGCAGGCTGTGGTAGAAGGTCCAGGACGAAGCCAGCAACAGCAAACTGCCGACAACGAACACCCGGCCAGCGCCCAGGCGGTCAGCCAATGCACCGGTGGCAATGCAGCCAAAGCTGAGCAGGACGATGGCCAGGCTGTTGGCCTTGAGCGAGTCGGTTGGGCTGATCTGATAGAGGCTCTGCAGCAGCGCCGGGGTCATCAGGATCACCACGACAATACCGGCCGACAACAGCCAGGTCAGCAACATCGACAGGACAATGGCGCCACGGTGATCACGCAGCACTGCACGCAGCGGCACTTCTTCAGCCAGCGCCTTGCGTGCCTGCATTTCGGCAAACACAGGTGTTTCATGCAACCAGCGACGCAGGTATACCGCGAACAGGCCAAACACGCCGCCGAGCAGGAACGGCAGACGCCAAGCGTAGTCGGCCACTTCTTCAGGGGTGTAGATGCTGTTGATCAGGGTTGCCACCAGCGAGCCGAGCAGAATCCCGGAGGTCAGCCCCGCAGTCAGGGTGCCGCAGGCATAACCGGTGTTGCGTGCCGGCACATGCTCGGACACGAATACCCAGGCGCCTGGCACTTCACCGCCAATCGCCGCGCCCTGAATCACCCGCATCAGCAGCAACAGAATCGGTGCCCACATGCCGATCTGTGCGTAGGTGGGCAGCAAGCCCATGATCAGCGTCGGTACCGCCATCATGAAGATGCTCAGGGTGAACATCTTCTTGCGCCCCAGTAGATCGCCAAAGTGCGCCATGACAATGCCGCCCAAAGGCCTTGCCAGGTAACCTGCGGCGAAAATACCAAACGTTTGCATCAAACGTAGCCATTCCGGCATGTCGGCGGGAAAGAACAGCTTGCCGACTACGGTGGCGAAGAACACAAAAATAATGAAATCGTAGAACTCCAGCGCACCGCCCAAGGCGGAAAGCGACAGAGTTTTATAGTCACTGCGGGTGAGCGGCCTCGAAGGCTGCGCAATACTGCCTGGCACGGAGGTCATAAGTATCTCTTATTGGATTTTCATTATGGATACCGCAGGCCGCCTGCGACAGGGCTTTTGGCCTGAGAAGCCCCGAACGATATCAAATTGCCGGAAAAAGCACATCGCAGTACATATTCAATACAAGTATTCATGACTGCATGGTCGTCGCTGCGCTTTCAGCTCTATATACTGGCCGCCTGTAGGATGAGGTTGGACCTTGCGAAGGATGTTGTGCGAAAACGTCGCTAAGCAGGCTTAGTCGATTTCGCAGAGTTTCCCTTCGCCGCCTGGCAAAGCGAAAGCAGCGTAGAATAGTTGTGCTGAATCGTTTTTCGAGGCGTCTGTCATAGCGCCAACCAACGAAGCGTCACGGGTCAGAGGCACCCCCGGCATGATTGAACTCGAACAAGAAGATCCTATCCCGCAGGGCGACCTGGCCTTGCAGATCACCGCATTACCGCGTGAAACCAATGGTTTCGGCGACATTTTCGGCGGCTGGCTGGTCGCTCAAATGGACTTGGCCGGCACTGCCATGGCCAGCCGAGTTGCTGGCGGTCGGGTCGCGACCGTCGCGATTGACCGCATGGCCTTTCTGGTCCCGGTCGCCGTTGGTGCACAGTTGTCCTTTTATACCCAAACCCTGGAAATCGGCCGCAGCTCGATCCAGATGATGGTTGAGGTATGGAGCGACGACCCGTTGTCCAGCGAATGGCGCAAAGTAACTGAAGCTGTGTTTGTGTTCGTGGCCATTGATGGCAGCGGCCGCACCCGCTCGGTTCCTCCTCGTCGCTGACACGGCTGCGCGGTAAACTCAACGGTATGCGAACGGTCCAACACCGTACGGCAAACCAATGAGAGCATGCGCATGTCCACACCCAAGGTCGAATCCGAAAAGCACGGTGAGCTCAACTGCTGGCGCATCACCAGCGACACTGCCGAACTGCTGGTTGCCCAGCAGGGCGCGCAGGTTCTGAGTTATCAGCGCATCGGTGAGCCACCGTTGTTGTGGCTCAGTGAGCAAGCCATCTTCAAACAGGGCAAATCAGTGCGTGCCGGTGTTCCGGTGTGCTGGCCTTGGTTTGGCAACCTCAAGCGCAACCCGGCTGCTGTTCAGGCCATGTACCACGGCGAAGACGCACCAGCTCATGGTTTGGTGCGTGGCCGTGACTGGCAATTGCTGGGCATTGCCAGCGAAGGCAATTCAGTGCGCGTGGACTTCACCTTGCCAGAGACCCAGGGCGACCTGCCTGGCTGGCCACACAATGTCGAGCTTACGCTCAGCATCGTCATGGCCGAACAATTGCGCATCACCCTGACCAGCTACAACCTCGACAACGTGCCGGTCACTGTCAGCCAGGCCTTGCACAGCTACTTTGCGGTTAGCGATGTGCGCGAGGTGCACGTCGAGGGTGTCGAGGGCCTCGATTACATCGAAACCCTGGCCGATTGGGAGCAACGCACTCAACAAGGTGCGCTGAGCTTTGCTGGTGAGACTGACCGTATTTACCTGCAGGTACCGGAGCAGTTGAGTATTGCCGATCCGAACTGGAACCGGCGCACTCGCGTAGCCAGCACCGGCTCGCGCTCGGCTGTCATCTGGAACCCGTGGATTGGGCGCGCGGCTGAATTGTCAGACATGGCTGATGATGGCTGGCAGCGCATGCTGTGTATCGAAACAGCAAATGTCTGGGACGATGTGGTGACGCTGGCACCAGGGGCGACTCATTCGTTGAGCTTGAGCATCGGTAGCGAGCCACTCTAGAACGCAGATCGCGGGGCAAGCCCGCTCCCACAGCGGATCCACACAAATCCTGTGGGAGCGGGCTTGCCCCGCGATCAGGTCAAAGGTCTGCGTCTTCCACTACCCGCACTTTGCCCGCATCCATCGCATAAGCGGCATCAGCCAGGTCATTGCTGACTTTTTCGATCTTCAACGTGCCGTCGACCCACAGCGGCGTATAGATATCATCCAGCTTCAAACCCTTGGGGTACCTAACTAATACCAGCTGGTTCGGCGGTGGTGGCGGCACGTGGATGCATGCCCCTGGGTACGGCACAAGGAAGAACAGCGTGCTATTGCCCTTAGCATCGGTTTCCAACGGCACCGGGTAGCCACCCAGGCGAATGTGCTTGCCGTTCATGGCGGCTACGGTCTTGTTCGAGTACATCACCGCGGGCAAGCCCTTGCTTTGCTTCAGGCCACCCTTTTCGGTGAACGTACCCGTAGCTTCCGGTGAGTTGTGGTCAATCTCGGGCATCAGCTCAAGGGCTTTCTGGTCCGACTTGGGCATCAGTTCCAGCCAGTCGGTCTCCGCCAGTTCGGCATGGGCAAGGCTGCTGACAAGCAGCAATGAAAGTAAAAATACACGGCGCATGAAAATGCTCGGCAACAAAAATTGCCGAGCATTTTAGCCTGCTGTCAGTTCTTTTTGACCATGCCGTATATCACCAAAAGGACGACCGCACCCACCAGCGCCCCGAGGAAACCTGCACCTTCTCCTGCCTGGTAGATACCCAGCGCCTGGCCGCCGTAGGTCGCTGCGAGCGAACCGGCAATGCCGAGGAGAATGGTCATGATCCAGCCCATGCTGTCGTCGCCGGGCTTGATGAAACGCGCCAGCAGACCAACGATCAGGCCGATGAAGATGGTTCCGATGATACCCATGGCAATCCCTCTGAATGGAATGACGCATGCCAAAGCCTAGTCAGCGCTTTGGCATCCCGCCATCAGAGGGATTGTGAAGAGGGAAGGTTCCTCTTAGCCCTGGATCAAGGCCTCAACCTGCTGGATTTTCTGCTCCAGGGTTGCCATGTCGGCACAACGCAACGTGGCGTGGCCAACCTTGCGCCCAACCTTGAAAGCCTTGCCGTAGTGATGCAGGTGGCATTCATCGATGGCCACGACCTTGTCTACCGCCGGTACTTCACCGATGAAGTTGAGCATGGCGCTTTCACCGACCTTGGCCGTCGAACCCAGCGGCAAGCCAGCAACGGCGCGCAAGTGGTTTTCGAACTGGCTGCACTCGGCACCTTCGATGGTCCAGTGCCCGGAGTTGTGCACGCGCGGAGCGATTTCGTTGGCCTTCAGGCCACCGTCGACTTCGAAGAATTCGAATGCCAACACGCCGACGTAGTCGAGCTGTTTGAGCACGCGACCGGCGTAATCTTCAGCCAGGCTCTGCAGCAAGTGGTCTTCACTGGCCACCGACAAGCGCAGGATGCCGTTCTCGTGGGTGTTATGCACCAGCGGGTAGAAACGGGTTTCACCGTCGCGAGCGCGCACAGCAATCAGCGAGACTTCGCCAGTGAACGGTACGAAGCCTTCCAGCAAGCATGGCACGCTACCCAGTTCGGCGAAGGTGCCTACCACATCATCAGCAGTTCGCAGCACTTTCTGGCCTTTTCCGTCATAACCCAGAGTACGGGTCTTGAGTACGGCTGGCAGGCCAATGCTGGCTACAGCGGCGTCGAGGTCAGCTTGCGACTGAATATCGGCGAACGACGGGGTTGGAATACCCAGGTCTTTGAACATGCTCTTTTCGAACCAGCGGTCGCGAGCGATGCGCAGCGATTCGGCACTCGGGTAGACCGGTACGAACTGCGACAGGAAGGCGACGGTTTCTGCCGGAACGCTTTCGAACTCGAAAGTGACCAGGTCAACTTCGTCGGCCAGTTGGCGCAGGTGGTCCTGGTCGCCGTAATCGGCACGCAGGTGCTCGCCCAATGGCGCGGCGCAAGCGTCCGGAGCCGGGTCGAGGAAGGCGAAGTTCATGCCCAGTGGCGTTCCTGCCAGGGCCAACATGCGACCGAGCTGGCCGCCACCGATTACACCGATTTTCATGCTTGTGACCTCAGGCCTGGCGCGGATCTGGATTGTCCAGAACGTTGTCTGTCTGCTCTGCGCGGAACTGCTTCAACACGCTGTGGAACTGCGGGTGCTTGGCGCCCAGAATGCTTGCCGACAGCAGCGCGGCGTTGATTGCGCCAGCTTTGCCGATGGCCAGGGTAGCGACCGGAATACCGGCAGGCATTTGCACGATCGAGAGCAGCGAGTCGACCCCGGAGAGCATCGACGACTGTACAGGCACACCCAGAA
Organism: Pseudomonas sp. H9; assembly: GCF_004353925.1. Classification (GTDB taxonomy): domain Bacteria; phylum Pseudomonadota; class Gammaproteobacteria; order Pseudomonadales; family Pseudomonadaceae; genus Aquipseudomonas. The sequence continues at coordinate 211,616 of NZ_SMOK01000012.1, read as the reverse complement.
CCGGCAGGTGGGTTTTGGCGGCGCACATGCCTGGCAAGTGGGCAGCGCCACCAGCACCGGCGATGATCACCTCGATGCCTCGGCCTTCGGCCTCTTCGGCATACTGGAACAGCAGGTCCGGGGTACGGTGGGCAGATACCACCTTGACCTCGTAGGGAATGCCGAGTTTTTCCAGCATATCGGCGGTGTGGCTAAGGGTGGACCAATCGGACTTGGAGCCCATGATCACGCCAACCAGTGCACTCATCGTCGAGCCTCTTCTCTTGGGCGCCCGCAGGCGCGTCAAAAAACAACAAGCCACGCGGGACGACCGGCGTGGCTTGTTATACGAATTAGGGTCGGGGGAAGCCGACCGAAGGCCGCGCAGTATACCGTAAAGCCGCGACGTTGATGCACTCCGACGACCAACTGTCAGCCTTATTTTTCGGGGCTCGGACTGACTTTTGAGTCAACCCGGGCCTCACCTGTGTTGCCCGCCGATTCCAGCTTGCGCCACAGCAACCGTACGTTGGCTTTGCGTACCAGGGCACAGCGATACAGGCGAATCTCCAGAGGCACATGCCACTGGCTGCTACCACAGATCACTAATTCACCCCGTTCAAGCTCGGCCCGCGCCGATAGCCTCGGCACCCAGGCGACTCCCAACCCTTCCAGCGCCATACTCTTGAGGCTGTCAGCCATGGCCGTCTCATAGACCGTGGTAAAGCGAAGGTTGCGCTGGCGCAGCAGCAAATTGACCGAGCGCCCCAGGAATGCCCCAGCACTGTAGGCCAGCAGCGGCACACTGCCCTCACCTTCCAGGTCGAACAGCGGCTGGCCATTGGCGTCTGCGGCACACACCGGAAGCATCTCGGTGTTACCCATATGCAGCGACGGGAAAATTTCGGCGTCCATCTGCAGCGCAGCATCAGGGTCATAGAACGCCAGCATCAAGTCGCAGCCGCCCTCGCGCAAGGCGTGCACCGCGTCACCGACGTTGGTGGCCACCAGCCGGGTTGCGATGTTCAGACCATCGTTACGCAGTTGGGCAATCCAGCGCGGGAAGAACCCCAAGGCCAGGGAGTGCGCTGCAGCCACTTGAATCACTTCGCCCTGCCCGCCTTCCAGATGATGCAGATGGCGCAACACTTCGCCCAACTGATCGACCACCGTACGCGCCGTCACCAGAAATAGCTGGCCGGCCGCTGTCAGCTCGATAGGCGTGCGCGAGCGGTTGACCAAGGTCAGCCCCAGCGCCGCCTCAAGGCTGCGAATACGCCGACTGAAGGCAGGCTGGGTCACGAAGCGGCGCTCAGCGGCTTGAGAAAAGCTGCGGGTCGCCGCCAGGGCGCTGAAGTCTTCCAGCCATTTGCTTTCAAGGTTCATTTGTCTCTCCAGGCATGCACCAAAATGGGACACGCTCGAATGTCGGTTGGCGTCACATCAACCATTATGCCGTTTGTGCATAGGTTAGCGTGCAACAGCATTGGCCGCAAAAGCGGTGCCAGCCTAGGATTGGCGCCATTCCGGCATGTGCCGGGCCAAACTCGAGATGATATTTATCATGTCCGCTGCTGCATCGTTCCGCGTTGAAAAAGACCTGCTTGGCACCCTCGAAGTCCCAGCTGATGCTTACTACGGCATCCAGACCCTGCGCGCTGCCAACAACTTCCACCTCTCCGGTGTTCCGCTGTCGCACTACCCTAAGCTGGTCGTGGCCCTGGCCATGGTCAAGCAAGCTGCCGCCGACGCCAACCGTGAGCTGGGTCACCTGAGCGATGCCAAGCACGCCGCCATCAGCGAGGCTTGCGCCCGTCTGATCCGCGGTGACTACCACGAGCAATTTGTGGTCGACATGATTCAAGGCGGTGCTGGTACTTCTACCAACATGAACGCCAACGAAGTGATCGCCAACATCGCGCTGGAAGCCATGGGCCACCAGAAAGGCGAATACAAGTACCTGCACCCGAACAACGACGTGAACATGGCGCAGTCGACCAACGACGCCTACCCGACTGCGATCCGTCTGGGTCTGCTGCTCGGTCACGATGCGCTGTTGGCCAGCCTCGACAGCCTGATCCAGGCCTTCGCTGCCAAAGGTAAAGAATTCGACCACGTACTGAAGATGGGCCGCACCCAGCTGCAGGACGCTGTACCGATGACCCTGGGCCAGGAATTCCGCGCCTTCGCCACCACCATGACCGAAGACCTGCAGCGCCTGCGCTCGCTGGCTCCGGAACTGCTGACCGAAATCAACCTGGGTGGTACCGCCATCGGCACCGGCATCAACGCCGACCCTGGCTACCAGGCCCTGGCCGTACAGCGCCTGGCAACCATTAGCGGCCAACCGCTGGTTCCAGCTGCCGACCTGATCGAAGCAACCTCCGACATGGGTGCGTTCGTACTGTTCTCCGGCATGCTCAAGCGTACTGCGGTCAAGCTGTCGAAGATCTGTAACGACCTGCGTCTGCTGTCCAGCGGTCCGCGCACCGGCATCAACGAGATCAACCTGCCAGCCCGTCAGCCAGGCAGCTCGATCATGCCAGGCAAGGTCAACCCGGTTATCCCCGAAGCAGTCAACCAAGTGGCCTTCGCCATCATGGGTAACGACCTGGCCCTGACCGTCGCTGCCGAAGGTGGCCAACTGCAGCTGAACGTGATGGAGCCGCTGATCGCTTACAAGATCTTCGACTCGATCCGCCTGCTGCAACGCGCCATGGACATGCTGCGCGAGCACTGCATCGTCGGCATCACCGCTAACGAACAGCGCTGCCGTGAACTGGTCGAACACTCGATCGGCCTGGTCACCGCCCTGAACCCGTACATCGGCTACGAGAACGCCACCCGTATCGCCGCCATCGCCCTGGAAAGCGGCCGTGGTGTGCTGGAACTGGTTCGCGAGGAAGGCCTGCTGGACGAAGAGATGCTCAACGACATCCTGCGTCCGGAAAACATGATTGCTCCGCGTCTGGTTCCGCTGAAAGCGTAACCGATGCTGTAACACCGCTCACCAGGTCGAGGGACTAGACACCTCTCACCTTTTGAGGGCCCTGGGTTAACTCCCCGGGCCCTTTTTTTATGCCCTTAAAATAGCCTTGCTCAGTGGGAGCGGGCTTGCCCCGCGATCGCGGTATTTCAGTTAAATCGCATCGCGGGGCAAGCCCGCTCCCACCTAGTGGCGCACCTTGGGTGGCTTGGCGTACTGTGGGCAGCTAACAATAAGCCGACCACGGAGACCGCCCCATGGCAACCGCACAACCCGCCCGCAACATCATGGTGCTGTATACCGGCGGTACCATCGGCATGCAGGCGAGTGCCAATGGCCTGGCTCCGGCCTCAGGCTTCGAACAGCGAATGCGCGAACAGTTGGCCGGAGTTGCCGGCATCCCATCATGGCAGTTTCGCGAAATGCAGCCGCTGATCGATAGCGCCAACATGACGCCTGAATACTGGCAACGCCTGCGCGAGGCGGTCATCGAAGCCGTCGATAATCAGGGCTGCGATGCTGTTCTGATACTGCATGGCACCGACACCCTCGCCTACAGCGCGGCAGCTATGAGCTTTCAGTTGCTTGGCCTGCAGGCACCTGTGCTGCTGACCGGCTCCATGCTGCCCGCCGGCGTTGCCGACAGCGATGCCTGGGAAAACCTGGTCGGCGCCTTGCAAGCACTGGCCCACGGTATCGCCCCTGGGGTGCAGTTGTACTTTCATGGTGAATTGCTCGCCCCTCAGCGCACCGCCAAAGTGCGCAGCTTCGGTCGGCACCCATTCGTGACACTCAAGCGCGCAGACGGTGTGCCCAACGTGCAACCCCTGCCACCCGAGCTGGACTACCGCCACCCCAAACAAACCGCCAAGGTCGCAGCACTGCCGCTGGTCCCCGGGTTTGGCGCACCCTTGCTGCACGCGGTGCTCGCCAGCGGTGTGCAGGGCGTGATTCTGGAATGCTTCGGCAGTGGCACTGGCCCGGCCAACGACACAGACTTCCTCGATGCCCTGAAGCAGGCGCACGCCAAAGGCGTTGTGGTGGTAGCAATCACCCAATGCCATGAAGGTGGGGTTGAGCTGGATGTGTATGAAGCGGGCAGCCGTTTGCGTCAGGCCGGGGTATTGTCCGGCGCAGGGATGACCCGCGAGGCTGCATTCGGCAAATTGCAGTTGCTGCTTGGCGCCGGTTTAGCGCTGACAGAAGTACGGCGCCTGATCGAGCTGGACCTCTGCGCAGAACTGGGCTAACCCGGCAAGGCACGCATATTGCTGGCTTACAGATAGCCCTTCAGCAGGAAGCCACCCATGCTCCACTCGCATCTCACGACCCTCAACGCCGTGTCGTTGATTCTGCAGGCCTTCAAAAATGAAGGCGTAGACGCTGCGGCGCTGCTCGACGGTAGCGGTATAAGCCCCGAGGACCTGGGCCGCGCTGACTTGCGCATTACCACCCGCCAAGAGCTATTGGTGTGTGCCAACGCTGTGGCGCGGCGCCGTGAGGTGGGCCTGGAGTTGGGTCGGCGCATGCATGTTTCCTGCTACGGGATGCTCGGTTACGCGCTACTTTCCAGTGCCACCTTAGGTGACGCTTTACGTCTGGCCATGCAGTATCCGGCGCTGCTGGGAACACTTTTCCAGTTACGCCTGATCGAAGACGGTGAACGCATTTGGTTCAGTGCCAGTAACTACCGCGAGGTCCCGCACTTGGCTGCCTTCAATGCCGAGTTCTGCCTGACGTCCCTGAAAGTCATTTGCGATGACCTGCTCGGGCAATCGCTGCCGCTGCTAGCGTCGCGTTTTGTCCATGCCGCGCCTGATTACCAAACGCTGTATACCGAGACCTTCAATTGCCCACTGCAATTTGAGGCCGCTGATAACGCCTTCGCCTTCGAGCGCCAGTGGCTCGATAAACCTTTACCGTTGGCCGACCAGATCACCCATCGGGCTATGAGTGAGCGTTGCCGCCGACAAAACCTGGAATTCACCGGACGCCAGGCCTGGCTAGGGCGCATCCGTCAGTTGTTGCTCGATCAACTGGATGCCGCGCCCGGGCTGGAAGGCCTGGCCAAACAGATGAACTGTTCATCACGGACGTTGCGCCGCCATCTACAGGAACTGGGTAGCAGCTACCAGCAATTGCTCGACGAATTGCGTTTTGAACGAGCCAAACAATTGCTGGCTGAAGACCAATTGCCGATCTATCAGATTGCAGAAGCCTTGGGCTTCAGCGAAACCGCCAGCTTTCGCCATGCATTTCTACGCTGGAGCGGTGTAGCACCCAGTCATTTCCGCGCCTGAACAAGTGGTATCTGGCCCCGTAGACTGGCCACATCGATCCCCTTTTGGCCGTTTCCGCCGTTCTGAAGCAGGGCTGCTCCATTCAACAATGGACCTCTGCCTGTGACTGTGGAAAACAAAAAAATGCTGACCATTTATTCTGATGACCATCGCCTGCACCACGGCCGCTGCGAGCTGATCGACGGGCAATTGATGCCGTGCTTCGAAATGCCTTCGCGCGCTGACCATGTTCTGGAACGGGTAAAAGCCCGTGAGCTGGGCCCAGTGCAAGGCCCGACAGACTTTGGCCGCGCCCCGCTGCTGCGGGTGCACAGTGCCGACTACCTGAATTTCTTTGAAGGTGCCTGGAAGCGCTGGGCCAGCCTCGGCCATGATGGCGACCTGCTGCCCTACACTTGGCCTGCGCGCACGCTGCGCAGCGTTAAACCGTCCACCCTGCATGGCGAGCTGGGGTATTACAGCTTCGATGGCGGCGCGCCGATCACCGCGGGCACTTGGCAGGCCGCTTACAGTGCTGCGCAAGTGGCGCTCACCGCCCAGGCAGCCGTGCAAGCCGGCGCCCATAGCGCCTTCGCCCTGTGCCGACCACCAGGGCACCATGCCGCCAGCGATGTCATGGGTGGCTATTGCTACCTGAACAACGCCGCAATTGCTGCCCAGGCGTTCCTCGACCAAGGCCACAGCAAAGTCGCCATCCTCGATGTCGACTATCACCATGGCAACGGTACTCAGGACATTTTCTACCAGCGCAACGATGTGTTCTTCGCATCAATCCACGGCGATCCACAGGCTGAATTCCCGTTCTTTCTTGGCTACGCCGACGAACAGGGCGAAGGTGAAGGCCTGGGTTACAACATCAACTACCCGCTGCCAGCCGGCAGTGACTGGCACACCTGGGGCAACGCGCTGGATCAAGCCTGTGAGCGGATCGCCGCCTTTGCACCAGATGTTGTGGTGGTCTCGCTCGGGGTGGACACCTTCAAGAACGATCCGATCTCGCAGTTCAAACTGGACAGCCCTGACTACCTGAAGATGGGCGAGCGCATCGCTCGCCTGGGTAAGCCAACCCTCTTTGTGATGGAAGGCGGCTATGCAGTCGAGGAAATCGGCATCAACGCGGTCAACGTGCTAGAGGGCTTTCAGAGCGCTCAGCCACAGTCCCGATAAGTTAACGCCTGTGTGTTACGCCCCCCAGCTCAAGGCGGGGGCGTATCACGGTTAGCCAATAGTCATCTGGGCAACGCTGAACTTGGCTTTGGTAATTTTCGAAACGGGGGAACCTTTTTCCAGCTCAACTTCAAACTCGCCAGTATAAGGCTGGCTCAATTTTTTGAGCCTGGCAGTGCCTTTGTCGGCAGGATACTCAAGGTTTTCCCCCTCTTCGATCATATAACCAACCGTTACCTTTCCATCCAATGTGACGGGATGATCACCAACGGCCAAGTCATCATCCGCTGCGAAAGAAATATATTTACGTCCTTTCGCAGTTTGAATAACACCTACCACGATATTCACACCAAAACTTGTGAATCCACGCACCTCTTGAGCCTCAAAAGGCGTGCCATCGATCAGTGCCGTAAAGTAATCATTAGCGCTCTTTTTTTGGCGGCCAGTCTTCATTGCGTCCAATGCCGCTTTCAAAGCTTTTTTGTGAGTGCTTTCCATGTACAAACCCTCAAAAGTGACCGCTGGATAAGTTAGCGACCATGAGTATGCACACGCAGAAATGAATAAACACCTGACAAATTTATCAGTTGCCAATCCGTAATTTTTAAAAAACCCCTTCGCTAATAGTTATAACTTCCCGCTATAGCCAAACTTTCTTCAATTGTTCCACCGCTATTTTAATGCTGCTCTCAGGCACCGCTGCAAAACCAATAACCAGGCCCGCACGCGATTTACCCTCATCCGGAGTGCCCGGCAACCAGAAGTTACTCAATGCACTAATCTCGACACCCACACGTTCAGCCTGCTCAATGAGTTCACGTTCGCGTTCGATCCCCTGCACCGGCAACGTCAAATGTAGGCCAGCAGCAACCACCGGCATTGCACCAACGCCCGATATCTCCCGTGGCCAGGCATTGAGCAAGGCATTGCGTCGCGCCAAAGCTGCACGGCGCATACGCCGGATATGTCGCTGGAAGTAGCCCTGGACCATGAATTGCGCCATCACGCACTGCGTGGCCACCTCAGAATGCCGGACGTTCAACGCCCGGGCCCAGGAAAATTCGCGCATCAGCGACGTAGGCAGCACCAGATAGCCGAGGCGCAAGGCGGGAAAGGCCACCTTACCGAACGTGCCTACGTAGATCACTCGTCCTTGCCGATCCAGCGCTGCCAGCGGCGCCAGAGGCGCGCCGCTGTAACGGTATTCGCCATCGTAGTCATCCTCGATGACCCAGCCCTGGTGACGCTCAGCCCAGGCCAACAGCGCCAGACGTCGAGCCAGGCTCATGGTAACGCCGGTGGGGTATTGGTGTGCCGGGGTGACATAGGCCAGCCTGCAGTTGTCGAGTGATTCAAGCACCGCGCAGTCCAGGCCATCGTTATCCACAGGCACACCGATAACCTCCGCGCCCGCCATGGTAAAAGCGTGCCCTGCTGCCCGATATCCTGGGTTTTCCACAGCTACGCGGCTGCCAGGGTCCAACAGCAACTGTGCACAAAGGCTGATGGCCTGCTGCGCACCATGGGTGATCACAATTTGCTCAGCAGTACAGGAAAGGCCTCGCGACCGCCTCAGGTAGGCAGCAATCAACTCACGAAGCTCCAATTCACCCGCAGGGTCTCCATAGCCAAGATGTGCTGGGTCTGGATTGCGCCAAAAACCCGCCTGTAGCTTGGCCCAGACGTCGAACGGGAACAGATCGAACGCCGGAATTCCGACGCGAAAGGCACGAGGTGCGCCTGTTTTGGGTGGCGGCAAATGGTTGGATTTCAACCGCTCCAGCGGCTCACTCGACACGCTGCAACTGGATAAAACCTCAGTACTATTCGGGCTAAATGTGGATAACCCTGTTGATAACCTACTGTATAACCCTGTGGATAATCGTGTGGATATTTTTTCGAGGTGACTGACATAGGTGCCATCACCCACTCGGCTTTCGATGAAGCCTTCCGCGTAGAGCTGATCGTAAGCACGCACCACAGTGTTGCGCGACAACCCCAGTTGCTCGGCCAGCTCCCGGCTCGCAGGCAGGCGCGTACCGCTGCTTAAGCGACCATCGAGAATTCGCCCCCGCAGCGCCTGATAGAGCTGCTGACTAAGACCTCGGCGGCGATCAAGCACGATGCCAGTGGGGTCGAAGGGCAAAACAAGGATGCGCTCGCTCATAGCATTGGACCTATGAAAATAGCCATAAATGGCTCTTACAAAGAGCCAATAGCCTGCCTAGGATGAAGTCATTCGACAAGGGAACCGCCATGTACAACAGCAAGCCTCATCAGGAACACGACCTCGATCGCCTGCACCAGCACATGCTCGACAGCCGTCTGGCTCTGCTGGTCAGCCAGGGTGAACACGGCTTGCTGGCCACGCACCTGCCGGTGCTGGTCAACACCGAGGAAGGCGAATACGGCACCGTCTACGCTCATCTGGCGCGCGCCAACAACCAATGGCAAGACCTGCAGCAAGGAAGCGAGGCGCTACTGGTGTTCCCCGGCGCCGATGCTTATGTAAGCCCCAGTTTTTATCCGAGCAAGGCCGACAACCCCAAGGTAGTACCCACTTGGAATTACCTGGCCGTGCATGCTTATGGCCCGGTCGAAGTCCTGCATGAGGCTGCCGCACTGCTGGACATCGTCACCCGCCTGACCAATCGCCATGAGCAAGGCCGTAGCGAGCCGTGGCGGGTGGACGACGCACCCAGCGACTACCTCGACGGCATGCTCCGCGCCATTGTCGGCATCCGCATGCCCATTGCCCGTCTACAAGGTGCGCGCAAACTCAGCCAGAACCGCTCCGCTCAAGACATCGCTGGCGTACGGGAAGGCTTGAGCGCCAGCTCCGATTACCTGGACAACCAACTCGCTGCATTGATGCGTCAACCCTGAAGGAATCACCCATGCCAAATGTAACGATCCGCCCGGTTACCGCTGATGACCACAACGCCTGGCTGCCCCTGTGGCAGGCCTACCTGCGCTTCTACGAAACCCGTCTTGCCGATGAGGTAACCGCCGTTGCCTGGCAGCGCATGCTCGACCCCACGGAACCAACCAACGCCGCCTTGGCTTGGGTCGACGGCAAAGCGGTGGGCATGGTCCACTGGATCTACCATCGCTCCAACTGGAGCATCGAAAATTCCTGCTACCTGCAGGACCTGTATGTCCAGAGTGAACAACGCGGCCTTGGTGTCGGTCGCCAATTGATCGAATACGTCTACGCTACGGCGAAAGCGGCAGGCTGCGCCAAGGTTCACTGGTTGACCCATGAAACCAATGCCACAGCGATCAGCTTGTATGAACAGGTTGCCGAACGCCCCGGCTTCATTCAGTTCCGCAAACCCCTGTAAGCCCAGGAACCTTCACATGAGTACACCGTTGAATTGGCACCCGGCAAAACGTCCCCAGCCCACGCCCTTGGTCGGTCGCTTCATCCGCCTGGAAAAGCTCGACCCCCGACGCGACCGCGAAGACCTCTGGGAGGTGTTCCAGGGCTCCGGTGCCGACCCGAAGCTCTGGGACTACCTGGCCTACGGCCCGTTTACTGAACGCGAAGATTTCGACCATTGGCTCGACAGCAACGCGGCCAGCAGCGACCCGCTGTTCTACAGCGTGATTGACAGCGCCAGCGGCCAAACCCAGGGCATCCTCAGCCTGATGTCGATCGTGCCCGATCAAGGCCGTATCGAAATTGGCCACATTGCCTTTGGTGCAGCCATGCAGCGCACTCCCCGGGGCACTGAGGCGGTTTACCTGCTTGGCAAGCTGGCGTTCGAACTGGGCTACCGGCGCCTGGAGTGGAAATGCAACAACGACAATGCCCGCTCGAAAAGAGCCGCTGAACGCTTCGGTTTCCGTTTTGAAGGGGTGTTTCGCAAGCACATGGTGATCAAGGACCGTAACCGCGATACCGCTTGGTTCTCGATTACCGATGATGAGTGGCCGGCAATTGCGGCGGGATTCGAGCGCTGGCTGTCGGAAGAGAATCAGCAACCGCAAGGCCAAGTGCATTCACTTGAAGCGTGCCGAAGCGTCTGAACGCAACTCGGGTAGGAGCGGGCTTGCCCCGCGATTGCGGTGTTTCAACCACATTGCATCGCGGGGCAAGCCCGCTCCTACCGGCCAAAAAAAAAGGGGAGCAAATGCTCCCCAGAGGTTAACCGCTTGTAGATGAAGGCTTGTGAATCAGCCCTCGATCTCGATCAGGATTTCGCCCGGGTTGACCCGGTCGCCCTTGGCCACGTGGATGGCTACGACCTTGCCAGCAATGTCTGCCTGAACTTCGGTTTCCATCTTCATGGCTTCGGTAATCAGCACCGGCTGGCCGGCTTTGACCACATCACCTTCCTTGACCAGTACATCGACAATGTTGCCCGGCATCGTGGTGCTGACGTGGCCCGGTGCGCTGGCTTGCTTGCGCTTGCTGCTGCCACCGCCGACGAATTCGTTGAGCGGCTCGAACACCACCTCTTCCGGCATACCGTCAATCGACAGGTAGAAGTGACGCTTGCCTTCGGCCTTGACGCCGACACCGGTGATGTCGACGCGGTAGGTTTCGCCGTGGACGTCGATGACGAACTCAGTCGGCACACCTTCACCGCTGGCCGAGGCCACAGCACCAGCTTCCGGTATTGGCAGCAGTACTTCAGGGGTCAAGGTGCCGGCTTCGCGCTCTTCGAGGAACTTACGCCCGATATCCGGGAACATGGCGAAGGTCAGCACGTCTTCTTCCGAACGGGCCAGGCTGCCGATGTCGTTGCGCAGTTTGGTCATTTCCGGCTTGAGCAGGTCAGCCGGGCGTACATCGATCACCTCTTCGCTGCCGATGGCCTGGCGGCGCAGGTTCTCGTTGACCACACCCGGGGCCTTGCCGTAACCACCTTGCAGGTACAGCTTCACCTCGTTGGTGATGGTTTTGTAGCGCTCACCGGCGAGGACGTTGAAGAACGCCTGGGTGCCGACGATTTGCGAGGTCGGGGTCACCAGCGGTGGGAAGCCAAGGTCTTCACGTACGCGTGGGATTTCAGCCAGCACTTCGTTCATACGATTGAGTGCGCCCTGCTCTTTGAGCTGGTTGGCCAGGTTGGAAATCATGCCGCCCGGTACCTGGTTCACTTGAACGCGGGTATCGACGGAGGTGAACTCGCTTTCGAACTGGTGGTACTTCTTGCGCACGGCGTAGAAATACAGACCGATTTCCTGCAGCAGCTCCAAGTCCAGACCGGTGTCGAACTCACTGCCCTTGAGCGCCGCCACCATCGACTCGGTACCTGGATGGCTGGTACCCCAGGCGAAGCTGGAAATCGCGGTGTCGATATGGTCGGCACCGTTCTCGACAGCCTTCAGTTGGCACATGGCTGCCAGGCCGGCGGTGTCGTGGGAATGGATGAACACCGGCAGCGATTGCTCGGCTTTCAGGGCCTTGACCAGTTCACCGGTAGCGAATGGGGTCAGCAGGCCAGCCATGTCTTTGATCGCCACCGAGTCGCAACCCATGGCTTCCATTTGCTTGGCCTGAGCTACGAAGGCGTCGATGGTGTGCACAGGGCTAGTGGTGTAAGCAATGGTGCCCTGAGCGTGCTTGCCAGCCGCCTTGACCGCTTCGATGGCCACGCGCAGGTTACGCACGTCGTTCATGGCATCGAAGATACGGAACACATCGATACCGTTGACGGCAGCCTTGGCCACGAACGCTTTGACCACGTCATCGCTGTAATGACGATAGCCGAGCAGGTTCTGACCGCGCAGCAACATCTGCAGACGGGTGTTAGGCAGCGCGGCACGCAGTTTGCGCAGACGCTCCCATGGGTCTTCCTTGAGGAAGCGCACGCAGGCGTCGAAGGTTGCGCCGCCCCAGACTTCCAGCGACCAGTAGCCGACCTTGTCGAGCTTGTCGCAGATCGGCAGCATGTCTTCGGTACGCATGCGGGTAGCCAGCAGAGACTGGTGAGCGTCGCGCAGGATTGTGTCAGTAACAAAGATCTTCTTAGTCATTTTTATCTCCTCAGAGCTGCAAGCTCCAAGCTACAAGCTGCAAGCAAAAGCCGATCAGCTCTAACTTGCCGCTTGTAGCTAAAAGCTTACAGCTGGCTTATTCATAAGCCCGCATGTGCGGCAATGGCGGCAGCGATGGCCAGGGCCAGCTCTTCGGGTTTGCGCTTGATCGAGTAGTTGGTCAGTTCCGGATGGCTTTCAACGAAGCTGGTGTTGAACTGACCGCTGCGGAATTCCGGATTGCGCAGGATTTCCTGGTAGTAGGCTGCAGTGGTTTTCACCCCTTGCACGCGCATGTCGTCCAGGGCCCGCAGGCCACGGTCCATGGCTTCTTCCCAGGTCAGCGCCCAGACCACCAGTTTCAGGCACATGGAGTCGTAGAACGGCGGAATGGTGTAGCCGGTGTAGATCGCCGTGTCGGTACGTACGCCGGGGCCACCGGGTGCGTAGTAACGGGTAATCTTGCCGAAGCTTGGCAGGAAGTTGTTCTTCGGGTCTTCAGCGTTGATCCGAAACTGCAGGGCAAAGCCGCGATGCTGGATGTCTTCTTGCTTGACCGACAGCGGCAGGCCCGACGCAATACGGATCTGCTCACGAACAATGTCGATACCGGTGATTTCCTCGGTGATGGTGTGTTCCACCTGCACTCGAGTGTTCATCTCCATGAAGTACACCTCGCCATCAGCGAGCAGGAACTCCACAGTACCGGCGTTTTCGTAGCCCACGGCCTTGGCCGCACGCACCGACAGATCACCAATGTAGGCGCGCTGTTCAGGGGTGAGCTGCGGGCTCGGGGCGATTTCGATCAGCTTCTGGTTACGGCGCTGGATCGAGCAGTCACGCTCGAACAGGTGCACAACGTTACCGAAGCTGTCACCGAGGATCTGCGCCTCGATATGTTTCGGGTTGACGATACATTTTTCCAGGAAGACTTCCGCCGAACCAAACGCTTTGGTGGCTTCGGAAATCACCCGTGGGAACGCCTGTTCCAGCTCGTCACGGCTGTTGCAGCGACGAATGCCGCGACCGCCGCCACCGGAGGTGGCCTTGAGCATCACCGGATAACCGATGCGATCGCCCTCTTCCAGCGCTTCATGGATGTCGGCGACGTTGCCTTCAGTGCCCGGGGTTACCGGTACACCAGCCTTGATCATGCTGCGACGGGCTTCAGTCTTGTCACCCATGCGGCGAATGACTTCCGCTGCAGGGCCAATGAACTTGATTCCACGTTCAGCGCAGATGTCTGCGAGTTCAGCGTTCTCCGAAAGAAAGCCATAACCAGGGTGCAGGGCATCGCAACCGGTTTCCACAGCCAGGTTCACCAGCTTGCGCGGGTTCAGGTAGCCAGCCAGAGGCTCGGCACCAATGCTGTGGGCCTCATCCGCACGTTTAACGTGCAAGGCGTGGCGGTCGGCGTCGGAGTAGATCGCCACGGAGCGAATGCCCATCTCGGCGCAGGCACGCACGATCCGAACAGCAATTTCACCGCGGTTGGCGATCAGGATCTTTTTTATCACTGGAGTATTCCCAAGGCCGCTAGAACAAACGAGCCGGCGAAGCCGGTCGGCGCGTGACCAATCGTCGCTGGCCAGTCGCATCTTTACCCTAGCGCTGTCTCTGGATAAACAAAAATCAATATTTATTAGGGTGTGCATTAGCAAAAGCTTATAGTGCTGTTACAAGGTTTTGCCGAGACAAGAAAAAAATGCGTAAGTCATTGATGCGTATGACATTGCGTCAATTGCAGATCTTCAATGAGGTCTGTGATTTGCGTTCCTACAGCCGGGCTGCCGATGAGATGAACCTTACGCAACCCGCCGTTAGTCTACAGATTCGCCAGCTTGAAGAATTGGTTGGCCAACCGCTGTTCGAGTACGTCGGCAAAAAACTTTACCTGACCGAGGCTGCCGAAGCCCTGCAACGCGCCAGCCGCGACATATTTGGTCGCCTGGAAAGCCTCGATATGCAGCTTTCCGATATGCAGGGCTCACTGCAAGGGCAACTGAAGCTGGCGGTGGAGTCGAGCGCCAAGTACTTCGTTCCCCACCTGTTTGCCGCCTTCAAACGCCTGCACCCTGAGGTCAATCTTACCCTCACGGTAGTCAACCGGGCCCAGGCGATACGCCGTCTTTCCGACAACCGTGACGACCTGATCATCATGTCCATGGTACCGCAGGACATGGGGCTGGAGTTTCTACCCTTCCTCAACAATCCGATTGTCGCCGTGGCACCGCCCGACCATCCCCTGTGCAAGCTGGAGAAACTGCGCCTTCAAGACCTGGAGCCGCATACCCTGCTGATTCGCGAACAAGGCTCAGGCACACGTAAAGCCTGTGAGGAGTACTTCAAGGATAAACGCGTGCACTTCACCCAGACCCTTGAGGTTGCCTCTGCCGACGCTCAGCGCGAATGCGTGATTGCCGGCTTGGGCATCGCCCTGCTGACCCGCCACGCGTTGAACCTGGAGCTCGCTACCGGGGTGTTGCGCGAGTTACCGGTCGAAGAACTTCCGTTGTACCGCAGTTGGTGTGTAGTGCAGTCCAAGGCCAAGCGACAATCGCCGGTGGCCTTGGCCTTTCTTGCGTTCATCCGCAGCGAACGGACGCAAATCAGCGCACTTGTTGAGCGTTTTTCGGGGAACCTGCCGCCGACACCTGCCATACGTTGATGGCTTGCAACTCGGGGTAATCAGCAATTTCCTGCAACAAGCGGCGTTGCTCGGAATAGCTTTCGATCGCGCGTCGAAACTCCATGCGGCGCTGATCTTTCTCTTGCTGTTTGCGGGACTTGGCGGTGGGCTGATACGAGCCATCGAATTCACGAGCCATTGCATCTCTCCCAGATCGAGTGCGGGAGTTTCAGCCTGACTACGCGGCGTTACGGTTTAGCGGCGCACCAATGACAAATCAATGAATAGATTTTGCTCAACCAGGTGGGAGCGGGCTTGCCCCGCGATGCGGGATAGCAGATAAATCGCAATCGCGGGGCAAGCCCGCTCCTACCGGCGAATGTGGATCAGTCGTCCATCGCCTTGATCGACTTGGGTGACAGACGCAAGCTGCGCAAGCTGCGCTTAACACTCTTGAGGTGGTTGACCAGGCTCGGGCCGCGAGCCATCGCCACGCCCATTGCCAGCACATCGATCACCACCAGGTGGGCAATCCGCGAGGTCAACGGTGTGTAGATTTCCGTGTCTTCGTGCACATCGATTGCCAGATTGACGCTCGACAGCTCGGCCAATGGCGTCTGGCTCGGGCACAGCGTAATGAGGGTAGCGCCGCTCTCACGCACCAGGTTGGCGGTGATCAGCAGGTCTTTGGAACGCCCGGACTGGGAAATACAGATCGCCACATCGCCCGGCTTGAGGGTCACCGCCGACATGGCCTGCATGTGCGGGTCAGAATACGCCGCTGCACTGAGTAGCAAGCGGAAGAACTTGTGCTGGGCATCCGCCGCCACGGCACCGGAAGCGCCAAAGCCATAGAACTCGACACGCTGCGCCTGCGCCATCGCCGACACGGCGCGCTGCAAGGCCTGGGGGTCGAGATGCTCACGCACTTCCATCAGGGTATGCAGCGTGGTGTCGAAGATCTTCAGGCTGTAGTCGGCGACGGAGTCGTCTTCATGGATGGCGAACTGACCAAAACTGGCACCGGCCGCCAGGCTCTGGGCCAGTTTCAGCTTGAGGTCCTGAAACCCCGAGCACCCGATAGCTCGGCAAAAGCGCACGATGGTCGGTTCGCTGATACCAACGCTATGGGCAAGATCGGCCATGGAGCTGTGCATGACGGCTGCGGGATCCAGCAGCACGTGATCGGCAACTTTCAGTTCCGATTTGCGTAGCAGATGGCGCGACTGGGCGATGTGTTGCAACAGATTCAAGGGCAGGACTCGGTTATGATCGACTGACCGGGTTGTAGCTTTCTTGTAGTTATACTACATGACCGGCGACCCGCCCAGCTAAACCAACTAGGAGAGTGGTGGTATTGACTATCCCCTGCGACATTATGGTGTTCGGCGGCACCGGTGATCTGGCCTTGCATAAACTGCTTCCGGCGCTCTACCACCTGTATCGCGAGGGTCGCCTGCATATTGCCGTGCGTATCATTGCCCTGGCCCGACGCAACCTTCCGCGCAGCGAATTTATCAAACTTGTCGAACGCCGCTGCCGGGCGCAGATCGCCCGCAACGATTTCGACGAGGATGTCTGGGCACGTTTCTCGGCACGTCTGGACTACTTCTCCATGGACGCCGCACAAAGCGCTGACTTCGGCCGCCTGGCGCGCTTTCTGGGCGAAGCCGGTGGTTTGACGCGGGTGTACTACCTGGCAACAGCCCCGAACCTGTTCGTGCCCATCGCCAACCACCTGAAAATCGCCGGCCTGGCCGACAGCGAAGCGCGAATCGTCCTGGAAAAGCCGATTGGCCATTCACTGGAGTCGGCCACCGCGATCAATCAGGCCATCGGCGCGGTCTTCGGCGAATCGCAGGTGTTTCGTATCGACCACTACCTGGGCAAGGAAACCGTGCAGAACCTTATGGCCCTGCGCTTTGCCAATGCGCTGCTGGAGCCGGTGTGGCGCAACAGTCAGATCGACCACGTGCAGATCAGCGTGTGCGAAACCCTTGGCGTGGAAAACCGTGGCGCCTACTACGACCGGGCGGGTGCCACGCGCGACATGCTGCAGAACCACCTGCTGCAACTGCTCTGCCTGGTGGCGATGGAGCCGCCGGCGCAGTTCGAAGCCGAAGCGGTGCGTGACGAGAAAGTAAAAATCCTCAAGGCACTCAAACCCATCTGCGGCCAGGATGTGCAAGACAAAACCGTGCGAGGCCAATACGCAGCGGGCAAGATTGGCGGGCAGGAAGTGCCTGCCTATTATTTCGAGAAAGATGTCGACAACGACAGCGATACGGAGACCTTCGTCGCCGTGGAAGCGCATATCGACAACTGGCGCTGGGCTGGCGTGCCCTTCTACCTGCGTACCGGTAAGCGCTTGGCCAAACGCACGTCGCAAATCGTCATTCAATTCAAGCCTGTACCCCATCGCCTGTTCGAAGGCGATCAAGCCAACCAACTGCTGATCCAGCTACAGCCCGATGAGCGAATCAGCCTGCAGATGATGACCAAGACCCCCGGCAAAGGCATGCGCCTGGAACCGGTTGAATTGAACCTCAACCTTGCCCAGGTGTTCGGCCAGACCCGCCGCTGGGAGGCCTACGAACGCCTGTTGCTGGATGTGCTCGATGGCGACTCGACGCTGTTCATGCGCCGTGACGAGGTCGAGGCGGCCTGGGCCTGGGTCGACCCGATCCTCAATGGCTGGCAAGAGCACTTCCAGGCGCCCAAGCCCTACCCGGCTGGCTCCAATGGCCCAGACCAGGCCCATAGCCTGCTGGCACGTCAGGGGAGCAGCTGGCACGGCTGAAGGTTTTCCCGCTCCAAGATCGATCTCGGTAGCCACAAGATCGGGCTGCAACCTGTGTTGCATCCCACTATCGAGGAGTCAAAAGATGACGATTAATTCCAAGGACTGGTGCATCTACCACACCCTGACGCCAGGCGTTGGCGCAGAGAGCTTCCAGGTGCGCGGCACCATTACTGTCGCCCACCCTGGCGTTACCCCGACGCTGGTCAAGGCCGTACGGCAGGACAGGTCTTATGCCTTGAACCTGGAACTCAAGCTTGAGCAAGGCGAAGGCATGGCCATCCAGGTGCTGACCGATAAAGAAGTCTGCTTCGAGATGGCAGGTAACCACAGCGACATTCCGTGGGTGAATGTACTGCATGAAGGTGAGTTGCTGACCACCGTCACAAAAGTCATCACGCTCAAGTGATGGGCTAACCGGCAGGCCTGTGCTCGCACACGGCCTGCTATCCGCAGAAACGGGCCATGCTGGACGTCAGCAGGCTACCGAACGCACCGGCATCCACCGGCTTGCTGATCAAATACCCCTGCACTTCATCACAACCCTGCTCACGCAGCAGGGCTAACTGCTCCTGGGTTTCCACGCCCTCCGCCACCACCTTCAGCTCCAGACTCTTGGCCATGGCGATGATTGCGCGGGTAATGGCGGCGTCTTCACTGCCCTCATGCAGGCCACGGACAAACGCCTGATCGATTTTGACGTAATCCACAGGGAAGCGCTTGAGGTAGCTGAGCGATGAGTAACCAGTGCCGAAGTCATCTATCGCCAGCTTGACCCCCAACTCATGCAACTGCTCAAACGTAGTGATGATGTTCTCGACGCTGTCGAGCAATTGACTCTCGGTCAGCTCCAACTCCAGCAGATGAGGCGCCAGGCCGCTTTCTTCCAGCACCTGCCGCACCAGGCTGACCAGCTTGCCCTGACGCAACTGGTAGACCGACAGGTTCACCGAAACTCGAATCGGCGCCAGCCCTTGTCGCTGCCATTCGCAGGCCTGCCAACAGGCCTGACGCAAGACAAACTCGCCAATCGGTGCAATCAGGCCGGTTTCTTCGGCCAACCCAATGAACTCACCTGGCGGCACCATGCCCCACTCGGGATGCTGCCAACGCACCAGCGCTTCAGCGGCCGTTAGCTGGCCATGGCGCAGGCATAACTTTGGCTGGTAATAGACCAGAAGCTGACGCTCTTCGATCGCTTTGCGCAGATGATTCTCTAGCTGCAGGCGCTCTACCGTACTGGCGCGCAGGCTCTCGGTGTAAAACTGGAAGCTGTCACCGCCCAGGTGCTTGGCATGCTGCTTAGCCATGTCGGCCTGGCTGACCAGCGCATTCAAGTCAAAAGTGGCATCAGACAATACGCTGATGCCCACCGATGCACTGATAACCACTTCATGGCCACCCAGACGCTGCGGCACGCGCAGTTTATCCAGCAGGCGCGTGGTCACCCGAACCAGGCTGGACAGGTTGTTGTAACCATCAAACAGCACGGCAAATTCATCACCGGACAATCGCGCGACGGTATCGGCTTCCGGCAGTGCACTGGCAATACGCTGGGCCATTTTTTTGAGCAACTGATCTGCCAGTTCGTGGCCCAGGCTTTCGTTGAGCAATTTGAAGCGGTCCAGATCAATGTGAAGTAACGCCAGGCTGCGACCATTAAGCCGCACGCGCTGCCCGGCATCATGCAAGCGCAGGCGAAACAGTGCACGGTTGGCCAGCCCGGTGAGTTCGTCGTAATGCGCCAGATAACGCAAGCGCTCTTCTGACTCACGGCGTGCCGACAGGTCGGTGAAGAAGCCCACGATGTTGCTGATGTTGCCACGGGCATCCCGTACACCGTTGAGTTGCAACCATTGCGGGTACAGCTCTCCGTTCTTGCGCGCTTCGACCAGTTCGCCTTGCCAGCGACCTTGCTGGTCCAGTGCCTGATCGATAGCCATGCTGTGCCGACGGGCATCGCGGCTGCAAGGCAACTCCAACGCATCACGCCCGAGTAACTCCTCGCGGCAATAGCCGGTGACTTCGCAGTAAGCCTGATTAACTGCCAGCAGCTCGAATTCCGAACTGAGGATGGCAATGCCCTCGCTGGCGGCTTCGAACACCGTCGCAGCCAGCCGCTGTTGCTCTTCATAGGCTTTCTGGGCAGAAACATCGCGGCGGGTCCCGAGCATCCTCACCACCTTGCCATTAGCATCGTGCTCCACCGCCCGTCCCCGGTCTTCGATCCAGCACCAGTGGCCCTGGCTGTGACGCACCCGGTATTCAACCCGATAATCCTCAGTGCGCCCTTTCAGATGTTCGACCAGCGTGCGTCGCAACACCGGCAGATCATCCGGGTGCAAACGTGGCTTGAGGTCGTTGCGCACACTGCGCACCTGCGCTTGCTCAAGACCGAACAGTGTTTGTAGCTGCGTGTGGTGGACTTCATCCGTTTCCAGGTTCCAGTCCCACATGCCCAGTTCACTGGCTTCCAGGGCCAAAGCCAGGCGCTGCTCACTTGCGCTGAGTGCATGATTGGCGTGGTCCAGCGCCCGCCCGCGCTCTTCGACCCGCGACTCCAGGCCTGCTTGAGCCTCACGCAGTTGCTCTTCAATCAGTCGCCGCTGCTCAACTTCGCCTGCCAGTGCCTGATTAAGGCGCTCACTGCGCCGCTGGGCGGCCTGTAAATGCTCGATCAAGGCCTGGTTCTGGAAGCGTTTGAGCAGCCCTACTTCGATCAAGCGATTGACCTGCCAAGCCACCACCAGTAGAGCACCCAACAGAATCAGCCCGAGCCAGCCCCAGCCCTGTTGCTGTTCGTCTCCGGTCCAGAACAAAAAAGCGATTGGGGGTAATAAGCACGGCAAGGTAAAGCTGAGGAATGCAGGCAAGCTGACGGCATAGGCGATGCTGGCAGACAGGGTCGCAACGCCCAGCAGACCGAATACCCACGCCTGCTGAGTGAAGTTATCCACAGGGACCAAGGCAATGGCGGCACTGGCCAGGGTCAGGCCGCTGAACGCCGAGCCGGTCAGGAACATTCGCCACCAGTTTGGCTGTGCCTGGCGTTCGGGCATGGCCGAGTCGAACGCAGCAACCTGGATAACCCTCAGGGCCACCAGCGCCATCAACCAGACCACCCAGACACTGACTTGCAGGTAGCGCGCCGGGCTCCAGAGCAACCAGGCGCAGACCAGACCGTTAAGCAGCATGAATAAAGTGGGCAGCAACGAGCCCTGATAGAGCAAACGGGTACGCTCTACCGCCAGTTGCGTCGCGAATTGCTTACGAATACTCCCGCGCGTCTGCAATGGAACGCCGACGGAGTTCACACCAGTGGTCATAGGCAGTGTTCTTGTAATGGTTAGCCCTAAACGTGGCACGGAGCATACACAAGCAAAGGCCCGCGCCAAACTGCTCTGGATCATTAATTCTGCTGCCCGGATTTCCGACGAAAAGCGCTCAAGCCCGCAGGCCTTGGGCTTCAGCGCAATGACCGCCCAGTCGGGAGCACTAACTTTTTCTACTGTATGTTTGCCCAAGGGTTGTTTGCGCCCCTAAAATGGCCGGATGCGCGATGATCTCTCTCTCCTGTTGAACTCCCTCAACGACGCCCAACGCCAGGCCGTAGCGGCCCCCGTCGGTCGTCAGTTGGTCCTGGCTGGTGCTGGCTCCGGCAAAACCCGCGTGCTTGTGCACCGCATCGCCTGGTTGATCCAGGTCGAGCAGGCCTCGCCGCACTCGATCCTGTCGGTGACCTTCACCAACAAGGCTGCCGCTGAAATGCGCCAGCGTATCGAGCAGTTGATGGGCATCAACCCAGCGGGGATGTGGGTGGGCACCTTCCACGGCCTGGCTCACCGCCTGTTGCGTGCGCACTGGCAAGAAGCCGGGTTGAACCAGAACTTCCAGATCCTCGACAGTGATGACCAGCAACGCCTGGTCAAACGGGTAATTCGCGAACTGGGCCTTGATGAACAACGCTGGCCAGCGCGCCAGGCGCAATGGTTCATCAACGGGCAAAAAGACGAAGGATTGCGCCCGCAACACATCCAGGCCAGCGGCGATCTGTACCTGGGCACCATGCGCAGCATTTATGAGGCTTACGAGGCCGCTTGTCAGCGCGCCGGGGTTATCGACTTCTCCGAGCTGCTGCTGCGCGCCCTCGATCTGTGGCGTGATCATCCGGGCCTGCTGGAACACTACCAACGGCGCTTCCGCCATGTGTTGGTGGACGAATTCCAGGATACCAACGCCGTGCAGTACGCCTGGTTGCGTTTGCTGTGCAAAGGTGGCGACAGCCTGATGGTGGTCGGCGATGACGATCAATCCATTTACGGTTGGCGCGGCGCCAAAATCGAGAACATCCACCAGTACAGCGCCGACTTCCCCGACGCCGAGCTGATCCGCCTAGAGCAAAACTATCGCTCTACGGCTGGCATCCTCAAAGCAGCCAACGCCCTGATCGCCAACAACAGCGATCGCTTGGGCAAAGAGCTGTGGACCGACGGCGGCGACGGTGAACCACTGAGCCTGTACGCAGCGTTCAATGAGCACGATGAAGCGCGCTACGTGGTCGAAACCATTGAAAGTGTGCTCAAGACCGGGCTAGCCCGCAGCGACATCGCAATCCTCTACCGTTCCAACGCCCAATCGCGGGTGCTTGAAGAAGCCTTGCTGCGAGAACGCATCCCCTACCGCATCTACGGAGGTCAGCGCTTCTTCGAGCGGGCCGAGATCAAGAACGCGATGGCGTACCTGCGCCTGCTTGAAGGCCGCGGCAACGACGCGGCGCTGGAGCGGGTCATCAACGTACCGCCACGAGGCATTGGCGAGAAAACTGTCGAAGCCATTCGTGACCATGCGCGACACGCCGAAGTGTCGATGTGGGAGTCGATGAGCCTGCTGATCGCCAACAAAGCCCTCAAAGGCCGTGCAGCCAGCGCCTTGGCGGCGTTCATCGAGCTGATTGAAAACCTCGCGGCCAAAGTCATGGAGATGCCCCTGCACCTGATGACTCAAACAGTCATCGAGCAATCCGGGTTGATCATCTATCACCAGGAAGAAAAAGGTGAAAAAGGCCAGGCACGGGTAGAAAACCTTGAAGAACTGGTCAGCGCTGCGCGTAACTTCGAAACCAGCGAAGAAGACGCCGAGCTGTCACCGTTGGCCGCCTTCTTGGGCCATGCGTCACTGGAAGCGGGCGACGCCCAGGCTGACGAGCACGAAGACAGCATCCAGCTGATGACCCTGCACAGCGCCAAAGGCCTGGAATTCCCGTATGTGTTCCTGGTCGGCATGGAAGAAGGGCTGTTCCCGCACAAAATGAGCCTTGAAGAGCCCGGTCGCCTGGCAGAAGAGCGCCGATTGGCCTACGTCGGCATCACCCGGGCGATGCAGCAGTTGGTGATGACCTACGCCGAAACCCGACGCTTGTATGGCAGTGAAACCTACAACAAGGTTTCCCGTTTTGTACGCGAGATTCCGGCAGGGCTGATTCAGGAAGTACGTCTGTCCAACAGTGTCAGTCGCCCATTCGGCTCCGGCCAGAAGCAGAACACCAGCAGCCTGTTCGCCAATGCGAACATTCCACAGACTGCGTTCAACCTCGGCCAGCGCGTGCAGCATGCAGTGTTCGGCGAAGGCGTGATCCTCAACTTCGAAGGCTCCGGCGCCCAGGCCCGGGTGCAAGTCAACTTTGCCGAAGGCAGTAAATGGCTGATGCTTGGCTACGCCAAGCTCGAAGCGCTCTAGACGGCTTCTGTAGGAGCGGGCTTGCCCCGCGATGTCATTTCATCGCGGGGCAAGCCCGCTCCTACAGGCAAAAGATGGAAACATCTTGGCGCTGGTCATGTGTCCTACAACCTGTGCAACATGACGCGCGTGCAATCCACAAAACGGGAATACCCTTCTATGCAACGTTTTCTCAGCATCGCCCTGGCGCTGTGCATCGGTCTGACGATGAGCCTCGACGCCAGTGCCGCCAAACGCATGGGCGGCGGCAAAAGCTCGGGCGCCGCGCCAATCCACCAGACTCGCCAGGCTGCCCCTGCCACTCCAGCTGCCTCGCCAACCGCTCCAGGTCGCGCACCTGCCGCCGCCAGCGGCGCATCGAAATGGCTCGGCCCGTTGGCCGGTATCGCCGCCGGTGGCCTGCTGGCCTCGATGTTCATGGGCGATGGCTTCGACGGCATGCAGATCTTCGACATCCTGATCATGGCGCTGATCGCCTTCCTGGTGTTCCGCTTCATCGCCGCTCGTCGCCGCAAGCAGCAGCCACAAATGGCCGCCGCCGGTCACGCGCCATACCAGCGTGAAGCACATCAGCCTGCTGCCCAGCCGTCGATCTTCGGTGGTTCCGCTGCGCCTGCCGCTGCTGCTCACCCGGTGATCAACGCGCCAGCCTGGTTCAACGAACAAAACTTCCTGGCCGCTGCCCGTAACCACTTCCAGACGCTGCAGCAGCACTGGGATGCCAACGAAATGGACAAGATCGCCGAGTTCGTCACCCCACAAATGCTGCAGTTCCTCAAGCAGGAACGTGCCGAGCTGGGTGATGGCTTCCAGTCCACCTACATTGACAACCTGAACGTGCAGCTTGAAGGCGTCGATGATCGCGCTGACAAGACCATCGCCACCCTGACCTTCAGCGGTGTGTCGAAAAACTCGCGCTTCGACCAGGGTGAAGTGTTCAGCGAAAGCTGGAACATGGAACGCGCCCAGGGCGAAAACCAGCCTTGGCTGGTCGCCGGGATCCGCCAGAACGGCTGATCTCAAGGCATTGCACAAAAAAACCCCGGGCTTGTCCCGGGGTTTTGCTTTTAGCGCAGCAGGCTACTAGGGTATAACGCGCAGCGTGTCGCAAAGGTTAGAGGATAGAACCGTGGAAGAAGTCATCGAACAGCTCCGAGAAGCCAACGAACCGGTACCTGTGCCGCTTGAGTTGCCGGACGAAGACCTGCTGGTCGAAATCGAAGAAGAGTTGTTCATCAACATTCCATTCGTCTTCAAGGAGTTCTTGCTGACGGTCAGCGACGTGGTCTATGGCAGCTTGGA
Source organism: Pseudomonas sp. H9 (assembly GCF_004353925.1). Taxonomy (GTDB): domain Bacteria; phylum Pseudomonadota; class Gammaproteobacteria; order Pseudomonadales; family Pseudomonadaceae; genus Aquipseudomonas. The sequence continues at coordinate 186,729 of NZ_SMOK01000012.1, read as the reverse complement.
GCCAGTCACCGCCACCGATCCGCAGTCGCACACCTACCTGCCGGAGGTGGCGGCAAACGCTTGGGATGCGGGTGTACCACGCGACCTGATCCCGATTTGCCAGGACGGTGACGATTATTACTGCGTCGAGGAAGACGGTACCGTGGTGCTATGGTCGGGCGAAGAAGAAATCGTCACTGAAGAAAGCTGGGAATCGGTCTGGCATTGGGCCCGCGATGTCTGGCTGGAAAGCTGAATGAGAAATATCCTCACAAATTAATGGCCCTTAGCCATTAATGTTCGTAGAATCGCCATGCCTTCCTGTGCGTGGCGATTTCGCTACCGCTCCATCCCCTCGGACATTCGAATCGTCTCGCGCAGGAAGCGTTTCCACGCATCCCCTCAGTGGTGATGCTCCTGATGATTCTCCAGCGTCTCCAGCAATGCGATCTGCATGCGCGTATGCACTCGGATAAGCCAGCGCCACAGCACTGCAACCACGCCCGCGGCCACCACCACGATCAGCACCAACAGCTCGCTGGTCGGCAGAATGCTCGCCGACAGTGCCGATAGCAGCAGAAAAATCACCAGCAGCGACAACAGTGGAATCACCTCGGCGATCACCCGCCGCACCCGCTGAGTATGACGCCCCGCCATTTCCGGCTTGACGCCCATCTCCGCCAGCAGCATCGACAACGCCTTGAGCTTACGGTAAGCGGCAATCAGGAACGGCAGGGAAAGCAGCAATGCGGCCCCCCAGATCAGCGCTTTTTGCTGACCGACATCGCTGATCCATTCGCCCAGGTATTCACCGATACGCACCGCGAAATAACCGCCACTGAAAAAGATCGCCACCACCAGCGCCAGGTTCACGCCCACCTGCAACAGAATGCGCCGGATCATCGAAGCCAGTAGCGCCCCTTCGCCGTGCGGCTGGATGCTGCGTAACCACTCGCCATACAACGACAACACGCGCGCCAAACGCCGCGGTACCACCTTGGCAAGCTTCAGCGACAAAGGATCGGCGCCCCGGATGAGGTAAGGCGTAAGCAGCGTGGTGATGGCCGAGACAGCCACAGCAACCGGGTAGAGAAAGTCGCTCGTCACCTGCAACGTCATGCCCAATGCCGCGATGATGAACGAGAACTCGCCAATTTGAGACAGCCCCATGCCCACGCGCAGCGAGGTGCGTCCGTCGTTACCGGCAATGAATGCTCCCATGCCGCAAGACAGCATCTTGCCCAGCACCACGGCGATAGTAATCACCACAATTGGCCACGCATATTCGACCAACACCATAGGGTCGATCATCATGCCAATGGCGACAAAGAAGATAGCGCTGAACAGATCACGAACCGGCTCGATCAAGCGTTCGATTTTCAGCAACTGCCGAGACTCAGCCATGATCGCACCGATCAGGAAGGCGCCCAGCACCATGCTGTATTCGAGTTTGACAACCAGCAGACAGAAGCCAAAACACAGGCCCAAAACGGTGATCAACAGCATTTCGTTGCTTTCGAAACGCGCCACGTAGGCCAGCAGCCTGGGTACCAGCAAGATACCGATGACCAATGCCACGATCATGAACAACGACAGCTTGCCAACCGTGGAGAACACCTCACCGGAACTCACCGAGCCACTGACCGCGATCCCGGAGAGCAAGGCAATGATGCCGATACCGAGAATGTCCTCAACGATCAGCACGCCGAAGATCAGCTGAGCGAAGCGTTCGTTCTTCATCTTCAGGTCGTTGAGCGCCTTAACGATGATGGTGGTGGAAGAAATGGCCAGAATCGCGCCCAGGAACAGTGAATCCATCGTGCTCCAACCGAACCAGCGGCCGATTTCGAAGCCGATCCAGATCATCAGCACGATTTCCAGGAACGCTGCGATAAACGCAGTTGCACCAACCTTGAACAGCTTTCGCAGGCTGAACTCCAGGCCCAGACAGAACATCAGGAAAATCACCCCAAGCTCGGCAAGGGTCTTGATGGTGACTTCGTCGTGAATCAGGCCAAACGGAGGGGTGTGAGGGCCGATGATGAAGCCGGCGACGATATAACCGAGCACCACCGGCTGCTTGAACCGGTGAAAAAGGATAGTGACCACACCCGCAACCAGCATGATCACTGCCAAGTCCTGGATAAAGCTGATGGCATGCACGGCGTGGTACTCCTTACCTTGAGACGAAAGACAAGCCGCTACTCACCCCGAAATTGACTGATTGAGTTGCGGGTACAGAGCGTTTTAAATGTAGAAGACCCCACCTTGCATGGGCTTCCTCAGGTTAACACCGCCACCTGACGCGAAAAGCTGATGCAATAAGTGGTAACAGATCGACCTGATCAACGCCGCAATTGGCATAAACAGCGTGACGGCAAGGCCGCTGTCAGCGTCCCGTCTTTAGATGGGAATCGTAATAGGGGAAAGAAGCGTGAATACCAATCGCCACCCCGTCTCAGCGCAACCTCACCGTGAGCACACTATGGAACCTGGAAACGCACAGCTGTCGATGACCGTCCTGATGACTCCGGACAAGGCCAACTTTTCTGGCAATGTCCATGGCGGCACACTGCTCAAATACCTTGATGAAGTCGCCTATGCCTGCGCCAGCCGCTATGCCGGCCGCTATGTAGTTACCCTGTCGGTAGACCAGGTGGTTTTCCGTGAGCCGGTGCATGTCGGTGAACTGGTGACCTTCCTTGCCTCGGTCAACTACACCGGCAACACCTCGATGGAGGTGGGCATCAAGGTGGTCACCGAAAACATTCGCGAGCGTTCGGTACGCCACAGCAACAGCTGCTTTTTCACCATGGTTGCCGTCGACGACGACCGCAAGCCGGTAGCGGTACCTCCGCGCCAACCAGAAACCAGCGAAGAAAAGCGCCGTTTCCTGCAAGGCAAACAGCGCCGATTGATCCGCCAGGAGCTGGAAAAACGCTACCAGGAGCTCAAGGGCGACACGCTTTAACAGCTCAGGCGTCGCGCCTCAAAGCGCACCCGTGGATGCACGATGCGATCCTGGGCCCGTACCAGTTCGAGTTCGTAACTGGCGCAGGCCTGGGTTTCGAGCAATACCTCATGCACTGCGGCGGCGGCAAATTCGAAGGCTGCCAACCAGTTGTCGCCCAACAGCAGACGGGCCAGAAATAGCCCTGAAGTCAGGTCACCCACGCCCACTGGCTGACGTGGGAAGGCCAGCAAAGGCCGACGCAGATGCCAACTGCCCTCTGCCGTTACCAGCAGCATCTCGAAATCTTCTGCACCACGTCCGGGGTAGGCCAGGTGCTTGACCAGCACTGCTTTCGGCCCACGCTCCAGCAGACTACGCGCCATCAACACGCAATCCTCCAGAGATTGCGGCCGACGATCACAGAACGTGTCCAGTTCCAGTTGGTTGGGGCACAGCACATCGGCAACGGCTACGGCCTCTTCGAGTAGAAAAGTGCTGACTTCGGCCGGTACGATGCAGCCCTTTTCCGGGTGCCCCATGACCGGATCACACAGGTACATAGCCTTGGGGTTGGCCACCTTGATCCGCGCCACGCCACTGAGAATCGCACGCCCTTGCTCAGCGCTCCCCAGGTAGCCAGACAGCACCGCGTCGCAGTTGCCCAATTCACCGATCGCGGCAATGCCTTCCACCAGCGCTGGAATTTGAGCTGGGGCAAGCACTTCTCCCGTCCACTGGCCATACTGAGTATGGTTGGAGAACTGCACGGTATTCAGCGCCCAGACATTCACACCGACCCGCTGCATCGGAAACACTGCCGCGCCATTACCGGCATGGCCGAAAACTACATGGGACTGGATGGCGAGCAGATGCGGTGTACGTTTCATGCAAGGCTTCCAAAGCAAAGGAATGAAAAACAAGGACGCAGTATGGCGCTAAAAGCCTCCTGTACGACAGACCGGGGAGGCAGTTAAGCTGAGCATACTTTGTTGGAGCAAGTGCAAATGTTGACCCTGGGTAATCTCTCCGTGCTGATGCTGTTGGCCACGGCTGGCGCCTGGCTATGGCATAACCACGGATTGCGTGAAAAGGCCCTGGAGCGGGTCAAGCAGCACTGTGCGAAACTCGATCTGGAACTGCTCGATGGCAACGTGGCGCTCAAACGCATCGGCTTTGTCCGCGATGCTCAGGGCCGCAAGCGCTTGGCGCGTGTGTATAACTTCGAATTCACCGTAACCGGTGAACAGCGCCACCCCGGCACCGTCACCCAGTTCGGCGCCCACAGCATGCAGATCGAGCTGGCGCCCTACCCGTTCGAAATCAAACCCGTACAGCATGCCGATAACGTCATCGAGATGAATCAATGGCGCCAAGACCACAATCGCTGGCGCAACTAGGCCCGGCACGCCTGCATGGCGTGCTGCAGCTGTTGGCTGTCCTGGGCTGTGGTGAATATCAGTTCAATTCGTGAATCACGACGCCAAGCGCTGGGCTGCCACTGAAAGTCATCCTGCCCTTTTAATGCATTGATCGACTGCCAGCCTTGCGGGCTGTGGATAACTAATTTGGCCCGGCACCAGTCGAAGCTATGCAAAAACTGCTCGATACGTGAGCGGTCGAAGGTTTGCTGTGGATGCCAACGCCAACCGATACTCCAGCCTTCTGCGGCCTCTTGAACACTGCAGATAGGCTCACGAGGATTTATCCACAAGGCTGCCGTTGGCCCGTCGTTGTTGGGCAAAGTTAGTTTATCCACAGCGCTGTCGAGCACCGCCACATCCGCCAACACTGGCAGTTTCGATAGCGACAGTTGCCCTTGCTCAGTCCAGAGTTGCGGCTGATCGGGCAGCTGTGAAGTTATCCACAGACGCTGCGCGTCATCCAATCCCTGCGACTTGTTCAACACCAGCAAGCCTGCGCTGGTCAAAGCCTGTTGCTGTGCCTCGGGTAGAGCAACGCCTGCTGCCAGTTGCTGGGCATCCAGCACCATGACCGCAGGTTGTACAGTCAACACGCCACGCCAGGGTGGCTGTCGAAGTTGCTCCAGTAGCTGCTGCGGATGCCCCAGGCCTGAAGGTTCGATAAACAAACGATGGGGTTTGGCTTTGCGCAACAAGCGCCCCAAGCCCACCTGAAACGGTGCGCCGTTGACGCAACACAGACAGCCGCCCGCCACCTCCCCCATGGCAATCCCTTGGTCATCAGTGCTCAACAACGCCGCATCCAGGCCGATCTGCCCAAACTCGTTGATCAGCACAGCCCAACGCTCATCGGCTGGCCGTTGCGCCAGCAACTGGCGAATCAGACTGGTCTTGCCAGCGCCCAAGGTGCCGGCAATGACGTGGGTGGGAATGTTCTGCAACATATGACGGTAAGCGCCCAGGATTTTCGCCACTATGCCTTGATATCAGGGCTGCCCGTCAAGGCTTGAGGGATGCTGCATCAAGCCACTTCGTCCTCGTACCAAGGACCGAAAGGATCCGGCAACTGTTGCCACTGCTCGACGCCTTCAGCCATTTCTGCATCGTTCAGCAGGCAGGCGTCGAGTTCAGCCTTGAGCCGGGTGAAGTCGATATTCTGGCCGATGAATACCAGCTCCTGACGGCAATCGCCACATTCAGCCGTCCAGTTCTTCAGGATCGCAGCGGTACTCTGTTCATCTTGCGGCCAATGCTCGCGTGGGACAAAGCGCCACCAGCCTCCGGCAAATCCGTAACGCATCATGCCGCCTGCCTGCGACCAGCTCCCAGCATCCCGATACTTGCTGGCCAACCAGAAAAACCCTTTGGAGCGCAGTAACCGACCGTTCTCCCAAGACGCGTTGATGAAGTCGAAAAAGCGTTGTGGGTGCAACGGTCGGCGGGCCTGCCAGGTGCTGGCTGCGATCCCATACTCCTCGGTTTCCGGAATGTGCTCACCGCGCAGTTCCTGTAACCACCCCGGTGCCTGCGCCGCACGTTCGAAATCAAACAATCCCGTGTTGAGGATTGAAGCCAACGGCACTTGCCCCATGACCATCGGCACTATCCGGGCATGGGCATTCAGGCTGCGTAAAATTGCACTGAGCTCATCTCGCTCATGGCGACTGATCAGGTCGATCTTACTGAGCAGGATGACATCAGCGAACTCCACTTGTTCGATCAGCAGGTCACTGATGGAGCGCTCGTCACCCTCGCCCAGCGTTTCACCATGGCTGGCCAAGCTTTGCGCCGCTTGGTAATCGCGCAAAAAATTCAAGCCGTCGACCACGGTCACCATAGTGTCCAGGCGCGCTTGGTCGGCCAGGCTACGGCCCTGTTCATCGCGGAACGTAAAGGTCTCGGCCACCGGCAGCGGTTCGGAAATGCCTGTGGACTCAATCAGCAGGTAATCGAAGCGCCCCTCTTGTGCCAGCCGACTCACTTCTTCCAGCAGGTCTTCACGCAGGGTGCAGCAGATGCAGCCGTTGCTCATCTCTACCAGTTTCTCTTCAGCGCGATTGAGGCTGACGTTGCGTTGCACCTCACTGGCATCGATGTTGATTTCACTCATGTCGTTGACGATCACAGCAACACGCAGGTTCTCACGGTTACGCAGCACATGGTTAAGCAAGGTGCTTTTACCGGCACCCAGAAAGCCGGAAAGCACAGTGACAGGAAGGCGGTTGGGCATGGTCGGGTCCTCATCAGGCTAAGTGCATTCGAATGATGCATTGCGTGATGTTATAGTATAACAATACAATTTGACCAAGCTGCTTTATCCGATTCCAACCGAACGGGCCTTCTGAAGGACGCTAAGCAATGAATGTGTTGTGCTTGTCTGCCACTGCAGGATTGCTGATATGCCTGCCTGTTTGTGCGTCAGCTGTTCCGCTGAGCAAGGGCTTGGCGTTATGTACACGTAGCGCCACGCTACTGGCCTGCGGCGATGCTCAAGGCAACTACTACAGCGTGCGCACGGAGGGCAGCACAATTTACCTGCGCGGTTACAAGGCAGAAGGAAGGCGACTGTGGGCACAAACCAACAGCCGTTTTGGACAGCTGACGTTCTACACCGGGCTGGCCAGCGACGGAGAAACCTGGGTGGGCTACAGCCGTAAGGTCGGCTGGACCACCCTCAACCGGGTATCCAGCTCAAGCGGCCAGCGCTTCAGTTTGCGCTGTAACCGCCTGAGCGGCTGCCAGTAATTGCCACTTTCCCAAGAAACGAGTTGCCCATGACTGCCCTCACGCTCCCTGACATTGCCGCGCAGGCCACCCATTCATCGTTGCCACTGGACTGGGTTGGCATGTGCAACATCGCCTTACCGGTATTGCTCGACGGCAGCATGCTACGCGCAAGTGCTGACGCGGGGGTTAGCCTGGATGATGGCAGCGCACGTGGCATTCACATGTCGCGTTTGTACCTGGCGTTGGAGGCATTCGAGCGGCAACCCTTAACACCCCAGCTGTTGCACCAGGTGTTGCTGAACTTCCTTGAAAGCCATGCAGGCTTATCGGTGGGTGCTTACTTGAAGGTTCGCTTCGACTACATGCTCAAGCGCCCAGCATTGATCAGCCCGTTAGCGGGGTGGAAGGCCTATCCTGTCACCCTGTCGGCACAGGTAAAAGATGAAATGTTCCACGTGGAACTAAAAGTGGAAGTGGACTACTCCTCCACCTGCCCTTGTTCGGCGGCATTGGCCAGGCAATTGATTCAACAGCAATTTCTGACCGACTTCGGCAACCAGCCCCTAAGCCATGAAGCCGTACTCAGCTGGCTTGGCAGTGCCCAAGGTGTGGTTGCGACGCCACACAGCCAACGCAGCGTGGCGCAATTGCAAGTGCGCTTGAAGAAAGGAACCAGCGAGTTGCCGATCAGCGCGTTGATCGATCAAGCGGAAGCGGCCCTGGGTACCGCAGTACAAACCGCCGTGAAACGTGCAGACGAACAGGCCTTCGCCTTGGCCAACGGTCAGAATTTGATGTTCTGTGAAGACGCCGCTCGACGCCTGCACCTGACCCTGCAACGTCTCACTTGGGCTGCCGGCTTTGCCCTGCGCGTGGAACATGCAGAGAGCTTGCATGCCCACGACGCAGTCGCTCAAAGCCAGTGGTGCTGGTAGTGCTCAGGACGCTTCAGGTCCGTGGTTTAACCGTGCCACAGTCGTTGCCCAACCAGACGGCACGCGTATTCATGCTGCCTTGTTGCTGAACGCCAGAAGCGTTGAACGTGCCACTGACCTGAGTAAGAAACTCGCGGTCACTGACAAAGGTCGCTTGCCCTGCACCTTGGGCTTTCGGGCAACTGAAGGTGAACTTCCAGACATTACCGCTGCGCTCGGTGATCTTCTGGGTGCAGCCAGATTTAGGATCTTGCAGCGGAATGTCATCGGTCTTTACCTGCTCCGGCGTCAGGCACGAGCGCACGCCCTGACCGGCAACGCTGATCCCCTGTTTGGCCAGACCGCCTTCGATCATCGCCCGCTGTTCGGGAGGCAAGCTCTTCAACTGGCCGAGCATGAAGCCCATGTCCGGTAGCGCCTTACCATCGACCTGCATGTTGCTGGTGGTCAGCTCCCATAATCCGGGTTGCAACATTTGCGCATGCACCATCGGGCTAGACACTCCCAAGACCAACGCCAGCATCGGCAGACGACTTTTCATGTAATGACTCCTCGAAACTCCAGCCCCAAGCTGGAACACAGCTTAGACGTCAATTTGTCCTTTCGGTTGCAAGTGGGGTGTGGAACATGCTCTGTTAGAGGCAGTGCCTTTGGACAGCAGGATGTGTATGGATTACCACAGCCCCTACTTCTTCGGTTACCTCATTGGTGCCTTGCATTTGCTCGGTAGCATCGCCGCCATGCATGCAGTGCTCACCGTGCGCACGGCCCAAGGTGCAATCGCATGGGCGTTGTCACTAATCTTTATTCCGTACTTCACCTTAATCCCGTACCTGATTTTCGGCAGCCGTACCTTCGATGCCTACATCCAGGCCAGGCGCCAGGCTAACCGGGAAATGCATGTGGCCATGGCGGACCTGAACTGGCGACCTTGGGTAGATGAAGCACTGGCAGCACGCAACTCCGAGTCCTACGGCGCACTTCGGGCCATGCCCAGGTTGGGCCGGATGCCTTGCCTGGCGAATAATCAGGTACGCCTGCTGATCGACGGTAAGGCAACGTTCGACGCTATTTTTGCTGCGATCGAGCAAGCACGTGACACCGTGCTGGTGCAGTTTTTCATCATCCATGACGACAAACTGGGCCGCGCCCTGCAAGCCCTGTTGCTGAAGAAAGCCGCCGAAGGGGTCAAGGTGTATGTGCTGTATGACCGGGTGGGCAGCCATGCCCTGCCCGCCAGCTACAGCCAGACGTTGCGCGAAGGTGGAGTGAACATCCGTGCCTTCGCCACCCGCCGGGGCTGGTTCAACCGTTTTCAGGTCAACTTCCGCAACCACCGCAAGATCGTCGTGGTCGATGGCCTGCAGGGTTTTCTCGGCGGGCACAACGTCGGTGACGAGTACTTGGGTGAAAAGCCGAAACTCTCACCCTGGCGTGACACTCATGTACAGGTCAGCGGCCCGGTGCTGGCCTGTCTGCAGGAGTCATTCGCCGAAGACTGGTTCTGGGCCGCACGCGAGCTGCCACCGCTGATCCTCCCTGACACGTACCCTGAAGACGGTGTTCTCTGTCAGGTACTGGCCAGTGGGCCGGCCGACTCGCAGGAAACCTGTTCGCTGTTTTTCGTCGAAGCGATTCATTCGGCACGCAAGCGGTTGTGGATCACCAGCCCCTACTTCATCCCGGATGAAGCCGTGTTCGCCGCCCTGCGGCTGGCCGTACTGCGCGGGGTGGACGTACGCATCCTGCTGCCTTCACGTGCCGACCACCGTATCGTCTACGCCGCCTCCAGCCTGTTCGCCTTCGAGGCCGTACGTGCCGGTGTGCGGATGTTCCGCTATGGTCCTGGCTTCCTGCACCAGAAGGTGGTGCTTATCGACAATGACGTCAGCGCCATTGGCAGCGCCAACCTGGACAACCGTTCCTTCCGTCTCAACTTCGAGGTGATGCTGCTAACCGTCGACCGCCTGTTTGCCGATCAGGTCGAAACCATGCTCATCCATGACTTCGACCTGGCCCGGGAGATCAGCAGCGAAGACAGCCAGGACACCCACCGCATTCAACATCTGGGCATGCGTATCGCCCGGCTGATTTCACCGATTCTCTAGCGTCCTTCAGCGATACAAATCTTCACGGGTCAACGGCAGGTCGTGGTGACCATCAGCGAACGGTTTGACCGCCAGTATCTGATGCAGGTTGATCCAGCCCTTGGCAAAGGCATAGGAGCAACCCGCCAGGTACAAGCGCCAGATACGCAGCGCTTTTTCCGGCACCAGCGCCGAGGCCGCTTGCAACTGGCTTTCGAGGCGGTCACTCCAGTGCTTGAGGGTGCGGGCATAATGCAGGCGCAGGCTTTCAACATCGACAACCTCAAGCCCCGCCTGACTGATGCTGGCAGCGATCATCGACAGGTGCGGCAGCTCGCCGTGCGGGAACACGTAGCGCCCTATGAAGTTACCCGCGCCGCGCCCGACCGGACGCCCATCCACATGCTTGGCCGTGATGCCGTGGTTCATCACCAGCCCGCCCTCTCGCACCGCACCGAACAAACGCTGGCAGTACAACGCCAGGTTGGCATGGCCGACGTGTTCGAACATGCCGACACTGACCACTTTGTCGAAGCGACCGTCCTGAGGAATGTCGCGATAGTCGAGAATCTTCAGTTCCACCTGACCTTGCAGACCTTCGGCCTTGACCCGCTCACGACCCAGTTTGAGCTGTTCCTTGCTCAGGGTAATGCCGAGAACCCTGGCGCCGAATTCACGGGCGGCAAAGCGCGATAAACCACCCCAACCACAACCTACATCGAGTAAGTAATCGCCCTTGCGCAAACGCAATTTGCGGCACAGGTGTTCGAACTTGTTCTGCTGGGCCAGTTCCAGGCTGTCCTGATCTGTTTTGAAATACGCACAGGAGTAGGCCATGTCACGGTCCAGCCACAGCTGGTAGAAGTCGTTGGACAGGTCGTAGTGATAGGAGATCGCTGAAGCGTCCGTAGCCTTGTCGTGCTCGCGCCTTACCGGTTGGTCTTCAACTTCATGCTTGAGCAAGGCCTCACTGAGTTCATCGCAAATCCGGATCACCTCACTGATGGTGCCCTCCAACTCCAGTTTGCCTTCAACGAAAGCAGCGCCCAGTTCATCCAGGCTTGGGTGAGTCAGTTGGGTGAGTAGCTGCGGATCTTTTACCAGAATGGTGACCTGAGGCTTAGGCCCCAGATCGAACTCATGACCATCCCACAGCCGCAAACGTAGTGGCAATCGCAGGCTTTGCAGAACAGGTGGAAGTTGCGCAAGCATGAATTGAACCTCCCTTTCTTCATCGGACGTCACCGCCAAAGGGTAGTTCATCTGTTGGAAGTTTCAGGCTATCGCGACCATAGTCTGAAGCTGTCGCCCGCATTCCAGACCCTTGGAGCGCAATCGAACCGCGCGATAAATTGTATACAATCACTCGCCTAGCAGACTAATCTTGCCGCCATTGCCGATTCTTCATCCTGGAGTACAACAATGAAAACCTATGATGTGGTGATCATCGGCGGCGGCCCTGGTGGCTACAACGCCGCCATCCGCGCCGGTCAGTTGGGCATGAGCGTGGCCTGCGTGGAAGGTCGCTCGACACTCGGCGGCACCTGCCTGAATGTCGGCTGCATGCCCTCCAAGGCGCTGTTGCATGCTTCGGAACTGTATGAGGCCGCAGTCGGCAGCGAGTTCGCCAACCTGGGCATCGAGGTCAAGCCGACCCTGAATCTCGCCCAGATGATGAAACAGAAGGACGAGAGCGTCACCGGCCTGACCAAGGGCATCGAATTCCTGTTCCGCAAAAACAAAGTCGACTGGATCAAAGGCTGGGGCCAACTGGCTGGCCCGGGCCGGGTCAATGTCAGCGCCGAAGACGGCAGCGTCACCGAACTGCAGGCCAAGGACATTGTCATCGCCACCGGCTCCGAGCCAACGCCGCTGCCGGGCGTGACCATCGACAATCAGCGCATCATCGACTCTACCGGCGCCCTGTCGCTGCCCAACGTGCCCAAGCACCTGGTAGTGATCGGCGCTGGCGTAATCGGCCTGGAACTGGGTTCGGTGTGGCGCCGCCTGGGTAGCCAAGTCACAGTGATCGAGTACCTGGACCGCATCTGTCCCGGCACCGATGAAGAAACCGCCAAAACCCTGCAGCGTTCGCTGGCCAAACAAGGCATCAGCTTTAAGCTGGGCAGCAAGGTCACTCAAGCCACTGCTTCGGCCGATGGCGTCAGCCTTAGCCTTGAGCCAGCTGCGGGTGGTACCAGTGAAACGCTGCAGGCGGACTATGTATTGGTCGCCATTGGCCGTCGGCCTTACACCAAAGGCCTGGGCCTGGAAACGGTCGGCCTGGAAACCGACAAACGCGGCATGCTTGCCAACGAGCATCACCGCAGCGCCGTACCGGGGATCTGGGTCATTGGCGATGTCACCTCCGGCCCGATGCTGGCGCACAAGGCCGAAGACGAAGCAGTTGCCTGCATTGAGCGCATTGCCGGCAAGGCCCATGAGGTCAACTACAACCTCATTCCTGGCGTGATCTACACCCGCCCGGAATTGGCCAGCGTCGGCAAGACCGAAGAACAGCTCAAAGCCGAAGGGCGTGCCTACAAGGTGGGCAAGTTCCCGTTCACCGCCAACAGCCGCGCCAAGATCAACCACGAAACTGAAGGCTTCGCCAAAGTCCTGGCCGACGCCAACACCGACGAAGTGCTGGGTGTGCACCTGGTTGGCCCTAGCGTCAGCGAGATGATCGGTGAATTCTGCGTAGCCATGGAGTTCTCAGCCTCGGCTGAAGACATCGCCCTCACCTGCCACCCTCACCCGACGCGCTCTGAAGCCTTGCGCCAGGCGGCGATGAACGTCGAAGGCATGGCCATGCAGATCTGACGTCAGTCAGCCTGCATCCTTGCCCTGCTCACCTGCGGCGCTGGCCGCCGCAGGTGCAGCAACAGGTGTGCAAACAAACCGAAGATCAGCCCCCAGAACGCAGCCGACAACCCCAGAAATGACATCCCCGAGGCGGTCACCAGAAAGGTGATCAACGCCGCTTCTCGGTCATTCGGCACGCTCATCGCACCCGCTAAAGCACCTCCGATAGCGCCGAACAACGCCAGGCCCGCCAATGCGGCAATCAGCGCCGCCGGAAACGCGGTGAACAGCGACACCAGCGTCGCCCCGAAAACGCCTAGCAGCAAATACAGCACGCCACCCCACACACCCGCCCAATAGCGTTTGCCGGGGTCGTCATGCGATTCGCGCCCAGTGCAGATCGCGGCGGTGATCGCCGCCAGGTTCAATCCGTGACAACCGAACGGCGCCAGCAGCAGGCTGGTGAACGCGTTGCTGGAAATGATCGGGCTTGCCGGCGTTTGATAGCCATCGTTACGCAGTACCGCAATACCCGGCACAAATTGCCCGGTCAGCGCCACCATGACCAACGGCAGGCTGATGCTCAGTACGGCATGCCAGGTAAATACCGGCGCGGTCCACACTGGCGTGGCCAGGCCGACTACCAGCGCCGAGCTGTTCATTTCACCACTGAATACGGCGATGCTCACGCCGCACACCAGCACAGCCAACACGGCGTAGCGTGGCGCGATGCGCTTGAACACCAGGTAAGTGACGAACATTGCCAGCACCAGCAGTGGCTGCGATTTCACCGAGGTGAACAAACCGGTGCCAAAGCTGAACAGGATTCCGGCCAGCATGCCCGCAGAAATGGCCGGTGGAAGTTTGCCGACAATCCGGTCAAAGGCGCCGGACAAACCCACCAGCAGAATCACCAGGTTGGCGACGATATAGGCACCAATCGCTTCGGCAAACGCAATGTCTGGCAGCAGCGCCACCAGTAACGCGGAACCCGGTGCCGACCAGGCAATCACCAGCGGCACTTTGTAGCGCAGGCTGAGCACCACACCCAGTACACCGCTACCAATGGAAATGGCCCAGACCCACGACGACAGTTCAGCGGCCGACAGATCAGCGCTGTGGGCGGCTTGAAAGATGATCACCAACGGGCCAGCGTAGGAAATCAGTGTGGCGATGAAGCCGGCAACCAAGGCAGAAAGGGAGAAGTCCTGGAATATTGTTTTCATTGGATCGTCCAGTTATTGGCTTCTAAAAGCATCGCGGGGCAAGCCCGCTCCCACAGTGTGTTTACCTGTGGGAGCGGGCTTGCCCCGCGATCAATTCAACCTGTTACTCAGGCGTCCTGCAACGCCCGTGGCCGCTTGCTGCGCTGTTCACAGGCAGGCTTCGGTGCGCTGAGCAACTGGAAGTCGAAATCCATTTCGGCAAAGCGCCCTTCCACACCACGGGCATCGGCTGCTGCCGCGTCTTCAACAAAACGCAGTTCACCGATCAAGCCATCACGGGTGGCATAGGCGAAGTCGTCCCACAGGTACTGGTCACCGGCCAGGTTGATCTGGGTCGTCAGGTGACGATAGCCCGGTGCCGAAATGAAGAAGTGGATATGCGCTGGGCGATTGCCGTGACGACCCAGTTGATCAAGCAGCTCTTGAGTCGGACCGTCTGCCGGGCAGCCATAGCCCGACGGCACGATGCTGCGGGCGCGGTAGCGACCCTCGGCGTCGGTGACGATACGGCGACGCAGGTTGAAGTCCGACTGGGTGCTGTCGAAGTATGAGTAAGTGCCTTGGGTGTTGGCATGCCACAGGTCTACCACGGCGCCCGCGACTGGCTGGCCCTGCTCATCCAGCACACGGCCCTGGAGGAACATTACGGTGCCTGGGTCCTGGCCGTCGTCCATGCGGACTTCGCCTTCCGCCATCGGTGCGCCGGCAACATACAGCGGCCCTTCGATGGTGCGTGGGGTACCGCCACTGATACCGGCTTCGGCGTCCTGGGCGTCCAGTTGCAAGTCCAGGTAATGCTCGACGCCCAGACCAGCCACCAACAGGCCGGCTTCCTGGCGCGAGCCCAAGCGGTTGAGGTAATCCACCGCCTTCCAGAATTCATCAGGGGTCACTTGCAGGTCTTCGATGATGCGCGCCACATCGTTAACGATACGGTTGGTCACCAGCTTCATGCGCGGGCTACCCAAGTCGTTGTTCAGGCCGCTGACTTCTTCGAAGAATTTCTGGACATCGGCAGTGTGAGCAATCTTCACGGTCATGATATGTACCTCGAATTGTTGTTATCTGCGTTTCGCGTTTAACGGTCGTCGCTGTGGATCGATGACGGGTGACGGCACAGGCCATCGATTTCGATGTCCATGTAGGGGAACAGCGGCAGCTGCATCAGGGTGTCGTGCAGCGCTTCGACGCTAGGCAGGTCGAACACGCTGTAGTTGGCGTAGTGCCCGGCGATGCGCCACAGGTGACGCCAGCTGCCTTCGCGTTGCAGGCGCTGGGCGAGTTCCTTCTCGTCGGCCTTGAGTTGCGCGGCTTTGGCCGGGTCCATGTCCAGGGGCAGGTTCACGGTCATTTTCACGTGGAACAACATGGCATCTCTCCTTACTTGCGGCTGAAGAACGCCAGGCGCTCTTCGTCCAGGGTCAGGCCCAGGCCTGGGGTACGGGGCACGTGCAGGGCGAAGTCGCGGTAGACCGGCGCTTCGTTAACGATCTCTTCGGTCAGCAACAAGGGGCCGAACAGTTCGGTGTGCCAGGTCAGTTTGTTCAGGGTGATAAAGGCATGGGCCGAGGCCAGCGTGCCGATCGAGCCTTCGAGCATGGTGCCGCCGTACAGTGCGATGCCTGCAGCTTCGGCAATTTGTGCGGTGCGCAACACGGCACGTGGGCCACCGTTCTTGGCGATCTTCAACGCGAAGATGCTCGCGGCGCCGTCGGCTGCCAGGCTGAAAGCGTCTTCGACACTTTCGATCGACTCATCGGCCATGATCGGCGCCGGGCTGCGCTGGTTCAGGCGTACCTGACCGGCACGGTTGATGCGCGAAATCGGCTGTTCGACCAGGTCGATACCGTTGTCGCCCAACACTTGGCAAGCGCGGATCGCCTGGGATTCGTCCCAGTACTGGTTAACGTCGACCCGCACACTGGCGCGATCGCCCAGTGCGCGCTTGATCGCGATGACATGGTTAAGGTCGTGGGCAACTTCGTTGGAGCCGATCTTCAACTTGAAGATGCGGTGGCGGCGCAGATCGAGCATTTGCTCGGCCTCGGCGATATCACGCGCGGTGTCGCCACTGGCCAGGGTCCAGGCCACTTCCAGGCTGTCGCGAACACGACCGCCCAGCAGTTCACTGACCGCCAGCCCCTGACGCTTGCCTTGCGCATCGAGCAAAGCACTTTCGATACCGGAGCGGGCAAAGGTATTGCCCTTGATCACCTTGTCCAGACGCTGCATCGCGGCATTGATGTTGCTGGCGTCCTGGCCAATCAGCAGCGGTGCAAAGTAGCTGTCGATGTTCTGCTTGATGCTTTCCGGGCTTTCGTTGCCATAGGCCAGACCACCAATGGTGGTGGACTCGCCAATACCTTCGATGCCATCAGAGCATTGCAGACGGATGATCACCAAGGTCTGCTTCTGCATGGTATGCATCGCCAGCTTGTGCGGGCGAATGGTGGGCAAATCAACGATCAGCGTCGAGATGCGTTCAATCAAGGGATGACTCATCGAGATCTCCAGGGGCGCTCAACCGAGGTCGCCGCCGCCAACTGGCAGCACCGTGCCAGTGATGTAGGAAGCCTCGTCAGAGGCCAGGAACAGAATGGCGCCAACCTGCTCGTCGAGGTTGCCGTAGCGCTTCATCAGGCTGCTATCAATGGTCTGGTCGACGATCTGCTGGTACCAGACTTTCTCGTCGCTGCTTTGCTCAGCGCTGTTGCGCGGAACCCGGCGTGGCGGTGCTTCGGTACCACCCGGCGCAGTAGCGTTGACCCGCACGCCACGGCCGGCGGTTTCAAACGCCAGGCAAGCAGTCAGAGCATTCACACCGCCCTTGGCAGCACCGTACGGCACGCGGTTAACGCTACGCGTTGCGATGGAGGAAACGTTGACGATCGCGCCGCTGCCCTGCTCAAGCATGTAAGGCAACGCTGCATGGCAGCACCACAGCGTAGGGAACAACGAGCGACGCACTTCGGCTTCGATCTGTGAGGCTTCGTAGTGCTCGAAAGGTTTGGCCCAAATAGTGCCGCCAACATTGTTGACCAACACATCGAGGCGACCGAACCGCTCCACCGCTGCCGCCATCACCTGGCTGCATTCGGTGTGTTGCTCCAAGTCGGCGGTCAGGGTCAGAACGCCTTCGCCTCGCAGTTCGTGTACCAGCTCTGAGCGGTCTACCGCCACCAGGGTCGCGCCTTCTTCGAGCAAGCGCTCGCACAACCGGCGACCGATGCCCTGGGCAGCGCCGGTAACCAGCACGACCTTGTTATCGAATCTGTTGTTCATGACAACCTCGAATAAAAAAGGGACCGACCGTACCCGCACGATGCGCCCGGCCCCATAAAGCAGGATCAGGCAGCGGCAGCAGCGAATTTTTCGTAGTAGAAGTTCGCCGGGGTGATGCCTTGTTCGCGGATGTACTGGCTGACCGCTTCAACCATCGGCGGCGGGCCGCACAGGTACACATCGACATCGCCTTCGTTGAGGTGCTGCGGCTCGATGTGCTGGGTGACGTAGCCCTTGAGCGGATGCTGGCTCTCAGGGTTGGCCACGCAGGCGCTGAAGGTGAAGTTGGGAATGCTTGCAGCTAGGGCTTGCAGGCGGTCCAGTTCAACCAGGTCGAAATCATTGGTAACGCCGTAGATCAGGTGCAGCGGGTGTTCGCTGCCCTCTTCGGCGATTTTTTCCAGCATCGCGGTAAACGGTGCGAGCCCGGTACCACCTGCCAACAGCAGCAGCGGACGACGGATTTCACGCAGGTAGAAACTGCCCAGCGGACCGGCCAGGGTCATGCTGTCGCCCGCCTTGGCCAGACCGGTCAGGAAGCTGCTCATCAGGCCGCCCGGCACGTTGCGGATCAGGAAGCTGACCTCGCCATCCTTCTGCAGTGAGCTGAAGGAATAGGCGCGGGTCTGCTCGCTGCCGGGTACGCCGAGGTTGACGTACTGCCCCGGCAGGAAGGCCAGACGGCTCAGCGCTTCGCCTTTGATCGACAAGGCAATGGTGCTGTCGGACAACTGGCGAACTTCGCTGATGCTGGCCTGGTAGCTGGACTGCTCAGTCTTGCAGACCTGGGACGAGGCCGGGATTCGCACCACGCAATCACTTTCGGCGCGCATCTGGCAGGTCAGTACAAAACCTTGAGCAGCTTCTTCTTCGCTCAAAGCATCTTCGATGTATTCCTGGCCCAGGTCATAACGACCAGCCTCAGCAAAACACTTGCAGGTTCCGCAGGCGCCATCACGGCAGTCCAGTGGGATGTTGATGCCCTGACGGTAGGCGGCATCGGCCACGGTCTCGTCAGCAGTGGCGTCAATGAAACGGGTAACCCCGTCTTCGAAATTCAAGGCGATCTTGTGCATGGCACACCTCGCAGAAAGCTGGATTCAGATGTGGTAAACGTCGATGACCTGACGCACGTAGTCGTTCTTGAGCACGACCTTCTTGGCCTTGATCAGCGGGCGTTCGCCGCGCACATCAAGGGTGTAGAAGCTGGTGCCGAAGTGACTGTCCACTGTCTTGTAGCGAAAGCTCAGGGTGTGCCAGTTAAAGCGCACCTTGCAGACGCCATCGTTCTGTTCCAGCAGTTCGATGTTGCTGATGTTGTGCGAGGTTCGGGTGTCGGGCATGGTCGCACTGGAGCGTTCGGTCTTGATCCGGAACACCCGGTCTTCCAGGCCGCCACGGTTGCCGTACCAGATCAGCGAGATTTCCCGTTGTGGGTCTTCGGTGAGCTGGTCGTTATCATCCCAGGCCGGCATCCAGAAGGTAGCGTCGGCGGCGTAGCACTCCAGCCAGTTGTCCCATTGGCTGTCGTCCAGGTAACGCGCTTCTTCATAGAGAAAGTCGCGCACTTGCTCGAAGGAAATGCTCATTGCACGGCCTCCACTGGGATCAACTGCTGTTCGGCTTCGAGGGCCTTGAGCATGGTTTCCTGCCAGTACTTGTGTTGCAGTACGAACAGGCCTTCGTCTTCAGTACGCACACCGCTCATTTGCGGATGCAGGTCGATTTCCTGGGCCGCGGCATCGGCGCCGTCAACCCAGTGGGTTGCGCCACGGGACATGTCGTTCCAGCCGCGTCCGCCTTGGTAACCCATCTGGCAGGAGCGGAACTCTTCCAGATCGTCCGGGGTGGCCATGCCACTGACGTTGAAGAAGTCTTCGTACTGACGGATACGCTGGGCACGCGCCTCGGCGCTCTCGCCTTTCGGTGCGATGCAGTAAATGGTGATCTCGGTCTTGTCCACGGCAATCGGGCGGGCAATACGGATCTGCGAGCTGAACTGGTCCATCAGGTACACGTTCGGGTACAGGCACAGGTTGCGCGAGTTCTCGATCATCCAGTTGGCGCGCGCCTGACCGAAGTCGGCAGCCAGCTCATCGCGGCGCTCGAACAGCGGGCGGTCCTCAGGGTTGGCCCAACGGGTCCAGAGCAGCAGGTGGCCTTTGTCGAACGAGTAGAAACCACCACCGCTCTTGGCCCAGCCGCCAGCACTCATGGTTTTCACTTCGCTGCCAGCTTCACGCTGTTTGCGCTGGTTTTGGGTAGCGGCATAGTTCCAGTGCACAGCACTGACGTGGTAGCCGTCGGCACCGTTCTCGGCGGTCAGCTTCCAGTTGCCTTCGTAGATGTACGATGAAGAGCCGCGCAGCACTTCCAGGCCTTCAGGCGATTGATCGACGATCATGTCGATGATCTTCGCCGACTCGCCCAGGTGCTCAACCAGCGGAACGACGTCCGGGTTCAGGCTACCGAACAAAAAGCCACGGTACGACTCAAAACGGGCAACCTTGGTCAGGTCGTGGGAACCTTCGCAGTTGAAGCTCGACGGGTAACCGGCATCGACCGGATCCTTGACCTTGAGCAGCTTGCCGGAGTTGTTGAAGGTCCAACCGTGGAACGGGCAGGTGTACGACGAGCGATTACCGCTCTTGTGTCGGCAAAGCATCGCGCCGCGGTGGCTGCAGGCATTGAGGAACGCATTGAGCACACCATCCTTGTTGCGCGCGATGAAAATCGGCTGGCGCCCCATGGTGGTGGTAAGGAAGTCGTTCTTCTCAGGAATCTGGCTTTCGTGGGCAAGGTACAGCCAGTTGCCCTCGAAGATGTGTTTCATTTCAAGATCGAACAGACGGGGGTCGGTGAACATCTCACGCTTGCAGCGAAAGACGCCCTTCTCCTGATCTTCTTCAAGCAGGGCATTAATGTAATCGAATCCCAGGGACATGGCCGGGGCCTCCGTTGTTATTGTGGTCAGGCCATGTCAGGTTAGGGAGCGAGGGGCACGGCAAATATCCGCTTTGTGCAGACCTTTATCCGTTTTCTGCAAAGTGTCAGGAACGACGCTTGAGGGTATCGGAGGGGAGTTCGCCGAACAGCGACTTGTAGTTTTCCGAGAAACGCCCCAGGTGCACGAAGCCATAATCCATGGCCAGTTCGGTGATGCTGCGTACCGGGCAGTTAGGGTCGGCAAGGCTGGCGTGGATGCGTTCGAGCTTCTTCTCGCGGATGTAGTTTTTCGGCGTGGTCCCAGCATTGCGCTCAAACAACGCATACAACGACCGCAGGCTCATGCTGGCCTGACGCGCCAATTGCTCGCTGCAAATATCCAGCTTGAGGTTGCCTTCGATGTAACCGGCAATCCGGTCGAAAGTCACCGCCTGGCTGTTCAACGCCTCACGGCTGACGTTGGTGGGCATCAGAGTAAGCATCTTGCTGGCGACGATCTGGCTGTAGTGCTCCTGCACGCGGATCAGTGGCTCACTGGCTTCGGCTTCATGACAGACCATGGCCAGCAACCCGGAAAATCCTTCCAGCGCCAGCAACTGGTAATGGCTCTGGATAAAGCGCACGCCCTCGTCGGGGCGGTGCCAACGCTGTTCATCGCAGACGTTTTCCAGCAAGCGGTTGGGCAGTTTGAGAATGAATTTTTCGCAGTCGGCCGAGTAGGCCAGATCGACTGGTTCGTCCGGGTTGATCAGCAGCAGTTCACCCGGGCCAAGCAAACGCTCATCCTTGCCACGGCGCCACAGGCAATGGCCCCGCAGCAGAATCTGCAGGTGAAAGACGTTTTCCAGCGCAGGCGACATCACCCGCACTTCGCCCCCATAACTGATCCGGCAGAGATCAAGGCTGGCGAATTTGCGGTGGTCGAGACACGCTTCGGGATGCCCGTAACGCGGCAGACGGATGTTATGCACACCCACATGCTGATTGACGTAGGTCGACACGGCATAAGGGTCGGCACGATCGAAAACCCGGCTGCGCTCACTGAGCAGGGGACTCTCCATACCAGGACACTCGTTGTAGTTATCTTGGCAGTCTAAGCGAAAGCGCAGGTTTGCGACCAACCGAAAGATGGACGGTTTGTTTCCGGTAGGAGCGGGCTTGCCCCGCGATTGCGGTGTGTCAGTTCATTCGCAATCGCGGGGCAAGCCCGCTCCTACCGAAGGAGTTCATACATGAAGCAGTGACAAATCGCGACGCGGTAGGTGTTTTCTGTCAGACCGTTCTGAATCATACTTCCGGCGCCGTTGCTCTGTTGCGCCCGGTCCCGCTGGGGCCTAGGCTGCTGCCGTCGTTGGACATTCCAGCGATCGGATTTAGCAGTCCGGCAATTCATATGAGGTCAACGGCACACCGCTATTATGGCGGTTGTACGTGGGGCGCCTTCGGGTGCGCCGGGTTCCTCTGTGTCCGGTCTGCTAACCCGCGTACAGCTGCCACCCTTCGTTTAGCAGCGAGGCGTGGTTGCTCACTCATACATAGAGGTCAACCATGAAAAAGATCGTCCCCGATCCCCCCACACTCAACCTTGCCAATGCCTCCACAGCCAACACCCCGTTCGGCACCAACCACATATTCAACATCCGCGCCGGCATTCCCGCCGAAGAGGCGCTGCTTCACGCCTGCCAACTGCTGCGATACGCCGAAGCCACAGTCAGCGATGCGGTTGATCACCTGACGCTCAACGACCGCTCGATTGTCTCTGGCGTCGGCCAGCATATCGAAACAGCACGTGCACTGATTGATGCAGTGCTTGATGGCGTTGGTGTGCAACGGATCTTTGTTCCGAGTTAGGTCACAGTGGGAGCGGGCTTGCCCCGCGATTGCGGTGTGTCAGTTCAATCGCAATCGCGGGGCAAGCCCGCTCCTACCGGGTCTACAGCAGTGTCCAGGTGTAGGTCAGCACCAGTCGGTTCTCATCGATGTCTGAACGGTAGTTCGAACGCGCCATCGCATTGCGCACGCGAATGCCCAGGCCTTTGAGCACACCGCTTTGCACCGCATAGCCCAGGTCCAGATCACGTTCATGCTCCTTGCCCTCAAAACCGAGGCCGGTATCGACGTTGTTGCCTTTGAGGTATCGCACGGTCGCCGTCAGCCCCGGAATGCCCATGGCCACAAAGTCGTAGTCGTAGCGCACCTGCCAGGAACGCTCGTCGGCATAGGAAAACTCGTAAGTGGGCACTTCGTTACCCAGCGGCGAAATGTTCGGAAACACTCGCGGGAACGAATCTTCGCCATAGATGCCCTGATAACCAACGCTGAATGTGTGCCCTCCGCGTTTGGCCGACAGCAACGAGTAGAACGCCTGGTTGTCGATATCACCAATTTTGCTTTCGCCCTGTTCCTTCGCAGTGAAGTAACCCAGGTTGGCGCCCAGCACCCAATCACCCACCGGCTGGCTGTGCTTGAGGCCGACAAAGCCTTGTTGATAGATGTCTTCCAAGCGGCCATACCACAGGCTCAGCGTGCTGCGATTGGCATTGAAGCTGTAGTCGCCGCCAGCGAAGTTGAAGGCATCGCTGTCAGCCTGACGCTGAGGCAGATGGCCAAGCATGGCGATCATCTTTTCATCGCCTGATTCGTTGCGCAGGCTGGTGGAGCTCAGGTGGCCCGCCTGCACCGTCAGGCCGTTGATCTCTGATGAGGTGATGCTGGCGCCCTGGTAAGTGGGCGGCAACAAGCGGGAATCGTTGTACTGCAGAATCGGCAGGTTGGTTTGCAGTTCACCCACCTTCAGTTCGGTCTTCGAATAGCGCAGCTTCAAGGTGGCGCCAGCCCGGCTGTATTCGTCGGCGGCACGGCCATCATCCTGCACCGGCAGCAGACCGGTTCCAGTACGGTCCGGGCTGCTGTCGAGCTTGATACCGAGCACGCCGATGGCATCGACACCGACCCCAATGATGCCCGGGGTATAGCCTGATTTGACGTTGAGGATGAAACCCTGGCCCCACTCTTCGGCTTTGGACTGTTTGTTGGGGCCGACGATGTCGGAAAAATCACGGCTGAAGTAGTAGTTGCGCGCTTGCAGGGTAGCCGTGGCGTCCTTGAAAAAGTCAGGTTCAGCGGCCTGGGTGGTGAAACTCAGGGCGAGCAAAGGTAGCCACCCGATTGGACGGAGATTGTTCATTTGATGTGCTCTTTTTATTGTTGTTTTTAGCGTGGGGGATCGCGGGGCAAGCCCGCTCCTACAGGAGGCTGTGGGAGCGGGCTTGCCCCGCGACAGGGTCGGCTAAGCCGCCGACTGCAACCCGGCTCCGGCCTGCGCCGAACTACGGCTGACAAACACCATCATCGCCAGCGCCGCGACCGCACCCGGTACGGCAAAGGCCATGAAGTTCAGCGCCAGCGGCAATTGGTGGCCCAACAGCAGGCCACCCAGCAGCGGCCCGACAATGGCTCCAGTACGGCCGATGCCCGATGCCCAACCCAGGCCGGTTGAACGAATGCCCATCGGGTAGAACTGAGCGACGCAGGCATAGGCCAAAATTTGCGTACCAATGGTGGTCGCCCCGGCAATGGCGATCAGCAGGTACAACACTGGTGTCGGACTTTTGAAGCCCAGCAGGCTGATCGACAACGCCGCCACCGCAAAGAACACCACCAGCACCCGGTCGAGTTTGAAGCGATCACCAATCCAGCCGCCACCGACAGCACCGAAAATCGCGCCGAAGTTGAGCACCAACAGGAACGCCAGGCTCGATCCCAGGCCGTAACCCGCGTTGTTCATCAGTTTTGGCAGCCAGGAGTTGAGTGCGTAAACCATCAACAAGCAGCAGAAGAACGCCACCCAGAGCATCAACGTGCTCAGTGCCCGGCCTTCGCGGAACAACTGCGGTACCGAGCCACCGGCCTGAACACCGGTCACCACGTCCAGTCGGTCATCAGCCTGCGGTTTATAGCTGGGCTCTACCCGCTGCAGCAGTTCGCGGGCCTGCTCGGTACGGCCTTGGCGCACCAGAAAACCCAGCGACTCCGGCAAGAAACGCAAGATCAACGGCAACAGCAGCAACGGGATGATGGCGACGTAGAACACCGACTGCCAGCCGAAAGACGGCAACAACACGATGCCCAGGCCCGCAGACAACATGCCGCCCACCGAGTAACCGCTGAACATGATTGCCACCAGGGTGCTGCGCATGCGCTTTGGCGCGTACTCATTCATCAAGGCCACCACGTTGGGCATCACCCCGCCGATGCCTAAACCGGCAAGGAAGCGGCAAATACCGAATTCGGTGGGATTGCGGGCAAAGCCGTTGAGCACGGTAAAGCCGCTGAACAGGACCACGCAGATCATGATGGCTTTCTTGCGCCCGATGCGGTCTGACAGCGGCCCGAATATCAAGGCACCGAACATCATGCCGAACAAGGCGTAGCTACCCAGGGCACCGGCTTGCAGCGGCGTCATGCCCCACTCTTGCATCAAGGCCGGCAATACCACGCCATAGATGACCAGGTCATAACCGTCGAAGATGATAATCAGCGCGCACCAGAACAGTACACGCCAGTGAAAGGTATTGAACTTCGCCTGATCGATCAGGCTATTGATATCGATCGCTCGCATGTGGCGTGTCTCTTTTGTTGTTGTTATCGAAACCTGAGTGGCGAACCCTGCCGAGCAGTGTTCGCAGCCTCAGGTTAGGACTAGTACAACAGTGCCAATAGCCGTTTCCTGCGAATCGCTATCCAGTTTGCGCAACGGCTGACCAGGTGTCAGCGATGCCGTTTGAAGGTAGCCGAAGGCAGCTCGCCAAAGCGCTGGCGGTAGCTTTCGGCAAAGCGCCCCAGGTGCAGAAACCCGTAGTCGAGGGCGATCTCGGTGACGTTGCGCACTTGGCTGGCCGGGTCCTGCAGTGCGGCATGAATCCGTTCGAGCTTACGCTGGCGCACATACCCTTTGGGCGACAGCCCGGCATGACGTTCGAACAGGGAATACAACGAGCGCTCACTGACCCGCGCCACATTCATCAACTGGGCGACGCTGATGTCTTGTTCCAGGTGGGCATCGATATAGTCGGCTAATTGTTCGAAAGAATGTGTTTGCTGCACCGGTTCGGCGCGTTGCACATTGTTGTCCAGCAAGCTGAGCAACTTGCTGGCGACAATACGCCCGTAATGCTCTTGCACCTGCAGCAGTGAATCGGTGGTTTCCGCCTCCTGGCAAACCAAGCCGAGCAGGCCGATAAAGCCTTCCAGCTCACCGGTGACGTGACGCGCTCGGTTGAAACGAATTCCCCCCTCAGGCAATTGCCAGCGCTGCTCAATACACGCCTGCTCCAGCAAACTGACCGGCAGCTTGAGAATGAATTTCTCGCAGTCGGCCGAATAGGTCAGGTCTACCGGATCGTCGGGGTTAATCAGCAACAACTCGCCCGGCACGTAGTAGTGTTCATTGCCACGGCAACTGGACTGACAATGCCCCTTGAGCAGAATCTGCAGGTGGTACAGGGTACCCAGAGCAGGTGAGGTGATCCGCGCTTTACCGCCGTAACTGAGACGGCAGAGATCAAGGCTGGCAAACTTGCGGTGATTGATGCTGGCCTTCAAGTCACCACTTCTGGGCAGGCGCAGGCTATGGCCACCCACATGCTGATTGACGTATTCGGACACGGCGTAAGGGTCGGCGCGCTGAAAAACACTGCTGCGCTCGCTCAACAGGTGGCTGCTCATGGGCTGCCCTCTTTCTTGTTCTTTCTGACGATATCCACAGGGTCTGGTTATCCACAAGGCGCCAGCTTGCGTCAGCACTATCAGGCAGTCCAATATCTGTTGGGTAGGCAACCATACCTTGGAGGTATTATGGAACTGCGCCATCTACGTTACTTCCGGGTGCTCGCGCAGACCCTGAACTTCACCCGCGCCGCCGAGCAGTTGCACATTGCCCAACCCCCCTTGAGTCGGCAGATCCATCAGTTGGAAGAGTTTCTTGGCGTCGCGCTGCTGGAGCGCAGCCGCCCTTTGCGCCTGACTGAGGCCGGGCGCTATTTCTACGAGCAGAGTGCAATGCTGCTCGACCAGCTTGAGCAAATATCCGAAGGAACCCGACGTATCGCCAACAGCGAGCGCCAGTGGCTGCGCATCGGCTTTGCACCGTCGACGCTGTACGACCTGCTGCCTGAACTGATTCGCCAACTGCGGCGCAATCAGGACCTGGAGCTGGGCCTGCAGGAAATGATCACCCTGCAACAGGTCGAGGCTTTGAAAGCCGGACGCATCGACATTGGGTTCGGCCGCATCCACATCAAAGACCCGGCCATCGACCAACAGGTGCTGCGCGAAGATCCTCTGGTGGTCGCCCTGCCCTGCGGCCATCCACTGATCGGTCAGCCCCTCGATCTTATCCGTCTGGCGTTTGAGCCGTTCGTGCTCTACCCCGCCACACCACGCCCCAGCTACGCCGACCACATCATGGCGTTGTTTTCCAGCCAGGGGCTGAGTGTGCAAGTGATTCAATGGACCAACGAACTGCAAACCGCCCTCGGTCTGGTGGCGGCCGGCCTGGGGATAACTTTGGTGCCGGCTTCGGTACAGCGCCAGCATCGCGACGATATCGTGTTTGCACCATTGAGCGAGTCGGCGGCGATTTCACCGATCATTCTCAGCCGCCGGGTTGGGGATAACTCCCCACAGGTCCAGCACTGCCTGGAACTGATCGAACGAATGACCGGCCACTAGGGCCGGTCGTTCCACGCTCAGCTTGCGACCAGCGAATGTTTATCCACAGGCCCGCTGTAGAAGCGTTTCGCCAGAAACGGGGTGATATCCACAGGTGAAACTTCGTCATGCACAAGCTTGTCGATCATCACGCCGGTGATTGCTGACGTGAGGATGCCGGTGCGAAAGTGTCCACAGGCATTCAAATAACCAGACACTTCTGAAACCGGCCCGAGAATCGGCAGTTCATCCGGTGACCCCGGCCGTAGACCAGCCCAGCTGCGCTTGAGGTTGACCTGCGCCAGCTGTGGAATACAACGAATGGCGCCCTGCACCAGGCCGTTGATCTCCGGGAAGGTATTACTCACATCGAAGCCTTTGTCTTCGGTGGTGCTACCGATGAGGATCTCGCCATTGTCCTTCTGCGCCATGTAGCAATCACTGGTGGTCAGGCAACCTTGCAGCAGCTTAGGCATGCGCTCGGTAAGGATGATCTGGCCTTTGACCGGGCTTACCGGAATGCGCAGCCCTGTAGCCTGTTCGCTCAGGTCGGCCGCCCACGCGCCAGCGGCATTGATCAGCGTCTGACAATGAAACGTGCCTGCTACGTCGGTCTGCACACCACTGACCCGTGAGCCTTGATGCAACACACCGGTGACATTGGTGTTGTGGAACAGCTCCACGCCGTTCTGGCGCGCCGCTTCCAGGTAAGCGTCAGCCAGCCGGAACGGGCTGACCTGGTGATCGCACAGAAACTCCAGCGCGCCACGGGCCTGATGACTGACCGCCGGTTCTGCCTGACGCAAGGCCGCGCGGTCGAGCCAGCGTACCTGATCGGCCAGGTGCGGGATCTGCGCAACGATGTGCTCGGCGTACAGTTGGTCTTCATCGTCATAAATCACGTACTTCAGGCCCGTACGCTCGAACTTGAAGTCCATGCCATGTCGGTCGATCAGCTCGCGATGCAGCTGTGGATAAAGTGCGTTGGACTGCAGCGCAAAGTCAAAGAACGACGGCGGCAGAATATGCGGGGTGCTGGCATCCACCGCCACCGCACTGCCTTGGGCCTGACGTTTGTGCTGGGCCGACATCATGCGAAAGAAAATCACCCCACAGCCCAGGCCCACCGACTCGCCAATCGCCCATAACCCACCGGCCGAAGCACGTGTGGCGTTACCAGGACGCTTGGCATCGATCAGAGCGATCCTCAGGTTTTTGCGTTTCGACAATTGGTAAGCGCATGAGGCGCCAATGACACCACCACCAGCAATCACAACATCGTAGGTTCTGTTCATGGCTCAGGCCTCCGCACCAGGTTGCTGGAAGGCAGAAAATGGCACTGGATCGACCGGAAAGCGCGGGCGCAACCAACCGACATCAAGGCGGCCAGTGGCTTCACGCAAGCGGTCACTGCAATACCCCACACACATGCGTCCCTGACAGTCCCCCATGCTCACCCGCGTGCGCATCTTCAGTGCAGCCATGTCTTCGACGCCCTGCTCCAGGGCCAGATCAATATCACCTCGGGTCACATGCTCACAGCGACAGACCACCGTGTCTGCCCGAGGCAGTTCGAGCTGCCGAGTGCCACGCGTGGTATAGCGTTCAACACCGGCCCGAAAGCGCTTGATTGCAGCCAACTGGCCCAGGTACTGCTCACGCAACTCAATCGCCTGCTCGGCCTTGAGCACTTCGCGTTGCAGCAGGATCGACACCGCGGCAATTCGCCCGGTCAGCATGGCCGCTTCTCCACCTCGGATCCCCCCCATATCGCCGGCCAGGTGGATGTGTGGCTGACTGCTTTGCTGCCAGACATTGCACTGCGCTCGCAGATAACCGTCGTCATGAAAACCGTGATCCAGCCCCAACTGCTGACTGAGCTGGGTACGCGGAATAAACCCGTAGCCCAAGGCCAGCGTTTGCGCGGGCTCGCGCTGGGCGCGGCTGTAGTCGGGCTGCCAACGGGCATCGTAAGGTGCCAGGATCACCTCAGTGAGCTCGCCTTCACCTCTGGCCTCAACCACTCCCCAGCCGTAATACATCGGAATGCCGTTGAGCTTCATGTAACCAAGCATGCTCAAGCCATTGAGGAACAGTTGCGGTTTGTTCAACAGCGCCAGGCTTTCCTTGGCGATCTTGCCGAACGCACAGGCTTCATACACCCCTACCACCTTGGCCCCCGCCGCGTGTAGCTGGCAGGCCACCAACGGCAACAACGGCCCGGTGCCGGCTATCACCGTGCCGCCCAACGGTTTGACCACACCGCTTTTAACCTGCAGTTGCAAACCGCCGAGTAGCTGTACGCCGGGCAGCGTCCATCCAGGAAATGGCACGTTACGCTCATGGCAACCGGCTGAAAGCAGCAGATGTGAATAGTCGATTTCCTGGAGGTACTCGTCGCCATCAAGCACCATCAGACGCTGTTTGTCCCCCCCTACTACACGGGTGTTCAAGCGTAGGTCGATACGCTCGGCGCAGTCGGCGAACTCCTTGTGCAGCGCACTCAGAGCCTTGCTGTAGCGCGCCCCGAGGTAGCCCAGATCGACCCCTCCACGCAGGGGGCCGCGATACACCACCCCACCAGGACGCGACGCTTCATCGAACACCACGCAGGGCTCACCATGGCGGGCCAACTCAATCGCCGCGGCCATACCAGCCGAGCCACCACCGACAATGACAGGACGCAAGCTCATGGCGCCTCCTGACCGTCGAAACGGTTGCTCAGGGTTTCAACCTGCATGCCGGGCTGAACCACGGTTTGGCAGGCGCGACGCTTGGGTCGGCCATTGATGGAAACCAGGCAGCAATGGCAAACACCCATGCCACAAAAAGCACCTGACAGCTGCGCATGATCGTTGCGCGCCACCTGGCGCAGGCCCACAGCATTGAGCACGCTGAGCACCGTCTCGCCGTTGGCGACGCTGACCGGTTGGCCGTTAAGTTGAATGGTCATATCCGCCCGCGACAGGGGCTGGATGTCGAGTTTTCGATCCAGTGTTTGCATAGTGCTTTTCATCCGTGAAAAGGGAGATTGGAATCCCTGACACTAGGGCAACGTCGCAATCGGTTCATTGATTTGGACCAATGAACCAGTCCTCCTGCCGTGCCACGGTAAGACGGTGGCACGTTACGAGCGCAAATCGCCAACATACGGACCTGTATTTGCTCAAAAGTGAAGGCTCCGACTAAGCTGGCGTCAGGCTCAAATCAGGATCGATTCGATGACCCATCTACCACTCACGCTGAGTCTGCTGCTCACTTGCGCCTGGCTCGAAGCGGCGCCGTTGCATGTGCCCACCCCAGCCGAACTCAAGGCACAACTTGAGCACCTCAAGCCAGGCCAGTTCCTCTGGTACCCGCAAGTCTCGCCGGTGGGGCCGGTCACCGTGGTGGTCAGCCTCACTGAGCAGCGTGCCTATGTCTATCGTAATGGCATCGCCATTGGCGTCAGCACCGTGAGTACCGGCAAGGAAGGTCGGGAAACCCCTACAGGGGTGTTCAGCATCCTGCAGAAAAAAGTCGAGCATAAATCCAGCCTCTACAACAGCGCGCCGATGCCCTACATGGAGCGGCTGACGTGGGACGGCATTGCCCTGCACGCGGGCCACCTGCCTGGTTACCCGGCCTCGCACGGCTGCGTGCGCCTGCCCATGGATTTCGCCAAGAAGCTATATGAAATCACCGGTTTCAGCTCAACCACAGTGATTGTCTCCGACACCCACAGTGCGCCAGTGGAGGTCTACCATCCGGGTGTATTGGCACCTACTGTCAGTGAGGGTAAAGCCCAAGGCCCTCTGGTGTTGAACGAACAGCAATTCTGGAACGATCCGGATCCGGCGGCGGGACCCTTGTCGATTCTGATCAGCCGTGCCGACCGACGCGCCTATGCATATCGCGGTGGCAAACTGGTCGGCTCGGCGCCAGCACTGACACTGAGCAACAGCCAGCGCCGTAGCGGCATGGCCGTGTATTCCTTGCTGCAAAAACCGCCAGCCGACGCACTCGACTCCGCAATTCCTTTGCGTTGGTCCGTGGTCGGGCTGAGCAACCCGGAATACGGTGACACGCCGTATGCACAGCTGGGCCAACTGGACATCAACCCGGAGTTCCGCCGTCATCTACGCACTGCGATGGACATCGGCACGATGTTGGTTATCACCGATTGGGCCTCTACCCGCGAGACCCGCAGCAGTGGAAATTTCACGGTGATCAGCACCGAAGACAGCGAACCAACTAAACCGTTGGTCAATAAATGATCGGCAATGGAGTGAAAATCAAGCAAAGTAGCGGCTTTTGGCCATAATCCAGCTGATTTTGCTCACATTGGGTTTGCCCTGAACGTTGGGGCCGCAAGCAGCTGTTTATCAGGATATCCCGACTTGATGTTTGAGAATTTGACGAAGGCCATGCGGCTCTCAGCGGCCGGTTTTGGCCTGTTTTTCCTGAGTGCCTGGCACACTGCCGAGGCGCAAACCCTGCCCACCGCCGCCGAACTCCAACGACTGGCGCCGTCCGCCAGCCTCTCGACCCTGGGACTGGCACTCACCGCCTATGAGTGCGCCAGCCACAGTAACGCGAACAAGTTGCTGACCGTGATCGATTACTCCAAGGCCTCGCGCGACAAGCGTTTGTGGGTATTCGACCTGAACGCCAGGAAACTGTTGTTCGAAGAGTGGGTTGCCCACGGCAAGAACAGCGGCGCCGACGTACCGACCGCGTTCTCCAACACCCCGAATAGCTTTAAGTCTTCCATCGGCCTGTATCAGACCGGTCAGACCTACAGTGGCAAACATGGCCGATCGTTACGCTTGGAGGGGCTAGAGCCAGGGTTCAATGACAACAGCATGTCGCGTGCAATTGTCATGCATGCTGCTGCCTACGCCGACCCCAAAGTAGTGCCCGGCCTGGGCCGCCTCGGCCGCAGTCAGGGCTGCCCTGCCGTACGCCCGGCAATTGCCGGCAAGCTGATCGATACACTGAAACGCGGTAGCTATGTCTTTGCTTACTACCCCCAGCAAGACTGGTTGAAGAAATCGCGTTTTCTCAGCGCCCAGAGCTGCCCGTTGGGTAATCAGGCACTGGCCAGCAAGTAGTCAAGGATCTCGACGAAACGGGCATGGAGTCGGCCCAGGCCTGCCTTGGCATTGGTCAAGGCAGGCCAGCCTACTTGATGTTCAGGGGCGGCGTTTCATAGGCTCTGAAATTCGCCGTCGTCAGATTCGCAACGCCACGCCCAGGCGCAGTTCCCGACCCGGATCATAGGCGCCGCGAATACCCTCGTAGCCCAAGATGTGTTCGAAGTCTTCGTTGCTCGCCTGGTCCAGGTACTGCTTGTCGAAGAGGTTCTTCAGCGTGAGGTTGAAGGTCAGCCGCTCGGGCACGGCCTGCCACTCGGCATAGACGTCATGCACGCCATAGCCGGGCTTATCCACAGTACCGACACTGGTATGAAGGTTATCGATGGCCTCGACGAAGCGTCCTTGCCAGCCCAGGGTCAGATTCTCGGTTGCGCGGTAGTCGGCGAAGGGGGTCCAGGTATCGCCAAAGCTGGTGCCCAGGCCATTATGTTCGTAGTCGTTGAGGCGCTCGCCATCGATGCGGGCATCATTGTGGTGATAGCCCATGCCGATGCTCAGCTTCTGCCAGTGATAAGCGGTCTGGAGGATCACGCCCTTGCTCTTCAGGTCGCCAATATTCTCGTACACGGCCGGTTTTGGCACGTCGTCGGCAATGGCGTCCTCGATGCGGGTGACATACGCCTTGGCGGAGAACTCCCAGCCTTGGTGGCGGTAGTCGAAACCTGCCTCTGTGGTCTGGGCCTTTTCCGGCTCCAGGTCGCTGGCGTTGCGCGCGGTGTCCAGCTTGAACGCATCACGCACCTGCATACCGCGCAGAGCGCGGGAGTGGCCGGCGAACAACGCCAGTTCCGGGGTCAGGTCGTAGCGCAGGCTGAGGTTGGGGCTGACGCCGTCATCGCGGAAGTTCTGACCGTCGCGGTCGTCGAGCTCGTAGAGGTCGTAGCGCAAACCCGCGCCCAACAGCAGGCGCGAGGTGACTTGATAGCTGTCTTGCAGGTAGAGGCCGGTGACGCTGCCGTCTTCGTCATCCAGCTCACGATTGCCCGCTGGGCCGAGGGTGCCACGATCTTCGCGATAGTCCACACCATAGGTCAGCGTATGCGCGCCGAGGTGGCTGGTGTTGCGCAGGTCCATGCCGGTGCTGCGGGTGTTGCCGAAGTAGAGGCCGAAGCGCCCGTCCTGTTGCAGTTCGTTCTCGGTGTGGAACGTGGTCAGTTCCAGGTCTACCAGCTCGTTATCCACAGGCTGGAAACCATAGTTCAGGGTCCAGGTCTCGCGCTCGCTCTTCATTGGGAAGAGGCGATTGAAGTTGCTGGGAATCCACTGCGGGCGCTGGCTGCGTTCACCTTCGTCGGTACGCTTTTCGTAGGACAGGCGCAGGGTCTGCTCCTCGGTCAGCTTGCCTACCAGTTTGGCGAATCCGAGTTTCTGCCGGGCTGCGGTACCCAGGACGTCGTCGTTGTTGCCGTCCTCGTAGTCGTTCTGGTCCTGGTAACTGGCCACGGCCAGGGCCGACCAGTCCGGGCTGAACCGGCCGAACAGGCTGGTGCTGGCCTTGTATCCTTCGCCATTACTGAAGTAGCCGCTCTTGACCAGGGCGCCGAAATCTTCGCCCTCGCGCAGCAAATCGTCCGGATCTTTGGTGATAAAGCGGATGGCACCGCCCAAGGCTCCGGCCCCCGCCGTGGCATCACCGGTGCCGGCCTGGGTATCGACGCGCTTGAGCAGCTCAGGCTCGATGCCGATGCGGCCAGTGTGGTGGAAGGTTTGCCCCGTCTGGGTAGCGCCATCGATGGTGATGTTCAGCTGAGTATCTTCCAAGCCACGCATATAGAGCTTCTGGGCAATACCGGGACCACCGCTGACGTTGATCTCGGGGCTGGACTCGAAGACATCCTCCAGGTCATTGGCCTGGAGCTTCTCCAGTTGCGGCACCTCGATATGCTCGGTGCGTTTCAAGCTGTCCGCAGACACCTCGCTGACCGCCAGCTCCAGCGGTTTGTTAGCGGTTTCTGCCTGGGCTGAGCCAACCAGAAAGCCGCCGAAGGTCATGGCGCCGAGCAGGGAAAGAGGATGGGGACAACGGAGCATGGTGGTACCTCGGGGTAAAATGAAAATACTTCGCATTTGCAAATTTTCATCTGCCCCGCTCGAACGCGAAATGATTTTTACAACTGTTACGAACCTGGCTGACGCGGCAGCACAAGTTCCATGAGCAGCCCCCCATTCGCCTGATTACGGGCACGGATACAACCGCCGGTGGCATGCATCTGGCGCTGGGCCAGGGCCAGGCCGAGGCCGAACCCCTTGCGCTCGCCCGGGGCACGGAAAAACGGCTGGAAAATACGCTCCAGCCATTCCTCCGGCACGCCCGGCCCCTGGTCGCTCACCTGCAAGCGGTAGTCCGCTCCCGCAGTGTCAAGGCTGACCCGCACCCGCCCGCCCGGTGGCGTGTGGTCCAGTGCATTGCGCACGACGTTCTCGATGGCTTGGCCCAGGGCGCGATGGCTGCTGCCCGTTAGCCGCGCTTCTCCCGGCAGTTCGATGTCTATCTCCCGGTCGGGGTACTCGAAGCGAGCATCGTCGAGGATGCTGTCGAGCAGTTCCGTCAGATCCAGGGCTTCATCGCGAAGCTGCGGTCGTTCGTTTTCCAGCCAACTCAGGGTCAGGGCATCCTCCACCAACCGGCGCATATCGTCACAGTCGTCGCGGATTCGGTCGAGCAACGGGCCACGCGTGCCCTCCTGCTCGGCCAGGCTCACTGCCATTTCAATACGCGTCAGCGGCGTACGCAGTTCGTGAGACATGTCCGCCAGGCGTTGGCGTTGGTCGATGATCAGTTGGCCGGTGCGTTCTGCCATGGCGTCGAAGGTGTCGGCCAGGCTGGCCAGTTCATCGTTGCGCGAGCCGAGCAGTGAACGCACCCGCACCTCATAGCGCCCCTCGCTGAACTGGCGGGTCGCCTGCTCCAAGCGACGCAAGGGCTGCATCAGATGGCGGTAGAGCACCAGGCTGACAATCAGCAGCACCACCAGCGGCACGCCCAACTGCAGCCCCAGGTGCGCGTAGTGCCAGTACAGGCCGGGCCGCATGCGCTGCGGCAGGACAATCAGCAGGTGGGTGCGGCCGTCGGCGAACGGCAGGTCCATGATGGGGTTTTCCGGGAAGTACAGGTGGATCTTCCAGGAAACATCACGGCCAAGGCTGAAGGTATCCACGAAACGCCGCGACAACTCGCTGCCCGCCAGCGGCCGCACCTGCGACTCCACTATCGCCGCCCAGGTTTGCTCCTGCTCCTGCAGGGTCCGCAGCCACTGGCCCAGCGCCTCGCGGTCGTCGGCGCGGTACAACGCCTCTGCCTGGGCGCCATAGTGGCGCAGGGTCTGTTGATGTTCGGGGTCGATGAAACTCATGCTTTCTTCGGTCTGCCAGGCCAGGCGGGCGATCACCCAGATCAGCGCGACTCCGCCCACCGCCAGCACGATGGCGAGTTTCCAGAACAGGCGACGGTTCATGGGAAGACGTAGCCCCGCCCGTGCAGGGTCTGCAGGCGATCGGCGCCCAGCCCGGCGTCCACCAATCGCCGGCGAATCCGGCTGACATGCATGTCCAGGCTGCGGTCGTAACTACTGTATTCGCGTTCCAGCACCAAGCGGTAGAGATAGGGCTTGCTCAGAGCCTCGCCGCGATTGGCCACCATCATCCAAAGCAACCGGAACTGGAGGGGCGTCAGGGCCAAATCGCGCTCGCCGACGCGTGCCTGCTGGGCATGGCGGTCGAGATGCAGTGCGTCCACCTGCAACTGCTGCGGCTGCTGGGCACGCGCGGCTTCCTGGGGGCGGCTGCGCCGTAGTACGGCGTCAATACGCAGTTGCAGCTCGGTGAGATTGAAAGGTTTCGACAGGTAGTCATCAGCACCGTGACGCAGGCCACGAATGCGCTCCTCCTCAGCCCCGCAGGCAGTGAGCATGATCACCGGCGTCTGCTGCTGTTCGCGCAGGCGTCGCAGCACGGAGAAACCGCTGGTATCCGGCAACATCACGTCCAGCAGGACGAGGTCCGGCTGCTCGGCGATCGCCAGCTCCAGCCCCTCCTCACCGCGCTGGCTGACGCAAATGGAATAGCCTTGCCCACGTAACAGCTCGGCGAGCTGGCGACTCAGGGTGAAGTCGTCTTCGATGATGAGGACGCGGGCCAGGCTGGTGGTCATGCTATCGATTCCTTCGATCTGAAGCGCAAAAGATAACAATTCTCAAGTAGATTGAAGAAATTCGCCAGCCCTAGATGTCCGACGCTGCTGATCGACCGCCCGTTTCCCGCTATATTCCCGCGGGTCCTCCGGGCTCCGCCATCGATTCCAACAGCCACACATAAGGAACATGTATGAAACTAAGCAATGAACGCATGGCAAATCACACCTTCCTCAGAGAGATGTATGCGGACAGTTATTTTCCCGATGCCGTCGTCAAGCAGTGCGAGGATGTGCTGGTGGCGCTTTGTCATGAGATTGAACAGCGCAAACCTGCCAATCTAAGTGCGCTCTACGAATTGAGTCATGCCGCCACTGAGCAGATCAACGCCTTGGAACAAGCGTTCGAAGAACATGGCAGCGAAATTGAAACGACCGGTCGTGAAGCCATTGCCGATGACTTTGCACGTATCGCGCGCGCCTATGGATTTTCAGATGCTGACTTCGAAGAGCTGATTGCTCCGCGCAATTGGTAGCTGTTCCAGGAACTGTTCGTGGTCGAGCAGTACCGTTGAAAAGTAGGTTACTAATTTAGCCTTGGTACGTACGGCAGATTTGGAGTGCGCGGCGTAAACACCGCGCAACCAGACTATCGCCATCACGTAACAAGAGCCTAGATCAGTGAAACGCAGCAAGCGGGGGCAATCTTGCTTCAGCGGCTACGGCGAGATAAATCTTGATATAGAACAATTCTGTACACCCCACAAAAAGTCGGCTGGTATCCTTAATCGCCCTTTTGGTGAGGGTAAAATTTTCCATGCATATGCTCATCGAGACCGCAATATGAGCCTAGAAAGTTATCTTCCCTACGTACCCGTTGTACTCGCTTTGATCGCTTTTATGGCTTTCCGATCGTCAAAGAAGTCTGCGTCGAACTCAACTAGAGCGCTTGCCCAAACCATAAAAAGCCATGATACGAAATATACATTTTCACTGAAATATGATTGCCGGCTGGGGGCGTGGAATCATGGTGGACACCTAACAGAGCTCGAAATTAGAAACGTAGGTGAGGTCCCCGTTGATGTAGCCGTTCACTATGAAGGAGTACTGGTGCTTCATGATCTTGAACACCCGCTCAAAGTGAATACAACCGCCGCGCATGCGACGATTAAGGCCGGTGAAAAAGAGACGCTGCGAATTGAGATAGTGAATGACGGATATGCCGGCCGAGCGAAATTTCAGATTCATTGCAAGGCAACGAACACGAACTGTCCTAAAGGGCAGAAGATGATCCTCGGGCGGGAAATCTTGGACATTCCTAAAAATCGTAGCGTTTGACTCCACACAGGCGACCTTTTTAGGCGAGATTGTTCGCCTGATGCATGCTCATCCACCCACTACGTCGTCGGGCTTAGCTAGCCCCGACGGGCTCCTGAACGCTCATCTCGGCAAGAGTCAGACTCAATGCGTTTGACGTTGCCGAAATTGCTTGATGAAAGCGGCATCCACGATGCTCATTAGCGGACGAGCCCAGTCCGCAGTTAACGAGCGAAGCATCACTGCCAGGGAGAACAACCTCCTTGACCATCCGCCTCCAGAGCGCTTGATTTTGCGAGAAGTCTCTGAACGGAAGGCGAACCGAGAAATCGATCCCCGGCCGCTTCCGACAGTTTTAATTCTCTAAAACCACCACTGATGCCAACTGCAGTAACCGTTACTCGACGGTCACCGACTTCGCCAAGTTACGCGGCTGGTCAACGTCGGTACCCTTGAGCACGGCCACGTAGTACGACAGCAGCTGCAGCGGAATGGTGTAAAGGATCGGCGCCAGGGCATCAATGATGTGCGGCACAGCAATCACGTGAGTGCCTTCGCCATTGCTCATACCGGCAGCCTGGTCGGCGAACACAATCAATTGACCGCCGCGGGCTCGCACTTCCTGCAGGTTGGACTTGAGCTTCTCCAGCAGTTCGTTGTTCGGCGCCACCGTCACCACTGGCATGTCGTTATCCACCAAAGCCAACGGACCATGCTTGAGCTCACCAGCCGGATAAGCTTCGGCGTGGATATAGGAGATTTCCTTGAGCTTCAGGGCACCTTCCATAGCCACCGGGAACTGTGCGCCACGGCCCAGGAACAGGGTGTGGTGCTTGTCGGCGAACAGCTCGGCGGTTTTCTCGACAGTGGCGTCCATGGCCAGGGCTTCGCCCAGGCGGGTTGGCAGGCGGCGCAGTTCTTCGACCAGTTCGGCTTCAACACCCGCCTTCAAGGTGCCGCGTACCTGGCCCAGGGACAGGGTCAGCAACATCAGCGAGACCAACTGGGTAGTGAACGCCTTGGTCGAGGCCACACCGATTTCTGGGCCGGCCTGGGTCAGCAGGGTCAGGTCCGATTCACGCACCAGCGAGCTGATACCAACGTTGCAGATGGCCAGGCTACCGAGGAAGCCCAGCTCCTTGGCATTGCGCAATGCGGCCAGGGTATCGGCCGTTTCGCCGGACTGAGAAATCGATACAAACAAGGTGTCCGGCTGCACCACGACTTTGCGGTAGCGGAACTCACTGGCCACTTCTACCTGGCACGGGATGCCCGCCAGTTCTTCGAGCCAGTAACGCGCAACCATACCAGCGTGATAGCTGGTACCACAGGCGACGATCTGTACATTACGAACTTTGGCGAACAGCTCGGCAGCCTGTGGGCCGAAGGCCTGGACCATGACGTGATCCTTGCCCAGACGCCCTTCAAGGGTGCGCTGCACCACGGTAGGTTGCTCATGAATTTCTTTGAGCATGAAGTGGCGATAGGTGCCCTTGTCCGCCGCTTCGGCGCCTTCGTGATACTGCACTGTTTCACGCTGCACCTGCTGACCAGCCTGATCCCAGATGGTGACTTGGGTGCGGCGGATTTCGGCGATGTCGCCCTCCTCCAGGTACATGAAGCGGTCGGTCACCTGACGCAGGGCCAACTGGTCGGACGCCAGGAAGTTCTCGCCATGACCCAGGCCAATCACCAGCGGGCTACCGCTGCGGGCAGCCAACAGGCGGTCAGGCTGATGCACGCTGATCACGGCCAAGCCGTAGGCGCCGTGCAGTTGCTTGACCGCGGCCTTGAGGGCGTCGGCCAGATCAGGAACGGTTTTCAACGTGTAATGCAGCAAGTGAACGATAACTTCAGTGTCCGTCTCAGAGCTGAACACGTAGCCCAGGCCCTTGAGCTTTTCACGCAGTTCTTCGTGGTTCTCGATGATGCCGTTGTGCACCACAGCCAGTTCTTGGCCAGAGAAATGCGGGTGTGCATTGTGTTCGGTTGGGGCACCGTGGGTAGCCCAACGGGTATGGGCAATACCCAGCTGGCCTGCCAGCGGATCGGCGTCCACAGCCGCTTGCAGTTCGCTCACCTTACCAATACGACGGCGGCGCTCCAGGGTGCCTTGCTGGGTGTAAACCGCCAGGCCGGCACTGTCATAACCACGGTATTCCAGGCGCTTGAGGCCTTCGATGAGGATGGAGGTGATATTACGCTCGGCGACGGCGCCTACGATTCCACACATTAGTTATGCTCCTTGGAGAGTGCGGCACAAATCACATGGACGCCGCGGGCTTCAATTTGTTCGCGCGCCTCGCTGGGCAAGCGCTCATCGGTAATCAGGGTGTTGACGCTGCCCCAGGGCAGTTCGAGGTTGGGGATCTTGCGCCCGACTTTGTCGGACTCGACCATCACGATCACTTCGCGGGCCACTTCAGCCATGACCCGGCTCAGGCCCAGCAATTCATTGAAGGTGGTGGTGCCCCGCGCCAAGTCGATGCCATCGGCACCGATAAACAACTGGTCGAAGTCATAAGAGCGCAATACCTGCTCAGCGACCTGCCCCTGGAACGATTCGGAATGCGGATCCCAGGTGCCGCCGGTCATCAGCAGCACAGGTTCGTGCTCCAGCTCGCTCAGGGCCCGGGCAACATTCAGTGAGTTGGTCATCACGACCAAACCCGGCTGGTGGCCAAGCTCTGGAATCATCGAGGCGGTGGTGCTGCCACTGTCGATAATGATGCGCGCATGCTCACGGATGCGTTCGACTGCTGCCTTGGCGATTGCCTGCTTATATAGCGAGATCGGTTGGCCCTGATCGGCGATCAGTTCCTGAGGCATGGTGACCGCCCCGCCGTAGCGACGCAGTAGCAAGCCATTGGCTTCCAGGGCTGCGAGATCCTTGCGAATGGTCACTTCAGATGTTTCGAAACGTTTGGCTAGCGCATCGACGCTCACCTCTCCCTGTTCAGTGAGCAGGGCAAGGATGTTGTGACGGCGTTGTGGCGTGTTACGTTTCGACATGGCGTCTTTAAGTTTCGATTCGAAAGTTAGTGGTTGCAATCAAAACCTAAAGCACCCGGAGCGTCAAGGGGACAGGAGAAAATTTCCGATGGGGTGTGTTATCCACAGGCCAGAGTGGGAGCGGGCTTGCCCCGCGATAGCTGACCATCTGTTACATCGCCTCGCGGGGCAAGCCCGCTCCTACAGAGGAGTTTTGTCCACAGGCATGAAAAAGGCCGACTTATGCACAATCCAGTCGGCCCTTTTTGTCAGCTGTGTATAACTCAGCTTTTTTTGATCTTCTCTGGACGCTTCCAGCCATCAATATTGCGCTGGCGTGCACGACCAACCGCCAGCTGGCCGGCTTCGACGGTTTGGGTGATGGTTGAACCCGCCGCTGTGGTCGCACCATCAAGGATATCCACAGGCGCTACCAGCGAATTATTCGAACCGATGAACACGTCTTCGCCCAGGGTGGTCTTGAACTTGTTTGCGCCATCGTAGTTGCAGGTGATGGTACCGGCACCAATGTTGGTGCGTGCGCCGATCTCGGCGTCGCCCAGGTAGGCCAGGTGACCAGCCTTGGCGCCTTCACCCAGATGGGCGTTCTTCAGTTCAACAAAGTTACCCACATGGGCACGTGCTTCCAGCACGCTGCCCGGGCGCAGGCGGGCAAACGGGCCGGCATCGCTGCCCTCGCCCATGATCGCGCCTTCGAGGTGGCTGTTGGCTTTGACCACAGCCCCCTTGCGCAGGGTGGTGTTCTTGATGACGCAGTTCGGGCCGATGACCACGTCGTCTTCAATGACCACACGGCCTTCGAGAATTACGTTGATATCAATGAGCACGTCGCGACCAACGGTCACTTCACCGCGCACGTCGAAGCGTGCCGGATCACGCAGGGTAACGCCCTGAGCCATCAAACGACGCGCTTCGCGCAGCTGGTAGTGACGCTCAAGCTCAGACAACTGACGACGGTCATTGGCGCCCTGCACTTCCATTGGGTCGTGCGGCTGCTCGGTGGCGACCACCAGGCCGTCGGATACTGCCATGGCGATGACGTCGGTCAGGTAGTACTCGCCCTGAGCATTGTTGTTCGACAAACGGCCCAGCCATTCGGCCAGTCGGGCACCCGGTACCGCGAGAATGCCGGTGTTGCCTTCTTTGATCGCTTTCTGCGCGTCGGTGGCATCCTTGTGTTCAACGATTGCCGCCACCTGGCCCTGAGCGTCACGGACGATGCGGCCGTAGCCGGTCGGGTCGTCCAGGGTAACGGTCAGCAGACCAAGCTGCGTCGGAGTCACCTTGGCCAACAAGCGCTTGAGGGTATCGACTTCAATAAGTGGTACATCACCGTAGAGGATCAGCACAGTCTCTGCACCCAGAGCCGGCAATGCCTGGGCCACGGCATGGCCGGTACCCAGTTGCTTGTCTTGCATGACAAAGTTCAGATCATCAGACGCCAAACGCTCACGTACCAGCTCGGCACCGTGCCCGATGACCACGTGAATACCCTGTGGCTGAAGCTGACGGGCGCTGTGGATAACATGGCCAAGCATGGAGTCGCCAGCAACCGGATGCAGTACCTTGGGCAGCGCAGAGCGCATGCGGGTACCTTGGCCTGCGGCAAGAATAACGATATCGAGAGACATTGACGGGCTACCAATCCTAGAAGGCCAGTGATGTGACCAGAGTATGAAACGCAGAAAAAGAAAAAGGGTAGCCGAGGCTACCCTTTAACTCAATCGCAGTAGAAGTGATCGGCCTGGGCCAGATTACTTGCCTCTGCGCATTTGCTGGACGGTACGCAGCTGAGCTGCGGCCTCGGCCAGACGTGCGGCGGCGGCGCCGTAGTCGAACTCCGCGCCTTTATGGGTCAGGGCATTCTCAGCAGCCTTGAGGGCCTCCTGAGCCTGAGCTTCATCCAGGTCAGCAGCACGTTGCACGGTATCGGCAAGCACCTTGACCATGTTCGGCTGAACCTCGAGGAAACCACCAGAGATGTAGAACACCTCTTGGGCGCCACCCTGCTTGGTCAGCGTGATAGGACCTGGCTTGAGATTGGTGATCAGCGGCGCGTGGCCTGGAGCGATACCAAGATCACCCAGGTTACCGTGCGCAACTACCATCTCGACCAGGCCGGAGAAGATCTCTCCTTCCGCGCTGACGATATCGCAATGGACTGTCATAGCCATCTGCTTGCCTCAACCTGATTAGCGCCCCTTTCGGGGCGCCGGGATTACAGTTTCTTGGCTTTCTCGACCGCTTCTTCGATGCCGCCGACCATGTAGAACGCTTGTTCTGGCAGGTGGTCGTAGTCACCTTTGAGG
Source organism: Pseudomonas sp. H9 (assembly GCF_004353925.1). GTDB lineage: Bacteria > Pseudomonadota > Gammaproteobacteria > Pseudomonadales > Pseudomonadaceae > Aquipseudomonas. The sequence goes on along the minus strand of NZ_SMOK01000012.1, from coordinate 143,752 downwards.
ATGCCGCTGAAGCCAGCAATGGTGTCTTTCAGGGAAACGTATTTACCTGGAGAACCAGTGAAGACTTCTGCCACGAAGAACGGCTGGGACAGGAAGCGCTGGATCTTACGAGCACGGGATACCAGTTGCTTGTCGGCTTCGGACAGTTCGTCCATACCCAGAATCGCAATGATGTCCTTCAGCTCTTTGTAACGCTGCAGCACGTACTGAACGCCACGAGCGGTGTCGTAGTGTTCGTTGCCGATGACGTTCGGGTCCAGCTGGCGCGAAGTCGAGTCCAGTGGGTCTACCGCTGGGTAGATACCCAGGGAAGCGATGTCACGGGACAGTACGACGGTGGCGTCCAAGTGGGCGAAGGTGGTCGCTGGCGACGGGTCAGTCAGGTCGTCCGCAGGTACGTATACGGCCTGGATCGAGGTGATCGAACCTTCTTTGGTCGAAGTGATACGCTCTTGCAGAACGCCCATCTCTTCAGCCAGAGTCGGCTGGTAACCTACTGCCGAAGGCATACGGCCCAGCAGTGCGGATACTTCAGTACCGGCCAGGGTGTAACGATAGATGTTGTCGACGAACAGCAGAACGTCGTTACCTTCGTCACGGAACTTCTCAGCCATGGTCAGGCCGGTCAGCGCTACGCGCAGACGGTTTCCTGGTGGCTCGTTCATTTGGCCGTATACCAGAGCAACCTTGTCCAGTACGTTGGAATCCTTCATCTCGTGGTAGAAGTCGTTACCCTCACGAGTACGCTCACCCACGCCGGCGAACACGGAATAACCGCTGTGCTCGATGGCGATGTTACGGATCAGTTCCATCATGTTTACGGTTTTGCCTACACCGGCACCACCGAACAGACCAACTTTACCACCCTTGGCGAACGGGCAAACCAGGTCGATAACCTTGATGCCGGTTTCCAGCAGGTCGTTGCCGCCTGCCTGGTCAGCGAAGGAAGGCGCGTCACGGTGGATACCCCAACGCTCTTCTTCACCGATCGGGCCGGCTTCGTCGATTGGGTTACCCAGGACGTCCATGATACGGCCCAGGGTCGCTTTACCAACCGGTACCGAGATGGCTGCGCCAGTGTCGTTTACGTCCAGGCCACGTTTCAGGCCTTCGGTGGAACCCATCGCAATGGTACGAACCACGCCGTCGCCCAGCTGCTGCTGAACTTCCAGGGTGGTTTCCGCGCCGACTACTTTCAGCGCGTTATAGACACTCGGTACGCTGTCACGTGGAAATTCCACGTCGATGACGGCGCCGATGATTTGAACGATACGTCCGCTACTCATAGCTGGATCCTCTGAATATTTGAACCGTTAAACCGCGGCAGCGCCGCCGACGATTTCCGAGATCTCTTGGGTGATCGCAGCCTGACGCGCCTTGTTGTAGATCAGCTGCAATTCGCTGATCAAATCACCGGCGTTGTCGGTGGCGTTCTTCATCGCGATCATCCGGGCAGCTTGTTCAGCTGCGTTGTTCTCGACCACCGCCTGGTAGACCTGCGACTCCACGTAACGCACCATCAGGCCGTCCAGCAGCTCTTTGGCGTCAGGTTCGTAGAGGTAGTCCCAGTGGTGCTTGAGTTCTTGATCCGGGGTTGCTACCAACGGAATCAACTGCTCGACCGTTGGCGTTTGCGTCATGGTATTGATGAACTTGTTCGATACCACGGACAGACGATCGATACGACCGTCCAGGTAAGCATCCAGCATAACCTTGACGCTGCCGATCAGATCATTGATCGACGGCTCTTCGCCCAGGTGGCTGATTGCTGCTACGACGTTGCCGCCGAAGCTGCGGAAAAATGCCGCACCCTTGCTACCAACCACGCAAAGATCGATCTCGATACCTTGCTCGCGGTTGACTGCCATGTCCTTGACCAGGGCCTTGAACAGGTTGGTGTTCAAGCCACCGCACAAACCACGGTCACTGCTCACAACGACATAACCAACGCGCTTTACTGGGCGGTCGATCATGAACGGGTGACGGTACTCCGGGTTGGCGTTGGCCAGATGACCAATTACCTGGCGGATACGCTCCGCATAGGGACGGCTAGCAGCCATGCGCATTTGAGCCTTGCGCATTTTGCTGACCGCCACTTTTTCCATGGCGCTGGTAATTTTTTGCGTGCTTTTGATGCTCGCAATCTTACTGCGAATCTCTTTTGCGCCTGCCATGTAACACCTATCAGGTTAGCAAGCGGGGGCTGCAAAGCCCCCACTGCGGCTTACCAGGTTTGGGTGGCCTTGAACTTCTCGATACCGGCTTTGATGCCAGCGTCGATTTCGTCGTTGAAGTCACCCTTCACGTTGATCTTCGCCATCAGTTCGGCGTGATCACGGTTGAAGTAAGCAATCAGCGCTTGTTCGAAGCTGCCGACTTTGGCGATTTCAACGTCAGTCAGGAACCCACGCTCAGCGGCATACAGCGACAGCGCCATGTCCGCGATGGACATTGGAGCGTATTGCTTCTGCTTCATCAGCTCGGTAACACGTTGACCGTGCTCGAGTTGCTTACGGGTGGCTTCGTCCAGGTCAGAAGCGAACTGGGCGAATGCAGCCAGTTCACGGTACTGAGCCAGAGCGGTACGGATACCACCGGAGAGCTTCTTGATGATCTTGGTCTGAGCGGCACCACCCACACGGGATACCGAAACACCGGCGTTAACTGCAGGGCGGATGCCCGAGTTGAACATGGCCGATTCCAGGAAGATCTGACCGTCGGTGATGGAAATCACGTTGGTCGGAACGAACGCGGAAACGTCGCCAGCCTGGGTTTCGATGATCGGCAGTGCGGTCAGGGAACCGGTTTTGCCAGTTACAGCACCGTTGGTGAACTTCTCAACGTACTCTTCGGAAACCCGCGATGCACGCTCCAGCAGACGGGAGTGGAGATAGAACACGTCACCTGGGTACGCTTCACGTCCTGGTGGACGGCGCAGCAGCAGGGAGATCTGACGGTAAGCAACAGCCTGTTTCGACAGGTCATCGTATACGATCAGCGCGTCTTCACCGCGGTCACGGAAGAACTCGCCCATGGTGCAACCGGCGTATGGCGCCAGGAATTGCAGTGCGGCGGATTCCGAAGCACTGGCAACAACCACGATGGTGTTGGCCAGGGCGCCGTTTTCTTCCAGCTTGCGAACGATGTTGGCAACGGTGGAACGCTTTTGGCCGACAGCAACATAAACACAGAAAATACCGGAGTCTTTCTGGTTGATGATGGCGTCGATCGCCATAGCGGTTTTACCGATCTGACGGTCACCGATGATCAGCTCACGCTGGCCACGGCCGACAGGGATCATGGCGTCGACAGATTTGTAGCCAGTCTGTACAGGCTGGTCTACCGACTTACGCCAGATCACGCCCGGAGCAACTTTCTCGACCGCGTCGGTCTCGGTGTTGCCCAGCGGGCCTTTGCCGTCGATTGGGTTACCCAGTGCGTCGACAACGCGACCCAGCAGTTCCTTACCAACTGGAACTTCGAGGATGCGGCCGGTGCACTTGGCACTCATGCCTTCAGCGAGGGTGTCGTAAGCGCCCAGTACTACCGCACCAACGGAGTCTTGCTCCAGGTTGAGGGCCATACCGTAAACGCCGCCTGGAAATTCGATCATTTCGCCGTACATAACGTCGGCCAGACCGTAAATCCGCACGATGCCGTCAGAAACGCTGACGACAGTACCTTCGTTGCGAGCTTGAGAAGCTACATCGAGACTCTCGATGCGGCCCTTGATGATTTCACTAATTTCGGAAGGATTGAGTTGCTGCATTGCTCTGCTGCCCCTTCAAACTCAAGATTTCAATGCTTCGGCCAGTTTCGCGATTTTGCCGCGGACTGAGCCATCGATAACCAGGTCGCCGGCGCGGATTACGACGCCACCGATCAGGCTGGCATCCTCCGACACTTGCAGGCGCACTTCCCGGTCGAGCCGTGCACTGAGAACCTTGGCGAGTTTGTCTTGCTGTTCTTGGTTCAACGCAAAAGCACTGGTGACTTCCACGTCCACGGATTTCTCTTGTTCGGCTTTGTACAGCTCGAACAACGCCGAAATCTCCGGCAACAGCAGGAGACGTTCGTTTTCCGCGGCAACTTGGATGAAACTCTTTGCCTGTGCATCAAACTTGTCACCGCACACTTCAACAAAAGTGGCGGCCTTTTCTGCGCTCGTCAGTCGCGGGGCCTTGAGCAGGCGCTGCATGGTGTCGTCTTGCGACACCGCAGCAGCCAGGCCGAGCATGGCTGACCAATTGGCCAGTTGCTGATGGGCCTGGGCATGCTCAAAGGCAGCCTTAGCGTAAGGTCGGGCCAACGTGGTCAGTTCTGCCATGATCGCCCTCGCTTAAATTTCAGCGGCCAGTTTGTTAACCAGCTCCGCATGCGCGTTTTGATCGATTGTGGCGCCAAGGATCTTTTCAGCACCGCCAACGGCCAGGCTACCCACTTGGGCGCGCAGCGCGTCTTTGACGCTGTTAATTTCCTGTTCGATCTCGGCCTGAGCCTGAGCCTTCACACGGTCAGCTTCGACGCGGGCCTGATCACGGGCTTCCTCGACGATCTGAGCACCGCGCTTCTTGGCTTGCTCAATGATTTCGGCTGCCTGAGCTTTCGCTTCGCGCAGTTGCTGACCCACTTTGTCTTGGGCCAACTCCAGGTCGCGAGCTGCTCGGTTGGCAGCGTCCAGACCATCCGCGATCTTCTTCTGACGTTCTTGCAATGCCGCGATGACCGGAGGCCACACGAACTTCATGCAGAACAGCACAAAAATGAAGAACGCAACGGACTGACCAATCAGGGTTGCATTAATGTTCACGCCAACACCTCGCTCGTTCTTTGTCCATCACACCAAACCACTCGAAAATTCGAGTGATTAGCCGGCGATTTGACCAACGAAAGGATTAGCGAAGGTGAAGAACAGAGCGATACCAACACCGATCATGGTTACGGCGTCGAGCAGACCGGCAACGATGAACATTTTAACTTGCAGCATTGGAACCATCTCTGGCTGGCGAGCAGCGCCTTCCAGGAACTTGCCGCCCAGCAGGCCGAAACCAATGGCGGTACCCAGAGCACCCAGGCCGATCAGCAGAGCAACAGCGATAGCGGTAAGACCAACTACAGTTTCCATCTTTCCTCCCGACTTTTACGTCGTATTGGTTAGGTTTTTTAGTTTGAAGCGGTAAAACAAAATCGTTTTGTACAGCTGCCCTTGCGGACGATTTCGACCCTCCCCTGTATGAGCAGAAGGGTCATCAGACACGCCAGGCGGTCTTAATGGTTATCTTCGTGAGCCATCGACAGGTAGACGATGGTAAGCATCATGAAGATGAACGCTTGCAGGGTGATGATCAGGATGTGGAACACAGCCCACGCCCATTGCAGCACCACACCCAGGCCGCTCAGCCACAGCAGGCCGCTGCCGAACATCACAGCGATCAGGATGAACACCAGCTCGCCGGCATACATGTTGCCGAACAGACGCAGGGCCAGCGAGATTGGCTTGGCGATCAGGGTGACGAATTCAAGCAGGAAGTTGACCGGAATCAGCAGGATCTGAACGAAGATGTTCTTGCTGCCGAATGGGTGCAGGGTCAGTTCGCCGATGAAACCGCCGATACCCTTGACCTTGATGCTGTAGAAAATGATCAGGGCGAACACGCTGAAGGCCATGGCCAGGGTCGCGTTCGGGTCGGTGGTCGATACCGCGCGGAACGGAATGTGCGGATCACCGGAGATCAGGATGGCCAGCTGAGGAATCCAGTCGACCGGGATCAGGTCGATGGCGTTCATCAGGAAAACCCAGACGAAAATGGTCAGTGCCAGTGGGGCGATCACCGGGCTGCGACCGTGGAAGCTGTCCTTGACGCTGCCGTCAACGAACTCAACCAGCACTTCAACGAAGTTCTGCAGGCCGCCAGGCTGGCCGGAAGTCGCCTTCTTGGCTGCCATGCGGAACAGGAATACGAACAGCAGACCCAGTGCGACCGACCAACCCAGGGTATCCAGGTGGAAAGCCCAGAAGCCCATTGCTTTGGCTTCTGCTGCGGAATGGGCAAAGCCCCAACCGCCGTCTGGTAGTTGACCGAAGGTCAGGTTCTGCAAGTGGTGCTGGATATAGCCCGAAGCGGTTTCTGCTGCCATGGTTGCCTCAAACGCCCTAAGGTCTCGAAAGTCTTATATTCATCAGCAGGGGCGCGAACCAGCTGACCAACTGGGTCAGCAGAAAGACACCGAAGACTGCTAACGGCGCCAATGGCTTCACTCCTGCAAACGTCAGTGCAAACAGCACTGCCGTCAAAATCAATTTGCCTGCTTCGCCAGCGTAAAACGACTTGACGATAGCCTGCGCTGCCCTGGCCCCCGTATAACGAAAAGCCTTCCAGGCGAAATACACATTGGGTAGCCAGGCAATCAACCCTCCGCAGAGTGCTGAATATCCACTGACCGCCCCGTGCCACTGCCACAACACCAAAGTTGCCAACAAAAACACGACACACTGAGCCAACAGTACGGGAAAAACCGCCCAGCGATGGAAAGGCAAGCGGTTTGGCGTGCGGGTTTCCATCACAACTGCTCCTCGAAAGTCGACCAGCCAGTCAATTATGAATTGGCATAATTTGTGCCGACAAAATGCGCGCAGAGTATAGGGGCGGTTTAACCCCTATTCAACTGCCGGGTAGTGATTTCCGACTGCGCGCTACAAAACGAATTGTTTCAGCGGATGTGAGCTAGCACACCTTGCAACTCATCTAAAGAGTTATATCGGATAACTAACTGACCTTTACCTTTGTTGCCGTGACGTATCTGTACTGCCGAGCCCAAACGCTCTGCCAGCCGCTGTTCAAGGCGGGTAATGTCCGGATCAGGTTTGGCCGGTTCGACCGGTTCAGGTTTGCCATTGAGCCACTGGCGAACCAGTGCCTCGGTCTGGCGCACGGTCAGACCACGTGCGACAACATGACGCGCCCCGTCGACCTGCTGTTCTTCCGGCAAACCCAGCAGGGCACGAGCATGGCCCATTTCCAGATCACCGTGCGCCAGCATGGTCTTGATCACATCCGGCAGCGAAATCAGACGCAGCAGGTTGGCCACGGTGACCCGTGACTTACCCACCGCATCCGCGACTTGCTGCTGGGTCAGTTGGAACTCCACCTGCAAGCGCTGCAGGGCAATGGCCTCTTCCACCGGGTTGAGGTCTTCGCGCTGGATGTTCTCGATCAGGGCCATGGCAATGGCCGCTTCGTCGGGGACATCCCGGACCATGGCCGGGATGGTGTCGACACCGGCCTGCTGGCTGGCACGCCAGCGACGCTCACCGGCAATGATTTCGTAGCGGTTCTCGCCAATCGGGCGCACCACGATCGGCTGCATGACGCCCTGGTTCTTGATCGACTGAGCCAGTTCTTCCAGCGCTTGCGGGTCCATATCCCGACGAGGCTGGTACTTGCCACGCTCGATCAGGTCGAGCGGCAGATGTTGCAGTTCTTTCTGGTCGACCTTTACAGCCTGCTCTTCGAGCGCGCTGACGGTAGGACCACTGAGCAGTGCATCCAACCCACGTCCGAGACCCCGTTTCTTAACGGCCATGCGGATTCCTTAAGTTGTTTGTGCAGTGCGTGATGGACGGCGCTGACGGCGTACGAGTTCCCCAGCCAGGGCCAGGTACGCCAATGCGCCGCGCGATTGCTTGTCGTACGCCAGGGCCGGCATACCGAAGCTCGGTGCCTCGGCCAGGCGGATGTTGCGCGGGATCACCGTGTCATACAGTTGGTCGCCAAAGTGTTCCTTGAGTTGCGCAGACACGTCGTTGATCAGGCTCAGACGCGGATCAAACATGGTTCGCAGCAGGCCCTCGACTTTCAACTGTGGATTCAACCGTTCGCCAATACGCTTGATGTTATCCACAAGGTCACTCAAGCCTTCCAGCGCAAAATATTCACATTGCATCGGAATGATTACGCCATCGGCAGCAACCAGTGCGTTAAGTGTCAGCATCGACAGCGACGGCGGGCAGTCGATCAGGATGTAGTCGTAACTTTCCCGAATCGGCGCCAGTGCCGTGCGCAGACGGCTTTCCTTCATCTGCATTTCCAGCAGCACGACCTCGGCGGCCGTCAGGTCCCGGTTGGCCGGCAACAGCTGGTAACCGCCATGCTCGGAAACGTGCATGGCCTGAGCCAGATCGCATTCGCCGATCAACAGATCGTAAACCGAATGCTCCAAGACGTGCTTATCCACACCGCTACCCATGGTGGCGTTGCCCTGTGGATCGAGATCGATCAGCAGCACTCGACGCTTGGTCGCGACCAGCGATGCTGCGAGGTTGATACAGGTGGTGGTCTTACCCACACCACCTTTCTGGTTCGCGATAGCGAATACCTTAGCCATTCTTGCTTGTGTTCCCAATCATGCCGTGCGGCGCAGTATCAGCAGATGGCGCTGGCCTTGGCAACCCGGAACGGTCAAGGCCTGCTCGCTATCCACTCTGAAATCTGCCGGCAATGCTACCAGCTCGTCAGCAGGATGCAGCCCTTTCATTGCCAGCCACTGCGTCTGTTCGTCGCCCAGGTGGCGCGTCCAGTTGGTGAAGTTCTCCATACTGCTGAACGCCCGCGACACAATGCCGGTGAACGGCTGTGCCGGTTGGAACTCTTCGACGCGCTTGTGGATAACTGTCAGGTTGTCCAGTTTGAGTTCCAGCTTTACCTGCGTCAGGAAGCGGGTTTTCTTGCCATTGCTGTCCAGCACCGTGACTTGTTTGTCCGGATGCAAAATAGCCAGGGGAATTCCCGGCATGCCACCACCGCTGCCCACATCGAGCCAGCGCTCGCTGTGGATAAACGGCATGACGCTCAAGCTGTCGAGCAAGTGGCGGGAAACCATTTCGTCCGGATTACGCACAGCAGTCAGGTTGTAGGCCTTGTTCCACTTTATCAACAAGGCCAGGTAAGCCAGCAATTGCGCATGCTGCGCCTCGCTCAGCTCGACACCGAGCTGGCGGGCACCTGTGGACAACTCTTCGGCGTGTTGAGGGGTGACCTGAGAACTCAAGCGCTTTGCTCCAACTCGCGGCCAGCGCCGCGTTTTTTCAGATGAATCAGCAACAGGGAAATCGCCGCCGGGGTCACGCCTGGAATACGCGACGCTTGGCCGAGCGTTTCAGGGCGGGTCTGGCCAAGTTTGCTCTGAATCTCCTTGGACAGACCGGAAATACCGCTGTAATCGATATCGTCGGGCAGTCGGGTGTCTTCGCTGGCACGCAACCGGGCGATTTCTTCCTGTTGCCGGTCGATGTAACCGGCGTATTTGGTCTTGATCTCGACCTGCTCGGCCACCTGTGGGTCGATTTCGTTGCCGCCGGTCACTTCAATCAGGCCAGCGTAGTCGATTTCCGGGCGGGTCAGCAGGTTGAGCAAGTTGTATTCGTGGCTCAATGGCGTGCCGAATTTCTCGGCAATGGCCTGGCCTTGGGCAGTATCCGGGCGTACCCAGGTTGTTTTCAGTCGCTGTTCTTCCTGGGCAATGCCTTCGCGCTTGGCGCTGAAAGCAGCCCAGCGTTCATCATCGACCAGACCCAACTCGCGACCTTTTTCGGTCAGGCGCAGATCGGCGTTGTCTTCACGCAGAATCAAACGGTACTCGGCACGCGAAGTGAACATCCGGTATGGCTCCTGGGTACCCAGGGTGATCAGGTCGTCAACCAACACGCCGATGTACGCTTCGTCACGACGCGGGCACCAGCTTTCGCGGCCCAGCGCGCGCAGTGCGGCGTTGGTTCCGGCAAGCAGGCCTTGTGCACCGGCTTCTTCGTAGCCGGTGGTGCCGTTGATCTGCCCGGCAAAGAACAGGCCGCCGATGACTTTGGTTTCCAGGCTGTACTTGAGGTCACGCGGGTCGAAGTAGTCGTACTCGATGGCATAGCCCGGGCGCACGATATGAGCGTTTTCCATACCGCGGATCGAACGGACGATCTGCAACTGCACATCGAACGGCAAGGATGTGGATATCCCGTTCGGGTACAGCTCATGGGTATTCAGACCTTCCGGTTCGATGAACACCTGGTGGCTTTCCTTGTCGGCAAAGCGATGGATCTTGTCTTCAATCGACGGGCAGTAGCGCGGCCCGATGCCCTCGATAACCCCTGAGTACATCGGCGAACGATCAAGGTTCGCGGCAATGATCTCGTGGGTACGGGCATTGGTGTGGGTAATCCAGCAACTCACTTGCCGCGGATGCATGGCTTTGTCGCCCATGAACGACATCACCGGGATTGGCGTATCGCCTGGTTGCTCGGTCATCACCGAGAAATCCACAGATCGGCCATCGATGCGCGGTGGGGTACCGGTTTTCAATCGACCAACGCGCAGCGGCAGTTCGCGCATGCGCTGAGCCAACGCGTTTGCAGGTGGATCGCCTGCACGCCCCCCTGAGTAATTCTGCAAACCAATGTGGATAAGTCCACCGAGGAACGTGCCGCTGGTCAATACCACAGAGTCCGCGAAGAAACGCAGACCCATTTGAGTCACCACACCGCGTACCTGGTCTTGCTCGACGATCAGGTCATCACAGGACTGCTGGAATATCCACAGGTTGGGTTGATTCTCGAGAATTTCACGGACAACTGCTTTGTAGATCGCGCGATCAGCCTGGGCGCGAGTTGCGCGCACCGCTGGGCCTTTACGGTTGTTCAAAACACGGAACTGGATACCGCTCTTGTCAGTGGCCAACGCCATGACGCCACCGAGCGCATCGATTTCCTTGACCAAGTGGCTCTTGCCGATGCCACCGATGGCCGGGTTGCAACTCATATGACCGAGGGTTTCCACGTTATGGGTCAGCAGCAGGGTTTTTACGCCCATGCGTGCAGATGCAAGCGCAGCCTCGGTACCGGCATGGCCGCCGCCGATGACGATCACTTCAAAACGGGAAGGGAAATCCACCACGCACCTCGTGCCTGTTTCGGGAATAGATAGGGATAACGCACAAGTATAGGGAATTACCCCTCTCTAAAGGAACCTTTTGCACAAAATTTAACCAGCCTGTGGATGAGTGGCGAGCAATAGAAATTAAAAGAGAAAATTTTATAAAAGCTTTGTTTTTATGTTTATTCTTATACACCCACCATTCTGTGGATAAAGTGCTGTAGCCCTTAATTTACATTGTGTACAGCGATTTTAAACCCTGTGATCTACTGCCCATGAGCGTTCTGGATAAGCGACTTAAGCCTGTGGATTAAACAGCCACTTACGCACAGGCACGGTTATCTTCAGGCTTGAAGGCCAGTTATCAACGGAGCTGAAGGTGAGTTTTCCACAGGGCTTATTTCACAGATTTGTGGATAGCCACGCAGGCGAAATCGCAGGATCAGCACACGGCTGTCCTGGCAGGAAGAAAAAAGTGAGGGAAGAAAGACAGCAGCCGGGCCCATTGCAGGCCCGACTGTGGATAAGAAATCTACTTGCCGATGCAGAAGCTGGAGAAGATGCGTCCCAACAGGTCATCGGAGCTGAAGGCGCCGGTAATTTCACCCAAGGCTTGCTGTGCCTGACGCAAATCTTCAGCGAGCAGCTCTCCGGCCCCGGCCAAGGTCAATTGGTCACGACCGTGTTCCAGATGTGCGCTGGCCTGACGTAACGCCTCCAGGTGGCGTCTACGCGCACTGAAACTGCTTTCCGCCGTCTGTTCGTAGCCCATGCAGGCCTTCAGGTGCTCACGCAGCAGCTCAAGGCCCATGTCGGTATCCTTGGCGCTAAGGGTAATGGTGACGTGGCCATCCTCGCTATGTTCCATCACCACCGGCTCGCCACTGAGATCGGCCTTGTTACGAATCAGCGTAACTTTGGCGGGATCGGGGCGCTGATCGAGGAACTCGGGCCACAGTGCAAACGGGTCACTGGCTTCGGGTGCGGTCGAATCGACCACCAGCAGCACCCGATCAGCCTCATTGATGGCCTTGAGTGCACGCTCCACACCAATTTTTTCCACATGGTCGTCGGTATCGCGCAGACCGGCAGTGTCGACCACGTGCAACGGCATCCCATCGATGTGGATATGTTCGCGCAAAATATCCCGGGTAGTACCGGCGATGTCGGTGACAATTGCAGCTTCACGGCCCGCCATTACGTTGAGCAAGCTCGATTTACCGGCATTCGGTCGTCCGGCAATCACCACTGTCATACCATCGCGTAACAACGCGCCCTGCCCGGCCTCGCGCTGCACTGTGGACAAGTTCGTGCGCACCTCATCGAGCATGCTCAGTACATGGCCATCCGCGAGAAAGTCGATTTCCTCTTCAGGGAAGTCGATAGCAGCCTCGACATAGATGCGCAGGCTGATCAACTTCTCGGTCAGGTTATCCACACGGCGGGAAAACTCACCTTGCAGCGAGCGCAGCGCATTGCGAGCAGCCTGTGCAGAACTGGCTTCGATAAGATCGGCAATGGCTTCAGCCTGGGCCAAGTCAAGCTTGTCGTTGAGAAACGCCCGCTCACTGAATTCACCCGGACGCGCCAAACGGCAGCCCAGTTGTACACAGCGCTGCAAAAGCATATCCAGCACTACCGGTCCGCCATGGCCCTGCAGTTCCAACACGTCTTCACCGGTAAAAGAATTCGGCCCGGGGAAATACAGTGCAATACCTTCATCGATGACCAATCCATCGTCGGCACGAAACGGCCCGTAATGGGCGTGCCGTGGCGTCAGCGTACGGCCGCAGATGGCCAGGCCCGCCTGCTGCGCCAGAGGGCCAGAAAGCCTGACGATCCCTACGCCCCCGCGTCCTTGGGCGGTAGCGATGGCGGCGATGGTTTCACGCACAGTGTTCATGCTCGAAGGCCTCACGACAAAAACGACAGATAGCAAAACGCCCCACGAGGGGGCGTTTATCCACAGGTTAGCTGGCTAACCCATTAAGCAGCGGCTTTCTTGGTAGCCTTTTCGATGCTGCGAGTGATGTACCACTGCTGTGCGATCGACAAGCAGTTGTTCACAACCCAGTACAGCACCAGACCAGCCGGGAACCACAGGAAGAAGAAGGTGAAAATGATCGGCATCATCTTCATCACCTTGGCCTGCATCGGATCCGGCGGCGTCGGGTTCAACTGCTGCTGAATGAACATGGTCGCGCCCATGATGATCGGCAGAATGAAGAACGGATCCTTGATCGACAGGTCAGTGATCCAGAACATCCATGGCGCCTGACGCATCTCGACGCTTTCCAGCAATACCCAGTACAGCGAGAGGAAGACCGGCATTTGCACCAGGATCGGCAAGCAGCCGCCCAGCGGGTTGATCTTCTCTTTCTTGTACAGCTCCATCATGGCTTGCGACATCTTCTGCCGATCATCGCCATGTTGTTCTTTCAGGGCAGCCAGTTTCGGTGCCACGGCACGCATGCGCGCCATCGATTTGTAGCTGGCGGCAGACAGCGGGAAGAACAGCAGCTTGATCAGCATGGTCAGGACGATGATCGACCAGCCCCAGTTGCCGAGCAGGCTGTGGATATGTTGCAGCAGCCAGAAGATTGGCTGAGCGATGAACCACAGAATGCCGTAGTCGACCGTCAGTTCCAGACCTGGGGACAACTCTTTGAGCTTGTCCTGAATCTTCGGACCAGCGTACAGCATGGTGCTGGTTTCGCCTTTGGCGCCAGGCGCTACGTTCAGTGCCGGGCCGGTGAAACCGATGATGTAGTTACCTTGGCTGTCTTTACGCGTCTGAACAATGTTGTTCTCAGACTTGTTCGGGATCCAGGCAGTCACGAAGTAGTGCTGCAGCCAGGCTACCCAGCCACCGGTTACATTTTCTTTCAGATTTCCCTTGTCGATGTCTTTCATCGACACTTTTTTGTAGGGTTCCGAACTTGTCCACAGGGCCGCACCCAGGTAGGTCGCGGTACCAGTTGCGGTGCTCGAAGATGGATCCGAGCTGGCGTCGCGCTTCAATTGCGCGAACAGGTTACCGCTCCAGGGCTGCGCGCTCTGGTTGTCGATCAAGTAGGTAACGGTCAGGTCGTACTCACCACGCTTGAAGCTGAAGCGCTTGATGTAGTTAACCCCGTTATCGCTGAACTTCAGGTCGACGACCAGTTGGTTCTGACCGTCAGCCAGTTGATAACTTTTCTGATCTGCCGCGTACAGAGGGCGACCGCTTGGGCGGGCATCCGGACCGTTGGTGCCGGTCAGGCCGCTTTGAGCCAGATAGGTACGCTCGCCGCCGTTGTCAAACAGCTGGAACGGAATGTCCGGATGATCCTGGCGGCGCGGATACTTAGGCAGCATCAGCTGGGCGATGTCACCACCGTTTGGATCGATAGCCAGGTCGAGCACATCAGTTTTGACCCGAATCAGGTCTTTGCTGATGGCAACCGGCGCCAGTTCGGCAGGGCTGGATTCAGCGTTGGCGCTCGGCACATCGGCGCTGGCGCCAGTGTTGCCGGCCTGCGCGGTGTCCGGCAAGGCCGGTGCAACGTTGCTGGCAGCAGTATTCTGAGTCGGCAGGGCAGCCTGGCCGTAGTCTTGGTTCCAATTCAGAACCATGACGTAGGACACGATTGCCAGGGCGACGATCAGGATCGTGCGTTTAATATCCATGATTACTCGGCTATCGAAGAAGAACGGGAAGAGGGAGCTGGCGGAACCGGGTCATAACCGCCGGCATTCCACGGATGACAACGCCCCAGGCGACGAACGGTTAGCCACCCGCCACGTAAAAGACCATGGTTTTCGATGGCTTCCAATGCGTAACAGGAGCAACTGGGGTAGAAACGACAGTGACTGGCCATCAGAGGACTAATGGCGTAACGGTAAAACTGGATCGGAACGAGTGCCAGTTTACGCATCTTGACTGTCTACCCCCACAGAGTCGGTGTTCACTGCTGGAGCGGGCCGACTGCGTGCGAGGCGCTTCCAGAGCTTGCCAAAATGTTGGTGCAATTCTGGGTTTTCAATCTCGCCCAACCCTTTGCGCGCGACGATCACGATATCCCAACCTGCAAGCATATGCTGGTTCAGGCGAAACGAATCGCGCATCAGGCGTTTCAGGCGATTGCGTTGAACGGAGAGTTTGACGCTCTTTTTTCCGATCACAAGCCCCAGGCGGGGGTGATCTAGACCGTTCTCGCGGGCAAGGATCAGCAGCTTGCCGGTTGGGGAGTCGAAGACCGCTTTGAAATGTCGGGGTATAAGCAGACGCTTTTCCCGACTGAAGTCCTGACTCACCACCAGTGCCGAAAAATCAAACTGCCAGGCGCTTACGGCCTTTGGCACGGCGACGCGACAGAACGGCACGACCGTTCTTGGTGGCCATACGGGCACGGAAACCGTGAGTGCGAGCGCGCTTGATGGTGCTTGGTTGGAAAGTACGTTTCATGGCGTGTTACCTGGTTCGTCGACAACGGGCCGGAATGGCCCCCGTTTTAAGAGATCGGCGATTCTAGAGAAAGCGGGGCCATAGGTCAATTTCCAACCAGCTTTTCCTTATAGACGGAAATCCCCTCTATACCAGGGAGAGATCTTGGGAATGGCATCACCACATGCTTAGACATAGAAAAAGAGAGAGGAATTATTTAAAGCTTTTCTGTAAAACTTATAAAGCTTAAGCGCCAAGTATCTGTGGATAAACTGCTACAGGCCACGTCTTACCTTATGTACAGAGAATTGAAACCCTGTCGAGAAAAGGTGATCTGGCTGTGCCGATGCCGCGGAAAAGCTGTGGATCAAATGAGCAGTTATGCACAGGCAGGTTATCCACCGATTTCAGCCCCCAGTTGTGCAAAGACCTCAAGTGCGGTTATCCACAGAGCTTATTCACAGTGCAAAGAGGTCATTTTGGCCAGTAATCTGCTGATTTATCGTCATCCTTGACGCACCTGCATGTGGATAACTGAGCTTCTGCTCGGTACAATGGGCGCTTGTTTTTGCCTCACCGGCTTTCAACTCAGGGGATATCCGTGTCAGTGGAACTTTGGCAGCAGTGCGTAGAGCTTCTGCGCGATGAACTGCCTGCCCAGCAATTCAACACCTGGATCCGTCCGCTACAGGTCGAAGCCGAAGGCGACGAGTTGCGCGTTTACGCGCCTAACCGTTTCGTTCTTGATTGGGTCAACGAAAAGTACCTGAGCCGCCTGCTCGAGCTGTTAGGTGAGCACGGCAACGGTATTGCGCCTGCCCTCTCCTTATTAATAGGTAGCAGACGCAGCTCGGCACCACGCGCAGCGCCTAATGCACCGCTGGCTGCCGCAGTAGCAGCGTCTCAGGCACAAGCCGCGCAAGCTGCACAGGCAGCTGTGGTCAATGAGCCCGTCGTTGCACCTGCGATTGCGGCCGCTCCCGCTGTGACCGAATCCGAACAGACGCCTTCGCGTGACAGTTTCGACGCTATGGGTGAGTCCGGTACTGCCCCGGCACCCAGTGGCCGGACCGAGCAGCGTACGGTGCAGGTTGAAGGGGCACTCAAGCACACCAGCTACCTGAACCGAACCTTCACCTTTGAGAACTTCGTCGAAGGTAAGTCCAACCAACTGGCGCGGGCTGCTGCCTGGCAGGTGGCGGACAATCCCAAGCATGGCTACAACCCGCTGTTCCTTTATGGCGGTGTAGGCCTTGGTAAAACGCACTTGATGCATGCTGTGGGTAACCATCTGCTCAAGAAGAATCCGAATGCCAAGGTGGTCTACCTGCACTCGGAGCGTTTCGTGGCGGATATGGTTAAGGCCTTGCAGCTCAATGCCATCAATGAGTTCAAGCGCTTCTACCGTTCGGTGGATGCACTGCTGATCGATGACATTCAGTTTTTCGCCCGTAAAGAGCGCTCCCAAGAAGAGTTTTTCCACACCTTCAACGCTTTGCTCGAAGGCGGTCAGCAGGTCATTCTGACCAGTGACCGTTACCCGAAAGAAATCGAGGGGCTGGAAGAACGCCTGAAGTCGCGCTTTGGCTGGGGCCTGACCGTTGCGGTGGAGCCACCAGAGCTGGAAACCCGCGTTGCGATTCTGATGAAGAAGGCCGACCAGGCTAAAGTAGAGCTGCCTCACGACGCCGCCTTCTTTATTGCCCAACGCATTCGCTCCAACGTCCGTGAACTTGAAGGTGCGCTGAAGCGGGTTATCGCTCACTCACACTTCATGGGGCGTGACATTACCATCGAGCTGATTCGTGAATCGCTCAAGGATCTTCTGGCACTGCAGGACAAACTGGTGAGTGTGGATAACATTCAGCGCACCGTTGCCGAGTACTACAAGATCAAGATCTCTGATCTGTTGTCCAAGCGCCGTTCACGTTCGGTTGCTCGGCCACGTCAGGTAGCCATGGCACTGTCCAAGGAACTGACCAACCACAGCCTGCCGGAAATCGGCGATGTGTTTGGCGGCCGCGACCACACCACCGTGTTGCATGCGTGCCGCAAGATCAACGAGCTCAAGGAATCCGACGCGGATATCCGCGAGGACTACAAGAACCTGCTGCGGACCCTGACGACGTGATTGGCGTCAGCGCAGCTTATTAAGGCAAGGGACTAGACCATGCATTTCACCATTCAACGCGAAGCCCTGTTGAAACCCCTGCAACTGGTCGCAGGCGTCGTCGAGCGCCGCCAGACCTTGCCGGTATTGTCCAACGTACTGCTGGTTGTTCAGGGTCAGCAGCTTTCACTGACCGGTACTGACCTGGAAGTGGAACTGGTTGGCCGTGTTCAACTGGAAGAGCCTGCCGAGCCAGGCGAGATCACCGTACCAGCACGCAAGCTGATGGACATTTGCAAGAGCTTGCCAAACGACGCGCTGATCGACATCAAACTCGATGAGCAAAAAATCGTCGTCAAAGCCGGACGTAGCCGTTTCACCCTGTCGACCCTGCCAGCCAACGACTTCCCGACCGTTGAAGAAGGCCCGGGTTCGCTGACCTGCAACCTTGAGCAAAGCCGTCTGCGCCGCCTGATCGAACGCACCAGCTTTGCGATGGCCCAGCAAGATGTGCGTTATTACCTCAACGGTATGTTGCTGGAAGTGTCTACCAACACCCTGCGGGCAGTGGCTACCGACGGTCACCGTTTGGCCATGTGCTCGATGAGCGCTGACATTGGTCAGGCAGACCGCCACCAGGTCATCGTGCCACGCAAGGGTATCCTTGAGCTGGCGCGTTTGCTGACCGAGCCCGATGGCAAAGTCAGCATTGTGTTGGGGCAACACCACATTCGAGCCACCACCGGTGAATTCACCTTCACCTCCAAGCTGGTCGATGGCAAGTTCCCGGACTATGAGCGCGTGCTGCCTAAAGGTGGTGACAAGCTGGTGGTCGGTGATCGTCAGGCTCTGCGCGAAGCGTTCAGCCGGACTGCCATTCTGTCCAACGAGAAGTACCGTGGTATTCGACTGCAGTTGGCCAATGCCCAGCTGAAAATCCAGGCGAACAACCCGGAGCAAGAAGAAGCGGAAGAAGAAATCAGCGTCGACTACAACGGTAGCTCGCTGGAAATCGGCTTCAACGTCAGCTACTTGCTGGACGTACTGGGCGTTATGACCACTGAGCAAGTTCGTTTGATTCTGTCGGACTCCAACAGCAGTGCCTTGCTGCAGGAAGCTGACAATGACGACTCCGCTTACGTTGTCATGCCGATGCGTCTGTAATTTGATCAGCAGACGCTAGATGTCCCTTAGTCGCGTTTCTGTCACCGCGGTGCGTAACCTGCACCCGGTGACCTTCTCTCCCTCCCCCCGCATTAATATTCTGTACGGCGCCAACGGCAGCGGCAAAACCAGTGTGCTGGAAGCGGTGCATCTGCTGGGCTTGGCCCGTTCCTTTCGCAGTACCCGACTGACACCGGTTATCCAGTATGAGCAACTCGCTTGCACCGTGTTCGGCCAGGTCGAACTCAGTGAAGGTGGCAGCAGTAACCTGGGGATATCGCGGGATCGGCAAGGCGAGTTCACCATTCGCATCGACGGGCAGAATGCTCGTAGTGCTGCACAACTGGCTGAGATTCTGCCGCTGCAGTTGATCAATCCTGACAGCTTTCGCTTGCTTGAAGGTGCACCGAAAATCCGCCGCCAGTTCCTTGATTGGGGCGTGTTCCACGTGGAACCCCGCTTCATGGCCACATGGCAGCGCCTGCAGAAGGCTTTGCGGCAGCGGAACTCATGGTTGCGGCATGGTACACTTGACGCTGTTTCGCAAGCGGCCTGGGACCGGGAACTGTGCCTGGCCAGCGCTGAAATAGATGAATACCGCCGTAATTACATCAAGGCCTTGAAGCCAGTCTTTGAGCGAACCCTGAGCGATTTGGTCGAGCTCGAAGGGCTGACCCTGAGCTATTACCGAGGCTGGGATAAGGACCGGGAACTCAGTGAAGTACTCGCCTCTTCCTTGCAACGAGATCAGCACATGGGGCATACCCAGGCCGGACCTCAACGTGCTGATTTACGTCTGAGACTCGGCGCCAACAACGCTGCCGATATTTTGTCTCGAGGCCAGCAGAAGCTTGTGGTCTGTGCATTGCGAATTGCTCAGGGGCACCTGGTTAGCCAGGCTCGACGCGGGCAATGTATTTATCTTGTGGATGACTTGCCGTCCGAGTTGGATGAGCAGCACCGCCGCGCATTGTGTCGCTTGTTGGAAGACTTACGCTGCCAGGTGTTTATCACCTGTGTAGATCACGAATTATTGAGGGAAGGCTGGCAGACGGAAACGCCAGTTGCCTTGTTCCACGTGGAACAGGGCCGTATCACCCAGACCCACGACCATCGGGAGTGAAGGCATGAGCGAAAATCAAACGTACGACTCCTCCAGCATCAAGGTGCTGAAAGGGCTAGATGCCGTGCGCAAGCGTCCCGGTATGTACATTGGCGACACCGATGATGGTAGCGGCCTGCACCACATGGTGTTCGAGGTGCTCGATAACTCGATCGACGAAGCACTCGCCGGCCACTGTGATGACATTACCGTAATCATTCACCCGGACGAATCCATCAGCGTTCGCGACAACGGTCGCGGCATTCCTGTCGACGTGCACAAAGAAGAAGGCGTATCTGCCGCCGAGGTCATCATGACCGTTCTGCACGCTGGCGGTAAGTTTGACGACAACTCCTACAAAGTATCCGGCGGTCTGCACGGTGTAGGTGTGTCTGTGGTTAACGCCCTATCTGAAGAGCTGGTCTTGACCGTTCGCCGCAGTGGCAAGATCTGGGAACAGACCTACGTGCATGGTGTTCCGCAAGCGCCGATGAAAATCGTGGGTGATAGTGAAACCACCGGTACCCAAATTCATTTCAAGCCTTCGGCTGAGACGTTCAAGAATATCCACTTCAGTTGGGATGTTCTGGCCAAGCGTATTCGCGAACTGTCCTTCCTCAACTCGGGTGTTGGCATCCTCCTCAAGGATGAGCGCTCGGGCAAAGAGGAGTACTTCAAGTACGAAGGTGGACTGCGTGCGTTCGTTGAATTCCTGAACACCAACAAGACCCCGGTCAACCAGGTGTTCCACTTCAGCGTTCAGCGTGAAGACGGCGTGGGTGTGGAAATCGCCCTGCAGTGGAACGACAGCTTCAACGAGAACCTGTTGTGCTTCACCAACAACATTCCGCAGCGTGACGGTGGTACTCACCTGGTCGGCTTCCGTTCGGCGTTGACTCGTAACCTGAACAACTACATTGAACAGGAAGGCCTGGCCAAGAAGAACAAGGTTGCGACCACCGGCGACGATGCACGTGAAGGCCTGACTGCGATCATTTCGGTCAAGGTGCCGGATCCTAAGTTCAGCTCCCAGACCAAAGACAAACTGGTTTCGTCGGAAGTGAAAACGGCCGTGGAACAGGAGATGGGTAAGTACTTCTCCGACTTCCTGCTGGAGAACCCGAACGAAGCCAAGGCCGTTGTCGGCAAGATGATCGACGCTGCGCGTGCCCGTGAGGCAGCGCGTAAAGCGCGGGAAATGACCCGTCGTAAAGGCGCTCTGGATATCGCCGGCCTGCCAGGCAAATTGGCAGACTGCCAGGAGAAGGACCCTGCCCTTTCCGAACTGTACCTGGTGGAGGGTGACTCCGCAGGTGGTTCGGCCAAGCAAGGTCGAAACCGCAAAACCCAGGCCATCCTGCCGCTCAAGGGCAAGATCCTCAACGTCGAGAAAGCACGTTTCGACAAGATGATCTCGTCGCAGGAAGTGGGCACCCTGATTACTGCACTGGGCTGCGGTATCGGTCGCGAAGAGTACAACATCGACAAACTGCGTTATCACAACATCATCATCATGACCGATGCTGACGTTGACGGTTCGCACATTCGTACGCTGTTGCTGACCTTCTTCTTCCGCCAACTGCCAGAGCTGGTCGAGCGTGGCTACATCTATATCGCTCAGCCGCCGCTGTACAAGGTCAAGAAAGGCAAGCAAGAGCAGTACATCAAAGACGACGACGCCATGGAAGAGTACATGACCCAGTCGGCGTTGGAGGATGCCAGCCTGCACCTGGACGAGTCGGCACCGCCTGTATCGGGTGTTGAGCTGGAGCGCCTGGTCAACGAATTCCGTACCGTGATGAAGACCCTCAAGCGTCTGTCGCGTCTGTACCCTCAGGAACTGACCGAGCACTTCGTCTACCTGCCAGCCGTCTCTCTGGAGCAGTTGGGTGACCACGCTGCCATGCAGGAATGGTTGGGCAAGTTCGAAGAACGCCTGCGCATCAGCGAGAAGTCGGGCCTGCTGTACAAGGCCAGCCTGCGTGAAGACAAAGAGCGTAATGTCTGGTTGCCGGAAGTGGAAATCACCTCTCACGGCCTGGCCAGCTACGTCACCTTCAACCGTGACTTCTTCGGCAGTAACGACTACCGCACCGTCACCGCCCTGGGCGCACAGTTGAGCACCCTGCTCGGCGAAGGCGCTTATGTTCAGCGTGGTGAGCGCAAGAAGGCTGTCACGGAGTTCAAGGAAGCCCTCGACTGGCTGATGACCGAAAGCACCAAGCGTCACACCATTCAGCGCTATAAAGGTCTGGGTGAAATGAACCCTGACCAGCTGTGGGAAACCACCATGGACCCAACCGTGCGTCGTATGCTCAAGGTGACCATCGAAGACGCGATCGCTGCCGATCAGATCTTCAACACCCTGATGGGCGATGCAGTTGAGCCACGTCGTGAGTTCATTGAGAGCAATGCCCTGGCAGTGTCTAACCTGGACTTCTGATCAGAGATGTAGGTTCACAGAAAAGCTGCACGTTTTCACAAATAGATGACCGGCTGGGCCCTACGCCTGCTCCCCGTCGGTCACCATCAAGCCCGCACTAGCGGGCTTTTTTTTACCTAAAATTCCCGTGCTCCACCCTCCTCCCCCAACGGCTCACCGGAAGCTGATCGCGTGTGAACGAAGTGTGCGTGAAGTTAGATCCCTGGCTGAAGTGGGCGGCGAATTGATCTGGATGGAGGAGCGAATCAAGCAAGACTTCAAATACGTGCTGAAATAATTTAAGTAGTAATTATGCATACTTGTTGAGTATTAAATTAATACAGATAACAGGAAGTTGTAAAAGTAATCTCAATTTGCTAATTGGATTAAATGTAGATTTCAAATGAATCGCCCCTGGTTTCGTAGACACTTCCCAGCCTAGATTGGGCTTTACTTCGTTCAGAACCAACCTTTGGTTTAGCCGAAAATACGAGATGCTAGCTTATAAAACGGAGGTGCTACAGGCTTGCCAGCAAGGTATTAACAAGATCGAAACCATACACTTCCATGATGGTATATTTATTATACTCGGAAACAGGGATTCGTCTTATTTCCTCCTCCCCTTTATACAGACCACCAGCATAGTTAAATATTTTAAGTTCTTCTTTATCCTCGGTCAGCTCTGCGTGACCAATGATCTCCCAAGAACCATCCTCAATTTTTTGATTCCCTGTAAATATGATTTTCAGTTCTCTCCCCATATCCATAATGGGAATAGGGGTAAGAACTCCGTCATTTTTAAAGACCTTATTTTCTTGCACAAATAGAACGCAGAAACCAATTACTTTCTTAAATTTACTTCTTGAGGGAAAAACAACTTGGCAGAGGATAAATTTACCCTTTGCAGGAATAATAAAAATATCGCCTTCTTTATATCTCACTTTCACAACCCTTTGCCTCTCAAAATAGAAAGAGCATCATCCAGCACTTTACCATCCCAATCACTACTATAACCAGCGATATCATATGACCCTGCGTTAGGGGTGTTTGGACAGCATGCACCACGGATCAGATAGGAGGCCTATGCTTCAATTGACGTAAAAACTGAAATTCTGCAGCCAGTTAGAGGTTTCGCAACCATGGTGGCGTGTCCGTGTTCCACGTGGAACCAACTATTGTGTGAAGAGAATCGGCTTTTCTCATTTATTTTGTGAATCCCAAAAGACGGAATCTCAAAAAAGATGATTTTCCGCCAGCGATTGTTGGGAAGCGCGAGTCATCTTTTTTGAGAACCTACATCAGAGATGTAGGTTCACAGAAAAGCTGCACGTTTTCACAAACAGATGACCGGCCGGACCTGGATGCTTGGGTCCCGTCGGTTACCAACAAGCCCGCTCACGCGGGCTTTTTTTTGCCTGAAATTTTTGAGACCACGACCCCCTCTCCCGAAACCAATCCTTTTTTGTTCAGGTTAGTTGGACGTTGCGTTCAACCTGGGCACAGATTAATGGGTGGGTATTGGGGAAAAATCGGCTGGATTGGGTAATAGCGTCAACTCAGAAGAGACAATTATTGAACGGTCACAAGGTCAGGTCTTTTCTCCGAAAAGTATCGGAAAAGTCCCACGGCTGAGTTGTTGAGTGTGGTCAAAATGGTCTGTAGATTTTCACGCTTTCACGGAGAGCACTTGAAGCCGTCCGCGAAAAAGCCATCGAGCTTTTACATGAAGCAGGTGCGCGCGGGCCTGTCGGTCGCCGCTACGTGAAACATGAGGCTTGGGTGCTTCCCATGTGGTCGACCACTTCAATGAAAGTGAAATCGCCGCCCTCGCGAGCTCCTACACCCTCCGCCTGGAATGCACTTCCAGCATGGCGATCGAAATGCTGGTGCGCACGCGACACCGGCCTGACCTACCGTCGCGAGTTTTTGCTGTTTTCCGTCGAAGAAGACTCTGAAGGCACC
Organism: Pseudomonas sp. H9; assembly: GCF_004353925.1. Lineage (GTDB taxonomy): Bacteria > Pseudomonadota > Gammaproteobacteria > Pseudomonadales > Pseudomonadaceae > Aquipseudomonas. The sequence goes on along the minus strand of NZ_SMOK01000012.1, from coordinate 119,647 downwards.
ATCAGCCTGAGCACGTCGCTGGGCATTTCGCTGTATACAACCGACCTGACTGCGCTCTAAAAAGGAAGCATCCCATGCTAGAAGCTCTCTCCATCTCCCTGAACAAAGCTGCCGTGTTTGGCTTTTTCATCTACATCCTGGGGGCTGCCGTACTGTTTGCGCTGTTCCAGTTCATCTACACCCGCATCACCCCGCACAAGGAATTCGAGCTGATCCGTGCCGGTAACGCTTCTGCGGCGGTCGCCTTGGGCGGTGCCATCACCGGTTTCGCCATCCCGGCAAGCAACGTGATTGCCTACTCCATCAACCTCCTCGACTTCGTGGTCTGGGCGGTGATCGCAGCCGTTGTCCAACTGTTGGCATTTCTGCTGACCAGCTTGGTACTCAAAGGCGCGTCCGAGCGCATAAAGAACGGCGAGCTTGCGGCCGGCATCTATGTGGCCGCCGTAGCCATCAGCGTCGGCATGTTGAATGCCGCATGCATGACGCCTACCCAGAACTGATTGCGCACGGAGCTCCCGATGAAACGAAGCAAGTACGTCCAGCTTTCGCTGGTAGCGTCGGTCGCCATGGCGGTATCCGGCTGCGGGCCAACAGAAAAAACCTACGATGTGCAGAAGAAGTACAACTTCCAGTCGGTTCAACAGTGTGCCGATGAAAAACTGCCGGTGGACGTCTGTTCGGACGCCTACGTGACGGCCATTACTGAGCATCGCCGCATTGCCCCTGTGTACCTCACTCAAGCCGCTTGCGATGCCGACTTCGTCGCCGACTGGTGCCAGAAAGGCTCCATGGGCATGTTCACCCCCAAGCTGGGTGGGTTTGAACTGACCGCCGAAGGCCAGGTGACACAATCCCAGGTCGACGCCGCCAATGCTCAAGCGACCAACTCTCTGGCGAGTGGCGGCGGCTCAGGGTTCTCCACCAGCAGCCTGCTGACCGGCCTGCTGATTGGCAACATGTTGAGCAACAACCGCAGCAGCTACCGCTCCGAGCCGGTGTACCGCTACCGCGATAACCGCGGCGACGAGGACAACTCGACCCTCCCTCAACGCGTCGCCAATGGCGCGACCTTCGGCCGCTCCATCCAGGCTCGGCACGGCAGCAGCAATTACATCAACACGCTGCGCACCTCCCCCAAATCGAGCACCATCTCCCGTGGCGGCTTTGGCAGCAAAGCCAGCGCAAGCAGCGGCTGGGGCAGGTCGAGCAGTTAAGGAAGGCAGTCATGAAGAAGATCCACTGCGCAGAGCGTCATGACTGGAAACAGACGGCCGACAGCCTCGGCTTCCTATTCCACACCATCGACGGCGAACCCTACTGGGACGAAAGCGCGTATTACCAGTTCACGCTCAAGCAAATCGAGCGTGACCTCGAAGACCCGACCACCGAGATCCACGACATGTGCATGGACCTCGTTGCCCGCGTGGTCCAGAGCGAAGAACTGCTCGAACGCCTGAGCATCCCCGCGCCCTTCTACGACATGATCCGAACCTCATGGCTAGAAGGCCACCCGCACCTGTACGGGCGCATGGACTTCTCCTACAACGACACCGGCCCTGCCAAACTGCTGGAACTCAACTACGACACACCCACCAGCCTTTACGAGGCAGCGGCGTTCCAGTGGGGCTGGCTTGAGCAATGCATCGAGCGCGGCTTGCTGCCCAAACACGCCGACCAGTTCAACAGCATTGACACCAAACTCCACCAGGCCTTCGCCCAACTGCAGGTTAACCAGCCGTTCTACTTTGCCTCGATGAAAGACTCAATCGAAGACAAAGGCACCACCGACTACCTGCGCCTGGTCGCGGAAAAAGTCGGCATCGAATCACGCCACATCAACATCGAAGACATTGGCCTCACCAGCGAAGGCTGCTTCGTCGACCTCGAAGATCGCTGGATTCCCCACCTGTTCAAACTGCACGCCTGGGAGTTCATCTTCCACGAGCCCTTCGGCGCTGCGATTGCCGAGAGTAATACGCAGTTTTTTGAGCCCGCGTGGAAATCCATCCTCTCCAACAAAGGCATCCTGCCGCTGTTGTGGGAATTCAACAAAGGCCACCCGAATTTGCTTCCGTCACACCTGGATACCGACCCAGGTAAGGCAGTGCCGAAGGGCTGGGTGCGTAAGCCGTTCTTCTCGCGGGAAGGCGCGAACATTGAGTTGAAAACGGCTGATGGGCTGATTGTGAAGGAGGACGGCCCTTATACGGATGCGCCGTACATTCTTCAGGAGCTTGCGCCGCTGCCACAGTTTGGGGACAGTTACACGTTGATTGGGTCTTGGGTGATTGGGGATCAGGCGGCGGGGATTGGGGTGCGGGAGGATGATAGTTTGATTACCAAGGATTCGAGCCGGTTTTTACCGCATTTGATATTGGATTGAGGCTGGAGCTTAAAGGGAGATCCTTTATCAGCGTTTGCTGGAGGTCCAGAAGCAATAATTTTGTGAGCCTGCATCAGGTTCAGGTTCACAGAAAGCTGCAGCTTTCACACCAAGATGACCAGCCCGCTCATGCGGGCTTTTTTATTGTAGGAGCGGGCTTGCCCCGCGATTGCGGTGCGTCAGCAGTATCCTATCGCGGGGCAAGCCCGCTCCTACTCGTCCTTCACTTCGTTCCAACTGCTGTCAGGATCGAAACGCTTAATGGCAGCTGCTTGTTTGCTGCTCTCTGGGCCGAGGTCTTTCTCGAACAACTCACCGTCATGGCTGATCATGAAACTCATCACGCCGGTGTCTCCATATTTCGTCGGCCAGGCGATAACGGCAAAGCCGCGGGTCATGTGACCGCCGATTTTGTAGTCATAGGCGCCGCCGGGTGCCGAGGGGCCTTGGGCGGTCAGGATGCGGTAGTGATAGCCGTGCCAGTCGTCACCCACTGCGGCATCGCCAAACAGCGGCCCGAGTGGGCTTTCCTCGATGCCCTCCTTCTCAGGCCAGTACAGACCGTCGAACTGCCCGTCGCTACTGATGAATTTTTGCGCGTATTCGAGGACGCCATCGCCATTGCGATCAACCTCGGCATAATCCATCTGCGCGTCGTGATAAGCACGCACGGCTTGGATGGTCGCCAGTTCGTTGCGTCCGATACGACGCAGGCGGATTTCCTCGGCACCAGCTTTAGTGTCGAATACCCAACCGCCAGCAACGTGTTTGATGGGCATCGGGAATACCCAGGGGGTGTTACCGACGACCAGGTGTGCACGCTTCGGGTTGTCGGACTGAACTTGATGCTTTTCCTTATAGAGAGAGAGGAAGGCGCTGACGTCTGTACGGTCAACACTTTTGGCCGGGATGTAACTCCTCCAGTCCTTACCGAGTAAGTTCGCCAGTTGCTGCTCATCGGCTTGCTCGTTACTGAGCGCCTGCACCAGAGCTTCACTGGCGGCCTCCGGGCTTGGAAAATGTTTTTGAGCGTAGCTACTGGATGTCCAGAGCAGAAGCAGAACCAGCGTAAATCGACATACAAAATTCATGACTGATTCTCCTCTCAACGGCGAAAGCCGCCACCGCCGTGGGATTGCACACGCACGGGTCGTTGCACCTGGTGGCCTGTTCGCGCCGCAGAGGGCCGGTTGATGCTCTGGTGACTGACCTGGCCACGGTTGCTCGCGATGCGGGACTGCGAAGGATTGCGTACACCGGCCAACGCATTGTTGCGCGGTGCCTGAACGTTGGCATGTTGCTGGCGGACTTGTTGGCGTGCCTGCTGGTTGCGCACCGACGTCTGATGCTGACGACTTTGCTGGGATACCTGGGCGCGCTGGCGCACCTGACTGTCATTTCTCAATTGGCGCTCGGCAACCTGGGCACGCTCCCGTGCACCACCGGACTGCTCAATGCCATGCTTTTGCAGGGTCTGCTGGGCGCGCTCACGGTCGGCACTTTGCACACGTTGGCGCGCTTCGAGGTTACTGCTTGCCGGTGATTCGATGCCCCGCTGCGTCAGGCTTTCACGGGCGCGCGCGCGTTCTGCGACACGGTCCGGGGTGTCGCCGCGGTAAGCGGTGCGCTGTTCGCTACCGGGCAAACGCCGATCGAACTGGGCGCGGCTGGCCTGGTCGCGGTATGGGACGCCGTCGCGATACACCGGGTTGTGGCGCCAGGTGTTCTGGTTGGCATTGATCCTGCGATTGTCGTTGATATTGTTGTAGCGATTTACATTGATATCGACGTCATGATCATCCCAGTCGCAATCCCCCCACAGCGAATTGACGATCGCCACGCCAGCCCCGAAAGCCAGGCCGGTGGCCAACGCTGTGCCGATGGCGTAGCCCGGTGACGGAGGGTAGTACGCCGGTGGTGAGGACGGATAGGGCCAACTGCCGTACACCGCCTGCGGGTTATAGCTTGGGACGTAAACAACCTGCGGGTTGGTCGGCTGGATCACGATGGTTTGTGCTGGCGCAGGCGCTTGAACCACCGTAGTGGTACTGGCTGCGGGGGCGCTTGCTGGCTGCACGATGACGGTCTGCTTATCATTGGATTCCAGGTTACCGGCAGCCTTGGCCTTGGCGCGCAGGCGCTGCACCGAATTCATCACTGCGTCGGGTTGGGCGAGAAACGCATCACCTACGCGCTGCACCCAGGCTGGATCTTGGCCAAGCGTATCGAGCACCTGTGGAAACGCCACCAACGATTGCACGCTGGGGTCCCAAGGCTGGTCGGCGACCTGCTTGACGGCGGCATCACCACTGACCTTAGGGTGCGCCTTTGACCAGGCCACCGCGTCGGCAACATTGCCTGGGTAGGTGGTGGCCATCAGCACCTGCGCCAGCAATGCGTCCGGATACAACGCCAATGGTGCCAGCATCTGATCAAGTTGTTCGGCGCTGAACACCGCCTCACTTGGCGCAGTTGGAGCAGGAGCTGGAGACGCCGCAGGAGCGGGTGCAGCCGGTGCGGCTGGGGCTTCGATTGTGGCTGGTGTGGGCGGCGTGGCCGCTTTCTTGGATTGCGCATCCTCATCGGAACAACCCGAGAGCGCGAGCAGAGCGACGGTGAGCAGGATCGCCCGGTGAAAGCAGGCAAACATGACGATGCTCCTCTGGGAGAAAAATCAGTATTGAACGTCGGCACCCTGATACCCAATGGGCTGCCGACTCAGCAAGCTACGCACGGAAAGTCCTCCGCAGCGAGTGAGCAGTTTCAGCGTAGAAGAAAAAATGCGTTGCCGGCTGACTCCGATCAGTTCGGAGCCTATGTTTCACGTGGAACCTATTGACGGATCTTCCGAGTCGTCTGCGAGGCTCAAAGCCCAAGTTCGCGTAAGCGGCGATAGAGCGTGCGCTCACTCATACCAAGATGCTGTGCCAATGCACTGCGTGAACCATCAAAGTTCTGTAGGGCCTGAGCCAATTGGCCAAGGTTATCTTTGTTGCGCCATCGCCTGGGAACAGCTGAGTCCCCTTCCCCGCTTCTGAGTTCTGTAGGCAGATGCTCGGCGCGAATGACGCCGTCGTCGGCGAACAGTCGTGCTCGCTCAAGAATGTTGCGCAGCTCGCGGATGTTACCGGGAAAACTATGCAGCCCGAGCAGTGTTAGCACTTCGCTATCGACCTTGGGGGCTGACTTACCCGCCATGCGTTGCAACAGGCTGTCGATCAGCAGCGGCAGATCATCGACTCGCTCGCGCAGAGACGGCAGGCGAATAGGGAAGCCGCTGATGCGGTAATAGAGGTCTTCGCGGAAGGTGCCTGCCGCAACCATTTCCTTGAGGGGTTTGTGGGTAGCTGAGACCAACCGGAAATCTGAGTGGACAGTACGCAAGCTGCCGACGGGGCGAAAGCTGCCTGACTCAATCAGGCGCAGCAGTTTGACTTGCATGGCCAGCGGTACTTCGCCGATTTCATCGAGAAACAACGTACCGCCATGGGCCGCTTCTGCGAGCCCGATCTTGCGTTGCAGTGCCCCGGTGAAGGCGCCCTTCTCGTAACCGAACAGCTCACTCTCAAACAGCGACTCTGTCAGCCCTGTGCAGTCGACGACCACAAGCGGGCCGTTGGCGCGCGGGCTACCCAGGTGTAAGGCGCGGGCGAAGAGTTCTTTGCCGGTGCCTGACTCTCCTTGCAGCAGCACCGGAATCTGGGCTGGTGCTGCCCGCTGCAGACTGGACAACGAATCTTTGAACGCTACAGAACGGCCCACCAGGCCTTGCTGTTGTGGTTGAGCTGACGCCACCGCGATGCTGGTCAGGCGTTCGACAAAAGCCACCACATCACCCTGCTGATTCAGGATCGGACGCAACTCAACGTCAACATGCTCAGGACCGCGTGGGGTGTGATGAACATGTAGTACACGTTCAGGTGTGCGGCTGTCCCAGGCCTTGCGCATCGGGCACAGCTCGCCGGCCTGATCGCACGGCACAGCATAGTGATGGGAAATCCGATGACATTTACCACCGAGCGGTGGCTGCCCTTCCACCCCGAACTGGCGTTGGTAGGCCGCGTTGGCCGCGAGAATGTTGTAGTCGGTGTCGAGCACGATGGTGGGTTGAGCGTCGTGTTCGAGGTAAGACACCAGCGCCTGGATGGCGGGTTCGGGAATATTTGGCGAAGAATAAGACATAAGGCACCAGGGGAAGCACTTGAGCAGCTTAACTGAAGGCGAGAGGACTGCCAAAAACTGCCAGGGGCTGCCATCGTCTGACAGACAACGCGGCAGTTTTAGGCAGGGGCCGTGTTTTGCGGTCAGTAAACACGGCGCTTAAGGGCGGGAATGCGGTCTATGGTCGATGGCACGCATCTTGATAAAAGCCTGACCAATGCGCGCAAGGCTCAACGCCAGGGCGCACGGAACAATCTGGAGAGCGGTAATGATCATCGGCGGCAATTTGTATGTGGAAGCGCTGTTCGACAGTGTGACTTCGACCATCAGTTATCTGGTGATGGACCGTGCTAGCGGGCACTGTGCGTTGATCGACAGCGTGCTCGACTACGACCCCAAGTCAGGGCGTACCAATAGCGCGTCAGCAGACAAGTTGGTGGCCAGGGTCAAAGAGCTGGGCGGCACGGTGCAGTGGATTCTGGAAACCCATGTGCATGCCGATCACTTGTCTGCTGCTGCCTATCTCAAGCAAGCGCTCGGTGGCCAGATCGCAATTGGCAGCCAGATCACTCAGGTACAGAAAGTCTTCGGCACACTGTTCAATGCCGACAGTACTTTTGCCCGCGATGGTAGTCAGTTCGATGTGCTGTTCGACGACGAGCAGCCGTTCACCATCGGCGCCTTACAGGCGCGAGCGTTGCATACGCCAGGGCACACCCCGGCGTGCATGACCTATGTGGTCGAGGTTGCAGGGCAAAGCATCGCCTTTGTCGGCGACACCTTGTTCATGCCCGACTACGGTACAGCGCGCTGCGATTTCCCAGGCGCCAGCGCCCGTACTCTGTATCGCTCGATCCAGCGCATTCTCGCCTTCCCTGCTGATACGCGGCTGTTCATGTGCCATGACTACCTGCCTGGTGGTCGTGAGCTGCGCTACATGACCACCGTGGCGGAACAGCGCGCCAACAACATTCATGTGCGAGAAGGCATCAGTGAAGACAGCTTCGTTGCCATGCGCGAAGCCCGCGATGCCACCCTCGACATGCCGGTGCTTATTCTGCCGTCGGTGCAGATCAACATGCGCAGTGGCCAGCTACCCGAACCTGAAGACAACGGCGTGCGTTACTTGAAGATTCCGCTCAACGCACTCTGAGCACGACCCAGAATTATTATTAAAGGAACACCTTGCCATGCCTGCTCACACCACATCGCCTAAAGGCGATCATCACAAGGTTTTGATTGTCGGCGCGGGGGCTGCCGGAATTGCTGTGGCTTCAAGCCTGATATGCCGCGACCCGTCGTTGGACATCGCGCTGATCGATCCGGCCGATACCCATTACTATCAACCCGGTTGGACCATGGTGGGCGCTGGCGTTTTCAATGCGCCGAGCACCGCTAAAAGTATGGCTTCGACCATTCCTTCTGGTGTTCGCTGGATCAAGGCGAAAGTCGATAGCTTTAATCCTCACGCACAAGCGCTGACGCTGGATGATGGACGTGTACTCAGCTACGAGCAGTTGGTGGTATGCCCGGGCCTGAAGCTGGACTGGGATGCGATCGAAGGCTTGAGTGAAACCCTCGGACGCAATGGCGTCACCTCCAACTATCGCTACGACCTGGCACCTTACACCTGGCAATTGGTGCAGAACCTGCGCGAGGGCCGCGCAGTATTTTGCCAACCACCGATGCCGATCAAGTGTGCCGGCGCGCCGCAAAAAGCTCTTTACCTGTCGTGCGATCATTGGTTGCGCCAGGGGCGTCTGGGCAAGATTCAGGCGCACTTCTTCAATGCCGGTACTGTGCTCTTCGGCGTGGCGGACTACGTCCCGGCGCTGATGGAATACATCGATAAATACGCGGTAGATTTGAATTACGCCCACCGTCTGGTCGCCGTGGATGGCCCGGCCAGGAAGGCCACCTTTATTCGCACCTTACCTGATGGCAGCAGCGAAACGCGGATTCAAGCCTTCGACATGTTGCATGTGGTGCCACCCCAAGTGCCTGCCGACTTCATCCGCAACAGCCCCTTGGCTGACGCGGCAGGCTGGATTGATGTCGATCCGGCAACACTTCGTCATCGTCAGTTCTCCAACATCCACGCCTTGGGCGATGGTATCAATACCAGCAATGCCAAGACTGCCGCTGCGGCACGCAAGCAGGCACCGGTAGTGGCCAACAATCTGCTGGTGGCGCTCGGGCGCTTGCCGAAGCTGGCGCACTACGACGGTTATGGCTCCTGTCCCTTGACGGTCGAGCGCGGCAAGATTGTGCTGGCCGAGTTCACCTATGGCGGCAAGCTGGCACCGAGCTTCCCACGCTGGTTGCTCGATGGCCGGCGCCCGACGCGCTTGGCGTGGTTGCTCAAAGCACAGGTACTGCCGCCGCTCTACTGGCGTTGCATGCTCAAAGGGCGCGAGTGGTTGGCCAAACCGCAGCCTGCACCGGTTGAGGCGCGGCAGTGATCGAGCAACCTTTTTTCGCTGCAGGCTTGGGAGCAATCATTGGGGCGGTTCTGGCGCTGACCGGTGCGGGTGGCGGCATTCTCGCCGTTCCCCTGTTGGTCTTCGGTTTGGGGCTGTCGATGGTCGAAGCAGCACCGGTCGGCCTGCTGGCTGTCGGTATGGCCGCCGCGGTTGGCGCGGTGCTGGGTTTGCGTCAGGGTGTGGTGCGCTATCGGGCTGCTGCATTCGTGGCGCTGATTGGTATCGCTACTGCGCCGCTCGGCTTGATGCTGGCGCATCAACTGCCCAATGCGCCGCTGGCTTTGGGTTTCTCGGTGGTGCTGGTGTACGCCTGCGCGCGGATGATGCTCAAGGCGCGTCGGGAATTGCGCGGTGAGCCGCCGTTGGGCCAGCGCTTGGTCATGCCTTGTGTACTCAATCCCTTGCAGGGACGCCTGCGTTGGACCTTGCCGTGCGCACGGGCGCTAGCTTTCACCGGTGCCTTGTCCGGGGTGCTCTCCGGGCTGCTGGGGGTGGGCGGTGGCTTTGTGATCATCCCGGCACTCAGCCGTTATACCAACCTGGACATGAAGAGCATCGTGGCCACTTCGCTGGCGGTGATTGCGTTGGTCTCCACCGGCAGTGTGGTCAGCGCCAGCGTAGGTGGTGTCATGCACTGGAGTGTCGGGGCACCGTTTGCAGGCGGCGCAGTCGTCGGGTTGTTGGTCGCCCGCCAGTTTGCCGGGCGATTGGCCGGGCCACGTCTGCAGCAACTGTTCGCGATCGTCGGCATCTGTGCGGCAGTGCTGCTGACCATTAAAACCCTGAGCAGCTGAGCCCTACTCCGCCAGCAAGGCGCCCTGCTCTTGCGCGCACAAGGCCAGGAGAAAGTCCCAGACTACCCGCAAGCGAACGGACTTGTGCAGTTCGCGGCGGGTGCAGATCCAGTAGCTGCGCTGGATGGTTTCGCTGGGCAGTACCCTGACCAGCGCCGGGTCATGCCGGGCCATGTAGTTGGGCAGTACCGCAATCCCCAGCCCCGCGCGGGCAGCCTGCTGCTGAGCAATCACACTGGTGCTGCGAAACACCACGTTGGGGGCTCGGCAAAAGCTGTTGAGAAACAGCAGTTCCTGGCTGAACAGCAAGTCGTCGACGTAGCCAATCCAGCTGTGTCGGGCCAGGTCTTCGCGGTGCTCCAGCGGCGGCGCCTTGGCCAGGTATTCGGGGCTGGCATACAGCGCCAGGCGGTAATCGGTGAGCTTGCGGGTAATCAGCAGGTCGGCGTTAGGCCGTTCCAGGTGAATGCTGATTTCTGCTTCGCGGTTGAGGATGCTGACAAAGCGCGGTACGGCCACCAGCTCCACTTCGAGGCCAGGGTAGCGCTCGAACAGGCTGCTCATGCGCGGGGTGAAGAACATGATGCCAATGCCTTCGGTAACGCCCAGGCGTATTTTTCCCAACGGTGTGATGGCCTGGGTGATTTCTTCCTGCGCCAGCAAGGCGACGTTTTCCATGGCTTCCGCATGCTTGAGCAGCGCTTGGCCCGAGGGCGTCAGCTCATAACCTTGAGCATGCTGAACGAACAAGGCTGTGCCCAGGCTCTGTTCGATATTGTCGATGTGCCGGGCCACGGTGCTGTGGGTCGTATTCAGGCGTTTGGCCGCTGTCAGCAGGCGACCACTGCGCTGTAATTCGAGAAAAAACCGCAGATCATTCCAGTCGAACATGCTTATCCTTGTGAATCGGGTGTTCACGGACGTTGTGTTAAAACGCACAGCACTTGAGTGAAATCTAACGTTTTCATCCCGAAATTAATCAATAACATGGAGCAGGACAAGAATAATAATCAGGCGCGAGGTTGCCCATGCCATCAGCCGATCCTGTCTACGACTACGTGGTTGTCGGTGCCGGCCCTGCCGGATGCCTTCTGGCCAATCGATTGTCAGCCGACCCCAGCTGCCGAGTCTTGCTGCTTGAAGCGGGGGGCAAAGACAACTATCCCTGGATTCACATTCCGGTGGGTTACCTGTATTGCATCGGTAATCCGCGCACCGACTGGTGCTTCAAGACCGAAGCGCAATCTGGCCTTAACGGGCGCGCCCTGGGTTATCCACGGGGCAAAGTGCTCGGTGGCTGTTCCTCCATCAACGGCATGATCTACATGCGCGGCCAGGCCGGTGACTATGACCGCTGGGCCGAGCAAGGTAACGACGGTTGGGCCTGGAAAGACGTATTGCCGTTGTTCAAGGCCAGCGAACATCACTTTGCCGGTGCCAGCGAAGTGCATGGCAACGAAGGTGAGTGGCGGGTTGAACAGCAACGCTACGCCTGGCCGATCCTCGATGCCTTTCGCGAAGCCGCTGCACAGAGCGGTATCGAAAGCGTCGCCGATTTCAACGGCGGCGATAACCAGGGCTGTGGATATTTTCAAGTCAACCAGCGCTCCGGGGTTCGCTGGAACTCGGCCAAAGCCTTTCTTCGCCCAGTGCGCCACCGCCCTAACCTGACGGTGCTGACCGATGTATTGGTCGATCAGGTCGTCCTCGAAGATGGTCGGGCCTCGGCGGTAAAAGCACGCTGGCAAGGTCAATGGCAGCAATTCAGGGGCCGGCGTGAAATCATCCTGTGTGCGGGCGCGGTGGGTTCGCCCGGCATTCTGCAACGTTCCGGTATCGGCCCGCGTGGTTTGCTTGAAGGCCTTGGGATAAGTGTTCGTCATGAATTACCGGGCGTCGGTGGCAACCTGCAGGACCATCTGCAACTGCGCTTGATTTATCAGGTTAGCGGCGCACGCACCCTCAATCAGGTGGCCAACAGTGTGTGGGGCAAACTGGGGATGGGGCTGCGCTACCTGTATGACCGTAGCGGCCCGTTGGCCATGGCGCCGAGCCAGTTGGGGGCGTTTGTTCGTTCCGGGCCTGAACAGGCTTCAGCCAACCTGCAATACCATGTACAGCCGCTCTCACTTGAGCGCTTCGGTGAGCCACTGCACCGCTTTGCGGCTTTTACCGCATCGGTGTGCAACCTGCGCCCGGCGAGCCGTGGACGCATCGATATCCGCTCGACCAACCCGGCCGACGCGCCGCTGATTGATCCCAACTACCTGAGTGCCCCAGAAGACCTGCGGGTTGCCGCCCAGGCCATTCGTCTTACCCGCAAGATCGTACAGGCCCCTGCCCTGGCGGCGTTCAACCCACGTGAATACCTGCCTGGGCCAGACCTGCAAAGTGAAGAACAACTGCACGAGGCCGCAGGCCAGATCGGCACCACTATTTTCCATCCAGTCGGAACGTGCCGAATGGGCAACGGGCCGCTGGATGTAGTCGATGACCAGCTACGCGTACATGGCATACCGGGGTTACGCATCGCTGATGCGTCGATCATGCCGCAGATTGTCTCCGGCAATACCTGTTCACCCACCTTGATGATTGCCGAAAAGGCGGCGCAACTGATTACCCGTGGAATGTTATCCACCGCTCGGACCGAAGAAGAAACCGCAGTACCGACGCCCTGACCAGGGTGCGTGCAACAACGACGCCGGACGCAGTCTGCCGACGTCGACAGTGGAACAACAAAAATAATCACTGGGGCCTTGAGGCCGAGGACAGCAACGATGTCGGATTACATTCAGGAACAGGGCGCGGCTGCGGTCAGCAACAGCCGCCGAGAAGAGCGCAAGATTATTTTCGCGTCGTCCCTCGGGACCGTCTTCGAGTGGTACGACTTTTTTCTCTACGGGGCACTGGCGGCGGTTATCAGCAAACAGTTCTTTGCCGGGGTGAACGACACCACGGCTTTCATCTTTGCCTTGATGGCTTTTGCGGCAGGCTTTCTGGTGCGACCGTTCGGTGCTTTGGTGTTCGGCCGTCTGGGGGACATGATCGGCCGTAAGTACACCTTCCTGGTCACCATTGTGCTGATGGGCCTATCGACCTTTGCGGTTGGCCTGCTACCCACGTACGCCAGCATTGGTATCGCTGCACCGATCATTCTGGTGATCCTGCGGATGCTCCAGGGGCTGGCGCTGGGCGGTGAATATGGCGGCGCGGCCACCTACGTGGCCGAGCATGCGCCACCCGGCAAACGTGGATTCCATACCGGCTTTATTCAGTCCACGGCAACCTTAGGCTTGCTCTTGTCGTTGCTGGTTGTGCTGGGCAGCCGCTACATCAGCGGTGACCAATTTGAAGTCTGGGGCTGGCGCTTGCCGTTCCTGCTGTCGATTGTGCTGCTGGGGATCTCTACCTGGATTCGGATGAGCATGCACGAATCGCCAGCTTTCGTGAAAATGAAGGCCCAAGGCAAGGCCAGTAAGGCGCCGATTCGTGAGTCGTTTGGTTCCTGGGCCAACCTCAAGGTCGTGCTTACCGCGCTGTTCAGCATCAACGCCGGGCAAGCGGTTACCTTCTATACCGCACAGTTCTATGTGTTGTTCTTCCTCACGCAAATGCTCAAGATGGACCCAGCCCAAGCCAATACCCTGCTGATTATCAGCGTAGTGATCGGCGCGCCGTTCTTTGTGTTCTTTGGCTGGTTGTCGGACCGCGTGGGGCGCAAGCCGATCCTGATGCTTGGCCTGTTGCTGGCCACCCTGCTCTACTTCCCGCTGTTCAAAGCCCTGAGCCACTACGCCAACCCACAGATCGACGCCGCCAGCCGTCAGGCCCCGATTGTGGTGATGGCTGATCCACAAAGCTGCACTTTCCAGTTTGACCCAGTCGGCAAGGCGCGTTTTGACAGCCCCTGCGACAAGGTCAAAACCTTCCTGGTCAAGCAAGGTCTGCCTTACAGCTCTGAGTCGGTCGCTGCCGGCAGTGAAGTGGTGGTCACCGTCGGTGATCAGCGCATCAGCGGTTTTGATGAAGTGGCGCTGCGGGCTGCTATCGACAAGGCGGGGTACCCTGCCAAGGCTGACCCTGCCAGCGTGAACCAGACCATGGTGGTAGTGCTGATCGTGGCCATGATTCTGATTGCGACCATGACCTACGGCCCACTGGCGGCAGTGATGGTCGAACTGTTCCCGACCCGTATTCGCTACACCTCGATGTCGTTGCCATATCACATCGGCAATGGCTGGTTCGGCGGTTTCCTGCCTACCGTGTCGTTTGCGTTGGTGGTGTACACCGGCGATATCTTCTACGGCCTGTGGTACCCGGTGTTGATCACTGGGGTGAGCCTGGTGGTCGGGCTGTTCTGCCTGAAAGAAACCCGTGATGTAGATATCGACAAGGTCTAAACGCACTGTAGGAGCGGGCTTGCCCCGCGATGCGATATGTCGGCTACATCGCATCGCGGGACAAGCCCGCTCCTACAGTTGTTTTTTTATCTCGAAAAAAACTTATGCACGATTTTCAGAAAACAGTCATACAGGAAAATAAGTAGATAAATTAATAGCTTAGCTATTTTTCAGGCGAAAGATCCAAATACTGTACACAAGTTATCCACAGATCGTCAGGCAACCCCGTGAGCGGTGTTTGGCGCCTGTGCAGGTAGCGACCCCATGTCACGCTGGGCTTGCTCGTTCCAGGCCGCGGCGCGGTCGTTCAGTTCGGCAATGGCGCGTGGGCCAGTGCCTTCGGCGTACATCGGTGCACCGATGACCACCTCGATGGTACCGGCACGCTTGCCCCAGCCCTGCTTGGGCCAGAATTTGCCAGCGTTATGAGCAACGGGCAGCACCGGTAGGCCAGCGTTTACCGCCAGGGCGGTGCCACCGCGGGAAAACTTGCCGATCTGCCCAAATGGCACACGGGTGCCTTCTGGAAATATCAGAACCCAGACGCCGTCTTTAAGCAGCTTGTCGCCTTCGCTGGCGACTTGCTTGAGTGCGGCCTTGGGATTGTCGCGGTCGATAGCGATCGGCCGCAGCATGGCCATGGCCCAACCAAAGAACGGCACATACAGCAGTTCGCGTTTGAGCACTTGGCTCAACGGCGAAAAATAGGCAGACAGAAAAAACGTCTCCCAGGTGCTCTGGTGATTGGAGAGGATCACACAGGGTTGCTTGGGGACATTCTCCGCACCCGTAACCTTGACCTTGATGTTCAAAAATACCCGCGCCAGCAGCAGCGCAAAACGGCACCAGTAGACATTAATGAAGCGGTAGCGGGCGCTGAACGGCAGAAACGGCGCGATAAAAAAGCTCAGGGTGCACCACAGCAAGGAGCTGGTACCCAACAGCAGGTAAAAAAGAAAAATTCTGATCGCCTGCAGGATCGACATAGCGGCATGTACCGTTGCGGGCTTGCCCGCCTAGTAAAAGTGCGCCTGGTTCGCAGACGCCCTATTTGTGGATAAGTTCTCTGGCGATGGCTGCCAGATCATCGAAAATCAATGTTCCTTGTGGAATTCCCTTGCTCAGGGTTTTCTCGCCTTTTCCGGTTTTTACCAGAATGGGTTGAGCATCGACGGTCAATGCGGCTTCCAGGTCACCCTTACTATCACCGACAAACCACAGCCCAGCCAGGTCTACCTGGTAATGCGCGGCAATGGTTCGCAGCATGCCGGGCTTCGGCTTGCGACATTCGCAGCCTTCATCCGGGCCGTGAGGGCAATAGACGATCAAGCCAACCTCGCCACCCTGCTCGGCTACCAGCATGCGCAGGCGCGCATGCATCGACTCGAGGGTGGCCAGGTCGTAGTAACCGCGAGCAATGCCGGACTGGTTGGTGGCAACGGCCACCGTCCAGCCTGCTTTGCTCAACTGCGCGATGGCCTCAATCGACCCGGGAATGGGTATCCATTCGTCCAGCGACTTGATGTAAGCGTCGGAGTCCTGGTTGATCACCCCGTCCCGATCGAGAATCAGCAGCTTCAAGGCTTACCCCAGCAACGAAATGTCGGCCACGCCCAGGAACAGACCACGCAGGCGGCTGAGCAGGGCATAACGGTTGGCGCGGACATTGGCGTCGTCAGCGTTGACCATCACCGCTTCGAAGAACGCATCCACCGGCTCGCGCAGGGCTGCCAGACGCGCCAGCGACTCGCTGTACTGACGGGCTGCAGCCATTGGCTGCACGGCTTGATCCGCTTGCTGGATCGCCGAATACAGGGAGAACTCGTTGGCATTGTCGAAGTACTTCGGCTCGACCGTGGTCGCTACCGCGCCTTCAGCTTTGCTCAACAGGTTCGACACGCGTTTGTTCACGGCGGCCAGGGCAGCGGCTTCAGGCAACTGACGGAAGGCTTGAACAGCCTGGACACGCTGGTCGAAGTCCAGGGCAGAGCCCGGCTTCAGGGCGCGTACCGAGAGGTAGGTAGCGACGTCGATGCCTTCGTCTTCGTAGCGTGCGCGCAGGCGGTCGAAGATGAATTCCAGCACCTGGTCGGCCAGACCAGCAGCCTTGACCTTGTGACCGAACTGGGCAACGGCGAATGCCACGGCGTCGTTCAGGTCGAGGTCCAGTTGCTTCTCGATCAGGATTCGCAGCACACCCAGTGCGGCACGGCGCAGGGCATACGGGTCTTTGGAACCGGTTGGCAGCATGCCAATACCGAAGATACCGACCAAAGTATCGAGCTTGTCAGCGATGGCCACGGCCGCGCCAGTCAAGGTCGATGGCAGTTCGGCACCGGCACCACGCGGCATGTACTGCTCGTTCAGGGCCAGGGCGACGTCTTCTGGCTCACCGTCGTTGAGCGCGTAGTAGTAACCTGCGACGCCTTGCATCTCAGGGAACTCACCAACCATCTCGGTGGCCAGGTCGCACTTGGATAGCAGGCCGGCGCGTGCAGCACGCTGAGCATCGCCACCGATGTGTGGGGCGATGAAGGCAGCCAGTTTGGCGACGCGCTCGGCTTTGTCGAACACGCTGCCCAGCTGGGCTTGGAATACCACGTTCTGCAGGCGCTGGTTGAAGCTTTCCAGCGATTGCTTCTTGTCTTGCTTGAAGAAGAACTCGGCGTCGGTCAGGCGCGGACGCACGACCTTCTCGTTACCTTCGATGATTTGCTTCGGATCGCGGCTTTCGACGTTGGCCACGGTGATGAAGCGCGGCAGCAGCTTGCCGTCGACGTCCAGCAGGCAGAAGTACTTCTGGTTGTCCTGCATGGTGGTGATCAAGGCTTCTTGCGGTACGTCGAGGAAACGCTCTTCGAACGAGCAGACCAACGGCACTGGCCACTCAACCAGCGCGGTCACTTCATCGAGCAGCGCAGGCGGCACGATCGCGGTGCCTTCCTGCTGCATGGCCAGTTCAGCGGTACGCTTGCTGATAATCTCGCGGCGCTCGGCAAAATCGGCCAGCACGTAGGCTTTGCGCAGGTCTTCGACGTAGTTCGCCGGGGCGCTGATGCGCACGTCTTCCGGGTGGTGGAAGCGGTGACCACGGGAGTCACGGCCCGCTTTCTGCGCGAGGATAGTGCAATCGACGACAGTGTCGCCCAGCAGCATCACCAGCCATTGGGTCGGACGCACGAACTCTTCTTTGCGTGCACCCCAACGCATGCGTTTCGGGATCGGCAAATCGTTCAGCGAATCTTCAACGATGGTTGGCAGCAGGCTGGCAGTTGCCTTGCCCGGAATGTGCTGGGAGAAGCGCAGCTTGGCGCCGCTCTGGTCGATTTCCGACAGCTCTACACCGCACTTCTTGGCAAAGCCCAGTGCCGCTTGGGTTGGGTTGCCATCAGCATCGAAGGCGGCCTGACGGGGCGGGCCATCAACGTTGATGCTGCGGTCAGGCTGTTGGGTGTCGAGGTTACGAACCAGCACCGCCAGGCGGCGCGGTGCAGCGTACACCTGCTTGTCGGTGTAGTTCAGGCCAGCGGCCTGCAGGCCTTTCTCGATACCGGCCAGAAACGCATCAGCCAGGGCGCTCAGGGCCTTGGGTGGCAGTTCTTCGGTGCCCAGTTCAACCAGGAAATCTTGAGCACTCATTGTGCAGCCTCCAGCTTGGCCAATGCTTCATCACGCAATTCAGGGGACGCCATCGGGAAGCCCAGCTTGGCGCGGGCTTGCAGGTAGCTTTGCGCCACGGCCCGGGCCAGGGTCCGTACGCGCAGGATGTAACGCTGACGCTCGGTTACCGAAATGGCGCGGCGGGCGTCGAGCAGGTTGAAGGTGTGCGATGCCTTGAGGACCATTTCGTAGGTCGGCAGTGGCAGCTCCAGCTCGATCAGGCGATTGGCTTCGCTTTCGTAGAAGTCGAACAGTTCGAACAGCTTCTCGACATTGGCGTGCTCAAAGTTGTAGGTCGACTGCTCCACTTCGTTCTGGTGGAACACGTCGCCGTAGGTCACCTTGCCGAACGGACCGTCGGTCCAGACCAGGTCGTAGACCGAGTCAACGCCTTGCAGGTACATGGCCAGACGTTCCAGGCCATAGGTGATCTCACCGGTTACCGGCATGCACTCGATACCGCCCACTTGCTGGAAGTAGGTGAACTGGGTGACTTCCATGCCGTTGAGCCAGATTTCCCAGCCCAGACCCCAGGCGCCGAGGGTCGGCGATTCCCAGTTGTCTTCGACGAAACGGATGTCGTGCACCAGCGGGTCGAGGCCGATGGCCTTCAACGAGCCCAGGTACAGTTCCTGGAAGTTCGCCGGGTTAGGCTTGAGCACTACCTGGAACTGATAGTAGTGCTGCAGGCGGTTTGGGTTTTCGCCATAACGACCGTCAGCCGGGCGACGGCTCGGTTGCACGTAGGCGGCGTTCCAGGTTTCCGGGCCGACGGCGCGCAGGAACGTGGCGGTATGGAAAGTGCCGGCGCCTACTTCCATATCGTAGGGCTGAAGCACCACACAACCTTGCTCGGCCCAGTAATTCTGCAGGGCGAGGATCAAGTCTTGGAAGGTACGCACTGCTGGCGTAGGCTGGCTCACGAAATTCACCTGTTTCTAGGGCTGCGAATATAAAGAGCGGGAGTATAACCCGATTCGCTAAAGCCTCTACCCTTGGAGCCTTATGCCACGTTGCTTTTGGTGTACCGACGATCCGCTTTACCAGGCCTACCACGACCAGGAATGGGGTGCGCCGCAACGCGAGCCGGAGCAGTTGTTCGAGATGTTGCTGCTTGAAGGCTTCCAGGCCGGGCTATCGTGGATCACTGTTCTGAAAAAGCGCGAGCGCTACCGTGAGGTGATGTACGGTTTCGACCCGGTGAAGCTGTCGCAGATGAGTGACGAACGTATTGAAGAGCTGATGCTCGATCCCGGCATCATCCGTAACCGTCTCAAGCTTAAGGCAGCGCGCCGCAATGCCTTGGCCTGGCTGGCTGTGGATAACCCTGCCGAATGGTTGTGGTCGTTCGTCGGAGGGGAGCCGAAGATCAATCATTTCAGCCAGCGCAGTGAAGTGCCGGCGCTGACCGATGAGGCCAAAGCCATGAGCAAGGCTTTGCAAAAAGCTGGCTTCACCTTTGTTGGCCCAACCATTTGTTATGCGTTCATGCAGGCCACCGGCATGGTCATGGACCACACCACCGACTGTGATCGCTACGCCGCGCTGGTGCGTTGAAGGGTTACAATACGCGGCTTGCAGACATGCAGATAAAAGGAAACCGCCTGTGGAAAAATTCAAAGGCGCCCTGATGATCGGGGTGCTGCGACTGTTCGCCAAGCTGCCCTGGGGTGCGGTACAGCGTGTTGGCGCCGGCATTGGCTGGCTGATGTGGAAAATCCCCAACAGCTCGCGCAACGTGGTGCGTATCAACCTGGCCAAATGTTTCCCGGAAATGGACCCGGTTGAGCGTGAGCAATTGGTTGGCCAAACCCTGAAAGATATCGGCAAGTCTTTCGTCGAAAGCGCCTGTGCCTGGATTTGGCCACCGCAGCGTTCGCTGGAGCTGGTCAAGGAAGTGCACGGCCTGGAAGTGCTTGAGCAGGCGCTGGCTTCCGGCAAAGGCGTAGTGGGCATCACCAGCCACTTGGGTAACTGGGAAGTGCTCAACCACTTCTATTGCAGCCAGTGCAAACCGATCATCTTCTATCGCCCGCCCAAGCTGAAGGCTGTGGATGATTTGCTGCGTGAACAACGTGTGCAAATGGGCAACCGCGTTGCACCTTCAACTAAGGAAGGCATTCTCAGCGTCATCAAGGAAGTGCGTCGCGGCGGTCAGGTGGGGATTCCCGCCGACCCGGAACCGGCTGAATCGGCAGGTGTGTTCGTGCCATTTCTCGGTACCCAGGCGCTGACCAGCAAGTTCGTGCCGAACATGCTGGCCGGTGGCAAAGCCGTCGGCGTGTTCCTGCATGCGCTGCGCCTGCCGGATGGTTCGGGCTTCAAGGTGTTCCTGGAAGCCGCACCGCCAGAGATGTACAGCGAGGATGTCAGCGTGTCGGCAGCGGCGATGAGCAAAGTGGTGGAACGCTATGTGCGTGAGTACCCGAGCCAGTACATGTGGAGCATGAAGCGCTTCAAGAAGCGGCCGCCAGGTGAGGCGCGCTGGTATTGATCGTTAGATCGCGGGGCAAGCCCGCTCCCACAGATGTCCACGATCCCTGTGGGAGCGGGCTTGCCCCGCGATGCGCTTAACCGGCTTTATCCAGCTTCTTGAGAAACACCGTCATCTCTTTCTCGGCCTGCTTGTCGCCATGCGCCTTGGCGGCTTCCAGCCCCTGTTCCCACGCGAGGCGCGCCGCAGCTCTATCGCCCTGCAGCTGATGCGCCTTGCCCAGCAACTTCCAGGCTGCCGAATACTTCGGATCGAACTCAACGCAGCGCTGCAAGTGCACCGCAGCTTCGGCACCGTTGCCTTCATCCAGCCAGGCCTTGCCCAGGCCAAAGCGCAGCAGAGCGTTATCCACACCCTTGGCCAGCATCTTTTCCAGTGATTCGCGCATTTCGCCTCCCTCTTAGAAGAAGGTCAACCCTACATGGAAGAGCTTCTCGACGTCACGGATGTACTTTTTATCCACAACGAAGAGGATCACATGGTCACCCGCTTCGATCACGGTGTCGTCGTGGGCAATCAGCACTTCTTCATCGCGGATGATTGCGCCAATGGTGGTGCCTGGCGGCAGGGCAATGTCTTCGATGGCTTTGCCGATGACCTTGCTCGACTTCGAGTCACCATGGGCAATGGCCTCGATGGCCTCGGCCGCACCACGGCGTAGTGAGTGCACACTGACGATGTCGCCGCGGCGTACGTGGGCGAGCAGTGTGCCAATGGTGGCCAGCTGTGGGCTGATGGCGATGTCGATATCACCCCCCTGCACCAGATCGACGTACGCAGGGTTGTTGATGATGGTCATCACCTTGCGAGCGCCGAGGCGCTTGGCCAGCAACGAGGACATGATGTTGGCCTCGTCGTCGTTGGTCAGGGCCAGGAAAATATCGGCTTCGGCGATGTTCTCTTCGAGCATCAGGTCGCGGTCGGAGGCGCTGCCTTGCAGCACTACGGTACTGTCGAGGGTATCGGAGAGGTAACGGCAACGGGCCGGGTTCATCTCGATGATCTTGACCTGGTAACGGCTTTCGATCGCTTCGGCCAGGCGTTCACCAATTTGCCCGCCACCAGCGATGACCACGCGTTTGTTGGTCTCGTCGATACGCCGCAGCTCGCCCATCACTGCGCGAATGTGCGCTTTGGCGGCGATGAAGAAGACTTCGTCATCGGCCTCGATCACGGTGTCGCCCTGCGGCAGGATCGGGCGGTCACGGCGGAAAATGGCGGCGACACGGGTGTCGACGTTGGGCATGTGCTCGCGGATCTGGCGCAGTTGCTGACCGACCAGCGGGCCGCCGTAATAAGCTTTGACCGCCACCAGTTGCGCCTTGCCTTCGGCGAAGTCGATCACCTGCAAGGCACCGGGGTGTTCGATCAGGCGCTTGATGTAGTGGGTGACCACCTGTTCGGGGCTGATCAGCACATCGACCGGAATTGCGTCGTTGTCGAACAGGCCGGCGCGGGTCAGGTAGGCCGACTCGCGCACGCGGGCGATCTTGGTGGGCGTATGGAACAGGGTGTAGGCAACCTGGCAGGCGACCATGTTGGTTTCGTCGCTGTTGGTTACCGCAACGAGCATGTCGGCATCGTCGGCACCCGCCTGGCGCAGAACAGTAGGGAACGAGGCGCGGCCCTGGACGGTACGGATATCCAGGCGGTCGCCGAGATCGCGCAGACGCTCGCCATCGGTATCAACCACAGTAATGTCGTTGGCTTCGCTGGCCAGGTGTTCTGCCAGCGTACCGCCGACCTGCCCTGCGCCCAGGATGATGATCTTCATCCGCTCTTCCCTTCTCTTGTTATCCGCGTGTGGCGGCGATTTTGATCAGCTTGGCATAGTAGAAGCCGTCGTGTCCGCCTTCCTGGGCCAGCAGTTGGCGGCCATGGGGCTGGCGCACACCGGCCTGGGTTGCCAGGTCCAACTCACGGGCACCCGGGGTGCGGGCGAGGAAGGCTTCGATAACTTCGGTGTTTTCCGTGGGCAGGGTCGAGCAGGTGGCATACAGCAAGATGCCGCCTACTTCGAGAGTTGGCCACAAAGCATCCAGCAGCTCGCCCTGCAGGGTTGCCAGGGCCACGATGTCTTCCGCCTGACGGGTCATTTTGATGTCGGGGTGACGGCGAATCACGCCAGTGGCCGAGCATGGCGCGTCAAGCAGGATGCGCTGGAAACCCTTGCCATCCCACCAACTGGCGGTGTCGCGGGCATCGCAGGCAATCAACTGGGCGTCCAGGCCAAGGCGGTCGAGGTTTTCCCGTACCCGCGTCAGGCGCTTGGCCTCCAGGTCGATGGCCACTACCGCGTCGAGTTTTGCTTCGGCTTCGAGCAGGTGGCAAGTTTTGCCGCCGGGGGCACAGCAGGCATCGAGCACCCGCTGGCCGGGCGCGAGGTCGAGCAGATCGGCAGCCAGTTGCGCCGCTTCATCCTGGACGCTGATCCAGCCCTGATCAAAACCGGGCAGGCTACGCACATCGCAGGCCTCGGCCAGGAGGATGCCGTCGGCACTGTACTGGCAGGCGCTGGCTTCAAGCCCCGCTTCGCGCAACAGGCCCAGATAAGCCTCACGGCTGTGATGACGGCGGTTGACCCGCAGAATCATCGGCGGATGGGCATTGTTGGCAGCGCAGATGGCTTCCCACTGTTGCGGCCAGAATGCCTTGAGCGACTTTTGCAGCCAGCGCGGATGAGCAGTGCGCACCACCGGATCGCGTTCCAGTTCGGCGAGGATCTCACTGCTCTCGCGTTGCGCGCGGCGCAGCACCGCATTGAGCAATGCCTTGGCCCACGGCTTTTTCAGCTTGTCGGCGCAGCCCACGGTTTCACCGATGGCGGCGTGGGCGGGGACGCGGGTGTAGAGCAGTTGATACAAGCCCACCAGCAACAGCGCCTCGACATCGGCGTCTGCTTTTTTGAACGGTTTTTGCAGTAACCGCTCGGCCAGGGCCGAGAGCCGCGGCTGCCAGCGCGCGGTGCCAAAGGCCAGATCTTGGGTCAGGCCACGGTCGCGCAGCTCGACCTTGTCCAGTTGCGCGGGCAGTGAGCTGTTCAGAGAAGCCTTGCCGCTGAGTACTGCCGCCAGGGCGCGGGCGGCCGCCAAACGTGGATTCATTGACCAAGCACCGTACCGACGGCGAACTTCTCGCGGCGGCTGTTGAACAGGTCGCTGAAGTTAAGCGCCTTGCCACCGGGCAATTGCAGGCGGGTCAGGCACAGGGCCTGCTCACCGCAGGCGACGATCAGACCGTCTTTGCTGGCGCCGATGATTTCACCCGGTGCGCCGCTGCCTGTGGATAAGCTGGCCGCAAGCACCTTCAGCGCTTCGCCGTTGAGGCTGCTGTGGCAAATCGGCCACGGGTTGAAAGCGCGAATCAGGCGCTCCAGTTCTACCGCTGGGCGAGACCAGTCCAGGCGTGCTTCGTCTTTGTTCAGCTTGTGCGCATAAGTGGCCAGGCTGTCGTCCTGCACTTCACCTTGCAGTGTGCCAGCCGCCAGGCCCGCCACCGCTTCAATGACCGCCGCAGGGCCCATTTCGGCGAGACGGTCGTGCAGGCTGCCACCGGTGTCGTTAGCGCTGATCGGGGTGGTGACTTTGAGCAACATGGGGCCGGTATCCAGCCCGGCTTCCATACGCATGACGGTAACGCCGCTCTCACTGTCGCCCGCTTCGACCGCGCGCTGTATCGGCGCGGCACCGCGCCAGCGTGGCAGCAATGAGGCGTGGCTGTTGATGCAACCCAGGCGCGGAATATCCAGCACCGCTTGCGGCAGGATCAGGCCGTAGGCCACCACCACCATCAAGTCGGGTTTCAGGGCTGCCAGTTCAGCTTGAGCCTCGGCATTGCGCAGCGTTGGCGGTTGCAGGACCGTAATGCCGTTATCCACAGCCAGTTGTTTGACCGCGCTGGGCATCAGCTTCTGCCCGCGACCGGCCGGACGGTCGGGTTGGGTGTAGACGGCCACCACTTCATAAGGGCTGTCGATCAGGGCCTTGAGGTGTTCGGCGGCAAACTCTGGGGTGCCTGCAAAGACAATGCGCATGGAGTTCTCGCTTAACTCGCTAAAAAAGAAAAAGGCTTGCCGGAGCAAGCCTTTGGAAAGAAGAGATCAAGCTTGCTGGCGATGCTGCTTTTCCAGCTTTTTCTTGATCCGGTCACGTTTGAGCGTCGAGAGATAATCGACGAACAACTTGCCGTTGAGGTGATCGCATTCGTGCTGGATGCACACCGCCAACAGGCCTTCGGCGATTTCTTCGAAGGGCTTGCCGTCACGGTCCAGCGCTTTGATCTTCACCCGCACCGGGCGGTCGACGTTCTCATAGAAACCGGGAACCGACAGGCAGCCTTCCTGATACTGATCCATTTCTTCGGTCAGCATCTCGAGTTCGGGGTTGATGAACACCCGTGGCTCGCTGCGGTCTTCGCTCAGGTCCATGACCACGATGCGCTTGTGTACGTTGATCTGGGTCGCCGCCAGGCCGATGCCGGGGGCTTCGTACATGGTTTCAAACATGTCATCGATCAGTTGACGAACGCCGTCATCAACTTCGGTCACCGGTTTGGCGATGGTGCGAAGGCGCGGGTCCGGGAATTCGAGGATGTTCAGAATGGCCATAAGCGTATGAGCTGCACTGTGCGATGAGTTACAAACATGAGTACACATAATAAAGGGATTCGGCGCATTCGGCACCTGGCAAAGGTCAGCTAAGGTTTCAGGCAGCCGCTGATCTCGCTGCCAAGGGAATTTTTTCAACCGGTTGTCAAAGCATTATCAACAGAGTTATCCACAGCTTGTGCAGTGTGTGGGCAACCTCTTCGGTCAAGGATGATCGCCATGTCACAGTCTGCTTACCAAGGTGGTTCGCCCGCCGAACTTGAGGCGCGATTGCGCCTGCACCGATTGCCCGGGCTCGGGCCGCGGCGCTTTCACTTATTGCTGGAAGCCTTTGGCAGTGCATCAGCCGCGCTGAGTGCGACGGCTACTGCCTGGCGTGCATTGGGGCTGCCCAGTGAGAGCGCCCACGCTCGTCGCAGTGTTGAAGTTCGCGAAGGCGCAGCCGCTGCATTGGCCTGGCTAGAGCGCCGCGATCAGCATTTGCTGATGTGGGACGACCCCGCTTACCCCGCGCTACTGGCGGAAACAGACGGTGCGCCACCCTTGTTATTCGTAGCCGGTGATCCTGTCCTTCTGGAAAAACCGCAGCTGGCGATTGTTGGCAGTCGCCGCGCATCGCGCCCGGCATTGGACACCGCAGCGGCGTTTGCCCGCAGCCTGGCTCAGGGTGGATTTGTGGTGACCAGCGGCCTGGCGTTGGGGGTGGACGGAGCCGCTCATCAGGCGGCGCTAGACGTCGGTGGGCGGACCATCGGGGTATTGGGCACTGGTTTGCAGAAACTTTATCCACAACGGCACCGGATGTTGGCGGCGGCGATGGTCGAACAAGGGAGCGCCGTAGTTTCTGAGTTTCCCTTGGACGCTGGCGCCGTGGCGGGTAATTTCCCCCGCCGCAATCGCATCATCAGTGGTCTCTCGTTAGGCGTCCTGGTGGTCGAAGCGAGCCTGGCCAGCGGCTCGTTGATCACTGCGCGTCTGGCCGCTGAACAAGGGCGCGAGGTGTATGCCATTCCGGGCTCGATTCATCACCCCGGCTCCAAGGGCTGCCATCAGCTTATTCGCGATGGCGCATTGCTGGTGGAGAACGTCGATCAGATCATCGACACCCTGCAGGGCTGGCAACGCTTGCCTCCCGCGCCTTGCAGCCAACCAGCCCAGCCGCGTCATGTGCTTGAAGCGCTGTTGCTGGCGGCGCCACAAACCAGCGAAGCGCTGGCCAGTAACAGTGGTTGGCCGTTACCTCAGGTGTTAGCGGCGTTGACCGAGCTTGAAGTGGATGGGCGGGTGAGTAATGAAGCTGGGCGTTGGTTTGCCCGGCCGGCCTAAGTACACTGCTCGTCAGCCTTTATGCGGAGTGATAGCAATGGTGAGCAGTTGGCGTGTGCAACAAGCCGCGCGTGAAATTCGGGCCGGTGCGGTGATTGCCTATCCAACCGAGGCTGTGTGGGGCCTGGGCTGTGATCCCTGGAACGAAGAGGCGGTGGATCGTCTGTTGGCGATCAAGTCGCGTTCGGTCGACAAGGGGCTGATCCTGATTGCCGACAACATCCGTCAGTTCGACTTCTTGTTCGAAGATTTCCCCGAAATCTGGCTTGATCGTATGAGCAGCACCTGGCCTGGCCCGAACACTTGGCTGGTACCACACCAGAACATGCTGCCGGAGTGGATTACCGGGGTTCATGACACTGTCGCGCTGCGGGTCAGTGACCATCCGGTGGTACGGGAGCTGTGCTCACTGGTCGGGCCGCTGGTGTCGACATCGGCCAACCCGCAAGGGCGCCCGGCGGCCAAGACACGCTTGCGCGTGGAGCAGTATTTCCGCGGGCAGATAGACCTGGTGCTGGGTGGCGCATTGGGTGGGCGGCGCAACCCGAGTGTGATCCGTGACCTGGCCACCGGGGATGTGGTTCGGCCGGGGTAAAAATTCTTCGCGGGGCAAGCCCGCTCCCACACCGACTTGTGGGAGCGGGCTTGCCCCGCGATCAATTCACCTCAATTTCAAGGCAACAAAACGGTAGATCCCACCGTTCTGCGCGCCGACAGCTCAGTCTGCGCCTTGGCCGCTTCACTCAGCGGGTAGCGCTGCTGGATATCCACCGTCAGCTTGCCGCTGGCGATCATCGCAAACAGATCGTCGGCCATGGCCTGGGTGTTCTCGGCAGTATTGGCATAGCTGGCCAAGGTTGGGCGGGTGACATACAGCGACCCCTTCTGCGCCAGAATCCCCAGGTTTACCCCGCTGACCGCCCCTGAAGCATTGCCGAAGCTGACCATCAGCCCGCGCGGTGCCAGGCAGTCCAGTGACGTCAGCCAGGTGTCTTGCCCCACGCCGTCATACACCACCGGGCATTTCTTGCCATCGGTCAGTTCCAGTACGCGCTGCGCAACATCTTCACGGCTGTAATCGATGGTGGCCCAGGCGCCCAGGGCTTTGGCGCGCTCGGCTTTTTCCGCAGAGCTGACTGTGCCAATCAACCTGGCGCCCAAGGCCTTGGCCCATTGGCAGGCCAGTGAGCCCACACCGCCAGCGGCGGCGTGGAACAGAATGGTGTCGCCCGCTTGTACCGCGTAGGTCTGCTTGAACAGGTATTGCACGGTCAGGCCTTTGAGCATCACTGCCGCAGCCTGTTCGAAGCTGATGCTGTCAGGCAGTTTCACCAGATTGGCTTCAGGCAGTACGTGTACCTCGCTGTAAGCCCCCAGTGGACCCCCGGCATAGGCCACCCGGTCGCCTACTTTGAGGCGCGTGACCTGTTCGCCAACGGCCTCAACCACCCCGGCGCCTTCCGTGCCCAATCCCGATGGCAATGCAGGAGGCGCGTACAGCCCGCTGCGGAAATAGGTATCGATAAAGTTCAGGCCGATGGCCTTGTTGCGAACGCGGACTTGCTGCGGACCCGGGGCGGCAGGTTCGAAATCGACCAGTTGCAGGACTTCAGGGCCCCCATGCTGGCTGAACTGGATACGCTTGGCCATCTGCACTCTCCGTCGCTGTTGGAAAACCCCTATCGGACGCCTTTGCTTGATCGCCGTCAACTGCGGGTAGCGCATCGCCGGTGGTATGCTACGCGCCGAATTTGCTCAAGCCCGCTTCCAGGTGACCTGATGACTAGCCGCACCGAGGCTGTGAAAGCCTACCTGCTCGACTTGCAAGACCGTATCTGCGCCGCCCTCGAAACTGAAGACGGCGGTGCCCGCTTTGTTGAAGACGCCTGGACCCGAGAAGCAGGCGGTGGCGGGCGCACGCGAGTGATCGGTGAAGGCAAGGTCATTGAGAAAGGCGGTGTGAACTTCTCCCACGTCTTTGGCAGCGGGCTGCCACCTTCGGCCAGTGCCCACCGGCCAGAGTTGGCCGGTCGAGGCTTCGAGGCCCTGGGGGTGTCGTTGGTGATTCACCCGCACAACCCGCATGTGCCCACCTCCCACGCCAATGTGCGTTTCTTCATTGCCGAGAAAGAAGGCGAAGAAGCCGTATGGTGGTTCGGTGGCGGCTTCGACCTGACCCCTTACTACGGTAACGAAGAAGACTGCCTTCACTGGCACCAGGTGGCCGAGCGTGCCTGTGCGCCGTTCGGTGCTGATGTCTACCCGCGTTACAAAGCCTGGTGCGACCGTTACTTCCACCTCAAGCACCGCGGCGAGCCGCGCGGCATCGGCGGCCTGTTCTTCGATGACCTGAACGAGTGGGATTTCGACACCTGCTTCGCCTTCATGCGCGCCATTGGCGATGCTTATGTCGAAGCCTACCTGCCGATTGTCCAGCGCCGCAAAGATCAGCCCTACACCGCCGAGCAGCGTGAATTCCAGGAATTCCGTCGCGGTCGTTACGTCGAGTTCAACCTGGTGTACGACCGCGGCACTCTGTTCGGCCTGCAATCGGGCGGGCGCACCGAATCGATTCTGATGTCACTGCCACCGCAGGTGCGTTGGGGGTACGATTGGAAAGCCGTGCCAGGCAGCGAAGAAGCGCGCCTGACCGAGTACTTCCTGCAGGACCGTGACTGGATTGGCGAAGCCAAGGCTGGCCACTGAGTCACTGTGGATAACTTTCCGGCCCTGCCCGACCTTGATTCAGGAACCGTGTAAATGGACCAGTACGTTGTATTTGGCAACCCGATCGGCCACAGCAAATCGCCGCTGATTCACCGGCTGTTTGCCGACCAGACGGGTCAGCAGCTGGAGTACAGCACCTTGCTGGCGCCGCTGGACGATTTCAGCATCTGTGCCCAAGGTTTCTTCAAGCAGGGCCTGGGTGCCAACGTCACGGTACCGTTCAAGGAAGAGGCCTATCGCATGGTCGATAGCCTGACGCCACGGGCGCAACGCGCGGGGGCGGTCAACACCTTGAGCAAGCTGGCGGATGGCACACTGCAAGGTGACAACACCGACGGTGCCGGGCTGGTACGTGATTTGACGGTCAACGCCGGTGTGCAGCTGACCGGCAAACGTATATTGCTGCTCGGTGCCGGTGGCGCCGTGCGGGGTGTGCTGGAGCCATTGCTGGCACACAACCCGGCCTCGCTGGTTATCGCCAACCGCACGGTGGAAAAAGCCGAACAACTGGCCCGTGAGTTCGCTGACCTTGGGCCGGTGGCCGCCAGTGGATTCAGTTGGCTGCAAGAGCCGGTTGACCTGATCATCAACGCGACCTCTGCGAGCCTTGCCGGTGAACTGCCGCCGATATCCGCCAACCTGATCGAGCCGGGCAAGACCGTGTGCTACGACATGATGTACGGCAAAGAGCCGACGCCATTTTGCCGTTGGGCCAGTGAGCACAAGGCCGGCAAGGTGCTGGATGGGCTGGGTATGCTCGCCGAACAGGCCGCCGAAGCGTTTTTCATTTGGCGGGGTGTTCGTCCAGACACGGTTCCAGTGCTGAGCGAGTTGCGGCGGCAATTGGCGCGCAGTTGACGGCGTCCGGTGTTTGCTCGCAACGGATCAGCTGTTCCTCTAAAGCAATTTGCTGCTTGTAGTAGGCGACTTTCGCGGCGGATTGCGGCTTACCGGAGAACAGTTCAACCGCATGAATGCTGGCGTCCAGGGACGCGATTCGTGCCTGCGCCGTAGCGATTACCCTGTCACTGTTGCTGATGGGCGGCTGGGCGCTTGCTCCCTGACCTATCAGCAGGCCCAGTAGGCTCAACACAAGAGCATTGCATAAGCAGTTGCGCTTCATGACAACCTCCTTATCGGCTATAGAGGTAGTCAACAGCGGCCTTCATCCGTGTGCAACTGGTAAAAATATCAGGTGGCCTACCCCTCAAAACCCTGTGGGAGCGGGCTTGCCCCGCGATGGCTTTACTCTTTAAAGCCAATCGGGCAGTGCCCTGCCCCTTCCAGCTTGTGTAATTCCTCAATGACCTGAGGGCGCGCCCGGTGCAGCGTCAGGCTACCGCCTGCACGGCGCAGACGGCGCGCCTCACGGTGGAGCATGTCGACGCCTGAGTAGTCGATGAAGTTGATCTGCCGGGCGTCGATGACCACGTCCGGGCCCTGGCAGCGCTGCAGGCGTGTCTGCAGGTAATGGCTGGCGCCAAAGAAGATGGACCCTCCTACTCGCAGTACATCGGCATTACCCTCACGTGATTGCTGGATGCGTGGCCGTGAAGTGCGCTTGAGGTAGAAGAACAGCGAGGCCAACACCCCGGCGTAAATCGCGGTTTGCAGCTCCAACAACAAAGTGGCGGTGGCGGTCAGAGCCATGACCAGAAACTCTGATCGGCTGACCCGGAACAGCGCTTTGATTGCCTGACGATCGACCAGACCCCAGCAGATCACAAGGATGCTGCCTGCCATCGCTGGAATGGGAATATGCGCGATCAGGCTCGCGCCAGCCACAGCGAACAAGGCGACCCACAACGCCGAAAACACGCCAGCCAAGGGGGAGCGGGCACCTGCGTCATAACTGAGCCCGGAGCGGGTGAAAGAGCCTGAAGACAGATACCCGGAAAAGAAGCTGCCGACCATATTCGACAGGCCTTGGCCGCGGATTTCCTGATTGGCGTCGATCAACTGCTCTGAGCGCGACGACAGTGACCGGGCAATCGACAGGCTGGTGACCAAGCCCAGCATGCCCACTGCCACGGCGCTGGGCAACAGGCGTAGGATCAGCTCGAAATCCAGTAATGGCACCGGGCTGAACGGCGGTAATTGGCCGACGAACCCAGGCACCAATCGAACATGGCTAAAGATCCCCGGCAGCAACCAGACCAGCACGCTGGCAATGGCCAAAGTTATCAACAGGCTGGGCCAGCGTGGGCGCAGTAATTTGATCGCTATGCCCATTATTAGCGTACCTAAGCCCAAAGCCAGGGACGGCCAGTCCACCTCGCTCGCGTGCTCAAGCAAGCTTTCCAGCGTACTCAGAGCTGTCGCTTGGCTGGGCAGATCCAACCCCATCAGATTAGGCAGTTGGCCGAGCGCAATCACCACGGCGGCGCCAAGGGTGAAACCCAGCACCACCGACTGGGATACGAAGTTAACCAGCGCGCCAAAACGCAGCATGCCCAGCAACCACTGAAACACCCCGGCCAGGAACGTCAGTAACAGGATCAGGCTGATGTAATCGTCGCTGCCGCTGATGGCCAGCGGGCTGACGCTGGCATACAGCACGATGGAAATCGCTGCTGTCGGCCCGCAGATCAGGTACCAGGAAGAGCCCCAAAGGCAAGCGATGAGTACCGGAACGATTGCTGCATACAGGCCATATTCGGCGGGCAGACCGGCGATCAGGGCGTAGGCGATCGATTGTGGCAACGCCAGGATCGCGCCGCTCAGGCCTACCAGTACATCGCGGCGCACGCTGCTGCGCGTCTGCGCGGGCAGCCAGGTCAGAAAAGGCAGCAGGCGATCAGGCCGGGCCATGGGCAGTCTCTATCGCGAACAGGGGTCGCTCAGGGTGCGATGTCTGGCGCTTCGACGCAAGTCGCGTAAGCACGAAGCTCAAATGGCTGAGGTAGAAGAAAAGAGTTTTACGCTCTAAGTGCGACATAATTTGTGCGGTTTTTCAGAAATACCCTACAGGTAATAAACATTATCCGCATATAGACTTATCACTCTTACCACAAGGAGTGAGTTGCATGGCTAATCACAGTTACATGACTGTAACCGGAAAGAAGCAAGGTTTGATCTCCGCTGGTTGCTCAAGCCAGGACTCTATTGGCAATAAATGCCAGGCCGGTCACGAAGACGAAATTATGGTACTGGCTTATTCTCATAATATGGCAGGCGGTAATGACGGCAGCGCATCCGGTGGCCGTGGTAAACATATGCCAGTTGTTATTACCAAGAACATTGATAAGTCCACGCCGCTGTTAGCCAGTGCCCTACATGAAGGCGAAGAAATCGAATGTAAAATCAATTTCTACCGCACCTCACCTGCTGGCGTTCACGAACGATATTTTACTGTGTTGTTAAGTGGCGGACGCATCGCCAATTTAAGCCTTCAGGTACCCCACGCTGTTAATATGAGAGACGCGCAGCCACAGGAAATTGTGGCCATCAGATATCGGGATATTAGCTGGGCACATCACAAAGCAAGTACCAGCGCCTATGGTTCTTGGGGTTACGAAGGTGAATGAGCAATCATGTGACATTCATGATGTGACCCAAGCAGCCTCTGACTTGGTTGCATTAGGTTGCACTATTGGTGCTACTAGCTTTTATGATGGGATTACTCAGATTCAATTCGGGTCGGTAATTTCTGATTATGTGAACGGAGTTATAAATGATGTTGAAGAAGGTTTAATCAGTGCCTGGGAGGGTGTGCAGGAAATAAGGGCGGAACATGAAGAGCTTATTTCCAGGGCGAGTTTTTATGCTCAAAACGGCATTGGGGTTGTAGCGGGTGTGATGCAGATTGAAGTCGGAGTTGCGATTACGGGTTCAACAGCCGGTTTCGCAGCACCAGTAGGTGGAGCTTTTATCGCTCACGGCGTTAATAATATTTATGAAGGGGGGATGAATATTTATCAAGGTCCGACAGCTGAAGTGGCACGGGGACCGATTAGACGCGTCTATCAATCCATCTTTAACGATGAGTACGCAGGAAATATGACGTATGGTGCATTCGACTTAATTTTGTCGGCTGGAGGTATGATGCGGTCTGTACGGAAGACGGATTCAGTGCAGTTTTTTAGGCGAGACCCACTTAATTACGAACCAGCGTATCAGCAAGCCGGAAAGTTGGCTTTGTTTTTTGAGATGTTAGTTGATTCAATTACAATTAAATCTATGGCTTCAGAGAATAATCCTGAAATAAAAAACAAGTAATTTCATCGCGTGGCGGCGATAGCTACCATTTGTCGCGTAGCATGGGGATGTAAATTTTTAAACCGACAATGGAAATAATAATAAACAAAATCCCCCCTGTAATCCAGTATGTGGTTTCTTCAAGGGGGTACAATTTTTTTATACCAAGCATAATAAGTCCTGTGTAAAAAAAGGCGCAGACAATAATAGTTGGTACTGTTCTTATTAGATATTTAAGTGTGTACATTTCTAGGGGCCTTTTTGGTGAGAGCTCATAAATATACTAGAGCCTGGTGGGGCTATCTGCAACAAGAGCCTGATCATTAAATTGCGCTGCGGCCTCAATCAAAAGCACAAGCTGCATTGAATACAACGCCCTGCGTATCGACAAGCTATTTGGCACGACGATGGCTACCATATGTTTCGTAGTTTGGGGAGGTAAATTCTTAAGCCGGCTAAAGTAATGATAATAAACAAAATCCCACTTGTAATCCAGAAGGGCTTGCCTTCTGGGTCTAGTGAAAATAATTGTTTTAAACCCCACATAATAATTAGTGCGTAGCCCGCAGAGCTGCCGACAATGGCCAGCCCTAAACCTATTAAATATCTGATTGTATACATTTCAACAGAATCCTTAGGGTGTAAGCTCATAAAGCATTCTAGATTTTACTAGGAGCAAAATGCAACAAAGTGTAGTCAGTAAGCCGCTCTGGCCTAAATCGAAAACACAAGTTGTGATACCCGATGTGTCAGTGACGGAGTTAGTTCGGCTTTTCAGGCGAAATTTACGTAATTGTGAGGCGGCATATCATTAATCCAGCAATTTTACTTTGTTTTTAATGGTTGATTCTGAAGTAAAAAGCAACTGATGCCATAATGTGATTTTTTTGCATCCGAAGGGTTTGTAGATATGTATACGGTCAGATATTTAATAAGCTTAGGGTTGGTGATTATTTCCTGTTCTGCGGGATACACACTAATTGTTATGTGGGGGATAAGAGAATTGTTCTCGCTAAAAGAAACCCCATATTGGTTTGTAAGCGGAGTTGTATTTTTTATTATTGCCGTTTCCGGCTTAAAGTTTTACATCCCCAGACTACGCAATATATGGTAGTGAGCTGCTGTGGCCTCAGTCGAAAGTACAATATGCATAGGGTGCGATGCCCATCATGTCAGTCCAAGTCGCACGTTGGAGTTGGCCAGCGTATAGTCGTGCAAGATAGCTTGATATCCCGAAATTGGATCAGAAGAGTTCAGGAGTTAGCGTGCAAAGGATCAAAGGCTACCACGCCCATATTTACTACGATGCCAGCACTATGGAGCAGGCACGGCAATTATGCGAAGAGGCGGCCAAGCTGTTTGGCGTGACAATGGGGCGTATGCACCAGAAGCCGGTCGGGCCGCATCCGGACTGGAGCTGCCAGCTGGCGTTCGGGCCGGAGGTGGTAGGTGTGGTGTTGCCGTGGCTGGCGTTGTATCGCCATGGGCTGGTGGTGTTTCTGCATCCGCTGACTGGGGATGAGCTGGCGGATCATCGCGATCATGCGATCTGGATGGGGGCGGTGCGGCCTTTGGATCTGTCGATTTTTGAGTGATTGATCACGGGGCAAGCCCGCTCCCACAGTGTGACCTGTGGGAGCGGGCTTGCCCCGCGATTTGTCAGGCCTTGCGCGCGCCGCGCACACCCTGCGCCAGTGCCGAGCACAGCTCCAGCACATCACCCACAGCCTGCTCGGTCGATTCAGCCTGGGCAATTTTGTCGACCAATGCCGAACCCACGACTACACCGTCAGCCAGCTTGGCAATCGCAGCCGCCTGCTCGGGCGTACGGATACCGAAGCCGACACTGATCGGCAGGTCGGTATGCCGACGCAGACGCTCGATGGCGCTGCTGACTTGTTCAGTCGTTGCCGAGCCCGCGCCCGTAACACCGGCCACCGAGACGTAGTAGACGAAGCCGGAGCTGCGCTCCAGAACGCGCGGCAGGCGCACGTCGTCGGTGGTCGGGGTGGTCAGGCGGATGAAGTCGATACCGGCAGCCTGCGCCGGAGTAGCCAGCTCAGCATCATGCTCAGGCGGCAGGTCGACGATGATCAGACCGTCTACGCCCGCTTCTTTGGCCTGGGCGACAAAGGCTTCAACGCCAAAGCGATGGATCGGGTTGTAGTAACCCATCAGCACGATCGGGGTGTTTTGGTTGTCGACGCGGAATTCGCGAACCATCTGCAAAGTTTTCGCCAGGGTCTGGCCGGCATCCAGGGCGCGCAGGGTCGCCAGCTGAATAGCCACACCATCGGCCATTGGGTCGGTGAATGGCATACCCAATTCGATCACGTCGGCGCCAGCGGCTGGCAGGCCTTTGAGGATCGCCAGCGAGGCATCGTAGCCCGGGTCGCCAGCGGTGACGAAGGTGACCAGTGCAGAGCGGCCTTCGGCCTTCAGCTCGGCGAAGCGTTGTTCAAGACGGCTCATGCCTGTTTCTCCTCGGCAGCCATATGGCTCATCACGGTTTGCATGTCTTTGTCACCACGCCCGGACAGGCACACCACCATCAGGTGATCCTTCGGCAGGGTCGGGGCACGTTTGATCGCTTCAGCCAGGGCGTGCGAGGTTTCCAGCGCCGGAATGATGCCTTCCAGACGGCAGGTGGTGTGGAACGCGGCCAAGGCTTCGTCGTCGTTGATGCTGACGTACTCGACGCGTTTCACTTCATGCAAGTAAGCATGCTCTGGGCCGATGCCGGGGTAGTCGAGGCCGGCGGAAATCGAGTGAGCGTCGGTGATCTGGCCGTCTTCATCCTGCAGCAGGTAGGTGCGGTTGCCGTGCAGTACACCCGGAATACCACCGGTGAGGCTGGCGGCATGCTTGTCGGTATCGACACCATGGCCACCGGCTTCGACGCCAATGATCTGTACGCTGGTGTCGTCGAGGAAGTCATGGAACAGGCCCATGGCATTGGAGCCGCCGCCCACACAGGCGATCAGGCTGTCGGGCAGGCGCCCTTCTTTTTCCTGCAATTGAGCGCGGGTTTCCTTGCCGATGATCGACTGGAAGTCGCGAACCATGGCCGGATACGGGTGTGGACCGGCCACGGTGCCAATCAGATAAAAGGTGTTATCAACGTTGGTGACCCAGTCGCGCAGGGCCTCGTTCATGGCGTCTTTGAGCGTACCGGTGCCGGAAGTTACCGGGACGATCTCGGCGCCCAGCAGCTTCATGCGGAACACGTTAGCCTGCTGCCGCTCGATGTCGGTCGCGCCCATGTAGATTACGCAAGGCAGGCCAAAGCGTGCCGCCACGGTGGCGGTGGCAACACCGTGCATACCGGCGCCGGTTTCGGCGATCAGGCGTTTTTTGCCCATGCGCTTGGCCAACAGCACTTGGCCGATGCAGTTGTTCACCTTGTGCGCGCCGGTGTGGTTGAGCTCTTCACGCTTGAAGAAGATCTTCGCGCCGCCGCAGTGCTCGGTCAGGCGCTCAGCGAAGTACAGCGGGTTAGGACGGCCGATGTAGTCGCGCTGGAAGTACGCCAGTTGCTCGAGAAATTCCGGGTCGGCTTTGGCTGCTTCGTATTCGCGGGCAAGGTCGAGCACCAGCGGCATCAGGGTTTCAGCCACGTAGCGGCCGCCGAATGCGCCAAACAGGCCATTGGCATCAGGGCCGGCGCGGAAGTTGGTCTGGGTCATGGGTCGCTCCAGGGCATCAGTGAAAACGAGGAATGGCTTTACTCTACCCACGACAGGCACAACTGAAAACCGATAAGATTGCTTGAACATGTCAGGAAAACTCACACGTCATGCGTAGCGACCTGCCCCCCCTCAATGCCCTGCGGGCTTTCGAAGCGACTGCGCGGCTCAATAGTGTCAGTCAGGCTGCCGAGCAGTTACACGTTACGCACGGCGCTGTAAGCCGCCAGCTGAAAGTGTTGGAGGAGCACCTTGGGGTCAGCCTTTTCGTCAAAGACGGACGAGGCATTAAACTCACAGATGCAGGCCAGCGGCTACGCGATGCCAGCTTTGATGCCTTTGACCGCTTGCGCAGCGTGTGTGCCGAGTTGAGCCACAGCACTGCCGACGCACCGTTCGTGCTGGGTTGTTCCGGCAGCTTGTTGGCGCGCTGGTTCATTCCACGCCTGGGGCGTCTGAAGGCAGATTTACCGGAGCTGCGGCTGCATTTGTCTGCTGGTGAGGGCGATCTGGACCCACGTCGGCCGGGGCTCGATGCCTTGCTGGTATTCGCCGAGCCGCCGTGGCCGACCGATATGCAGGTTCACGTGCTGGCTCAGGAGCGTATCGGTCCGGTACTCAGTCCACATTTCGCTGGATTTGCACGTCTGAAGAACGCGCCTGCTAAAGCGCTGCTGGCAGAAACCCTGTTGCAGACCACATCGCGGCCACAGGCTTGGCCGAACTGGGCGCAACAACAAGGCATAGATCCTGAAGCGCTACGCTACGGCCAGGATTTCGAGCATTTGTATTACTTGCTGGAAGCGGCAGTTGCAGGGCTGGGCGTGGCCATCGCGCCGCAGCCACTGGTAGCTGATGATCTGCGCGCCGGGCGCCTCGCCGCACCGTGGGGCTTTTGTCAGACCCAGGCCGCCTTGGCCCTGTGGGTGCCTCGACGCGCCGCAGACGGGCGCGCCGAACAACTGGCTGGCTGGTTGCGCACAGAGCTGGCGCGTCAGGCCGATTAATTACTGCGCTTGCACATCAAGTACGCGGCAAGCAGGCCCAAGGCACCAATCGCTACGCCGGCGGTGGTCCACGGGTGCTGTTGTGCGTAGTCGCGGGTGGCCACGCCGGTCTCTCGCGTTTTGGTTTTCACTTCATCGTAGGCATCGCTGAGCAGGCTGCGCGAATGGCGCAACGCGGTTTCAGCGTTGCTTTTGAGCGTTTTAAGGGTGTTGCGCGACTCATCCGAAGCGTCGCTTTTGAGACTCTCCAACGACTTGAGCAGGCTTTCGATTTCCGCTTCCATGCTTTGCAGCGACGCTTTACGCAACGAGTGGTTGGCCATGGTGGCTCTCCTTCGTGGTGTGAGTGAGCTGTTGTGTTTGGGACTTCAGCGGGAAGCGAAAGTGCCGTACGACTTTTCCTGGACGTTATTTGGGCCCGGATAAAACGGCCTGACGCTGCTAGGCTCAATGTTCACCTTCGAATTAGGAGACTGATCATGTCGGATCATCACACCTACAAGAAAATTGAACTCGTTGGTTCGTCACCCACCAGCATCGAAGACGCCATCAACAATGCACTGGCCGAAGCCGGTAAAAGTATCAAGCACCTTGAATGGTTTGAAGTGGTCGATACGCGTGGGCACATCAAAGACAACAAGGCAGCGCACTTTCAGGTAACGCTCAAAGTGGGTTTCCGAATTGCCAATAGCTGAAACCCTATCACTGGCTTGTGCGGGTCAATTGAGTTACACAGTCTTGAGGCGTCCGGATGGGTTCCGGCGCCATCCTCCACTTTGATCTGAACAAGGAAAGCGATCGATGAAGAAGTTGGTAGTGGCACTGGGTTTGATGACGCTGGCAGGCACCGCGCTTGCTGCGGGCAAACCGTGCGAAGAATTGAAGAGCGAAATAGCCGCCAAGCTGGACGCTAAAGGCGTCAGCGGCTACTCGCTGGAAATCGTCGACAAGGGTACTGCCGCAAGCGGCAAGGTCGTTGGGACCTGCGAAGGCGGCACCAAGGAAATTGTTTACAAGCGTGGCTGACGCTGATCGCGGGGCAAACCCGCTCCCACACAGAACTACTGTGGGAGCGGGCTTGCCCCGCGATAAATCGCTTAGTCGCCTCGCATCACCTGCGCCAGCAACTCATAAGAGCGGATCCTGTCGGCGTGCTCATACAGGTCGCAGGTAAAGATCAGCTCATCGGCTTGAGTCTGCTCCAACAACACCTCGAGCTTGGCGCGGATTTTTTCCGGCCCGCCAACCATCGCCAGTCCCAGGAAGCTGCCTACCGCCTCGCGCTCATGGGGTAGCCACAAGCCATCCATGCTTTCCACTGGTGGCCGCTGTACCAGGCTCTGGCCGCGCATCAACGCCAGAATGCGCTGATACACCGAGGTCGCCAGGTAATTGGCCTGTTCATCTGTGTCGGCTGCGACCAGTGGCACACCCAGCATCACATAGGGTTTGTCGAGCACCGCAGATGGCTGGAAGTGATCGCGATAGATGCGAATGGCCTCGTGCAGGTAGCGCGGAGCGAAGTGTGAGGCAAAGGCATAGGGCAAGCCGCGTATGCCCGCGAGCTGGGCGCTGAACAGGCTCGAACCGAGCAACCAGATCGGCACCTGTGTGCCATAGCCGGGTACCGCGATGACTTTTTGATCCGCCGTTCTCGGGCCGAGATAGCGCACCAGCTCTTCCACGTCGTCGGGAAAGTCGTCAGCGCTGCCAGAGCGTTCACGACGCAGCGCCCGTGCAGTCATCTGGTCGGAGCCGGGCGCCCGACCCAGGCCCAAATCGATACGGCCGGGATAGAGACTTTCCAGGGTGCCGAACTGCTCGGCGATCACCAGTGGCGCATGGTTGGGCAGCATAACGCCGCCAGCGCCGACACGGATGGTCGATGTGCCACCGGCCAGGTAGCTGAGCAGTACGGCGGTGGCCGAGCTGGCGATACCGTCCATGTTGTGGTGTTCGGCGACCCAGAAACGGTTGTAGCCGAATTTCTCCACGTGCTGCGCCAGATCCAGCGAGTTGCGCAGGGATTGCGCCGGGCTGCCGTCTGCACGAACTGGCACCAGGTCAAGGGTGGAGAATTTAGTGTCCGCAAGTCGCTTCATGGGCTGTTGAGCCTCCTGAACAGTCTTTTGGCCGACAGTGGGCGTAGGCCTTTTTAACTCTGTATGGGCACTTCCTGAGGATTCAATGGCTGGCGTGTATTCGCGCTGTAGAGAGGGGCAGAACCGGGATGTGCGCTTGTGGTCAAATGGGTGTCGGCACCATCGCTGCCGTCACAAGGAGTTGTCCCCATGATCCGTGTTGCAATCGCCGTACTGACTTCGCTGCTGGCAACCTCTGCGCTGGCTGCGCCGAAGAATTGTGAAGAGCTCAAGGCTGAGATCGAAGCGAAGATTCAGGCCAACAATGTGAGTTCCTACACCCTGGAAATCGTCAAGAACGAAGAGGTTCACGACCAGAACATGGTGGTCGGTAGCTGTGAGGGTGGCACCAAGAAGATCATTTATCAGAAAAATGATCGCTAAGCGTCAGGGCAGGCAGAAGATGTCGTTGGCTTCTTCAGCGAGCAATTTGCGTTGGGAGTCATAGAGATAGGCACTGGGGCGCATGGCAGGCGCCCGTGCCTCAAGGCGATATCGCTGGCCTGCTTCGAAGTGGTCGTAGCGCACTTTCAGGTAACAGGTGCGCTCTACCGGATTCATTGAGAAACCACCGGAATACACCTCGAAATCGAAGCGCACGGTCAGTTCGTGCTTGCCGGGGGTGACCTGGAAGAAACGCCCGTCTTTGAGGTGCTCGCCATCCAGGCGATCCGCCATCAACGTTTTACCGGGCGTCATGGTGTAGAGGTCGACCCAGGCCTGCTTGCTGTCAACGGGCGGCAAGGGGCTGGCACAAGCCCCCAGAGCACTGATTGCAATCAGCATCATTGGCTGGCGCATGGCAAACTCCTGCATGCAGGCTTCAAAGTCTAAGCATAGCGCCAATCACGCTATCAGGTGCGCTGACAGCCCCCCGGTAGCCCTGTGCTGAGCAATTTGCGCTGCTCGTCATACAACTTGGCCCATGGACGAAAGCCGATACTGCCTGCCTCCAGCTGATAGCGTTGGCCGGCAGCGAAATCCTTGAATTTCACATTCAGCTGGCAATCGCGCCACAGTGGTTCGCTGACCGGGCCAATGTTGCTCGGCGTCACCGGGAACAGGTAGCGCACCGTCAGCTCGTGGCTGCCGGGGGATACTTCAAAATAGCGCTTATCCGCCCAGTCACGTTCGTCCACTTGCAGAGCGTGCAAGGTATCGTCCTGGCCGGGTGCAAGGTCGATCCAAGCCTGGTTGGGGTCGGGTTGAGGTAGCAAACCGGCACAGCCGGACAGAAGCAGAAGACCACTGATGACAAGCGGTGTACGCATGGTAAAACTCCAGCCGGGCAGGATAGTCTTGAAGCTGATGAGCTCTTGAGCGGAAAACGGGACGCGGATGCTTCGACTATTTCTTTTATTGCGCTCAAGTCATGGGGCACTCGACCGCTTTTTTCGCTATTTGGTTCCCTTGGCAGCATTCGGACTGCTGAGCGGTTGTTCCAGCATCAGTTACTACGGGCAACTGGCCAGTGGTCAGTTACACCTGCTACAGGCCCGCAAGCCTGTGGCAGAGCTGGTCGCCGAGCCGGGCACTCCAGAAAAACTACGCCAGCAATTGCTTCAGGCCGAGCAGGCCCGGGCGTTTGCCAGCGCCCAGCTGAAACTGCCGGACAACCGTAGTTATCGGGTGTATGCCGACATTGGCCGTCCGTATGTGGTCTGGAATGTCTTCGCGACCCCAGAGCTTTCCCTCGAACCTGAAACCCATTGCTTCCCGATCGCCGGTTGCGTTGCTTATCGCGGCTATTACCGCCAGGGCGCGGCGCGCGGTGCCGCGGCGCTGCAAAAGCAGAAGGGGTTGGACGTTTATGTCGCAGGGGTGGAAGCCTATTCGACCCTTGGCTGGTTCGATGACCCGATTCTCAGCTCGATGCTTGGCTGGGGTGATGAGCGTTTGGCCACGGTGATCTTTCACGAGTTGGCGCACCAGCGGGTGTATGTGCAGGACGACACTGCCTTCAATGAGTCTTTCGCTACCTTCGTTGAACAGGAAGGGGCACGACAGTGGCGCGCTGCACGTGGCCTGCCACTGCAAACCCAGGACGGCAGCCAGCAGCGTGACCAGTTCATCGCCTTGGTGCTGGCCAGCCGGGAACGGCTCAAAACGTTGTATACCTCGCCACTGAGCGCAGAAGCCAAACGTGCGGGCAAGCAGGCCGAGTTCGAACGCTTGCGTCGTGAGTACCGAGTACTGCGCGATAGCCAGTGGGGCGGTAAAGGTCGCTTCGACGCCTGGATCAATGCGCCGATGAACAATGCCAAGCTGTTGCCGTTTGGTTTGTATGACCAGTGGGTGCCGGCGTTTGCCCAGCTGTTTGTGCAGGTGGATGGTGATTGGGGCGTGTTTTATGAGCGGGTCGAAGCGTTGGGTAAGTTGACGCTTCAAGCGCGGCGTCAGGCGTTGAATAGCATCGCGGGGCAAGCCCGCTCCCACTTCGGTCGGTAGGAGCGGGCTTGTCCCGCGATGAGGCCCTCAACCGCGCAGAAATGCCTGATGCAGCTCACTCAAGGTTGCGAAGTGATACGCCGGCTGCTCAGCCGTCAGTTCCTCATGGCTGCCAAACCCGTACCCCACTGCCACCGCTTCAAGGCCATTGCTACGCGCGCCGATCAGATCGTGCTTACGGTCACCGATCATCAGTGTCTGGGCGGGGTCGAGCGATTCTTCTGCCAGCAGGTGAGCGATCAGCTCGACTTTGTTGGTGCGGGTGCCGTCCAACTCGCTGCCGTAGATCACTTTGAAGTGGTGATCGAACTGGAAGTGCCGGGCAATCTCACGGGCAAACTCCCAGGGCTTAGACGTGGCGATATACAGCGTCCTGCCCTGCCCGTTCAGGGCCTCAAGCAATGGCTGAACACCATCGAACACGTGGTTCTCGTACAGGCCGGTGACTTTGAAGCGCTCACGGTAAAAGTTCACCGCGTCCCACGCTTTGGCCTCGTCGAAGCCGTAAAACTGCATGAAGGCTTGCAGCAAGGGCGGGCCGATGAAGTGCTCCAGGCGTGCCAGATCCGGCTCGTCAATGCCGAGTTTGGCCAAGGCGTACTGGATCGAACGGGTAATGCCCAGGCGCGGGTCGGTCAGGGTGCCGTCAAGGTCAAAGAGGATATTTTGCTGATGCATAGCTGTCTCGATAATTGCTGGAGGCCGGTTTACTCAGGCAGGTGGTAGCCTTCGGCAAGGTGCTGGTCTTTAAGCTTCACGTAGTTGCTGGCGCTGTAGGGGAAGAACGCGCGCTCCTTCTCAGTCAGGGCCCGCGCCTGTTTGACCGGACTGCCGACATACAGAAAGCCACTTTCCAGGCGCTTGCCCGGCGGGACCAGGCTGCCCGCGCCGATGATCACTTCGTCTTCGACCACCGCACCATCCATGATGGTGCTGCCCATACCGACCAGGATCCGGTTGCCCAGGGTGCAGCCGTGGAGCATGACTTTGTGACCAATAGTTACCTCATCGCCGATCAGCAGCGGGAAACCTTCCGGGTTGAAGGGGCCAGCGTGAGTAATGTGCAGCACACTACCATCTTGCACACTGGTGCGTGCACCGATACGGATACGGTGCATATCGCCGCGGATCACCGTCAATGGCCACACCGAGCTATCGGCACCGATCTCGACATCACCCAGCACCACGGCGCTGCGATCCACGAATGCGCGTTCGCCCAGGCGTGGTGAATGGTTCTGGAAGCTGCGGATAGCCATGATAGGAATTCTCTTTGGTATGGATAGGGCTGCGGTCGGCGTCGATTGTAATTAAGATGGTCCGGTGTTTCTTCTGCCAAGGTGTTTAACCGTGAGTGCGACCAACCCGCTACTGCAGTCTTATGACTTGCCGCCCTTCTCGGCGATTCGTGCCGAGCATGTGCAGCCGGCGATTGAACAGATCCTGGCCGACAACCGTACTGCCATTGCCGACATTCTCAAACGTCAGGGCCAGCAACCAAGCTGGGCCGGCCTGGTGCTGGCGATGGACGAACTCAACGATCGCCTGGGCGCGGCCTGGAGCCCGGTCAGTCACCTCAACGCCGTGTGCAACAGCGCCGAGTTGCGCGAAGCCTATGAGGCTTGCCTGCCAGCGTTGAGCGCCTATGCTACCGAACTGGGCCAGAACCGTGAGCTGTTCCAGGCTTATGAAGCGCTGATCGCCAGCCCTGAAGCGGCGGGCTTTGACG
Source organism: Pseudomonas sp. H9 (assembly GCF_004353925.1). GTDB lineage: Bacteria > Pseudomonadota > Gammaproteobacteria > Pseudomonadales > Pseudomonadaceae > Aquipseudomonas. The sequence continues at coordinate 75,405 of NZ_SMOK01000012.1, read as the reverse complement.
TCGCGCAAAAGACTATTCTCGAACATGCCCTGCGTGACTTCCGTTTGTCGGGTATCGACCTGCCCGCCGATCAGCAGCAGCGCTATGCCGAAGTGCAGAGCAAACTCAGCGAGTTGGGCAGCCGTTTCTCCAATCAGCTGCTGGACGCCACCCAGGCCTGGACCAAGCACGTCACCGACGAAGCGGCATTGGCTGGCCTGACTGACTCGGCCAAGGCCCAGATGGCGGCGGCGGCCCAGGCCAAGGGCCTCGACGGTTGGTTGATCAGCCTGGAATTCCCAAGCTACTACGCGGTGATGACCTACGCCGAAGACCGCACCCTGCGCGAAGAGATCTACGCCGCCTACTGCACCCGCGCTTCCGACCAAGGGCCAAATGCTGGCCAGTTCGACAACGGCCCGGTGATGCGCGAAATCCTCGACTTGCGTCAGGAGCTGGCCGAGTTGCTCGGTTTTACCAACTATGCAGAGCTTAGCCTGGCCACCAAAATGGCCGAGTCCAGCGAGCAAGTCCTGAGTTTCCTGCGTGACCTGGCCAAGCGCAGCAAGCCTTTCGCTGCTCAGGATCTGGCCCAGCTCAAGGCGTATGCCGCTGAGCAAGGTTGCCCGGATCTGCAAAGCTGGGACAGTGGTTTCTACGGTGAAAAACTCCGGGAACAACGCTACAGCGTTTCTCAGGAAACCCTGCGCGCCTACTTCCCGATTGACAAAGTGCTGTCAGGGCTGTTCGCCATCGTCCAGCGTCTGTACGGCATCGAAATCGCCGAACTCAAGGGTTTCGATACCTGGCACCCGGACGTACGCCTGTTCGAAATCAAAGAAAATGGCCAGCACGTTGGTCGTTTCTTCTTTGACCTGTATGCACGCGCCAACAAACGTGGCGGTGCCTGGATGGACGGCGCTCGCGACCGCCGTCGCGCCGCTGACGGCCAACTGCAGAGCCCGGTGGCCAACCTGGTGTGCAACTTCACCCCGGCAGCGCCCGGCAAACCAGCGTTGCTGACCCACGATGAAGTCACCACCCTGTTCCACGAATTTGGTCATGGCCTGCACCACCTGCTGACCCGTATCGAGCATGCCGGTGTTTCCGGAATCAACGGCGTGGCTTGGGATGCGGTCGAGTTGCCAAGCCAGTTCATGGAAAACTGGTGCTGGGAGCCGGAAGGCCTGGCATTGATTTCCGCGCATTATGAAACCGGCGCAGCCCTGCCTCAGGACTTGTTGGAAAAGATGCTGGCGGCGAAGAACTTCCAGTCCGGGCTGATGATGGTCCGCCAGCTGGAGTTTTCCTTGTTCGACTTCGAGCTGCATGCCCGTCATGGCGACGGTCGCAGTGTGCTGGAAGTGCTGGAAGGCATCCGCGACGAGGTCTCGGTCATGCGCCCACCGGCATACAACCGTTTCCCGAACAGCTTTGCGCACATCTTTGCGGGTGGTTATGCCGCCGGCTACTACAGCTACAAGTGGGCTGAAGTGCTCTCCGCTGACGCATTCTCGCGTTTTGAGGAAGAAGGCGTGCTCAATGCTGAAACCGGTCGCGCTTTCCGTGAAGCGATTTTGGCGCGTGGTGGTTCCCAGGAGCCGATGCTGCTGTTCGTCGACTTCCGTGGCCGCGAGCCGTCAATCGATGCACTCTTGCGCCACTGTGGCCTGAGTGAGGAAGTAGCGGCATGAGTGATGGGCCTGTAGTAACGAAAAAGCGCTTTATCGCCGGGGCGGTCTGCCCGGCGTGCAGCGAGCCGGACAAACTGATGATGTGGAGCGAAGACAGCGTTCCGCACCGTGAATGCGTGGCCTGTGGGTTTACCGACACCCTCAATGAACAGGGGCTGTCGGTGCCTAAAGAGCTGGGTACTCGCGTCAACAAGATTGAAGTCAAACCGGCCGAGGTGAAGGTGCAGACTGTCCAGTTCTTCCCCAACCCGAAGTTGAAGAAGCCAGCCGAGTAAAGCGGCCCGGCGGTACTGGCATCACATCAGCGCCCCGTGTACTGTATATAAAAACAGTATCGGGGCGTTGTTATGTTTACTCCTCAAGGGCCTGTGCGTGGCCGTGGCACCGCGAGCAATCCGCACAACCGCTTCGCCCCGAGCCGTTCTGTGGCTGAAGACGACGGCTGGTATCAGGAAGTGCCCCTGACCCAAGGTACCGAAGTCCGCAGCGAAACGGCCAAGACCATCATCACCCGCAACAACTCGCCCGACCTGCCCTTTGATCGCTCGATCAATCCTTATCGCGGATGCGAGCACGGCTGGATATGCTACGCGATAGGTTCCATTGAGAAACCTTTGTCTGCCTATCCTTGCTTATGTGAAGATAGGTCTTCGCGTTCAGCCTCTGCATAGGATAGAAAAATATGACCTATGAGTTGTTTCAATATCCAGATGGTAAAACTAACTATCAAATAACTAATGAGTTTGGGGAAAAAACGACTATCACTTTAGATAAGTGGGTAGCAGATGTGCTTCAACTGGAAATTGATGATGTCCACGATAGAATTCAAAAGGCTTATGATAAAGTTCTAAAAAGTAAGCCTGAACTTTCTCGGCGTGAAAGGGGCAATGCTGTCCGTAAAATGGCCGAGCGTTCCGCCAATGGCTTTCAAGAATCTAAAAAGAAAGTCCTTGGGTGGAATGATGATGAAATATTTGCACTTCTCTAATCAATTTGGAAAATATTTATGATAAATGGAATTAGGAATGCGGTATTGTTTTTCGGCTTTATTGCCTCATTCCAAGCGTATGCTTGGAACTATAATCTAATTCAAGATATGGGTGTAAACGGGGCTTACAGATATTGTAAGTATGACAACGGGAAAGTCTACACCGTAAATGCAGCAGAAATTTGCCAAATATCCATTAGTGACAGTTCGCCGGGTTTTGGTACAGGAAAAGGGTTTCTACAGGGCGAATATGCTGACGGGATGAGCAAAGTTTGTGTTTATAACGTATTAGGTCAGGAGAAAGCTATTCGTATAAGCAGCGTTTCAATATGCCCTGCCACTGCCGATTTCTAATTATACGTTCATTCAAGGTCTTTTAGGACGGTTGAACTCGTTCAAGCGTTCTAAATGACCAGCCGTCAGCACTCAACCATATTGACCAATTGTTGAATGTCATCGTCCATTTCTAACAAATACCAATCCCTGTATTTGATGACATTTGGCTGGTTTTCTTTTCTATCAATTCTCATCATTGTTGCTTTTCTTTCAGTAGCAAAATGATTATTGGAGAAAATTACAGTTCCAATTCCAATATTTCTTTTGACTATTACTGTTTCTTTAGTCGCATAATCTTTATATGAGAGATAAAGGCAATCTTGGAAAACCTTCTCATATAATTTGATTTTCCCTGTACTTACACTTTCCATTGTGAAAATTTCTGCAAGATTAGGGTTTTCATTCACATAACTATTAAGAAGAAGGGTAGAGCACTTCTTTGACTTAATAAGTTTAAATGATGGGAAATTCGTTGCATTTATCTTTGCGAAGGTTTTACTAGGCACTTCAATAAAAGAGACTTTTCTAGCAAATGAATATTTGCTTTCAATCTCTTTTACTTTTTCGATGATTGACAAATAAGCGTCATAATCATCAATCAAATACACACTACAAACATCATAAGCAGTTTCTTTATTGACATAAGAAACTAAAAGGTCGTTTATTTCACCAATATACCTATCAAACTTTCTATTATCTTCACTCATATATTCCTCTTTCTTATTCTCTTACTTATATTTTCCCATATAAATATATAATGTCAAGAAAGTCGGAGGAACTTTTTAAATATATTTTCAGGAGATATATGGGTGGCTCTATGCACCGGATTTTCTAGGGTTTGTATTAAATACTCCCCGCGTAATATGTAATTATCTGTAAATAACCATTATGCAAAACGCACTGAAAAACTTCGTTTTATGATTTGCTTCGCTTCGCTTCTCAAATCTGCGAACTTCGTTCGCTTATTCCAGTGGTTTTAGCCCGTTAGGGCGTGCTCTGCTGAAATCAAAAAAACATATTCGAATTCAATAAAAGTATTTAAGAGTATTTAAGGGCACTGATTTATGCTGATTTTAAGCCAAAAAAACAACCAATACTCCCCGCGTAATATGTAAATACTCCCCGCATTATATGTAAAATACTCCCCGCGTAATATGTAGCATTATAGTGCTATTCGAATACTCCCCGCGTAGTTCTATTGACTTATATAAAATCTATGGTTTGATATATGTATATAATCAACAAAAGGATGCCCTATGGATTTAATATTTAATCAATTTCAAACTTCAAAAAGTATTTATGCACAAGACAAGTATATGACTTTTGCAAAGTCAATCCTTCATCTTCCAATTTTTCAATCTGTAAAGAACTCAAAGAAAGAAAGGGTAACTATAAAAATAGACAAATTCTATTCTTATGAAGATGTTGAAATGGACTTTATACCTTTGTCTGTGAATTTCGATTTTGATGTTTTCTATTACATTCTTCAAAAGAAATTGAAGTCAGACAAGCTCACATTCACAATAAATATGAAGCACTTTATGAAATTTCATAAAGTCCACCCAAGCAATAAAAAGGTGTATATAGAGAAGTTAAGAAAGTCATTAAAGAATATGATGAAATTTTATCTTGAATTTAGATATGACTCTATTACTTACAAGTGTCATTTGCTGAATAATATCGTTGAAGATGCTAATGATAAAGAAAATACAGTCATTACATTCAATAAAGAATTTGAGAATTTTTACAAGCACGACACTGACCTAATCTTTAATTTTAAGTTCGATAAGTTCAAAGAAATTGAAGGGGATTATGCAAGGGTTCTATATATGTTCTATCTAACTAATCACTACGCTGATAGTGTTAGATTTAAGATTTCCGACATATTAGATAGATTGCAAAGCAATTTTTCAACAAAGACAAAAACATATGAGTATATAAAGAAAGCTCACGAAGAACTAATTAAAATAGAGTTCTTGAAATCTGTTGAGCCTATCAAGGAAGGTAGGGAATTAACTGGTTATTTGGTTGAGTTTGAAAAAGTAAGAAAAGGTTTTTTACCAACGGTTGCAGAAAAACCTAAAAGCAATACTGATGAATCATCTATCTGTGATGAAGAATTACCATTTTAATTAACAACATAAGGACTATATGAAGAATGAAATTAAAGCAATATTAGCAGCAACAATGATGATTACAGCATTCTCTGCGAATGCTGCGTTTAGGGTTCAAATACCACTTGAAATAGATGGTGGTGGGCATTTACCTAATCGCTCAATAGTGTTTACTGGTATCACTGAAACAACCCCGCCAGAGCCTGAAACGCCTCAACGAAGTCTTGTCAGTCAAGTGTCATTCTTTGAAGACGTTGTGACATACAAGGGTTTTTACTCTGCAAACAAAGCATCAAAAATATACACATATCCAAATATGATGATTGTTGAAACAATACTTGAAAGCGGTAGAGATTATTATTTGAGTAATACCGGCTTTGATTGTGTCTATACGGCAAATGTTTGCACTATGAACATTTCAAAAGCATCAGGTGGTTGTGTAGTTTCAGACGCAAGCCTAAGCGGGATAAAAACAGAATTGATATTTAAAACGCCTGCGGTTGGGAATGCTTGTTTAAATCAAACATTTGGTAATGCTGCAAATGGTTTCGCAAAATCATATCAGGATATAAAGATTTACGATGGTAAATAATAAAGCCCTGATGGGCTTTTATTATTAAGGTGTATATCTGTTTGTTTTCCTTGATTTCTGCTTTTTTTCTTTCTCTTGTTCATTTCTTGCTTGTGCTTCTCTCTTCAATTTCTCTTGTTCTTGCATTCTCCTAATCAATTCTTCATAAGAATTGGAATTTCCGAATTCTGTTGAATTTTGTTTTTTAACTGGTTCAGGTTGAATAGGCTTTTCAACTGGTTGAGCTGGTTTATTTCTTTCTTCTTCAATTCTCTTTTCTTGTTGGTAGTTGTTATATCTACGCTGAAAACTGTGTTGATTTTCAAGAAAGACTTTTTTCTCTTCAATTTCTTTTGAAAATTCTTCTTTAAATTGTGGTAATTCACGATTAACACGGCGGAAATCTTCAATCTTTTGCTCTGGTGCATTCTCAAAATTAGAACCAAAACAAGATTTACAGGTAAGGGTTTTATGAGCAACGCAGAGCATTGCAGGCGTTATACTGTTCAACAAGTCATTAAATTGCTTGCGAACGGTGTCAACCTCTTCAACTGGTGGCTTCTCTGGTGCTTTTTGAAGTGGTTTAGTTTTTTCCTGGGTAGGTATAGCGAAAACTGATTTAGGGGCTTCTATGGCCATTTCTGGTTGTTTAGGCTCAACCTTTTTATTCATTGAAGCATATTGCTCTTGGATTTTCTTCAATTCTTCTAAATCGGCTGGTTTAGGTTGATAACCTTCTAATTTAAAGCCTTTGGCTTCCAATCCCATCAACTGAAATTCAAGCCATATATTCTTCTTAAAATGGTTTCCGCCACTCACTGTAAAGGTGCTTGGTGGGTTTGAATCAGCAAGCAATCTTTGCAAACCTGCTTTTGCTGATTGTCTTGATGTGTCATTGAATAAGACTTTTGAAGGGTCTTTATAGTATTCAAAAGATTTTTTGCTGTTGTATGTGTTGTAGAAATATTCAACCTTGTCATTGTGTTGTTCATATTTGAATTTCGTGCTTAACACTGATTTAGGGTTTACCCTATTCATAAAATCAGGCTTTGTATCACTTGATATTAAAAAGCAATCTTCGACTTGTTTTTTTACTTGATGCTTTTTAGATAAAGTATTCTCGAATTCTTCATCTTCTCCGAGTTTTGCTTTCAAGGTTTTATAGGAAAGATTTAACTCTGATGCTTTGAATATTTGGTCATCGAGTTGAATGGAGAAAGATGATTTACCATTGTGAATGACATTAAAGCCATTCTCGGTTATTTGGTTGATAAAATCGGAAGGACTGGAAGCATTATCAAGATAAGGCTTTAAAGCGTCTTTCATTTGCTGCTTATTAGAAACTATACCTCTAACATCAAGCATTCTTTCATTAGTCGATGGAAGTTTTTCAATGTCATTTTTATTTTTAGATGTTGCTTTTCTATTTTTTGGCTTAATCAATTTGTGTTTATCTTCTAACTTATCGCATTCAATTTCAATGATGCGATAATCATCTTTTTGCTTGTAAGTCTTTCCGTTGTTATCTCTAACTGACCAAATGATATGGACGTGCATTTCATCTGTGTCATTATGAACAGCCATCAAGTATTTGCGATTGCTGAGATTATGAGTTTTTTCATAAAGTTCTTTTGCAATCTGTAATGCCTTTTGTGGGTTCATATCATCATTAGTGTGAAAACTTACTATGTCGTGATATGTTCTTACTTGCTGGGTAGAACCTATTTTTCTATTGTTGTTGTAAAAATTAACATCATCATCAATTTCACTTGATAATCTATTTACTAAATCGTCTTTGATGATGTTTGGTCTATGAATAAAACTGGCTTCATAAAGGCAGCAGCCTTTATCTTTAAGAATGTAATTGGCTGTTCTCTTAATTCCTCTTTTTGTTTTTTGGCTGCTGGCTTTCTTTCTTATCATATTACTCCTTTGAGTTATTTCTTTTTTCTATACTTATGGCGTTCTTTTGATTGCGTAAGTATCCAAGCAATTGGCCGAATAATTTTTCAATATTTTCTAATGTGTTCCATTGCTCATTCGTAATTATTCCACCACTATTACAATGCTTGGCTATTTGATTTAGATTGTTATATGGTTCGGAAATTTTCTTCTCAAAATTTGCGTATGTTTCTTTTAAGGCCGTGCTATTAACTTTTATAATGTTGCCAAAACCATCTGAAATTATTTTTTCAATCAACTGTTCATATGTTAAACCTGTTGCCTGTTTCAATTCTTGGAAAGCGTCTGCTGTCTTCTCTGTTGTTCTAATCGTAATGGTAGAACCTTTACTTCTATTTACTTTTTTCTTCTCCTTATCTGGAAATATATCACTCATGTAATCACCTTAAATTGTTATCTTAATTGTGGCAGTCTTTCCGCTTTACCATTTTCTAAACGAAGTGAAGAAAATCGAGCAACAATGGAAGTCCACGAAGTGGCACTCCATTGTTATTGCTCGCATATAATTAGAATGCCATATAAATGTTGTATCATATATTTTAATGTTTTCAAGTGGCGTGGACTGCCATTTAAATTGATAACAGGAATAATGAAAACAAAAGGCGTATATCAGGGAACAAAAAAGGCCACTAAATAGTGGCCTTGGATAACTGAAAATAAAAACTGGTTAATTAGTTTTTTGGGCAATAGATTTAACTACGCTAGCCCAAGAATTTTCAATTTCATCTTTATTGTATTCATTTGCCAATTCATCATTGAGAATGTGGCGATTAACACCATTGGAAAACTCTACATGTAAAATATCATTCAAGTAATCAATCTGGATTTTCTTGATGATATTTTTTAGCTCATTATTGTATTGAACTCTTTTTTCAATTGCTTCTTGTGATTTGTCATAGATGATTTTTTCAATATCAATCCCTTGTAAATCATAGAATGACTTGAATGAAGAAATAATCTTGTCGAGTTCTTTGTTTTTGATTTCAATTTCAGCATCATATTTTATGATGCTACTTTCTAAATCAACAATAATCTCATTGTATGTTTCTGGAATGGTTTCACCTTCCATAATCATCTTTTTGATTTGCGATTTAAAATCATCAAGGCGATTAGAGATTTTGGTTTTTTGGTTCTGCAATTTCATCAATTCATTTTTGATTTCATCGGCGTTTGTATTTTCTTCTAATAGTGTTCCGATATTGATGCCGTTAGTGAATTTAAAAAATCGGCCAAATACTTTTTTACCACGAATTGACTGCTGGCCTTTTAAACCGCATTTGCCTGTCATCGAGTTTGTGCAAATAAAATAATCTCTTTCGCCTTTGTTCATATAGCGAATAGTTCCGCCACAAAAACGGCAAAAAATTAAATCACGGAAAACATTATATCTTTGAGCTGAATATCTACCTGAAAATGGTTTTCTTGATGTGATGACGGATTGAACCTTTAAAAACAAATCTTCATCTATTACCTGCGGGTAATAATCTGGAATGGGATTTCCTTCATCTTTTCTAATGAGCCGACCATTTTCGTTGTAATGAATTTTTTGGGGCTGATGCTCACCAATCAATTTTCTATTGCTCAATAGATATTGAGCCTGATGAATAGCAAGTTTTTCACCATAAAGTGAATTATATTCTTTGGTTGCTTCTTGTAAGCCTTTGGAAAGGGAAAGCCTGAAAAGTGTTCTTACTCTGTCAATTTTCACTTCATCAATGATGAATGTGTTGTTTTCTACTTTTAGCCAAGTAGGAACTTTTTTAGTGACGATTTCACCATTGTGCATCTTATCTCTATTGAGTTTCCAAGCCTTGCTTGAAAAATCACTTTTACGCTGACTTTCTGCGTTAGCCCTTTCAAATTCAACAAGAGCAGTAATCCAATCACCAAAATCAAGATTATCGGCATCATAAATTTTATTCTTATCAAGAATGACTATCTTGATGCCTGAAAATAAAAGGTCAGTAAAAATCTTATTACTACGAACGATTTTATCCCGTGATAATCGGTCAAAGTTCTCTATAAGTAGATAAGAACCTTTTTCAATTTCTCCTTTCCTTACCTCTTTGAGAAACTGACCAAGCACACCATCGGAACCAGCGTGTTTACCGTGAAAAGCAGACGTTCCGGCGTCTTCAAGGTGTCGATCTACCTCCAAGCCGTGCTTGGCCACAAACGCCTCTATAAGCTCATTTTGGCGTGTTCTCGTTGATCCATCTTCCTGGCGGGTAGATGAGAAACGAACATAAGGAAAGCACTTTTTGGTCATTTTTTAACCAATCTTGGAGAGTGGAACCAATAACATAGCACGTCTGTATCTACTGCTATGCGCGCCCCAGCCATGCTTATTGGGACATGTCTCCAGGGCTGGACTTCGAAACCAAGCTGATCGCTAAAACTAATGCAGCGGCAGTGCTTGAGCAGCAATTGAGCAAGCCGGGCTACGTTTGCGCACCGATCAACCTAGGTTCCAACACGGATCCGTATCAGCCTATCGAGCGCGAGCAGCAGTTGACCCGGCGCTTGCTTGAGGTACTGCTGCGCTATCGCCATCCGGTCACCATCGTCACCAAAGGCTCACTGATTCTGCGCGACCTTGATCTGCTTACCGAGCTTGCTCAGCAGCGCCTGGTGTCGGTGATGATCAGCCTGACGACGCTCGACGATGAACTCAAGCGCACGCTGGAGCCGCGTGCGGCGGCGCCCAAGGCGCGGTTACGGGCAATTCGGGTGTTGACCGAGGCTGGCATTCCCGTCGGCGTTCTGTGCTCGCCGATGATCCCAATGATCAACGACAGTGAGCTGGAGCACTTGCTGGAAGCCGCTAAGGCTAACGGCGCCAGGAGTGCTGCCTACATGTTGCTGCGCTTGCCGCTGGAAGTTGCGCCGTTGTTCGAGCAGTGGCTGCAGGACCATTACCCGCAACGGGCGAACCATGTATTGAGCTTGATCCGCCAAAGCCGTGGCGGTGATTTATATGACAGTCGCTTTGGTGCGCGCATGCGCGGTGAAGGCGTGTTTGCCGAGTTGTTGGCACAGCGGTTCAGTAAGGCTATTCGCCGTCTCGGGTTGAACCAGCGCGAAGGTTATTCGCTGGATTGCAGTGCATTTTGTCCGCCTGGCAGGCAGATGTCGTTGCTCTGATTTCGATAATGGGTATTGGCCACTGATGTTTTTTTGATACTATTTTGGCATCTCTTTGAATCGCTGAAAGCCGCGCCCTAGAGCTGCGCAATTCAGTTTCAGTTAAGTTTTCCCGGGTAGCGTAAGAAATCAGCCAACAACAGATGTGATTGTTGGTGCACGCCGGTCATCCAAATGACATGCGTTGTTTGAATCATCAACCCGGTAGAATGGACTTAACCTAAAAACGTCAAAGAGGATGAATCATGCCCATCAAGGACCCATCCAAGGTCGTTCCGGATGTACCCGCAGAGAGCGCTGACGCTGCCCTGAAGCATATCGTCGATGGCTTTCTGCGGTTCCACCATGAGGTTTTCCCTGAGCAGCAGGAGCTTTTCAAGAAGCTGGCCACCGCGCAAAAGCCTCGGGCAATGTTCATCACCTGTGCCGACTCGCGCATCGTGCCCGAGTTGATTACCCAAAGTTCGCCTGGCGACCTGTTCGTTACCCGTAACGTCGGTAACGTGGTGCCACCCTACGGTCAGATGAACGGTGGTGTGTCTACCGCCATCGAATATGCCGTGCTGGCCCTTGGTGTTCACCACATCATCGTGTGCGGTCATTCCGACTGTGGCGCCATGCGTGCGGTACTCAACCCACAGAGCCTGGAGAAGATGCCAACGGTCAAAGCCTGGCTGCGCCACGCCGAAGTTGCCCGCACGGTGGTTGAAGACAACTGCTCTTGCGGCAGCGAGCATGAAAGCATGCAAGTGCTGACCAAAGAAAACGTCATCGCTCAGTTGCAGCACCTGCGCACGCACCCTTCGGTTGCTTCGCGTCTGGCAGCCGGCCAGCTCCACATTCACGGCTGGATTTACGACATTGAAACCAGCCAGATCGAGGCCTATGACGCCTCGAGCGACAGTTTCCTGCCGCTGACTGCCGGTCAGCCTATTCCCAGCGCCACCCCGAAAGGCCGCTACTAAGCGCCCCTGACACCCCCGCGACACGCTGATTGACGGCTGCACCTCACCGGTGCGGCCTGGTCATCGGCTGCCTTGAATTTCCCTGACTGCCCTGCCGGTTTGCTGGCGGTATGCACCTGCTCGTCTGTCAGGGGTGTGCGACTGGCCATTGGAATGGCCTTGAACGTGAGAGAAGGAGTGACACGGTGAACAAAACACAGATCAAAGCGGCATTGCCGCGTGAATTGCTGGCATCGGTAGTGGTCTTTCTGGTCGCCCTGCCCTTGTGCATGGGGATCGCCATTGCTTCGGGGATGCCCCCCGCCAAAGGCCTGATAACCGGGATTATTGGTGGCATCGTGGTCGGCTGGCTGGCCGGCTCTCCGCTGCAAGTCAGCGGCCCGGCTGCGGGTTTGGCCGTGCTGGTGTTTGAGTTGGTACGTCAGCATGGCGTGGCTATGCTTGGCCCCATCCTGCTGCTGGCGGGCTTGTTGCAATTACTGGCCGGGCGCTTGCGTTTGGGCTGTTGGTTCCGGGTGACGGCGCCGGCCGTGGTCTACGGCATGCTGGCGGGTATCGGTGTGCTGATTGTCTTGTCTCAAGTGCATGTGTTGTTCGACAGCGCACCGCAGCCGTCCGGGCTGGCCAATCTGGTGGCGTTCCCGGCCACGGTCAGTCAGGCGCTACCGTTTGAGCAGCCTGGTGACGGCTGGAAGGCTGCACTGCTGGGGTTGGGCACCATTGGGCTGATGTGGGCCTGGGAGCGCTTTCGGCCGCAGGCGTTGCGTTTTGTGCCTGGTGCATTGCTTGGCGTCGCGGTAATGACCGTCGTCAGTATTTGGTTGGCGCTGCCGGTTAACCGTGTCCAAGTGCCTGCCGACCTGAGCGAAGCGATCGACTGGTTACGCCCGACCGACCTGCTCAATCTTGCCGACCCGCACCTGCTGGTTGCAGCCTTTGCTCTGGCTTTTATCGCCAGTGCTGAAACCTTGTTGTCGGCGGCTGCAGTGGATCGTATGCACAACGGTCAGCGTTCGGATTTTGATCGTGAGCTATCGGCCCAGGGGCTGGGCAATATGCTCTGTGGATTACTCGGCGCACTGCCTATGACTGGGGTCATTGTGCGCAGCTCGGCGAACGTTCAAGCGGGGGCGCGGACACGTTTGTCGGCGATTTTGCATGGGGTCTGGTTACTGGCCTTTGTCGTGGTATTGAGCAGTGTGTTGCAACAGATACCGGTGGCCAGCCTGGCGGGTGTGCTGGTGTACACCGGTATCAAACTGGTCAATTTCAAGGCGTTCAAAGACCTGGGCCGGTATGGCCGAATGCCGATGTTCACTTATGCCGCTACAGCGCTGGCGATCATTCTCACCGACCTTCTGACCGGTGTCTTGCTCGGTTTCGCCCTGACTTTGCTCAAGCTGGCGCTCAAGGCTGCACGTCTGAAGATCAGTGTGGTCAGCCTTGAGGCAGCAGGTCACCTGGAGTTGCGCATGAGTGGCTCGGCGACCTTCCTCAAGGTGCCGGCACTGGCGCGGGCACTTGAGGGGATTCCGGCGGGAACTACGCTGCATGTGCCCTTGGCCAATCTCAGCTATATCGATCACTCCTGCCTTGAGCTGCTTGAGGATTGGGGGCGAGCCAATGCTGGCAACGGCTCACGCTTGCTAATCGAGCAGCGTCGGCTCAAGCGTCGGGTCGAAGGGCGGGTGCGTACGACGGTTGGCTTGGGGACTTGAAGCTATCGCGGGGCAAGCCCGCTCCCACCGGTGGGAGCGGGCTTGCCCCGCGATGTGTTTACCTCCCCTCACGCCGGCTGATCCAGCCCAACGCCCAGTTGCCGTGACAGGCAAGGCCAGCGTTTCCAGGCTGCGCCCGTGTCAGGGCTGCTGAGCTTTTCGCGGTATTGCTCTACTGATTCCAGAGCAAAGCTATCCTCGTTGAGCATTTCGTCGACCGAGTGATGCACCACTTCGTCCAGCTGGTTGGCGAATTCTTCACCGATCAACTGGTGGGCAATCAGGTTGGCGACGGTGGTGTCCAACGGGATCAGCGGTTGCTGGAAGTGCTTGATGTACAGGTCGTTCACTTCTTCCACCAGGCGATGCGCCAAGTAGGCCTCATCCAGCAGGCAGCCAAGGCCCAGATGAGCGTTGGTGATGGCGGGTGGTTGCAGGAAGTACTGCTCAGCGATTTTCAGCACCGGTTTGATCTGCGATTCGATGCCAGCTTCGCGGGCCACTTCATTGGCCGCTTCAAGCATTTCCGGGACCTGTTCAATGTAGGCGCTGACGAAACGGGCCAAAGCGCCTTGAGCGTCGATTTCCGGCAGTTGGATCGACGGATGCAGGTGCGGTAGTTGCTTGATCAGTTGTTCTTTCAGTTGGCCGGTTTCGGTCTCATGTTGATGGGCACGGGTAATCTGCTCGCGCAAAGCGGCGATGTTCATGACAACTCCAGGGTAAAGACGTGACAAACGGAAGACATAAGGTAGCGTGGATCTGAAAACCGCTAAGACGTATTTTTCATAACCGTTTGGCGCTTATAGTCACAAATTATATCGAAATGCCATCATTGTGCTTCCACCCCAGATAAATCACGGCCTCATGCGCAAACGTTCAAACGCGGGCCGGTGAATTTTTCTATCGCGTTGCGTGGTCGAGGTCGCTGTCTATACTCCGGTTTGAAAGTGATTCGCTGATGAGGCCCGACTGCAGTTCGCAGGGGCTCGGTCGTCGAAGTTCGCAGTCTTGGCCGCCGTACCCTTAGCCGTAGGTCCACGCCTCCGGGATAACAAGAACGATAAGGGGAACCCGCAATGATGCGACATCCACACGTCTGGATGGGCCTCCTGTTGTGGTCGGTATTCGGTCAGGCCAACGCCGCCTGGACCGTGAACATGGCGCCAGGGGCGACTGAAGTCAGCAACGCAGTGTTCGACCTGCACATGACCATCTTCTGGATCTGCGTGATCATTGGCCTGGTGGTCTTTGGCGCGATGTTCTGGTCGATGATCATCCACCGTCGTTCCACCGGCCAGCAGCCAGCGCACTTCCACGAGCACACTTGGGTCGAGATCATGTGGACGGTGGTGCCGTTCCTGATTCTGGTGGCGATGGCCATTCCAGCGACCAAGACCCTGATTGAAATCTACGATGCCAGTGAATCGGACGTGGATATCCAGGTCACTGGTTACCAGTGGAAGTGGCACTACAAATACCTGGGCCAGGACGTTGAGTTCTTCAGCAACCTGGCCACCCCCGCCGACCAGATCCATAACAAAGCCCCCAAAGACGAACATTACCTGCTCGAAGTCGACCAGCCACTGGTGCTGCCGGTCGGCGCCAAGGTGCGCTTTTTGGTGACGGCTGCCGATGTCATTCACTCATGGTGGGTGCCGGCCTTTGCGGTCAAGCGTGATGCCATTCCCGGCTTCGTCAACGAGGCCTGGACTCGGGTCGAAAAGCCCGGGATTTACCGCGGGCAGTGCACTGAGCTGTGCGGCAAGGATCACGGCTTCATGCCCGTGGTGGTCGAGGTCAAATCCAAAGCCGATTACGACACCTGGCTTGCCGAGCGTAAGGCCGAAGCGGCCAAGCTCAAGGAGCTGACCAGCAAGGAGTGGACCCTGCAAGAGCTGGTTGAGCGCGGTGACAAGGTGTACCACACCACTTGCGTGGCCTGTCACCAGGCCGAAGGTCAGGGCCTGCCGCCGATGTTCCCGGCACTCAAGGGCTCAAAAATTGCCACCGGCCCTAAAGAGGATCACCTGAGCATTGTTTTCCATGGCAAGCCCGGCACAGCCATGGCTGCGTTCGGCAAACAACTGTCGGAAGTCGATATCGCCGCCGTGGTGACCTATGAACGCAACGCCTGGGGCAACAACAAGGGCGACATGGTCACGCCAAAAGATGTGCTGGCGATGAAACAGGCAGAAAGCAAATGAGCCGGCCTGACCGCTATTCCCGCATCAGTCACCGGACTGCAGGAGACAGGACATGAGCGCAGTGATCGACGACCACAGCCACGGTCATGAGCACGCCCACGGACCGGCCAAGGGCCTGATGCGCTGGGTGCTGACCACCAACCACAAAGACATCGGCACCATGTACCTGTGGTTCAGCTTTATCGCCTTCCTGCTCGGTGGCTCGTTTGCCATGGTGATCCGTGCCGAGCTGTTTCAACCGGGACTGCAGATTGTCCAGCCGGAGTTCTTCAACCAGATGACCACCATGCATGGCCTGGTGATGGTCTTCGGTGCGGTGATGCCGGCCTTCGTCGGCTTGGCCAACTGGATGATCCCGCTGATGATCGGCGCGCCGGACATGGCCCTGCCGCGGATGAACAACTTCAGCTTCTGGCTGTTGCCAGCAGCGTTCCTGTTGTTGGTTTCAACCCTGTTCATGCCGGGCGGTGGGCCGAATTTTGGCTGGACGTTCTATGCCCCGCTTTCAACCACTTACGCCCCGGAAAGCGTGACGTTCTTCATCTTCGCCATCCACCTCATGGGGATCAGCTCGATCATGGGGGCGATCAACGTCATTGCCACCATTCTCAACCTGCGTGCGCCAGGCATGACCCTGATGAAGATGCCGCTGTTTGTCTGGACCTGGCTGATCACGGCCTTCTTGCTGATTGCCGTGATGCCAGTGCTGGCCGGCGTGGTGACCATGATGCTGATGGACATTCACTTCGGCACCAGCTTTTTCAGCGCGGCGGGTGGCGGTGACCCAGTGCTGTTCCAGCACGTGTTCTGGTTCTTCGGGCACCCTGAGGTGTACATCATGATCCTGCCGGCGTTTGGCGCGGTCAGCTCGATCATTCCAGCGTTCTCGCGCAAACCACTGTTTGGCTACACCTCGATGGTGTACGCCACCGGGGCGATTGCCTTCCTGTCCTTTATTGTCTGGGCGCACCACATGTTTGTGGTTGGTATTCCGGTGGTCGGCGAGCTGTTCTTCATGTACGCCACCATGCTGATTGCGGTACCAACCGGAGTGAAGGTGTTCAACTGGGTCAGCACCATGTGGGAGGGCTCGCTGACCTTCGAGACACCGATGCTGTTCGCCATTGCTTTCGTCATCCTGTTCACCATTGGTGGCTTCTCCGGACTGATGCTGGCCATCGCCCCGGCCGACTTCCAATACCACGACACCTATTTTGTGGTGGCTCACTTCCATTACGTGCTGGTACCCGGTGCGATCTTCGGGATCTTTGCCTCGGCCTATTACTGGCTGCCGAAATGGACCGGCCATATGTATGACGAGACCTTGGGCAAACTGCATTTCTGGTTGTCGTTCGTCGGTATGAACCTGGCCTTCTTCCCGATGCATTTCGTTGGCCTGGCTGGCATGCCGCGGCGGATCCCGGATTACAACCTGCAGTTCGCCGACTTCAACATGGTCTCCTCGATCGGTGCCTTTACCTTCGGTGCGACGCAGATTTTCTTCCTGTTCATTGTCATCAAGTGCATTCGTGGCGGAGCTCCGGCGCCAGCCAAACCTTGGGACGGTGCCGAAGGGCTGGAGTGGTCCGTGCCGTCGCCGGCGCCCTACCACACCTTCCAGACACCGCCGGAAGTGAAATGAACACAACGGGCTGGAGGATGAACCATGAGTGAAGGGACCTCGCTCAAACGCCTGGTGGTACGGCTGATGCTGCTGACCGTGGTGATGTTCGCCTTCGGTTTTGCCTTGGTGCCGATCTACGACGTGATGTGCAAAGCCTTTGGGATCAACGGCAAGACCGGCGGGCAATACGCAGGAACACAGGTCAGCGACCCGAACCGCAGCGTAAAAGTGCAGTTTATGTCGACCAATGCCAGTGACATGGTCTGGGAGTTCTACTCCACGGCCGATCAGATTGACGTCAATCCTGGTGCGGTCAACCAGATGGTGTTCATTGCCCGCAATCCGACCGACAAACCCATGAGCGCCCAGGCCATTCCGAGCATCACTCCAGCGGAAGCGGCGGCGTACTTTCATAAAACCGAGTGCTTTTGCTTTACCCAGCAGGTGCTGCAGCCGGGGGAACGCATCGAAATGCCGGTGCGTTTCATCGTTGACCGTGACCTGCCCAAGGATGTGAAACACCTGACGCTGGCTTACACGCTGTTCGATATCACCGCTCGCCACCCGCCGGTTGCACACCTGGCGGGCCCGGCCACACAGGGCGCCCGATAAGGAGAACACTCAATGGCTTCGCATGAGCACTACTACGTACCGGCGCAAAGCAAGTGGCCGATTATTGCCACGGTCGGCATGTTCATCACGGTGTTCGGCCTGGGCACCTGGTTCAATGACCTCAAGGCTGGGCGCCCCGAATCTCATGGGCCCTGGATCTTCTTCTTCGGCGCGCTGTGCCTGGCCTACATGTTCTTCGGCTGGTTCGGTGCGGTGGTCAAGGAAAGCCGTGCCGGGCTCTACAGCCCGCAACTGGACCGCTCGTTCCGCTGGGGCATGTCCTGGTTCATTTTCTCTGAAGTGATGTTCTTTATCGCTTTCTTCGGGGCCCTGTTTTATGTGCGCAACCTGGCCGGACCCTGGCTCGGAGGGGAAGGTGCGAAAGGTGTGACGCATATGCTCTGGCCTAACTTCGAATTCGCCTGGCCGCTGCTGAACACCCCTGACCCCAAGTTGTTTCCACCGCCCAAAGAAGTCATCGATCCTTGGCACTTGCCACTGATCAACACCATTTTGCTGGTGAGCTCCAGTGTCACGGTGACCATTGCGCATCATGCCTTGCGCAAGGATCACCGTGGCTCCCTGAAGTTCTGGCTGGGGCTGACCATCTTGCTGGGCATCGTCTTCCTGATCCTGCAGGCCTACGAATATCACGAGGCCTATTCCGAGCTGGGGCTGACCCTGGGCTCGGGCATCTATGGGGCAACGTTCTTCATGCTCACCGGCTTCCATGGCGCCCACGTGACCATGGGCACGGTGATTCTGTTCGTGATGCTGGTGCGGATCATGCGCGGGCATTTCAACCCCGACAAACACTTCGGCTTCGAGGCCGCCAGTTGGTATTGGCACTTCGTGGATGTGGTGTGGGTGGGGCTGTTTATCTTCGTTTACGTGCTGTAACCGCGTTCAGAACGGCGCATGGGATACCAGCTGGCCGCTGTAAAAGCCCCAGGTGATCAGCGCCAGGGTCAGCGCGGCGAGTGTGACCCGAACCGTCAGGGCTTTGAGCAGGCGCGTGGAGTGTCCGTCGTCCTTGACCAGAAAGAACAGGCCACTGAACAGGCTGGCGATGGTGGCCAGCAGCATCAGGACAATCGCGGCTTTAAGCATGGCGAAACTCCGGGGGGATGCATCGATGACCTTAAGTATAGCGAGTGACCATGGGGTGACCGGGTGAAGCCATTTCGCCCAGGATGGGTGCCGACCCTGGTGGTACTGATGCTGTTGCCCGGGCTGATCGCATTGGGCTGCTGGCAATTGTCGCGCGCCCAGGAAAAGCGTGAGCTGCTGGCCCGCTATGCCGAGCGTCAGGCCGGTGAAGCCATTGCCGCGGCACAACTGCCACAGGTGCAAGACCCGGCGTATCGCCGGGTGCGCCTGTACGGACATTTCGATGCCGCGCATAGCTTGTTGCTCGACAACCGCCTGCGGGATGGCCAGGTCGGTGTCGAACTGCTGCAGCCCTTCCTCGACCAGAGCAGCGGGCTCTGGCTGTTGATCAACCGTGGCTGGTTGCCTTGGCCGGATCGGCGTAACCCTGTGCAGTTCACTACTCCGGAGCAGGCCTTGAGCCTCGATGCTTGGGTGTATGTCTCTCCCGGCGCGGCCTTTCAGCTACATGCCGACCCGCAAGGCGGCAGTTGGCCGCGGCTGCTGACGGCGATTGATGCCAGTCACCTGTGGCCAGAACTGGCTCGCGAAGGGTTCGCTCACGAATTACGTCTGGAAGCGGGGCCGGCCAGCTACCGGCTGGACTGGCCGGTGGTGGCGCTGGGCCCGGAAAAGCACTTGGGCTATGCCGTTCAGTGGTTTGCCCTGGCCCTGGCGTTGGTCCTGCTTTACCTCTATTTCGGCTGGCATAACAACAAGGAGAAACAGCATGGGAGCCGTCACGAGTCCACTCAACATGTCTGAAGGCAAGACGCCGTCCGGGCGCGCTCGTGGGCGTCTGCAATTGATCTTGATTCTGCTGGTGGTCATCGGCCCGATGATGCTGGCGACCGCCATGTACAAACTGCAGTTCTGGGTGCCCGACAGCCGCAGTTATCACGGCGAAATGATCGGCAACGGTCAGAGCCGTGCCGACCTTGGAGTCAGTGCCGATGAGCAGCGCTGGCAGCTACTGGTGAGCGCACCCAAGGACTGCGGGCTGGACTGTCAGCAGTTGGTGTACCTGGCCCGGCAAATCCAGATTGGCCTGGGTCGTGATGCCAGTCGCGCCAGCCATGCACTGGCCGTGAACCAGCCGTTGAGTGCCGACTACCAGGCGCGAGTCGAACGTGAATACCCACAGCTGCAACGCTACCCGTTGGACTTGAGCAAGTACGAGGCAGTCAGTCAGGGCAAGCAGGATGCACAGCTGTGGATCATCGACCCTCACGGCAACCTGGTGCTGCGCTACGACGCCAGGGTCAAGGGCAAGGACTTGCTCAATGACCTGCGCCACCTGCTGAAACTGTCCAACATCGGCTAGGACATCATCATGGCCAGACCCGGATTTCGCCTCGCTGTGTTCGCTACCTTGCTGGCACTGGTGGTTGTCCTGCTCGGTGCCTATACCCGTCTCACTCATGCGGGCCTGGGCTGCCCGGATTGGCCGGGTTGCTACGGTTTCATCAGTGTGCCCAAAACCGAAGCTCAGCTGGCCCATGCTGAGCGGCACTTTCCGGATACACCGGTGGAGGAGCACAAGGGCCGCAACGAGATGGTTCATCGCTACTTTGCCGGCACCCTGGCCCTGGTGATTACCCTGCTCGCTGTGCAGGCCTGGCGCCGTCATGGCCGTGACGGTCAGCCGTATCGCTTACCCTTGCTGCTGCTTGGTGTGGTGTTCGCTCAGGCTGCCTTCGGTATGTGGACGGTGACCCTCAAGCTGTGGCCGCAAGTGGTCACTGCGCACCTGTTGGGCGGCTTTGCCACCTTGAGCCTGTTGTTTTTGCTGAGCCTACGTTTGTCGCGGGCGTTCGCCCCACTGGCTAAGTTGCCGCTGAGTGTGAGGCGTGTGGCGGCCCTGGCGCTGCTGGTGGTGATAGGCCAAATTGCCTTGGGCGGTTGGGTCAGTGCCAACTACGCTGCGGTGGCCTGTGTCGATTTACCCACCTGCCATGGCCAGTGGTGGCCACAGGCAGACTTCGCCAACGGCTTTCATCTGACCCAGCACATCGGTCCCAATTACTTGGGCGGGCAACTGGACAGTGACGCACGCACCGCCATTCACCTCAGCCATCGCATGGGCGCGCTGCTGGTCACCGGGGTGCTGCTGATACTGAGCTGGAAGCTTTATCGCCATGGTCTGGGCGGGTTGGCACGGCTGGTGTTGCTGGCGCTGGCCGTGCAGGTTGGCCTGGGTATCAGCAATGTTCTGTTTCACCTGCCATTGCCGGTGGCTGTCGCCCACAATGCCGGAGGTGCCATGTTGTTGCTGAGCATGGTGCTGGTCAATTACCGCATTCGCCTGGTGGCCAGGGCGAAGGCCCGCCGGGTCAGCCAGGGCTGGCGCCTGACACCGCTGAGCAGCGGGGGTGTCGTTCATTATCTGGGAGATAACTCATGGCGACGCTTCTGAGCGAGCGCAAGCTCCAGGCGGGCTGGCGCGATTACCTGGAGCTGACCAAACCGAAGGTCGTGGTACTGATGCTGATCACCTCGCTGGTGGGGATGTTTCTCGCCACCCGCGCCGGTGTGCCCTGGACGGTGCTGCTGTTCGGCAACCTGGGTATTGCCTGCTGCGCTGGCGCCGCTGCTGCAGTTAATCATGTGTTGGACCGGCGCATCGATGCGCTGATGGCGCGGACCCACAAGCGCCCTTTGGTCGAAGGCCGGGTAGCACCACTGGCGGCAGTGACTTTTGCCTTGCTGCTGGCGCTGTCGGGCATGGCTTTGCTGTTGGTGTTCACCAATGCCCTCACCGCCTGGCTGACCTTGGCTTCGCTGCTCGGTTATGCGGTGATCTACACCGGCTTTCTCAAACGAGCGACACCGCAGAACATCGTAATTGGTGGGCTGGCAGGCGCTGCACCACCGTTGCTAGGCTGGGTCGCGGTCAGTGGGCACATCAGCGCTGAGCCGCTGCTGTTGGTGCTGATTATCTTTGCCTGGACACCACCACACTTCTGGGCGTTGGCCATTCACCGCAAGGCAGAGTACGCCAAGGCCGATATCCCGATGTTACCGGTCACCCACGGCGAGCATTACACCAAGGTCCACATCCTGCTCTACACCTTGGTATTGCTGGCGGTCAGCTTGCTGCCTTATGTCATCCACATGAGCGGGCTGCTGTACCTGGTGAGTGCCGTGGTGCTGGGTGTGCGCTTCCTGCAATGGGCTTGGGTGTTGTACCGTGGCAGTCGGCCGCACGCGGCGATCAAGACCTTCAAGTACTCTGTCTGGTACCTGCTGCTGTTGTTCATCGCGCTGCTTGTAGACCACTACTTACTGTTGAACCTATGACTCGAACCCAGAAAACCGTCTTTATCCTCGTTGCCCTGGTCGCCGTGATTCTTGGGCTTACTGTCAACAAGAAGCTCAATGAGCGCAGTGAGGGCAACCCGACCGAGTTGATCGATGCCGGCATTATCCTGCTGCCGCAGAGCCGCACCGTGCCAGCACTGGAGATGACCGACGAGAACGGCCAAGCGCTGCAGATGGATGAACTCAAGGGTAAGTGGTCGCTGCTGTTTTTCGGCTACACCTTCTGCCCGGACATCTGCCCGACCACACTGGCGCAATTGCGTCAGGTGAAAAGCGAGTTGCCTAAAGAGGCTGTGGAGCGGCTGCAAGTGGTGTTGGTCAGCGTTGACCCGAACCGGGACACGCCGGCACAGCTCAAGCAGTACCTGGGGTATTTCGACAAAGACTTCCGCGGTGTGACCGGTTCACTGGACAACCTGCAGAAGCTGGCCAATGCGGTGAGTATTCCGTTCATTCCGGCCGATACCAGCAAGCCTAACTACACGGTAGACCACAGTGGCAACCTGGCGCTGCTGGGGCCGGATGGCAAGCAGCGTGGCTTTATTCGTGCGCCATTCAACAATCAGAAGCTGGTGGCTCAATTGCCGGGGCTGGTTAAGCGGGACTGAAAAGCATCGCGGGGCAAGCCCGCTCCTACCGTAGGAGCGGGCTTGCCCCGCGATTAGCAGTTAAATCAGAACGCCGGCTTGACCGCGCCCTTGTACTTCTCTTCGATGAACTTCTTCACTTCCGGGGTGTGCAGGGCTGCAACCAGCTTCTTCACCGCGTCAGCGTCTTTGTTGTCTTCACGGGTTACCAGAATGTTCACGTAAGGCGAATCGGAGCCTTCGATAACCAGTGCATCGCTTTCTGGGTTCAGCTTGGCTTCCAGCGCGTAGTTGGTGTTGATCAGCGCCAGGTCGACCTGAGTCAGCACACGCGGAATGGTTGCCGCTTCCAGCTCGCGGAACTTCAGGTTCTTGCTGTTCTCGGCAATGTCTTTGACGGTCGAGAGGATGTTGGTGTTGTCTTTGAGCTTGATCACACCGGCCTTGTCCAGCAGCAGCAAAGCACGACCGCCGTTGGTGGCGTCGTTCGGGATGACGACGGTAGCGGTCGATGGCAGCTCATCCAGCTTCTTGTACTTGCTGGAGTAAGCGCCCAGTGGCTCCAGGTGCACACCGGCTACGCTGACCAGTTTGGTGCCCTTGGCCTTGTTGAACTCATCCAGGTACGGCTGGTGCTGGAAGAAGTTGGCGTCCAGGCGCTTTTCGGCCACCTGCACGTTCGGCTGGATGTAATCGGTGAAAACTTTCACCTTCAAGTCCACGCCTTCTTTGGCCAGGGCCGGTTTGACGAACTCGAGGATCTCGGCGTGCGGCACCGGGGTGGCGGCTACGGTCAGGGTCTCGGCTTGGGCCGAGAAGGCCGCAACGGCGGCAACAACAGCAAGCAGCTTTTTCATCAAATCACTCCTTGTGAGGGCCTAACCGGCCCCCGGTGCGTCGGCAGCGCCGACCCATGGGGTTACTTACGGGAAAAATGCACAACCAGTTTGTCGCCCACGCTCTGCAACACTTGAACCAGTATCAGCAGCAGGACCACGGTGACCACCATGACGTCGGTCTGGAAACGCTGGTAACCAAAGCGGATTGCCAGGTCACCGAGACCGCCCGCACCGACCACGCCGGCCATCGCGGTGTAGGACACCAGGGTGATGGCAGTAACGGTGATGGCTGCGAAGATGCCCGGACGGGCCTCAGGCAGCAAGGCGTTCATGATGATCTGCCGGGTGGTGGCGCCCATCGATTGGGTGGCTTCGATAATGCCGCGATCAACCTCGCGCAGCGCGGTTTCCACCAGGCGTGCGAAGAACGGCGTTGCCCCCACCACCAGCGGTGGGATGGCCCCGGCGACACCGAGCGAGGTGCCGGTGATCAAGACCGTGAACGGGATCATCACAATCAGCAGGATGATGAACGGCAGCGAACGCAGCACGTTGACCACAAACGACAGCAGCGCATACACGCCTTTCTGCTCGAACATCTGCCGCGGGCCACAAAGGAACAGCAGCACGCCCAACGGCAGACCCAGCAGCACGGTGAACAGCAGCGAGCCGAACAGCATGATCATGGTGTCGATGGTAGCGAGCCAGATTTCCGCCCAGTCGACGTTGGCAAAGAAACTCAAAGCGTCCATTAACGCAGTACCTCCATATGAACATCAGCCGCCGTGAAGCGGGCAAAGGCCGCCTCCATGTCGCCGCCAGTGACGGCCAGGGTCAGCTGCCCATACGGGGTGTCTTTGATGCGGTCGATGCGACCGGCAAGGATGCTGTAGTCCACGCCTGTTTCGCGGGCTACCGTGCCCAGCAGCGGCGCGTAGGTGGAATCGCCCTGGAAGGTCAGGCGCACGATGCGGCCCGGCACATGGGCGAAATCGTCGCGCTGCTCGTCTTCGTCGATCTGCTCGTCTTCCTGGACGAAGCGCTTGGTAGTCGGGTGCTGCGGATGCAGGAACACATCGGCCACCGGCCCGTGTTCGACGATCTGCCCGGCATCCATCACCGCAACCCGGTCACAAACCCGGCGGATCACGTCCATTTCATGAGTGATCAGCACGATGGTCAGGTTCAGTTCGCGGTTGATTTCGGCCAGCAATTGCAGGACCGAAGCCGTGGTTTGCGGGTCGAGCGCACTGGTGGCTTCATCGCAGAGCAGAATTTTCGGCTTGGTGGCCAGGGCGCGGGCAATACCGACGCGTTGTTTCTGGCCACCGGACAACTGCGCTGGATACTTCTTGGCGTGTTCAGAAAGCCCGACGCGGGCCAGCAGCTCACTCACCCGGCTATCGATCTCTTTACGCGACAGTTCGCCGGCCAGAGTCAGTGGCAGCGCGACGTTGTCGGCAACGGTCTTGGAGGCCAGCAGGTTGAAGTGTTGGAAGATCATTCCGACTTGCTGGCGGAAGCGCCGCAGGTCGTTAGCGTTGAATGCGGTGACATCTTCACCGTCAACGATGATCTTGCCGCCGCTTGGCGCTTCCAGACGGTTAATCAGGCGCAGCAGCGTACTTTTGCCGGCGCCGGAATGGCCGATCAGTCCGAACACCTGGCCGTTTTCAACGCTCAGGCTGGTCGGGTGCAGCGCGGGGATGTCCCTACCGGCAACGCGGTAGGTTTTATGCACATTTTGAAACTCGATCACGTAGCGAACCTTGTGGGGCGCATGGAATAAGGGTCAGCGGTTAGCCGGGGCGCGCATTTTAGCCTGTTCGTATAGAGGTTCTTAGCATTTATTTCGCAATTGACCAATGCTACGGGAATATCACGATCAGTGGTCAATCCGAATGAACGCTCGCCAGGCCTCGTCAGTCACTACAGAAAGGGCCCGCCGTGGGGTCAGAACCAAGACTGATCGAGGAGAGCGTTCCAATGCCCAGCAAGAAGAATCCACCCAAGGAAAGTCAACTGGCCGGGACCCAGACTCCGGACCGGGCCAATACCAACGCCAAGCTGCAAAGCCTGGAAGTATTTCGCAGTGATGCCACCGGCCAAGCCTTGCGTACCAACCAGGGCGTCAAGGTTGCCGACAACCAAAACAGTCTGCGAGCCGGTGAACGTGGTCCGTCATTGCTGGAAGACTTCATCATGCGTGAGAAAATCACGCACTTTGACCATGAGCGAATTCCTGAGCGCATTGTGCATGCCCGAGGCAGTGGTGCCCATGGCTACTTCCAGGCCTATAAATCCCATGCAGCGTTGACCAAAGCCGGATTTCTTCAGGACCCAGAGAAAATGACGCCGGTGTTCGTGCGCTTTTCTACTGTGCAGGGGCCGCGTGGGTCTGGCGATACGGTGCGTGACGTGCGCGGTTTTGCCGTCAAATTTTTCACCGAAGAAGGCAATTTCGACCTGGTCGGCAACAACATGCCGGTATTTTTCATCCAGGACGCGATCAAGTTTCCTGACTTTGTCCATGCGGTGAAACCCGAACCACATAATGAAATGCCCACCGGCGGCTCGGCTCACGACACCTTCTGGGACTTCGTTTCACTGGTGCCGGAGTCGGCGCACATGGTGATCTGGACGATGTCTGACCGCGCGATTCCAAAGAGTTTGCGCACTATGCAAGGTTTCGGTGTGCATACCTTCAGATTGATCAATGCCAAGGGCAAGTCCAGCTTCGTCAAATTCCACTGGAAGCCCAAAGCCGGGGTACGTTCCCTGCTATGGGACGAAGCGCAGAAACTGGCGGGTAAAGATGCGGATTACCATCGCCGAGACCTCTGGGAGGCGATTGAGACTGGCAATTACCCTGAGTGGGAGTTCGGTGTACAGATCGTTGCGGAAGAAGACGAGCACAAATTCGATTTTGACCTGCTCGACCCGACCAAGATCATTCCTGAAGAACTGGTACCGGTGACACCGCTGGGCAAGATGGTGCTCAACCGCAACCCTGACAACTTCTTCGCCGAGACCGAGCAGGTTGCCTTCTGCCCTGGGCATATCGTTCCCGGTATCGATTTTTCCAATGACCCGTTGCTGCAGGGACGGCTGTTTTCTTACACCGACACCCAAATCAGCCGCCTCGGTGGCCCAAACTTTCATGAGATTCCCATCAATCGGCCGTTGGCGCCCAATCACAATGGTCAGCGCGATGCTCTGCACCGGGTAACGCTGGACAAAGGCCGCGCTTCGTATGAGCCCAATTCCATCGATGGCGGTTGGCCGAAAGAAACGCCAGCGGCTGCCTCCGAGGGCGGTTTTGAGTCGTACCCGGAGCGGATCGAAGCGCACAAAGTTCGCCAACGTAGCCCGTCGTTTGCCGATCACTTCTCTCAGGCACGGCTGTTCTACCGAAGCATGAGCCCGACTGAGCAAGCGCACATCGTCAATGCTTACAGCTTTGAACTGGGTAAGGTTGAGCGCGTCGATATCCGCAGGCGTGAGGTGAACGAGATCCTGGCCAACATTGACCTCAAGCTGGCAGCGCAGGTGGCGGCGAGTCTTGGCTTACCGGCGCCGAAAAAAGGTACGGTTAACGTCCCGGAGCTGCCTCTCAAACAGTCACCTGCCTTGAGCCAGATGAATTTGCTGAGCGAAGGCATCCGAGGGCACAAAGTTGCTGTACTTGTGGCCGACGGCGTTGATGACAAGCATGTCGATGCCGTGGTCAAGGCGTTGGAGGCAGAAAGCGCGCAGATCAAACTGCTGGGGCTCACCTTAGCACCGGTGCAGACTGCCCAAGGCAAACTGTTGGCAGTGGATGCTTCGATCGAAGGCATGCCGTCGGTGTTGTTCGATGCCGTGTGGGTAGCCGCTGGCAAGACGTCGACACAAGCCTTGCTGGGTAGCGGTGATGCATTGCATTTCCTGCTGGAGGCTTACAAGCACCTCAAGCCTATGGGACTTGCCAGCGAGGCGCAGCCGTTGCTCGATAGGTTGGGCTTGAAATCTGATGGTGGCTTGCTGTCAGGGGACGATCCGAAAACGTACAAAGCTTTCATCAACGCAATGGGCAAGCATCGGGTGTGGGCGCGGGAGGGCGCGGCCGAGGCGATCCCCGCTTAAGTGCAGTAGCTGGGTGCCCGCTTGGGCACCCGCTCGCTCAAGGACGGCGCGGAATCAGCACTACCTGGGCTGGCTGATTGCGGTGGATCTCGTGGGACTGCTGCAGGGCGAATTCGCTGTCGAGCTTATGGACGCGCTTGCCTAGCAGAGTCTTCAGCCACGGAGCGTCATCTTTGCGCGGCACCTGGAATACCACGTCACACTGGTAATTCACCACATCTGTGGCGATGTCATCCAGTTGTCGGCGCATTGCGCGAATATCTGTAGTTTTCAATGCCACGACGGTGCTGGGAGCGGTTGGGTCGATGAGCTTGGCCGCAGGACGCGCTTCGGCCGCCTTGAGGGCTGCTTCGGCCTTTTCCAGTTCGGCTTTGCGCGCCTGGGCGATGGCACCGTTGACGCCACCAGTCAATGCTGGGGCTTTGGGCATCAGGGCACGCGCGCGGCTCAGGGCTGTGGCGGCGGCGTTGACGTCACCTTTTTGCAGGACGATCTGGCTGCGTTGCAGATAGGCTTCGGCCAATTGCCGTTGATACTGCTCGACGCGGGCGTCGTTGGGCGCCTGAGCCTGCAGAGCGGTCAGTTGATCTTCGGCGGTGGCCAGCTCGCTGCTGGCGATGCTTTGCTCCAGTTGCTGCCAGGCATCGGCCTGGGCAGGCGTATCAGCGCTGTCGGTCGGGGCGCTGGAGCATGCAGCCAGGAACAGCGAAAACGCGGCAAGGAGCAGATAACGGGAGGAGAACGGCTTCATTCCTGCGTCTCTCTAAGTTTGCGCAAAAAGCGAGCAAGTCTACACCCAGTCCGCAGACTCGAAAATAAATCTTCAGGGCCCTGCATGATTTAAATGTCGCAGGGTGCAACCGCCGAAGCTGCACCCTGAGGCTCAGCGGCGGGGCAAGGCCAGGCTCAGCAAGAATAGCACTGCAGCGCAGACCACGATCGAAGGACCGGCCGGGGTGTCTTTGAACCACGACAATGCCAGCCCCAAGCATACAGCCGTAACCCCCAGCAGGCTGGCGCCCAAGGCCATTTGCTCAGGTGAGCGCGCGTGACGTTGCGCCGCAGCTGCTGGGATGATCAGCAGCGAAGTGATCAGCAACACGCCGACGATCTTCATGGCTACGGCAATTACCACAGCAATCAACAGCATCAGCGCCAGGCGCAGCGCCGCGACTGGCAGGCCTTCAACCATCGCCAGCTCTTCATGCACGGTGACTGCCAGCAACGGTCGCCAAAGCACGGCCAGCAACAGCAACACGACAGCACTACCGCCAAGAATCCAGGTCAGGTCGCCGGGGCTGATGGCCAACAGATCACCGAACAAATAGGCCATCAGGTCGATGCGCACATCGTGCATGAAACTCAGTGCCACGAGGCCAAGCGACAGGGTACTGGGAGCCAAAATGCCCAACAGGGTGTCGGAGGCTAGCGGCTGGCGCTGTTGCAGGGTAACCAGCAGCATCGCCAGCAACAGGCAGCCGACGGTGACGGCCAGCGCCGGGCTGATGTCCAGCACGAAGCCCAAGGCCACACCCAGCAGGGCAGCGTGAGAAAGGGTGTCGCCGAAATAGGCCATGCGCCGCCAGACCACGAATGACCCCAAAGGGCCGGCGACTACTGCCAGGGCCAGACCTGCGAGCAGGGCGTAAAGCAGAAAATCAGCCATGCTTGCAGTGTTCTCCATGTACGTGGCCGCCTTGGGCCGGTGCAACCACCGACCCGTGCAAGTCGTGGGCGTGGTCGTGATGGTGGTGATAGATCGCCAGGCTTGGCGCATTGCTGCCGAACAGCTCGACGAAGGCTGGATCGCCGCTGACCTGCTCCGGGTGGCCGGAACAGCACACATGACGATTCAGGCAGACCACCTGATCGGTGGTGCTCATGACCAGGTGCAGGTCGTGAGAAACCATCAGCACACCGCAGCCGTGGCGGTCGCGCAAACGGGTGATCAAGCTGTACAGCTCGGCCTGGCCGGCCACATCGACACCTTGAACTGGTTCATCCAGCACCAGCAGTTCAGGTTCGCGCAGCAAGGCGCGAGCCAGCAGGACGCGCTGCATTTCACCGCCGGAAATGGTCTGGATCGGGCTATCAATCACCTGTTCGGCGCCGACTTCGTTCAGCGCGCTTAGTGCGGCCGCGCGGTCGACGCCCGGCACCAGGCGCAAGAAGCGCAGCACCGACAGCGGTAAGGTGGCATCTACCTGAAGCTTCTGCGGCATGTAGCCAACCCGCAGGCGCGGTTTGCGCCAGACTTTACCGGTGTGGGGTTTGAGCAAGCCCAGAACGGCGCGTACCAAGGTGGTTTTACCCGCGCCGTTGGGGCCGATCAGGGTGACGATTTGCCCGGGCTCGACGGCCAGGTCGATGCTGTCGAGCACGGCTTGCCCGGAGAACGTTACGCCAACCTGTTCGAGGCGAATCAGCGTATTGCTCATCAGGCGCTCCGGCAGTTGCCGCACAAGCCGACAACTTCGACGGTCTGCGCTTCAACGCTGAACCCGACGTCATTGGCGCTGGCGACGATGGCATTGCTGATGCTGGTTTGTTCCAGCTCAATCGCCACATGACATTCACGGCAGATCAGGAACTGTCCTTGGTGGGCATGTTCCGGGTGACTGCAGCCGATGAAGGCGTTGAGCGAGGCGATGCGGTGCACCAAGCTGTTTTCCAGCAGGAAATCCAGAGCCCGGTAGACGGTTGGTGGCGCTGCCCGACGCCCATCCTGTTCGCTCAACACTGCCAGAATGTCATAGGCCCCTAGGGGTTTATGGCTCTGCCAGACCAGTTCCAGTACGCGTCGACGCAAGGCAGTCAGGCGCAGGCCCTTGCGAGTGCACAGCACATCAGCCTCTGCCAGGGCGCTGTGTACGCAGTGGGAGTGGTCGTGGGGACGGTTGGCCAGCGGGGTTATAGGCATGAGCGGCGACGGTTCCGATTAGAGACGTTATTATGTTACCTGTTCCTGTCCCTGTGAGTGGTCATCGTGTCCCGATTTTTTACTCTTTTTGTCGCTTTTATCGCCACTATGGTGATGGCCCAGGCACAGGCCGAAGTCCGTGTCCTGACCAGCATCAAGCCTCTGCAGCAGATCGCTGCAGCGGTTCAGGACGGTGTCGGCAGCCCCGAAGTGTTGCTGCCACCGGGCGCTTCACCACATCACTATGCCTTGCGTCCTTCAGATGTGCGGCGAGTTGGTGATTACGAGTTGCTGTACTGGATCGGGCCCGACATGGAAGGCTTCCTGCCACGCGTGCTCAAGGGCCGTAGCAAGCCCAGCGTGGCCGTGCAGGATCTGCCTGGCTTGCACCTGCGCCATTTCGGTGAAGACAGCCATTCCCATGACCATGATGACGATGCCGACGAGCATGATCATGACCATCGCCCCGGCAGCCTTGATGCTCACCTGTGGCTATCGTCGGCCAATGCCCGAGTGATTGCCGCGAAAATGGCAGCTGATCTCAGCACCGCTGACCCTGCCAATGCCGCTCGCTACCAGAGCAACCTGAAGGCTTTTGGTGAGCGTCTGGATGCGTTGGATGCGCGCCTGAAGAAGCGTCTGGCGGGTATCAGCGGCAAGCCGTTCTTCGTGTTCCATGAGGCGTTCGACTATTTCGAGTCGGCGTATGGTCTCAAGCACACTGGTGTGTTCAGTGTGGCTGCCGAAGTGCAGCCGGGCGCCCAGCATGTGGCGGCCATGCGCAAGCGCTTGCAGGACGTGGGCAAGACCTGTGTATTCAGTGAGCCGCCACTGCGCCCGCGCCTGGCCGAAACGCTTACAGCTGGTTTGCCGGTAACCCTGGCGGAGCTGGATGCCTTGGGCGGGACTGCGCCGGCCAGTGCTCAAGGGTACGAGCAACTGCTGGAGAAGTTGGGTAATGATCTGGCGGGGTGCCTGGAAAAGCTATAGTGCTGTAATCGCGGGGCAAGCCCGCTCCCACATGACCTGTAGGAGCGGGCTTGCCCCGCGATGGGCTTACAAAGCAAACGGCAAGGCAATCTCTACGCGCTGGCGTGCAGCCAGGCGCACTTCAAAATCAGCCGGGTCATGAATCAGCACGTCCATACCGGCAAACGATTCGGCAGCGATCAGGCGTGACAACCAGAAACGCACGCAAGCGATGCGCAGCATGATCGGCCACACATGCGCCTCTGCCGAGGTGAATGGGCGCAGCTTCGCGTAAGCACCCAGCAGTGCCCGCGCCCGCGGCGCATCGATCAACCCGGCGTCGTCACAGCACCAGTCGTTGAGGGTGATCGCCAGGTCATAGAGCATCGGCCCTGAGCAGGCGTTATAGAAGTCGATCAGGCCGGTCAGGTGAGTGCCTTCGAACAGCACGTTGTCGCGGAACAGGTCGGCGTGCAGGTTAGCTCTGGGCAGGGCCATGATCTGCGCTTTGTGCTCAGCGATTTCGTCCAGGCAACCCTGCAGCAACTGGCGTTGTTGCGTGTTCAGACGCGGCATCAACTCGGCACCGGTTTCCAGCATCCAGTCCAGACCACGGTCGGTTTTGCGCTCCAGCACCTTGTCGCGTGTGGCCAGGTGCAGGTGGCCGAGCAGTTCACCAATCTGTACGCAGTGCTGGTTGTTGACCTCTTTAATGTGCTTGCCGGGCAGCCGCGGCTGCAGCAGCGCAGGCTTGCCGGCCAGCTCGCGCAGGGCTACTCCATCGTTGCCGCGCAATGCATAAGGCACGGGCAGATCGGCTTCGTGCAGCACATCCAGCAGCTCGATGAAGAACGGCAGGTCCTGGATGGGGCCGCGTTCTACCAGTGTCAGCACGTACTCTCCCTGTTCCAGACTGACAAAGAAGTTGCTGTTCTCGGTGCCAGCGGCAATGCCCTGGAAGTCCCGTAGGCGGCCCAGGCCGTATGGCGCCAGAAAAGTTTCCAGCTCAGGCCGGGTCAGGGGGGTGAAGACTGACATGATCAAAAATTGCCCATACGGGCACTTCTGCAGGGAAGTGCCAGGTTGATGTAAAAGGTACGGCTTACTTCCACTCGAAGATTTTCCACGAGGGGATCAGCATGTCGGGTTGGTCGGAGCGAACGAAGTTGCCGTCCGAGCCATCTGCGCGCACCAGGAAATAAGGTTTGCCGCCTTTCGGGGTGACCTTGATTGCATACAGGAAGCCATTTTGACGGTATTCCTGAATGGTTTTGTCGCCTTCCGTGCGAATGGTTACTTCCGGGTCAGCCGATGGCGCGTCATCCGCAGCCAGAGCGACAACCGGTGTGACTGCAAACAGGCTGAGCAGCAACAGGCGATTTAGTGTGCGCATGATAACCTTGTCCCTTTGTCGTCAATGTTCCGGACATTCTAGCGCCGGGCCCGTCGAAAAGGTTGATTCTGCTCATGAGCCAAGCTCCCCTCGTCCTGGTGGACGGTTCCTCATACCTCTACCGCGCCTTTCACGCGTTGCCGCCGCTGACCACGTCCAAGGGCATGCCGACCGGTGCGGTCAAAGGCGTGCTGAACATGCTCAAGAGCCTGCGCAAACAGTACCCTGACAGCTTGTTCGCGGTGGTCTTCGACGCTAAAGGTGGCACCTTCCGCGATGAAATGTTCGCGGAGTACAAAGCCAACCGCCCGAGCATGCCTGACGATCTGCGCGTGCAGATCGAGCCGTTGCATGCCAGTGTGCGCGCGTTGGGCTATCCGTTGTTGTGCGTCGAGGGTGTTGAAGCCGACGACGTGATCGGCACCCTGGCGCGCAGCAGCGCCGCAGCCGGTCGCCCAGTCATCATTTCAACCGGTGACAAGGACATGGCGCAGCTGGTGGACGGTCACATTACGCTGGTCAACACCATGACCGGTAGCGTCCTCGATGTCCCTGGCGTGCATGAGAAGTTTGGCGTCGGTCCTGAGCACATCATCGATTTTCTTGCGCTGATGGGCGACAAAGTCGACAACATTCCCGGTGTTCCGGGTGTGGGTGAAAAAACTGCCGTGGGGTTGCTGACCGGTATCGGTGGCGGCCTGCGCGACCTGTACGAGAACCTCGACAAGGTGCCCGGTCTGGCGATTCGTGGCGCCAAAACGCTGCCTGCCAAGCTGGAAGAACACCGCGACGCGGCGTTTCTGTCTTATGAACTGGCGACCATCAAGATCGATGTGCCGCTGGACGTTGAAGTGGATGCATTGGTGTGCGGTGAGCCTGACCGCGAAGCACTGCTTGAGCTGTACACCGAGATGGAGTTCAAGAGCTGGATCGATGAGGTGCAGCGCGACGCCAAGCGGGCTGGCCTGGAGATCGTTGCTGAAGCGCCTGAGGAAGTGGTCGAGGCGAAATACGAAACCATCCTCGATCAGGCTCGTTTTGAGGCCTGGCTGGAAAAGCTGCATAATGCGCCGCTGTTCGCCTTTGATACCGAAACCACAGGCCTGGATGCGCAGCAGGCGCAACTGGTAGGGCTTTCGTTCGCGGTGCAAGCGCATGAAGCCGCTTACGTGCCGTTGGCTCACACCTACTTGGGCGCACCTGAGCAACTGGACCGTGACCGTGTGCTACTGGCGCTCAAACCGCTGCTCGAAGACCCGAAAAAGCTCAAGGTCGGCCAAAACGCCAAGTACGACATGAACATCTTGGCCAACTGCGCCATTGGCGGCGACATTGCCAACGGCATCCAGATGCAGGGTGTGGCCTACGACACCATGCTCGAGTCTTATGTGCTCGACTCCACCGCCACCCGTCACGACATGGACAGCCTGGCACTCAAGTACCTGAACCACACGACGATCGGCTTTACCGATATTGCCGGTAAGGGTGCCAAGCAGTTGACCTTCGACCAGATCAATCTGGAGCAGGCCGGCCCTTACGCCGCTGAAGATGCGGATGTCACTCTGCGCCTGCACCAGGCATTGCAACAAAAGCTGGCCAAGACGCCGAGCGTGCTGCCAGTGCTGAACGAAATCGAAATGCCACTGGTCCCTGTGCTGGCGAAAATCGAGCGTCAAGGCGCGCTGGTCGATGCCAAGCTACTTGGCATCCAGAGCATTGAACTGGGTGAGAAGCTGGTTCAACTGGAACAGGAAGCCTTCGAAATCGCCGGTGAGGAGTTCAATCTCGGCTCGCCCAAGCAGTTGGGTGTCATCCTCTATGACAAGCTGGGCATGCCGGTGCTGAACAAAACCGCCAAGGGCCAGGCGTCGACGGCCGAAGCCGTGTTGGCTGAACTGGCCGAGATGGATTACCCGCTGCCCAAGGTGTTGATGCAGTACCGCTCCCTGAGCAAGCTCAAAAGTACCTACACCGACCGTTTGCCAGAGCAGATCAACCCACGCACCGGGCGAATTCACACCTCCTACCAACAGGCAGTGGCAGCTACCGGTCGTTTGTCGTCCAGCGACCCGAACCTGCAGAACATTCCGATCCGCACCGCCGAAGGCCGACGTATCCGCCAGGCGTTCATCGCGGCGCCTGGCTACAAGCTGCTGGCGGCGGACTATTCGCAAATCGAGCTGCGGATCATGGCCCATCTGGCTAAAGACGAAGGTCTGTTGCACGCCTTCCGCAACGACCTGGACGTGCACCGGGCAACGGCTGCGGAGGTTTTTGGCGTCGATCTGGCCGATGTCACCACTGACCAGCGCCGCAGTGCCAAAGCTATCAACTTCGGCCTGATCTATGGCATGAGCGCCTTTGGCCTGGCCAAGCAGATCGGCGTCGACCGCAAGCAATCGCAGGCCTACATCGACCGCTATTTTGCCCGCTACCCCGGCGTATTGGCTTATATGGAGCGCACGCGTGCGCAGGCCGCTGAACAAGGTTTTGTTGAAACGCTGTTCGGTCGTCGCCTGTACCTACCGGACATCAATGCAAAGAACCCGGCCTTGCGCAAAGGCGCAGAACGCACGGCGATCAACGCGCCGATGCAGGGTACTGCGGCCGATATCATCAAACGGGCCATGGTGGCAGTGGATAACTGGCTGACTGATTCGGGCCTGGACGCCCGGGTTATCCTGCAGGTGCACGACGAACTGGTGCTGGAAGTGCGCGAAGACCTTGTTGAGCAAGTGCGTGAACAAATTCGTCCACACATGAGCAACGCGGCAACGCTCGATGTACCTCTGTTGGTGGAGGTCGGAACAGGGGCAAATTGGGACGAAGCGCACTAAAAATGCCGCTAAATGTTGGGAAAAGCTGCGACATATCGTCGCGGCTTTTTTGAGGGGAAAAGTGCAGGTTGTAAAAATAACCGGGGCTATCGCAAATAGTTTCAAAAACGTTGGAACTAAACCGGTGAACTGCGACTCAGAGTAACTGAATGGCTGGTGAAGCCCTTCGATGCTCCTATGTTGTGTTAAGTGTTGGCAGATATCTGGACCCCGCCCTAGCGGTCCGGAACTTGAACCCCGAACTTCCCCCTCCCCATACGAAGTCCGGGGTTTTTTTTGCCCGGCGTTTGCCGGGCAGCCCTTATTCTGCGGGCTTGTCTGCCAGTTCCATCCAGTTCGCCAGCACGCCGTAGGCTTCTTCCAGGCCTTGGCGCTTCGGCGCCGAGAACAGCTGGATGGTTACGGCATCTCCCCAGCCTTTACGGATTTCCGACTGAACCTTCAGTAGGGTGTTTTTCGCGGCACCAAAGGTCAATTTGTCGGCTTTTGTCAGCAAAATGTGCATAGGCATGCCCGCGGCCTGGGACCAGTCGAGCATCATTTTGTCGAAGTCGGTCATTGGATGGCGCACGTCCATCATCAGGATCAAACCCTTCAGGCACTCACGGCTGCCCAAGTAGGCTTCCAGGTGCTTTTGCCAGTGTTGCTTGAGCGGAATCGGTACTTTTGCATAACCGTAACCCGGCAAGTCGACCAAACGCCGTTCATCGTCCAGACTGAAGAAATTCAGCAACTGGGTACGCCCCGGGGTTTTCGAGGTGCGGGCCAGGCTGGCGTGGGTCAGGGTATTCAGGGCGCTGGACTTGCCGGCGTTGGAGCGGCCCGCGAAGGCTACTTCATAACCCTGGTCGTCCGGGCACTGGTCGACCTTGGCAGCGCTGAGAGCGAATTTGGCCTGTTGGCAGAGACCGAGGATGGGGTTTTTGACTTGCATGGTTTATCCGGTTGGGCGTTGCGCGAGGGGGTCTCGGCAAGCGGTGTCGTTTCCGTTTCAGTAACGGGAGTATATAATGCCCCAGTTTTTGTGTGCGCATTATCCCGGCGTAGGAGGATGTGCACGGGGGCGGTTGATTCAAGCTTGCGCGGTAGAACGCAGTGCAACCCCCAACCCTGAAAGGTCGTTCGTATGACGAAATGGCTGCTTGCTGCAGGTGTCTTGATACCGTTGTTCAGCGCTCAGGCTACACAGGATCCCCAGGCAGTGTACAAGCGAGCATGTGCCGCTTGCCATGCCGGACAGCTACCACAGGCACCGCAACCGGGTGACCGGGCAGCATGGGAGCCACGGCTGGCGCAGGGGATGGAGACGCTGGTGAAGCATGTCACACAGGGTTTTAAGGCTATGCCGCCGCGTGGATTGTGCATGGACTGCAGTGCCGAGGACTACCAGGCGATCATCCTGTGGATGAGCCGGAGTCCCGATACATAACTCTTTCACCCTTAGCCGTAGTTGGATTAGCTGATGAACAAACTACTCGTGAGTCTGCTGTTGACCTTGGGCGTCACTGGTGCAGCCAATGCCGCAGAGCCTATCAAAGGGGATGCCGCTGCTGGTCAGGCCAAAACTGCTGTATGTGGCGCCTGTCACAATCCGGACGGCAACAGCCTGGCGCCGAACTTCCCGAAACTTGCAGGCCAGGGTGAGAAGTACCTGGAAAAACAATTGCACGACATCAAGTCGGGCAAGCGCACCGTGCTGGAAATGACCGGCATGCTCGCCAACTTCAACGATCAGGACATGGCCGACATCGCTGCTTACTTCGCTAGCCAGAAGGGCAGCGTGGGCGCGACCGATCCGAAGCTGGTCGAGCGCGGTCGTGCCCTGTTCAACGGTGGTGATATCGAGAAAGGCCTGCCAGCTTGCACCGGTTGCCACTCGCCTAACGGCGCAGGCATTGCCCTGGCCGGCTTCCCGCACCTGGGTGGCCAGCACTCGCAGTATGTGGCCAAGCAACTGACTGACTTCCGCGAAGGCAACCGTACCAATGACGGTGATGCCACCACCATGCGCACCATTGCGGCCAAGCTCAGCAACAAAGACATCGAAGCGCTGTCCAGCTACATTCAGGGGCTGCACTGATCCGCGCATTAACGCTGGGTTAATACTGCGGTGTAATGATGAAAAGGGTGGCTTAGGCCGCCCTTTTTTGTGCCCGCTGCCGTTACACTAACGAACTCGGGCCCGCTTCGACCTGTCTTACTGCAGGTCGTGTCGAGGCGACCAAATAGATTGCTCAGGAGTGAAGCATGCGTAATTTGATTCTCAGCGCCACGCTGGTCGCTGCCAGCGTATTCGGTATGACCGCCCAGGCTGCAGAGCCAGTAGCGGGTAAGGAGTATGTCGAGCTGAGCAACGCGGTACCGGTGTCGGTGCCCGGCAAAATCGAAGTGGTTGAGCTGTTCTGGTACGGCTGCCCACATTGCTACAACTTTGAGCCGTATGTGAATAAGTGGACCGAGAAGCTGCCAGCAGACGTCAATTTCAAGCGCGTGCCTGCCATGTTCGGCGGCGCATGGGATGCTCATGGTCAGATGTTCCTGACCCTTGAAGCGATGGGTGTAGAACACAGCGTTCATGCTGCTGTTTTCGATGCTATTCAGAACCAGCGCAAGCAGTTGACCAAGCCTGAAGACATGGCTGACTTCCTGGCCACCCAGGGTGTCGACAAGGAGAAGTTCCTGGCCACCTTTAACTCCTTTGCTATTAAAGGCCAGGTGCAGAAAGCTAAGGAACTGGCGAAGAAGTATGAAATCACTGGCGTTCCAAGCATGGTCGTCAACGGTAAATATCGCTTTGACTTGGGTACCGCTGGCGGTCCGGACGGCGTCCTAAACGTAGCTGACTCCCTGATCGAAAAGGAGCGCGCCGCCAAGTAAGCGGCGCTCACCATGCGTCGTTGGAGAGCTGAGCGAGGCGTTGGCCTGCACGATCCGCGGGTCAACGAACATCATCTGCAGGCCAATGGTCTGCCGGAGGATGGTCGCCTGCGTCTGCTCAGCTTCAACATCCAGGTGGGTATCAACACTGAGCGTTACCGGCATTATCTGACCAAGAGCTGGCAGCATCTGCTGCCGCACACTGGGCGTGCCGGTAACCTGCAGAAGATCGGCGATCTGCTCGGCGATTTCGATTTAGTGGCCCTGCAGGAAGCCGATGGCGGCAGCATGCGTTCCGGCTACATCAACCAGGTTGAACACCTGGCTCAGCTCGGTGCCTTTCCTTATTGGTACCAACAGCTCAATCGCAACCTCGGGCGTCTGGCCCAGCACAGTAACGGTGTGCTCAGCCGGCTCAAACCCCAATTGATCGAAGACCATCCCCTGCCCGGCCCAGCTGGACGTGGGGCAATCCTGGTGCGCTTCGGTGAAGGTGAAGACGCCCTTGTAGTGGTCATGATGCACCTTGCGCTGGGCTCCAAGACCCGTGTCCGGCAGTTGGCCTATATCCGTGAGCTGATTGGTGGCTATCGCCATCAGGTGCTGATGGGTGACATGAACACCCATGCCAATGACCTGCTGGAGCACTCTCCCCTGCGGGATTTGGGGCTGGTTGCGCCGCAAGTGCAGGCAACCTTCCCCAGTTGGCGCCCACAGCGCTGCCTTGATCATATTTTGCTCAGCCCAAGCCTGACCCTGGAACGGGTCGAGGTGTTGGCACAGCCCATTTCCGATCATCTTCCGGTCGCGGTTGAGATTCGTTTGCCTGATGCCCTTACTGTGGATACGCTGCCCGCTTTGAGCTAATTGCCATCACCCCTTTGTGGACCCAGGCATGACCGACGAAGCCCAGCGCTGGAAAGAAAAGTACCTCAAGAGTATCGAACAGCAAGAGAAGCTCGAGCGCCGTTGGGAAGCCCGCCTCGACCTGTTGCGCCGTGGTCTGGTGCGTAGCACGCTGGCTGCCGAAGGCAGCGACCGGGCGGTGGATCAGTGCATGAAAGAGATGCGCGAAGTCATCCGCACCGACAACATGGACGCCGCCCTCGCCGGGTTGATCCCGCGACTGGAAAAGGCCGTGCTTGATTCCGAGCAGCGCCGCGAAACTCGCATTGGCCAAGTCAGCACGGCCCTGAATGCGCTGGTGAGCCAGTTGCAAAGCTTGCCTTTGCCCAGTGACGTCAGCCGGCCTTTGAAGAAACTGGCCAAGCAGGTCGAAGTCCGCGCCAGCCAGTCTCGCGAAGTGCCTTTGCTGCTGGGGGAACTGAGCAATTTACAGGGGCAAGCATTAGCGGCGCTTGAGCGCCCTGAAGACGCGCATCGTCCTGGTTTTTTGCAGCGTTTGTTTGGCACCCGTGAAACCGAGGCGCAAGCGCTGCAACCTGCTATGGCGGGTGCTGGGCCGATTGTGTCTGAGGTCTTTGAGGTGCCTGCGCCGGTATCACGGGCTCATGAAAGCACCGAGCCCCAAGCACAAGTACTTGCCGATGCCGACGAACTGCAACCCCTGGAGGCCAACCCGGAAGGTGTTGCCGAAGCAGTAGAACACGCAACGGTCGAGACGCAGGTCTGCGACGAACCTGTGCCTGAAAGCTGTCCGCCCGACAAACCCGAGCCTGTGCTTGAAACCGAGGTGGCTGCGTCGCTCGATCAGCCTGAAGCCCCAAGCGAAGCCGAGCTGCTGGCGCAACCCGAACACCCTGAGGATGAGCCGGAAAGTCGCGAGCCTGAGGTCGCACAGGCGCTAGAGGAAGATCCTCAGTACGCCCTGCCCGATAGCACCGAGCCTTCCTACAGTTCGGTTGCGGCACACATCGAAGAGACCCTGTTGGGTCTGCTCGATGACCTGACGTTACCCGAGCGTTACAAGGCCCAGGCCCAGTCCTTGCGGGCGCGCCTGGAGCACGGCCTGAACTGGTATGAGCTGCTGCCGGTGCTCGATGACCTGGCGGTGCTGATGCTGGCGATCAACGACAGTGGTCAGCATGAGTTCGAGGCCTACCTGCAGCAACTCAACGAGCGCCTGGAGTCATTTCAGAGCCACTTGCATGAAGCCAGTGAAGGCCATGCCGACAACAGCTCGGCGGCACGTGATCTGGACAACCAGTTGCGTGAGCAGGTCGATGGCCTGCAAAGCAGCGTGCAGGGTGCGGCTGACCTGGGCAGCCTCAAGCACATTCTGGAAAAACGCCTCGAAGGCCTGCTCGGTACCATGGACGAGCATCAGCACAAGCGTGACCAGCGCGAGCAAGACATGGCCAACCGCTTGCAGGGCCTGGCCGAGCGCGTCGCCAGCATGGAGCAGGAGGCCATGGGCTATCGTGAGCACTTGGAAGAACAGCGGCAAAAAGCCCTGATCGACCCCCTCACCGGCCTGCCGAACCGCGCCGCGTGGTCTGAGCGGGTAGATCAGGAAGTGCTGGAGTGGCAGGAAAGCGGAGGCCATCTGTTGATGGCAATCCTCGACCTCGATCACTTCAAGCGTATCAATGACAGCTACGGTCACCAGGCGGGTGACAAAGTGCTGAAAATCGTCGCCAGCGTGCTGCGTAAGCGGCTGCGCAGCCGAGATTTCATCGCTCGTTTCGGTGGTGAAGAGTTTGTCTTGCTGATCCCGCAGACAGCTCTGACTGCAGGCTGCCAGTTGGCGGAAAGTCTGCGTGCAGCCATTGAAGCGTGTCCGTTCCACTTCAAAGGTGAGCGGGTGACGATTACGCTGTCGATCGGGATCAGTGCGTTTCGCAGCGGCGAACGCAGCGAGATCGTACTCAAGCGTGCCGATGAGGCGCTGTATCGGGCGAAACATCTCGGTAGAAATAGAGTTGAACAGGGCTGAGTGGCGCCCGCGAGGATACGTTATGCTATTGCATTACAAGTCATCACATGTGCCCTTTTCCATGAAAGCCATATTCACTGCGCTCCTGCTGCTCGCCCTGGCAGGCTGCAGCAGTGGCCTGCGGATTGACCGCAGCCACACGTCGGTCAACCAGGACAACCGTATCCAGTTCGTCGTCCTGCACTACACCAACGCCTCGCTGGAGCGCTCCCTCAAGCTGCTGACGCATGGCGAAGTCAGTAGCCATTACCTGGTTGGTGATTCTCCTGCGACCGTT
This sequence comes from Pseudomonas sp. H9, assembly GCF_004353925.1. Classification (GTDB taxonomy): domain Bacteria; phylum Pseudomonadota; class Gammaproteobacteria; order Pseudomonadales; family Pseudomonadaceae; genus Aquipseudomonas. The sequence goes on along the minus strand of NZ_SMOK01000012.1, from coordinate 33,301 downwards.
TATCAACTGGTCGATGAAAGCCGCCGTGCCTGGCATGCTGGCGACAGCCAGTGGGATGGCCGTACCTGGCTGAACTCCAGCTCCATTGGTATCGAAATCGTTAACCCAGGATTCACCGACACCCCGACCGGGCGTGTCTGGCACCCTTATACCGAAGCGCAAATCGAAGCGTTGATTGCGTTGCTCAAAGATATCGTCAAACGCAACAACATCCAGCCGCGCTACATCATTGGCCACAGCGACATCGCGCCAGCGCGCAAACTCGACCCGGGTCCGCTGTTTCCCTGGAAGCGCCTGGCTGATGCTGGCCTCGGCGTCTGGCCGGATGCGCGCGCGGTAGCCCAACAGCAGGCGCGGTTCAGCGTCAATCCGCCGAGCATTACCTGGTATCAGCAGCAACTGGCGCGCTTTGGCTATGCCATCGAGCAGACCGGCGTCTACGACGTGAACACCAAGCATGTAATCGCGGCGTTCCAGATGCGATTCCGCCCTCAGCGTTTCGACGGTGTGGCGGACGCGCAAACTGCAGCCATGCTGCAGGTGCTCAACAGCCGTTAAGCAACGGCGCCGCCAAACGGGCAGGCTGACTTCATCAGCAGTTGCTATACCTCTTGGTATTCAACTGGATGCTTCTTAATGTCATCTGCCCTTGCCGTGCTGCGCCACTTGCTTTACCGCCCCTGGTTACTGGCCACACTTGCGGCTGCGGCCAGCGCAGCGCTGTTGCTGGTTGCCAGTATCGGTGTCGCGATGCACCAGATGCAGCAAAGCGAAAGTGAGCAGATGAACGCCAAAGGCGAGCGTTTTCTCGAACGGCTGGAGCAAATCTTCGGGCAACTGCGTGAAGGCGTCGATGAGCTGCAGGCACAACCCCTGCGCGGTTGTGATGCGGCAATGCTGAGCATGCTGCAACAGATTGGCTTCAGGTACCGCTTTGTTTATGAAGCCGCCTATGTCGATGGCACGATTGCCTGCTCCAACCGCATAGGCGAGCGCACCATCAATCCCTTACGACCTCCGGACATTCAGGGGCCGACGTACAGTTATTGGCTCAATACCACCAATGAGCCTGATGACAATATTGCGGCATTGATGTTGGGCCGAGGCAAATTTCTGGTGGCGACCTCTCGTGGCCATTTGACCGATGTAGTCGACTTGCCTCCGGAAGGCAGCTTGCTGGTGGTATTGGACAACGGTGCACGTGCCGTACCGGTGTTAGGCCCACCCCAGGCCTGGCCACCTTCGGCAAATTGGCCGCCGAACTCCATGGATGCGTTGCTGGAGTTACCCGACCGCTTGATTTACCGCATGTCGACCAAGTCGCCAGATTATGAGTTGGTGTTGATTGCGCCCCGGGCCAGCTTGCCCTTGAAGATGAACGGTGTGCTCTGGCTGCTGTTCCCCGGCAGCCTGGTGTTGGCCTGGTGTATTGGCTGGCTGGTGCTGCAGTTGGTACGCCAGCGCCGCTCGATGAGTTCCGAGCTGCAGGGTGCGCTGCGCCGTGGTGAGCTGCAGGTGTTGTACCAGCCTATCTTCGAGCTCAATAGCCGCCGCTGTGTGGGCGCTGAAGCATTGGTCCGCTGGCGTCGTCCTGATGGCACCTTGACCAGCCCGGATTTATTCATTCCCTTGGCGGAAAATACCGGCCAGATTCGTCAGATCACCGATTTTGTTTTGCAGCGTGTCCTTGAGCAGCTGGGGCATTTGTTACGCGCCAACAAGCACCTTTATATCTCGGTCAACCTTGCCGCCTGCGACGTGATGGTACCCAGAATTGGCCGGGTCGCGGCACGTTTGCTGGCCATGCACCATGTCGCTGCCAGTCAGATTGCGTTTGAGGTCACCGAGCGCGGGCTGATCGATGTGGTCGTCGCCCGTGACAACCTGCAAGCGCTGCGCGAAGTCGGTCATCAGGTACTGATCGATGACTTCGGTACAGGCTATTGCAGCCTCGCTTACCTGCAGACCTTGCCAGTGGATTGCTTGAAAATCGACAAGGCTTTTATCGACGCGCTGGGACATGATGCTGCCAGCAGCGGTGTGGCGCCCCATATCATCCGTATGGCTCACGCGTTGCAATTACGTGTGATCGCGGAAGGTGTCGAGTACGAAGATCAGGCCATGTTGCTCAACAGTGAAGGCGTGAATTATGGCCAGGGCTGGCTGTTCGCCCATCCTCTGAGCGCCCGGCAGTTCGTTGAGTTGGTTACCCGTGGCCGGCGTGCCGCTGCGCGGCGCTTCGATGACGAGGCGTAAGGCAGCAGCCATTTAGACCGGTAGGGCCATATAAAACTGTGTGCCTTGCCCCGGGCGCGAGTAAACACCCATACGCCCACCATGCAGTTGGATGATCTCCTTGCAAAGTGCCAAGCCAAGCCCTGCCCCGCCTTTCTTGCGTCCGACCTGAACGAAGGGTTCGAAGATCCGCCCCTGCTGGCTGTAAGCAATACCTTCACCACTGTCTTCAATGCTGATAATCACCCGCTCGGCATGACGTCTGGCGTGCAGGCGAATGTTTCCGGCAACCGGGGTGTGACGCACGGCATTGTCCAAGAGATTGTCCATGACCCGGTCGAGCTGCAGGCAGTCGGCCTGGATGTGCGGCAGTGGCGGTACCAGTTCTACCTGCAGTTGGATCTGCTTGTCGCCTGCAGGCCCGGCAAAGCGTTCGCAAGCCCTGGCCAGTAGTTCATCAATGGCACAGGGCATCAGTTCGAGTTTTTGTTGGCCGCTCTGGTAGCGGGAGAAGTTCAGCAGGTCATTGATCAGTTGTGTCAGGCGTTGCATCTCTTCGCCGATGGTCTCGAGCAGATCGGTCTCTCGCGCCTGTGGGGGGAAGTCCAGGCGCTCGCGCAGCAACCCGAAGGCCATGTGCATACCGGTGACTGGCGTACGCAGTTCGTGAGAGGCACGCAAGACAAACTCACTGCGCACACGCTCGAAGGCACGTTGTTCGGTGACGTCGCGCAGCACCATGACCGCGCCGAGAATCTGTCCGTCAGGGTGACAGACCGGCGTCAGCTGATACGCCAGCAGGCGAGGTTCTTCATCGATATCGAAGCTCAGGTCTACTGGTGCCCGATCCAGATTGGTGCCGCGCAGCACCTGTTGCAGTTGTTCATCCAGCTCCGGCCGTTGCAGCGCTTCGCCCAAGCCCTTGCCCAGATGGCTGTCATTCCAGCTCAGTTGCCGCTGGGCGACTGGGTTGATGTGTTCCAGATGACCTTGGCGGTCGATGATCAACAAGCCATCGTCGATGCTGTCGAGTACCGCTTGCAGGCGCTGCTGCCCAGCGAGCAGCTCATCGATATTGGTTGCCTGATGTTTGCTCAGGGCCTCAGCCATCAAACCAAAGCGCCGGGTTAGCAGGTTCATTTCCACGGATTGAGACACTGGCAAGGTAACCTTGAAGTCACCCTGGCCTATCTGGTCGGCGGCTTTGGCCAGTGCTTCAATTGGCTGACCGAAGCGCCGGGCAATGCCGTGGGCAGTGACGAAGCCCAGGATCAGCACGCTCAAGCCTACCAGGCCAAGCAAACTGGATATCAACAAGGCCCGGTCATAGGTCACCTGTTCACTGTGGTTGATGTGATCCAGTGCGCGTTTATGGGCGCCGAGCAGATCGTTGCGCAGCACACCGAAGGCTTTACCCAGTGGTTGCTCGGTGCCCAGGCCGAGAGCGGGGTTGACGGTGTCGCGATACGCCTGGAGGTAGTGTTGGTAGTGTTGAGTGGTGTCGGCAAAGTATTTGCTGGATTCGTGGTCCTGCTCTTGTTGGATGCCCTCGTTCAACAATAGCTGGAACTGCGTTTGCAAACCTTCTATCGCGGTTCGATCCGCCGATTCGGTGAGCATCAAGGTGAGTTGTTCACCGAGGTTCTGTCGTAGCTTCAGGCCAAGGTCCAGGGTGGCGGTGTTTTCCCGGATCAGGGCCTGTTGCGAGCTGGCCATCTGCAGGACACTCACCAGGCCCAGTAACAGACCAAGCAATGCCACGGTGATCAGCGCCGAAATGCTGAGAAAAAGCCGCGTACGCAGCTTCATCATCGCCCATTTCATAGGTTGTACTGCTTACGCTTGCGATACAGGGTGGAGGCATCGATCCCCAGGGTTTTGGCGGCTTGGTCCAGGGTTTCGCTGGTGGCCAGCACGGCTTCGATGTGGGCGCGTTCCAGTTCATCGAGGCTCAGGGCAGCGCCGATACGTGGCGCATTGTTGGTGGCTTGCTCGCCCATGCCAAGATGGCCGAGCTCGACGCGTTCCTGTGGGCAGATGATGCTGGCACGTTCCACCACGTTGCGCAGTTCACGGATGTTTCCCGGCCAGCGGTAATTGAGCAGTGCAGCCCTCGCTTCGTCGCTGAATCCGCGGGCGGGCCGCGCATACTCTTTGACGAAGCGTGCCAGGAAGCGATCGGCAAGGGTCAGGATATCTTCGCTGCGTTCGCGCAGAGGCGGCAGGTGCAAAGTGATGACATTCAGGCGATACAACAGGTCTTCGCGGAAGCGCCCTTCGCGGACCATGTCCTCAAGGATAAGGTTAGTGGCGGCCAGAATGCGCACATCGGCACGTCGTGTAACCGGGTCGCCGACCCGTTCGTACTCTTTGTCCTGAATAAAGCGTAGTAACTTGGGTTGGAGAGTCAGGGGGAAATCGCCGATCTCGTCGAGGAATAAGGTGCCGCCATCAGCCTGGTTCACCCGACCCAAGGTGCTTTCGCTGGCTCCGGTAAAGGCGCCGCGGCTATGCCCAAACAGCTCGCTCTCCATGAGTTCGGCAGTGAGTGAAGGGCAGTTGATCGTTACACAGGCTTTGCGGGCGCGCTTGCTCCAACCGTGAATGGCTCTGGCCAGCTCGCCCTTGCCGGTGCCGGATTCGCCGAGAATCAGAATATTGGCGTCAGTGGTAGCGACCTGGCGAGCGGTCTCCAGCACCGCCATCATCGCGGGGCTATGCGAATCCAGCCCGTCTTTGCTTTTCTTTACTTCACCTTCCAGCGCTTCCAGCCGAGCTGACAGTTGGCGTATTTCTAGCTGCTTGGCCGCAGCCAGGCGTAGCTGGTCGGGGCTGCAGGGTTTCACCAGATAGTCGGCCGCGCCTGCCTGGATCGCATCAACTGCTGTGTCGACCGCCGAGTGAGCCGTGACGATAACGATGCGCATCCAGGGTGCTTGGATACGCATTTGTGCCAGTACATCCAGGCCATTGTCTTCACCCAGACGCAGGTCGAGGAAACACAGATCGAAGACCTGGCGCTGCAGCAAGGTTTCGGCCTGAGCGGCACTGTTGGCAGTGGCAACGCTATAGCCTTGGTCTTCCAGGCAGTAACGGAAGGTACGCAGGATGGCAGATTCGTCGTCGACCAACAGGATACGGCCTTGATGTTCCTGGGTTGACTCCATTTCCTACGCTCCTTTTAAGAATGTTCTCTATTAGTGCCGGAGAAATCGGGCAAGTTGCATGCTTTTTTCTGATTTATTTCGTTTCCTGCATGGTAGCCGTTGGCCTACGACATATCTAACCCGCCTCAGCGTCGACTTCGGCACCTGAAAGTCACCTCAGCTGTGGTGGGGGCCGGCCAGCGCATCATGCAAATCGCACGACCCTTCAGCAGCCATCGTGCAGGATACGCCCCGTACGAACGCATGCCATGCTTCTAACGTGTTGATTCAATTCAGCTTTTATTTTTACAAAAGCCTGGCATGCACAGTGCAACACCTCTTGCAGACAACAATGAATGCGGCAGGAGGAGTTCAGCATGATTCGGCATCCCGCCACCCTCGCGCAGGTTTCTCCACTTCAATTGCGCCAGGGGCTGTTCTTTAGCTTGGCCTTGCTGCTGACGCTCATTGCCGGTCAGCTCTATCACCACTGGCAGCACGCTCAGGTGGTTCGTGCAGTACCTGAGCACGTCACCCTGCTGCACAAGGCATCCGTTTCAGCACCCAGGCTGCAGATGCAGTCGCGGCCTGCAGCGCTGAGCAGCACCTCGGATGAAGTCAGCCCAGCGCAGCAACGCTGGGTGTTCTGAGCGCCAGTAGACGGTTTCTTTCAAGAACGGTAAGGAGAATCACCATGTTAAGTTGGGCTATCACCTTCCTGATTATCGCGATCATCGCCGCCGTGCTGGGCTTTGGTGGCATAGCCGGTGCAGCGACCGGTATTGCGAAGATCCTATTCATTGTTTTCCTGGTGCTCTTCGTGGCGTCCTTCTTCTTTGGCCGCGGTAGAGGCTGAGCATGAACAGGTACTGAGTGTGACTGGACACTTATGTACATATATAGAAGCTGAACCTTTTTTGATTCCAGGCTTCTATGTTGTGCCCGCCTGAGGAAGGCCGGCACATGACCAAGGGGCTGGGCTGCTCTGATTGTTCCAGGATCGGAGAGGCCTAGAGGTACATGGAGTGCCTCCGATGAGGGCCGGGTCGGGTGAAGCGGTCACGGGAGTTTCAGGTCTGGCGGTTCCCATCAGAAGGGGATGCTTGAACTGGCTTCCGTATCGCTTTGGAAATTGTTCGCCTCCTATCGAATTTTTCGAATGCTCCCGCCAAGTACGTCAAGGCACATTTCAGTGCGACCGTATATCGATATTTTTTCACCCTCCTACGTTGCCCGATCCGAGGTGATTTCACGCATTCGGATTGTCGAACAACGCCCTTTCACACTCAGCTGGATACGTCCAAATCTGCCGAAATGTGGCGCTTTGGCCATCGTCGGAATTCCGAACGCCTCTCGCGTAACCCTCTGGGACGCTCGTTTTGGCTCGAAAAGATCATGCCGATTCGGCATAGGCTAGTCGTTTACGGCATTAGACGCTCCCCCCTCACGTGGGAATAGTTGCGCCTTTTTTCGCTGGCCTGAGCGTTCAAACGCTCGCTCGCGGTGACCTTCTACGGAGTCACCTGCCGACAGCCATCAACGACCAGAAGTCACTGGAAACAGCTCTGGATCGCGGTTGTTAGCTAGGTGCCCGTGGCCACTTGAAGAAAAGGTAATGATATGAAGAAGGCAAAGCTAAGCCTCGCCTGGCAGATCCTCATCGGTCTGGTATTGGGGATTGCAATTGGCGCTTTACTGAATCATTTCAGTGCAGAAAAGGCATGGTGGATCAGCAACGTCCTGCAACCTGCCGGTGACATCTTCATTCGCCTGATCAAGATGATCGTCATCCCGATCGTGATTTCGTCGCTGATCGTGGGTATCGCCGGAGTTGGCGATGCGAAAAAACTGGGCAGTATCGGCCTCAAGACCATCATCTACTTCGAGGTGGTGACAACCATCGCCATCGTGGTCGGTCTGGTGCTGGCTAACCTGTTCCACCCAGGTGCCGGTATCGACATGAGTACCTTGGGCACCGTCGATATTTCCAAGTATCAGGCTACTGCCGCAGAGGTTCAGCATGAGCATGCGTTCATTGAAACCATCCTCAACCTGATCCCGTCGAACATCTTCGCAGCGCTGATGCGTGGCGAAATGCTGCCGATCATCTTCTTCTCGGTCCTGTTCGGCCTGGGCTTGTCGAGCCTGCAGGCAGAGATTCGCGATCCGCTGGTGAAGACCTTCCAGGGCGTCTCCGAAGCCATGTTCAAGGTCACTCACATGATCATGAACTACGCGCCAATCGGTGTGTTCGCGCTGATCGCGGTGACTGTTGCCAACTTCGGTTTCGCTTCGCTGTTGCCACTGGCCAAGCTGGTGCTGCTGGTTTACTTCGCCATCGCCTTCTTCGGCTTCATGGTGCTGGGCCTGATTGCTCGTCTGTTTGGTTTCTCGATCCTGAAGGTGATGCGCATCTTCAAGGACGAACTGGTTCTGGCCTACTCCACCGCCAGTTCGGAAACCGTACTGCCGCGCGTTATCGAGAAGATGGAAGCCTATGGTGCGCCGAAAGCCATCTGCAGCTTCGTGGTGCCGACCGGTTACTCGTTCAACCTTGACGGCTCGACCCTGTACCAGAGCATCGCGGCCATCTTTATCGCCCAGCTGTACGGTATCGATCTGTCGATCAGCCAGCAGTTGCTGCTGGTATTGACCCTGATGGTTACCTCCAAGGGTATTGCCGGCGTGCCAGGCGTGTCTTTCGTGGTACTGCTGGCTACGCTGGGCAGTGTGGGCATCCCGCTGGAAGGTCTGGCCTTCATCGCTGGTGTCGACCGCATCATGGACATGGCCCGTACCGCCCTCAACGTTATCGGTAACGCCCTGGCCGTGCTGGTTATCGCACGCTGGGAAGGCATGTACGACGACGCCAAAGGTCAGCGCTACTGGAACTCGCTGCCGCACTGGCGCAGCAAAGAAGCCGCCCCTGCCGGCAAGACTGCCAACCACTAATGTTGCACGTTGGCTAAACGAAGAGCCCCGACCTGGTCGGGGCTTTTTCGTTCCGGTAGGAGCGGGCTTGCCCCGCGATAGCGGTTTGTCAGACACACCATATCGCGGGGCGAGCCCGCTCCTACGGTTTTCCGCAGCGGCGGCTACCGCTATCATTCTTCGCAACTGTGTGGGGGAACAACGGATGCTCAACGGCCTTTGGCTTGGTTTTTTCTTGGTCGCGGCCATCTCCGCGCTGGCGCAATGGCTGGTAGGGGGCAATGCCGGTGTGTTCGCCGCCATGGTTGAAAGCATCTTCGCCATGGCCAAACTGTCGGTTGAAGTGATGGTGCTGCTGTTCGGCACCCTCACCCTCTGGCTGGGTTTCCTGAAGATTGCCGAGCAGGCCGGTATCGTTGAATGGTTGGCCAAGGTACTCGGCCCGCTGTTTGCCCGTCTGATGCCGGAAGTCCCACCTGGTCACCCGGCTCTGGGTCTTATCACCCTGAACTTCGCTGCCAATGGTCTGGGTCTGGATAACGCGGCCACTCCAATTGGTCTCAAGGCAATGCGCGCGCTGCAGGAGTTGAACCCCAGCTCGACCACCGCCAGTAACGCGCAGATCCTCTTTCTGGTGCTTAATGCTTCGTCTTTGACCCTGCTGCCGGTGACCATCTTCATGTACCGCGCCCAGCAAGGGGCTACCGACCCGACCCTGGTGTTCCTGCCGATCTTGCTGGCCACCAGCGCTTCGACCCTGGTCGGCCTGCTGTCGGTCGCGGTGATGCAGCGCCTGCGATTGTGGGATCCGGTGGTGCTTGCCTATTTGGTGCCCGGTGCCCTGCTGCTGGGTGGCTTCATGGCGTTTCTAGGCACGCTGTCGGCCACCGCGCTGGCCGGACTGTCGTCGATTCTCGGCAACCTCACGCTATTCGGCCTGATCATAGTGTTCTTGGTGATTGGTGCCTTCAAGCGGGTGAAGGTCTATGAAACCTTCGTGGAGGGCGCCAAGGAGGGCTTTGACGTCGCCAAGAGCCTGCTGCCCTATCTGGTTGCCATGCTGTGCGCAGTCGGCGTGCTGCGCGCCTCAGGCGCTCTGGAGCTGAGCCTGGATGGTATCCGCCATGTGGTGGAGTGGCTGGGGATGGACACGCGTTTTGTTGAGGGCCTGCCTACGGCGCTGGTCAAACCGTTCTCGGGCAGTGCCGCCCGGGCGATGTTGATTGAAACCATGCAGACACACGGGGTCGATAGCTTTCCGGCGCTGGTTGCCGCGACTATTCAGGGCAGCACCGAAACCACCTTCTATGTGCTGGCGGTGTATTTCGGTGCTGTCGGTATTCAGCGCGCCCGCCATGCGGTGGGGTGTGCGCTGCTCGCTGAGTTTGCCGGAGTGGTCGCGGCGATTTGCGTTTGCTACTGGTTCTTTGCCTGAAGCTGCGCCTGGTTGGCCTGGGCCAGGGTCCAGGCCACCAGTTGCGCCATCAGTTGGTCGCTGGCGCTGCCGAAGCCGTTGACCACGGCTGGCACTTGTTTGTCACTCACCGGCTGGCGCACTTCAAAGCGGCGACTGGCGAGAATACGCTGGCTACGCCCTTGTACCAGTCGCGCGTCATAGCGAATCACCACGGCCAGGCCGCTGGCACTGTACTCACTCTGGAAGGCTTGTAGCTCGCCTGCCAACTCATAGTCAGCCTGCAGGTTGCTGTCATCGGCACTCAGCCGAGGCACCCTGCCATCGCGCTGGAAGGCATCGAGCATACGGTTGCGTAGCAGCAAGGGTGCCGGGTCGCTCCAGCGTGCGCCTTTGTAGTTGCTGATGAGGTTGCCTTCGGGCACCACGGCGATCTTTGAATTGTTGAGAGTGTCACTGGCCAGCGGCTTGTTTATCCGCAGTGACCAGTTGGCTGCTGCGCTCGCAGGTGCTACCTGACTGGCGTGTGCCGAAGGCAGGCGATAAACGTCGGCAGGTTCGGCCTTGGGCAGAATCGAGCAAGCACTGCTGAGGCTCACCACCACAGCCAAGGCCAGAAAACGGCGGGTGCGACTCATGGCGTGAACTCCTTGTTGTTGTCACGGCCGAGCAGGTAGCCGCTTGGGTTGGCTTCCAGGCGCTGAGAAATGGCCTTCAGTGAATTGAGGGTCTCGCGCAGTTCACGGATGGCCGGGGCCAGTTGATTCAGGCCTTGCGCGCCACCGTCGAGGGCTTCGCGGTTGTCGTTAAGCAAACTGTTGATGGTTTCGGTGCTCTGCGCCAGCGACTGCATGGCCTGTTCGGCGCTGCCAAAGGCCTGCTTGCCCTGATTGCTGAGCAAGCCGTTGGCGTTGCGCATCAGCGCGCTGGTTTGTTCAAGCATGCTGCTGGCCTGGTTACCAACTTGGGTCAGTTGCTGGAGTGCCGTGCGGATATCGCCGCGTTGCTCGCTGAACGCCGCCGTGGTCTGCTCCAGGTGATTGAGGGTGTTGGTCAGGCTCTTGGCGTTGTCTTCGGAGAACAGCTGGTTGGCGTTGTGCACCAGCATGTTGATGTTAGTCAGCAGGTCACTGCCGTCATCGAGCAGCCGTGCGATAGGCGATGGTGACGCGACGATCACCGGCAGTTTACCGTCTTTGCCTTTGAGCTCCGGGCTTTCTGGCGTACCGCCACTGAGCTGAATGAATGAAGTGCCGGTGATGCCGGTCAATGTCAGCTTGGCCCGGGTATCTTCCTTGACCGGTGTGTCGGCGCTCAAACGCACGCGGGCGAGCACGCGGCGAGGGTCTTCGGGGTCCAGGCGCAGGCTGGTGACATCCCCCACCTTGATGCCGCTGTACTGCACCGAGCTGCCCCGGGACAGGCCGGACACCGCTTCGTTGAACACCACTTCGTAATCCTTGAAAGTGCTATCGACACTGGACTTGGTCAGCCACAGGCCGAACAACATGGCGCCGGTGACCACAATGACGGTGACCAGGCCGATCAGCACATGATGTGCACGGGTTTCCATCTCAAAGCTCCTTTGCCGCTGTGGCGGCCTGATACGCTGCACGACCACGCGGGCCGTGAAAGTATTCATGAATCCAGGCGTCGTCGGTGTCTTCGACCTGGGCAATCGGGCCCGCCACCAGTACCTTTTTCTGCGACAGCACCGCGACCCGGTCGGTGATGGTGTAAAGCGTGTCCAAGTCGTGGGTGATCAGGAACACACTCAGGCCCAAGGCATCGCGCAGGGTCAGAATCAATTGGTCGAAGGCCGCTGCCCCAATCGGGTCGAGGCCTGCGGTGGGTTCATCGAGAAACAGTATGTCTGGGTCCAGGGCCAAGGCCCGGGCCAGTGCGGCGCGTTTGATCATGCCGCCGGACAACGACGCGGGGTATTTGTCGGCAGCGGAGATCGGCAAGCCGGCCAGGGCCAGCTTGACCCCGGCCAGGTGCTCGGCATCAGCGCGGGACAGGCCGGCGTGCTCGATCAGCGGCAAGGCGACGTTCTCGGTGACGGTCAGTGATGAGAACAGCGCGCCCTTCTGGAATAGCACGCCAAAGCGACGTTCAACTTTCGAGCGCTGATCGTCGTTGAGGCCGCTGAGGTCTTGGCCAAACACTTTGACCTGGCCCTCGTTGGGGCGGCGCAGGCCAACGATACTGCGCAGCAATACGGATTTACCGCTACCAGAGCCGCCCACTACAGCCAGGATTTCGCCACGGTACAGATCCAGGTCCAGTTGTTCATGCACGCTTTGAGTGCCGAAGCGGTTGCAGATGCCGCGGGCCTCGATCACTGCCTCGCGGGTGTTGGGGGTTGTCTGGCTCACCAGCCCATCTCCATGAAGAACAACGCGGCCACCGCGTCCAAAACGATGACCACAAAGATCGATTGCACCACGCTGGAAGTGGTATGAGCCCCCACCGATTCGGCGCTGCCGCTAACCTTGAAGCCTTCCAGGCAACCAATAGCGGCGATCAGGAAGGCAAAGAACGGTGCTTTGGCCAGGCCGACCAGGAAGTGCTGAACCCCGATGTCGCTTTGCAACAAAGACAGAAACATGGCCGGTGAGATATCCAGCGACAAGGCGCACACCACTGCCCCACCGATAATGCCGCAGATCATCGCGACGAACGTCAGCAGTGGCAGCGCAATCAGCAGCGCCAGAACCCTGGGTACAACCAGCAGCTCGACCGGGTCCAGGCCCAGGGTACGAATAGCGTCGATTTCTTCGTTGGCTTTCATCGAGCCGATCTGCGCGGTAAAAGCGCTGGCAGTACGGCCAGCCATGAGAATGGCGGTGAGCAACACGCCGAATTCACGCAGGAAGGAAAAAGCCACCAGGTCGACCGTGAAGATACTGGCGCCAAACCCCGCCAGCACGGTCGCGCCGAGGAAGGCCACTACCGCACCTACCAGAAAGGTCAGCAGGGCAACAATCGGCGCGGCATCCAGGCCGGTTTGTTCAATATGGGCGACCACAGAAGTGACCCGCCAACGCTTCGGCTGAAACAGGCGTAGTACCAGGGTTTGCAGGATCAGGCCGATAAAACCCAGTACCTGCAAGGTATCTTGCCAGAGGGTGTCGACCGCACAGCCGATGCGGCTGAGCAACTGAATCAGCACTGATTTTTCAGGCTGCTTTTCGGGAATGCAGAAGTCTTGCACCGAGCAGTAGACCGTTTGCAGCAATGCCCGGCTCGCTTCTGGCAGTTGTGCGTTCTGGGCCAGGCGAGACAAGCGCTCAGAGCCTAGAAGATCGACCAGCAGTGCGGCACCGGCGGTGTCCAGGTGACCGAGCTGGTCGAGATCGACTTCAGTGCTCTGATCGTACTGGCCGATCAGGCTCTCGCTGGTGCGCTTGAGGCTGGCGTAGTTGGCCAGGGTCCAGTCACCGACAATGCGCAAGCGCGCAGGGTTGCTTGTAGTGTCCAGGGTTGCGCTGGCTTGTGTAGTCATAGGCTCCATGCAGTTCGACCGACGGTTCGCAGCTTCAGAGCATAGCGTTACTCGGTCTTTGCTGCTTGACCATCGTCAACCACCTTGAAACGCAGCACGCCGATGACCTGCCCATCTTCGGTCAGCACCCTGACCTGCCAGCGCCCGACCGGGTTGCCCGGGAAGTTCTGCTTGTGTGTCCAGGCTCGGTAGCCTTCCTTGCGCCCGCCGTGGATGTCCAGGGCGATGCGATCAACCTCTTTACCGTTAAATTGCCATACATGGTAAATCCGTTCGTTCAGCCCGCGTGGTGCATTGATGGCGGTAAAGGCATAAAGCCCGGCGCGCATTTCGCTCGCTTTGACTTCCTTCAGGCTTTTTCCGGGTGTGCGGTTCTCTACCTGGGTGCTGACGGCTACCTCGGTCATCCATAGCGTTGCAGGCGGCACCCAGGAACGCAGCATCCAGCCGCTGGCGCCCACCGCGAGGGTAATCACCACAAGCATCACACCACGCCGCCAGTGGCTGATCGGGAAGCTGCTGGCCAGGCTTGGGAATGACAGCAACATGGCAATGCCCAACGCCAGTTTGAAGCTCTGCGAAGTGGTCAGGTGCAGAATGATCGGTAGAGCGGTAAGCAACGCGGCGAACAGGGTCAGGGTGTGCAGGGCGAGGAACAGCCAGCGTCGCGGCGCGAGCCATTTGTAGTACAGCGGGTCGATGATCGATATCAGACCGGCTGCGCCGAGCAAACCGGTGAATACCATTTGGCCGCTGTTCCAGGTAGTGGTGACGAAAAAGAACGGCAGCACAAAGAACAGGCTTTCCTGATGGATCATCTGCGTGGCGTAGCGCAGCAATGGCTGCGGTATTTCACGCTTGAACACCTTGGCGAACAGTTGAGTGAAGGTGTTTTCCAGCATCAGCCAGATCCAGCTGATGAGCATGACGATGGCGATCCAGCTGGCCAGGCTTTCCTGGCGGTCGACCAGCATGAAGCTGGCAATACCTGAGATAAAGCCGCCAAGGGCGATGACGCCCGGATAGCGTTTGATCAGCTCGATCAAACGCTGAACGTAGTGAGGCATGAAGGTGTTCGCAGGGTGAGGTTCAAACCAGCACAGGATACGCTGGTTTGTAGGAGCGGGCTTGCCCCGCGATTGCAATTCAACTGACACACCGCTATCGCGGGACGTCAGCGACGCCGCCAGATCAGCCCGCCAACGATCAGAATCCCCAGCCCCAGCGCAATGAGCCCGTACAGCCCGTCATAACTGAGCAAAGGCTGTTCGATACGCACATAGCCGGGTTTGGCCAGCAACCGCTGCAAGGCCTGATTGGCATCTTTCAGGCTGACCCGGCGTAGGGTGCGCACCGGGTCGGCAAAGTGATCGTCGAGGTAATCGTTCAGGGCTCCCCAATAATAGTCCGCCAAGGCGGCGTTACCTTGGGTAGTCCAGGCTTCGCGGTCAATTGTGGCTTGTTTGACTCGCTCGAAGGTGGCCGGGTCCAGGCCATTTTTGCGCAGTCGTTCGAGCATATCGCTTAAAGCTTGCTCGGCCTGCGGGAGGTCTGCGCGATCAAGGTCGGCGTTAAGGCTCATCAATCCGGTGTCGCCGAAGCTTTCCCGCTGGGTGAACGGCCCATAAGACAAGCCGCGCTTAAGCCTCAACTCTTCATACAATTCCCAGTCCAGATAGCGCTGAAGCAAGTCGTAGGTCTGGCCGTGGTCGTTGTCCAGCACAGGTTCCAGGAAAAACCAGTGCAATCGGGCGCTGTCACCCAGCCAGCCGCGGGTCAGCGTTCGATGAACTTCGGCTTTCTTGGTGACACCATCCAGTGTCCGGCGTTCGCCCGGTTCGGCCGGTGGCAACTGGGCATAGGTGCGCTCCAGATAGGCCGGAAGCATGCGATCCAGGCCGCCGACGATGATCAGGCTCATGTTGTTGGCGGCATACCAGTGCTCTCGCACGTTATTCACCTGTTCCACGGTCATGTCAGCAACTGCCGAGCGTTCGGCGCATTTCAGCCCCAACTCCACCGCCAACTGGTCACTGGCACGATGGCCGAGGTCCTGGCGGTCGAGCCAGCGCTGCAAGTGTGTGTAGTGCCCGCCGTCTTCTCGCTCAACGATCTTCTTCGACAGCGCCAGGGTCTTTTCGTCGATGCGAGTGTCTTTAATCACGGCCAGCAACAGGTCGAGCACCCTGCGCAAGTTGCGCGAAGGCGCTTCGATGACGAATGTGGTGTCGGCGCTGCTGGTATAGGCGTTCCATTCACCGCCCAGGGCTTGCATGCGCGCCTCCAGGCCGCCTTCGCCACTGTCGTCGATACCACTGAACAATACGTGTTCGAGCAAGTGCGGCAGTTCTTGCTGCTCGCAGGGGAAGTCGTCGAAACCGACCCCAACCACCAGGCGAATCGACACATGGTTGCGTTCATAGCCCGGCTTGAGCAGCACCTGCAGGCCATTGGGCAGCAGGTAGCCTTCGACCTGTGAACGGTCGAGGGCAAAACTGGGCAAAGCGCCCAGTAGCAGGCACAGGAACATCAGGCAACGCATGGCGAGCTTCCTTGCGGGAGTTCTGGGGTAACGCTCAAGGTGAATGGGCATCGTCCGGCACACTGTCGAGCAGTAGGCCGCCGGTATCGGATCCGCCCAATACCACATAGGCACTGCTGCAAAACAAGGAGTTCAAACGCTTCATATCGGCAATCAGTTCCAGGTGCAAGGCACTGGTCTCGATACTTTGCAACACTTTACGTTGCAGTCGGCTGACATGGGCATGGGCGAGGCGCCGTTCCTGGGCGCGAAAACGACGTTTCTCCCGCAGTAGTTGGCGGGCACTCTCTGGGTCAGCGCTGAGAAACACCGACAGGCCAAGGCGCAGGTTGGCGAGTAACTGGCTGTGCAACCCGGTCAACTCTTCCAGACCGACGTCAGAGAACTCCCGGCGTTGGGAAGTTTTTTGCTGCTGTACCTTGCGCAACATACGTTCGATCAGGTCACTGGCCAGCTTGAGGTTGATCGCTAGCTCAATGATCTCGGCCCAACGCTTGCTGTCCTGGGCGCTCAAGTCTTCGCGGGGCATCTGCGCCAGGTACAGTTTGATTGCGTTGTTCAGCGCTTCAACATCTTCGCCCAGGCTGCGCACTTGCTGGGTCATTGCCGTCTGGGTGCCGAGCAGCACACTGTGCATGGCATCGAGCATGTTATCGACCAAGTCACCCACCCGCAGGGTTTCGCGTACGGCGTTGGCCAACGCCAGGCTGGGAGTACTGAGAGCGGCGGGGTCCAGATGGCGTGGCCGGGCGCGACCGTTGACCTCTTCCCGTTCTGGCAGCAACCAACTGCAAACGCGTGCCATGGGCGTGACCGTCGGCAGCATAATCAGGCAGCGCAGGCTGTTGTAGAGCAGGTGGAAGCCAATCACCAGTTCCTGGGCACTGAAACTTAAGGAGTCCATCCAGTGCACCAGCGGATCGAGCACCGGGATGATCAGCACCAGGCCGATCAGTTTGTACAACAGGCTGCCCAAGGCCACTTGGCGACCGGCCGCGTTCTGCATGCTGGTGCTGAGAAACGCCAACAGGCCACTGCCGATGTTGGCGCCAATCACCAGACCGATGGCCACCGGCAAACTGATCAGGTCGGCGCCAGCCAGGGTCGCGGTGAGCAGGACGGCAGCCAGGCTGGAATAAGAAACCAGCGCAAACAGCGCACCGACCAGGGCGTCGAGGAGGATATCTCCGGTCAGTGAGGCGAACAGGACTTTTACACCCTGCGCCTGAGTAATCGGAGCGGCGGCTTCGACGATCAGTTGCAGGGCAAGGATGATCAGGCCAAGGCCGATGCCTACGCGGCCCAGTTGCCCGGCGCGGGTCTGCTTGCGGGAAAGGAAAAAGATCACCCCGAGGAAGATCAGCAGCGGTGACAACCAGGACAGGTCGAAGGTCAGCACCCGCGCCATCAGCGCCGTACCAACATCGGCGCCAAGCATGATTGCCAGGGCCGGGGTCAGGGTCATCAGGCCCTGGCCGACAAACGAGGTCACCAGCATCGCCGTGGCGTTGCTGCTCTGGACCATGGCCGTCACTAGGATCCCGGCAATGAAAGCCAGTGGGCGCTTGGCCATGTTCTGGCTCAGCACACGTCGCAGGTTAGAGCCGTAAACCCGCAGGATACCGGTACGCACAATGTGTGTGCCCCAGATCAACAGCGCCACGGCGGAAAGCAGATTGAGCAGGGTCAGCATTGAACAGGCCCCCTGTTGACCGCGCCCCAGCGGGGCAAATGGATGATGCCGTGAGCCTGGCCTGATCGCAGGCGGTTTTTACCAGTGCTCACTTAAGCTTTAGTTGGCCCAAAGGCTTGGCGCCAGCATCGCATAGCTAACGCAGGCGTTGAAACAATACTGTCATGAAAACAAACGAAAAAAGGGCCCGTTCAGGCCCTTTTTCTAGACGCTCCAGATTACTGACCCGGAATATCCTTGCGAAGTTTCACCGGTTCGCCTTGTTCCTGGTTTTTCTTCCGGGCCATGGCCGTGCGCATCTTGATGTTGATGGCCTCGACTGCCAGGGAGAATGCCATGGCGAAGTACACGTAGCCTTTTGGCACATGCACATCGAACGCTTCGGCGATCAGCACGGTACCCACCACGATCAGGAACGACAGGGCGAGCATCTTCAGCGAAGGGTGCTTGTCGATGAAGTTACTGATGGTGCCGGCGCAGAGCATCATCACCAGTACGGCAACTACGATCGCGGCGATCATTACCGGGACGTGGGAAACCATACCGACTGCGGTGATTACCGAATCCAGCGAGAACACGATGTCGATGATGGCAATCTGGATGATGGTGTAGAGGAACTTGCCGCCTGCGCCGCTAGGCGCATCGTGGGTTTCATCTTCACCTTCCAGGCCATGGTAAATCTCCTGGGAACTCTTCCACAGCAGGAACAGGCCACCGAAGAACAAGATCAGGTCACGTCCGGAAATGCCCTGGTCGAACACCACGAACAGGTCGGCCGTCAGGCGCATGACCCACGTGATCGATAGCAACAGCAGAATACGCGTGACCATGGCCAGGGCCAGGCCGAAAATCCGGGTGCGTTGCTGCATGTGCTTGGGCATGCGGCTGACCAGGATCGAGATCATGATGATGTTGTCGATGCCGAGAACGATCTCAAGAGCCGTCAAGGTAAAAAAGGCAACCCAGATTTCTGGGCTGGTCAGCCATTCCATGTGTATTCCTTCGCGCAATCAGTGCAGAGCGCCCGGGCGAAGGGCGTCTCTGCGGTTAGATGAAACCGTAGTCTTATACGCTGCTGAACAGAGGGAAAATTCCCATCATCAGCGCGGCGAACATTATGCACAGGCAGACCAGTACTGCCCACTTCAGGGTGAAGCGTTGATGATCGCCGAAGTCGATACCGGCCAAGGCCACCAGCAGATAGGTAGAGGGTACCAGCGGGCTGAGCAAGTGGACGGGTTGGCCGACGATCGACGCCCGGGCCATTTCCACTGGCGAAATACCGTAATGGCTGGCCGCTTCGGACAGCACGGGCAGCACGCCGTAGTAGAAGGCATCGTTGGACATGAAGAAGGTAAACGGCATGCTGACGATTGCAGTGATCACCGCCAGGTAAGGGCCCAGGGCTTCAGGAATCACCGCCAGCAGGCTCTTGGACATGGCCTCGACCATGCCGGTACCGGAGAGAATACCGGTGAAGATACCCGCTGCGAAAATCAGCCCGACTACTGCTAGAACGTTGCCGGAGTGGGCGGCAACGCGCTCTTTCTGCATTTGCAGGCATGGGTAGTTGACGATCATGGCGATACTGAATGCGACCATGAACAGTACAGGCAGTGGCAGCAGGCCTGCGACCAGGGCAACCATCAATGCTGCAGTCAGGGCGCCGTTGAACCAGATCATTTTCGGGCGACGCGCATCGGGGAACTGCGAAACGCTGATCTCGCTGTGGTTGATCTCGTCACCCGGCAGGTGCAATTCGCCTAGGCGAGCACGTTCACGCTTACCGTACATGTAGGCGATGGCCAAAATTGCCAGCACGCCAGCCAGCATCGCCGGGATCATTGGAACGAAGACGTCCGACGGGTCGACATGCAGGGCGCTGGCCGCGCGGGCCGTTGGGCCGCCCCACGGCGTCATGTTCATGACCCCGCCCGCCAGAATGATCAGGCCGGCCATGATGCGTGGGCTCATGCCCAGGCGGCTGTACAGCGGGAGCATGGCTGCGACGCAGATCATATAAGTCGTGGCGCCGTCACCGTCCATCGACACAACCAGTGCCAGCACGGCGGTACCCACCGATACTTTCAACGGGTCGCCTTTGACCATCTTGAGGATCTTGCGCACGGCCGGGTCAAATAGACCGGAGTCAATCATCAGGCCGAAGTACAGGATGGCGAACATCAACATCACCCCGGTCGGGGCCAGTTTGGTGATGCCTTGCAGCATCATTGGGCCGATATCGCCCGAAAAGCCGCCGAACAGGGCGAACAGAATCGGTACCAGAATCAGGGCGATCAAGGCCGACAGGCGCTTGGTCATGATCAGGTACATGAAGGTGATGACCATGGCAAAGCCGAGGAAGGTCAGCATAGGAGTACTCCAGGCGTATCGCGTCGAATGGGGAACGAGTCGGGCGGATCAGCGCGCAGGGCGCGGCGCATGGAATAACGGAGGGCGTGCAGCGAGGAGGCGGTTGTAAGCGAACATCAGAATCACCATTGTTGTTGTTCATTGGGCCGGGTGCTGCGCAAGGAGGCAGGTGCGTCGGCTGACCGGTCTGTGCCGGTAGTGGAGGCAATCCTAAGGTGACAAGCTTTCAGCCAGCTTTCGCTGGCCGTCAGGCGACGAGAGGTGCATTGTGAGTGTTTGGCGAAGTGCCAGGAGGGACAGGCGATGCAACAGATGTACGAGGGCGGTTGCCATTGCGGCGCCTTGAGGTACCGGGTCAAGGGGCCTCTGACAGACGTTGCCCACTGTCATTGTTCAGTGTGCCGGCGTGTCAGCGGTGGTTTGCTGGTCACCTGGGCCACCCTGCCCTGCAGTGATTTCCAGTGGCTGAGCGGCACGCCTCAGTGCTACGACTCGTCGCCCAGTTGCGTGCGCTACTTCTGTAGCCGCTGCGGCAGCCACTTGGCCCTGACCACAGACCTGAGCCCGGAAACCATCGACATCACCATTACCACCCTTGATCAGCCTGAAGTGGCCCAGCCGAAAAAGCATATCTGGACCACTAGCCGTTTACCGTGGCTGCACTTGGACGAACACCTGCCGGGTGAAGGCGAAGAGACCCTCTAGCGATTCAGACTCAAGGTAACTGCAGCCCGCCTGCTGCCTTGTGTAGGGCGCGCAAGTGTTCACCGACCTGCTTGATGTTGGCCTCGACGGCATTGATTTCCGCCGCCCGGGTCGGGCCCAGCAGTGCCCGAACTTCCTTGTCGAGATCGGTAGTAAGCGACTGTAGCTGTTGCTGGCGTTGAGTGGACTCTCGGATCAGCAATTGCTGTTCGCTGGCTTGTGGCAAACCGTAGCCGTGGTTGCCCAGCAGCTCCGCTGGCCTGCTGAGGAAGCCGCTATTGGCGAGAATCTGCTGCAAGGTGCCATTGGCCTTGGAGACGCTGGCATCGTTGGCTTCCCGCCCGCTGAGGTAGCGCTGCTTGACCTCCTCTTGGGCCAACAGCAATTGCTGGCGCAAGCTGGCTTGTTCCAGCAGGAGCAAGGCTGCGCTGGTGCGTAGATCGGCACGCTCAAACCACTGCTGGCGTTGCTTGGCAGATTGTTCAAGCCAAGCTTCGACGGTGTCTTGAGGAATCGGCAGCTGCTTTTTCAGTACCAGGAACATGGCCTGGTAGCGGTCGCGGTAAGAATCGAATCGGTACCCCAGGCGCAGTGCTTCGCGCGGATCATCAAGCACGCTGGTATCGGCCAGGCCACGCCCTTGCAACACTTCGAGCAGACCGTTGGGCATGATGTTGTCCAGGTCTGTCAGGCGCGGGTTGGCGGTGCCGCTACGCAGCAGCTTCAGGGTTTCGACTGCACAGTTGTTGGACAGGAAATAGTAATTACCGTCGTAGCTCCAATGCATCTCGGCCGCCTGGCGTACCAGGTTTTCCAGTTCGTTGCGATTGAGCTTGAGTGGAATGGAGGCGAGGCTGCGCAGTTCGGTCTTGGTGTACTCGTCAATGACCTGGGCCAAGGGCAGGACAAACAGGCGCGACGGGTAGGCGCCCGTCAGCCCGCCCCAGCTCGATAGCTGTACATCGTTGACGAAGGCGCGATACGACAGCACCAAGTGCTGGTCGAGGTCGAGGCGGCAGTCAGGGCCGCGAGGTCGCCCGGGGGCGCAGATAACCAGGCGCAACATGCTGTGCCCCCAGCGGCTGACCAGATTCTGGTTGGCTTCCGCCAGCAGGTAGTCGACGGAGTAGACCCGTTCCGGATCGATTTCACCCAAGGGGGCCTTGGCAAAATCGTTGCCGGCATTGAGGAACGGCAACGCCTGTGGGCAGGCCGGATGCTCCGGCGCCCAGTCGAAATGTGCTTTCAGGTAGCTGTGCAAAGCGGGCCGACGGCAGGCGAAGCTTGGGTCCAGGAGGAAGTACTCCATATTGACCGCAATGAATTCCTTGGGGCTGCTCAGCTCATAAGTGTCTGGGCTACGGGCCACCTGACGGTTGTGCTGTTCACGCTCCCCTCGCCTGCCGACATATTGCGGCCAACCGGCAAGGTCGAGCAGGCGCGGATCATCGCTGAGGGTGAAGCGTCGTTCGGTTTGCCCGCGACATTCTTCGGGCAGCCCGACCTTGCCTTGGCTGCTCAATTGTCGGGTGCAGCGGCTGATCAACTGGCGATCGGTGCCTTGCCAGAGGCGCGCTCGATCATAGATATGGGTCAACTCGTGCAGCACGGTGGCCAGTAGCTCCTGGCGCACTGTGCCATGGGGGCGACCGGTTTTGCTGGTGGCTGCGCTGCCATCGGTGAGTGCAGGCAGTAGCTGGCGATTCAGTTCCAGGGTAGATACCAGCGATGCCTGGCCATAGGCATCATCCGGCATCTTTGTACCCCAGCTCACCCGGATTTTACGGTCAAGCCGGGCCTTGAAGCTGGGCGGCAACGCCTGCATAGCTTCGTCCAGAAGCGCCTGAGTGGCATGTTGCTGTGCAGGTTCAAGGCCATCAGTCTGGAGTTGCAGCTGCAGGTCGGCCAACACAGGGCTGCCCAATAGCGTCAGGAGGCTACCGAGCAGCCAGGCGCGCAGGGATTTCACAGGGCAAGAATGGCTTCGGCCAGGACCTGATCGCTGGCTTCGCGTGCTTCAGGCACGCGCTGGCGCAGGGTGTCGAACGCGGACTCGAGCTGCGAACCACGAATTTCACCGTTGCTGGCGACGTAGCTGGCGGCGTCGTCACGGGCTTCACGCACGACTTTGGAGTCACGGATGGAGGTCGTGGTGTCGGACGTGAAGTCGATCGAGCGGCCGAACGCACGAACGATGATATTGCTGGTGGCCACCAGGGTTTGTGCCTGGGCTACATCGGCCAGCAACATAAGGCCAAGGGTGGCGGCAATCAGCGGGTTACGCATGGAGCATCTCCGGAAGAACAAGGGTAATCATTGGACGAGAATTGCCTGCGCCAGTTCAAGGTCGCTGGCATGAAGTTGGTAGTTGGCCTGACGAACCCGGTGCAGGGCGGCTTGCAATCGGGCGCCGCGCATTTGGCCATCACTGGCGACAAACAGGGCGGCATCGTCCTGAGCATCCCGCAGCAGTTTGCGATCGAAGGGTGCTGAGGTCACCTTGCTGGTGACGTAACCACTGACGACAAGGTTGGCGGTGGTGAGGTCCAGGGCTTGAGCGGAACCGCTCCAGCACACTACAAACAACAGCAATGTCGGATAACGCATGGGTCTCGTTAGGCTGGTGAATCACACGGCAAGGCTATCCCAATGCGCTGGCAAGGGCCAGCGCAGGGCATCCGGCTTCTTTGCATGTTGTTACATGATTGAAGCCAGATTCAGACGTTACTTACAGGGCCAGGATAGCCTGGGCCAGCTGAGCATCGCTGGCTTGCAGGTTCGGGGCCTGTTGACGAATGTGGGAGAAAGCACTTTCAAGTTTCACACCGCGGATGTCGCCCTGGCTGGCAACGAAGCTGGCAGCGTCATCGCGAGCAGCGCGTACGATCTTGTCGTCACGGAACGAAGAAGAAACGTCGGAGGTTGCATCGGTGGACGCCGCAACACCGCGAACGATGGTGTCAGTGGTGACGACGAAGCTGGTGGCGTTGGCAGTAGAAGCCAGAGTGAGCACCAGTGCGGCGCCAAGCAAGCGTGTACGGAACATGGTCGATCTCCTGATTGGACGGGCTCTTTGTGTCAGACGCACGCACAGCTGGTTGCGCTACTTTTACCGAGCTGGGTGCTGTAAGGGTATCACGCGTTGAGCGACTGCGAGTTGGACAAGGTAACAGCGAAATTTATCAACTGTACCTGTGAAAAATAACTCTTTACGAACTGTACCTGTAAAGTAGGCAACCGCTCTATTCCGGGGCTCCAGAATGACAAAACCCGTCAGCAGCGACCTGCGACGGGTTTTGTGGAATTCGGGGGGCCGGCCTTGGCCGGCGCGCCCTGCTTAACGCCAGAACGGCTTGCTCAGCTCTTCGTAGCGTTGTGCTTCGCTGATGCCTGCGTCGGCCAGCAGACGCGAATCCAGGCGGGCCAACTGGTGGCGGCTGGCGATGCGGCGTTGCCACAGCATCAGGTTAGCCAGCAGGCGCAGTGGCAGCGCGGCCTTGGATTGTTTTTCGGAGCGTTCAAAAACCAGATCGGAACTGAGGGTACGTTCCATGATGTCATCCTTCCGCTTGTGGCGGCATTAGGTAGTGATTTAACTGGTGCCAATGATCCTCCTCTATTGGCCATAACAGTAGATACAGTTCATCTACATTGTGATGGGCCAGTTAACTGTTTTACGGCACTGTTGCACTCGAAACAGACGCAACTGTACCGGTCTGCACCGATTTGATGCATTTTTGTTCAGGAGATGGTCGCGGGAAAGGAAAAACGGGGCTAAATCACCGGTACAGTAGAACAGTTTGTGTTTTCAAACTGTACCAATGTGTCAGCCGGTGGACATTGCGCACCACCGGCTGATCACTGTGCGGTCTTAGCTGGCGAGCATACGACCGGTTTCTTCCAGGTTTTCGTGCCAGGCCAGCGCTTCGCGCAGGATGTGCGGCGTATGGCCGCCACGCTCGCAGGCACGGCTGAAGTAATCGTTCAGCGCTTCGCGATAGTCTGGGTGCACACAGTTGTCGATGATCACGCGGGCACGTTCACGTGGTGCCAGGCCACGCAGATCGGCCAGACCTTGTTCGGTCACCAGGATGTCGACGTCATGCTCGGTGTGGTCGACGTGGCTGACCATCGGCACCACACTGGAAATCGCACCGCCCTTGGCAATGGACTTGGTGACGAAGATCGCCAGGTGGGCATTACGCGCGAAGTCGCCGGAACCGCCGATGCCGTTCATCATCCGTGTGCCACAGACATGCGTGGAGTTGACGTTGCCGTACAGGTCGAACTCAAGGGCGGTGTTGATGCCGATGATACCCAGGCGACGCACCACTTCCGGGTGGTTGGAGATTTCCTGAGGACGCAATACCAGCTTGTCTTTGTAACGCTCCAGGTTGCCGAAGACGTCGGCGTTACGACGGCTCGACAGGGTAATGGAACTGCCCGAGGCGAAGCTCAGCTTACCGGCGTCGATCAGGTCGAAGGTCGAATCCTGCAGTACTTCGGAGTACATGGTCAGGTCTTCGAACGGCGAATCGATCAGGCCGCACATGACGGCGTTGGCAATGCTGCCGATACCGGCTTGCAGCGGGCCGAGTTTGTTGGTCATGCGCCCTGCTGCCACTTCTTGCTTGAAGAAGTTGATCAGATGGTTGGCGATGCCTTGGGTTTCATCATCCGGCGGCAGCACGGTAGATGGCGAATCTGGCTGCTCGGTGATGACGATGCCGACAATCTTGGCCGGGTCGATCGGGATCGCGGTGCTACCGATGCGGTCATCGACTTTTACCAGCGGGATCGGCGTACGGGTAGGTCGGTAGGTCGGGATGTAGATGTCGTGCAGGCCTTCCAGGTTGGCATTGTGTGCCATGTTGATCTCGACGATCACCTGTTTGGCGAAAATGGCGAAGCTGGCCGAGTTGCCTACCGAGGTGGTCGGTACGATGTGGCCTTGTTCGGTGATGGCTACTGCCTCGATGACTGCGATGTCCGGCAGCTTCAGTTGCTGGTTGCGCAGTTGTTCCACGGTTTCCGACAGATGCTGGTCGATGAACATGACCTTGCCATCGTTGATGGCCTTGCGCAGGGTGCTGTCGACCTGGAATGGCATGCGGCGCGCCAGGACGCCGGCTTCGGTCAGTTCCTTGTCCAGGTCGTTGCCCAGGCTGGCGCCGGTCATCAGGCTGATTTGCAGCGGTGATTGCTTGGCACGTTCGGCCAGTGCATGGGGCACAGCCTTGGCTTCGCCGGCGCGGGTGAAACCGCTCATGCCGACGGTCATGCCGTCCTCGATCAGGCCAGCGGCATCAGCCGCACTCATTACCTTGCTGTGCAGGGAGGACAAGCGGATACGATCACGGTACATGGATTGTTATCTCAGGCTACTAAAGCTAGATGCGCAGTCTAGTGATTTAGCAGCTCGGCGTCCCGCGACCAAGGTCGAATGCCAGGCCATGAAATAGAGCCTTCTGTCGGCGGGCCGGGCATTAAAAAGCCCCAGCCGGTACCGCGCTGGGGCTAATTGTCACAGGCCTGAATCGACTCAGTCGACAGCCTTGACCATGTCTTCGATGACCTTCTTGGCGTCACCGAAAACCATCATGGTTTTGTCCAGATAGAACAATTCGTTATCAAGGCCCGCATAGCCGCTGGCCATGGAGCGCTTGTTGACGATGATGGTCTTGGCTTTGAACGCTTCAAGAATCGGCATGCCAGCGATAGGCGACTTCGGATCGTTCTTCGCCGCTGGGTTGACCACGTCGTTGGCACCCAGCACCAACACCACGTCGGCCTGGCCGAATTCGGAGTTGATGTCTTCCATCTCGAACACCTGGTCGTACGGTACTTCGGCTTCTGCCAGCAGTACGTTCATGTGCCCGGGCATGCGCCCTGCTACCGGGTGGATCGCGTAACGCACCGTTACACCGTTGTGGGTCAGCTTCTCGGTCAGTTCTTTGAGTGCGTGCTGAGCACGGGCTACCGCCAGACCGTAGCCAGGCACAATGATCACCGAGTCGGCGTTGCTCAGCAGGAAGGTAGCGTCGTCGGCCGAACCGGATTTCACTGGACGGGCTTCTTGCGCACCGGCTGGGCCGCCTGCATCTGCCGCACCACCGAAGCCACCGAGAATCACGTTGAAGAACGAACGGTTCATCGCCTTGCACATAATGTACGAGAGGATCGCACCGGACGAACCGACCAGAGAGCCGGCGATGATCAGCATCGAGTTGTTCAGCGAGAAACCGATACCAGCCGCCGCCCAGCCCGAATAGCTGTTGAGCATCGACACCACCACCGGCATGTCGGCTCCACCAATCGGGATGATGATCAACACACCCATGACGAACGCCAGGATCAGCATCAGGGCAAAAGCACTGTAGCTACCGGTAAAGGTGAAGATCAGGCCGAGGCCGATGGTTGTCAGGCCGAGGATCAAGTTCAGCTTGTGCTGGCCATTGAACTGTACCGGTGCGCCCTGGAACAGTCGGAACTTGTACTTGCCAGACAGTTTGCCGAAGGCAATGACCGAACCGGAGAAGGTGATCGCGCCAATGGCCGCGCCGAGGAACAGCTCCAGGCGGTTACCGGTCGGGATTGGGTCGCTGATGCTGGAGACAATGCCCAGCGACTGCGGCTCAACCACTGCAGCAATGGCAATGAATACCGCTGCCAGACCGATCATGCTGTGCATGAAGGCAACCAGCTCAGGCATCTTGGTCATTTCAACGCGTTTAGCCATGATCGAGCCAGCCGTGCCGCCGACCAGTAGGCCGACGATCACATAACCGATGCCATCAGTAGCCAGTTCCGCTCCCAGCTTGTAGATCAAGCCGACAGTGGTGACGATTGCCAGGGCCATGCCCAGCATGCCGAACAGGTTGCCGCGACGCGACGTGGTCGGATGCGAAAGCCCCTTCAGCGCCTGGATGAAGCACACCGAGGCGACGAGGTAGAGAAGTGTTACCAGGTTCATGCTCATTTACTGCTTCCCCTCAGCCTTTGCGGCCTTCTTCTTGAACATCTCCAGCATGCGCCGGGTGACGAGGAATCCACCGAATACGTTGACCGCTGCCAGGGCAACCGCCAGAGTGCCCATGACCTTGCCCAGAGGGGTTACGGTCAGGGCCGCAGCCAGCATGGCGCCGACGATGACGATGGCAGAAATGGCGTTGGTGACCGCCATCAGAGGGGTGTGCAGTGCTGGGGTGACGTTCCAGACCACGTGATAACCGACATAGATCGCCAGCACGAAAATGATCAGGTTATAGACGCCGTGAGAGATCAGCATGTCTTCCATTGTCTGGCTCCTTATCCGTTCTTGCGGATGATCTGGCCGTCGCGGCACATCAGGCACGCGGCGACGATATCGTCTTCGAGGTTGATCACCAGCTGTCCGTCCTTGTCGAACAGCAGCTTCATGAAGTCGAGCAGGTTGCGGGCATAGAGCGCCGAGGCGTCAGCACCTACCTGCGCAGGCAGATTGGTCGGGCCGACGATGGTCACGCCCTGCTCTACCACCACCTGGTCGGCGACGGTCAGCGGGCAGTTGCCACCCTGAGCGGCCGCGAGGTCAATGACCACCGAACCTGGCTTCATTTGCGCAACGGTTTCTGCGCTGAGCAGAGTTGGTGCCTTGCGCCCTGGGATCAGTGCGGTGGTGATGACGATATCGGCCTGCTTGGCGCGCTCGTGCACGGCTTGAGCCTGGCGTTGCATCCAGCTGGCAGGCATCGGGCGGGCATAACCACCGACACCTTCGGCACATTCGCGTTCTTCGTCGGTCTCGTAGGGCACATCGATGAACTTGGCACCCAGCGACTCGATCTGCTCTTTAACCGCTGGACGCACGTCCGAGGCTTCGATCACTGCACCCAGGCGCTTGGCCGTGGCAATGGCCTGCAGACCGGCAACGCCTGCACCCAGAATCAACACGCGAGCGGCTTTTACGGTGCCGGCGGCGGTCATCAGCATCGGCATGAAGCGCGGATAGTGATGAGCTGCCAGCAGCACGGCCTTGTAGCCAGCAATGTTGGCTTGCGAAGACAACACGTCGAGGCTCTGCGCCCGAGAGGTGCGCGGTGCCGCTTCCAGGGCGAAGGCGGTAATACCGCATTCAGCCATCTTGGCGATGTTGTCGTTGTTGAACGGGTTGAGCATACCCACCAGAACGGTGCCGCTCTTGATCAGGGACAGTTCGCTATCGTTGGGAGCCACAACTTTCAAAATCAGTTGTGCACCAAACGCATCGGCAGCGCTGCCAATAATGGCGCCTGCTGCTTCATAAGCACTGTCCGGAACGCTGGCATTGGTGCCGGCGCCACTTTGGACGGTGACTTTATGCCCCTGACCAATCAGCTTTTTGATGGTTTCCGGGGTTGCAGCAACCCGTGTTTCGCCCGTCTGCGTTTCGAGAGGAACACCAATGTGCACGTCAAATCTCCTGCGTGATCTTTTGTTGGTAAACCAGCGCACTGCGGATGGTGCGTCTGGGGCGGCCGATCAGCACGATCCCGCCGAATTCAGGCGGGGCGCGGCATTTTGCAGGTGATTGCTGAATTGCATCAACCGGTTTTGAAGGGTGACGGCATTCAAACTACAAGTCACCCTGTGACCGTATGTCGCAATAACAGGCTTCGAGCCCGTCAAATACGGGCATTAGGGAGATTACGTTAATTTTTGAAAAGATTCCGCCGATTTTTCTGAAACCTGTAATAAAAACGCGATTTATGCGGTGAAAGCCGCATGAAACAAAGGGGTAATGGGTTTTTGAGCGGCGTCAAAACAGTTATATGAAATGCGACATTTCCTTATATCTGTAGGGTGAATATTTTGCTGACTACGGGGTCAGGTTATAGCTATCATCCTTATGCGCTGCGGTATAGCGCTCTGCTTGGTCGAGCAGCCAATCGCGAAATGCACGTAACGAGGCCGATTCGACCTTGCGCTCCGGAATCATCAAGTAATAGGCCTTGATGCTTGACAGGCCGTGACGATTCGCCACAACCAAGCGCCCCTCTGCCAATTCGCGTTGAATCAGGAACGGTGGAATCAGCGCTACACCCATCTCATGCATAGCCGCTTGTGCCAGCATCGAGAATAGCTCATAGCGAGGGCCGGTCATGTCGCGTGTAACGTGCATGTCCAGGCTGTTGAACCATTGGCGCCAGGCATAAGGGCGCGTGGTTTGCTGGAGCAGCGGCATCTGGGCGATCTGCCTGGCGTCGAGGTGCCCTGCTCCCTCCAGTAAGTTCGGGCTGCACACGGGGACCGGGCTTTCGCTCATCAGACGGTGGGCATGAGTACCTGACCAGTCGGCATCGCCAAAATAGATCGCGGCGTCGAAGGGTGTGTCAGCAAACAGAAAAGGCCGTGTGCGGTTGGTCAGGTTGACCGTGACGTCCGGGTGGCGCTGCTGGAAGTCTTTGAGCCTAGGCAGCAGCCATTGGGTGCCGAAGGTCGGTACCACCGCGAGCTCGATCACATTGGCACCCTGCTGCCTCATAACCGACAAGGTGTCGCGCTCTACTGCGTCCAGCTGCGTGGCCACCTGGCGGCTGTAGGAGAGCCCGGCTTCGGTGAGCTTTACCCCGCGGCGTGAACGACGGAACAGCTCTACGTTGAGAAACTCCTCCAGCCCGGCGATTTGCCGACATACGGCGCCTTGCGTGAGGGACAGTTCTTGCGAAGCCTTGGTAAAGCTCTCGTGGCGGGCGGCGGCTTCAAAACAAACCAGGGCTGCGGTGCTGGGGATCTTCCGACGCATGTACATCAACCTCACTAATAAGGCTTGAAGATGGGCTTTTAGCTCATTACGGAGTGAGAAATTATCACAAGACTATGCGTATTCCTCGTTTGTCTCGTCGGCCGATCAGGCCTAGGATCAATGCACAACAACTCTGGTCCCATCTTTCGAGGATTCACTCATGGCCGGTAAAGCAAGCTTCAACTGGATCGACCCGCTGCTGCTGGACCAGCAGCTCACTGAAGAAGAGCGCATGGTGCGTGACAGCGCTTATCAGTTCGCCCAGGACAAGTTGGCGCCGCGCGTACTGGAAGCATTCCGCCATGAGCAAACCGACCCGAAGATCTTCCGCGAGATGGGTGAAGTCGGTCTGCTAGGCGCCACCATCCCAGAGCAGTACGGTGGCAGCGGCCTCAACTACGTTTGCTATGGCTTGATTGCGCGTGAAGTTGAGCGCATCGATTCCGGCTATCGCTCGATGATGAGTGTGCAGTCTTCGCTGGTCATGGTGCCGATCAACGAGTTCGGGTCTGAAGCCACAAAACAGAAGTACCTGCCTAAGCTGGCCAGCGGTGAGTGGATCGGCTGCTTCGGTCTGACCGAGCCTGACCATGGTTCCGATCCAGGCTCGATGATCACCCGGGCGAAGAAAGTCGACGGTGGCTACCGCCTGACCGGCAACAAAATGTGGATTACCAACAGCCCGATCGCTGATGTATTTGTAGTGTGGGCCAAGGACGATGCTGGCGATATCCGCGGTTTCGTATTGGAGAAAGGTTGGCAAGGCCTCACCGCTCCTGCGATTCACGGCAAGGTGGGCCTGCGTGCGTCCATCACCGGTGAAATCGTTATGGACAACGTTTTCGTTCCGGAAGAAAACATGTTCCCGGAAGTGCGCGGTTTGAAAGGCCCGTTCACCTGTCTGAACTCGGCGCGTTATGGCATCTCCTGGGGCGCCTTGGGTGCCGCAGAAGCGTGCTGGCACACCGCTCGCCAGTACACCCTGGACCGTAAGCAGTTTGGTCGCCCTCTGGCCGCCAATCAGTTGATCCAGAAGAAGCTGGCCGACATGCAGACCGAGATCACCCTCGCCCTGCAAGGTTGCCTGCGCCTCGGCCGGATGAAAGACGAAGGCACCGCTGCAGTTGAAATTACCTCGATCATGAAGCGCAACTCCTGTGGCAAGGCCCTGGATATCGCCCGTTTGGCGCGTGACATGCTGGGTGGCAACGGCATCTCTGATGAGTTCGGCGTAGCTCGTCACCTGGTCAACCTGGAAGTGGTTAATACCTACGAAGGTACCCACGACGTGCATGCGCTGATTCTTGGTCGCGCACAAACTGGCATCCAGGCCTTCTACTAATAAGGAGCCAGCCCATGGGCGCGCTATCTCATCTGCGGGTGCTTGATCTGTCGCGAGTGCTGGCCGGGCCATGGGCCGGGCAGATCCTCGCTGACCTTGGGGCCGAAGTAATCAAGGTCGAGCGTCCGGGAACCGGCGATGACACGCGCGCCTGGGGGCCGCCCTTCCTCAAGGACGCCTATGGTGAGAACACCACCGAGGCGGCTTACTACCTGTCGGCCAACCGTAACAAGCGTTCGGTGACTATCGACTTCACTCAGCCTGAAGGTCAGCGCTTGGTGCGTGAGCTGGCGGCGAAGTCTGATGTGGTCATCGAGAACTTTAAAGTAGGTGGCCTGGCTGCCTACGGCCTGGACTACGAAAGCCTGAAGGCCATCAACCCACAGCTTATCTACTGTTCGATCACGGGCTTCGGCCAGACCGGGCCGTATGCCAAGCGTGCCGGTTACGACTTTATGATTCAGGGGTTGGGCGGCCTGATGAGCCTGACAGGGCGCCCTGAAGGCGAAGAAGGTGCCGGGCCGGTCAAGGTTGGTGTGGCACTGACGGATATTTTGACGGGGCTGTATTCCACCGTGGCGATTCTGGCAGCACTTGCCAACCGCGACCATGGTGGCCAGGGGCAGCACATCGACATGGCGTTGCTCGACGTTCAGGTCGCGTGCCTTGCCAATCAGGCCATGAACTACCTGACTACCGGTACAGCACCACGGCGTTTGGGTAATGCCCATCCCAATATCGTGCCTTACCAGGACTTCCCGACTGCTGATGGTGATTTCATCCTCACCGTGGGCAATGACGGTCAATTTCGCAAGTTCGCTGAAGTGGCTGGGCAGCCGCAATGGGCGGACGACCCGCGTTTTGCTACTAATAAGCAACGGGTGGCTAATCGTGCCGAACTGATTCCGCTGATCCGCCAGGCGACGGTGTTCAAAACCACCGCTGAATGGGTGGCCCAGTTGGAGAAGGCAGGCGTGCCATGCGGGCCGATCAATGATCTGGCGCAGATGTTTGCCGATCCTCAGGTCAAATCCCGAGGGTTGGCTATTGAGATACCACATCCGCTGGCGGGCAAGGTGCCGCAAGTGGCTAGCCCTATACGTCTCTCCGAGACGCCGGTGCAGTACCGCAATGCACCACCGCTACTCGGCGAACACACTGAGCAGGTGCTGGGTGAGGTGCTGGGATTGCCGGCGTCAGAGATTGAACGCCTGCGTTCGGGTGGAGTGCTTTAAGCGGCAAGCTATCAGCTTCAAGCTGCAAGTAGGTGTACGCCCGCCTTTACTTGCAGCTCCAAGCTTGCTGCTTATAGCCAAAACGCCCCCGCCGAAACAAAATTGAAATAAGTGCTTGACGCCCCCTCAGATCTCTCTATAATTCGCCCCACTTCCGGCGCAGTCGGAACGGAAAACTCCTTGAGATTCAATGAGTTAGATGTTCCAGGTGGTGCTGGAAGGGCTTCGATCGAAAGATCGGCAGCGGTGAAAAAGGTGGTTGACAGCGAATTGAAACGCTGTAGAATTCGCCTCCCGCTGACGAGAGATCGCAGCGAGTTAAGCGGTTGAAGTTGAAAGAGAAATTCTGAAAAACTTCAAAATAAACGCTTGACACACTCTGAGGAAAGCGTAGAATGCGCGCCTCGGTTGAAG
>NZ_SMOK01000011.1 GCF_004353925.1 Pseudomonas sp. H9 | reverse complement strand
TGGCCGGGGCCCATGGTGGAACTCGGGTGCGCCACATGTGAATCAGGCGCTACCGAAGAAACTATGGGATCGACTTGGACTTGTCTCGATACTGGATACGATTAGTCGGCTTAGCCGCGTAGCCTGAACCGCCGTGTACGGAACCGTACGCACGGTGGTGTGAGAGGACGGCGGGTGTAAACCCGCCTCCTACTCGATCCCTGTTTTGCCAGACCGCTACTGGCATCGAACGGGACAATCAGGCGATGATCGGCAGATGAATCACGTTCCGGCGAGGCATGGCTACCGGCGCAGTGTGCGCAGCGGGCAGCCGTTGACTATCTGGCTGAACTATCAGCCGCCGTTGCACTGGCCTTCGCTGCTGGGGTTTTTCGCTGCGCGTTGCATCAGCGGTATCGAGACAGTCCAGGCCGGGGTGTATGCGCGTACGCTGGTGCTGCATGGGCGTCACGCTGTCATTCAGGTCAGCCCGGCACATGGACATCGTTTGAAGCTGACAGTATTTGGTGTGCCGCCAGCGGCGCTGCCGAGTTTGATCGCCAAGGTGCGCCGGGTGTTTGACCTTGATGCACCGACGGCTGCAATTGAAGCGCACCTTGGCCATGATCCGTTGATGGCCAGGCTGCTCGCGGCGCGTCCGGGTTTACGTGTACCGCAGGGCTGGGACAGCTTCGAGCAGGCCATGCGTACGGTGCTGGGCCAGCAAATCAGCGTGGCCGGGGCGATGACCTTGGCGGCCCGCCTGGTGCTGCGCTACGGTCGGCCACTGTCGTCGCCGGTCGCTGATGCACAGGGCCTGACCCATGTGTTTCCGGTGCCGGCGGCGCTGGTTGACGAAGACTTGAGCGTGCTGGGCATGCCGCGTTCGCGGGCCAGAACGCTGTCGACGATGGCCCGCGCATTGCTGGATGACCCGCAGTTGCTCAGCCCCACCGCCGATCTGGCCGGCTGGGCCAAACGCCTGTGCCAATTACCCGGTATTGGCCCGTGGAGCGCGCAATACCTGGCGCTACGCCAACTGGGCGCTGGCGATGCCATGCCGTCGAGCGACCTGGTCCTGATCAAGGCCTTGCGCCTGCTCGAAGGCCCTGAGGCGCAACTGGCGGAGCGCGCCCGCGCCTGGAGCCCGTGGCGGGCCTATGCGGCCCAACACCTGTGGACGTCGTTGAGTTGACTCACCGCGACAGGCGCCATTTCACTTCGGTGATGCCGTAGCGTTCCGCCAGTGGCTGGCTGATTTTCTTGATTTTCTCGCGCCCGTAACGGCCAATACGACCCACTCCCGCGTCGCAACTCGCCCAGTGCCAGGCTTCGGCGTTGTCCATGGTTTCGGCACGGACAATGAACGATTTGGGTTCGCCGTGCAGTGCATAGTCAATGACGAAAAGTTTTGCAGTGTTCATAGGGCTAAACAGTTCCTTTCAGCTGTGACCGAGTACATCCCTTCCTTGTGTGTAATGAGTTGCGCAGGGCTGAAAAAATTCAATCGGATTGCCTGCGCCGTTCATCTGCAGCGTGCACGGTGGGTGTGAACTTCAGGGCGCGAAAGCGGCTCAGCTGAAGGAGCAGACCTGCTGATTGTTGTGCTGCATGAGGCCACCGTTGCGGCATCAGTAATTTCAATTGGCCGTGAAGGGTTGCTCGGTAGTTACTGAGCAGTCGAGCCGGTCACCTGTGAGGATCGCACCATGTCATTGATTGGCGTTTCCAGCCTTGAGCTGTGCCAGCTGCTGGAGCAGGCGTTTCTGCCTGATCGTAGTGTGGTGTCGTGCACTGACGATGAGCACCTGACCATTCAGTTGGGGCAGGGTGATAGCTTGAGTAATTGCGTGACGGTTACCGGTGTGCGCATCCACAGCCTCACCAGTTGCCACGAGCTGGCCGCGCTGGTGGCCCAGGTGCGCGAGGAACAGCGCCTTGGGCAGGCCTGTAGGAGCGGGCTTGCCCCGCGATAGCTATCTATCAGACACATCGCGTCGCGGGGCAACCCCGCGCCTACAGGGCGAGGTTCAAAAGCGTTCATCCAGCAGGGCGGGCAAGGTCAGTTCGCGAACAAAACTGGCCGACGACAGGCTCAATGCCATGCGCACCACCTGTACCACATCGTGTACTGGGATCAACTGGCCTTCGCCGTGTTGCGCCGCCAGCTCGCGTGGGGTGGTCAGCGGGTCATCGGTGTTCAGGTAACCCAGGTTCAGGCAGGTCACCCCCAGGTTTTGATGGCGAAAGCCTTCACGCAAGGCATCGGCGATACCCCGCAAGGCGAATTTCGAGGCCCCGAAGGTTACTTCCGGGCGGCCACTTTGCGGCAGCCCCGAGGTTGAACCAGTGAGGATGATTCGTGGCCGTGGGCTCTGCAGCAAGGTCGGTAGCAGGCGTTTGATCAACAGCAGCGGGGCGCTGATGTTACAACTGACAATGGCCTCGATCTGCGCTTCATCATCGGCGAGAAAGTCGTAGGCTGCAGTGAAGGCCTGGGATTCCCAGATTCCCAGGTTATAGATCAGTGTGTCCAGCGCCTGGCCTTGCAACGCCTGTTGCAAGTGCGCTGCGGCGGCCTTGGGGTGGGCCAGGTCGGCTTCGATCCATTGCACCTGTACACCGGGCTGCGCCACCAAGCCTTCAGGGCGTTGGCGTGACACGCCGATCAGCGTGTCGCCCGCTTCACCCAATCCCTCGATCAACGCCCGGCCCAAGCCTTTGCTGGCACCTACCACCATGGTTTTCATCGCCTGTCTCCTGACGTGGCTTGTGGTTGAAAGCGAGCATGCCACCAGATGGGCGAAGGCTTGGCAAAAGGGCGATTGTTTCCGGGTGTGTATTTTTGCTGTTTATGCCAGGTAACGCCGGAACCAGGCCAGGGTCCGATCCCACGCCAGCTTCGCCGCCGCCTCGTCGTAGCGGGGCGTGGTGTCGTTATGAAAGCCGTGATTGGCCCCGGGATAAAAA
The DNA here is from genome assembly GCF_004353925.1 of Pseudomonas sp. H9. Lineage (GTDB taxonomy): Bacteria > Pseudomonadota > Gammaproteobacteria > Pseudomonadales > Pseudomonadaceae > Aquipseudomonas. The sequence goes on along the minus strand of NZ_SMOK01000011.1, from coordinate 602,581 downwards.
TAGGCTTCGTAGGTTTTACCCGCAGCCTTGAGCGCTTGTTCAAAGGCGGGCCAGCCTTCGTTGATGCGGGTGTCGAGTTCACCGTAGTGCAACAGCAGCGGTGCCTTGATTTTCGGCACATCCTTGGCGTCCGGTTGGCGTCCGTAGAAGGGCACTGCAGCCGCGAGTTCCGGGTAGGCCACCGCCGCTGCGTTGGCCACACCGCCTCCGTAGCAAAAACCGGTGATCCCGACCTTGTCGGTGGTGGCGTCGTTTTTCATCAGCCATTCGAGGGCGGCGAAGAAGTCGTTCATAAGTTTCTCTGGATCGACGCTGGCCTGCAGCTCACGGCCCTTGTCGTCATCGCCTGGGTAGCCGCCCACCGAACTCAGGCCGTCGGGCGCCAAGGCCACGAAACCGGCTTTGGCCAGGCGTCGGGCGACATCTTCGATGTAAGGGTTGAGCCCGCGGTTTTCATGCACCACCACAACACCTGGGACTTTGCCCTGCGCCTTGGCGGGGCGCACCAGATAACCACGTACCTGACCATGGCCTTTGGGCGAAGGGTAGGTGATGTACTCGGCGACAATGTCCGGGTCGCTGGCCGGGACTTGCACGGCCAGTGCGTAGTTCGGGCTCAAGGAGGTCAACAGCGCGCTGGCGCTCATCCCGGCCAGCGTGAAGGCTGCTGCACGGTCGAGAAACTCACGGCGATTGATGCGGCCGTGGGCATAGAAATCGTAGAGTTCCAGCAGTTCCGGGGCGAAGTCTTTGGCGGTGAGGCGTTCCATGGGCGCATGCTCTGAAGAACCGGGTCTGCTTCATTAAAGCAGACCCGGTAGGCAGGAGCGGGCTTGCCCCGCGACGCGAAGTGACTGACAGACCGTAATCGCCGGGCGAGCCCACACAGACAGCCTGTACCTACCGAGTTACTCCGCTAGCAGGAAATCAATCATCGCCCTGACCCGCAGCGGCACATGACGCGCGTGAGGGTAGATGAGCATGAACGGCCGCGAAGTGCCGCCGAAGTCGCTGAGCACTTCCTGCAGCTGGCCGCTGTCCAATTCCTGTTGCACGGTGAAGCGATAGGCCTGCATCAGCCCGGCGCCGCTTTTTACCAGGGTCACGGTAGCGAGGAAGTCCTCCAGGCAGGTATAGCTGCCGGTGGTGGGGATCTCCACGGTTTTACCTTCAAGCCGAAACGACCAACTGCTGGCGCGCCCGCTGCTGGGAATTTCGAACTGGATGCACTCATGCGCGTGCAAGTCGTATGGGGATTGCGGTGTTCCTGCGCGGCGCAAGTACGCTGGGGTGGCGACCACCACCAGCTCAGCATCTTCCAGGCGGCGGGCGATCAGGTTGGAGTCGGCCGGTTCACGGCCACGGATCGCCAGGTCGTAGCCCTCGTCAGCAAAGTCGATGTTGCGGTTGCTGACGTGGACGTCGATGCGTACCTGCGGGTAGCGCTGGCGGAACTGTGGCAGCCGTGGCAACAACCGGTAGTGCGCATAGGGGGTCGGCATGCTGATGCGCAGCACGCCGGACGGCTCTGCCTGTGAGCCGGTGACTTCGCGCTCAGCATCCACCAGTTGGCTCAGTGCCTGGCGACAGCGTTCGAAGTAACGCTGGCCACTGTCGGTCAGGCGCACCTGGCGGGTGGTGCGCACGAACAAGCGCACGCCCAGGCGTTCTTCCAAACGGGCTATGGAACGGCTGACGGCCGCCGGGGTGACGCCGGCCTGAGCGGCCGCTGCAGTAAAGCTGCTGGTTTGCGCCGCGAGGCAGAACAGCTCGATGCTGCCCAGTTGAACATCGTCGAAAAGGCGGGTCATGGCGACTCAATTAATTACATGAGGTATCTATTCAAGTTCCACGCGCAGTATTTTTCAAGTGGCAGTTGGTAATTACAGTGAGCGCCATGTACCGGGCCTACTGCCTGGTCTTCAGGAGCTATCGATCATGCACAGCAATAAAACGGTCATCGTAACGGGCGCCTCCAGTGGCTTGGGTTTTGCCATCGCCAAGGCTTACCTGCAACGCGGCGACAATGTCGTTGGCAATGCGCGGACGCTGGCGCGTTTGCAGGATGCGGCGGCCAAGCTTGGCAACCCGGCTAATTTCTTGTTGGTGGAAGGGGATATATCCCTGCCGGAAACCGCCGAGAAGCTGTTCGCGCAGGCCATTGAGGCGTTCGGCAAAGTCGATGTGCTGGTCAACAACGCCGGTATTTTCATTGGCAAGCCGGTGGCCGATTACACACCGGCCGACATCGAGGCCATCGTCGATACCAATCTCAAGGGCTTTGTGTATCCGGCGCAGGCGGCGGCCCGGCATATGAGCGGTAATGGCGCCGGGCATATCATCGCCATTACCGCATCGATTGCCTTGCAACCGAACCGCAAGGTACCGGCGTTGCTGCCGGTACTGATCAAGGGTGGCTTGAATCAAGCCGTGCGCGCCCTGGCGTTGGAACTTGCGCCAGCACAAGTACAGGTCAATGCCGTGGCCCCGGGGATCATCGACACCCCGCTGCATGGCGACGACCCGCAGGCCCGCGCCGCGTTCAAGGCACTGGCGCCGACCGGGCAGATCGGCACGCCGGAAGATGTGGTCGATGCGGTGTTGTACTTGAGCGATTCACGTTTTGTCACCGGTACGGTGATCGCCGTGGACGGTGGTTCGGCGACGGGTGTCTGGTAATCAATAGGAGTGAACACACCATGCCTTACGTTCATATTCGGGTCACTGAGGAAGGGGTCAGCGCCGAGCAAAAACGTGCGCTGATTGAAGGGAGCACCGAGCTGTTGCGCCAGGTGTTGAACAAACCGCCGGCCTCGACCTTCGTGGTGATCGAGGAAGTGCCCACCGACAATTGGGGCGTCGGTGGTGAAACGGTGACGGCCCTGCGCCAACGAGGGCAATAAACTGGCGACGTGCCTGGGCGTGGCTACAACGGTAAGGCGTACAGTGAGAACAACCGCCTGATCGCCTTGGTCGTGCCGCCCAGGTACGTTGCGTAGCCTTGCTCGATGTCTCCGGAGCGGTACAGGTTGCTGAGCACGGTATCCACCAGCAGACGAAAATCCTCGTCGGCACGGGGGAGCACCATCGACACCGGCGCGTAGTCGTAGGTGCGCTCGACCAGCATCAACGTCTCGTTATCAGCGTGCGCCAACAGGTTCTTCAGCAGCATGCGTTCAGAGAAGAACGCATCGGCCTTGCCCTGAGCAACGGCTTGCAGCCCAGCGGCGTTGTTGGCCACGGCGACGACGGTGGCGATCACCCCCAGAGACTGCAGTTGCCTATGCACCCATTGCTCCGTCACGCCACCGGCGACCACGGCAAAGGTCTGATTGGCCAGGCCACGATTGACCGTTGCCCGCCAAGTGGGCCCCGTGTGCGCCTGCTTGCCGTTGAGCACATTGAGCAGCGGCTCAGGCGCGTCCTTGCGTACCACAGCGCTAACGCCAGCAGTGTAGATCGGTATGGAAAAGCTGACCTGCTGACGCCGTTGCAGGGTGGCCACGGTCGGGGTGCAGAGCAGATCGACCTGACCGGAACTGACGGCACTGATCTCATCGGCCAGCGCTACTGTTTCAAAGCTTACGCGTAGGTCAGGGCGGGCTACGGTCACCTTCACCTGTTCAGCCACCTTCAGGCACAGGTCGATGGCATAGCCACTGGCCTTGTCACCGTCTTGCACGCTGAAAGGGGCAAAGTCCGGCAGGTAACCCAGGGTCAAGGTCTGGCTGCTGCGCACGCGCTCCAGGGTGTTGGCCGTGGCGAGGGCCGGCAACAATGTGAGCAGGCAGGTAAGGCGTACAAGGGTGGACGTCATGTCAGCTCCCGTTCAAGGTGTTTCGGTACGTTCGGCCGCAGCCTGCTGAATGATGAAACGCTTGGCGACAAAGCCGTACAACAGGTAACCGAACGCCAGCACCAAAGCGCCGTTAAGCACCGCCTCCATGCCACAGGCATACAGGGCGTACAACGAATAGCCCACGGCAACCAGCAGCACCAGGGTATTGCGGCTGTACACCGCAGGCCCGACCCTGGCCTTGTGCATGATCGCCAACAGGCCGGTCAATGCCGTTACGTAGGGAATCAGGTTGGTCACTGCGGCCAGGCTGACCAGCTTGGCGAACTGCGCACTGGCGTTGGGCGAGATCGTCGACAGGGCCATGATCGTTTGCAGTACCCCGCAGACCACCATGCCAAGAATCGGCGCATTCAAGGCACTGAGCCGGGAGAACAACTGCGGGAACATGCCTTGATCGGCGGTCATCTTGGCCGTTTGCGCCAGGGTGAATTGCCAGCCCAGCAGCGAGCCGACGCAGGCCAGTACCGCCAACACCATGATGATGTTGCCAACCAGTGGGGAGAACATTTTCGCGTACACCAGGGCGAACGGCGCCGAGGCATTGGCCAGTTCTGCGTTGGGCACAATGCCCTGGATTACCGTGGTCGACAGCACATAGACCACCGCTGCTCCGAGGGTACCGAACAGGCAGGCAAGGGGCACATTACGCTTGGGGTTTTCCACGGCATCGAACGCTTGTGCGGCTGACTCCATGCCCAGAAAGGCCCAGAGGGTCAGCGGGATGGTCTTGCCGATAGCCTCCCAGATCGGCAAGTCGTTGGGGTTCCAGGCCTGGGTGAACACGCTGCGATCAAACCAGAACCAGCCAATCACGCTCAAGCCGGCCACCGGAATGATCACGCCCCAGACGGTTATCGCGCCGATCCGCCCGGTAATGGCCGGGCCGCCGAAGTTGGCGATAATCGTCAGCCACAGCAAGGCGATAGTGCCGATACACAGGGCAATGGCGCTGCTGCCGAGCCACGGAAGGAAGGCCGTCATGTAGCCGACGGCGGAGATCGCCACTGCAACATTGGCAATGGCCAGTGACAGAAAGTACAGGTAGGAGCAGAGAAAGAACCCCGATTTGGCGTGCGCCTCCTCGGTATAGGCTGACAGCCCCCCGGAGCGTGAACAGTACACCCCGCATTGAGTAAAACTGTAGGCGATTGCCATTGAGCCGATGGCCGTCACCACCCAGGACAACAACGAAACCGCGCCCAGTTGCGCCATGCTGGTGGGCAGCATGATGATGCCCGAGCCCATCATGTTGACGGTCACCAGTGTGGTGAGCCCGACCAGTGTCATTTTCTTGCCTGAGTCCGCCATAACCGTCCCCGATTGTGATCCACGGCTTATTGGGTATAGGCCATTTGAGGGAACTTGGGCGAAGCGGCGCATATCTTAGCTGGGTAGGTACTCGATTTCCGGAGGCACCATTATGCGTCGTTTACTGATCGCTTCTTCGCTTGTGCTGTGCATGCCCTTGGGTTCGGCTCTGGCGGATGTTGACGCCAAAGACGTTGCGACCTCGGCGGGTATATCCGCTTCGCTGTACTCCACCTTCAAGGATGACAAACGTATCATTCCGGCGCGTGACGAGGCGTCTTCGTTCATTGCCAGTGGCGGTGCCATCCGTGGTGTGTACCTGGAGGCGATGGTGCAGCGTGTTCGTCAGGAATACCCGGGGCTCAAAGCCAGCGATGAAGACATTGCCCGGGCGATTCTGACGAGCGATGAGTGGTGATTGGTGGGGGTGGGCTTGCTATGGGAGCAACTGTCTTGCTCCATCCTGTGGGAGCGGCTTCAGCCGCGAACACGGGCGAAGCCCGTGCCATCCACCGCGGTGTTTGCTTCGCGGGTGAACCCGCTCCCACAGAATTTTTGAAACCCTGGTGGGAGCGGGCTTGCCTCGCGATGGCGATTTATCAACCAACATCGCATCGCGGGGCAAGCCCGCACCTGCTGGGTCTACACCGGTTGCCATAGTACGTAGCGGTCTTTGCCGCCATGTTTGGCCTGGTACAGGGCTTCGTCGGCCTTGACCAGGGCGTTGGTCAGGTTGTCGTCGTGCAGGATCCGGGTCAGGCCGATACTGATGGTCACCGGGTGCTCCACGGCGTCTTCACGGACCCGTTTACACAAGGCATCGACGCGTCGCTCGGCATCTGCCTGGTCAACGCCCCACAGGTAAATGACAAACTCCTCGCCACCCAGCCGTGCATACTCGAACTCGGTCATCGACGCTTTGATGTTGGCCGCAGTGCGTTTGAGTACCACATCGCCAATGTCGTGACCGAAGCGGTCATTGACCTTCTTGAAGTTATCGATGTCGATCATTGCCAGGTAGCGGTGTTGCACGTCGTCGTCTTGCAGGTGGGTCTGGGCTTTGGCCATGAACGAGCGGCGGTTGGGGATCTCGGTGAGGACGTCGATGTACGCCTGGTCGAGCAACACCTTGGACATGTAGAAGTTGTACAGTTTGGCGCGCCGCATTTTCAGGTAGGTGTAGATGATCAGGCCGTTGATGAATACGCCGTAGCACAGGAACATCAAACCCCGCAGGTCGAACAGGCGCACGCCGGGCACCTGGAAGGGGTGAAGGTTGATCCAGGACACCACCAGTACGGCGAAAAATGACCAGCGTCGTACCGGCAGCACCGAGACGCTGTACAACACGGTGGATGCGCCCAATACCAGCCAGGCTGGCCGCAAACCCACCGGCAGGCCTTCGATCACCAGGCGCATGGCCAGGGTGATGACGGTGATGAACGCCAGGTTGAGGATGTCGAAATGCCCGGCCTTGTGAATGAAGGCCAGGATGATGGTCATGCACACCATGATGGTGATGAACGCCATGGAGATCCAGGTGAAGTCCTGCTGGCCCAGGTAACTGACGATCACGTCGAACAGCAGCCAGATGCCAATGCTGACCACAAAGATCAGCAGGCAGAAAGAATGTAGGTTTTCGAAATCATGCTGGCGAAACTCCCGGCGCAACGCCGGTGGTGCGATGTTTCTACGCACTTGTTGTTCGATGGTCTTGTACATGGCGGCCTTGCAGATTCAATGAGTGCTTAATACGTCTCAGTTGCTGTCCAAGGTTAGCAGGCCCTTGGCCCATGGCCGATAACGCAGAGAGAACACCGCTGTCGGGTGGCAGCCAGTGTGTGGCTCGGGGGTAGCGGCGACCGCCGTGAACGGCTGGCCGGGTCGGCTGGATTGGCGAAAGGCCTCCTGCACGACGCCGACCGAGCAGGGCAGTGCGCTCAGGTACTGCTGGCGTACCCAGGGGCTCAGACGCTGGGTGCCGGCGCCGTCTTGCCACCAGACTTGCAGCGGCACAGCGGCCAGTTGTTGCAGCCAGGCGCCGTTGGCGGCAGGGCTCAGATGCGCAGCACTGAATGCGCTGACATGCACAGGCGCGTCGAGGCGTTGCCTGAATGCCTGAAGCTGGGTGTACAAGGCCTGACGCCTGTGCTGATCGTTGAAATGCACATCGTCCAGTTCCATCGGCAGGTACCAACCCGCCACCGGCAGCTTCCAGTCGCGTTGCAGGCGCTGCTGCTGGGTCAGTGAGCGACCCAATTGGGCTTTCCAGTAGGTGGCGAGGCCTGCACTGTCCAGTTCATTGATGCGCTGGTAGTAGGCGGCGTCCATGTACAGCCCCAACACCAGTTGCAAGCCTTGCTCATGGGCGCCGCGCAGGCTGTTGGCGAGCCAGCCGTCGGCACCGCCGAAGTCGCTGTCGCCATAGGCCGTCCACTGCACAATCAGGGTTTTGCCGCCCTGAGCGGCGGTGGCCTTCCATAAGGCTTGCCATTGCGCCGGGCTTAGCGAGGCATCGCGGTTGAGCGGTTGATAGAACACACGCTGGTCAGCAGTGGCCGACAGGCTCAGGGCAAGCAGTAGCAAACTGATCCAGTTGCGCATCAGAAGTTCATCTCCACACCCACCAGCATGCCATTGGCACGCTCATACAGATTGCCGCCCAGCGATTGCTGGTACTCGGCACGCACCTTGAGTGAGCCGCGATAGGCGTTATAGCGGTCGTCGTCGAACCACCACTGCCAGCGCAAGCCAACCCCGGTCCGCAGGTCTTGGCGCCAGTCGTTGCTGGGGTCTTGGCTGGAGAATTCCAGGAAACCGTAGGGCATCAGGGTTTGTGGCGAAGTGCTCGGCAACTTCCAGACATGCCCTTGCTGGTAGCGTGACAGCCACTGATGATCACCGGCACGAGTCCACCAGGCGGCGTCGAGGTAGAGGAAGCGCTCGTTCCACTGGCTCTCATCGATGCGCCAGTCGTTACGCCAGTCGCCTTGGTCGAGGAACGAGGCAGTGGCACGCAACAACAGGTCGTTGCTCGACTCGGCATTGCCGCGCAAGTCGCCCCAGTTGTCGGCGACCTTGCTCGGGCTGAGCAACTCGCCGAGGCTCAAGCCGTTGTAGTGAGCGTCGTCAATCTGACGCTGGTGGTACAGCTCGGCGTACAGGTTGAGGTTGGCGCGGCCCAGTGGCTTGTAACGCAGACCGACACCGGTGCCCATGCTTTGCGCATAGTCGGTGCGGCTCTGGCCTCCGAACAGCACGCGGCCATACACCGACAGGGTGCTGCCGTTGCGGCTAGGCTCTTCGCCCAGGGCGTGGTCCCACATGGCCAGTTGCACGTTCTGCGAAGCTGCGCGGCGGTCTTCGCGGTTGTCGCGGAAGTTGTCGTTGGTGGAAATACCGGCCGGCGACCAAGTGCTGGCGAGGGTGATGCTGTCGCGTCGTGACAGGCTTTCATGAGCGCGGCGCTGACGGTACTTGCGCGCCTCCAGGCTGCCGTATTCGTCATCGCCGTCGACGAGGTTCTGTTCGACGTCGATTACTCGACGCAGTTCTTGACGTGCAGCGGCACTGTCTTCGACTTCGTCGTAACGCAGCGCCAGGGTTTCGCCCAAGCGGTAGTCCTCAGGGAAGTCGCGGGTGGCGCGCTGCAGTGAAGGAATCGATTGGCGGCGCACGTCCGGGTCGTCAGAACCTGCCAGGCGCATGCCGTAGTCGGCCTGATAACGCGGATTGTTCGGGTCCAGGCGTACGGCTTCGGCGAGCCAGAGCAGGCTCTGTTGGCTATCACCCGCATGCTGTGCGGTGGTCGAGGCGTTGTAGTAGTGGTCGGCACGAGGTTGATGCTGCAGCGCCTCGCGTTGATCGTTCAGCGCTGTGGCGTAATCGCCCTGACGCTCGGCAATTGCAGCACCGAGCGCAAAGTCATCGGCGCTGTGGTGTGTGGCCTTGTTCCAGTGCAGTCTGGCGCGCGTCGGGTCGTTTGCGTTGAGTGCGCTACGGGCTGCGGTGAGGTGGGCGTTGTCGGTCCATTCACTGTCGCTGAGGCTGTTCCAGATTGGTTGCGCCGCTTGTGAATCACCTGCTGCCTCCAGGGCGTAGGCCAAAGGCAGGCGGTTGCCGGTGTCGCCCAGACGCTCGGCGGCTTGATAGTAGGCGACCGCTTCACCCGGGCGCTCGGGCATGGCGCAGCGGCCCAGGGCGCGCAACTGGCCGACCTCGGTGGGGGTGGCAGGGATAGCCTGGCGCACGGCCGCGCACTCACCGTTTTCGGCCAGACGCGCGAGCAGCAAGGCGCGGTTGGCAGCGTCGATGCGGGGTATCAAACCGCTCATGCGGCGCACATCCAGGGGGGCGTCGGCCTGGCTGTACAACCCGGCCAGGCGCTGTAGCAATGATGGCGGCAAGCGCCCTTGGCGGCGGTCGTAGGCGTGCTCGAGCAGTTGCCGGACATGCTGCTGGCGGCCGGCTTTGAGCTCAAGGAAAGTAGCTTGCTCCAGTGCGCTCAGGTCACCGGTTTGCCGATACAACTGCTCCCACAGCTGTGCTGAGCCGCCGCCTGTACCGTGCAAGCGCTGGTTGAGCACCAGCCAGGTTTTCGGATCGTCCTCGGCGCGGCATTGGTTCAATTGCTGGCGGGCGAGGGCCTGGTCATGGCGCGACAGCCATTCGGCAGTCTCAAGGCATGGCCGCTTCAGTTCGTTGCTCAAGCGTTGTACCAGCGCACTGTCGTTGCCCTGGCGCGCCAGTTCCCACTGCTGTTGTCGCAGTGCGGGTTGCTTGAGGTCGTCTTCGGGCAGTGTCTGCAGCCAGCGTTGGGCCATCTGTCGGTGGTCGAGGGCGATGGCCCGGTTGGCCATGGCCAGGCGGGTCTGGCGGGCGATCTCGGCAGACGGGGGATGTTCAAGCAGTTGCTGTAGCGGCGCTTCATCCAGGCGCTGGACATAGGCATTGGCCAGGCGCTGCCAGTCTTGGCTGGCGAGTTGGCCTCGCGCGGCCAAGGGCGCCAGGGCGTCGATGGTCTGGTTCCAGTCGTGCAGCTGCTCGGCCCAGTTGGCACGGGCCAGACGCAGAATGTTGTCGTCGCCTTTGGCGGGCAACTGGTTGAGCCAGTCCAAGGCTTGGGATGCACCACCGTTTTTGGCCAGACGCAGGCTGTAGGCTTGCCACAGACGGATGCGCTGGTTCAGTGCGCTGTTGGCGATCCAGCTTTCCACCAGGCCGGCGGCTGGCGGGTCTTGCTCGATCCAGGCCAAGCGCAGTTCCAGCAGGGTATCGGCGCTGGCGTTCTGCTCGGCTACTTGCTCGGCCTCACGGTAACGCTGCTGGTGAACCAGCGCCTGAACCAGCAGGGCGCGTGCTTCGTCGTTGTTGGGTACTCGCTCCAGCAGGTGGCGGGTCAGGCGTTCGACTTCTTTCCAGTTGTTGTTCTTGGCCTCGCGGTAGCTGCGCTCCATGTAGGGGTAGCTGCGATAACGTTCGAAATCGCTGAGCGGAGCGGCCAGGCTGTGAACGGAATAGAGCGAAAGCAACAGGCAGGCAAAAGTCAGGGGGGGGCGCAAGCTCATGCCACCTCCCGGGTCAGCTCATAGGCCGCGCGCTGTTCCTCGGCTTGTTCGGCGAGGGCCGCTTGCAACACTTCTTCACTGATGATGCTGCGGGCGATCAGGTGTGCGCCTAGCGACAGGTGTTCGGGGTTGAAGTCGATCAGGGCCTGATTGAACAAGGTCGGCGGCACCTTGCCGCGCACTTGCAGGAGGGTGCCGAGCATCACTTGATGGCGGCTGACGCGTTCAAGCAGGGCGGCATCATCCTGATGCCGTTTGAGCACCGCGAGCATCTGCCGGGTTTCCTCTTTTTGCCAGGGGCTGGGGTAGTTGTAACGCAGGCCGAGGGTGACACGGCCTTGCGGGGCGAGGCGGTAGGTCACCGGGCGTTTGAGTTGGCGGCTGATGACGCCCAGCGACACCTGGCTGACCGGCGTTTCGCTGGCCAGGATCAGTGTGTTTGCGTCTTCGGCAACCGGTAGCACGCCGTAGTGCACCGCCAGGCTGCGCGGCATTTTCGCGATCAGTTGCGGGTCGAGTTTGAATGGGTTGAGCGGCGCCCAGGGCACGTCCAACTGTTCGGCCAGGGTCTGCACCAGTTGCTCACTGTTGAGCCAGCCGCGCAGCAGCAACTCGCGGCCCAGACGCCGCCGCAAAGGGTTGGTGATTGCCTCGTGCAATTGCGCTTCGGTGATCAGGCCCTTGTCGACCAGGCGTTGGCCCAGCGGTGTGCGCATGGGCGAGGCCAGGGCGGGGAATTCGTGGGTGGTTTTGTCCCAGGCGACGCGCCGAGAGTCACCCATTTCCATGACCTGGCGCAGTGCGCGCAGGTTGGCGAAGAAGTTGACGAAGTTGCTCCACATCATCCGTGGTGCCGACAGTAGCCCCTCGACGATGCCGTAGTAGCGGGTGACGAAGAACCCACGCTGGAACAGGCGGTTGACCAGCATCAGGCCGTTGAGCCACAGCAGCGCAGTGAGTAACGGGCTGTCGGCGAGAATCGATTGAAAGTGCCAGCTGTTGGGGGCGATGACCGTGACCAGCCACATCGCCAGCAACACCAGGAACAACAGGTTGACCAGAAAGCTCAGCAGGTAGGCGAACAGGCCACGGCGATCACGCCAGAGGAAGTAATTGAGTGCTCCCCGGCGGCTCCAGCCGAGGTTGCGGGTGCCTTGGAATACGATACCGACGATCCAGCGAGACTTCTGCCGAATCGCATGTTGCCAGTCGCGGGGGAAGTGCTCACGTACGCAGATCACCTGGGCGAACTCTCGGCTCATGCCCAGGCGCCAGTCACGCTTGAGCGCCAGTTGTGGGTCGGTCATGGAGTAGCGGGCGAAGATGCACTTCATGCCCTTCTGTTTGAGGCGAAAGCCGATGTCGTAGTCTTCGGTCAGGCTTTGCACGTCGAAGGCAATGCCGTCGCCGTCGGCCAACAGGGCGCCGATGGCACGGCGGCTGAAGCAGGTGCCAACGCCGGCACTGGGCACCTGCCCGGTCAGGGCCTCGCGGACGATTACATCCTTGCCATGGTTTTCGGCGAATTCATCGACATAGTGCCCTGCGGTAAACCCGCGCCATTGCGGGGCGAACGGGTACACCGGGATCTGGATCATGTCCTTGTTCGGCAGCAGGTAGTTGTACAGGCGCAGCTCCATCGGCGAGATGACATCTTCGGCGTCGTGCAGAATGAAACCGGCGAACTCGATTTTCGCGTCGCTCTGAAAACGCAGGATAGCGTCGATGATGTTGTTCAGGCAGTCGGCCTTGCTGGTCGGGCCAGGGCGGGCGCACACCACTTTGTGCACGTTGGGGTAATGCAGGCACACGGCATCGACGTCAGCCTGGGTTTGCGGGTCGTTGGGGTAGGTGCCGACGAAAATCTGGTAGTTCTCGTAGTCGAGCGTTGATGCCGCCAGGCGCGCCATTTCACCGACCACACCCACTTCGTTCCAGGCCGGCACCATGATCGCCAGCGGTTGCTCCGGTGCCTCGAACAAGCGTCTTTCGTCGGCCTTCTCGTACTTGTCATAAATACGAAAACGGCGGATCAGTTTGCGCCCCCAGTAGACGACATCGATAAACAGGTCATCCAGGCCGAGCAGAAACATCAGGCTGGCCAGGGTGATTGCCAGAAGCTTGAGACCGAACAGCACATAAGTGAGGAAATCGACAAAGGCCAGACTCATGAGGCGCTGCGCTCTTGAGCGTTTTCCTCGAGCCAGCGGCTCAGTCGTTCAGCGATACGTTCGCTGGCATGGCCATCGCCATAGGGCGTGAAGACTTTGCTCATCTGTTTGTAGACGTCCGGGTCGTCGAGCAGCAGGCTGGTTTCCTTGACGATCCGTTCAGTTTGGGTGCCGACCAGTTTGACCGTGCCGCCTTCGAGCACCGAGTGCCGCTCGGTGACCTTGCGCAGCACCAGCAGCGGCTTGCCCAGGGCGGGGGCTTCTTCCTGAATGCCGCCCGAATCCGTGATGATCAGGTAGGCACGGTTCATCAGCCAGACAAAATGTTGATAGTCCTGGGGCTTGACCAGCAGGATGTTCGGTTGGTGCGAGAGCACCGCGTACACCGCGGCTTGCACCTGCGGATTGAGGTGTACCGGGTAGACGAATTGCACCTGCGGGTAGCGCAGGGCCAGTTCGGCCAGGGCCAGGCAGATGCGTTCAAAACCCTGACCGAAGTTCTCCCGGCGGTGGCCGGTGATCAGCACCATGCGCTGGTCATCGTGCAATTGTGCCAGCGGCGAGTCAGCGGCGGGCTTCCAGTGGCTGCGGAGCAGGTAATCGCGCATCCACAGCAAGGCATCGATCACCGTGTTGCCGGTGACTTCGATCTGTTCCAGCGTGACCCCTTCGCGCAACAGGTTATCGCGGGCACGGTTGGTGGGCGGAAAGTGCAGGTCGGCTATCACACCGGTCAGACGGCGGTTGGCTTCTTCAGGCCAGGGTGCTTTGAGGCTGCCACTGCGCAACCCGGCTTCGACGTGTGCGATGGGGATCTGACGGTTGAAGGCGGCGAGGGCGGCGATGAAACTGGTGGTGGTGTCGCCATGCACCAAAACAATGTCGGGCTTGATGCGGGTGTAGGTGGCGTCCAGTTGCTCAAGCAAATGCTGGGACAGGCCATTGAGGGTCTGGTTCTGGGTCATTACATGCAGGTCTTCATCGACGCTCAGGCCAAAGTCCCTGAGCACCTGCTGGAGCATTTCCCGGTGTTGGCCAGTGGAGCAGATGTTCAGCTCAATCTCGGGCCACTGTCGCAGTACCTGGGCCAGAGGCGCCATCTTGATGGCTTCAGGACGTGTGCCAAACACCATCATGACTGTATATGCCATTGTCCCGCTCCTCGTCCCGTCCATAAGTGCGAAGTTGTACATAAATGCGGTGTTGTAGGGTTTAGATACAAGCAGCAGAAGGCGGGCTTGTCCAATACGCGGGACTGAATATTGACGCCAGTCACTGGTGCAGCGCGTCAGGCACTGCTGCTTGACTTTATCTGCAGGCCTGCGCTAGTTTCGCTGCCATGAATACCTTCCTGCAGTTGCCTCAGCACAGCATTATTACCGCCATTATCGTTTTGGCGGGCTAGCGAGCACTTGCACCGAACCCGCCCTGGAGGCGGGTTCTTTCTCTCTCTCCTGGGCACTTTAAAAAACCAGGAGTCACTGATGACCAGCCTTGCCGTTAGCCCTCGTACACCGTCCGCGTCGCTGAACCTGCTGTCTGATTATGTGCGGCGTATTCTTGCTGCACCGGTGTACGACCTGGCCATCGAGACGCCGCTGCAACAGGCGCCAGCATTGTCCCTGAGCCTGGGTAACCAAGTGCTGCTCAAGCGTGAAGACCTGCAACCGACGTTCTCCTTCAAGATCCGCGGCGCTTACAACCGCCTCAGCCGCTTGAGCCCGGGCCAGCGTGCGCGTGGGGTGATTACCGCTTCAGCCGGCAACCACGCCCAGGGTGTGGCGCTGTCGGCGCGTGAGTTGGGCATGCGTGCCACCATCGTTATGCCTACCACCACGCCCGAGCTGAAAGTTGCCGGTGTGCGTTCGCGTGGCGCACACGTGGTGCTGCACGGTGACAGCTTTCCCCATGCCTTGGCCCATGCGCTGAAACTGGCCGATAGCGAAAGTGCAACCTTCGTCCCGCCCTTTGACGACCCGGATGTGATTGCCGGCCAAGGCACGGTCGCCATGGAAATCCTCCGTCAGCAGCCCGGTGCGCTGGATGCGATCTTCGTCCCGGTCGGCGGTGGTGGCCTGATCGCCGGGATCGCCGCGTACGTCAAATACCTGCGCCCTGAGGTCAAGGTGATCGGCGTCGAACCTCAGGACTCCAACTGTTTGCAGGCGGCCATGCTGGCCGGTGAGCGGGTGGTGTTGCCGCAGGTCGGCAGTTTTGCCGAAGGCGTGGCGGTGGCGCAGATCGGTGCGCACTGCTTCGAACTGTGCCGCCAATACATGGATGAGGTCATCACCGTCAGCAACGACGAGCTGTGCGCGGCGATCAAGGACATCTACGACGACACCCGCTCGATCACCGAACCGTCCGGTGCCTTGGCAGTGGCCGGGATCAAAAAGTACGTGGCCCGCGAGGGCGTCAGCGGCCAGACCCTGGTGGCCATCGATTCGGGGGCCAACGTCAACTTCGACCGCCTGCGCCATGTGGCCGAACGCGCTGAGCTGGGCGAGCAGCGCGAAGCGATCATTGCTGTGACTATTCCCGAGCAGCCGGGCAGCTTCCGCGCTTTTTGCCAGGCGCTGGGCAAGCGGCAGATCACCGAGTTCAACTACCGCTACTACCCTGGCAAGGAGGCGCGGTTGTTCGTTGGTGTGCAGACCCACCCGCAGCACGATCCGCGTGAGCAGTTGCTCGCCAGCCTGAGTGCTCAGGGTTACGACGTACTTGACCTGACCGACAATGAACTGGCCAAGCTGCATGTGCGCCACACCGTCGGTGGGCATGCCGGTCCGGGGGCGAATGAGCGGGTGCTGCGCTTCGAGTTCCCCGAGCGTCCGGGTGCTTTGCTCGGCTTTCTGGAGCGTCTGGGCAAACGCTGGAACATCAGCCTGTTCCATTACCGCAACCATGGCGCCGCCGATGCCCGGGTGTTTGCGGCCTTGGAAGTGCCTGAAGAAGAACAGGCCGGCTTGCTTGCTGCCTTGGACGCCATGGGTTATCGCTACTGGGATGAAACCGACAACCCGGCCTATCGATTGTTCCTGGGCTGAGCAAGGGTTGCCCCAGATCAACACGGGGCAGGGCGTTCAGGCGGATCCTGAGGGCAATGGAATATTGCATGAGGGTTTCGCCATGAGCAGCACGTTCTTCATCCCTGCCGTCAACATTATGGGCATCGACTGCCTCGACGAGGCGATGGCGGCCATCGCCGGCTACGGATTGCGCAAGGCACTGATTGTCACCGACACCGGGCTGGCCAAGGCCGGGGTCGCCGAGCGCATTGCCGAATTGCTGGCGATGCGTGACATCGACTCGTCGATTTTCGACGGCGCCAAACCCAACCCCAGTATCGCCAACGTCGAACAGGGCCTGGCGCAGTTGCAGCGTGAACGCTGCGACTGTGTGATCTCCCTGGGCGGCGGCTCGCCCCATGACTGCGCCAAGGGCATTGCGCTGTGCGCCACCAACGGCGGCAAGATCAGCGATTACGAGGGCGTTGATCGCTCGACCAAGCCGCAGTTGCCGCTGATTGCAATCAACACCACTGCGGGCACGGCCAGTGAAATGACGCGCTTCTGCATCATTACCGACGAAGCACGCCACGTGAAAATGGCCATCGTCGACCGCAACGTGACCCCATTACTGTCGGTCAACGATCCGGCGCTGATGGCCGCCATGCCCAAGGGCCTGACCGCCGCCACCGGTATGGATGCACTGACCCACGCTATCGAGGCCTATGTGTCGACGGCGGCAACCCCGATCACCGATGCGTGTGCCATCAAAGCCATCGAACTGATCAGCCAGAACCTGCGCCAGGCGGTTGCTGAAGGTAGTGACTTGCAGGCGCGCGAAAACATGGCCTACGCCCAGTTCCTCGCCGGTATGGCTTTCAATAATGCGTCGCTGGGGTATGTGCATGCCATGGCGCACCAGTTGGGTGGCTTCTATGACCTGCCACATGGTGTGTGCAACGCCGTGCTGTTGCCGCACGTGCAGCGTTTCAATGCCAAAGTCAGTGCCGCACGCTTGCGGGACGTGGCCAAGGCCATGGGCGTGGAGGTGAGCGGACTGAGTGCCGAGCAGGGCAGTGACGCAGCGATTGCAGCGATCGAGCAACTGTCGCGGGACATCGATATCCCGGCTGGTTTGTCGGTGTTGGGGGCCAAGGAGGCTGATGTGCCGACGCTTGCCAGTAACGCACTGAAAGATGCCTGCGGCCTGACCAACCCGCGGGTGGCCAGCCAGGCAGAAATCGAAGGTATCTTCAAAGCTGCCTTCTAAGCGAGCTTGCTGTAGGAGAGGGCTTGCCCCGCGATTGCTGTTCATCAGACACACCGCAATCGCGGGGCAAGCCCGCTCCTACATTAATCACACCACCAGTGACAGCAGCATGATAAAGATGATGCCGACCACCGACAGGATGGTCTCCATCATGCTCCAGGTCTTGAAGGTCTCGGCCACGGTCATGTTGAAGTACTGTTTCACCAGCCAGAAACCAGCATCGTTGACGTGCGACAGGATCAATGAGCCGGCCCCGGTGGCCAGCACCAGTAACTCGCGGTTGACCCCTGGAATCATACCGATCACCGGCGCAACGATCCCGGCGCCGGTAATGGTCGCCACCGTCGCCGAGCCTGTGGCGATGCGAATCACCGCCGCCACCAGCCAGGCCAGCAAAATCGGTGAAATCTGCGCCTGCACAGCCATCTGACCAATGACGTTACCCACTCCGGTATCCACCAGCATTTGCTTGAAGCCACCGCCGGCACCCACGATCAGAATGATCGCGGCGGTGGGCGCCAGGCTCTGGTCGAGCAGCTTCATGATCTGCTGGCGGGAGAAGCCGCGCGCGGCACCAAAGGTATAGAAGGCCAGTAACAACGCAGCGAGCAGGGCGGTGATCGGGTGGCCGATCAGGTCCATCCACTGACGCACAATGTGTTCAGCCGGTAGTACCACGTCGGCGAAGGTTTTCAGCAGCATCAGAAACACCGGCAGTAATACGGTGATCAGCGTGATACTGAAGCTCGGCAAGTTCTTTTGATCGGACTCGCGGGCGATCTGGTCCATCAGCTCCTGGGAAGGTGAGCCGGGGATGTAGCGCGAGATGAAGTTGCCGTAAAGCGGGCCGGCAATGATCGCGGTGGGCAGGGCAACGATCAGGCCGTAGAAGATGGTCTTGCCGATATCGGCATTGAAAATGCCAATCGCCAACAACGGCCCCGGGTGCGGCGGCACCAGGCCGTGGACCACTGACAGCCCGGCCAACAGCGGAATACCGATTTTGATCAGCGACACTCCGGAACGCCGGGCGACGATGAACACCAGCGGGATCAACAGCACAAAGCCGATTTCGAAGAACAACGGAATGCCCACCAGAAACGCGGCAAACATCATCGCCCAATGCACTTTCTGTTTGCCGAAGGCACGGATCAGCGTTTGCGCGATCTGATCGGCCCCGCCGGAGTCGGCCATCAGCTTGCCGAGCATGGTGCCCAGGGCCAGGACAATACCGACAAAGCCCAGTACACCGCCAAAGCCGTCCTGGAAGGATTTCATGACTTTGGCCACGGGCATGCCGGAGGTCAGGCCGAGGAATCCGGCGGCCAGGGTCAAGGCAACGAAGGGGTGGACTTTGAAATGGGTAATCAGCAGCACCAGGCCGACGATGGTGACCACTGCATCAAGCAGCAGGTAGGTATCAGTTGCCAAACCGAACATGGTTCAGTGCCTCGTTTTGTCATTGTTGTGGGCGGAGCATTTGCAGCAGATCGTGCTTGAGACAGCGCTATCTTTGGTGAGCCGGAAAACCGCCTGATCAGGCCGTTCGCGCCAATACCGGCTCACCGCAGGGCTTTAGCCACAGGTCGACCTTGACCGCCAACTGCTCGACCGGCAGCGTGGCGTCCAGTGGCAGGGTCAGGGCTTCGCCATTGGGGCGTTCGAGCGCAGCGAACTGGCTATCGATCAGGCTGGCCGGCATGAAGTGGCCAGGGCGGGCCAATACCCGGCGGCTGGCTTCTTCAGGGGTCAGGTCGAGGAACACAAAGCCTAGGTCGGGGACGGCGTGGCGCAAGGTATCGCGGTAGCGCTTTTTCAACGCGGAACAGGTGAGGATCGGGCGCTCGCCCTGCTTGAGGGTAGCTTGCAGTTCCTCACCCAGACGGATCAGCCAACCGGCACGGTCGTCATCGTCCAGGGGAATGCCGGCGCTCATCTTCTGGATGTTGGCAGTGGGGTGAAAGTCGTCGCCTTCAATCAGGCGGCCGCCGCTTAGGCCAGCAATGGCGGCACCAACGTAGCTCTTGCCGCAGCCTGCTACGCCCATGACCACAATCGCGGAGAGGGGTGGGTTCATCGGTACCTCCTGCAAGGAAAGATAGCGCTATCTTTGGTCGGGGCGACGGAGGCCTCGGGCGCTTCTTTCCCGGATGTTATTGATCTTGTATTCAGCAGTATGGATGCTCATTTCAGCTCACCTGCAGTTATGCATTGCCTGTGCTCTGAGACAGCGCTACCTTAGTGCCCGTTCCCCATTCTTTGCAAGTCGAAAATAAAATTCCCCATGACCCGCATCGGCTCCCGTACTACCGGTCGTCCTACTCTGGCTGAAGTGGCCAGGCTTTCCGGGGTTTCCCCGATTACTGCATCGCGCGCCTTGCGTGGGGTCAGCACGGTCGCCCCGGAGCTGGTCGAAAAGGTCAAACAGGCTGCAACCACCCTCGGTTACGTGGCCAATCCGGCCGCGCGCGCCTTGGCATCGGCACAGAGCGAATCCATCGTGGTGCTGATTCCGTCACTGTCCAACCAGCTGTTCATCGAAACCCTGGAGGCGGTGCACGAGGTGATGCGCCCACGCGGCCTTGAGGTGTTGATCGGTAACTATCACTACGATATTGCCGAAGAAGAGAACCTGATCCGCAATTATCTCGCGTATCAACCGCGCGGCATGCTGCTCACAGGCTTCGACCGCAGTGAAGCGTCCAAGCAGATGCTCACGGCCAGTGGCGTGCCGTGTGTGCACATGATGGAACTGGGGCTGCAGGAGCAGGGCATGTCGGTGGGTTTTTCCCAGCAACAGGCCGGTGCGGCGGCCGCGCGGCATCTGCTTGAGCGCGGACGCCAGCGCCTGGGGTTCATCGCCGCGCAGCTCGACCCGCGGGTGATGCAACGGGCCGATGGTTACAGCCAGGCCCTGAAGGCAGCCGGTCGGTATGCCAGCGAACTGCATGTGCTGTCGCCACAACCGTCATCCATTGCCTTGGGGGGTGAACTGTTCCGGCAACTGCTGACGGCGCATGGCGATGTCGATGGGATCTTCTTCTGCAACGACGACCTGGCCCAGGGCGCCATCCTTGAAGCCTTGCGCCTGGGAGTGAAGGTGCCGGAGCAGGTGGCGATGGTCGGCTTCAACGACCTGCCGGCTTCGGCACACATGGTGCCGCGCCTGACCTCGATCCGCACCCCGCGTGCGGCCATTGGCCGGTGTGCAGCGCAGGCGTTGCTGGGCTTGCTTGACGGCAAGCGCGGTACGGAGCAGAACCAGGACCTGGGGTTTGAACTGGTGATTCGCGAAAGCAGCTAACCCCGGTAGGAGCAGGCTTGTTGTAGGAGCGGGCTTGCCCCGCGATTGCGATGTAACTGACACACCCCATATCGCGGGGCAAGCCCGCTCCTACAGGGGTAGTGTCAATGTGCTTGCACGGCGTCAACGCCGATCTATGCTCAGCAAAACCTGGGCATAGAGGGCGGTTCGATGTTCGATTTTCATCGCAAGTCGGATTTGGCAGAAATTGAACACTGCAACCGGGCTTTGGCGGGGATCACCGCCAAACTCGCCGCGATCAGCCGCGCCATGGCCATGATCGAGTTCACCCCGGACGGGATCATCCTGGACGCCAACGACAACTTCTGTAAAGTCACCGGCTACAGCCTTGAGCAGATTCGCGGCAAGCATCACCGAATCTTTTGTGAGAAGGACTACGCCAACAGCGACGCGTACCGGCAGTTATGGCAACGACTGGCGCGTGGAGAGGCGCAGAGCGGCACGTTTGAACGGGTCGATCAGCAAGGTCACCAGCTCTGGCTCGAGGCCAGCTACATGCCGGTGTTCGGGCCAGAGCAGCAAGTGGTCAGCGTGATCAAAGTGGCCTCTGATATCACCGCTCGGGTTAAAGCGGAGCATGAGAGCGACAGCCTGATCAATGCCATCAGCCGTTCCATGGCGGTGATTGAATTCACCCCACAAGGCAAGGTCATCAAAGCCAACCAGAACTTTCTCGACACCATGCGTTACCGTCACGACGAAATAGTCGGCCAGCACCACAGCCTGTTCTGCCACAAGAGTGAAAGCGAGTCGGCGGCCTACAAAGCGTTCTGGGCTTCGCTCAACCGCGGTGAATTCCATTCGCACCGTTTCGAACGGGTCAACAAACTAGGGCAAATGGTTTACCTCGAAGCCTCCTACAACCCGATCTTCGATACGCGCGGCCAGCTGTACAAAGTGGTCAAGTTCGCCAGTGACATCACCTCGCAAGTCTGCACCCAGCAAACCGCTGCGGAGGCCGCCCACGCCACCTCGATGCAGAATGACGCCTGCGCCCGCAAAGGTTCACAGGTGGTGCAGCAGACGGTACAAGTCATCGAGGAAATCTCCCAGAACCTCAACGCTGCGGCACGCAGCATCGATGCCGTCAGCAAACAGTCGGAGGTGATCGGCCAGATTGTTCAGACCATCCGTGGTATTGCCGACCAGACCAATTTATTGGCCCTCAATGCAGCCATAGAAGCGGCGCGGGCCGGCGAGCATGGCCGCGGGTTTGCCGTGGTGGCCGATGAGGTACGCAGTCTGGCGGCACGTACCAGCCAGGCCACCGTGGAAATTGTCGAGGTAGTGCGGCAGAACCATGACCTGTCTCTGACTGCGGTGGCCAGCATGCAGTCGAGCTTGAGCCGCACCGGTATCGGGGTAGAGCTGGCCAATGAGGCCGGCGAGGTGATCCTGGAAATTCAGCAGGGCTCGCAACATGTAGTCGATGCAATCTGCCAGATCAACTCGACCCTGCAGCTGCACTGAAAGCCCTGTTACGGCGTGGCAGGCTGGCGCAACTGCTGCTCCAAGGTCAGCAAGCTCTGTTCCAGGGTGTCGAGCAGCGCCTTGAGCTGGTTCTCGGTAGCGTCGCCGAGGCAGGCTTGTTCAAGTGCTTCGCAGTTGCGTACCACACCACGGGCTTTGAGCATCTTCGCGCCCCCCTTGATCCGGTGGGCCAGGGTACGTAGCCGCTCGCGGGACGGGCACGGCCCAAGGGCTCGCAGGGCCTTTAGGTCTTCCTGGTTGCTGCGCGCCAGCTCAGCGATCAAGCGTCGGATCAGTTGGGGGTCGCCCAAGGTCAGGTACTGCAGGTTGTCGATGTCGAAGCCACTGGCGTGCGCGTCCTCGACGCTATTGAGCTGAGGCGCGGCCTGGGCGTTGTTGCTGTGTAGATGACGACGAAGCTCCGCCAGGCCAATTGGCTTGAACAGGCAATCGTTCATGCCACTGGCCAGGCAGTGCTCGCGCTCCTGGGCCTGAGCATTGGCGGTCAGGCCGAGAATCAGGCAGGCCGCTCGTTGCTGTTGCCGCTCCAGCGCGCGGATCTGTCGGGTCAACTGGTGCCCGTCCATGCCGGGCATATGGCAATCGGTGATCACCGTATCGAACTGGCCTTGTTGCCAGAGGGTCAAGGCTTGTTGGCCATCGCTGGCCTGACTGACCCGATGGCCCAGCACGTTTAGTTGGCGCTCAAGCAGCATCAGGTTGGCGGGGTAGTCGTCTACCACCAGAACCGATTGCGCCGGCATGCTGAGATCTGAGCTTGCCGGGTGGTTCTGCGCTTCCGGCGCCGGTTCGGCCAGCGGCAATGTCAGGCTGACCTGTACGCGTGTGCCTTGGTGCAGGGTGCTGTGCAACTCCAGCTGGCCCCCCATTAGCTCGCACAGGGTGCGGCTGATCATCAAGCCCAGGCCTGTACCCTGGCGTGCCGTTTGCGCGCCGACCTGGGCAAAATGCTGAAAAAGGCGTTGCTGGTCTTGTGCGCTGATGCCGACGCCGGTGTCTTGCACCGTGAGGATTGTGTGCAAGTGCCCGGGGGTGCTGGCATCGCGTTGCAGGTGCACGGTAATACGGCCGTGCTCGGTGAACTTGATTGCATTGCTGACCAGGTTGGAGAGGATCTGTTTAAGACGCAGCGAGTCCACCCACACCCGGCAGGGGCCGGGTGGCAGCTCGGTGCTCAGGGTCAAGCCTTTGAGCCTGGCGTTACCTTCGAATACACGTACCGTGGCGTTGATCAGGCTGATGAGGTCTGTCGGTTGCGGCGCCAGGGTCATGCGCCCGGACTCGATGCGGACGATATCCAGAATGTCGCCGATCAACTCCAGCAGGCCATTGGCCGACTCGAAGGCCACTTGCAGGGCGTTGCGGTCGGCGTGTCCCTGCTCTGCATCCTTGACGGCCAACTCCAGCAGGCCGATGACCGCGTTCATTGGGGTACGGATTTCATGGCTCATGGTCGCCAGGAACGTGCTTTTCGCCCGGCTGGCGTCCTCGGCTTGTTCCTTGGCCAGGCGCAACTCTTCAAGCAGCCGCTTGCTGAAGGTCAGCTCGTGCTGCAGGGCGTGTTCGGCGTCGCTGCGTTCACGAATCAGTCGGCGCAGGTAGCGGTTCCAGAAGATCACCGCTGCAATCAGGCCTGCGGCGCCCAACAGGATCTGCAGGATCAGCCCGCGGTCGTTGTACCAGACACTGTCGCTGATCAGCGCGTTGGTTCGCCAGCGCCCGGTCAGTTCGGTCATCTCATCGGGCGGAATGCTCAGCAGGGCTTTGTTCAGTATCGAATGCAGCAGTTTGGCTTCACGGGCGACAGCGAAAGAGGCAACGCCGGGCTGGTCGCCGTAGATCGAGGCGATCTGCAAGCGGTCTTTGAACATACGGCTGACAAAGTAGGCCGCGTTGATGTGTGTACTCATGGCCACATCGGCCTTGCCCTGGGCCACAGTCTCCATCATCGACAGCGGGTCATCGACTTCAATCGGCGTCATGTGTGGGAAGCGCAGGCGCAATTCTTCTTTGATGGGTACAAAATCGCGGATCGAGGCCAGGCGCAGGCCGTCGAGTTGTTGGCTGTTGTGCAGGTCATGGTTGTCACTACGAGTCACCAGTACCCGCGGTGAGACCAGGTAAGGGCGAGTGAAGCGTAAAGAGCGTTCACGTTCCGGGGTGGGCGGCAGCGCCCCGGCGATGTCAGCCTTGCCTTGTTCGACCAGTTCAATCATCTGGGCCACCGAATCGGCCGTCTGGATATCGAACTTCAGGCCCGTGCGCAGGCTGATCTGGTCGAGAACATCGGCGGCGATGCCGCGAAATTGCAGGTGGTCATCGTAGAACGTGATGGGCGCAAAGTACTTATTGATCGCCACCCGGACTCTGGGGTGCTGCTCGATCCAGCTGCGCTCTGCGGCACTCAGGCTCAAGCTGCCACGATTGAGCAGCGTGCGCGAGCTGCCGCTGGTCCAGCGGCGCAGGATATTCAGGCGGTCATTGTCAGCCACGTGGTCCAGTGCTTTATCGACCAGGCGCAGCAGGGTCGGGTTATCGCGGGATATGGCAAAGGCGAAGGTGCCCCGTAGATCCTTGATGAAATGGTCGATCTGTACGCTGCCCTGATAAACACGGGTAATCAGGTAATCACTGCTGACCGCATCGCCAAGAAACGCGTCGGCTTGGCCCAGTGCCACTGCTGAGAGACCCGCCAGGTTGGAGTTGTACAGTTGCAGCTTGGCCTGCGGGTACAGCGCGCTCACCATCGCTGTGGGCAGGTAGTGATCGACCATTGCCAGGCTCAGCCCTTCGAGCTTGTCGTTAAGCCCCAGGGACTTGCCCGCACCGATGGAAATCACCGATTGGTCGTCAGTGTAGGGGTGGCTCAACACTAGGTGAGCGTCAGCCGCTTCGAAAGCATTGGAGCTGCCGAGCAGGTCGATCTTGCCTTCATGCAAGGCGGCAATAGCTTGGCTGCGGTGTGCGAAGCGCCGAACAGTGATGTGGATGCCCAACAGTTCACTGATCAGCCCGGCATAGTCTGCGGTCAGGCCTTCATAGTCGTTTTGGCTGACATTGATATCGAAAGGTGGGTAGTCCGGTACGGTTGTGCCGAGTATCAAGTGCTGCTTGTGCTTGAGCCAGCTGCGCTCTTCGGCTGAGAGCGTCAGCGCCGCGCTACTGCTGATCGAGCGGGCCAGTAACTGGCGGGGTTCACCGACATCAATGGCCATGGCCGGGAACGCCTGCAGGCTTAGCAGGCAGCTCAGCGCAAAGCACCTCAGAGGCTTCATGATGGGTTCAGATCGAATGACGACGCGACAGATCGAGCAGTTCAACCAGCGAGTTGAGTTCCAGTTTCTCCAGAATCCGGGTTTTGTAAGTGCTGACTGTTTTAGCACTCAGGTGCATGCGTTCGGCGATGGCATTGTTGGATCGCCCTTCGGACAGCAGACGTAACACGGCAAGTTCCTGGTCGGACAACTTCTCCAGACGCTGTTGCTCGCTGAGCAGCGGGCCATGCTGCGCCGACAGTTCAGGGAAGATCGAATACCCCTTGATCATGGCCTTGAGGGCCGACACCAGGGCTTCAAGGTCTTCGTCTTTGCGCACGAAAGCCGAGGCCCCGGCATCCAGGCAACGCCGGGCAAACAGCTCGGTGGGTTGGCCGCTGAGGACCATGATGCGCGGGGACGGTTCGAGCAGGCGCAAGCGCTTCAATACGCTGAGGCCGTCGATACCGGGCAGGCCGATGTCCAGGATCACCACATCCGGGCGCAGTTGTCGGGCCAATTGCGTTGCGGTTTCGCCTTCGTAGGCCTCGCCGACAACCTCGAAGCCTTCGCGCTGGAGCAGGGTGCGTACGGCAAAACGTACGGTGGAGTGGTCATCAACTATCAAGACAGAGATCAACGTTCAGCTCCTTGTCGAGTATGTAAGCAAATTCCTGAATCATTCAGGAGTACGCCATTACCGGGACGGGAAGGGCGCCAACAATACGTCGATTCAAAGAACGATAGTACGGGAGGCCTGTATGTGTTGAATTATTTGCCTATGTTTGACGTAAATTCCTACATTTATGGCGGATGCTATCCAGTGTTTCTGGTGCCAATACACAGTGGGAGCGGGCTTGCCCCGCGATGCGATTCAGCTGACACACCGCCAATCGCGGGGCAAGCCCGCTCCCACCGGGGTTTAGTGAAGGGCTTAGAATGATGTGGTGAAGGAGGCGTAGTAGGCCCGGCCCGGTTCGTTATAGGTCAACGCACCGGCTTCATCCGAGTTGCCCTCGCGGTACAGGCGTTTGTCGAACAGGTTGTTGACGCCGACACGCACGCTCAGGTGTTTGTTGAATTCATACCCGCTGCTGATGCCCATCAATCCGTAAGGGTCAACATTTTTACGCACCTTCGGATCCAGTGCTTCGTTAGCCCGGGCGTTGTAGCTCGGCGCCTCCTGCTTGCCATAGTAGGTACCGTTGAGCTGGAAGGAGAGCTTGTCGGTGGCGTTCCAGTCCAGGGTGCTGTTGACCGTGTACTCGGGAATGATGCTCAGTGGTTCGCCGGTTTCCTTGTCTTCAGAGTCGATCATGTAGGTGAAGTTGGTGTTCCACTCAAGGCTGGGCGTGAGCGCGATGAACAGGTTGCCTTCCACGCCTTGCACCAGAGCTTTACCGGTATTTTCCCAGCGCAGAATACGGCGGCCATTGGGCAGCCGGAACAAGGCCTGATTACCCGCCTCGATCTTGTTCTTGTAGTCGTTACGGAAGTAGGTGGCGCTGGCGTGCCAGGTACCTTTGTCGTAGGCCACGCCCAGTTCTTTGTTGATGCTGGTTTCCGGATCGAGATTGGCGTTACCCAGCAAGTAGCAACCGCCTATGTTGGTCTCGCTGCTGTTGCAGCCACCGCCACGGCTGTACAGCAGGTAGTTGGGGTTGGCCTGGTACAGGTTCGGGGTTTTGTAGGCGCGGGCGATGCCACCCTTGATGCTCAGGGCTTCGGTGATCTGATGCGAGGCGTTCAGGCTCGGGCTCCAGTTGCTGCCGAAGTCTTCATGATGGTCGTAGCGCACACCCGGCGTGACGATGGTGTTCAGCCCGAGTTCAATATTGTCTTCGGCGTATAGCGCGAAACTGCGCGCCGTGGACTTGGTCTGGGTACGGTCGAAGCCTGGCAGTTCGGCACCTGGGTCATAGCTTTGCGGGCGCAGTGAACCAGGGTCGTTGAGCGATTCGTAAAGGTACTCAGCGCCCAGGGTCAACACCTGCTCGAACGCGCTGCTCAGCGGCAGGTTGATCTCGCCAGTGGCACGGGTGTTGCGCAGGCGCGACTCAAAGCGCCCGGCGCCACCGGACGGTGCGCCTTCGCCCCAACCGGCGAGGCCTTCATTGAGACGATCATTGCGCGTCAGGTCGTAGGAGAGCGATGCAGTCGAAGTGCCCCAGTCGTAGTCGCCACGATGGGTCGCGGCGAAGCTGGAGCGTTGCATGACGTTGGTTTCCTTGCCAACCTGGCTTTCAACGAACTCGCCGCCGGCGTTGAGCATGGTGTCACCGGCGAAAATGTTGCCCTGGCGACTGTAGCTTGATTCCAGGTCGAGGGTGTTGGCCGGGTCGATCTTCCAGCTCAGCAAACCATTGATGTCTTTGTTGCGTACGCCTTCACGGCCGGCCATCAGCGACTCTTGGTAAGCCTGGTGGGCCGAGTTGATGGTCATGTCATCGGCGTCGGTTTTGTTCAGGTTGGCGTAAACGCGAAACACCAGGCTGTCGGTCAGTGGCCCGCTGAGGCTGAAGTTGACGCGCTTGCCCGTGCCTTCGGCATCGTCCTCGGGGAACAGGGTGTACAGGGTCATGGCACCGCGCAATTGTTCGGTTGGGCGTTTGGTGATGATGTTCACCACACCGCCCATGGCCCCTGAACCGTAGCGAGCGGCGGCCGGGCCGCGCAGGATCTCGATGCGCTCGACCTCTTCGGCGGGTACCCAGTTGGTTTCACCTCGGGTATCACGGTCGCCACTCCAGCCATAGCGCACGGCGTTGCGCGAAGTGGAGGGCTTGCCATCGATGAGAACCAAGGTGTTTTCCGGGCCCATGCCGCGCAGGTCGATCTGGCGGTTGTTACCCCGGGCACCGCTGCTGCTGTTGCCGGTGAGGTTGACCCCAGGTTCACGGCGGATGATGTCGGACAGGTCATTGACTGGCGGGCGCCGCTGAATGTCTTCTGCGGTGATGATCGACACCCCGGGGGCTTGTTTCAGTTCTTCTTCGGCGGTGCCCAGCACTCTGGTTTTTTCCAGCTCGATCGCTTGGCGGCTGCCTGCAACTGGAAGGTCGGTTGGCTGGATCTGAACCTCGTCTGGTGGGAGCTCAAGCGTGGTTGCAGCGAGATTCGAAGTGCCCAGTGTTGCCAGCAAGGCAATACTCAAGGGGCTGAAGGTGAAGCGCGACGCCATGTCAAATGTCTCCTTGAACAAAAGGTGAGCGGGGCGGACAGCAGGATGCCCGCGCTCAAGGCGTCGAGAATGATAAGGATTAGCATTTGCATGTAAAGACTTCGAGCTCAAAATAAAATATTAACGCGTCGAACCGGAAGGCTCTAAACCGATGGATTGAGCTCCCCATTTGATAGAAGCGAGCCTGTTGTAGGAGCGGGCTTGCCCCGCGATGCGATTCAACTGACACACCGCCAATCGCGGGGCAAGCCCGCTCCCACTGGAGGGTGATGGTTGAATAAAAAGGACCACAGCCACCCCCATCGGTGACTGTGGCCAAGCGGGAAAAAGCGCGGAGAACGCCGAGGGAACCCGTGTTATTGCTGCAATACAGTGGCTTGGTTACCGGTACCGTACTGGTTAACCGTCGCGGTCATGCTGGCACCGCTCTGGTCGACCGATGCCTGGTTACCTGAGCCACCCTGGGTCACGTAGGCCACGTTGACACCATCGGTCTGTTTGATAATGGCGCTGTTGTTGTCACCGTACAGTTGCCAGGTAGAGCTCTGGTTGCCAGTACCGCTCTGGTCCAGCTTGACGCTGTTTTCCATGCCGGCGCTGGAGCCGGTGGCGTAGTTGCTGATACCGCGCTGATCGGCAATCAGCAGGTTGTCGGAGCCGTTCTGATCGAAGTACAGCTCGTTGTTGTTGGTGGTTTGGGTCACCTCGACGGTGTTGCGTTCACCGGTCTGGTTCAGGTTGGTCAGTTGGTTCATGCCTTCCTGAGTCAGGTTGGCGCTGTTGTTTTTGCCGTCTTGGGTGATGACTGCGCCTTGGCTGCTACCGAACTGGCCGCCTTCCTTGTCACCTTTCCAGTTGCTGGCCAGCACTTTGTTGCCGATACCGGTGGAGCTGACCTCCAGTACGTGGTTGTCGCCGGTCTGGTAGGTAAAGCTGACGTTGCCGGAACCGGATTGGGTCAGGGTGGCCAGTGAACTGGTCGACTCGTACTGGTCGGCATAGATGGCGTTGACGTCGCCGGTCTGCAGGATGCTGGCGTTGTTGTTTTCACCAAAGCTTTGGTCGATCACGCTTTCGTTGGTCACGCCATTCTGGGTGACGGCGGCGTGGCTGTCGGTCTGGGTGTCTTGCCAGATTTCAACGGAGTTGGTCGCACCGGCCTGGTTGATGGAAATGGTGCCACCCTGGCCCTCGCGTTGATCGCCATAGGCCCAGTTGCCGTCACCTTCCTGATAGATGCCGATCTGACCGTCGTTGTGGTTGATGTGTTCGGCTGCGCTGTAGTTGTCGACACCGGTCTGCACGCTCAAGGCGTTGTTGGCGATCCCGCCGTTGAATTGCTCGACGAAGGCGCGGTTGCCGTCGCCGTATTGTTCGGTGGTGCCGCGGCTGCCGGTCTGGCTGTCTTGATAGACGAAGGTGAAGTTGCCGCTGCCTTCCTGGGATTGTTTGGCGGTGTTTTCCGTGCCCAGCGATTGGCTGGCATGGGTGTTGTTCAGCGATCCGGCCGATTGCTGATTGATCTCACTGCCGAACTCGAACAGTTGTTCGGCGTAGCCGGCGTTGTATTCGCCTTGGGTGCTTTGCTCGATTTTACTGTTGCCACCGTCTTGCTTGGCGGCGTGGTTGTTGCCGGTACCGACCTGGGTCTGCGTGGTGGTACTCAGGGGCGCAGCCGTCTGTTTGACCTCGGCGATGTTTTCAGTACCGGACTGGTTCTGGGTCGACAGGCTGCTGTCAGCCATGGCCTGGCCGGCGAGGCACAGAACAATGGCGGCGCTTAAGGGAGCGAGCTTGAACATGGTGGTGCCTCCAGGTTTAGCGATATTGGTTAACTTGCACATGCTGGCCATTGCCCGCCTGAACCACCGAGCTTTGTAGCCCGGAGCCGTTCTGGACGATGCTGGCGCTGTTGCTGTTGCCGTATTGCTCGATGTTTGCGCGGTTGTTGCTGCCGCTCTGAGCAATCGAGGCGCTGTTGTCATAGCCTTGCTGGTTGATCGTGGCCATCAGGTCGTTGCCTTGCTGCAGGATGTACGCCTCTTGTGCGCCACCGGACTGCACGATGCGACCGAGCAGGGTTTGCCCGTCCTGGCCGATGGCGGCGCGATTGGATTGCCCGTTCTGGTCGATCTGTGCCTGCTGCCCGGTGGTGCCGGGCAGTGGCTGCAAGTACACGGGTTCTCCCAGGTCGCCCCCAGGGCCGAGGTCGGCGTTGTCCATCAAGTCGTCGGCCAGGGCGGCCTGACCGATCAGGGTCAGGCACAACAGCAAGGTGGTCAGGCGCGCCATGGTCATGTCTCCTGCGATTACTGCACGGTTACCGGTACGGTGCGGACGGTGCCCTGGCTACTGCGGATGGTGGCCGTAGGCGCCGCGGTCGGGATCACCGTGGTGCTGTTGCTCACCGTCAGCCGCCAGCGGCCGGTCAGCGGTACTGCGGTACTGCCCAGGGTGACCAACCCGGTCGGGGTAGTGACTTGTACGGTGATGGTGTTGCCTGTGGTCACCGACGAGGTACCGGAGAGGTCCCAGTTGTAGCGGTTGTTGGAGCGCGCCGTGACGGAGGCAGCGGTGACGGTGAAGGTCTCTGCGCCGGCAGGCCGTGGCGAGACCTGTACGGTGACGGTTGCAGGGGCCGACAAGGCGCCGAGGCTGTCGCGGGCGATGTAGGTGAAGGTGGCTGCGAAGGCTGCCGTTACGGTGGCCGGTGGGGTGTAGGTGATCTGGGTGCCATCGGTGGTGACGGTGCCGCGTCCAGGTGCCGGCTGGTTGACGCTGTCCACAACCAACGGCGTGTTGCCTTCTGGGTCAGTGTCGTTGAGCAGGACGTTGATCGGCAGCGCGACGCCCAGGGTGGCGGCGGTGTCGGCGTTGGCGATCGGCGCCTGGTTCGGGGCGACGGTGACGGTCACGGTGGTTATTTCCGACTTCAGCCCTTTGTTGTCCTGGGCACGGTAGGTGAAGGTGGTGGTCAGGGGGGCGTTGACCACCGCAGGTGGGGTGTAGACCACTGCGGTGCTGCCGCTGAGGGCGACAGTGCCCTGGCCGGTGGCCGGTTGAGTGAGGTCGCTGATGGTCAGTGGGTTGTTGTTGTCCGGGTCGCTGTCGTTGCTCAGCAGGTTCAGGGTCAGCGGCACGCCGAAGCTGGTGCTGCCCTGGTCGGCTTGCGCCAGTGGTGCCTGGTTTTCCGCTTCGACCGGGGCGTTACCGACGATCACGACCGCTTCAGTGTCGCTGCCACCGGCAGCAGACTTGATCGTCACCGTGGCGGGCGGCTGGGTCAGGTCGTTGACCGTCAGGGTTTGCACGGTGCCGGACTTGGACAGGCGGCCATAGCCCTGGGCGACCAGGTCAGGAACCTGTACTTCGTCGCTGGAGCTGGCCTCGATACGCAGGCGTTTGTTGGCCCAGTCGTAGCGTGCGGTAGTGACTTTGACCACGTCGCTGAGCTTGCGCGACAGCGCGGTGGGGCGGTTGACCCCGGTCGGGTCGGTAGCGGTGACGACAATGACCGGAGGCGGGGCGGCGGTGCTCAAGTGGTTAGCGAAGAACAAGCCGTTGTTATCGGCCAGCAAGTTGAACTGGCAAGGTGAGGGTGGCGTGCCTGGCACCAACGCCAGGGTTTCACGGAAGCACAAGGTGGCAGTGTTCGGCGCCTTGGCAAACACCTCGACGCGGGTACCGGCAGAGGTACGCCGGTAACTGGCACGCTCCAGTTCTGCCGCGACCTGAGTACGCGCGTCGAGCACCTTGCCGGACACGGTGAACAGGTTGGTCTGGATGGTCCCGGCCGGGCCCTGGATACGCACGAAGTTGGTGTTGAACGGGCTGCCCACCACCGCCTCGGTCAGGTTCGGGTCGCCGATAAAGGTCTCGGTGGCTCCGGTGTCCGGGTTGATCTCGGTATAGGGGCCACCGACGCCGCGCAGGAACGGCCCGAGTGCGCCGTTGAGCACGCCGGTGAAAACCCCTGGTGCTCCGATGCCGACATCTCGAGTGATGTTGATGGCCCGACGTCCGGGGGTCGTGACGTCGACGGTTTCGACGCCGTAGGGGTGGGTGATCACGTACCTGCCGGCCTGGGGCACCGAGACCCGCAGACGGATACGGGCGAAGCTTTGCTGATCGCCATCGACCGGATTTTCGGAAGCGAACGCCGCTTCGATACCGGCGACGTACACGTCCAACTCATATCCACTGTTGCCAACTGCCGGGATCGAGGTCTCAGCCAGGTACCAGAACATCTCTGGTGGCCAGTTGTCCGGAAATACCAATGGCAGGGCATCATCGTAGATACCGGGCTCTGGCAGAAGGGTACACATGTAGGCCGGCGGTACCGACACCGGTACTCGCGAGCTTGCAGCCCTGGATTGGCACAGTTCCATCGACAGGTCATTGTGGTCCTGGTACCACATCGGGTAACGCCCGGTGGCCAGGGTGTAAGGGCCGGGATCGACCGCTTTGAGGCCGGCCCAGGCACTGCCGGCCAGCGAGAGGGAAAGCCCGGCTGCGCACAGCGCCAGGCGTGGCCAGTTATTCATGCTGCCTCCTGCTACGGGACGTGGCGTAATGATGTTCATGGCACGAGCACCACTTCTTCGCTGTCGCTACCACCATTGGCGCTGGTCACCGTGACCGTGGCCGGTGGAATCGGCGAAAGCCCGGTGGTGAGGGTCTTGACCGCGCCGTTGCCGCCCAGGGTGCCAATGGCAGCGCCGTTTCCGGTGCTGGCAACGAGTGTTGGAGGGCTGGTTTCGTCGCTGGTCGAGGCGACCAGGGTCAGTTGGCCGGACGCCAGGCTGTACTCGGCACGCTGAATCACTACCAGGTCGGTCAGCGGCAGGGTGAGGGTGGTCGGTGTGCTGGTGGAAATCGCCAGTTGGTTGTCGGCGGTCACCTGCAGGTTGAGTGGCAAGTTCGGGTTGAGCGTCGACTGGGCGTACCAGGCGCCGGTGGTGTTGGCTTCAGTAAGGCTCAGGGGCGGCGTCTGGCTGATCAGTGTTGCTGTACCGGGGGGAGGTGGCGCCTGGACGAAGACATCTTGCTGGGCGCGCAGGTCACCGTTTTCGCTGTGGCGCGAGTAAGTGCTACGCTGCCCGATCACCGGGGTTGGCCGGACCACGTTGGACAGCTTGCCGGACACCGCGAACAGCGTGGTGCGGATGTCCAGGCCGTTGGGCCCTTCGATGCGCACGTAGTTGGTGTTGAACGGGCTGCCGGTCACCGCCTCGTTGAGGTTAGGGTCGCCGATGAAACGCTCACTGGCGCCGGTTTCCGGGTTGGTTTCAGTGTAAGGTCCGCCCACACCGCGCAGGAACGGGCCAATATCGCCTTTGAGCGCACCGGTGTAGCTTTTCTGCCCGCCAATGCCGATGTCACGGGTCATGTTGATGGCGCGGCCTCCCGCCACTGGTACATCGAATACTTCGACACCGTAGGGGTGAGTGACGATGTAGGTGCCTGCGGTCGGCACGTCGACCCGGATGCGGATCCGGGCAAAGCTGACCTGGTCGCCATCGACTACCTCATCGGCAGCGAAGGCGGCTTCAACGGCAGACACGTAGGTCAAGTCGATGCCGCGGGCGGCATCGACAAGGGCAGCATCGGCGGTGAACCAGAACGTCTCGTCGGGGTAGTTGGTGGGGAAGCTGATCGGCTTGGTGTCATCGAACACCCCGGGTGCCGGGTTCAGTACGCACATGTACGACGGGGCACCGGGCGCACCGGCGACTCGCGAGCTGACGGCCTTGGTCAAGCACAGATCAAGCACCCGGCCGTGGGTGTCGTGATACCAGGCGGCAAAGCCACCGGTGGCGGGTAGGTAAGGGCCAGGATCGACTTCAAACAGCGCGGCCTGAGCCGGCGCCTGAATCAGGCCAGCCAACATCAGCAAAGCCAGTGGGTGGGGCGTTGGACGGTGCATGAGTGTTCCCTCTTGCAGTGGGGCCCAGGGGCTTGGGTCGTCTGCACAAGGCTCGGCAACTTCCATACCAACATGCGCAAAGCCTTGTGGGGCCTGGCTTGCAGAGAAATCGGGCGATATTGACCCAGGGTTGGGGGCGATTGGGGGGAGCGCGCGGGGCAATTGAAGGCATCTGGGCTATAACCTAAGAAGCCACTAGCCAGGAGTTCGCGATGGACCTGCAGTCACGCCTGGATACACCCGTCATGCAAGAACACGCTAATAGCGAAGCGCCCGTGAAACGACCGTTCAACTTGTTACGCTGGTATGCCTTTGTCAGCCTGGCGATCATTCTGTCGGTGGCTGTTGGCTTGGGTCTGATTTCCAGCCGCTTTGTGATTAATGAAAGTGTCGAGCGCGATGCACTGCTTACCGCGCAGTTCATCCAGTCAATTGCCTCGGCCGAAGTGCGCCATGTCTCCATCCCCAACGTGCGCACCATGGGCGAGTTGCTCGACCCACGGCTGGACCAGAGCTTCCCGGAAGTCACCCCGCAAGCGCGGCGTGATGCCCGCGGCGAATTCCTCGACCACATCGCGCATTTGCCGGACATGCTGCTGGCCAATATCTATGCCCCGGACCGCACGGTGATCTGGTCAAGCAATCCGGCCTTGGTCGGGCGCATGATCGAGTCAGATGAAGACCTTGATCACGCCTTTGAGAACAAGGTGCGGGTGTCGGCCAGCTACCACGATGTTGATCAGGCGCGTGCCGAACAGAAGTTCATCACCCCACCTGAGCATCTGTTCATCGAGAACTACATCCCGCTGTTCGATGCCGACGGTGAGAACGTCACGGCGATGGTCGAAATCTATAAAGAACCGCGTGATCTGATTTCACGTATCGAAAGCGGTTTGCTGATGATCTGGCTGGCTGTCGCCGTTGGTGCCGCGCTGGTGTACGGCGGCCTGTACTGGCTGATGTACCGCGCCAACCGCCATTTGCAACAGCAGCAGAAGCGCTTGATCAACAATGAAACCTTTGTGGCGCTGGGGGAGATGTCGTCGGCGGTGGCCCACAGTTTGCGCAACCCGCTGGCCAGTATTCGTTCCAGTGCCGAGCTGGCCCAGGAAATCGAGGAGGGCCCGGCGCAGAAGAACATCGGAGACATCATCAGCCAGGTCGATCGTATGTCGCACTGGGTGCGCCAATTGCTACAGTCGCTGCGACCACTCAACGACGAGGCACAAGCGGTGGAGCTTGAGCGTGTACTGCAAGACAGCGTGCAGGCCTTCGCGCTGCAGCTCAAGCGACACGGTGTAGAGGTACGGATCGATGCGCTGGGCAGCACACAGGTACTGAGCCAGCCAGTGCTGCTGGGGCAGATCCTCAACAGCCTGATCGCCAATGCCCTGGAGGCCATGAGCGAAGGGGGCGCATTGCGCATCGAGCTGATCCATCAGAACCGCAAAACCCTGACACTGCGCCTGTGCGACAGTGGCAAGGGGATGAGCGAAGAACAACAACGCATGGCGTTCAAGCCGTTCTACACCACCAAACAAGGTGGTCTGGGGGTAGGGCTGGTGCTGGTCAAACGGATCATGGAGCGTTTCGGTGGCAGCGTGCGGCTGAGTAGTCGTGAAGGCAAGGGCACCTGCGTGCAGTTGACCTTTCGTGTGGCCCGCGAGCCGCTGCAGGGTTGAAAACCCCAATGTGGGGGCAGCATTCCCCCGCTTTTTACGCCCACTTGTTCAACCAAATGCTCGCTAACGTATTGATAAATATAATGTACATATCTTGAAACAGTTTTGGCTGGGTAATTGCAAATCGACATTACCGGTCTGCCAATACTGGGTGAGAGATCATGAACAAGCGACTGCATTACCCCCTGTGCCTGAGCACTGCTCTGACAGTACTGCTTGCGGCACACGTACCAGCCAGCCCGATTGATGATGTCGAGCCGCCGGAGCCGAGTGATCCGTCGGCATACAGCGATGTACCTGCCGACCCGGCAGCGGCCTTGAACAATCTGTTGACCTTGCCAGAGGCCAATGTCGGGGCCTTCGACCTGCCCAATGAGGTCGAGGGTGACCGCAGTACGCCGCGCCAGGAAAACGTCCGGCCACCGGCATTGCAAACGTCCTTCAATTACCCCACCAACGGTGCTCCGAGCCCGATGTTCGGCGCTCAGCCGTTCAGCCAGCAACTGTTGCTGTTCGAAGAGTTCGGCCCGACCCGCCTGGACCCTACCAGCCCGGCCGGCCTGCAGGTATTTCCTGCCCCGAGCACCGGGCCTGCGCCCCAGCAAGACCCTGTCAGCGTGGCCCGTAGCGCACCCAGCGGCGCATTGCTGGATGCCTTCCTCAAAGAGCCGGGGCTGACACCATTCCCCAGCCAGTACGCCAATGTGGTTGACCGTAACCCCTGGCAAACGCAGATCGAGATGTTCCTCAACCGCCATATCGGTGCTTCGGCTGAAGGGCGGCCACCAGGAAAGGGCTGGTCACATCAGCGCTGGAACGAGTTTTACCCGCAAGCGGCGTACAAGACGGTGCAGGCCGGGGCACGGATCAACGGCGGGCTGCGTGATGCCATGCAGATGCACCACTACAACGTTGGTGAGTTCGGCCCTGGCGGGCTGTATTACAACACCGCCGGGCAGGCCAATACCTTGGGCACCACCAAGGGTATCGATACACGGTTTCATCCCAACATGCCCTTGCAGGATCACAAATCGCTGTGGACGTTCGACGGGACCTTGCCGGCCAAATTGCTGATGGTGCGCTACGGCCAGCCCTTGTTGATGCGCCACTACAACGCCTTGCCGATCGACCCCGCCGCCAACCACGGCTTTGGCCTGCACACCATCAGCACCCACGAACACAACGGCCATTCGCCGGCGGAAAGCGACGGCTATGCCAACGCTTTCTTCTTTCCCGGGCAGTACTACGACTATCGCTGGCCGCTGCAACTGGCCGGTTACGACAGCATCAACACCCGCGCCGAAGACCCGCGTGCGGCGTTCCCCTGCACACCGGGCGAAAAGCTCTGGGTCAACGACGCTCAACCGGGGCTGAAAACCTGTGACAACGGCAGCATCAAGATTCGCGGCGATTGGCGCGAAACCATGAGCACCCACTGGTTCCACGACCACATGCTCGATTTCACCGCGCAGAACGTCTACAAAGGCAACGCGGCGATGATGAACTACTACAGCGCCCTGGATCGCGGCAACGAAGCCTTTGTAGACGGCGTCAACCTGCGCCTTCCCAGCGGTTCGGCATTGTCCTGGGGTAACCGCGACTACGACGTCAACCTGCTGATCGCTGATAAAGCCTGGGGCCAGGATGGCCAGCTGTGGTTCAACCCGTTCAACACCGACGGCTTTCTCGGTGACCAGGTGCTGGTCAACTGGCAGTACAAACCTTTTCTAGATGTACGTGCGCGTAGCTACCGTTTGCGCATTCTCAATGGCTCGGTGTCGCGCTACTTCAAACTAGCGATGGTGCGTGAAATCAAAGGCAGCGGGGGCGAATTCCCCGGGCCGAAGGGCTCCGGTGTGTCCTATTCGCGGGTGCCGTTCCACATGATCGCCAACGACGGCAACATCATGGAGCACTCGGTGCCGTTCGACGGCAGCATGGACCTGGACGGCGACGGTGACCGGCAGAACCACAATGCGATTCTGCCGACCCAGGGGATTGCTGAGCGCTTCGACATCATCGTCAACTTCGCCAAGAACGGCATCAAGGCGGGTGACAAGCTGTTCCTGGTCAACCTCAAGGCGCACGACACCGGCAAAGGTCCGAAAGAAGACATTCCGCTGGCCGATGTTTTATCGGAAAAATACTTGGCGGTGATCAAGCAGACCAGCAAAGGCCCGCAGTGGGACAAGGGCGATCCTGCGGTGGGCAAGGTCTTGCAATTCAACGTCAAGGCTTACAGCGGCCAGGACCTGGCCATGGACCCGGCGGCCTACGAACCGGCGAAACCGGGCAAGGCCGAAGGCAAAATCATGATCCCGCTGAAGCTGCACCGTGACCTGCCGGCCGATCAGGCGCGCCTGGCCCAGGCCCGGCACCGGACCTTCATTTTCGGTCGCTCCGATGGTACGGATCAGGTGCCGTGGACGATCAAGTCCGATGGCGGTCTGGGTTACAACATGGACCCACGCCGGCTCAGCGCTTCGCCACAACTGGCCACCGGGCCAACTGATGCCGGCTACAGCGGTGTCGGTACCCTGGAAGTGTGGAAGATCCAGAACGGTGGCAACGGCTGGAGCCATCCGGTGCATGTGCACTTCGAGGAGGGCATCATTCTCAGCCGCGGCGGCAAGGCGCCACCTGAGTGGGAAAAATGGGCGCGCAAAGACGTCTACCGCATCGGCAACGAAAACGATGGCCTGGACAACGTCGAGGTCGCGATCAACTTCCGCGAATTTGCCGGTACCTACATGGAGCACTGTCACAACACCCAGCATGAGGACAATTCCATGTTGCTGCGTTGGGACATTGACCACCCCGGCCAACTGCAGTTGATGCCTACGCCCTTGCCCAGCTGGGACGGCGTCAAATACGTCAACTCTGCTGCGCTGCCAACCTGGCGTAGCGGCGATGGCAAGGGCCCGCAAGTCAAGCTGAGCAACTAGGCAAAAGGGGGAGGGATCATGGGGCGATTGACTGTCTGGCTCGGCGCAGCATGGCTGTGCTGGGCCCTCCAGGGCTTGGCAGAGGAGGCTACGCCGTGGGGGGCGGGGTATTTTCCCAACACACCGCTGATTGACCAGGACGGCCAGCAGGTGCACTTTTTCGATGACCTGATCAAGGGCAAGGTGGTGGTGGTCAATTTCATCTTCACCGGCTGTGGCGATTCCTGTCCGCTGGAGACTGCGCGTTTGCGCCAGGTTCAGCAGTTGCTGGGGGATCGGGTTGGGCGTGATGTGTTTTTCTATTCGATCAGCATCGACCCGCTCAGCGATACCCCACAGGTGCTCAAGGCTTACGCGGCGCGCTTCAAAGTCGGGCCGGGCTGGCGCTTTCTGACCGGCGACAAAGAGCAGATCGACGAACTGCGTCGGCGCCTGGGCCTGTTCATCGAAGGGATCGACAATGGCCGCAGCCGTGATCACAACCTCAGCCTGATAGTCGGTAATCAGGCCACCGGGCGCTGGATGAAGGCGTCACCGTTCGAAAACCCGTGGATCCTCGCCGATCAACTGGCCAACAGCCTGCAGAACTGGAAAACCCCTAGCACCGAGCAAAGCTACGCCCTGGCTCCGGAGATTCGCCCGCCCAGCACTGGAGAGGAGTTGTTCCGCACCCGCTGTGCGGCCTGTCACAGCCTTGGCCCCGAAGACGGCCAGGGCATTGGTATGCGCAACGTTGGCCCGGATCTTCTGGGTGTCACTCAGCGGCGTGAGCGCGCCTGGCTCAGCCGCTGGATTCGCGAGCCTGATCGCATGCTGGCCGAACGCGAAGCCCTGGCTGTGGCGCTTTTTGAGCAGTACAACCGTGTGGCCATGCCCAACCTACGCTTGAGTCATCAGGATGCCGACAATGTGCTTGAGTTCCTTGAGCAGGAAACCGTGCGCCAAGGGGCCGTGGAGCAAGCACGGGCGGCAGGCAGTGGGGGCGCTGCTGCGCAATAGAGGCAAAATACTATCAGTGGGCCAGTAGCTATTAGAATTGATTTGATCCACCTCTTCCTGGCTGGGCTATAAGTTGTAAGTAAAAAAACAGCCCGCCAGGAAGAACCGATGCAGGTGCTGAATAAGAAACAGGCCGATGAGGGCCGTGACTCGCAAACTGCAACTGATCGGACCCTGCGCGAATTCAACCTGTTGCGCTGGTTCTCCGTGGTCAGCCTGTTGATCATTGCCTCGGTAGCAGTGGGGCTGGGCTATGTCTCGACGCAGTTCGTGGTCAACGACAGCGTCGAGCGCGATGCCATGCTCACCGCGCAATTCATTCAGGCGATGGCCAAGGCCGAAGTGCGCCATTCGCAACTGCCTCCCGGCACCACCATGGCGCAACTGCTGGATCCGCGGATGGACAAGCAGCATTCGGGGGTCAGCGCTGACCTGGCAGCGTCTACCCGTATCGAGTTTCTCGACCATGTCGAGCACCTGCCGGACACCTTGCTGACCAACGTCTATGCCCTTGACCGGACTATCGTCTGGTCGACCAACCCTTTGCTTATCGGCCAGAAAATTGTCGGCGACGACGACCTCGATGAGTCGTTCAACTCGCAGGTGCCGGTATCGGCCAGCTACCACAAAGCCGATGAAGACCGTGAAGAGCAGAAGTTTCAGCGTGAGCCGGAGTACCTGTTCATCGAAAACTACATTCCCATGTTCGACGAGAGCGGCACGAAAGTGCTGTCGATGGTCGAGGTGTACAAAGAGCCCCAAGACTTGATACGGCGTATTCAGCGCGGCTATGTACTGATCTGGACGTCCACCTTGCTCGGCGGTGCGCTGATCTATTTCGGCCTGTTCTGGATTGTGCGCCGTGCGGCGAGCCTGTTGCAGGCCCAGCAAGCGAAGCTTGTGGCCAGCGAAACCTTCGTAGCATTGGGAGAGATGTCGTCGGCGGTGGCCCACAGTTTGCGCAATCCGTTGGCGACGATCCGCTCCAGTGCGGAGCTGGCGCAAGAGATTGCCAGTGAGCGCTCGCAGAAGAACATTGGCGACATTATCAGTCAGGTTGACCGTATGTCGCGTTGGGTACGTGAGCTACTGGTGTCCTTGCGGCCATTGAAGGACGATGCCGAAGCGGTTGATCTGAGTGCAGCGGTTGAGGATACCTGCAGTGCTTTTGCACATCAGATCGAGCGCAACCAGGTGCAGTTGCAGGTCAGTACGCCGCCCACGGTGTGGGTGGTCAGCCAGCCAGTGTTACTCACGCAGATCCTCAATAGCCTGTTTTCCAACGCGCTTGAGGCGATGCCGGGTGGCGGCCGATTGACCCTTGAGGTGCTTGAGGTGAAGGAGCAGAACGAAGTCCAGCTGAACTTGACGGACACCGGCAAGGGCATGAGCCAACAGCAGGAACGTATGGTCTTCAAACCGTTTTTCACCACCAAACAGGGTGGTCTGGGTGTTGGCTTGGTGTTGGTCAAACGAATAATGGAGCGTTTTGGCGGTGCGGTCAGCCTGACCAGCCGCGAAGAGGAAGGAACCCGCGTTAGCCTGACTTTCAATGTAGCAGCGGGAGGGGATCATGGAGCACAGCATCCTGGTGGTGGAGGATGATGAAATCCTGGCTGAAAACATTCAGACCTATTTGGAGCGCAAGGGCTTTGAGGTCACCGTCTGTCACAGTGCTGAGCAGGCGCTGGAACAACTGCCGCAGTGTCAACCCGATGCAGTGTTGACCGACAACTCGTTGCCCGGCATGAGTGGTCATGAGCTGATCAAGGCCCTGGCGGTGCGTGCGCCGGAGCTCAAGGTGATCATGATGACCGGCTACGGCAACGTCGAAGATGCCGTGTTGGCGATGAAGGAGGGGGCGTTTCACTACCTGACCAAACCGGTGGTACTGGCCGAGCTTAAACTCATGCTCGATAAGGCCCTTGCCACCGAGCGCATGGAGCGCACGCTGACGTTCTATCAGGAACGCGAAGCGCAGAAGTTCGGCGGTCAGTCGCTGATTGGCGAGTCGCCGGCCATGATCGGCCTCAAACACACGCTGACGCAATTGCTCGACGCCGAGCGGCGTATGTCCAGCGGTGACCTGCCGCCGGTGCTGGTTGAAGGCGAGACGGGGACCGGCAAGGAATTGGTAGCACGTGCACTGCATTACGACGGTGCTCGCAGCAAGGGGCCGTTTATTGAGTTCAACTGTGCTTCAATTCCGGCCAACTTGCTTGAAGCCGAACTGTTCGGTCATGAGAAAGGCGCGTTTACCGATGCCAAAGACCGCCGGGTTGGCTTGGTAGAAGCGGCGGATGGCGGCACCCTGTTTCTCGACGAAATCGGTGAAATGGACCTGCTGCTGCAAGCCAAGCTGCTGAAGCTGCTGGAAGACCGGACGATTCGCCGCATTGGTGCAGTCAAGGAACGCAAGGTCGATTTGCGCATCATCAGTGCCACCAACTGCAACCTGGAGCACATGGTGCAGCAGGGAAAGTTCCGCCGCGACTTGTTCTTCCGTCTGCGCATCATTTCGATCAAGGTGCCCAGGCTGTACGCCCGTGGCGAAGACATCCTGCTGCTGGCCCGGCATTTTCTTGCCCTGCACGGCAAGCGTTATGGCAAATCGCACCTGTACTTCAGCCCCGAGGCCGAAGAGCTGCTGCTCAATTACAGTTGGCCGGGCAACGTTCGTGAGCTGCGCAACATGCTGGAGCAAACCGTGTTGTTGGCACCGAGCGAGGAAATTGCGCCGCACCAGCTCAACGTCTGCATGAGCCTGGTCGATGAACCGTTTGAGTTGCCGACAGCAGCGGTGCCGCACGAAATCCAGGGCATCGGAGAGGTCCCGACCTCGACCAGCCTGCCTGAGGTGGAGCGGGAAATGGTGCGCAAGATGCTCGACCGCACCGACTGGAACGTCACCAAGTCGGCGCGGCTGTTGGGGCTGAGTCGGGACATGTTGCGCTACCGCATCGAGAAGCTTGGGCTGACCCGACCAGACAAGCGTCAGTGGTAAACATCGCGGGGCTTACCTTGGGTTGGTTGCCCCGCGATTATTCACGCCCGCGCATGAAGAAACCCGCCACGTACTTGCGGAAGGTATCCAGGCTCTTGAAATCGGCGTAGCGCTTGAAGGTTTCGCCCTCAGGCTCCGGCCCCTGCGGCTGTGCGCTGAGCGATACCGACAAGACACGGTCCTGGTCGGAACTGAGCACCAACGCATCCGTGCCCTGGCCACCTATCACTGGGCGGCGCAGGATCACCCGCACACCTTTGCTGGCCATCCAGTCAATCAGCGAAATGAGCATCTTCAACGGCTCACGTTCTTCATCGCGGTAGACCGGGAAGAAAAGCCCGCGTGACAGCACTGGGACACTGGCTACATGAATCAGCTCATAGAAATGGCTACCGGCACTGGCCGGTGAATAGATAGCCAGGGCCAGTAGTGGCCCTGAGGTCTTGCTGCCACCCCACAACAAGTGATGCCCCTGGAAATCGAAGCCGTCTTCGCTGCGTTCGTTGTAGACCTTGCGCGTTTTGATCTGGCTGACGCAGTCGAGCATCAGGCCGTAGCGGCGGTGATTGCCGAAGGCGCTGGAGTCACGCAAGCGTGTCTTGAGCATCATCATGTGCTTCATGTCCAGGCGCGTTTCCAGGTAGTTGCTGGCCGGCACCCGCTCAATCAACGGATAACGACTAGCGACACTGCGCAGCTCGGCAAACTGCCCGGAGAGGTCTTTTTTCAGGTGTGTGGCATAAACGTTCAGGCCACCGGCTTCGATCAAGGTCAGCAGCAATGACAGCAAACGGTGTTGTTCGCGTTTGTCACCGCCATCACCTGGTTCTCCGGTGGTGCCGGGGGCGGCACGGCGAAAGTCGCTGATCAGGCGCAAGGGCGTATCGGGCGGCAACCAGGCGGCGGGTTGCGGGTCGGCATCTTGCCCACGAGCAGGCTCACGCTCGTCCTTGGTAAAGGCGCAGCCAGGCGCGTGCTCGACGGTGCCGGGGTTGTTTTTCAGAAACAGCGTGCCGGTGTTGCCATTGAGATTGACGTTGAGCACCAGTAGCGCGCGCGGTCGGCAATCGCATGCCAGCCAGTGCCCGGCAGCGCGGATCTTGAGCAATAGCTGGTTGGCCTGCAGCAGGCGCGGGCCGCTCAACTGACCCTGAGCAAAATTGGCTAGCAACTCATCCTCAGCAGGGGTGAGCGTACGCACCAACGCGGCATTCTTTTCAATGATTCGCATGAAAGTCCTTTAGTCGCAGCCGCAAGCTGCAAGCGAAAAGCTGCAAGTAGAGGCGTGCGCGTACTTGCAGCTTGAAGCTTATCGCTTTCAACTCCCAGCAA
This sequence comes from Pseudomonas sp. H9, assembly GCF_004353925.1. Taxonomy (GTDB): domain Bacteria; phylum Pseudomonadota; class Gammaproteobacteria; order Pseudomonadales; family Pseudomonadaceae; genus Aquipseudomonas. The sequence continues at coordinate 558,259 of NZ_SMOK01000011.1, read as the reverse complement.
ACAACTTGGCGGCGCGTGCGCGAATTTCTTCCACCGACACATCCTCAACGTGCGAGGAGATAAACCAGAGATTGCCGAACGGGTCTTTCAAGGTACCGCTACGATCACCGTAGAACTGGTTTTCCACGGCCCGCAGTTGGGTGGCGCCGGCCTTGATGGCTTGGGCAAAGCGTGCATCGACATCCTCGACATACAGGTGCAAGCCAATGGCCGCACCGCCGAGTGACTGGCTGCTGACCAGGCCACCTTCCATGTCGCAAGGGTCGGCCAGCATCAGTGACGAGTCGCCGATTTTCAGCTCGGCATGGCCGATACGGCCATCCGGGCTTTCCAGACGGAACATCTCGACCGCGCCAAACGCGGCTTTATAGAACTCGATGGCTTTACCGGCATCCTTGATGCCCAGGTAAGGGGTGATGCTGTGTTGTCCTTCGGGGATTGGTTTGACGGCCATTTTGTAGATCCTCCTTAGCGCGCCGCGAAGTGGAGGGCGCGAAACTGTATGTTTGTACAGTTTCGCGGGTTCGGCAAATCAAAATCCGCAGCGCAGGACGGACGGCAGTCAGAAAATGTAATCGGTGGTCAGGAAACTCGAGTCACGGTTGCGGATGATGTCGCTGATCAACTGCTTGTTGCTCTCCTGAAACTTGGTCGCCACCAGGGTACGGATCGAGAACACGCGCAGGGCGTCGTGGACAGACAAGGTGCCCTCGGCGGAGTTCTTCCGGCCGTTGAACGGGTAGGTGTCGGGGCCACGCTGGCATTGAGCGTTGAGGTTGATACGCCCGACCTGGTTGGCGAAGGTATCGACCAGGCGCCCGACTTCTGCCGGGTTGGTGCCGAATATGCTCAACTGCTGGCCGAAGTCGGAGTCGAGGACATAATCGATGACAGTGTTCAGGTCACGGTAGGGCACCACAGGTACTACCGGGCCGAACTGTTCTTCCTGGTACACACGCATCTGCGCGCTAACCGGGTAGAGCAAGGCAGGATAGAAGAACGAGCCACGGCTGCTGCCACCGCCTTCGTTGAGCACCCGAGCGCCTTTGTCGACAGCGTCGGCGACCAGGCCGTTGAGGTAGTCGATTTTACCGGCCTCAGGCAGTGGCGTCAGGCTCACACCGGGTTCCCAGGGCATGCCTGGTTTGAGGGCGGCCAGTTTGCGCTGGAACTTGTCGAGAAAGCTGTCGACCACGGCTTCGTGGACAAACAGAATCTTCAGCGCTGTGCACCGCTGACCGTTGAACGACAGGGCGCCGGTAACCGCTTCGTTGACGGCATTATCCAGGTCGACTTCAGGCAGCACGATACCTGGGTTCTTGGCATCCAGGCCGAGGGCGGCACGCAGGCGGTGAGGGCGTGGGTGCAGCTTTTTCAGGTCGCTGGCGGCCTTGTTGGTGCCGATAAAGGCGAACACATCAATTTTGCCGCTGGCCATCAAGGCGCTGACAGTCTCGCGGCCGCGACCATAGATAACGTTGATCACGCCCGCCGGGAAACTGTCGCGGAACGCTTCCAGCAGTGGGCGAATCAGCAGTACGCCGAACTTGGCCGGTTTGAACACCACGGTGTTGCCCATGATCAGCGCCGGGATCAAGGTGGTGAAGGTTTCGTTCAACGGGTAGTTATACGGGCCCATGCACAGCGCCACACCCAGCGGCGCGCGGCGGATTTGACCGAGGGTGTCTTGTTCGAGTTCGAAGCGGCTGGAGCGGCGGTCCAGTTCCTTGAGGGCATTGATGGTGTCGACGATGTAGTCGCAGGTGCGGTCGAACTCTTTTTCCGAGTCTTTCAGGTTCTTGCCGATCTCCCACATCAGCAGCTTGACCACCGCCTCACGCTGTTCACGCATTTTGCCCAGGAAGGTTTCGACATGCTGGATACGCTCGGCCACCCGCAGGGTTGGCCACAGGCCGCGGCCTTTGTCATAAGCGTGAACGGCGGCATCCAGAGCGGTGAGGGCGGTGTCGGCATCCAGCAGCGGGGCACTGCCGAGGATAACCTGGCATTCCTCGTCGCCCTCCTTGAGCCACACTGGGCTGCGCACCGTGGCCAGTGGCCCGTCCCAGCGTTGCAACTGGCCGTTGACCAGGTACTCGCGTTGCTCCAGCGGTTCGCCCAGGCGGTAGGCCTCGGGGATCTGGTTGGCGGTGGGAAACAGCGAATCGAGCAGACGGTCCATGGGCGCAGCACCTCTTTTTCTGTGATGGGTGAAACGTTTCAGTTCGAGCATAACACCGGTGTGCTCAGAGAGGGTACTGCTCGGATTGTAGGGGGGACGGTTGGCTTTGGCTCAGAGAGCTTATCCATTTGGTGTGGTGGTACCACTGGTCCCTGCATCCGACCCTACCACTGGTAGCAACTGTCTTGCAGGGCTCCCGGTGGAAGCTGGCTTGCTGTGGGAGCGGGCTTGCCCCGCGATTGCGGCCTGTCAGACACATCGCTTCGCGGGGCAAGCCCGCTCCCACCGGGTCTACCCTGCTGCTATCGAAGCACATTCAAGCCAGATGGCCACCTTGGCGCATTTTCCTTGCGCTCGCAGCGCACTGAAATCCTGGTTGTGTCGGATTACCACCCAGCAGGCCATGTGCAGCGTTCAAGACACAAGCGGGCTTGCCCCGCGATTGCGGTGTATCAGACACATCACATCGCGGGGCAAGCCCGCTCCTACCGAGGTGTTGTCCGATGCTTTCAGCTTTCGCGAGCGCGTTAGTTCAGACTCTGCGGTCTGCGACCAAAAAAATTCAGCCTCACTCAATATTGCGATCAAGGTGCCGATAAAACAGCAATCCGCCGCGAATAATGGACCTATGAGCTCGAGAATTCTCGCCCTTGGTAATAAGTGGGTCCCGTCTGTAACGCTGGGCACCACCCTCAATCGCTTGCTGCCCATTGGCTTTGCGCTGATCGGCATCGGCTTTTCGGTGGCGCTCGGGCGCCTGGATGTCCAGCGCCAGGAAAGCGAACTGGTCGCCAATGCGGCGGCGCGGTTGTCCGGGGTACGCGCTGCGTTGGAAGCGCAATTGCGCTCGGCATTTGCCGAGACCGAAGGCATTGCGCAATTGCTCAGTGCCGATGGGCAGATCAGCCCCGGACACTTTCACGATATGGCACGCCAGGCGATGGCGTCGGTACCCCATATCCTCCATATCTCTCTGGCACCAGGCGATGTGATTGCCGATGTGTACCCATTGTTCGGCAACCGTAGCATCATCGGCCTCGACTACCGTCATCTGCCCGATCAGTACCCCATGCTGCAACGTGCGCGCGATCACTACAGCCCCGTGTTGGCTGGCCCTGTGCAGTTGTACCAGGGCGGCCGCGGGCTGATCTATCGGCGACCGGTGTTCCTCAAGGGGCACAAGGGCGTGAAGATGTACTGGGGCAATGTCTCGATTGTCGCCGACATCGACCGTTTGCTCAGTGCCGCTGGCCTGGACCTGGACCCAGGCTTCGAAATGGCCCTGCGTGGCACCGATGGCCAAGGCTCGGTGGGCGGGATGATTTGGGGCGATGCGAATCTGTTCGACGAGCATGCGGTGACGGTCAATGTCGATGTGCCCGGTGGGCTTTGGCAACTGGCCGCGAGCCCGCTGGGGGGATGGCCGTCCATGAGCCTGTTCGCCTCGCCGTTGTTTCTGTTTGCGCTGACTTGTACCGCCCTGTTCAGTGTGTTCGTCGCACAGCTCAACCGCAGTAACCACCTGATCAACCTGCGTAACCGTGAGCTCAAGCAGTCTCAGGCACAACTGGAGCGTTTGGCGCATTTTGACGTGATTACCGGCTTGCCCAATCGCGTTTTGTTCAATCAGCGTTTGCAACAGGCAATCAGCCGCGACCCGCGTCTGGCTGTGCTGGTGCTGGACATCGACGGCTTCAAGCAAGTCAATGACAGCCTCGGACATCCCATGGGCGATCTGCTCCTGCAGCAGGCCACCGCGCGTTTTGTGCAACTGATCGATGATCAGGACGGGCTGTGCCGTTTGGGCGGAGATGAGTTTGCGTTTTTTCTGACCGGTACCGAACAGGCGTGTATCGAGCAGGTACAAGGGTTGCTGCAAGCGCTACAACTGCCATTTGACCTCAATGGCAACGCCGCTCTGGTCACCGGCAGCATCGGCCTGGCCTGGTGCCCTGAACATGGCCAGGGCAGTGATCGTCTGGTGCGTCATGCCGACACCGCCATGTATGCCGCCAAAGAAAGCGGACGCAACGCCTGGCGTTTGTACCACCCCGACATGACCCTGCGCTTGCAGGCGCAACTGTCGCTGGAGCACAACCTGCGCCGGGCGTTGAAAAGCAATGAATTCGAACTCTGGTACCAGCCCAAGATCGACCTGTTCAGTGGCCGGGTCAAAGGCGCCGAGGCGCTGTTGCGGTGGCGCGATCCGGAGCATGGCTTGGTGTCACCTGCGCAGTTCATCCCTCTGGCCGAGCGCACCGGCCTGATCATTCCCTTGGGGGAAAAAGTCCTTGATCTGGCTTGCGCACAAATTGCCGCCTGGCGCGCTGCCGATTGTTTGCCGGGGCCGTTGGCAATCAACGTAGCAGCCTTGCAAATCGAGCGCAGCGACTATGTCGCAAGCCTGTCGCAGACCCTTAAACGTTACGACTTGCCCGCCACTTTGCTGGAGGTGGAGATCACCGAAAGCCTGCTGATGGAAAGCCAGCAACAAGCCTGCGCCGCCTTGGCCCAGCTTCAGGCCATGGGCGTGGCCACCGCCGTGGACGACTTTGGCACCGGCTATTCATCGCTGGCTTATTTGAAATCCTTGCCGATCGATCACCTGAAGATCGACCGTGCCTTTATCAAGGACTTGCCCGCCGATGACGACGCAGTGGCGATCACTCGGGCGATCATTGACCTGGGCCATGCCCTGGGTTTTCGCATCACCGCCGAAGGCATCGAAACCCAGGCCCAGTACCACTTCCTGCGAAACGCTGGATGTGATCAGGGCCAAGGCTTTTTGATGGGGCGGCCGATGCCCGCTGAGGCGATGCAGGCCTGGTTGCGCGATCACCAGGCCTGGCAACTTGAGCCCTCTGGGTGAAGTCAGTCCAGCGGTAGGCGCAGCAAGTGCTCAGCGCCCAGGTCGACTGCCCGGCTCAAATACTCCGGGTCGGTATCCATGCGCTCCAGACGGGCCCAGACTGCGGTCTGAGTGCCCTCTGGATCGGCAATGTAATCGTCCTCATCCAGCAACAGGCGCAGGTCGCGCCGAAAGTGCAGGGGCAAGCGCTGCCACAGTTGTTGCCGATCGACGCTAATGCCGTCCAGAAGCTCATCGAAATCGCTGTCGGCGAGCATCAGGTCCACGCCGTGTTCCTGGTAATAGGTTTCGATTTGACTGGTTATTTCGCGGCTCAGCGCCTCGCTTTGCAGGCGCAGCGCAGCACCGTGGATGTGAGGCAGTTCAAAGCCCTCCGGGAGTGACTGGAACTGGTTGTCCTCCAGGTTGATCAGCGACGGCGCTTCAATCCCCTGTATGCCTTCGGGCAACCGGGTGAGGCTGCAGTCCCTCAGGTGGACGGAACGCAAGCCACGCATCGCATAAAAGTCCGGCGACTCGATCAGGGGATTGTCCGACAGATCGAGCATGGTCAGGTTGGTCAGCCTGTTCAGGTTGACCTGGTTCCAGGCGTCCCAAGTGATGCGATTGCCCTCCATGTCCAGCCAGTTCAGGGTCTGTGGGGTGGCGAAGCGGGGAATGCGAGCGAAGCGGCAGCTGCGCAGGTATAGGCAGCGCAAGTTCGGGAAACGCTCAAGAAATTCGGCAGGCAATTGGCTAAGTGATCGGTTACCGCTCAGGTCAATGGTTTGTACATGTTGGAAGGTGTCGGGCAAGGCCAGCTCGACCATGTCCAGGTCTTCCAGCTCAAGATCGGAAAGCTCGAGCTGAAACAAAGGGTCGGCATTGATCATTGCCTGCGTCGAAATATGCCGCCAGGCATTGATGATCGGCCGGATTGCGCGTTGTCGGTGCGGTTGATTGCCCGCCCAGCGGAGTAAATCGTTATGCAATGCTTCCAGGCGGTCTTCCAGCCTTTGTAACTCGACTGAAACCACACGCATTTCACGTTGCCATTGTGTGAATGTCTGGTCGATTTCATGCAGGTTGGCATTGGGGAACAATCGCCGGTAGCGCGCCGTCAGCGTACTGCGCGGATGCGGCCTGGGCGTAAAGGGCAGGGTGGGGTCGAGCGGCGCACCGCCGCGCAGTTTTGCTTGTTTCGCCCAGCCGTCGGCTGGCTTGAACAGGCGGCGTGCCCAGAGCAGGCGGTCTTCACTTATCGTTTTGAGCAGGCGCATGCGCAGTGTGTCACCGGTCAATTGCTCAAGGCCCATGTCCTGGCGCAGCGAGTTCGGAAGTGCCCGGACGATTGCCAGGCACAGGTCGTCAGTGCTTTGCCCAGGGCGCGGGGTGTCTTCGGCGAAGGCTTCATAGCCTTGGGCGCTCTTGATCAGCACCCGGCGTGTCGCAGCATCTTCTTCTCCCACGCTGGCGAGCAACGCTCCGTCAGGGCTGCCTGCGCGTAGTTCCAGGCGTACGTTGGGCGACCAGCCGGGCAAGCGTTTTAGCGCGAGCAAGGCAAGGCGTTCAGTGTCATCACGGGTCAGGCGCGTCAGCACCAGGCCTTCAAGCGCACGGGCCATGGGCAGGTCGCTGGACAGCTGTTCGGCTGCACGCTCCAGCCAGCCCGGCAGTTGCGCGTGTTCGCTCAATGCCAGCAGTTCGTCTGGGTGCAGGCGGGCCAGCAAACGTCGGGTGAGCGGCAAGCTCAGGCGTGGGTAGCGCGTCATCAGCAGTGTCTGCGCCGGGCTGGCCGGTTGTGCACCGTTGTACAGTTGTTCAAACAGGGCATCGGCATCGAGTTCAGGCGTGGCAGTCAGGGCTTTGCCAACCTGGCGTTCCACCGCCATGCGCCGCAGCGTGTCAGTCAACACCAGCGGTGTGCGGGCGTTGGCCAGGTGCCGGTAACGCAGTTGATCAGCGCTGACGCCGCTGATGCGCAATGCCTGTTTCAATTGCTCGTCCTTGATGCCCTCCAAGCGGTGATCGAGGCGGCGTACCAGGGTCGCCGGCGACCAGTGCTGTGGCTGTTCATGTTCGGCTCGCCAACTGCCTTCCTCGTTGTGCTCAAGGCGTGGTTGATAGGCCTGGGCATCGGTTGGATGCACGATTCGCCAGCGTTGCTGGCCGACGTCGAAGCGTTGTTCGTACCACGCGCCCTCCATGCGGATGTAGTTGCGGCCCTGGTAGCGGTATTGGCCCTGGGCGTTGGCTTGCAGCGTTTCAGGCAGTTGCACCGGGCTTTGGTACGGCGCAAGGTCTGGCTGCCACAAGCGCTGACTGCCGTCGGGCAGGGTAACCTGATCAAGGCTTTCCATCAGCGTGCTGTTGAACAGCTTGGGCACTATCGTGCCCGCGGCATGCAAGCCACCGATCAATGCCAGATTCAAGCCCACCGTCTCAAGGTGCTGCAACGCCAGGTGGCGGTCGCCCACACTCCAGGCCTCATAACCCTCACACACTTCGTCCAGCAGTTGGTAGGCAATGACGGCCATCATCAAGGTGCCAACTCCCGGAATGAAAGCCCCGGCCAGCATCAGCGCATTCAGACCGTAACTTTCCCATTGCGCCAGGCGCCGTTGGCGTTGTTGTTCGTCGACCTCAGCGGTAGGTACCGCGAGTTGGAGCGCTTCGGTCTTGAGGCGAGCCACGGCGTCCACCTGTAGAAAACTGTACAGCTTGCCTTCGATGGCGATCTTGGCCAGGTGCAGGTCGGCGTCATCTCGCAACGGCCAGGGTTGATCGGTGGGTGTGGTGTCATTGGCGTCGAGATTCTGCCGCAAGCGGCTGAGGAAAGTCGGATGCTGATCGCGCGGGACATAGGCGAGGAAGCGTTGGCGAAAGCCTGCCAGCAGTAGGTTGTCGCGCAACTGGTCGTGCAGTGCGGACAGGCTGGTGAACAGCTGCAACTCGACATCCTGACCCGGCAAATAGAGGAGTAGGCCGGTTGCATCCAGATCGACAATCAGTGCCTCGTGCAAGATGATGCCGAACAGGCTCAACTGGCTGAAAGCCTGTGCCGGGGTGCTGTCGTCGAGCAGGTTCTGCACCTTGTCCAGTGCAGAACCGTTGATGTGCTGGCGCAGGTAGGCGAGGTCGGCGGCCAGGCGCAAACGGTCCTGGTGCACCCTGATAGCCAGTGCTGTGACCGGCGCAGGCATCAACTGCGTGATGAGGTGTTCCTGATAGCGCTGGCCCAGGTCCAGCTCGCGGCAAGTACGGGCGAAATCTTCCGGCGTCAGGGGCAAAGGTGTGAGGCTGTAGGTCTCGGAGTCGAGTTCGATGTCGACCCGTGTATCGTCATCGCCCAGCGGGGCTTTACCAATAACGATGGTTTTCTCTACCTGTGCATCGCCTGCCAACACCAGAGCACTTTCACGACTGAATTGCACATCCGCTTCGAAGTTGTGCAAAGCGGCTTCCAGCAGGCTACGGCGCTCGTGATGGCTGACGTAAGTTTCCCAGGTGAACAAGTGATGAATGTGGATCAGTTCAGTTGTGCGTAAAGGCGCAGAAAACTGATGTTGGGCCATGAGCGCTTGCGCCAGCAGTGGCTCGGCAAATTCGGCGATGTTCTTCAGCCCTTTCAAGGCTCGGGCCAGGGCTTGCTGTGAGCGCATTAAACGCGCCTGACTGGCGTGCACCGCCTCGCGCAGGTCGGGTGCGGCATTGGCAAACCAGGCAGCTTGGTTGTCAACCGGGCCCTGGGCAGGCAACAGCGATTCGAGCAAGCCATGCCACAGCGTAGGCACGGCGTGTTGAGCCCAGGCGGGAAGCTGGCGTTGCAGTAAGTGATGGTGTGGGTTGTCCACGTCGATTGAAGGCATTGTCGATGCTCCTGGTTCTAGGGCGCTCAGGAGGCAGGATGTGAGGCGGGTAGGGGTGGTACATAGTTGTTTGCGCGGTTTGGCAGTGCATCGGGTTATGCCTGTGTGAAGGCAGGTGCTCCCAAACCCTCTGGCGAAAAGTCGCCGCAAGCAGACAGGCCTCTTGCGTGATAGTAAGAAGTTACGCTGAACCCGCAGATCTGAAAGAAAATTGACGCCATAAAATCAATGGAAATGCCTGTAATCTGTGGCTTGCAAAGCGGCTTTCTTGGATCTTTAATTGTTACTGAATGTGATAAGGCTAGGTTGCCAATAAAGTCTTGCCTATCAAGCATTAAGCATAAAGTAGGCTTGCATTCTGATGTTTTTCTGAGCTGCCCACCAGACAACAGCAAAGGACGTCGAAGAAGAAATGAAAGAGCACTTGGCGGTAATTGCCCGGAAATACATTTCACCTTCCATGCGTTACGAGATCAGACGCGTTAAAGGCAAGTTACAAGAGGTCCTTGCCCGTTCATGCTTCTGGCATTGGGAGATTGCTCGGTTCAGGCTGCAGCAGGAAAGCCCATACGAATTTCTCTACATCGGTAGGAAGCAGCGGCGGGAGATGGCCAAGCTGCTGATTGGCGGTAAGCATCAGTCGCCCGTGGCCGATGACGGCACCTCACCTGCTACGTCGAATCATGTGGTGGTGGTCAGCGAAATGCCGTCTTCCGGCGCATTGAACGTACCGCATTACTTGAGTGCAGTGGTGCCGCTGGGACGCTCGCTGGAAGACATCACGTCGCGCTACGACAGTGAACTGCGCCGCAGTATTCGCAAGAATCGGCCGCTGTATCACATGCGCAAGACCGTGTCGGACGAAGAAATCGCGATGGCCGACCAGTTCATGCTCAGGCCCTATGCCAGCGCCCGGCAGGGTATTCACGCCGTGCAGTTTCCCACCGAGGAAGTGTTTCGGCTGGCCAAGACGGTCGGTCGGCTTGACCTGATCATGCAGGGCGATGAAATCGTCGCCTGTCATCTGGGATGTGAAATTACCCGCGACGGCAAGCGCTTCTGGAGCACGCTGCGTTTTGGTTATCGCGAAAGTATTTTTTCAGACGCCAAAAAACTGCGAGAAGTGAACTCCATTACCACTTTCATGGCACTGGAGTGGGCGCTGGAACATGGATACGACTATTACGACATCGGCCTGTGCCTGGCGCGGCCAGATGATGGGTTGTTGAAGTGGAAGCGTCGGCGCGGGGGCGATATCGATTCGTTGGGGAACAGCGCATTCATGTTCGTGCGCCTGCCCAAGGCAGGGACTGCAAAGTTTCTCTGGGAGACGCCGTTATTTGCTGTTGAAGGCGACAAGCTGACCCTTCATCTGGGTTTGCCAGAGGGGCCAAGTGATGAGGAGTTCGCCAGCCGTTACCACGAAATGGTATTTGGCGGTTTACACAAGATTTATATTTATGGTGCAAAAAGTTCAGGTGAATTGTTTCTGGAAACATTGCGAAGTCGTTATGCCAACTTACAGTCTCCGCCACTCATGGAAAGGGTACTGTCCAGCTAAGTAGTGTTTATGTTTTAGCGGGCTATTGCGCTGAGTCTATTTATTGATCTCGCTACAACGGGAGGACGCTTCATGGGAAGCGGTGTCTCAAAATTCAGCACTTCGCCCGCCGGTAATTCAAATAAGTGGACACTCGCCGCTTATAAATTCCTGGCAAGAAAACGCCTTTCTCGCAAAGTCGAAACTGACCTGAAGCACATCGCAGTGAAAAGCTGGGATATTGCCCCAGGCGAGACATCGATATCACCACCTGCCTTTTATTTGCCCAATCAGCTGGAGCGGGTGACGGGGTGGGAAGCGAAGCGTTTTTTTCCGTTCGTACACCCCGCACGTACGATGCAGGGTGGTCTCACCGTAGAGGAAGGCCCGACGCGCGGCTATTTGATCAAAAATGTATGGATGGTCGATGGCGCATTGTATAAGGGCAATGCCAGCCACTGGGTGTCGTTGAGGCCCAGTACATTTCCCCGAATCATGGTAGAGAGCGAGATAGAACGTGCGGCGGTGTATTGCACGAAAAATGGTAATACATGGTTTGGCACATGGTTAATGGAAGATTGTGTGACCTATGCACTGGCGTGCAATGAAGGTGTACCGGTCACCACGGCGCCATCGGCCAGGTACCCGCTGTTTACCCAGGCTCCTGCTTATGAAGATTTGTTGGACATGCGACCGTATCGCCTGCATAGCGCGTTTTTTCGGGAGGTGGTGCTGTTCGACGACATGAGCAACAACCGCAGCCGGCACCTGCGTTACCGTGCCATGGGCGACAAACTGCGCTCTCAGGTGAGCTATGACAGCCACCCTGGTGTGTTTCTTTTGCGCGGAGGGGATGGTGACTTGCGCTACCTGCGCAACGAACTGCAGATCGCTGAGCACCTGCGCAAAACCCGGGGGCTCCGCATTGTCGACCCCCTTCGAACCGAAGTGCCGGCTATTGTCGCGGCCTGTGCCGGGGCACGGATGGTGGTGGGGGTAGAGGGCAGTCAGTTGGTGCATGGTGTCAATGTTCTTGAGCCCGGTGGCGCCTTGCTGACGCTGCAACCGCCTGACCGATTCGTCAGTTACTACAAGTACCTGACTGACCGTGACCATCAACATTTCGGTTTTGTCGTAGGAACCCCGGAGGGTGACGGCTTCGCTATCGATATAGACGAAGTCGAGCGAACCCTGGATCTGTTCCCGGTCTGAAAGACACCCCAGCCAGTGTGAGCGGGCTTGCTGTAGGAGCGGGCTTGCCCCGCGATAGCGATCTGTCAGTCACACCGCAATCGCGGGGCAAGCCCGCTCCCACTGGCGAGCAGTTCAACCAGCACTCTTTCCCGGCCACCCGTAAGTTGGAAAGCAAAATCATTAGCATTCGTTCTCTCACCAATGAAACACTGCGCAACGTCGATTGTGACAATCGGATTAAACGCTCTGTGTATTGATCGCCTGATTTGGGTGATTTTTTTGCGCTTTCGCACGCCTGCTAAAACACGTTCTTTTCCTTAAGAACTGCGATCTAGAGCGGTTACTGTGGCGGCCTTAAACAGCGCAAAAGCTGTGTGACGACAATTTGACGAGGTGAGTGACCGTCCATTGAGATTTATTATGGTGTCGGATCATTGACGTAGTGTCATAGTGCCCATAAGCTCCAAGCATCACCACAGAATTTATCACCCGATCAATGATGTCTATCCTCTTTGCTGGAGGGGATTATGCGCTCGACACTGTTCATCAAGTCTATTTTTCTGTTTGTACTGTTGAGCGGTGCCGCCGGGGCTGCCGACTCGTTTGTCAATAAAACGAGTGTTGTGTCGAGTACCACGGCGGGGTGGTTGTTTGCTTTTGCAGTCATTGGTTTTATTGCTGTAGCCAATCGGCGAAAAGTGTAGGTGAGCAGTTCATTTGTACTTATATCCTTGCAACTAACACGAAAGGTGTAGGCGAACTTCCTGAATTTTACCGACGTCAGGATCGCCAGCACCTTGTTAAATCCCGAGCCATTGCTATATTCCAAGTGCCAGCAGCTACATAGCAGCGGTGCTACAAGCGTTACAGTGTCAGGCCTGCAGGACGGTCAAGGCCATTACAGTCGGTAGTGTTGGCTGTGAAGCGGAGCGAGAGGTTGTGCGTTGTTCTCATTCAGTGCTCTTTGTAGGCCTCGTGGCCGGAGGGATCCCATGGTGCGTTTGTTGTTTTCCGCGTTTTGCGTGCTGACGGTCTGGTCCGGCACAAGCAGTGCCGCTGAAAGTAACGCAGCTTACTTGCTAAGCCCTGGCGACAAGGTGATGGTTTCGGTCTGGGGCGAAGAAAATTTGCGCCAGGAAACCACCGTACTTCCCGATGGCAGCATTACCTTCCCACTGGCAGGCACTGTGGTTGGTGTTGCCGGGCTTGATGCCGCAGCAGCCGGCAAAAAAGTCGCCAGCCAACTTGAAAAATACCTCCCCGATCCGAACGTCAGCGTTGTTGTCACCAGCATCGCTGGCAACCTTGTTTATGTGCAGGGCAAGGTGATCAAACCCGGACCGGTACAAATGGCAGGCCCGACGGCCGTCCTTCAGGCCCTGAGTATGTCGGGCGGCCTGGACAAGTTCGCGGATGAAAGCGACATCAAGGTGATACGTGGTACGGGTAGCGCCCAAAAGGTATTGGCGGTGCGTTACAAGGATTTGGTCTCCGGGCGTGATATGTCCACCAATATCCAACTTCAGGCCGGCGATACGTTGGTCGTACCTTGACTGGGCCTGACGTTTCAAGACTGCGAGTGCCGCTTCTACGAATCACGGGTGTTGCAACGGCAATCATGATCTTGCCGTACCCGGGTGCGGCTCATGCTGCCATCTGGCAGTCCTCGGTAGCGGTGCCGACAACGGTGGAGTACGACAGCAACCCGCTGTTGCTGACGTCGGACGAGCAGGGTGTCACGCGTACGATCATCGCGCCTGACTACAGCCTTGTCGGGACTTACGACAGAGACGAGTTGCGCTTTGGCCTGGGCATGCACGTGCTGCGTTCCTCCGACACCGACATCGTCTCGGACCGTGAAGACCCCAACGTCAGCCTGGGCTGGCAGCGTAAAACCGAGCGAGGCGGTTACGGCCTGTTGGCGCAATACAACGAGAGCTCGACACTGTCGGGTGCCGTGCTGGACACCGGTGTGGTGACCACTGACGGCACGCAGAAACTGTATTCAGTGGCAGGCAACTGGAACACCGCGCTCACTGAACGGACCACGCTGGAGAATGAAACCCGTTACAGCCGCGCCCGTTATGACATCGATACGCTCACCGATTACACCGAGCTGTCGAGTGTGGTGACCTTGACCTACGCCTGGAGTGAACGCACCTCGTTCTTCACCGGCATTGGCGTCAGGCGCTATGAGCCAGACGATGACAGTACCTCGTCTGCGGTGAACAACTACACCCCAACGGTTGGGGTGAAGTACCAGTTTTCCGAGCGCCTGGAAGGGGTTGCGCATGTGGGCATGAACAAAGCTTCCGGTGATGACGGCGGTAGCCGGGGCGAAGGCGGGCTTTCATTGCGTTACCTCGGCGATCGCGCCGATGCCACGCTCAGTGCAGAACGCAGCACTGTTGCCAACGCCGAGGGCGGTTTCGCCGAAATCGATCAGGTGCGTGGTATCTGGAGTTATGCGGTAAACGAGACCAGTCGCGTGGGCCTCGAAGCTTCATGGCAAGACAGTAAAGGGCAAACGCCCAATACCTTGCAGACGTACAGCGTATGGGCCAGCCGCGAACTCTCGCCTTTTTGGGATGTGCGCCTATCGTTGATGTACAAGGAACGCCAGCAAGACGGCTTACCCGATGCTGTAGGTACCATCGTTGGATTAACGCTGACCTACAGACTTCCCGACCTCTGAATATCGGCAGTGTGGCCTCTATGAAATCTGAATACGAGATGTCCCTCAACGATTACATAGCCATTATCAAGGACCGAGCCCTGCTGTTGGGTTTGAGCATCGTGGTCATTCTCGCGGTGACCGTGGTCGTCGCGGTCACCGTCCCGCCCATCTACCAATCGACGGGCACCATTCTGGTGGAATCACAGCAGATTTCTCCGGAGCTGGTGTCGGCAGGCAACAACACCTTTGCTGACGAGCGCATCGAAGTCATTCGCCAGCGCGTCATGACCCGCGAAAACTTGCTGCGCATCATCGACAAATACGACCTGTTTGCGGACAAAGGCAGGCGCTTCAGCGAGTCGGACAAAATCGACCTGATGCGTAACTCGATTGTCGTCGCCACGCTGAGCACCTACGTGAAAGGGCGGGGGGAGGCGACGGTGGCGTTCAATGTGTCGTTCGAGCACAAGCGCCCGGAAGTGGCCAAGGAAGTGGCCAACGAACTGGTTACCCTGTTCCTCAATGAAAACCTCAAGCAACGCACTGAGCGGGCCAATGAAACCACGGTGTTCCTGACCCAGGAAGCCAACAAGCTCGGTGCCGAACTGGCCAGCCTGGAAAACCAGCTGGCCGACTTCAAACAGACCCATGCCAATGCCTTGCCCGAGCACCAGGCGTTGCGCATGAGCATGTTGTCGCGTTCAGAGCTGGAGTTCCGGGAAGTCGATCGTGACTACAAAACCGCGCAAGAGGAACTGCGCTATCTGGAGCTGGAGTTGTCGGCGGCCAATTCCGGGCTGACCACCAAGGCCGAGAGCGTCAGGGGCACGCCTGCCGACTTGCCGCAAGACCTGCCAAGCCTCAAGGCGGAGTACGCGCGCCTGCTGACCAAATACAAGGATGCGCACCCGGACGTAATTGCGGTCAAACGCAAGATCGAAGCGCTCGAAGCGACCGGTGGCCGTACGCTCGGCGCGTCAACGGTCAGCCTCGACGTTGCCCGGGTCAGAACCCGGATCGGAGCTGCGCAGGAACGCATCGCTTCGCTGGCTGAGCAAAAGCGCGAGCTGGTGAAGAAGATGGAAGGGTACGAGGCCGAAATCCTTCAGGCACCACAGGTCGAGCGCGGTCTGGTGACCTTGATGCGCGATCACGACAATGCGCGCAAAAAGTATGAAGAGATCCGCGCCAAGGAAATGGGCGCGAAAATTACCGAAAGCCTGGAGCAGGAGAACAAGGCCGAGCGCTTTGTGCTGCTGGAGCCACCGCTGATGCCTGAAAAACCAGTGAAGCCCAACCGCAAGAAAATTGTTGCCCTAGGCCTGGTGCTTGCACCCGCCGGTGCTGGCGCGCTGGTGATGTTGCTGGAAATGTTGAAGTCGCGCGTTCGCGGCGTGGGCGCCCTGGAGAGCGTGCTGGGTAAACGGGTGCTGGTTGCCATTCCGTATATTTCGACCCAGGCGGAACTGGCGCAGCGCAAGAAATGGCGCAAGCTGATGGTCGTCGCCGCGCTGGTGCTGGTTGCGATCATGTTGGTGATCCTGCACATGTTCTACATGCCGTTGGATCTTCTGCTATTTAAAGCATTGGCTCGGTTTCAATAGGGACAGTAGCGATGGACAGGATCACACCGGCGATTGGCAAGAACATTCATCAGGTTACCTCCGTTGCCGCGGAGGTGCCGCAGGCGGCGCCTGCGAGTGAGCAGCCTGAAGTATTGGGGCAGTTCGATTACGTGAAAACCCGGGTCGTGCCGTTGCGCGCCGAGCACCTGGAGCGCAATCGAATCGTCGCGTTCAACAAGAACTCGAACATGAGTTGGGCCTTTGACCTGTTACGCACGCAGGTGCTGCAGACCATGGAAGAGAACGGCTGGCGAACCCTGGCCATTACCTCGCCAACGCCTGAAGCAGGCAAGACGGTGCTGGCGATCAACCTGGCCATGAGCATTGCTCATCACACCACCAAGACCGCACTGCTGGTGGATTTCGACCTGCGCCGCCCTAGGGTGGGTGCAAGCCTGGGGTTGCCGATGGACAAGTCGCTCAATGAGCTACTGGCCAGCAAAGCCGGGCTGGAAGAGGTGCTGGTCAATCCAACGCTACCACGCTTTGTGGTGTTGCCGACGCGTGAGCCTGTGCCGTTGTCGACTGAGGTGTTGTCTTCGCCCAAGGTCAACAGCCTGATCAGCGATTTGCGTGAGCGCTACGACTCGCGGATCTGCATATTCGATCTGCCGCCTTTGTTGAGTTCCGACGATGCCATGACTGTGCTGCCCAAATTCGATTGTGTGCTGCTGGTGGTGGCGAACGGTGTGAACAATAAGAAAGAGATCGAAGATTGCTTGTATCACCTGGCAGGTTGCAATGTGATCGGCACGGTGTTGAACAAGGCTGAGGTGCAAGTGCGCTCCTACTACTGAGAGGCTGCACAAGTACCGGTGGGAGCGGGCTTGCCCCGCGATGCGATGTGCCTGACAGCCCGCAATCGCGGGGCAAGCCCGCCCCCACCGGTGTTAATGCCAGGGGTATTTCAGTTCCCAGCGCCAAGCGTGCGCAACGATCTGTTCAAGGGACGCAAATCGCGGTTGCCAGCCCAATATGGCCTTGGCTTTGCTGGCATCGGCCACCAACCTGGGCGGGTCGCCAGCACGGCGCGGAGCATCGCTGACAACGATCTGGCAGCCTGTCACACTGCACGCGGCATCGATCACTTGCTGCACCGAAAAGCCCTGGCCATTACCAAGGTTGAAGCAGGTACTTGCGCCACCCGCCAGTAAGTAATCCACGGCCAGCGAGTGCGCTGACACCAGGTCGGCGACGTGGATGTAGTCACGGATACAGGTACCGTCGGGCGTTGCGTAATCACGACCAAACACAGTGATCGACGCACGACGGCCAGACGCGGCTTGCAGAATCAGCGGCAACAGGTGTGTCTCTGGTTCGTGGCATTCGCCCAATTGCCCCTCAGGGTCTGCACCCGCGGCGTTGAAGTAGCGCAAACACACCGACTTCAGCCCGTGCGCATGGTCAAAATCCTCAAGCATCTGCTCCACCATCCATTTGCTGCGCCCGTAAGGGTTGATGGGGGCCTTGGGGTGCGCTTCGTCGATGGGGACATACTGCGGGTCGCCATAGACTGCTGCAGTGGAGGAGAAGATCAGTCGGCTGATCCCGGCACGCACCATGGCCTGCAGCAAGGTCAGCGTGGCCGCCACGTTATTCTGATAGTACTTGCCCGGGTCTGTGACCGACTCGCCGACTTGGATGAACGAGGCAAAATGAAAAACCGCATCGAACGGGTATTCGGCGAATAACGCATCGAGGGCGTGGGCGTCAGCGATGTTCAGCTCGACCCATTTGATGTGAGGGCCCGTGGGGCAGGTGTCGGCAACCACCACTTCGTGGCCGGTGTCCATGAGGTGCTTGACCATGTGCGAGCCGATATAGCCTGCACCGCCGATAACCAAAAACTTCATCCAACCCTCCTGGAATCTGTCGAGGTACAGGCGCCGTGTGGCGTCTGTGGGCAATCGTCCCTATAAATCGGGTGGTATATCTGTGTGCTGCCGAGCGTGATGAAGCGGTAACGGTACAGGCTTATCCAGAGGGTAGAAGGCGAAATGCCCTATTTCAAGAACAGCCAATTCGACATGCGTTGCGGGTCGAAGCTGATGCGGTAGTGCCCATCCTGATAGGTCGTCGGATGTTCTTCGAGTTGCCCTTGGCGGCTACGGCTGAACAGTTTCAAGCCCGACGGCGCCTTGAGGGTCAGCGTGCCGTCAAGAGGTTCGACGAAGAACGGCGTATTGCCATTTTCTTTGGGGATGGCCCGGGTGCCGAGGGAGATCAGCAGATCGCGCGATTGTCCCAGCGGCTTGGCATCCAGTGATTGCACCACGACACTGGCATAGGGTGTTTTCACCTGGACCTGAATGTCGCTGAGTGCGACCTGCTTACCGCCGAGCCAGCCGGTCGCAGCTTGTGTCAGCGGGGTGTCGATGGTGTAAAGGCCCTGCTGCCAGTTGCGTGTAAGCTCGCCAGTATCGACCGTCGATTCACTGGCGTTCGCAGCCAGCAGGGAATGGTCCGGGTCTGTGAATGTCTGCGCTGTGGCGGCGATGGTGCTCGGTTTGAGCCACGGCAGTTGCGCGGTAGCAGGCATGGCGATCTGCAGCTTGCCTTTTTCCATGGCAGTGCGCAGCAGCACCGAACTGCTCGGAGTGATCTCGCGGTTGAACAGGGTTTCGGCTGTCGGGGTGAACACGTATTGGCTCGTCGCTTCATGCACATCGCCGCGGCGATAAAGCAAGGCGGCGGCGGGCAGGGTGGCCAGCAGCGCCGGGTCGTTGTAGGCGTGCCAGTTGCTCGCCGACACGTACTCGCTGGCGAAGGTTTCCTGGCTGTAGGCGTATTGCATCAAGGCGTCCCAGCCTTGATGGCTGGCGGTACCGGCAACATACAGCGGCAGTGAGTGGCGGTCCGGGGTCGGGAAGGGTTCGGCGTTCCACTCGGTGACGGTCATGGGCATGCCGGCCACCTGCGCAGCCGCCAGCCAGTTGATCATGCCATCGCTGCTCAATGGATTCTTCTCTAACTGCCCTGTACCACCGTAGCTGTGGGCATCAATGACGTCGCCAGCGGTCAGTGCCGGTAACGAACTCAAGCCATTACCGCCCCAGGTACTGGTGGTGGCAATAGGCACCTTGACTCCCAGGGTGCGCAGGTGCTCGATCATATCGACGTTGAAGCGCCGTTCTAGGTCGTTGAGAAACAGTTTCGATGGGCCGTGCTCCCAGGAACGCCAGGTTTGCTCGGCGGGCAGATCATGGCGGGCGGCAAAGGCCTTGGCCTCGCTCATGTACAGGCGGTTATGTTTGGGCACGCCTTTGTCGGGCAACAGGGCGTTGCCGAAGTGATGGGTGATGTCGTTCTCGTTGGTGATCAATACGGCAGCAATCGCCGGATCGTCCTTGTAGGCCAGGCCGGTGTAGGCGTTCACATGGGTCAGGTAATCCTCGGTGAAGCGCTTCATCGCTTGCTGGAGGGTAATGTTCACATAGTTATAGCCTTTGAGCTCAACCCGTTTGACTTCGTCTTTGTCGTCGCCCTTGCCGTTTGCCTTCACCAGCTCATCGAAGCCGTAGATGTTGTCGTTTTCGGTCAGTGAACGCTGTACATGCATGTCCAGCCAGACGTAAATGCCTTCGTCTTTGAGGCATTTGATCCACCAGTCGATCTTGCGCAGTGCCTCTGCATCCAGGCGCTGGGTGTCGTGGATGACCTGACCGTCGCCAAAGATGTTCGGCAGCACCCAGGCCGAGTCGTGATGGTGCAAGCGCACGAGGTTGAAGCCCAGTGCCGAGAGGCGCTTGGCTTGTTGTTTGATTTCCTCGTCGGAGCTACGGAAGATCGCGTAGGCCGACAGGTTGGTGCCCCAGAACCGTGCCGGTGTGTTGTCGGCAAACTGCAGTTGCTCACCATTGGCTTTGACAAAGCCGCGTTTGCCTGCCGGCTTTTCGGCGGCATTGAGAAACGACAGATCGACCGGCGAGGTGCGCCAGTCGACCTGGTCAACAGGCCATGAACTGGGGGTGGCCAGGCCGAAGCGTTCGCTGACCGTTGGGGTCAGGGCTACATCGCCGGTCAGGCTCAACACCGCTTTGGTCTGCTGGCGGCCGGCGGCAATGCTGTCTTTGTAGAAAAATGCGCGCACTTCATCGGTGTTGCCGCGTTCGAAGTAGACCTTTGCCAGCGGTGGCTCGAAGCGCATCTCGATGCGCGGGCCTTGCGGATTTTTACCCCACGACCAGCCGCGGTTGTCAGGCAGTAGCACCGGGTCGCCCATTTCGCCGGCGATCAAGCTGGGTTCGAAATTGAAGACGATGCCGCCGCCGATGATGCCGCTTTTCTGGCTATGGGCGTTGAGGTCGAAATTCCAGGTCATGGTCTGGGCCGTTGATTTCTGGATGTCGGCGCTCAGATCGAATGCCAGGGATTGGTTGCTGCCTGCAAGGCTGTAGTGGAAAGGGCCCTCGACCTTGACCGTGACGGGCATCCACGTCCACGACCAGTCGGCGCCCCAAAAGTCGAAGGTCGACACCATCGCCGGGCCGCCGCCGTGCGTGAGGGTCGGCAGGCCATTGCGTTCTTCGACGCTGGCGGCCCAGTCTGTTGCCGCGCTGGTCCATGACAGCAGCATCAGGCTAACGAGTGCCGAGGTGCGCATGAAGGTGCGCACAGAGAGTCCGTTCATTGGCATTACCTGGGTTGAAGGGCGGCATGGGCAACGTCTGTTGCGTGGCTGTGCCTGAGTGTGCGGACCATCTGGGCATAGGCCACGCCCAGCCCGCCGATCGACCAGTACACCACGGGAATCACGGTGATGCTGCTGACGGTGAAAATAATCACCATGATCCCGATCAGGGTGGCCAGCAACGCACGCCCGAGCTGTCGTTGTTCGGCTTCTTTGTCGGGAAACAGCAGCATGTTCTTGCGGATCGCCAGCAGGATACTGACGAAGAACGCCACGAACAGCGTCATGCCCACCAGGCCGATGCGCAGCGCCAGGCCGATGTAGGTGTTGACGATGTCGATAATGCCGCCACCTTGAATCATCGATTGCATTTCCGGGGTGTTGCGAAAATCGAACGTGCCGAATAGTGGATTGCGCTGGATGACAATCCACGCATTGTCGAGCAAACGCTCCCGGTAGGTGATATTGCCCTTCTCAAGGTTGCCAATGAACGGCAACAGGTCGAGGACCTTGTCGCCGCCAGGCAGCACGCTCAGCAGCGGCAGCGAGAGCATGCCGACCAGCGCCAGCAGGCCCAGGCGCTTGACGGCGCGTTTGCCGGTGGCGATGAAGATGACAACGATGATGGCTGCGCCGATCCAGGGCCCGCGCGACAAGGGGACGATCAACCCCGCGGCCAGCAACAGGGCGCCGAGGAGTCGATTCAGGGGATTGCGCACGTAGCCCTGCACAAACAGGAACAAGCCAATCGCCACGCTCATTACGTAACCGAGGACAATGGCCTGCCCGGTGGTGGCGCTGGCACGCAAGGAGCCGCCGCGGCTCAAGTAGCCAGACATCTCCCATTGCACACCCATGGCTTCGAGCAGCCCGTTGTACAGCAGCCAATGGCGCATGAACTCGGCAACGCCGATCAGCGCGAGCACGAACGAAGCGAGCACGAACGCCAGCATGGCGTCCTTGAAGTCGCTCATGGTTTTCAGGGCGCGGCTGGCGACGTAGTACGGCAGGAACACATCGACATACAGGTACAACACCTGGCGCAAGGTGTCGGTGACCGAGGTGTCGCGCAGGTACAACAGGATCATCAATACCAGGCTGGCGGCCAGGATGCGATCAGGCCAGGTACGGCCGAACGACAGGGTATCGCTTTGCCTGCGCAAGCTCAGCGCGACCGGCAGCAACACACATAGGGTCAGCAGCCGAATGTGGTTCACGTCCACCAGGTAGTTGATTACGCCGAAACCGGAGACCGGCACCATGGCGGGCGGAATGAGAAACAGCAGCATGAAGAACAGCGCCATGGGGTTGCGTTCGCGGCGCCGGGCCAGTGTCAGCAGGACCGTGGCGGCCGCAGCATATACCCAGAAGTTGTGCGAAAAAAACGCCACGAGGGTCAAGGCGAACCATAAATTGCGCCGTCGCTTGAAGTCGCTGTAGGCCATCAGGTCGGTTGCCGGCCGCCGCGCCAGGGCAAAGACCACGCCAGCCACAAACACAATAACGATCAGCGCACGTAAATGTTCAGGCATCGGCTATGGGCACCTATCCATGGGTGGATGACGGCTAGCATCATGGCTAAATGAAACTATAGTGACTTCTAGCCATTCAGTCAGGGATTGATTACATGACGGCGATTGATGTGTCAGCTCCTACCAGCCTTCGCAAGCGCGCCATCGGCGCAGGGGTCTGGAACCTGATTTCGCTGGTGGCGTCGCAAGCGATGCGCCTGGGCGGCAACCTGATCATAGCCCGGCTACTGGTACCGGAAATGTTCGGGGTGATGGTCATCGCCACCACCTTGCTGGTACTCCTGCACTTGTTGTCCGATGTGGGCTTGCGACAAAACATCATCCAGAGCCAGCGTGGTGATGACCCGCTGTTCCTCAACACCGCCTGGACGGTACAGCTGGTGCGCAGCGTTGTACTGTTTGCCGTGGTGCTGTTGATCGCTCTGGGGGTTTGGCTGGCCCAGGTCGCGCAACTGTGGCCCGCAGACTCGACCTACGCGGCCCCCGAACTGCCGTTGGTCATGGCGATCACCGGCGTGTCGGCCATCATCTCCGGGTTCCAATCAACAAACATAGACGTCGCCGTACGTTCTTTCCAACTCAAGCGCGTGGTGTTGATCGAGCTGTCGTCGCAGTTCGCCGGCCTGGTGGCCATGCTGGTGATCGGTTACTTGACCCGCTCGATCTGGGCGTTGGTGGTCGCTGGCCTGGTCGCGGCGCTGATCGGCACCGTTCTTAGCCACACCGCGCTGCAAGGGCCGGGAAACCGCATCCACTGGGATCGATCCGCTGCCACCGAACTGGTTGCGTTTGGTCGTTGGATCCTGCTGTCGTCGATTGTCGGGGTGTTGGCGATGTACGGCGACCGGATCGTCTTCGGCGCCAGCATGACGGCGGCGGAGCTGGGCGTGTATTCCATTGCCATCCTGATTCTAAGCTCGATTCAGATGGGGCTGATGAGGTTGGTGGTGGGGGTATCCTTGCCGGTGTTCAGCGAAGCGGCGAGGGAAGGGGACAGCGAGCGCCTGAAAAACCTCTACCATCGATTCAGGCTGTTGGCTGACTTGGGCCTGTTGTTCATTGGTGGCGTGTTCCTGACTGCAAGCCCGATGCTCATCGGCTGGTTATATGATGAACGCTACGCTGGCGCCGGGCCGATGCTGGCTATACTGTCGTTATCGTTCTTCACCTTGCGCTATACCTTGGCCCATCAAGTCTGGATTGCCTTGGGACACACCAAGTACCAGGCCATGGATAACGTGATCCGGCTGGTTTCGTTGTGGGTATTGCTACCGCTGTTGCTGAGCATAGGGGGGGTGGACCTGGCGATCTGGGGCGTGGCGTTGCATACCTTCCCGACGCTGGTTCTGATTGTTTACGTCAACTGCAAACTCGGGTTTTTCGACCTCAAGCGTGAACTTCTCGTGCTGCCGATGATGGCGGTCGGCGCACTGTGTGGTCTGTTGGCGACGCGCTTTTATGAATGGCTGTGAATGACGTTGATGTCTTGATAACTAGAACGGCATAGGTCTTGAGATCATGGGGAAGCTGCAGTTTTGTACTCCGTTGTTGGGTCGCAGGGGCTTTCTGGGCCGGTGTGTGTTGTTGAGTGTAGGGGGGGCAGTGTTTGGCTTGTCCGGCGAGGCTGCGCGCAAACCGGCTGCACCTGAACCCGCCGGGTTTGTCATGATCAACGGTTGGGTGCTACCCACTGAGCATTTTCGGAAAGCCCAGGCATGATCAAGGACTATCAGGCGCAAAAAGCCCTGCGTGACAGCTATGACGTGTGTATCGTCGGTGCCGGGCCGGCCGGTATCACCCTGGCTTTGCAGCTCGCACAGGCCGGCTGGCAGGTGGTGCTGATCGAGGGCGGTGGGCACGAATACACGTCGGATTCGCAAGCGCTCTATGAGTGCTCATCGACGGGTATCGATATGTTTCCCCACGAGACGCGTTTGCGCTATCTGGGCGGTACCTCCAACCACTGGGCCGGTCGCTGCCGTCCGTTTGAAGCGTCTGACTTTGCCGTTCCTCCGCCCGGTGACCTGCCAGGCTGGCCGATTGACTACGCGCAGATCGAGCGCTATTTGCCCGCGGCCATGGCGATTGTCGACTTACCGCAAGGCGCCGACTTCAAAGCGATCAACGTCGGTCTCAACGGCGGCGAATTCGATGCTGACCGCTTCCTGCTCAGCCCACCGACGCGTTTCGCCCAGAAGTATGCAACGGCACTTGAGCAGACGCCGGGGCTGGATGTTTTCATCAATTGCAATTGCGTCGACCTGCAGTTCGATGATGCATCAGGCCACCTGAAGCATGTGGTGGTGTCTGACTACGATCTCAATCGTGAGCCGCTTCATGCCAGCCATTTCGTGTTGGCTACCGGTGCCATCGAAAATGCCCGCCAACTGCTCAACAGCGAATCGCTGCTGGACGCCGGTGTCATCAGCAAGGACGGGCTGGTCGGTGGGTGTTTCATGGAGCACCTGAACATCGACATGGGCACCTTTATCCTGAGCCGCGGCCAAAACACCGAGACGCGCCAGTACTTCACCAGCGATGCCTTTGTCGCGGAGTACCAGGCGGGCAAAGGCAATGTCCTGGCGGAGGTGTTGTCGGACGTTCGAACCTACGGCAGAACCGCGCAAGTGAAAAACTTCCTGGAAAACCTCGCCTGCGAAATGGGCGTTGCCAGCAAGATCGAATTCATCGCCAAGTTCAGTTGCCCGGGCGACGGCGTGCTCAGCACGCTGATCGAGCAGTTCCCCAGCCTGCAAAGCCGCGTTTCGCTGCTCGACGAGAAAGACGCACTGGGTGTGGCCAAGGTCAACGTCCATTGGGCGCTCAGTGCCGGTGACCGACACACCATCAAGTGCATTGGCAGTGAGCTGGCCAAGCAGTTTGCTGCGATGGGGTTGGGATTCGTCAAGCTCAACGACTTTGTCTACGACACCGAAGTCCCCCTGAAAATGGCGCCCCATGCCCACCACATGGGTACTACGCGGATGGCCGCCTTGGCGGAGCACGGTGTGGTCGACCCTGACTGTAAGGTGTTTGGCACCGAGAACCTGTATGTCGCCGGGAGCAGCATTTTTGCTACCGGTGGCGCCTCGAACCCGACCATGCCGCTGCTGCAGTTCGCGTTGCGCCTGGCCGATCACCTTAACGACAAGATGAAGGCGGCAAACAGCCAGGCGGTGTGAGTTGTCGTGCGGGAACAGGCTGCTGGTGTGACGTGCCAGCAGTCGCACGGTAGTAACGGGTGAGTGCAATCGGTCAGCACCAACAAGAATGAGACCGGATGCAACTCAGGGACAGTCCAGCGTCGCTTTACTTGTGAGGGTAGCAGTATGTTTGGATGGATTCGGAGCGCAATGACGCAGTATGTCTACTCAACTGGGCGAGGAGGCTCAACATACAAGAAGTTCTGCAACCCTGATGCGGGTGAATGGGGTAAGTACCTAAGCCGCTGGGGCAATTTTCACTCGGTGGGCGTCAACGTTTTTATCAACCCCGGTTGCAACATTACCGACCCCAAGATGGTGCGTCTGGGTAATCAGGTCGGGTTGTCGGATTGCACCTTGATCGGTCACGACGCGGTCGTGCTCTTGCTTGGCTTTCTGTATGACAAGCACCTCGACTCGGTCGGCTATATCGATGTACGTGACAACTGTTATATCGGCCATGGGGCGATTGTCATGCCGCGCGTGACCATCGGGCCGAACTCGATTGTCGCCGCTGGCGCTATCGTCACTAAAGATGTGCCACCGGGTACCGTGGTCGCGGGTAACCCGGCCAAGGTCATCTGCAGCACCGATGACCTGCTCAAACGGGTTGAGGAGCGCTGCGAGGCCTACCCGTGGAAAGACTTACTCAAAGAACGCAAGGGTATCTTCGACCCTGAGCTGGAGCCGAAACTTGAGGCGTACAGACGCCAGTATTTTTTCGGGGAGTGAAATTATGCAGAGCAAGCCTGTCGATGTACTGGTCGTCAACTTCAATACTGCAGGGTTGCTGCAGCCCATGTTTGATGCGTTGCGCCAGGCCAACGGCGAACAGTTGGCGAGCTATCTGGTGGTCGACAACGCGTCAGTCGACAACTCGCTGGAGCGTTTGGCGCAGGTGTGCCCCGAGGCCTTGCTGGTCAGCAACAAAAACAACGTTGGCTTTGGCCGTGCCAACAATCAGTTGCTCGACCACCTGAAAGGCAAGTACGCCTTATTGCTCAACACCGATGCCTTTGTCGCTGATGACACCCTGGCTAAAACCATCGCCTACATGGACGAACACCCGGAGTGCGGTGTGTTGGGTGTGCGCCTGGTCGGTCGCGAGGGTGACCTGCAGCCCTGCTGCCGCTATTTCCCGACACCGTTCAACATCTTTCTGTCGCGTACCGGGCTCGACCGCTTTTTCCCAGGGCTGCAAATGGTCGACGAAATGGACTGGGACCATGCTTCGGTCCGCGAATGCGACTGGCTGCCTGGCTGTTTCTATCTGGTGCGCCGCGAAGTACTCGACCAGGTTGGCCTGTTTGACCCGCGTTACTTCCTTTATTTCGAGGAAGTGGACCACTGCAAGCGGGTCAAGGAGGCGGGCTGGAAAGTGGTGTATTACCCGCACACCACTGTGGTGCACATCGGTGGAGAGAGCTCCAAGTCAGTGACTGAACTGGAGGCGGCCAGCCGCCAGATCTCGACCTATCAAATCGAAAGCGAGCTGTTGTACTTCCGTAAGCATCACGGCCTGTCCGGGCTGTTGCTGCATATGTTTCTGGTGAGCCTGGGCGATCTGGTGCTGGCCCTCAAAGCCCTGCTGAAAGGGCGAGGTTGGGGGGCTATCAAGGCCTGTTGGCGGCACAGCCGCACGACCTGGTCACTGTTGTTCGCTACCCGATTTGCCAGCCAACCCACACGGTAGGTGAAGCCATGTTCGAAAATATACGGGCGGACTTGCGGGCACACGGTGGTGATTGGGGCGCCCAGGGGTTCTGGGCGTTGATGGTGTACCGCTTCGGGCGCTGGCGCTACGGCGTGCGGCCGGCATTACTGCGCAAATTGTGCTCGGTGGTCTACAAAGTACTGTTCAAGTTCGTGCAGATCATCACCGGCATTGAATTGCCGTGTGAGGTGGAGATTGGCCGTAACTTCGTCATCGATCATTTTGGCGGCATCGTCATCAGCGGCTATGCAAAGTTCGGCGATGACTGCCGTATCCGCAATGGCGTGGTGGTTGGCCTGAAAAATGTGAGCGAGCCGATCGCGCCGGTGTTCGGCAACAACGTCGACATTGGCGCCGGGGCCAAAGTGCTGGGCAACATTCGTATTGGTAACAATGTGGTGATCGGCTCCAACGCGGTGGTGTTGATCGATGTGCCGGATAACGCGCTGGCGGTGGGCGTGCCAGCAACGATCAAGACGAAAAAACACAGCGAAGCAGTGCAGTACTCATGAGCCAGCTGATGGGGCGTAGGCTCTGTATGAAAAGTTTTGAGACGAAGGTCAGGCAAGGCGAAAACAGCCGAGGAAGCGGAGTTTACGGGTTGTAAATGAGCATTCCGAGGCTGTTTTCAACGCAGCATCACCGAGTATCAAGGCTTTTCGTATAGAGCCTAGAGGTGCATGGGTTGTTCCGTTGAACACGGTCGAGTGAGGCACAGGGTGACAGGCATCGGCGTGGTGGTGATTGGTCGTAACGAAGGCCAGCGGCTGGAGCGCTGCCTGTCGTCGTTGGCGGGGCGCGCAGAGCAGCTGGTCTATGTGGACTCCGGTTCCACCGATGGCTCTGTGCAAATGGCACAGGCGCGTGGGGTGGAGGTAGTGTCATTGGACATGACCCAGCCATTTACCGCAGCGCGGGCGCGCAACGAAGGTTTCGCCTGTTTGCAACGGCTGTTGCCGACGATGCGTTATGTGCAGTTTGTCGACGGTGATTGTGAGGTTGCTGCGCACTGGCTTTCGACCGCACAAGCTTTTCTCGACGACCACCTGCAGGTTGCTGTGGTGTGCGGGCGGCGCCGTGAGCGTTTTCCTCAACGTTCGATTTACAACTTGTTGTGCGACCTGGAGTGGGACACACCAGTTGGCCAAGCCAAGGCCTGTGGCGGTGATGCGCTGATGCGTGCCGAGGCTTTTGCGGCGCTGTCCGGGTTTCGTCCCGACCTGATCGCCGGCGAAGAGCCCGAGTTGTGCGTGCGCTTGCGTGCCAGTGGCTGGAAGGTCTGGCGCCTGGCCGATGAAATGACCCTGCATGATGCCGGGATGACGCGCTTCAGCCAGTGGTGGCAACGCAGCCTGCGCGCAGGTTATGCCTTCGCCGAAGGCGCGTTTCTGCATGGTGCAGCACCGGAACGGCATTGGCAGCGTGAGTCGCGTCGCGCCTGGCTGTGGGGCCTGGGCATCCCGTTGTTGACGCTGCTGGCGAGTGTGCTGCTGGGCGGTTGGGGGCTGCTGTTGCTGTTGATTTACCCGCTACAGACCGTGCGCCTTGCCCGTCGCGGTGGCCGGTCGGCGCGTGAGAACTGGCTACAGGCGGTGTTTTTGGTGCTGGGAAAATTCCCCGAAATGCTTGGGCAGGTGAAGTTCCTGTTGAATCGATTCGGTGCCGGCAAGGCGGTTTTGATCGAGTACAAGTGAGAGGCCTATGATTTATCGTTCGATAGCGAAAAGCGTGCTCACCTTGCACCCGGGCTACTCCCTGCGGGCGCTGAACAACAAGTTCAAACTGATGGTGTTGATCACCAAAGAGTGGTCCGACCTGACGGCCTTTATGCGGCGCATGTCGAACACGCTGGGTCGCGACGGCTTCGCCAAGCTCGGCACCGACAGCATTGGTGTGGTGCATTGGCCCTACATCAGCAAGCGCTGGAACGCCGATGAGCGGCTTGATGCAGTGGCATCGCATTATGAAGTGGTTGCCAGGCAATTTCCGCCCCTGTTGCTGTTGGGGCGTGAAGCGCGCCTGAGCCTCTGCGACCTGTCGCATTACTCCAGCGGTTGCACCTTGGTGCTGGACCGGCCGATCTGGTTTCAGCGCGAAGGCGAGTTGGTGCTCAATATCTTTCAAGGCGACCTGCGTGTGGCGTCTCTGGCCTTTACCCTGGGCCATACCGAGGCGCAACTGTGCCTGTTCATCGGTGCCGTACAAGGCATTCACAAAGGCATCGACAGTGAGCGCTCGCTGGCTATTTACCGCGACCTGACCAAGGACTTTGAAGGGCTGCGCCCCAGAAGTTTTCTGATCGAGGTGGTCAAGTGCATTGCCAGAACGCTGGGCGCGCAGCGCATCTACGCCGTCGGTGATGCTTACCGTCATCACCGCCATCACTACTTTGGCGTTGAAAAGGCTCAGGAACTTACCGCCAATTACGACGCCATCTGGCAGGAACATGGCGCCACGCCTTCGTCGCTTGAGGACTTTTTTGCCTTTCCCCTGACGCCATCCATGCGCTCGCTGGACGACATCGCGCCGAAAAAACGAGCGATGTACCGCAGGCGCCAGGCTTTGCTGGAGGACGTGTTCGCCCATATCGAGACGGCGCTGTCGGCCACTGAAAAACAACAAAAATCGGCCTGAGTCAGGCCAGGCCATTCATTTCGCGGGTATTCAGGTTCCTATGCGTATCACCTATTTCATCAATCAGTACCCCAAGGTCAGCCATAGCTTCATTCGCCGCGAAATTCTGGCGTTGGAGCGCCAGGGCGCCGAGATTCAACGCATTGCGTTACGGGGCTGGGACGCCGATTTACACGACGCCGAAGACCTGGCCGAACGGGACAAAACCCGCTATGTGCTGCAAGGCGGCGTTAAAGGCTTGCTCAAGCCCATGCTGCAGGTGGCACGTGCACAGCCGCGGCGTTTTTTCTCCACCCTGTGGCTGGCCCTGCGCATGGGCCTGCGGGCGGATCGTTCGTGGCCTTATCACCTGGTGTATGTGGCCGAAGCGTGTCGTGTGTTGCAGTGGATGCAAGCGTTTGGTGCTGAGCATGTGCATGCGCATTTCGGCACCAACTCCACGGAGGTGGTCATGTTGGCTAACGCATTGGGCGGGCCGAACTACAGCTTTACCGTACATGGCCCTGAAGAGTTCGATAAACCGCAGTTCCTGTACCTGGGGGAGAAAGTCCAACGCGCAGCGTTTGTCGCTGCGGTCAGCTCCTACGGGCGCAGTCAGCTGTTTCGCTGGGTCGACCACGGGCACTGGCCAAAAGTCAAAGTCGTGCATTGTGGCCTGGAGCCTTCGTTCCACCAGGTCGATGCGGTGGCCGCACCCGCCGCGCCGCGGTTGGTGTGCGTCGGGCGCTTATGTGAGCAGAAAGGCCAACTGTTGCTGGTGGAGGCTGCACGCAGGCTGGCAGCGCAAGGCGTGCCGTTCGAGATCGTGCTGGCGGGCGATGGCGAAATGCGCGCAGACATCGAGGCGCTGATCGCCCAGCACGGCTTGCAGGCACAGGTGCGCATTACCGGCTGGATCAGCAGCGCTCAGGTCCGTGAGGAAATGCTCGCGGCGCGGGCCCTGGTGCTGCCGAGTTTTGCCGAGGGGCTCCCGGTGGTGATCATGGAAGCCATGGCCTTGCGTCGCCCAGTGCTGACAACTTACGTGGCTGGCATTCCCGAGTTGGTACGTCAGGGCGAAAGTGGCTGGTTGTTTCCAGCCGGGGCCGTGGAGGAGCTGGCTGCGGCCATGGCCGACTGTCTCGCGCAGCCGGTCGAGGCGCTTCAGCGTATGGGCGAGGCGGCGTATCAACGCGTGCTGCAACGACACGATATCGACACCGAAGCGGCCAAGCTGGCCAGCTACTTCAAGGCATCGGTATGTTGAGCCTGCTGGGGTGGTTGCTAAGTGCGCTGGTAGTGTTGGCGTTGGTGCCGGTACTGGTGCTGTTCGCTCAGGTGCTGCTGGCTTGCCTGCCTGCACCAGCTCTTGCGCCTTTGAACGGCACACGCCCGCGTGTGGCAGTGTTGGTGCCGGCCCACAACGAGTCCTCGATCATCAGCGCGACGCTCGCCAATTTGCGCGGGCAGTTGCATGAACAGGACCGGCTGTTGGTGGTGGCAGACAACTGTGATGACGACACCGCCGCGCTGGCCCGCATGGCGGGCGCCGAGGTGGTGGAGCGCTGTCATGCACAGTTGCGCGGCAAAGGTTATGCGCTGGACTTCGGGGTGCGGCACCTGGCGGCCGATGCACCGCAGGTAGTGATTATCGTCGATGCCGATTGCCTGGCAGGCGAGGGCGCCATTGACCTGCTGGCGCGCCGCTGCATCGAGGCCGAGCGTCCGGTGCAAGCGCTTTACTTGATGCGTGCGCCGCACGGCGCCGGGCTGAAAGTGCAGATCGCCGAGTTCGCCTGGCGGGTGAAAAACCTTGTACGGCCACGGGGTTGGGCGCGGTTGGGGTTGCCTTGCCAACTGATGGGCTCGGGCATGGCGTTCGTCTGGCGCGACCTGGCATTGGCCGACCTGGCCAATGGTCATCTGGTCGAGGACTTGAAGCTGGGCCTGGACTTCTGTCGCAGCGGTAAACCGCCGCTGTTTTGTCCGCAGGCCGAGGTGGTGAGCTACTTTCCAGGCACTGATGAAGGGCTGAGCAGCCAGCGTAAGCGTTGGGAGCATGGCCATCTTGGGGTGTTGCTGGCCGACGTGCCGGCACTGCTCGGGGCCTCGCTGGCCCGGCGTGACCTGAAGTTGCTGGCCATGACCCTGGACCTGCTGGTGCCGCCATTGGCGTTGTTGACCCTGGCCCTGGTGGCCCTGTTCAGTGTGGCGTGGCTGGCAATGCTGCTGTTTAAACTGTGGCTGCCTGCGTTGCTTGCAACGCTCACCATGGCACTGCTGGGCGCTGCCGTGCTGCTCGCTTGGCATCGGTTTGCACGCGAGCTGATCGCGTTTTCCGTGTTGATGTATGCACCGCTGTATGCGGTGAAAAAGATCCCTCTTTATTTAGGCTTTTTGATCAAGCGCCAGGTGGAATGGGTGCGTTCGAAACGGGATGACCGCTAATGGGCGATGTGGCTTCACAAAACAGCTGGAAAACCATCATCGGCAAGCTGCGAGTGGTGCATGACGACCGCGATGAGCACGGGCTGATTGCGGCGTTGTCTGCACCGCAAGCGGCAACCGTACTGGGCTTCGTCAATGCCCATGCCATGAACCTGGTGGCCGCAGATGCTGACTATTGCAAGGCACTGAGCGCTGCCGACGTGTTGCTGCGCGATGGTTCGGGTATGGCCATTCTGTTTCGTCGCATTGGCCTGGCCCCCGGCTTGAACATGAACGGCACGGATTTCATCCCTAAGTTGCTGGCGGCGTTCAAGGGGCGGCGCGTGGCGTTCTGGGGCACACAGGAGCCGTTCCTGACTCAGGCTGTGCAGCACAGTGAGACCGTGTTCGGCGTGCAGGTGGTGTCCGTTCATCACGGCTTTGCCGAGGCCGAGGCCTATATCGACCTTGCCCGGCAACTGCAGCCAGCACTCATCGTGCTGGGGATGGGTATGCCCAAGCAGGAGGCCATTGCCGCCCAGCTCGCAGCTCAGGGCGGCCCATGCCTGATCGTGTGCGGCGGGGCCGTCCTGGATTTTCTTGGTGGCAAGGTCACGCGGGCACCGCGTTGGTTACGGCGCCTGGGCGGCGAGTGGCTGTTCCGGCTGTTGAAGGAGCCAAGGCGCTTGTTCATGCGCTACGTGGTGGGTAATCCACTGTTTTTGCTGCGCACGTTGTTCTGCAGCAAAGCGACGCTGGGCGCTGCGCAACGCAGTTCACGCAGCGTGTAAATCGGCCAAAATCAAGGGCAAGCGTGATTCGGACCGCCCATTCGGCAGGGTACTGCTACAGTGATATCAAACGCCCTGGCGCAGTGAAACTAGATCGGGCGAGCTACGTATCGATCTTTCTGGCGCCTGGGGTGTGTGGCGACTTCAATGGCTTGCTAATTCCACGCAGACACCTGACGAGTCAGCTCGCCGGGGTGTAAGAGCGCTATTGTTCCGGGCTGCGCAATCAGCTGACGGTGGTGCAGCGGTCGAGGGGTGAGCGTTGATCGCTTCTGTTTGAAAGGAAGGCGTTTGGTATCTCAAATTGATGAGGTCTGAGAATGGTTTTCGAGCCCAGAAGCAGTCGCTCCTTGCTCCAACGCAGAAGCAGTGTCAGTAACGCCATTCAGGCAGGTCTCGACGGCATCGCTGTGACGGGCGTTGCCTGGTACCTGATCGTCGATCAGATCGGTTACCTCACCTCAGATTACGTCATCATGCTGCTGCTGTTGATCGGCGCCCTGGCGGTCATCTATGACCATTACGCCATTTACCGCAGCAATGTCGGGCTGTCGATCAAGGCGTTCAGGTTGTTCAAAGCCTGGTCGGCGACTTTCTGTTTTCTGGTGGTCATGGCGTTCCTGACCAAAACCAGCGAAAACTATTCACGGATGCTGGTGGGGCAGTTATTTGTCATTGGCTATTTCGTGCAGCTGTTTCTGCATTTTGCGGTGCGTGAAGTACAAAAGCGCTTTATGGCCAACGCCTACCGGTTGGAAAATGCCTTGATCATCGGCGCGGGCGATCTGGCAAATTTCCTGCACCAGAAGATAAGTAACAACCCCTGGTTCGGCGAGCGGATTGTGGGCTGTGTGTTGATTGATGAAGCCGAAGAGGGTGGTAAAGAGCAGGCAGACGGCAAGCAACGCTTATCGGTACTGGGCCACATCGCCGAGCTTGATGAGATTGTCGCCCGACATGGTATTCGTACCGTGTACCTGGTGACCCCACTGGGGGGCTCGGAAGTAATCAACGAGGTGTACTTGAAGTTGCTCGACAAGTGCATTTCGGTGAACTGGGTACCCGACATCTTTTCGCTGCGCCTGATCAATCACAGCGTGCGCGAAATTGCCGGCATTCCGGTGCTGACCCTGTCGGAAACGCCACTGACCGGAATGAGCCTGTTCCTGAAAAACCTGGAAGACCGGGTGCTGGCTGCACTGATTCTGCTGTTTATTTCACCGGTATTGTTGTTGGTGGCCATTGCCATCAAGCTCGACAGCCGGGGGCCGGTATTCTTCCGCCAGGAACGCATGGGCTGGACTGGCGAGTCCTTCCGCATCTGGAAATTCAGAAGCATGGTCGTCCATCAGCCACAAGACGGCGTGGTCAAGCAGGCACAGAAGAATGACCCTCGCCTGACCCGGGTCGGCGCCTTCATTCGTCGCACCAGCCTGGATGAACTGCCGCAGTTGTTCAATGTGCTGACCGGTGAAATGTCCCTGGTGGGCCCGCGCCCGCACGCGCTGCAACATGACACGCTGTACTCCCAGGACATCGTCGACTATTTCGCCCGCCACAACATCAAACCCGGCATGACTGGCCTGGCTCAGGTGCGTGGCTTCAGAGGTGAAACCAAAGACATCGAACAGATGATCCAGCGGGTTGACTCGGATATCGAGTACATCAACAACTGGTCGCTATGGCTCGATTTCGTGATTCTGGTGCGCACGTTGAATGCTTTTACCGGCAAGCAAGCGTACTGAGGTTTCAAGCCCGGCGGTTTACAGCGTCGGTGCGTGCAACGCGCGGAAGCTTTCAGCTTCTTCCACCAACCAGTCGTGCACCGCCCGCGCGCTCGGATGGGTAAGGCCACCCGGCGGGTAAAGCAGCACGTAGCGTTTGTGGTTGGCGATTGGCAGGCCGAACGGCACGATCAGCGTGCCGCGTTCCAGTTCGTCGTTGAGCAGGGTTCGGCGGGCGATGGCCACACCGATACCGGCGATGGCCGCCTCAATGGTCAGGTGGTTGCGGTTGAAGGTATGCCCACGGCGCACATCCAGGCCACTGGCGCCAATGCCTTCCAGGTAAAACTCCCATTCGGCATATTCCGAGCTGCCCCGCCAGGCGGTGATGTCGTGCAGAAGGGGAAAGTGCGCCAGGTCATTCGGGCCATGCAGCGGCGGACGGCCACGCAGCAGGGCAGGAGAACAAACCGGGAAAATCTGCTCGTCGAGCAACGGCGTTGAATGCATACCGGGGTAGCTGCCGTCGTTGAGGTCGATGGCCAGATCGAAGTCGCCCTCACGCAATGCCTGGCTACTGTCTTCAGCCACCAGGCGCAGCTGGATGTCCGGGTAGCGCTGCTGCAGGCGCGGTAGGCGCGGGGTCAACCACTTGGCCAGAAACGAGGGGATCGAGCGCAAGCGCAGGGTGCCTCGGATTTCGCCGGCATCCAGGCGCAACAGCTCGGCATCGATGCTGCCGTAGGCTTCACTGACGGTTTGTGCCAGGCGCTGGCCCTCGGCGCTGAGCTCCACCCCACGGGCGCGGCGCAGGAACAGGCGAAAGCCCAGGCGCTCTTCCAGTTGTCGGATTTGTTGGCTCACCGCGCCCGGGGTGATGTGCAGTTCTTCAGCGCAGCGAGTGAACGACAGGTGCCGTGCAGCGCAGGAAAATACGTGCAGCCAGACATACATCTGGCCATTCAACTGTCGTCTCATCGTTTAGTTCTGCTAAAGGCTTGCTTAGAAAGTTTCGTTGGTCAACGCCGAAGTCGCCGGGCAGTATCGCGCAACTTCGCGACACTCTTCAATTTTTTCAAAACGCATCAGCAGGGCATTCGTCGGCTGAGCGTGCAGGCATTAGTATGGCTATCAGTGTTTTTGACCTTTTCAAAATTGGTATCGGGCCTTCGAGTTCCCATACCGTAGGCCCGATGCGGGCGGCTGCGACCTTCGCTCAAGCCTTGCGTGAGCAAGGCCTGCTAGAGCAGGTCAGCCGGGTGGAGGTTCGCCTGTATGGCTCACTGTCAGCTACCGGTGTGGGGCACGCCACCGACCGCGCTTGTTTGTTGGGGTTGATGGGCGAGTGGCCCGATCAGATCGACCCGCAGCGCATCGACACGTTGATCAGCCAGCTGCAGGAAAGCCAGGTGTTGCTGCTCGACGGTCATCATCGTGTCGCATTCGACTGCGCACGCGACCTGTTGTTGCTCGATGAGAGCCTGCCGTATCACCCCAATGCCATGACACTGGAAGCCAGCAGCACCTGCGGTTCGTTGTTGCAGCAAACCTACTACTCGGTGGGCGGCGGTTTTATTGTCGAGGCGGCACAGCTCGGTGCCACCAGCGATAGTGCCGAGCAGGTGAAATTACCGTATGACTTTAACAGCGCTGCCGAGCTGCTGGCCTTGTGCGCACAGCACCAGTTGCGCGTCAGCGAACTGATGATGGCCAACGAACGGGCCTGGCGCCCCGAAGCCGAAGTACGCAGTGGTTTGCTCAAACTCTGGGCGGCGATGCGTGAGTGCGTGGACAACGGTTTGCGCAACGAAGGCATCCTGCCGGGCGGGCTGAAGGTCAAGCGCCGAGCGGCCAGGTTGCATCGCAGCCTGCAGGAACTGGGCAAGCCCAACGTCATCGGCTCGACCTTGAGTGCAATGGAGTGGGTCAACCTGTTTGCCCTGGCGGTCAACGAAGAAAACGCCGCCGGCGGACGCATGGTCACCGCACCCACCAACGGCGCGGCGGGCATTATTCCGGCGGTGCTGCATTACTACATGAAATTCAACCCCGATGCCTGCGACAACGACGTTGTCGACTTCCTGCTCAGTGCGGCGGCCGTAGGCATTCTGTGCAAGAAAAACGCCTCGATTTCCGGTGCCGAGGTGGGCTGCCAGGGTGAGGTCGGCTCGGCCTGTTCCATGGCCGCAGCAGGGCTTGCCGAAGTGCTCGGGGCGACCCCGATGCAGCTGGAGAACGCCGCCGAAATTGCCCTTGAGCACAACCTGGGGCTGACCTGTGACCCGGTCGGCGGCCTGGTGCAAGTGCCGTGCATCGAGCGCAACGCCATTGCTGCGGTCAAGGCCATCAATGCCGTGCAAATGGCCTTGCGCGGTGATGGTGAACACTTCATTTCCCTGGACCGGGTGATCCGCACCATGCGCGATACCGGTGCCGACATGCACGCCAACTACAAGGAGACGTCACGCGGCGGCCTGGCGGTCGCTTTCGTCGAGTGTTGAGAGTGGTGGGAGCGGGTTTGCCCCGCGATGCAGCGTGACAAACCAACTGCAATCGCGGGGCAAGCCCGCTCCCACTCATTAGAAGCTACAAAAACAACTACAAGGCAATATCGATGACTGATGTAAACACCACCGCCCAACCGGGTGTGGGCGCGCTTGCGCGTGAAGACAGTAAAACCTGGAACCGCCACGACACCACCTGGTTGTTAGGCCTGTACGGTACCGCCATCGGCGCCGGTACCTTGTTCTTGCCGATCAACGCCGGGGTAGGGGGCTTCTGGCCGCTGCTGGTGCTGGCGCTGCTGGCGTTCCCCATGACCTTCTATGCACACCGGGGCCTCACCCGCTTTGTGCTGTCGGGCAAGCGTGGCGCCACTGAAGACATCACCGAAGTGGTTGAAGAGCACTTCGGTGTCGGTGCCGGTAAGCTGATCACCTTGCTGTACTTCTTCGCCATCTTCCCGATTCTGCTGGTATACAGCGTGGCGTTGACCAACACCTTGGGCAACTTCATCGAACACCAGTTGCACATGACACCGCCGCCGCGCGCTTTGCTGGCGTTGCTGTTGATCTGCGGCCTGATGATCGTGGTTCGTTGTGACCAGGCCATCATCGTCAAGGTCATGAGTCTGTTGGTCTATCCCTTCGTCGCTGCCTTGCTGCTGCTGGCGCTGAGCCTGATTCCCAACTGGAACGGCGCGTTCTTTGCCCAGGCCGCCGACGGCATGCCGCTGGACCTGTTCCTGAAAACCTTGTGGCTGGCGATTCCGGTCATGGTGTTCTCGTTCAACCATTCGCCGATTATTTCTGCCTTCGCAGTCGATCAGAAACACCGCTATGGCGAGCAGGCTGACCACAAGAGCGGCCGCATCCTGGCCAGTGCCCATGTAATGATGGTGCTGACGGTGATGTTCTTCTGCTTCAGTTGCGTACTGGCCTTGAGCCCGGCGGACCTGGCAGCCGCCAAGCAACAGAACATCTCGATCCTGTCGTACCTGGCCAACCACTTCCAGACCCCGGTGATTGCCTTTGTCGCACCGCTGATTGCCTTGGTGGCGATTACCAAATCGTTCCTTGGTCACTACATTGGGGCCAGCGAAGGCTTCCAGGGCATCATCGTGAAGAACCTGCGCAGCCGCGGTAAGCAATTGCCGGCCAAACGCCTGGAGCAACTGACCGCGCTGTTCATGGTGATCACCTGTTGGCTGGTGGCGACCCTCAACCCGAGCATTCTCGGCATGATCGAAAGTATCGGCGGGCCGATCATCGCTTGCCTGCTGTTCCTGATGCCGATGTACGCCATTCACAAGGTGCCGTCGCTGCGCAAGTATTCGGGCAAGGCGTCCAACCTGTTTGTGGTGCTGATTGGCCTGATTACCTTGTCGGCGATTCTGTACTCCTTCTTTGCCTGAGACGGATGTGGCGTTGTCGTTCCGATGACAGAACGCTGCAGGCTGTGATTGCCACTTTCCCTGCACCGGGTCTGACGCTAGTGTGAACACTCTCGCGTCAGGCCCTGCTGGCCTGGCCACCGCAAAGGAAGCTTCGCAGATGTCCGATTCGACCGTCCACGCCGAGCTGGGTGAGATCCCTTACACCGTCAATCTGTCCGCTGGCATGAACCAGTGGCTGGCCGATGAAGACCAGGCCCTGGGCGGCCGAGATGCCGGCCCCAACCCTCATCAGTTGTTGCTCTCGGCTTTGGGCGCTTGCACGGCCATCACCTTGTCGATGTATGCCCGGCGCAAGGAATGGCCTCTGCAGCATGTGCATGTGCTGCTGGATATCGTCAAGGAAGAGAAAACCGTGCCAGCGCGCACCGAGATCAAGCGTGTGATTGAACTTCACGGTGATCTCGATGCGGCCCAGCGTGAACGGTTGCTGGGTGTGGCCAATGCCTGTCCGGTGCACAAGCTGCTCAGTGGCAGCATTGTTATTGACAGCAGTCTGAGCGCTTAACGCGACTCGCTCTTGAACTTGACGAAGCTGCGGCGCATGTCCGACGCCCAGCCGTCGAGTACCGGCTTGACGTCTTGCACGGTCAGCTTGGTGCTCTTGTTCTCAAGCTCCTTGCCCGCGCCTTTACGGACTACCTGGGCGACCACAGTGTTGTTGCCGCCATCGAGAAACGCAGCTTCAGTGGCGATATCCACCTCTTGGTCGCGACCACCGGCGGCGGTGTTGACCGCCGCTATCACCAGTGCGATCGGGATCACTTCATAGGGCTTGAGCCCTTCGGTGTGAGTGGCCACGGCGGTAATCGCCGGACGCACTACCAGTACATTCGGCCCCGCTTTGCTCGCCAGTGGAACTACCGCGCCCAGTTCGCGCTTGAGTGCAGTGTCGTAATAGCGGGTGATTTCTTGCAGCGTCTGCGCCGAAATCACGTCAGTGGGCTGCGGCTTGGGGTAGAACTGACTGGGCTCAATGTACACCTGGCTGTAGCGAGCAGCCTTGAGGTTCGGGTCAATCCAGCGCATCACCGGCGCGCCGGAAATACTCTCGGCTTCCTTCAGGCGGCTGTAGTCTTTGAGAAACCCGGAGTACTGGCTGGGATCGACCCTGGAACTGGCACATCCGGCCAAGGCAATGAGCGTGGCGCACAACAACGTGGAGCGCAGCGTTGAATTCATAGCACGTAATCCCTTGGCATATTCACTTGCAAACAACGCTAGCAGTTGGGCGACGCTTGGCCAGTGTTGGGCAATAATTTTGTGGCGACCAGCCATCGATGTGCTGCACACCTGTGCACTCAATCAAGCCATCGTTTTTCGCTCTGCAAGCGTCTACCACGCTGTTTGCACCGTTTGTGAGGGGCTGGCGACAACGCGCCTGAATCGGTAACGTGGGGGCAGGATTGCGTTAAAGCTCATGGACCGACACCCGCTATTGACCTTTAAGTACGTGAGTATGGACACCAAGAAAGCCTCAAACTTTACCTATCAGGCGGTGTACCGCTACCTCGTTGAACTGATAGAAGCCAGTGATCCGCAAATTGAGCAGCGATTACCGTCGTTGCGACAGTTAGCTTTGCGTCTAAATGTTTCAGTTTCCTCGACCAAATATGCCTATTCCTTGCTCGAGGATGAGGGGCGCATCTACGCCAGACCCAAGTACGGATATTTTACCCGTGCCATGCCGGGCGCACTGGTGGGCGAAGATTCCCCCAACCTGCTGGACAATGTGTTCACCAACGCCCGGCAGCCGGGCATGCTGGCGTTGAGCAGTGATGCCCCGGCGATGTTGCTGTCGCTGGAAAAGCCTCTGCTGATGATCGAGCGCGAACTGGCGCGCCAGTACCCGCGCTCTCATGCACCGCTGTACCAGCCGTTTGGTGAGCCGGAACTGCGCAGTGTTCTGGCCGATCGTTACACCTGTTCTACCCGTAGCTACTGGCAGGCTGAGCACGTATACATCGGTTCGGACCTGCGCAGCGTCATGGAAACGGCCTTGAGCGCGCTGCAGCTTGAAGGCAGTGTGGCGTTGGTCGAATCGCCGTGCTCCTGGGCGGTACTGCGGCAATTGCAGGCGGCGAAAATCAGGGTCATCGAGGTGGCGCTGGGCGATAACGGCCGTTTTGACCTGAGCGCGCTGGAGCGCCTGTTGCGTCAGGAGCCGGTGCGCCTGGCAGTGTTTTCTTCGACCCTGAGCAGCCCTCATGGTGGGCTGATGCCTGCGCAAGACAAACAACAAATCTGCCGCTGGCTGGCAGAGCGTGATGTCTGGTTGTTTGAAAACGATAGTTACGGTGAGTTTTGTTTCACCTCCGGCGCTAGCCGCTTTCGTGACTTTGCCGATCCGCAAAAGCTCCTGGTGTTCTCCACCTTCGACAAGATCATCGGTTCGGAAGCGCCGTTCGGCTACCTGCTTTGTCGGCGGCATATTCCGCAGCTGCACCGCTTGTTCCTGGAGCGCGCGTTTCGCTTGTCGCCGATTCGTCAGAAGGCGATTGCCAAGCTGTTCAGTTCCCGGCGCATCGATCAACACCTGGTGGCACTGCGTGCCCAGTTGCATGATCGCATGCGCTGCATGAAGGGTTTGTTGTTGGAACATATGTGTGAGCAGTTCCGCATCATCGAGCCTCACGGGGGTGCCACCTTCTGGCTTGAAGCCACGCGGCCGGTCGAGATGCGCCAGGTGTTCGACCGCTTGCTGGCGCAACGTGTAGTCATTGCGCCTGGGGAAATTTTCAGTCTGCAAGGTAACTGGCGGCATCATTTGCGATTGAGCTACACCCTGGACTGGTCCAAGGACATTCCCCAGGCACTACAGCGTTTGGCGCAGGCTACCGCCCAAGCCAGTTAAACCCCATAGCAATGCCGCAGTTCAGGGAAATGCCCGTTGCGCACCTCATCGGCGTACTGGCTACACGCATCGCGAATCACCGCGCCCACATCAGCATAACGCTTGACGAAGCGCGGCACCTGATCACCACCCAGGCCCAGCAGGTCTTCGGTGACCAGCACCTGACCGTCACAGGCCGGTGATGCACCGATGCCAATCGTAGGCACCTTGCTGTCGCGAGTGATTTGCCGCGCAACCTGTTCGGCTACGCCCTCCAGCAACACGCTGAAAGCGCCCGCAGCAATCGTGGCATGGGCATCCTCGACAATGTGGGCGGCGCTTTCGGCGGTCAGCCCCTGGGCTTTGAAACCGCCCATGACGTTGACGAATTGCGGCATCAGCCCGACGTGGGACATCACCGGAATGCCTCGTGCAACGAGAAACTCGACGGTGCTTGCCAAGGCCGTGTTGGCTTCCAGCTTCACGGCGTCGCAACCGGTGCGCGACAGCACTTGGGCGCAGTTGCGAAAGGCCTGTTCATGGGATTCCTGGTAGCTGCCGAACGGCATGTCGGCAATCACACAGGCCGAGCGTGTGCAGTCGACCACCGCCCGGGTGTGGGCGATGGTTTCTTCCAGCTGCATGCTCAGCGTCGAAGCGCGGCCGTAGCCGACCATCGCAGTGGAGTCACCGACCAGGATGAAATCGACGATAGGGTCGATCAACGTGGCAATCGAGCTTGTGTATGCCGTCAAAGAGACGATCTTTTGCTGGCCTTTCATGGCGACCAGTTGCGGAACCGTCGTGCGCTTG
This sequence comes from Pseudomonas sp. H9, assembly GCF_004353925.1. Taxonomy (GTDB): domain Bacteria; phylum Pseudomonadota; class Gammaproteobacteria; order Pseudomonadales; family Pseudomonadaceae; genus Aquipseudomonas. The sequence continues at coordinate 516,092 of NZ_SMOK01000011.1, read as the reverse complement.
GTGCGGATAGGTGTGCTCATCAGTGTTTTCCTGTGATGTGGGCCAGCCCCGTTAGGGGCTGCCGTGGGTTACAAGCAGTTTTTCTCCCATACACGCCAGGCCTGGTGGTCCTGGCGAATCCGGTCGGCGCTCGGGTGCAGCAAAAACACCGCCCCCGGCGAGCTGTTGAGGTCAATGGTCGGCACGGTGTGGCGACCGTCGCTGAAACGAAAGCGTGCGCTGTGGTAGCTGCCCAGGCTGTCGAGCTGCTGGCGCACGGTGGTGAGGTTGAACGGGGCAGACCGGCGGCTGATCAGGTTCAGCGTGCAGCAATGATTGAGCAGGCGATAACGTTGGGGGTGACGGGCAAGCGCGTGCGGCTGCAAGTATTTCAGGCAGGTGAGGGCAACTTGATCATTGCCTGTGGCCGCCTGCAGTGCCTCGGGGTTGGCCAGGCCCGAGAGGCGCGCACCGGTCTCCAGCAGTCGAGGCCCTTGGGCGGTGAGGATCACTTCGGTATGCGCCGGGCCGTGGGCGATGGCCAGGGCATCGAGCACACCCTGGACATAGTCGATCAATGACACCAACACCGGGTCATGGGCCGGCAGCAGGTCTTCGCAGTCATAGATCTTGCGCCCGTCACTGCTCAAGGTCTTGCTGCTTTTCCAGACATCGGTGATCCAGTGCTGACCTTCATGGCTGACACTGTTGATGATGTACTCGTCGCCCTCCAGGTATTCCTGCAACAGCAGTGCGTGGTTGTTGCACATCATCAGGTTGGTGGCACCCAGAATGCAGGCGACAGCGAGTTGCAGTTGCTCGATATCGTGACAAATGAACACGTTGTCTGAGCCGGCACTGTCCAGCGGTTTGACCACCACCGGCCTGGCGCCTCGGGCCTGGAACCACGCTACCGCCTGTTCGCATGAAGCGGTGCGCAGTTGGGCGGCCACCGGCAAGCCGGCACAGGCCACTTGCTCCGCCATCAGTGATTTGTCGCGACGGGCTGCCGAGTATTCGGGGTCGTTGCCAGGTAACTCAAGGGCTGCGGCCAGGCGATCGGCCAGTTCCACGCCGAACTCGCTACCGGTTATCACGGCGGCCGGCTGATGGGCTTTCAACTGCTCAACCAGCGCCTGAAAACCCAGCGTCTGGAGGTTGTAATGCGCCAGGAACAGCGCCTGCGGGCAACTGGCAGCAAAGGCTTGCGGCATGTCGCTGCGGGAGCTTACGTGCAGCAGCGGCCGCTGCTCGGCCAAGGCGCGGGCCAGCAGGGCGCCGGTTGAATAGGCATCGACCAGCACCAGCGGTGCCAGGTTTGCGTCAATGCAAGGGTTGGTCATAGCGATTCACCGTGTAATGCAGCATTTCAAACAGTTGTGCGGAGCGGATGCCGGGGCCGGTGGCCGACAGGCCGCAACTGCGTGGCAGCGGCAGGTTGCCGACATTGGCCCAGCGCAGCGCGCCATTGGCGTCGATGTGGGTGGTGGCACGTCCGGGGTTGTCCGGGTGCAGGCAGTAGGGGATGTCCAGCAGGCCTCTGGCGAAGGCCTGCATCAAGGCGACCGCCAGGTCGTTGTGCAGGTTGCGCACCTGCTCGACCAATTGCCGTGCCTCAAACAGCACTTCCTCGTAGTAGGCAGTGCTGTCGGGCGTGTCGTCGCACAGGGGCTGGTGGGCGACCTGTGCAGCCATGTTCAGGGCGTCCAGGTTGTCTTGCACAGATGGAATCTGCAGGGATTCGGCGACGGTCTTGACGATCAAGCGCTCACAACCCGCAGCCCTGGCCAGGCGTGCACTGTCGCAGATCAAGCGCCGGGCGCCATGCTCGGTGGTCGGGAATACGCCCATGTAGGTGTACACCACCACGTGCCAGTGGTTACCGCCAAGGTATTCAGCCGCCAGCTCGCGCATCGCCCGCAATGCCCCCAGGTCTTGCGCCATGCTGGTGCCCTGGGCATAGCTGAGCGAGACGCTGTTGATGCCATGCTGGCGGAAGAACAACGCTTCAAGCAGGCTCATCGCAACCAGTAATGACGGCGGGCACAACTGCCCCAGCAGGCAACCACCGAAACTCTCGATGTGGCCATGAGGCGTGGCGTCGGCCAGCAATCGGCAGCTCTCGGCCCAGGCCTCGATGGCATTGGCCAACGGAAGACGACTGTAGGGCATGCAATAGGACACCGGACCGCCCTCGGTAGCGTCCAGGCCGGCCGCTGCCATGCGCTTGAAGATGGTTTGCGGTTGCGCTGTGCCGTGGCGCACCTGGATTGGAAAGTCCGGGCGATAGAGACCCTGCAACAGCCCCTGAACGGCGTGCAGCGAGTGAGTGACGATAGGAAAGCCGTTCAAGGGGCTATCGTTGTTCAAACACTGCAAGGCGCTTTGGTAGTCGCCGACACGGGTATAGCTGTCCAGGGTAATGGTGCCGACGGTCGCCCAGGGCAACTCGGCGACCGCAGACAGGCCTGCGCGCATCGGTTCGATGGCGCCGAAGCCCATGCGTGGCTGCACGACCAGTTGGCCCTTGGCGTGAGCCTGTTCAATGAAACGTTGGAAAAAGCCGGCGTGGACTGGAGGCATGCGTCAACGTCCCGAAACCAGTTCGATCACTTGCACGCCAGACACTGGGTCCAGATGGGTGATGCGGCCTTTGTGCGGGTCACCGGCGCGTACCCTGGCGATCAGGCTGTTGTCACTGTTGAAATCAACCAGGTCATGGCCATAAAGGCTACGCAGTGCCGTCAATGGCAAACCGCTGATCTGAGTAAGCCACACGCTCAAGGCGGGATGCTCGATAGCCCCGGCCAGCAGCTCATGCAATTGTTGCAAGTCACCCAGACGCTGTGGATGGCACAGGGTGACAAAGCGCGACAGTTCACGGCCGCGGCCAACAAACGGGGCGAATTGCATGCACACCAGCTGGCTTTCACTCAGGTCGAAGGCCTCGCTGGCAAAGCGGTTGGCCAATGCCCGGCGCTCGTCTTTACCCGTGAGGGTGCTGTAAGGTGCCAAGGCCAGCTCGATCAGGCGTTCAGGCATTTCCTTTTTGCGCATCAGAGCTTGGGCCAGCTCAAGGTACTCGTCGATCCCCTGGTGATAGCTTCGACCTTGTACGTACTGGACTTTAAGGCCGCGAAAGTGCGCCATCAGCATCGGATTGGCACAGTCTGACTCCGTGAAGCTGAAGGCCAGCTCCTCAAAGCGGAAGTCGAGAAACTCGGTGATCAGGTCCCAGTGGTCATCCACCCGATAGCTGACCAGGTCATAGATGCTGATGAACGCTGGGTCCGCACTTGCGCTACCGCTGGCGACGCGACGCTCGGCACGCTGCTGGTCGAAGCCTTCGCCAAACAGTTCGTCAAAGTAGTGCTGGGCCACACCATCGAGTGCTTGTAGCAGGCCGCGAAAGCCTTCGCGTCGACAGGTATCTACATCCAGCCCGACCCGCTGGGCCAGGCGCATGATCCAGGTAAAGTAGTGTTTCTGTTCCTTGCGTGAGTCACCGGTAACCACCGCATTGACCCCGCCTTGCCACCAGGCGGCGCGACCGTAGAAGTCGGCCACCGCCAGGTTGCAGCTGTTGCAGAACGTCGGACGGCCGTCACCGGCGGTTCGGTGGCCGTTCATCAGCACGTCAAAGCGGTTGATGTCTCGCACCGCTTGGGGGAACGGTAGATGGCGTTCGTACGGGCGGATCTGCTGGTGGTCGACTACCAGCATCTCCACACGGGCATCGTCATACAGACGCAGCGCGCGGTAGACACGATCGATGTTGGCCATCACTGCGTCGGGCACTCCGGCGTGGCGCATGTTGGCGATGCGCAGCCGGAAAGTTCGGCTGTGCAGCACGTTCAAGTGCAGTTGCACGGCGCGGATCAGCGACACCGTGTACGAGCTGTCTTTGCCGCCGCCGTAGGCAACCATCAGTTTATAGTCGGGCAGGGCGTCGAGGCCGCCGGCGGCTGCAATCAGGCGCTCGCCCAAGGTCACCACGGCGTTACGGTCTACAACGCTCAGGTAGTGATTGAGGGTGTCCAGCAACAGGGCGTCGGTGGTGTGCAGCGGGGCAGCAATGTTCATAGCGGTTCAGCCTGGAATTGAAAGTGCGTGATGACCTGGTGGATATCGCGCTCGATGTCCGCCTCGTTGGCATCGGTGAAGATGAAGCGACCGCTGTGCAGGGCGTCGTAGCTGCCACCTGCCTCAAGCACCTGCCCGGGTTTGGGCACAAGGGCGCGCCACAAGCTGGGCACCGCAGGGCCTGTGGTGTGCGCCTGAATGACCCGGCAGGGCAACTGCGCCGGCTTTGGAATGACCAGCCAACCGCCGCTGAGGTCTTGCATGGATGCCGGCACCACGATCGGTGTGCCGATCTGGCGTTTAAGCCAGTGCTCGTAGAGGTTTACCCCGAAGACTTTGTTGATCAGGTGCGGCACTTCACTGCCGCCCACCCGCCCGCCGATTTCCAGAAACACGACTTCACCTTCCGGGGTGACGAACACCTCCAGATGAAACGCGCTGTCGCACAGCCGCAGGGCTTGCAGGCAGCGCTTGCTGAAGGCTTCGATCTGCGTGCGTAGCGGCGAGCTTTGCAGGATGACCGAACCCAGCGGCTGATGGCTGGCGAAATCCAGGCAACTGTTGACGTAGCGCGATACCACCTGGAACGGCACCTGGCCCAAGGCATCGGTGAAGCCATCAATGTGGTAGACCTGCCCTTGAATGAAAGCTTCTACTTCGTAGCGCTCAAGCGCTACCTCTGCCAGCAGTGAGCGCAAGGTCTGGGCGTCTGCTGCCTTGGCCACACCGATGCTGGCGGCGCCGTCCAGCGGTTTGACGATGACCGGGTAACCGACGAACTCGGCGAACGCCAGGGCCTGCTCGATCGACTGGCAACGACTGAAGGCTGGCACCGCGATGCCTTGGGCATGCAGGATCTCCTTCATCCGTGCCTTGTCGCGGTACACCGCGACTTGCTCGGGGCCGTGGCCGGGAATGTTCAAGGTCTTGCGCACCCGGGCGGCAATTTCCAGGGTGAACTCCGATAGGGCAATCAGTAGATCGACCGGCCCGACCTTGGCGACGATCTCACTGACTCCCGCTAGCAATTGCTCATAGCGGTTAACGTCTTCGACCTGGACCCAATGGGCAATCTGTTCGCGTGGCGCCAGCACACCTTCGGCGCCCGGGCCATCGACGACATAGCTGATGCGGTGTTGTTGGTGGTCAAAGAAATGTTCGTATTGGGTCAGTTCGTTGTCCCAGCGTTCGCTGTCCTGAAAGCGTGGCCAGCGGTTGACGATGACGATGTGCATGGCGGTAATCCTTTGAATGGGAGGAGGGCTGACGTCACGCTCGGCATGCAGGTGTGCCGGCGCCCAGGGCGACGGTCGGCCCAACGTTGTCGAGGGTGCTCAGGTAGGTTTCAAACGCCTCGATCGCATCGGCTTCGATGAATACCTGATTGAAGCCGGCAGCCAAAAGCTCTTGGCATACGGCTTGGGTCTGTGTGTGCGAGGTGGTCAACTTGCCGCCGATCACGCAGGGCAGGTGCGGGTAGTGCTGGCGCACCTCGCGGATCAGCGCCAGCCCCTGATAGTGACCATGGCCATTGACGCTACTGATCACCAGTAGCTGCGTTTGCCCTTGCGCCAGCACCTGCAAGATGGCCTGCACCGGTGTGCAGCTGCCCAGGTTTTTGACCTGCAGGCCATGCTCGCTCAGCCAAAGCTGCAGGTAGACCAGGTTCCACATGTGTGCATCGGACTCGACGGTAGCCAGCAGACAGTGGTGTTCGCCTTTCATGTGTTCGCCTCCATGGCACAAACAGGGGGATGCAGGGCCGCGCGAAAGCGGCGGGTTGTGAGTAGCAACAGCAGGCTGCCGGGCACGCTCAGCACGATGGCCAGCACCAGGATCAGCGCCTGGGCGCCATAGCTGTGGCCGATGCTGGCGGTCAGCAAACCGCCCAGTGGGTACGACAACAGGTTGACCAGGTAGAACGGGCCCATCACTTTGCCCAGGTGTTCACGGGCAATGGCCTTGATGCGCTGGGTGCGGTTGAACACGTTGAACAGCGCACAACCCGCCATGGCCAGGACGAAGCTTGCGGCATACATCAGCACGCCAGTGGCCAGGCCCATGCTCAGCAGCCCCAGGCACAGCAAGGCAAAGCCCCAGGCGCCAAGGTGATAGATCGACATGCGCTGTAACAGCCGTGGCACCAGCAGGAAGTTGGCGATGCCCAGCGCTCCGGCAGCGGCGTTCATCAGGCCAAACACGCCATCGTCGGCCTGAAACACACCGCTGATCAGGAAGGCGTTCGCACTCAAAACGCAGGCGAATGCCAGGTTGATGGTGAAGTTCAGCGCGGCCAGTGAAAGCACGGGCGGGTTGTTGAGCAGCAGGCGCCAGCCCAGTTGCAGGTCGTCGAGCACTGCCGTGGATGATTTCTGTGGTGCCTGGGTGGGGAGTCCCTGCCAGTACAACGACGCGGTGGCAAACGCCAGTGCCGCAAGGCCGAGCAGCACCAGCTTGGAGGTATACAGCGCCAGCAGGGCCGCCAATGCCGGGCCCAAGGCCATGGCCAGCAGCTCCATGTTCTGCACCAACGACTGGGTATGTGCCAGGCGTTCGGGCGCGGCCATCAGCGGTACGCTCTTCTCCACTGCCATGCGCACCGGTGCCATCAGCAACGACAAGACAATACCGTTGAGGGCCAACGCCCAAATGGTCAGCCCGGGGCTGTACCAGCACAGCAACACGGTCAGGCCAAGGCTGACTGCGCGTGCGGCGTTGGCCTGGCGGAACAGCAAACGCCCGCCGAAACGGTCCGCCAGCAGGCCGGCGAACGGGTAGGCGAGCAGGGCCGGCAGCCACTCCAGGGCAAACACCACCCCGGAATAGCGCACGCTGCCCGACAGCTGATACACCAGCAACGGTACCGCAAAGAGGACCGTTTGCTCGGCCAGCAAGGCGCAGAGCAAACCGGCGCCGAAACGCCGTAGCCTTCGGCTGTCATGCATGCTGATGGTCCAGTTGCGCTTCCAGGGCTCGCAGGCGTGGCAGGACATGGCGGCAAAAGCCGCGCATTTCGTCACGGGTTGGCCAGCCGGAGAAAATGAACTCGCTGACGCCGACTTTCTTGTATTCGATCAGGTACTCGGCAACCTCCTGGTAGCTGCCCACCACACACAGCGCAGGGCCACCACGGTAGGCAACGGCACCCGACCAGAGCATCGGCGAGAGCCAGTCATGGCTGGCGCCTTCGGCCAGGCGGAACGAGGTTTTCACCGCCTCGGAGTCGCAGCGGGCGACGAACTGGCGGACCCATTCGCGGTGCTGCTCGTCGGGGTTCTGCATCATCTGCTCGACTGCGGCCAAAGCTTCTTCGCGGGTTTCACGGGCCAGGATGTGCATGCGGATCCCTACCGAACAGCCGGCCTCAAGCACGTTGCGGCTTGCAGCTGCGATGCCTTCAGGGGTGTCGCCATAACGCAGCCAGCAATCGCTTTGAGACACGGCGATCTGTTGGGCAATCGCCGAGGCGCCACTGAGGTAGATCTGTGGCCGTTCATGGTCTTTGAAGGGCAGGCCCAGTTGCGCCTGTTCAATACGGTAGTGTTCACCCTGGTGGCTCAGCGGGCTCTCGCCTTTCCAGAAACGATGGAGAATTTCAAGAAATTCGCGGGTGCGTTCGTAGCGGCCGTCGTGCCCGACAAAATCGCCGTAGAAGGCTTGTTCATCCGGCGAGATACCAGCCACCAGATTCAGCGCAATCCGCTTGTCGGACATCCACGACACGGTGTTGACGATCTGGGTGAACAGCGTCGGCGGCAGCAGGCCCGGACGATAGGCAAGGATGAATTTGACCCGGCTGGTTTCGCGTACCAGCGCACCGATCATCGGCAGCGGGTCGGGCATGTGGTAACTGATGCCCATCAACAGCGAATCGATCCCCAGCTCGTCGGCCTCTTGGGCGAAGTCGACGATGCCGGCGAAGTCCAGCGCGCCGGTGTTGTACTTCTCGCTGGCCTTCTGTTGGCCGCTGTCGAGAGGGGAGCACCAGTGAATACGTAGAGCGGGCATGGGTTTACTCCAGGCGAATTCCGTCGCCTGCCGCAGGGCGGCAGGTGAGGAACAGTGGGCAAGGTGGTTGGCTCAGAACAGGAAGTTGCTGCCGACGGTGCGGTCAAACAGGGCGACATCACGGATGTGGCGTTTGCCACAGATGAACTTCAGCAGCCGCTCAATACCCAGGCCGCCCCCCGCACTCGGGTGCAGCAGCCCACGGCGGGCGAACTCCAGGAAATTGGCAAAGGGGGCAAGGTCCATGTCCAGCTCGCGCATGCGGTAGAGGATCTGCTCGTACTCGAACTCGCGCTCGGCACCCGACAACGCTTCGCCGTAACCGTCGGGATAGATCAAGTCATAGTTGTTGTAGTGCCCGCGCTGGCCCGGAGTTTCACGGTCGTAGAACTCGCGCTTGTAGTTGGTCACAAAGAACGGGGTGTGCGCCTGGGCCGACATGATTTTCTCGAAATCGTCACCGTATTCGGCGCGCAGTTCATCCGAGCTGTAGATCGGGAACGCTGTTTCATAGTGCGGCAGCTTGCGTCCCAGTTGGGCCAGCTGCAGGGCACAGTGCTGGTTCACTTCGCCCAGGGTGTATTTGACCAGGCCTTCGATCAGGGCCATGGCCTGGTACATGTCGCCGTTACGGATTTCGAAATCGAACTGCGAGAACTCCAGCAAGTGGTTGGCCGAGTCTTTGATCTCAGGCTTTTCCAGGCGGATATTCGGCGCAACGATGAAGATCCGCTCGTGGTCGTTGGCGGTCAACGCCAGTTGCTTGTGGAAGATCATGCTGGCCGTCAGTTTCAGGCGACGCTCTTGATACTGCAGCTCGGCCGGGTACACCGCGTGATTCAGCGGATCGGTGATCGGTGACATCAGAATGGGCAGCAACTGTTTGAAGTCGCGTTCGAGCAGGTACTGCTGCAGGGCCTGAAGCATCCGGCCACGAATTATGGCGATTGCGCCTACGTCGGGGTGCGAAAAATCGTCGAATTTACGCTGAACTTCTTCCATGTTGCGCTCAATGTTCGAGAGATGGGAGCGCACGATTATTGGTGAAACCGATGAAAACTCAATGTACAGATTTTCGCTAAAAAGCAACCCAGCGCCGTGTTTGTGTTGCCCCTTGTAATGATTACGCAGAGCATTGCCGGGTCGTTGCTGGCACCGAGAGTGTCTGCGCTCAATCGAATTGACAGGGATGCCATGACGGCGTCGTACCCCCAGGATTTGTGCAAAGAGGCTCTATGACGGCCCCCGCTGATCTGCGTCGCTTTTCCCGCTCGGACTACAAAACCCTGGGCCTGGCTGCCTTGGGGGGCGCCCTGGAAATCTACGACTTCATCATCTTCGTATTTTTTGCCCTGACCCTCAGCGAGCTGTTCTTTCCGCCGCAGATGCCTGAGTGGTTGCGCTTGCTGCAAAGCTTCGGGATTTTCGTCACCGGCTATCTGGCGCGGCCCCTGGGCGGCATCCTCATGGCGCATTTTGCCGATCGCCTGGGGCGCAAGCGGATGTTCAGCCTGAGCATCCTGATGATGGCTTTGCCCTGCCTGTTGATCGGGATGATGCCGACCTACGCCCAGATCGGCGTCTGGGCGCCGGTGCTGCTGCTGTTGCTGCGTGTTTTGCAAGGCGCCGCTGTAGGTGGTGAAGTACCCAGTGCCTGGGTGTTTGTGGCTGAGCATGCGCCTGCTGGTCACCGAGGCTATGCGCTGGGCATCCTGCAGGCCGGATTGACCTTTGGTTACTTGCTGGGCGCCTTGATGGCAACCTGGCTGGCCCGTACTTACACGCCAGCCGAAATACTTGATTTTGCCTGGCGGATTCCGTTCCTGCTCGGCGGTGTGTTCGGGATAGTGGGGGTATGGTTGCGGCGTTGGCTCAGCGAAACGCCGGTATTTCTTGCCCTGCAGCAACGCCGGGAAGTCGATGCGCAGCTGCCGCTGCGCAGGGTAGTGCGTGAACATCGCGGTGCCATCGTGCCGGCGATGTTACTGACCTGCGTCCTGACCTCGGCAGTGGTTGTGCTGGTGGTGGTGACACCGACCGTGATGCAGAAGAGCTTTGCAATCAGTGCCAGCCAGACCTTTGCGCTCAGTAGCCTGGGTATCGTCTTTCTGAACATCGGATGTGTGCTGGCCGGTCGACTGGCTGACCGCATTGGCGCCTGGCGCGCCTTGATGCTTTACAGCCTGCTGCTACCGCTGGGGGTGGCCTTGCTATACGGCTGCCTGGTGAGCGGCAGTTCGCTGATCAGCCTTGCGTACGCATTCGCCGGGTTGGCCTGTGGCGTGGTGGGCGTGGTGCCGTCGCTGATGGTGGGCTTGTTCCCGCCGCGAGTGCGGGTCTCGGGCATTTCGCTGACCTACAACATTGCCTACGCACTGTGGGCCAGCGTAACGCCGCTGATGCTGATTGCCCTCATGCCCTGGAGTGCCTGGTCCAGCGTGGCCTACAGCCTGGTCATGGGCGCTGTCGGGGTGTTCACAGCCTGGTGTTATGGGCGTAGTGGCCGAACTCGGGCGCGAGTAACAAGCATCGTACGCGGATGAGCCAGGTGCAGCCCTTCGGACAAGGAGGTCCTATGACCGTTACTCGCGTGACCACTGTTTGCGACCTGCACGACCTTCCTGCAACCCAGGTGCTGGCGCTGTTCGCCAACCAGGATTTGTCACCCTCGGAATACTACGACCACCTGCTGAGCCACATCCAGCGCTGGGAGCCTTACCTGCACGCACTGTGCGCCTTCGATCCACAGCAGGTGCGCGAGCAGGCGCTGGCCTCTACACAACGCTGGAGCCAGGGGCGCCCGCAGGGGTTGCTCGACGGATTGCCGGTGACCATCAAGGAACTGATTGCCACAAAGGGCGACGTCAATGGCCTGGGCTGCGCGGCTACCGTGGCGGTTCCTGAGCCTGATGATGCACCGCCCGCTGCGCGTATGCGTGAACAGGGCGCAATCATCCTGGGCAAAACCACCGTGCCTGATTTCGGCATGTTGTCATCCGGTTTGTCGAGCCTGCATGGGCTGACCCGCAACCCGTGGAACCTGAACAACAACCCGGGGGGCTCCAGCGCAGGCGCAGCTGCGGCAGCGGCAGCTGGTTACGGCCCCTTGCATATTGGTACCGATATCGGCGGCTCTATCCGTCTGCCAGCGGCCTGGTGCGGGTTAGTGGGTTTCAAGCCGACACTGGGGCGCATCCCCATTGACCCTTACTACACCGGGCGCTGCGCGGGACCGATGACTCGCAACGTGGACGATTGTGCGCTGATGATGCGTTACCTGACCCGCCCCGACGCCCGCGATGCCACCAGTCTGCCGCCGCTGGCGTGTGACTGGGGGGTGAGCAGCCAATCGGTACAAGGCTTGAAAATCGGCTTGATACTTGACCCTGGCGTCGGCTTCGAACCCTGCGCGCAAGTGCTGGCTGCGGTACACGAAGCCGCGCGTCTGTTCGAGCGTCACGGTGCTCAGGTACGAGCAGCCGCGCCGGTCATGAACCGGACCTTGCTGCGCGGGCTCGATCAGTTCTGGCGGGTGCGGCAGTGGAGCCAATTGCAGTCGATGTCGGCGCAACGTCTTGGGCAGGTGTTGCCCTATATTCGCGAATGGGCTGAAGACGCACAGACGCTGACGGCCCTGCAAACGATGGAAGGGTTTAACCAGACCTTCGAGATTCGCCGTCGTGCTGCGGCGTTGTTCAGCGAGTTCGATCTGCTGCTGTCGCCCACCAACCAGGTCAGCGCCTTTCCGGCCTACTGGGCATCGCCAACCAACGATCCGGCGCTGCCGTTTGAACACATCGCCTTCACAGTGCCCTGGAACATGGGTGAGCAGCCTGCGCTGTCGATCAACTGCGGTTTCACCGACCAAGGCATGCCCATCGGCTTGCAACTGGTCGGGCCTCGCTTCGCTGATCATTGGTTGCTGCAGGTGGCCAAGGCGTATGAAACCTGGCGTGGCCCGCTCAGCAACTGGCCCAGGCCGCCGACGACATAACGTTTCACTGCCGGGCGTCAGTCCTTGACCAGGGCACGCAGCGCCGCCTTCGCCTCCGGCGTATGCAGGCGCTCGATGAACAGCAGCCCTTCACGCAGCACACAGGCTTCCAGCTCTGCCCGGTGAGTGTCCTTGAGCAAGCGCTTGCTGACACGCAAGGCCTCCTGAGGCATCGCTTGCAGGCGCAGGGCCAATTGCCGGGCGGCGCTCAGGCATTGCTCGCCGTCGTCGTGCAGCTCGTTGGCCAGGCCCCATTGCACGGCGTGTTCTGCGTTAAGCAGTTCATTGCACATCAGCAGGCGCGCTGCACGGGCATGCCCCAGTAGACGCGGCAATAGCAGGCTGGAGCCGAACTCCGGGCACAGGCCCAATGGCGCGAAGGGCATGCGCAGTTTGGCGCTGCGGCTGACCAGCACCTGGTCGCAGTGCAACAGCAGGGTGGTGCCGATGCCGATAGCAGGGCCTGAGACGGCGGCAATCAGCGGTTTTTCCAGGGCCATCACGATGCGCATCAAACGAAACACCGGGCTGTCCATGTCGCTGGGCGGGTTGTCGAGGAAATCCTTGAGGTCGTTGCCGGCGCTGAAGCACTGGGCGCCGCCGGTAAGGATGATGACCTCAACCGCCGGGTCGTCCTCAGCTGCCTGCAGCAGCTCGCCGAGCTGGCTGTACATGGCGGTGTTCAATGCATTGAGCTTGTCTGGCCGGTTAAAGGTCAGGGTTAGCAGACCGTTGTTCAGGTCGCGGAGGATCAGGTCGTTCATGGCAAGCCTTTATTGTTGTTGTGCCAGGGATTGTAGGTAGCGGGGTCAGAAGGTCGGCGGGGTGATCACCCAGATCACCACCGCATCGACCTCACCAGGGTTACCGTAGCGGTGCGGCTCCTGGCTGGAAAAACTGAAGCTGTCACCTTCATTGAGTTGGAAGTAACGCTCACCCACCCACAGTTCAAAGCTGCCCGAGAGCAGGTAACCGGCTTCTTCACCGTCATGGCTGTAGCTCTGCTGGCTGTAGGTACCGGGCGGAAAACGCGAGTGAAGCATTTCCAGTTCACGGTTGGGCTGCGGGCTGAGCAGTTGGTCGACGATGCCGTCTTCGTAGTGCACGCTCAGGCGGCTGTTCTTGCGCACCACGTAGCCGTCGTCGGCCGGGTCGGTGCTGGCTTCGCTGGCGAAGAACCACTGGATGGTCACGCCCAGGCTGCGGGCAATGTTGAACAGCGCCGGAATCGAGGGGTACGACAGGTTGCGTTCCAGCTGGCTGATGTAGCCGGCAGTTAATTCACTTTGTTGGGCCAGCTCAGCCAGGGTCATGCCCCGGCGCTTGCGCAGGCCGCGAATGCGTGTGCCGAGAAACTGCGGGGCGGCGGCGCCTTCCTGGCCGGGAACGGCGCCCTCGGGCGGCATCTTGCTGTGGTTGCTCATGGGTGCTCCAGACCGCACGCTGCAAAGCCCCGGAGTATAAACAGGCTCATAGCGTCCAGGCGACTTTCAATCCTTCGTAAATGGCTTCTTCGGCGGTGCGTGGCGCCAGGCAGTCGCCGATGCGTTTGACCTCGACCACACCGCGAAGCTCATCGGCCAGGCTATCGACCGGTTGATGGCCCTGGCACAGCACCAGGGTGTCGATGTCTTCGAAGATCATCGGCTCGCCGCTGGCGGTGTGTTGCAGGTACACGGTGGTGTCATCGCTGCCGTAGAGGCGGGCGTAGGGCGTGATGGGGATGCCGAGTTTATGCAGTTCGCCGGCCATCTGGTCGCGCACATACAGGGGCAGGCTTTCGCCGCAGTGGGTGCCGTTGACTGCCAGTTGTACCTGATGCCCGTTGCGTACCAGGCGCTCGGCAATGCCCGGGCCGATCCAGTCACAACGCCAGTCCACCACCAGCACTGAACGCCCGAGGGTGACCTCATCGCGCAGTACCTGCCAGGCATCGACCACCTGCAGATCACCGGCGCGCTCAAAGCTCGGCCAGTAAGGTTCGGCGCCAGTGGCGACAATCACCAGGTCGGGTTGTTCGCGTTCCACCAGGGCGCGGTCGACCCGGGTATTGCGTACCACCTCGACCCCGGCCAGTTGCATCTCGCGCTGCAGGTTGGTGCTGGCACCGCCGAACTCGGCACGGCGTGGCAGCAATTGTGCGAGCAGTACCTGACCGCCCAACTGTGCGTTGGCTTCGTACAGCGTCACCTGATGCCCACGCGCTGCCGCGACTGCCGCTGCCTTCATGCCAGCCGGGCCGCCACCGGCGACCAGGATGCGTTTGCGCAGCGTTGTAGCTTGGAGCTGGCCGTACTGTTGTTCACGCCCGGTCTCTGGGTGCTGAATGCAGGAAATCGGCAGGCCGCGGTGAAAATGGCCGATACAGGCTTGGTTGCAAGCGATGCAGGCGCGTACGTCTTCGGCATGGCCGCTGTCGGTTTTGTTCGGCATCTGCGGGTCGCAGATCAAGGCGCGGGTCATGCCACACACATCAGCCTGGCCGCGGGCCAGGATCAGTTCCGCTTCCTGGGGTTGATTGATGCGCCCGGTGACGAACAGCGGGATCGACAGGCTGGCCTTGAAGGTGCCGGCCTCGCGGGCCAGGTACGCCGCTTCGATGGCCATTGGCGGGACAATGTGCACGGCGCCGCCGAGCGAGGCCGAGGTACCGGCGACGATATGCACGTAGTCCAGCTGGCTTTGCAGCGCCTGAACGGCTGCCAGCGATTCGTCTTCGGTCAGGCCTTCGGCGTCGCGTTCGTCGGCGCTGATACGCAAGCCAATGATGAAATCCGCAGACGTACTGGCACGCACCGCAGCGATGACTTCGCGGACAAAGCGCAGGCGTTGTTCCAGCGTGCCGTTGTAGCCATCGCTGCGGCGGTTGACCCTGGGGTTGATGAACTGTGCGGGCAGGTAACCGTGGCTGGCAACCACTTCAACGCCATCGAGCCCGGCCTGGTATAGGCGCCGCGCGGCATCGGCGTAGCCCTGCACGATAGCGTCGATCATCGCCTGATCGAGCGCGCGTGGCATCACCCGGAAGCGCTCGTTGGGCACTGCCGAGGCCGAGTAGGCCACCGCCAGCAGACCGTCGCTGGACTCCATGATCTCCCGCCCGGGATGGAAGATTTGCGATAAAACCACCGTGTCATGGGCATGGCAGGTTTCAGCCAACTGACGGTAGCCCTCGATGCAGGCATCGTCGGTGGCCATCAACACATGAGAGGTGTACCGCGCGCTGTCATGCACCCCGGCGACCTGCAGCACGATCAGGCCAACGCCACCTTCGGCGCGGGCCTTGTGGTAGGCGATCAAGCGCTCGTTGACCAGGTTGTCGGTGGGGATCGAGGTGTCGTGACCGCTGGACATGATGCGGTTCTTCAGGCGTTTGCCACGGATGTGCAGCGGTTCGAACAGGTGCGTGAAGGTCGACATGTGGTGCAGGCTCCAGCGGTATGTTGTTTTTATTTTTCTATAGAAGTGTACCGTCAGTAAAAAATCAACTTGTTTTTTTACTGACGGTTGACTAGCGTTCGACTCACCCTGTGCCCTGGGGTAACCCTCACAACAACAAGAAAACGGGCCGCGCCAGTCGCGGTTCCGGCATGAGGAACCACCGATGACAATGAACCTGCTCAAACGCTCGCCGTGGCTGTTCGCCTTTGCACTCGGCTGTGCTCACGCCGCGCCGGACATGGTGGTCGTGGCCTACGGCGGCGCCGGCCAAAAAGCCCAGGATGCGGCGATCTTTCAGCCGTTCAGTGCCCAGGACGGCAGCAAACTGATCCAGAGCGAATACAACGGTGAAATGGCGCGGATCAAGGTGATGGTCGACACCGGTAACGTTGATTGGGACCTGGTCATGATCGAGGCGCCGGACCTGATGCGCGGCTGCGAAGAGGGCATGTATGAGCGCCTCGACTGGGCCAAGCTGGGCCGCGCCGAGCAATTGATTCCCGATGCCGCCCAGGAATGCGGGTCAGCGGTGCTGGTGTGGAGCGTGGCAATTGCCTACGACCAGCACAAACTGGCCCAGGCACCGACCTCATGGGCGGACTTCTGGGACGTGCAGAAGACGCCCGGCAAGCGAGGCTTGCGCAAGCGGGCAGTCTACAACCTGGAATTTGCCCTGATGGCCGATGGCGTCAAACCTGAAGAGGTCTACAAGGTGTTGGCCACGCCGCAAGGTGTCGACCGGGCGTTCGCCAAACTCACTGAGCTCAAGCCCTACATCCAGTGGTGGGAAGCCGGCGCGCAACCGGCGCAGTGGCTCAGTGCAGGCGACGTGGTCATGACCTCCACCTACAGTGGCCGCATCGCCGTCGCAGCCCAGGAGGGCAGCCCGCTGGCTGTGGTCTGGCCGGGTAGCCTGTACGGCATGGACTACTGGGCGATCATCAAGGGTTCCCGGCACGTAGACCAGGCCAAGCGCCTGATCGCCTACGCCAACCAGCCCGATACTCAGGTGCGTTACGTCAATCAGATTCCCTACGGGCCGACCAATACGCAAGCGGCGGCGGAGCTTGATCCGAAGCTGGCCAGTTGGGTGCCGACGTCCAAGCAGAACCTTGAAGGCGCCCTGGCGATGAACGTCGAGTTCTGGGTAGACCATGGCGATGAACTCGAAGAGCGTTTCAACGCCTGGGCCAGCAAGTAACCCGTTGCGGCTGGACACCGCCGGGTGTCCAGCCCTATTGTCTGGCCAGCCTTTTGCCTGAGAACAACAAGAATGACTTCGACTGAAACCGAACTGCGTCTGCGCCAGGAGCTGGCGGCCTGCTACCGGCTGATCGCCCACTTTCGCATGACCGACCTTATTTTTACCCATATCTCGGTGCGCATTCCGGGCCCCGAGCACCACTTTCTGATCAACCCGTACGGTTTGATGTTCGATGAAATCACTGCGTCCAAACTGGTCAAGATCGACCTGAACGGTAACGCCGTCGAGCCGTCGCCGTACCCGGTCAACCCGGCAGGCTTCGTGATTCATAGCGCCATCCACGGTGCCCGCGAAGATGCCCAATGCGTGCTGCACACCCACACCAAGGCCGGTTGCGCGGTGGCCGCGCTCAAGTGTGGGCTGCTGCCGGTCAACCAGATTTCCATGGAGTTCTACGGCAAGGTCGCTTACCACGACTATGAAGGCGTGGCGCTGGACATGGACGAGCAGCAACGGCTGGTCCGTGACTTGGGCGACAAGCCGGTGCTGATGCTGCGCAACCATGGTTTGCTGACAGTGGGCGAAAGCGTCAGTCAGGCGTTTTTGCGTATGTATTACTTGGAGAAGGCCTGTGAAATACAGTTGGCCGCGCAAGCCGCTGGCGAGATCGTGTTGCCGCCTGATGCGGTATGTGCCCATACCGAACGCCAGTTCAACGAGCCGACGCGCGCACTCAAGGAAGGCGAGTTGAGCGACCCGGATGGCATGCAACTGGCCTGGGCGGCGTTGCTGCGCCTGGTGCAACGCGTGGCGCCGGATTATCGCGACTGAGCGGGAGTTGTTGTACAGTTGTTCAACAACATCGCGGGGCAAGCCCGCTCCTACAGTAGGAGCGGGCTTGCCCCGCGAAAATCTCCCCATTACGAGAACCGCCGATGAGCCAGGAAGCCCGTTACAGCCGTATGGTCCCGGAGTTGCGCAAAGCCAATCTGGTCGAAGCGACCTTGGTGTGCCTGAAACGCCACGGCTTCCAAGGCGCCTCGATCCGCAAAATATCAGCTGAAGCGGGGGTGTCGGTGGGGCTGATCAGCCACCACTATTCGGGCAAGGACGAACTGGTGGCCGAAGCCTACATGGCGGTTACCGGGCGGGTCATGGGCCTGATTCGCGAAGCGATGGCGCAAGCGGCACCCAACGCCCGTGAGCGCTTGTCGGCGTTTTTTCGTGCCTCGTTCTGCGCCGAACTGCTCGACCCGAAGTTGCTCGATGCCTGGCTAGCGTTCTGGGGAGCGGTGAAAACCGCCGAAGCGATCAACCAGGTGCACGACCACTCCTATGGCGAATACCGCAATGAACTCGGTCGCCTGCTCGGTGCTTTGGCCAAGGAAGAGGGCTGGGAAGGCTTTGACACCGATCTGGCTGCGATCAGCCTGAGTGCCTTGCTCGACGGCTTGTGGCTGGAGTCGGGGCTTAACCCCGGTACTTTCACGCCGGAGCAGGGCGTGCAGATCTGCGAGGCCTGGGTCGATGGCCTGCAAGCGGGTGGGCGCCGACGTTTTACCCGGACCGAGGGCTGTTGATCGGTCGTTCAGTAATCGGTACGCTGCTGTCGCGGGTTAAAAAACAACGACTATAAGAGACAACACGCAATGACGCCTCGGGTACTGATCGTCGATGACGATCCGCTTATTCGCGACTTGCTGCACGCCTACCTGTCGCAGGAAGGCTACGACGTTCACTGTGCCGACACAGCCGAGCAGGCCGAGCATTTTCTGGCCAGCCAGAGTGTCGATCTGGTGATGCTCGACATCCGCCTGCCGGGCAAAGACGGCCTGACCCTGACCCGCGAGCTGCGGGTACGCTCTGAGGTCGGCATCATCCTCATCACCGGGCGCAACGACGATATCGATCGCATCGTAGGCCTGGAGTGTGGCGCTGACGACTATGTGATCAAACCCCTTAATCCCCGTGAGCTGGTGTCCCGGGCCAAGAACCTGGTGCGTCGCGTGCGCCATGCCCAGGCCTCCAGGCCGACAACCACGGCCAACCATGCCCTCAAACAGTTCGCCGACTGGTCGCTGGACACCGACCGCCGTCGCCTGATCGACCCGCAAGGCGGTGAAACCCTGCTTACTCACGGTGAGTTTCAGTTGCTCAGTGTGTTCCTGCGCAACAGCGGCCACACCCTTAGCCGCGACCAACTGATGGATCAGATCCGTAACCGCGAATGGGTGCCCAATGACCGCTCCATCGATGTGCTGGTCGGTCGCTTGCGACGCAAACTGCACGACGACCCGGCTGAGCCGCAGTTGATCATTACCATCCACGGCGCCGGTTATCTGTTTACCGCCAGCGTGGCGGCCTGAGCATCATGCAACGCTGGCTGGGCCTGACGTTGCTGCTATTGGCCTCGTTGTCGCAGGCTGGCGAACGTATTCGCTATTGTGACTACCCGGTGTATCCGCCGGTGTCCTGGAGCGACGGCAGGCAAGTGCGCGGCCTGGCACCGACGGTGGTGCGCGAGTTGTTTACCCGCTTGGGCTACGAGGTCGAGATGGTGGTGCTGGGCAACTGGAAGCGCTGCTTGATGGATGCCGCTGAGGGCCGGGTGGATGTGGTGCTGGCTTACAACAGCGACCAACGTGATCAGGGTATGCGCTTTTCCAGTGTGCCGGTACTGCGCGAGGAGGTGGCGGTGTTCATCAATCGCCAACGGCCCATCACCTTCGAGCGCTTGCAAGACCTGGCCGGGTATCGTGGCGGCTTGCTGTTTGGCGAAAGCTACGGTCCGGCGTTCGATGCGTTTGTGGCCAAGCACCAGAACATCGAGTGGGTCTCTTCCAGCCAGCAGAACTTCGGCAAACTGATGCGTGGGCGTATCGACTTCGTGATTCAGGAGCGACGCACAGGGCAGTTGTTCATCGAGCGCCTGCCTGGCGCCGAGGACATTCAGGCGTTACCGGCGGCGCTCAGTGTCGACTACCTGCGCGTTGCGGTCTCGCGCCATTCGCCGCTGAGCCAGCGCATGGCAGAGATTGACCAGCAGTTACAACGCATGACCGACAGCGGCGACATTGAACGCTGGTTGCACCAGAGCGAAGTGACCTACCGCGACATGATCAATCTGCCGGCGGATGCGCGATGATTCGCCTGCACCCGGAGGGGTTGTTCAGGCGGCTACTGCTATTCATTTTGCTGTTCAGCCTGTGTTTTACCGTGCTGGCCAGTACCGTGCAGTTGTATTTCGAATACCGCCGAGAGATGCGCGATATCGATGCCCGTATGGCGTTGATTCGTGTGGGCTACCTGGCCAGCCTGGAGCGCAGCCTGTGGGACCTCAACCAAGATCAGATCAGCGTGCAGTTGCGCGGCTTGGTGGACTTCTCTGATGTGGCGCGGGTGCGCCTGAGCAGCGCCGATTTCAACTTGGTGCAGGGCGACCCCAACCCGCCGGGGCCGTTGCGCATCGAGCGATTTGCCCTGGATTTTCAGCCACCGTCGGGGCCGTTGCGGCACTTGGGTGAGCTGGAGGTGAGTATCGACTTGGGCGCGGTGCATAAGCGTTTGTTCGCCACCGGGCTGACCAGCCTGTTGTGGATGAGCGTATTTCTCTGTGGCCTGGCCGTGGCCTTGTCGGGATTGTTTTATCGCCTGGTGACGCGCCACCTGCAAGTCATGGCCGAGTTCACCCGGCGGATTGCAGCTGGCGACTGGCAGGAGCCGCTGCGCCTGGACAAGCGTCGCAGCGCACGCTTCGATGAAATCGACACCGTGGCCCACGCTCTGGATGACATGCGCCGGGCGATTCTCAGTGACATCGAGCGCCGCGAAGTGGACCGCCTGGCCTTGCAAGACAAACGCGACGAGTTGCAGAAGATGGTTGAGCGCCGCACGGCTAGCCTGTTGCGTGCCAAAGACGAGGCCGAGTCAGCCAACCTGGCCAAGTCGCGGTTTCTGGCAACCATGAGCCATGAACTGCGCACGCCACTCAACGGCATGCTCGGTATGGCAGAGCTGCTGCGCGGTGCCGGGCTCAAGGCCGAGGACAGCAAGCGCCTTGAAGCATTGTATAAAGCCGGCGAAGGGCTGCTGAGCATCCTCAATGAAGTGCTGTATTTTGCCCGCCTGGAAGAAGGCGAAACGCGCCCGGAAACCCTGGACTTCTCGCTGCGCCAATTGTGCGATGACGTAGTGACCTTGCTTGAGCCGAAAGCGACAGCCAATGCCAGCACCCTTGAGTGCCATATCGATCCACGCTTGGCCGCTTACCAGCAGGGCGCCGAGCAGTTTCTGCGCCAGGTGCTGAGTAACCTGCTGGCCAATGCCATCAAGTTCACCGAAGGCGGGCAGGTCAATGTCCAGGTACAGGTGCTGGGTGAGCAGGATGACCGACAACAGCTACGGATCAGTGTCACTGACAACGGCATCGGCATTGCCGAAGCCGTGCAAGCGAAGATTTTCGACCGCTTCACCCAGGCCAGCGAGGCTGTTGCCCGGCGCTATGGCGGCACTGGGTTGGGGCTGGCGATCAGCAAGCATCTGGTTGAGCAACTGGGTGGGCGAATCGGCTTGCAGAGCACCGAGGGGCAGGGCAGTTGCTTCTGGTTCGAGTTGGACCTGGCCCGTGGGCAGCCGCCGGTTCAGGCGCTGGCCGCGTCGCCGGTGGCTGCCGCCCTGGATATCCTTGTGGTCGAGGATGTGGAACTGAACCGCGATGTGGTGCGTGGTCTGTTGCTGCGCGACGGTCACCGGGTGTGGCTGGCCGAAGAGGCCGAACAAGGCCTGGCGATGTGCCGTGAACGGCGTTTTGATCTGCTGTTGCTGGATGTGCATCTGCCTGGCATCAGTGGCGTCGAGTTGTGCCGGCTCATCCGCAGGGCGCCGGGGCCGAACCAACAGGTACGGATGCTGGCGCTCACCGCCAGTGTGCAGCCGGCGTTGGTGCAGAGCTGTCTTGAAGCGGGAATGCAGGGTGTGCTGGCTAAACCCTTGAAACTCGACAGCCTGCGTCAGGCGCTGGCCGCTGAGGCTGGGCTGGTTGATGCATCGGTCGATGAGCCAGAACTGGACCAGGCCTTGCTGCAAACCCATCGGCAACTGCTGGGTGAGCAGAAAGTGCAGGGCTTGCTCGGCGTGCTGCAGGCGTTGATTGTCCAGCACCGTACGGCACTGGCTGAAGCCATGCAGGCCCGCGATTGTACCGAAATCGGCCATCTGGCCCATCGCCTGGCAGGCAGCAGTGATTCGCTGGGATTCTGTGGCCTTGCGCGGGTGTTGCGGGCGTTGGAAGACGCCGCCAGCGCTCGCGACGTTCAAGCTGTCGAGCGTCTGCAAGATGCGTTACAGGTACAAATGCAGCATGCATTGCAGGCCCTGGAACGTTTGACTCAGGGCTGATGTACAAAAAAGTTACGACTTTTTACATCTTTGATCGAGACGTACAACGCCACCTTACATTGCTTTCCAATAATCGACGCTAACCGCACTGCACGCGGTCTTCGAAGCTTATTGGAGATAATAATAATGAACTGCCGTAAAGCTGATCCGTCCCCGCGTTACTGTTCCTCCCTCTCGCCCATCCGTCACTGCTGAGGTGCCGACATGAGCGAATCAACCGAACGTAAAGGCATTCACCTGACCCGTGCGCTCAAGAGCCGGCATATCTTCATGCTGTCGCTGGGTGGGGTGATTGGTACCGGCCTGTTCATGGGCTCGGGCGTCACCATCAACCAAGGCGGGCCGCTGGGCGCGATCCTCGCCTACCTGGTGGCGGGCTTCCTGATGTACCTGGTGATGGTCTGCCTCGGCGAGCTGTCGGTGCAGATGCCGGTGTCGGGCTCGTTCCAGGCCCATGCCACCAAGTACATCGGCCCGGCCACCGGCTTCATGATCGGCTGGGTGTACTGGATGAGTTGGGCGACCACCGTTGGCCTGGAATTCACTGCCGCCGGTATGTTGATGGTGCGCTGGTTCCCGGAGGTACCGATCTGGTACTGGTCGGCGTTGTTCGTGGTGGTGCTGTTCGGCCTCAATGCCCTGGCCACCCGCGCCTTTGGCGAGGCGGAGTACTGGTTCTCGGGCATCAAGGTAGCGGCGATCCTCGGCTTCATCATCGTCGGTGTACTGGTGATCTTTGGCGCTATCCCGCTGACCAGCGGGGCACCGGCACCGATGATGAGCAACTTGATTGGTGATTCGCTGTTCCCCAACGGCTTGTCGGCAGTGTTCGCGGTGATGATGACTGTGGTTTACGCCTTCCAGGGCTGCGAGATCATGGGCGTAGCCGCCGGTGAAACCGATCAGCCGGAGAAGAGCATCCCGCGCGCCGTGCGTAACGTGGTGTTCCGCGTGCTGATCTTCTATGTGCTGGCCATTGTGGTGCTGTCGGCGATTGTGCCCTGGCAGCAGGCTGGCCTGATGGAAAGCCCGTTCGTGCAGGTGTTCGACATGGTCGGCATTCCTTACGCGGCCGACCTGATGAACTTCGTGATCCTTACCGCAATCCTGTCGGTGGGCAATTCGGGCCTGTACGCCTCGACGCGCATTCTCTGGGCAATGTCGAAAACCGGCATGGCGCCCAAGAGCCTGTCGCCGCTGAGCAAGCGTGGCGTACCTTTGCGGGCGCTGAGCATTACTCTGTGCTTTGCCCTGGTGTCGCTGATGACCAGCTTCATTGCGGCCGACACCTTGTTCATGGTGCTGATGGCGGTGAGCGGAATGTCCGGGACGGTCACCTGGATCGTGATCGCGCTGGCGCAATACCGTTTCCGTAAAGCGTTCCTGCGTGATGGCGGCAAGCTTGAGGACCTCAAGTACCGCGCGCCGCTCTACCCGCTGGTGCCGCTGCTGTGCATCACCCTGTGCAGTTCGCTGTTTGTGTTCCTCGCGCTGGATGAAACACAGCGGCCGTCGTTGTACTGGGGCTTTGGCTTTATTGCCGTGTGCTATGCGGCTTACTTCATGATCAACCGTAAGCGTCAGGTAGTGTTGGCGCCGTCGGTGTGATGTGCCGTTGAAGGAGCATGCTTGAGGTGGGAGCGGGCTTGCCCAGCGATTGCGAGCTGCCAGTCAGCTCGCAATCGCTGGGCAAGCCCGCTCCCACTGGTGGTTTTAACTCCAGGTTGAGTAGTTGTGCGAAGTTGTAACAGCAGCCTCGGCGCTCCCGTTTTTATCGAGATAAATACCAATTAAAACAATGAGATAGCGATGTAAATTAATCCGTTACATCGCATTGACTCCCTGATTGTCTCCTTACTGAACACTCGTTTAGTATCAGCTCAAGTCCTACCCCTCACGCCAACCACAATAATTCGAGGCCTTCCATGACTAGTTCTTCGTCGCTGCTCAGTTCGGTCGAAGCCGGTGTTGCCTGGATCACGCTCAATCGCCCTGATCAGCGCAATGCGCTGGACATCCCCAGCCTGAAAAAACTCCACGCCTTGCTGGACGACTTCAACCGCGATCCGGCGGTGCGGGTAGTGGTGCTCACTGGCAGTGGTCGCAGTTTCTGTGCCGGGGCGGATTTGGCCGAGTGGGCCGAAGCCGAAGCCCGTGGCGCACTGGAAAGCTACGGCTGGACCGAAACCGCCCACGCCCTGATGCAGCGCCTGCACAGCCTGGATAAACCAACCATTGCTGCCATCAACGGTACCGCCGTCGGCGCCGGGATGGACCTGACCCTGTGCTGCGATCTGCGTGTGGCGGCAGCATCGGCGCGGTTCAAGGCGGGCTACACCAGCATGGCCTACAGCCCCGATGCCGGTGCCAGCTGGCATCTGCCACGACTGATCGGCAGCGAGCAGGCCAAGCGTTTGCTGTTTCTGGATGAGTTGTGGGGCGCCGAGCGAGCGTTGGCGGCTGGGCTGGTTGGCGAAGTGTGCGCCGATGACCAGTTGCCGACCGTGACCGCCGAGCTGGCCGCGCGCCTGGCCAACGGCCCGACCTTCGCCTTCGCCCAGACCAAACGCCTGATCCGCGACGGTGCCCAGCGCACCCTCGGCGAGCAGTTGCAGGCTGAACTGGCGGCCGGTTTGCTGTGTGGCCGCAGTGAAGATGGCGCTGAAGCCTTGCGTGCTGCCGTTGAAAAGCGTGCCGCAACATTCGTTGGCAAATAACTACTTAAACGACCTTCTTCAGGAACATTCCATGAATTTCCAACTGACCCAAGAACAAGAAATGTTGGTGGAAGCGGTACGCAGTTTTGTTGCCAAGGAGTTACTGCCCCATGAGGAGGCCGTGGACCGCGCCGACGAAGTGTCGCCGGAGTTGGCCGCACAGATTCGCGGCAAAGCAATTGCTGCAGGCTTCTATGCCTTCAACATGCCTGAGGAAGTTGGCGGTGGTGGCCTGGATTACCTGTCTCAGGCGCTGATCGAGCGTGAGCTGTCGAAGGTGTCGTGGGCGGTGCATGTATTTGTTGCGCGCCCGTCGAAGATTCTCATGGCCTGCAAAGGCGAGCAGATCAACGACTATCTGCTGCCGTGCATTCAGGGCGAAAAGGTTGACTGCTTTGCCTTGACCGAGCCGGGCGCGGGCTCCGATGCCAACGCCATCAAAACCCGCGCGGTGCGTGAAGGCGATGACTTCGTACTCAATGGCAGCAAGCATTTCATCAGCCATGCCGGCCACGCCGATTTCGCCATTGTCTTCGCCGTCACCGACACCTATGAACACAATGGCCGCAAGCGTAATGCGGTAACCGCGTTCCTAGTCGACCGTGGCACGCCTGGTATGACCATCCGCCGAGGGCCCAAGTGCGTCAGCAACCGTGGCTACCACACCTACGAGCTGTTCTTCGACGATTGCCGCGTGCCGGCCAGCAAGGTCCTGGGCGAAGTCGGCAAGGGCTGGGAAGTGGCCAACGCCTGGCTCACCGCCGGGCGAGTGATGGTTGCCGCCAACTGCGTCGGCCAGGCGCAACGCGCCCTGGATGTATCGCTGCAGTGGGCTGCCGACCGTAAGCAGTTCGGCCAGCCGATTGGTACTTATCAAGGGGTGTCGTTCAAACTCGCCGACATGGCCACACAGATCCGTGCTGCGGAACTGTTGACCCTGCACACCGCCTGGAAGATGGACCAGGACAGCATGACCGATGGCGAGGCGGGCATGGCCAAACTGTTCGCCAGTGAAGTGCTGGGCAAGGTCGCCGACGAAGCGGTGCAGATTTTCGGAGGCATGGGCCTGATGGATGAAGGCCCGGTCGAACGGATCTGGCGCAATGCGCGGATTGAGCGGATCTGGGAGGGCACCTCGGAGATCCAGCGGCACATTATTTCGCGCGAACTGCTGCGCCCACTGTTGCGTTGATCGGGCTGGAGAATAGCTATGTCGCAGTCGATTCGTGACAACCTCAAGCGCATGTTGGCGCCTCGTCACCTGGCGTTCGTCGGTGGGCGCAGCATGGCGCGAGCGCTCAAGCGCTGTGCTGAAGGCGGTTTTCAAGGCCAGATGTGGCTGGTCAACCCGCAGCACGACAGCCTCGACGGCGTGCCGTGCGTGCGTAGCGTTGCCGAGCTGCCGTGTGGCCCGGACGCGGTATTCATCGCCACCAACCGCGAGCTGACCCTGACTTGTGTTGCACAACTGGCGGCCATCGATGCCGGTGGGGCGATCTGCTATGCCTCAGGTTTTGCCGAGGCCGGTGCAGAAGGCCAGGCACTGCAGCAGCAACTGCTCAAAGCGGCGGGGCACATGGCCCTGCTCGGCCCCAACTGCTATGGCCTGCTCGACTACCTGCACAACAGCGCGTTGTGGCCGGTCGCGCATGGTGGCAAGACCGTGGACAAAGGCGTTGCGATCCTGACCCAAAGCGGCAACTTCGCCTACAACCTGTCGATGAGTGACCGTTCGCTACCGGTGGCCTACATGGCGTCGGTCGGCAACCAGGCGCAACTGGGTATTGCCGAGCTGATGGATGTGCTGCTCGATGAACCGCGGGTTACCGCCATCGGCCTACACCTGGAAGGGCTGAAGAACGTGCCCGGTTTTGCCCGCGCCGCACACAAGGCGCTGGAGAAAGGTATCCCGATCATTGCCCTGAAAACCGGGGTGTCGCAGATCGGCGCCGAGTTGGCCCTGAGTCATACCAGTTCGTTATCGGGCTCCGATGCCCTGTACGACAGCCTGTTCCAGCGCCTGGGTGTGATCCGCGTCAGCGGCCCGGTCAGTTTCGCCGAAACCCTCAAGGCAGCCGCCTGTGGCAACCTGCCCAAAGGGCGCAGCCTGATTGCTTTGGCATGCTCCGGCGGCGATGCCGGATTGATCGCCGACTACGCCGAACGCAATGACCTGAGCCTGCCCGCACTCAAAGACGATCAGGTGAAGGAACTGGCGCACGTGCTGCCGACCTACGCTAACCTGGTCAACCCGCTGGACTTCACCACCGCCATTTGGGGCGACGGCGCGGCCCTTGAACACATGCTCGACAGCGCCCTGCGCAGCGAGGCGGACGCGGCCATGCTGGTGCTCGATTACCCGGCTGAATTTACCGGCGAGCGCAAGGAGTGCGACTTGCTCCTTGAGCTGTACAGCGCTGCGCTCAAGCACCACGGAAAAGTCGGTTTTGTTACCTCGGCATTCCCCGAGTTGTTGCCGGCGCATGCCCGTGAGCGTTTGCATGGGCAGGGCATTGCCGCGCTGCAGGGCGTCGAAGATGGCCTGGCAGCCTGGGGGCGGATCGCTGCTTACCACAGCCAGCGTCAGCTGTTGCTTGAGCGGGGCGAGTCCGCGTTGGTGCCGTTGTGCCCGCAAGCGCTGGAAGGCGACAGTGCGCTGCTCAACGAATGGGAGTCAAAGCAGGCCTTGCAGGCGTTCGGCCTGCCGATTCCGGCAGGTGCGCTGAGCACCGCCGATCAAGCGGTAAAAGCCGCCGAAACCGTGGGCTACCCCTTGGTGCTCAAGGCGGTCAGTGCGCAGTTGCCGCACAAGACCGAAGCTGGGGCCGTGGCGCTGAACCTCAAAGATGCCCAGGCGCTGGACGCGGCCCTGCAGCAAATGCGCCAACGGATTGCCGCCTACGCACCTTACGTGCCGTTCGAACAAGTGCTGCTTGAGCCCATGGCCAGCGCACCCTTGGCTGAGCTGATTGTCGGCATCAAGCGTGAAAACGACTTCGGTCTGGCGTTGGTGATCGGGGCGGGTGGGATTCTGGTCGAACTGCTCAAAGACAGTAAGACCCTGCTGCTGCCCACCACCGACTGTGCCATCCGCGCCGCCGTGCTGGGCCTGCGCAGTGCCAGCTTGCTGCAGGGCTTTCGCGGGCGCGAAAGCGCCGACCTGGAGGCGCTGGTGGCAGCGATACGCGCAGTAGCCGACTATGCCTGCGAAAACGTCGGGCAACTGCTGGAACTGGATGTGAACCCATTAATGGTCGGTGCTCAGAGCACCACCGCGGTCGATGCGTTGATCCGCCTCGGCCAGGCGTCAGGAGAACACCATGCATAACAGTCCATTGACCGGCGGTCAGGCCTTGGTCCGCCTGCTGGCTAACTACGGTGTCGACACTGTGTTCGGTATTCCCGGCGTGCACACCCTGGAGCTGTACCGCGGGCTACCTGGCAGCGGCATTCGCCATGTGTTGACCCGTCACGAGCAGGGCGCAGGCTTCATGGCCGACGGTTATGCGCGGGTCAGCGGCAAGCCGGGGGTGTGCTTCGTTATCACCGGCCCCGGTGTGACCAACGCCGCAACCGCCATTGGCCAGGCTTACGCCGACTCGATCCCGATGCTGGTGATCTCCAGCGTCAACCACACCGCCAGCCTGGGCAAAGGTTGGGGCTGCCTGCACGAAACCCAGGACCAGCGCGCGATGACCGCGCCGATCACGGCGTTTTCCGCCGTGGCCTTGAGCGCGGAGGATTTGCCTGAGCTGATCGCCCGAGCCTATGCAGTGTTCGACAGTGAGCGCCCGCGTCCGGTGCATATTTCCGTGCCGCTGGATGTGCTGGCGGCGCCCGTCAAGCGCGACTGGAGCAACGAGGTGGTCCGCCGCCCTGGCCGTGGCCTGCCAGCCAGTGAGGTGTTGGAGCAAGCGGCCGCCAAGTTGGCCGCCGCCAAGCGCCCGATGATCATCGCGGGAGGTGGAGCCTTGCAGGCTGCCGAAGCCCTGCAGCAGCTCAGTACCCGCCTGGCCGCGCCGCTGTTCACCAGTGTCGCCGGCAAGGGGCTACTGGCCCCGGAAGCACCCCTGAACGCGGGTGCCAGCCTGTGCGTCGAGCCCGGCTGGCAACTGATCGCCGAAGCGGATGTGGTGCTGGCGGTGGGTAGCGAGATGGCCGATACCGATTTCTGGCGCGAGCGTTTGCCCCTGAGCGGTGAGCTGTTGCGGGTGGACATCGATTCACGCAAGTTCAACGACTTCTACCCTTGTGCCGTGGCTTTGCAGGGCGATGCACGGTTAACCGTTGCTGCCTTGTTGGAGCACTTACCCGACATCAGCCGCGATAGCGCAGCAGCAGTTGCTGCCGTCAGCGCCTTGCGTCAAGCGGTCAAGGCCGGGCATGGCCCGCTGCAGGCCGTGCACCAGGCAATCCTTGACCGGGTGGCTGCCGAGTTGCCGGACAACGCTTTCATCAGCACCGACATGACCCAGCTGGCCTATACCGGCAACTATGCCTTCGCCAGCCGAGCCCCACGCAGTTGGTTGCATCCTACTGGTTACGGCACCTTGGGCTACGGTCTGCCAGCCGGAATTGGCGGCATGTTCGCCAGTGATGACCGCCCTGGCCTGGTGTTGGTCGGCGACGGCGGCTTCCTTTACACCGCGCAGGAACTGGCGACGGCGGTCGAAGAGCTGGACCGCCCCTTGGTGGTGTTGCTGTGGAACAACGATGCGCTGGGGCAGATTCGCGACGACATGCTCGGCCTGGACATCGAACCCATCGGCGTACTGCCGCGCAACCCGGACTTTGCCGGGCTGGGCCGGGCCTTTGGCTGCACCGTGGCACAACCGCGCAGCCTCGATGAACTGCAAACGGAACTGCGTGCCGGCTTCGCCCGCAACAGCGTGACCCTGATCGAGCTCAAACATGCTTGCGCTCGTTGATCTCCCATCTGATTCAGGAAGCTTGCCATGCGCTTTTCCGACTTGACCCAACGTATTGCCGGTGACGGTGCCGCCGCCTGGGATATTCACTACCGCGCCCTGGAACTGCAGGCGCAAGGTCAGGACATCCTGCTGCTGTCGGTGGGCGACCCGGACTTCGACACCCCCGCACCGATTGTGCAGGCGGCCATCGACAGCCTGAACAACGGCCACACCCACTATGCCGATGTGCGCGGCAAACTGGCCTTGCGCCAGGCTATCGCCAAGCGCCATCAGCAGCGCAGCGGCCAGGCAGTCAGTGCCGATCAGGTGACGGTGTTGGCCGGTGCCCAGTGTGCGCTGTTCTGTGTTGCCCAGTGCGTGCTCAACCCCGGCGATGAGGTAATTGTCGCCGAGCCGATGTATGTCACCTACGAAGCGGTGTTCGGTGCCTGTGGCGCCACCGTGGTGCCGGTGCCGGTGCGTTCGGAGAACGGCTTTCGGGTTTGCCCCGAAGACGTTGCCGCACGCATCACCCCACGCACCCGCGCACTGGCGCTGAACAGCCCGCACAACCCCTCGGGTGCCAGCCTGCCGCGGGCAACCTGGGACGCCTTGGCCGAACTGTGCATCGGCCATGACCTGTGGCTGATCTCCGATGAGGTCTACAGCGAGCTGTTGTTTGAGGGCGAACACATTAGCCCGGCCAGCCTGCCGGGCATGGCCGAGCGTACGGCGACGTTGAACAGCCTGTCCAAATCCCATGCCATGACCGGTTGGCGGGTGGGCTGGGTAGTGGGCTCGTCGGCACTCGCTGCACACCTGGAAAACCTCGCGCTGTGCATGCTCTACGGCTCGCCCGATTTTGTCCAGGATGCCGCTGTGGTAGCGCTGGAGCAGCAACTGCCAGAGCTGGAAGCCATGCGCGAGGCTTACCGCCAGCGGCGTGATCTGGTCTGCGCAAGCCTGGCCGATTGCCCCGGCCTGCGTGCGCTCAAGCCCGATGGCGGCATGTTCGTAATGGTCGATATCCGCGAAACCGGCCTCAGTGCCCAGGCGTTTTCCAACCAATTGCTGGACCGCCATGGCGTTTCGGTGCTGGCCGGTGAAGCGTTTGGCCCGAGTGCGGCAGGGCATATTCGCCTGGGGCTGGTACTGGCTGAAGCACCCTTGCGCGAGGCCTGCCAGCGCATTGCCCGCTGCGCGGCAGAACTGATGGAGGCCAAGGCCCATGCGTGAGTATTCGCGGTTGTACATCGATGGTGCCTGGCAGGCGCCGTGCGGGCAGGGCATGGCCGAGGTCATCAACCCAGCCAGCGAAACCGTGGCCGGGCGTGTGCCACTGGGCGACGAGCACGACGTAAACCGTGCCGTCGCCGCAGCGCGTCAGGCCTTTACCACCTGGTCGTGCACGCCTTCCAGCGTACGGGCCGGTTACATCCGAGCCCTGACTGAGCAATTGAAGGCGCGCGCCGAGGAAATGGCCCGCGTCATCACCGCCGAGCTGGGAATGCCAGTGCAATGGTGTCGCAGCGTACAGGTCGACGGGCCGATTGCTGGCCTGGAACAGTACATTGAACTGGCGGGCCTGATGGACGAGGTGCGCGAAGTCGGCAACTCGCTGGTGTACCGCGAAGCGGTGGGCGTCTGTGCGTTCATCAACCCGTGGAACTACCCGCTGCATCAGTTGATCGGCAAGCTTGCCCCGGCCCTGGCGGCAGGCTGCACCGTGGTGGTCAAGCCCAGCCAGGAAACACCGCTGCATGCCTTCCTGTTGGCGGAGATGATCGACGCCATCGGCTTACCTGCCGGTGTCTTCAACCTGGTCAGCGGCCCCGGCTCGAAAGTGGGTGAGGCCCTGGCGCGCCACCCGCAGGTCGACATGGTGTCGTTCACCGGCTCAACCGGTGCGGGCGTGCGCGTCGCCCAGGCCGCGGCACCGACGGTCAAGCGAGTGTGCCTGGAACTGGGTGGCAAGTCGCCGTTGCTGATCACCGCTGATGCCGACCTCGACGCCGCTGTGCGCTACGGCGTGCAAGACGTGATGATCAACTCCGGGCAAACCTGCACCGCTTTGACCCGCATGCTGCTACCCGCCAGCCGCTATAACGAAGCGGTAGAGATCGCCATGGACGAAGTGAGCAAGCTGGCAATGGGCGACCCGCAAGACCCGCAGAGCTTCCTCGGCCCGATGTGTTCGGCGGCGCAGCGCCGAACCGTGCAAGACTACATTCGCATCGGCCAGGAAGAGGGCGCCCGCCTGCTGTGTGGCGGTGATACGGCACCGGGTTTTGAGCGTGGGTTCTATGTTCAGCCGACGCTGTTTGCCGACGTCGATAACCGCATGCGCATAGCCCAGGAAGAAATCTTCGGCCCGGTGCTGTGCCTGATCCGCTATGACGATGAAGCCCAGGCCATCGAGTTGGCCAACGACTCGCCGTTTGGCTTGTCCAGTGCGGTGTGGGCGGCGGATCGTCAGCGGGCCTTGCAATTGGGGCGGCAACTGCGTGCCGGGCAGTGTTTCCTCAATGGTGCGGCGTTCAACTACCAGGCACCGTTTGGCGGTTACAAACAGTCGGGTAACGGCCGTGAGTGGGGCGAGGAGGGGTTGGCCGAGTTTGTTGAGGTCAAGGCTGTGCAGGTTTGATCGATCAAGCTCAGCAGCCTGCTAGCCTCTTTCGGTAGGAGCGGGCTTGCCCCGCGATGCGATGCGCCTGTCAGGCCGCAATCGCGGGGCAAGCCCGCTCCCATTGCGCCTTCCGTATGCGCGGTGGGCTCGCTGGCGTGTTCCATGCAACCATCACCTGGCCTGGGCTTCGACCGATGAATTCGAGCCTGGCTGGAAATCGGTGTTGGGCGCTACGAAGTCTTGCGGAAATTCCACTACTGGAAACTGGCCGTCCCAGTCTGGATCGATCCGTTTAATGCGTACGTCTAGTGGTGGGTGAGTGGCCATGGCGGTCTTCGCTCCGGCGGCAAAATACAAATGGCTGTACTCCCTGGCATGCACCGCTTGTAACTGTGAGCCCTGAGCGAGGCCACCAATTTTCTTCAGCGCACCGGCAATACTCTGTGGGTTGCGGGTGAACTGGACGGCTGAGGCATCGGCGAGAAACTCCCGCTTCCGGCTAACCGCGGATTTGATCAGGTTGCCGAAAAATGTGCCGGCATAACCCAGCACCCATAACGCGAATCCGGCAACTACGATCACTCGAAATGCGTTCATGATCTTGTCAATCAACGTTGGGGCGCGATCAGATACGCAGGAATCTGAGGCGGTGGAGTCGGATGAGCTGAGGTTGGGTACGGCGCGATGGGGTATGGCGCGCATGATGAGTTCGCCAATCAGTCCCAGCAGTAACAAGCCGTGAACCACCGCCGTCAAACGCGTATTGAGGCGCATGTCACCGTTGTAGATATGACTGAACTCGTGGGCAATCACACCTTGCAGTTCTTCACGACTGAGCAGTGCCAAAGCGCCTCGGGTGACGCCGATGACTGCATCCTCGGGCGTCAACCCGGCAGCGAAGGCGTTGATCGAAGCTTCATCCAGTACATAAACCGCCGGAACCGCAGCGCCCGAGGCGATAGCTATTTCCTCCACCACATTGAGCAATTGGCGTTCTTCCAGGTTTTGTGGCTCCAGGCTGATGAGGCGACCACCCAGACGCTCGGCTATCCACTTGCCACCCGCTCGTAATTCGTCGTTTTTGTAGAGGCTACCCAGCAGTACTACCGCGACCACAGAAAGGAATACATAGTGCAGTAGCTCCTCGTCAGATTGGTTGAGTGGCTGTCCTTCCGGGACGTGCAGTATCAGTATCAGTACCCCGCTGATGACGATAACCAGACTGAGTATTGCCGCCCCCATCAATAGCAGCAGAAGCACGGTATGGCGTCGGGCGCGAACTTGGTGTTCAAAATAATTCATTGGTTACTCCGATGACGCGTTTCAGTTAAACGACAGCTTTGGCGCGTCCTGGAGCTGTACGCTATCGGCAAATATCAACAGACTGGCCTCGGAACCATGACCGAACACGTTGGCCAGCAGCACCGGGGGGAAGGCCTGTTTGTAGGTGTTGTAAGACATGACCGCGTCATTGAACGCTTGGCGTGCGAAGGCCACTTTGTTCTCGGTGTTGGTCAGTTCTTCGCTCATCTGCTGCATGTTTTGCGAAGCCTTGAGGTCTGGGTAGGCCTCCATGGTCATCGTCAGGCGGCCCATTGCGCTCGACAGGGCACCTTCGGCTATTCCTAGTTGAGCCATTGCCTGGGGAGAGCCCGGCTGGGCTGTCGCTGCATTGAGACGTGCTATTGCACTGTTGCGTGCTGCGGTAACCGCTTCCAAGGTTTCACGCTCGTGGCTCAGGTAGGCCTTGGCTGTTTCCATCAGGTTGGGAATCAGGTCATAGCGGCGCTTGAGCTGTACCTCTATCTGAGCGAAGGCGTTTTGAAAGCGATTTCGCAGGGTTACTAGTTTGTTGTAGATGTTGATGGCGTAGAGTACTGGTATAAGTACAATAAAAAGAAGCACGGCGTTAGATATAAGCATGGAGATATCCTTCCGGTAATTAAAGTATCGAGTCTAATAGGGCGAAATTCCTCGGAAAGGATGAAATCGGCCGGGGATGGGCGATCTGCCATTGCAGTGCGAAAGCTTTGCCTTGCTCGATTTGTTCGGGAGACATCTGGTTGGATATTTTCACCATATCATCCTGTACAAACATAAGTTCTCCGCCGCGTCCGTCAAGAACCAGTAGTAGTGATGTTAGTCCGTAAGCTTTAACTAAATTGAGTGGGAAGCCAAAATAGGTCCGTAGGTGTGCGTATTCCGCCGCCAATAGTGCTACGCTATTTTGATAACCGGCTTTTGCGGACTCTTCAACCCAGTGACGTACCACGGCCATGTCACCGCGATCTTCATATACAATGAAGGCGTATTTGAGCATGGCTATTGGGTTGCCTTTTTCAGCGGCCGCTTTGAACCAGCGTTCAATTTCCTGACTGCGTTGCCAAGGTAGCCAGAAAAAACCTTCGCCATTGCGGTATCTGTCGGCTAACCAGTACTGAGCGATTGGAAATCCTGCCTCAGCAGATCTAACTAAGAACTCTGGCTTTCCCGTTATGCGATAAAAAACATACAACCCTTCAGGGTCTCCTTTTGCTGCCAGGTTTTTGGATGTTAGAAATAAATCCTGGCGCCATTCGTATTGCTTTTTAAAGTCGGTCGGGCAATTATTTGTTATTTCGCAAAACCCACCATCGCCTTTGCTGAGGCGAATAATTGCATAAAGGTTTCCTTGAGTTGCAGAGGCCTCAAGCAAGTTTCTAGCTTCTGCGGTCATTTGGCGGTTTTTGTTGAGTAGACTCTCTGCTAAATAAAATTGCGCCTCCGCATCACCGGCCTCAGCGGCAATGCGGAGCTCCGTTTCAGCGGGTTTATATTGGTTGTAGAGCATGATGCCGCGTTCTTTCGCCGCCTGCTGATCCGGCGACAGTGCAGCAAATGAATTTGTGGTAAAAATGGCATAAAAACTAAAGATTACTGTGCTCCATAGTATCCGAGCTTTAAAGTGGTGAAGGGAATTCATAGTCCCTCTCCTTTATATCGTGCCTCGCCGCCTGGGATATAATATCTGCCGTGATACTCGCGGTGCTCACAATGGTCATCCATCCTTGCACCAAGGAATGCAGTATGTTGTCTGTACTCAGCACGAACTGAATCAGCACCCGGACCAAAGAATCTCTGAGCGCCTATGGCCATGAAGTTGTCCATTTTCAACCTGTTTTCACAATACGACTTCCCCGGTGTTTTCGAGATCGTACCGAAGCGGTTCATTCGCATGAAAGCCTCTTCAAATTGCAATTGGCTGACAGGTGGTGTGCTTTTTTTATTCGCATCATCAACCATCCAATTCAGCAGTCGGTTTATAGCTGTTTGCTGAAGTGTTTGGGTCTCAGATTGGGTGTAATGCGTTTTGACTTGTGTCTGCTGTCCGGTTGTCGGATCGGTCTCATCGGAAATGGCATCAAACGCTTTCGCCTCACTAATCAGCGTCATAAAAATCGGGCCCAAGGTTTCCGGAGTGGCTTCCAAAACCCACTGCTCCAATTCAGTGGGATTTTTGTGGTTCATAATCGTATGCGCCAGCAATCCACCATTTTTATATTGGGTGTGCGCCACGACATCGAGATCGTTTGTCGTCTGCTGCGCCGGTGTCAATGCGGCATATGCCCATTTTGGAAAGCCGCCGAGTAGCAAAAAGAGTACGGAGGCGTGTAATAATTCTCGGTTACGTTGTTTAGAAAAATTCAAAACCCATCTTCCTTGTATTTCGGGATGCCGGACGTTCGTAAAGTTTTACTTTTGAGAATCTTATTTCGTCCATCAAAACAGTGAGTCCAATGGGTCAAGCCTCATCGGGAAGAATGAAATCGGTCGGGGGTAGGCGGTCTGCCATTCCAATGCGAAGGCTTTACCTTGCTCGATTTGTTCTGGAGTCATCTGAGCGGATAATTTCTCAATGTCGCGCTGTGTGAATCTCAATGTTCCGCCGCCTCCATCAAGAACTAATAACAATGATGTCAATCCATAGGCTTTGACTAAATCTCGTGGAAACCCGAAAAGACTCGGTGTGTGTGCATACTCCCCAGCCAGGTGCGCCACGCCATTTTGATAGCCGGTTTTCGCCGCCTCTTCAATCCAATGGCGCACCTCCGCCATGTCACCGCGATTCTCATGTAGGATAATGGCGTATTCAATCATGGCTTTTGGATTTCCATTTTCGGCAGATGCTTTAAACCAGCGCTCAACCTCCTGGCTGCGCTGCCAAGGTAGCCAGAAAAAACCTTCGCCATTGATGTAGCTTTTTGCCAGCCAATATTGAGCCAGTGGAAATCCAGCTTCTGCCGATTTAACTAAAAATGGAAGGTCGTCAACTGTTATCCAGTAAAGAATATACAATGCCTCTGCATCATTATTTTCGGCCTTGGCGCTTGCTAGTTCATAAGCTTTTTCAAGCCACTCCTCTGGGCTTTTCTGTCCTTTGGTGCAATTTCCAATCACTGTACATAGTCCATAGCGATTCCGAGAAAGCCGAACCATAGCGTACAGATTTCCTTGTTTTGCTGATGTTTCTAGCCACTCCTGTGCCTCTGCTGTCATATGGCGATTTTTACGGCGAAGGCTTTCTCCCAGGTAGAATTGAGCTTCCGAATCCCCGGCCTCAGCAGCTATGCGTAGCTCATTTTCAGCTGGCTTGTATTGGTTGTAGAGCGTGATTCCGCGCTCTTTCGCTGCCTGCTGAACTGGTGACAAAGCTGCAAAAGAATGCACTGAAAAAACGGCGCAGAGGCTAAGCAGTGCGGTAGTCCAGAGCGGTCTTAATTTAAAGTGTTCGGAGCGTTTCATTGATTTTCTCCTTTGTATCTTGCGAATCCGCCGGGTACATAATCTCTGCCGTAATAGGTGTGTCGCTCACAGAACACATCCATTCTTTTTCCTAGTAGCGCAGCGTTGGCTCTGTACTCGGCACGAGTTATTTCGGCTAATCGCTCATGTCTCTCTACTCCTTCAGTCATAAAGTTGTCAATTCTCAATCTTTCTGTGCAATATGACTGGCTCGGAGTTTCCGATTTAGTACCAAATCGGTTCATTCGCATGCATGCTTCTTCAAATTGCAGTTGCGCAGAAGGTAAGCTGCTTTTTTTCTTTGCGTTGCTAGTGATCCAGCTTAGTAGCTGGTTGATGGCGTGTTGCTGAAGTATCCAGCACTCTGACTTGCTGTAACTTTTTTTTATTTCAACTAATTTGTTTTTGTTATCCTTTCGTAAGGACGTGACTTCAAATGCTCTCGCCTCACTAATCAACGTCATAAACATCGGCCCCAAGGCTTCCGGAATTGCGTCAATAGTCCATTGTTCCAATTCAGCAGGTTTTTCGTAGTGCATAATAGTATGCGCCACCAACCCACCCTTACCCCTGCTGGTTATCACTTCACACAATTCAGCAATCTTGTCGAAGCCCATCAGGTAGAGCATCTGCGGATCCAACCCCGCAAGCCCCAGCAAGTTCATCTTGCTGAACAAATCCGCCGCACTGCCATCCACCCAATCCAAAGGCTCACCGCCGTTTTTATGCAGTTCGCGCCGGAACAAATTCAGCAGTTCAAAAACAGCGTCGTACCCCACCTCAAAGGCAAACGAACCCTGGCTACCAGGGCCAAAGACCAAGGCGGCTTTGATCCGCAGGATCAGCCGGCCTTTGTCGGCAGACAGGGCGAAGTCTGCCGAGGCGCCAACCCCTGCCGCAGCGCTGAGGTTGCCCTCCAGGCGTGCCAGGCTCAGCCACTGAGCACCGGTTTGCCGGGCGCGTTGTTCGGGGGTGAGTTTCAAGGTCAGGGCAGCCGTGCGCAGTGCTATCAGGTCTTTGGGCGGTGACCAGTTCAGGGCGCCAGTGAGGTGAACACCCGCCTGTACACCGGCAAACAGGTTAAAAGCCGCCTTGGCACCATCGTCGATCTGTACGTTGGCGGTTCTGCCGTTGACGTGCTGGGCGCTTCTTTTTGTGTGTGCGGTAGACAAGAGGCTAGAGGCAGGGGCCTCGGCATCCTGCAAGGCACTGAGCCCTGCGCCGTAGCGGGTGTTGAACGGCGTCAGGGCAAGGTTGGCCGAGGCCAGTGCCGCAGCGCCGGCAAAGCCCCAGGCACGGGCACCAAAGTGGAAGGAAAAACTACCGATGTTCATCTCGGTATCGCCCGAGCCATCGGCGTTCTTGTAGGTGAGCTTGATGTCCTCGGCTTCGTGGCGCTTGGGCCAATCGAGCTTGAACAGTTCGACTTCGCCCCGAGCCAGGTGGACCTCCATCTGCACGCTGGCCGAGGCTTTGATGCCGAAGGGAGAAAGGGTGCTGCTGGTCGTGACGCTTTGTTGCACGTTACCGGTCTTGGGTGCCAGGCAACGAACCAGTTGGGCTTGTGGGCTGGCGTCAAACAGACGCAGCTTACGTTGCACACCGGCGAAGAACAGCATCTGGCGCAGGTGCCGACCCCAGGTGTGGCGCTGCTCGGCACTGGCCAGGGTTTTTACTTGGTAGCCTTGTTTGAGCAGCTCGCTGTGGAACAGTTCGACCTCAAAGTAACCCTCGGGGTCAAACCACTCGCCCTGGTCGTCAATCGGCACGGCGCCCATGGCGCTGAGCCATTCATGGAAGTCGCTGTGGGCCTGGTCTTTCGCTGACTTGCCGGTGCTGTTGCCCGCGAAATTGATCGTGCTCTTGTCCTTAAGCCCCTTGAGCAGCGTCAGGCTGATATGACGCACTGGCGAACCGCTGCTGGGCCAGCTGATTTCCCGCAGCGGGAAGTTCGGTTTGGCCAGGCGTTGCAGTGGCGTGGGCTGGAACTGCTCGGGCTCCCAGAGGAAATGGCGGCGCGGCAGGCTCGAGGCGACATTGTTTCGCGCTTGTTCATAGATGGCATCCAACCGGCTTTGCAGGGCGGCCCAGTTGGCACGTTCTGTCGACACCAGGCTGCCGGGCGCCTGGGTGTTCTCACCGCTGGCTTTGATCCACGCCTCGTACGTGTCGAACATGCGCTGCTTGCATTGGGCCTGTTGCTGCTGCAGCGCCAGATACTCCTTGAGCGCGCGCACGCCGGTTTCAATGTCGCTGCCTTGGCACAACGCCAGCTCGGGCAGGGCAATGCCGTAGTTGGCGGCGCTGTGGATCGCCTCAAGGTACGCTGCGTAAGCGTCCTTTGCCGCCTCCATGGGGGGCAAGGCGTAGCCGCTCAACAGCTGACCTTCACAGTCGATCAGGCAATTTTGCAGTTTGTCGTGATACTCGCTGACGGCCTGCACGGCCCTGGCCACCTCATCGACAGAGAAGGCTGTGAGCTTGGCCCGCTCGCGCAGGTACGTCTGGATGATGTTGCGAACTTCGATGGTTTCAGGCGTGAACAGGGTGCCGTTCTCGATCACATAACCTAGACGCGTGGCTTGCGCTCGGGCGAGGTCGGCCAGTTGTTGCCATTCCTCGTGAAGCTTTGTCATCGATATGTATTTTTTGCGGTTTTCTTCCAACCGTTCGTTGAATTCCCACGCTAACTGATGACGGTCGACACTTTCGTTCCCCGTTTTTTTAGCGGCCAGATTGCGCTGTCGTTCTTCTGCTGCCGCCTTGGCCGTCAGGGCATAACGCGGGTCAGCAATCAACGGCTCCTGCGCCTCGATTTCAAGCATCCGCGCCTTCTGCTTGCCTTCAAGAAAGTTGGCCAGCTTGGGTTCGAGGAAGTAGTCGAGCAGGTCGCAGGCGTACAGGCCCTGCTGGCGTTCCTCCACGCTCTTGCCTGGGGCAATCAGTTTGTCCAGCGTGCTGGCGCACTCCTGGAGCGTGTCGGACGCTTCGGCGGAAAGTAGCCAGAACTTTTTTTCGTTGGTGGCATAGATGATGTCGGCGTACACCGGCGAGCAGGGGAGCTTTTCCTGTGTGGCAAAACTGAAGTCGCGGGTCGGCTTGGGCTTGGTTTGTGGGTCAAGCGCGAGGCAAGGGGCGGTGTGGTTGCTCGATTCCATTAGTGTTAATTGCTCCTTGAGTCAGGTAAGGCGAGCAGTTGTTCGACCTTGGCAAAGGCGGAATCAGTGCTGCGTAGAATGGCCATGACGGCAGGCTCAGAGGCGAGGCTGGGGTGCGTTATCAGCTTGGCTAACTGAAGGAGATGCCTGTGCTTGGTGAGCTGGTGTTCAAGCATCAGGTTGAGGTTGTCGATCAACGCGGGGAGTTGTTTGACATCCGGCGAGTTAAAAGCGGCGTGTTCCTGGTCCAGCCAATACACCCAGCGCAAGGTGATGTAGGTCGGCTGGGTGCGCGGCGGCAGGCTGAGCAGCGCGTGGGTCGGCGTTTGGCCGGGATGTTCTGTTTGCCAGCTCAACCAGCCCGGCTCCAGCCCGTGGATATGGCGCGGGGAGGGCGCATACAGCGCTGACCAAGGGCCCAGCAACAGGGGCATTGATGACGCGTCGGTAGTGCCCAGCAGGGCTGCGCACAAGGCCGGCTGATAATAGGTCATCCAACTTTGCCCACCGGTGCCGTCATTGACTTTCAGCAGCCAGCGCGCATGGGCGAGTGCCTGTTCACGGTCGCTGGCGGCAATCACTATGCCGGCATGGTGATGCTGACACAGCTGCATACACCACTGAGCGAGGTCGCTTTGCGGCTCGGCGCTGAGCCAGATCGGCCCGTTGGTTGCCCGCGAGGTGAAGTCGGTACCGATGAGCAGAAAGTCGAAGGCGTACACGTGCTGTGCCGCAAGCTCTTGCACCAGACCGGGATACAGTGCTTGGTCAAGGATGAAGTGCAGCGGCTGGTCTGTTGCCATCAAGCCGTTGTGCCGCGGTTGCTGGATGAAGTCGATCAACCCTTCTTGCATGCGCAGTCTCCTCGGCTGCAGGCGCCATTGCTTTGCTTGCCACAGAGCGGGTGAATGCCGGGCGGGATGGCGCCGGATGACGCCAGAGTGGGTACCAGTGTCTCGGGGGAAGACAACCCCTCGAGCCTGCCGGGCAATAGCGGTGCTGCAGCGGTTCCGGCGATGGGTGCGCCACCCGTTTGGATGTCGGTACTGCTGAAGATGCCGCCAGGGCCGATGACGATGTGCTGGCCGCCTGCTTTCAGGGTGATGCCGGCCCCGGTATCGACAATCAGGTGCGCACCGGCTTTGAGGTGGATTTGCTGGCCGGCGTCCACCACCAGCGCTTGTCCAACACGGGTGTGGCTGCTGTCGGCAATGTGCAGGTAGTCGTTGGATCTAAGCTCGACCTTGCGGTCGGCGGTCACCGTGCGCTGGTCTTCGGCTTCAAGCACCGCAATGCTGTTGCCCTTGATGGTTTCCCGGTATTCGTTGCCCACCTGCAGGCGGCTGTCGTGTTCGATGTTTTGCTCCAGATCGCGCTGGGCGCGCAGGTAGATCAGTTCCTGGCCGCTGCGGTCTTCAAGCGACAGTTCGTTGTAGCCGCTGCTGTCGGGTGTGCTGCGGCTGCGTAGTACGGTTTTGGTTTTGTTGGCAGGTAAGGGGTAGGGCGGTGGGGTGCGCGTGTTGGTCAGGCAGCCAGTAATCAACGGCTGGTCGGGGTTGCCCTCCTGGAAGGTGACCAACACTTCCATGCCGATGCGCGGGATGGTGACTGCGCCGAAACGCTCGCCCGCCCAGTTGGAGGCGACCCGCAGCCAGCAGCTGCTGTTGTCGCTGTTCAGTTCGGCACGGTCCCAGTGGAACTCGACTTTGACCCGACCGTGCTCATCGCAATAGATTTCTTCGCCCTCGGGCCCGGTGACGCGGGCGGTCTGGCTGACCAACAGTGCCTCACGGCTGACCAGCGGCGGACGGTAGAACACGTCCCAGGGAATGGCGCTGAAACTGTTGCGGTAGCCTTGGTTGAAGCCGTCTTTGGCTTGCCCAACGCTGCTGGCCGCTTCCTCAAACACCTGCGGCTGCTTGCCTTCGTGGCTCACGCTGAGCAGTAACCACAGGTCGTTGCAGGCGTTGCGCGGATGCTCGGTGAGGCCGAAGAAGTGACCGCTGCGCAGCGCGGGTTGGTCGCTTTCACCTTCGGCCAATTGGTAGTCGAGACGGTGGCGTTCCAGAGCCTGGCGGGCCAGCTGCTTGCTGCGCTCTTCAGTGTCGAAGGGCATTGGGTAGCGGTAGTCTTCAAGGGCGGGGGTGAAGTCGGCGCGCTGTCGGCTTTCGAGCAAGCGGCTCGGGCGTTTGAGGTCATAGTCGCGGTGGGTGACGCGGCTGGTGCGGGTGCTGAAACGCTGGCTGAACTGGCTGACCACCGGATGATCGGCGACCATGCCAGCACCTTGTCGATAGGGTGTTGCCGCCAGTTTGGGGAAGAAGCTCTGATGGTCGGTGAACACCAGGTGGTGGCCATCGGCGCTGTGCTGGTGGTGCCAGGCGATGCCTTCTTCACTGCACAGGCGCTGGATGAAGCTGAAGTCGGAGGCATCACCGTATTGCGTGCAGTAGTCGCGCTCCGGGCTGGGGCTGACATGGAAGGTAAAGGCATCGGCCTGAATGCCATGTTCCTGCAACACCTGAGTAATGATCTGCGGCACGGTCATGTGCTGGAAAATTCGCTGGTTGTGGCTGAACTGCAGGTAATGCAGGGCCGGGACCAGGGTGATTTGATAGCGGGTCAGGCGCCTGCCGGGCTCACCGACCTGGGCGTTTTCGATCCGCCCGTGGAGGCCTTCGCCGTTGTGGCCGAATTGCAGGAAGGCGGGTTGACCGAGCAGGCTTTCGATAGCAAAGTCGGGGTATTCGCTGACCAGCTCCACCTGAATTGCGTACAGGGAACTGATGGTTTCCGTGCCGTGGAAGGCAAGGACTTTGAAGTCGTTGCGAACGGTGGGGATTGTTAACGTAAAACGCGCGCAGTGGGCCGAGGTCGACATAGGCTTGTTTTTCCTTAAACGGGTAGAAAATCAACCCCGGAAAAGCTACCTAGGTTTACTTAGGAAATATGTCAGACGCTTCCGAAAGTGCGCCCGCATTTGCCAATTGTGGGGGCGGACTTGCTGTAGGAGCGGGCTTGCCCCGCGATAGCGATCTGTCAGTCACACCGAATCGCGGGGCAAGCCCGCTCCTACAAAGGCAGCTGCCCCACAGGTGGCTTGAACGAATCAGGCCTGCTCGGCTTTTTCCAGCGGCTTGTCGAAGGCAACGAACAGTTGGTCGGCGGTGATCGCGCCCAGGTCCAGGCGCATGTTGGCTTCGAGCATGGCGAACAACCGGGTGAACACTTCGAACACTTTGCAGTGGTCTTCCAGGCCGGAGAAGGGGTTGTCGATTTTCTCGGCGATCAGTGAGCTTTCCTGTACCGCGTCATACACCTCACGCAAAGTGATTTCGCTGGCCGGGCGGGCCAGGGTCAGGCCGCCGTGGGCGCCACGCCAGGACTTGAGGATGTTGGCCTTGACCATCAGCGAGACCAGGCTGCGCACACGCGTGGGGTGGGTTTTGACCCATTTGGCGATGGTCTCGGTGCGCAGCTTCTGCGGGGCATTGGCGGCCACGAACGACAAGATGTACGAGGCGGTGATCAGGCGGGTTGACTGGCTCATGATCTGCAAATTCCTTTGAAAAATCCCTGTGTAGAAGAGGGCTTGCCCCGCGATTGCGGTGTGCCCTTTATATCGCATTGCGGGGCAAGCCCGCGCCTACAGTAAAAAGCACCGCTGAGGGGCTTGGCAGCAGCGTGTCATTGAGTCTAATGTAATTGTCACGATGACAAATACAAATATTTGCAGCATCGATGCGTGCGAAGTCGGCTGAATCCTTTTCTCTGCGGTTCAACAGGGGCAATGCCATGAGCGATAACAACAACAAAATTACTCAAGCGATGCACGACGGTGGCTTGCCACGTCGCGATTTTCTCAAATACAGCGCCACCGCCGCTGCAGTAGCCGGGGCGTTTTCTCTGGGCTTGCCGATGCGTGGCTGGGCCGAAGAAGCCACCCCCAAAGCCGGCGGCGTGCTGCG
Source organism: Pseudomonas sp. H9 (assembly GCF_004353925.1). Taxonomy (GTDB): domain Bacteria; phylum Pseudomonadota; class Gammaproteobacteria; order Pseudomonadales; family Pseudomonadaceae; genus Aquipseudomonas. The sequence continues at coordinate 471,825 of NZ_SMOK01000011.1, read as the reverse complement.
CATGGGCCTGGCCGGTGGCAGTACCACCGACTCTCTGGATCCAGGCACCTGGGCCGACACCTTTACCTTTGTCGGCTTCTCGGCGGTGTACAACACCCTGACCGAAATCGGCGTTGATGGCAGCGCCATTCCAGAGCTGGCAGAGCGCTGGGAACTGAGCCCGGATGCGCGTATCTGGACCTTCACCCTGCGCCAAGGGGTGACGTTCCATAATGGCAAAACCCTCGACGCCCATGACGTGGTGGCCTCAATCCAGCACCATCTGGGCGACAGTTCCACGTCGGCGGCCAAGACCGTTCTGGGCGAAGTGGCCCAGGTTCGTGCTCAAGGCACCGATACCGTGGTGTTCGAACTGCGTTCGGGCAACGTCGACTTTGCCTACGTGGTGGCCGACTATCACCTGGCAATCATGCCTGCCAAAGACGGCAAATCCGACTGGCAGGCGGGCGTTGGCACCGGCGGCTATCGCCTCAAGGGCTTCGAGCCGGGCGTGCGCATGGACCTGGAGCGCAGCCCGGATTACTGGAAAGCCGGACGCGCACACTTTGCCAGTGCCGAGCTGCTGGCGATTGCCGATGGTGCTGCACGGGTCAATGCCTTGGTCACCGGCCAGGTCGATGTGATCAACAAGGTCGACCTGAAAACCGTGGCCTTGCTCAAGCGCAACCCGAATCTGGCCATCGAAGAAACCAAAGGCGCCCAGCACTACACCTTCCCGATGCTGACCGACAGCACGCAGTTCCAGGACAACAACATCCGCCTGGCGCTCAAGCATGCGATCAACCGTGAAACCTTGTTGGCGTCGGTGCTATATGGCTATGGCCAGATTGGCAACGATCATCCGATCCAGCCCGGCAGCCGCTTCATCAATGCTGCCTTGGAGCAGCGCAGCTACGACCCGGACAAGGCGCGCTTCTACCTGCGTCAGGCCGGTGTCGATTCGCTCAAAGTGCGCCTGCAAGCATCCGATGCGGCCTACACCGGCGCAGTGGATGCGTCAGTGTTGTTCAAGGAGCAGGCGCGTCTGGCTGGCATCGATATCGATGTGGTCCGTGAACCTGCCGACGGCTATTTCACCAATGTGTGGATGAAACAACCGTTCACCGCCTCGTTCTTTTACAGCAGCCTGACCGCCGACCGCATGTTCAGCATCGGTTACGCCAAAGGCGCGGCATGGAACGAGACGCACTGGGACAACCCACGTTTCAACCAGCTGCTCAATGCCGCACGGGGCGAGATGAACGCGCCGCTGCGCCAGGAAATGTACAACGAAATGCAGGCCCTGTGCCGCGACGAAGGCGGGGCTATCGTGCCGCTGTTCGCCAGCTCCGTGGCGGCGCGCTCCAAGCGCGTCACCCATGGCGGCACGACCGCGCCTTACGGCGAGCTCGACGGCCTGCGCCTGATCGAACGCTGGTGGCAAGCCTGAGGCTGACGCTGCACTGCCACCTTTCGTTGTGCCTGTTCGAGGAGCTGTCTGGTGAAGAGTCTTTATAAACTGCTTGTGCAGCGCCTGGCCCTGGGCCTGTTGTCGCTGTTTGCGGTGTCGGTGATTATCTTTCTGGCGGTGAGCATGCTGCCGGGCGACGTGGCTCAGGCCATGCTCGGCCAGGCCGCCACGCCGGAAACCGTGGCGGCGCTGCGCAGCCAACTGGGGATCGACGTGCCGGCACTGACCCGCTTTGGCCAGTGGGCCTGGCAACTGCTGCACGGTGATCTGGGGTTGTCGCTGGCCAACCAGCGACCCATCGCCGAGTTGATTGGTGCGCGGTTGGGCAACACTTTCAGCCTGGCCTTGCTGGCTGCGCTGGTGTCGGTGCCGGTGGCGCTGCTGTTGGGCATGCTTGCGGCGCTGTACCGCAACAGCTGGTTCGACCGCCTGCTCAATACCAGTGCCCTGAGTGCGGTGTCGTTTCCGGAGTTCTTTGTCGCTTACATCCTGATTCTGGTGTTTGCGGTGAAGCTGAACTGGTTGCCGAGTATCTCCAACCTCGCACCTGGCGCCAGCTTCGGCGAGGTACTGGAGCGCTCGCTGTTGCCGGTGCTGACCCTGAGCCTGGTGGTGATCGCGCAAATGATGCGCATGACCCGTGCCGCGCTGATCAATCTGCTGGCCAGCCCGTATATCGAAATGGCCCGGCTCAAAGGTATCCGCCCGGCGCGGATCATCTTCCACCATGCCTTGCCCAATGCCCTGGCGCCGATCATCAACGTGGTGGCGCTGAACCTGGCCTATCTGGTGGTGGGTGTGGTGGTGGTCGAGGTGGTGTTCGTCTACCCGGGGCTGGGGCAGTTGCTGGTCGACTCGGTGGCCAAGCGCGACATCCCGGTGGTGCAGGCCTGCAGCCTGATCTTTGCCGCCACCTACATCTTGCTCAATACCACGGCGGACGTGCTGTCGATTGCCAGCAACCCGCGCCTGATGCATCCGAAGGGGTAAGCCATGAGACTGATTAAAACATTGCTACGGGCGCCGTTGAGCGCCCAGTTCGGCCTGCTGGTAATTGCTTTGTATGTGTTGGTCGCCCTGTTCGCACCGATGCTGGCGCCTTATGGCGAAACCCAGGTCGTGGGTGAGGGTTTCGCGCCATGGGGCGGCGACTTTCTGCTGGGCACCGACAACCTTGGGCGCGACATGTTCAGCCGCCTGGTGTACGGCGCTCGCAACACCTTGGGCATTGCCTTTCTGACCACTCTGCTGGCTTTTGCCCTTGGTGGTTTCTGCGGGCTGGTAGCGGCGATCAAGGGTGGCTGGATCGATCAAGGCCTGTCGCGCTTGGTGGACATTCTTATGGCCATTCCGCAACTGATCTTCGCCTTGCTGATCCTCAGCGTGGTCGGCACCACCGCCACCTCGCTGGTGCTGGTGATCGCCTTGCTCGATGCTACCCGGGTGTTTCGTCTGTCACGGGCGGTGGCCATGAACGTAGTGGTTCAGGACTTTGTCGAGGCGGCCCGGCTGCGCGGCGAGGGGCTGTGGTGGCTGGTCAGCCGTGAAGTGCTGCCCAATGCCGCTGCACCGCTGGTTGCTGAGTTTGGCCTGCGCTTTTGCTTTGTCTTTCTGTTCATCAGTGCGCTGTCGTTCCTTGGCCTCGGCATTCAACCACCGACGGCTGACTGGGGCAGCATGGTGCGCGATAACGCCGTGCTGATCACCTTCGGTGACATCAGCCCGTTATTGCCTGCGCTGGCCGTGGCGTTGATCACCGTCAGCGTCAACTTCGTCGTGGATTGGGTGCTGCACGCATCCAGCGGCCTCAAGGAGTGCTGAGCATGACCCTCAAGAATCATGAGAAACCGCTGCTGGAAATCCGCGACCTACGCATCGAAGGGCACTATGAAGATGCCTGGCACCCGTTGATCAAAGGCATCGACCTGACCCTGCAACGTGGTGAGGTGCTTGGCCTGATCGGTGAGTCGGGGGCCGGTAAGTCGACCTTGGGCTTGGCGTCGATGGGCTATGTGCGTGCGGGATGCCGGATCACCGGTGGTTCGGTGCGTTTCGACGGTATGGAGTTGGTTGGCGCCAAGGCTGAAACGTTGCGCAAATTGCGCGGGCTGCGCATCGCCTATGTTGCACAAAGTGCCGCCGCCTCGTTCAACCCGGCTCATCGCCTGATCGATCAGCATGTTGAAACGGCGGTGAAAAACGGCGGCATCGACCGCGCCCAGGCGCAAGCGGAGGCTGTGGAGCTGTACCGGGTGCTACGCCTGCCCAACCCCGAGCAGATTGGCCAGCGCTACCCGCACCAGGTGTCGGGCGGGCAGTTGCAACGGGTGATGACCGCGATGGCCATGGCTTGCCATCCTGATTTGATCATCTTTGACGAGCCGACCACGGCGCTGGATGTAACCACTCAGATTGAAGTGCTGGCGGCGATCCGCGATGCGGTCAAGACCTACGGCAGCGCGGCGCTGTATATCAGCCACGACCTCGCCGTGGTGGCGCAGATGGCCGACCGCATCATGGTCTTGCGTCATGGCAAGCTGGTAGAGGAGGCCGATACCCGGCGCATGCTCGATGCACCACAACAGGACTACACCAAATCGCTGTGGGCGGTGCGCAGCTTCCGTACCGAGCCCAAACCCTGCCCGGCGCAGCAACTACCGTTGCTGGAAGTACGTCAGGCCTGCGCCAGCTACGGGCAGCAGCCGGTGTTGCACGACGTCTCATTGAAGCTGCACCGTGGCCAGACCCTGGCGGTGATCGGTGAGTCAGGCAGTGGCAAAAGCTCCACGGCACGGCTAATTACCGGCCTGCTGCCACCGACGGCAGGGCAGGTGCTGTACGACGGCCAAGCGTTGCCAGCTGATTTCCGCCGCCGCAGCAAGGAGCAGTTGCGCCGTATTCAGATGATCTACCAGATCCCCGACACCGCGCTTAACCCACGCCAGCGCATCGTCGACATCATCGGTCGACCATTGAGCTTCTACCTGGGGCTTAAAGGCCAGGCATTGCGCCAGCGGGTGGCCGAGCTGCTGGAGATGATCGAGCTGGAACCGGCGGTGTACATGGAGCGCCAGCCGCGGGAACTGTCGGGTGGGCAAAAGCAGCGGATCTGTATTGCCCGGGCCCTAGCGGCGGAACCGCAGTTGATCATTTGCGACGAAGTGACTTCGGCGCTGGATCAACTGGTGGCCGAAGGCGTGCTGAAACTGCTCAACCGTATCCAGCAACAGTTGGGGGTGGCTTATCTGTTCATCACCCATGACGTGGCTACCGTGCGCGCCATCGCCGATGAAGTGCTGGTGATGCAGCGCGGGCGGGTGGTTGACCATGGCAGTCGTGATGCCATCTTCAGCCCGCCTTACCGCGACTACACCGGGCTGCTGTTTTCTTCGGAGCCGGAAATGGACCCTGACTGGCTCAATCGCTTGCTCGCGGCTCGTGCCGAATCTTCTACCTTGCAACCTGTTTAAGGAACGCTGTCATGAATGTACTGATCGTTCACGCTCATCCCGAGCCGCAATCGTTCACCGCAGCCCTGCGTGATACGGCAGTGGAGACCTTCCGTGCCCAGGGCCATGAGGTGCAGGTCAGCGACCTGTACGCGATGAACTGGAACCCGGTGGCCAGTGCCGACGACTTCGGTTCGCGGGAAAACCCCGAGTACCTGGTGTATGCCCTGGAGCAACGGCTGGGGGTCAAGAGTGGCTCGATTGCCGCTGATATCCAGCAAGAGCTGGACAAACTGCTATGGGCTGACCTGGTGGTGCTGAACTTCCCGATCTTCTGGTTCTCGGCGCCGGCCATGCTTAAGGGTTGGATCGACCGGGTGCTGGTATCTGGCGTTTGTTATGGCGGCAAGCGCTTCTATGACCAAGGCGGCTTGGCGGGCAAAAAGGCGTTGGTGACCGTGACCCTCGGCGGGCGCGAGCACATGTTTGGCGAACGGGCGATCCATGGTCCGCTGGAGGATATGCTGCGACCGATTCTGCGCGGCACCCTGGCCTATGTCGGCTTTGACGTGCTGGAGCCGTTTGTGGCCTGGCATGTGCCGTACATCAGTGATGAGGCGCGCAAGGCGTTTCTGAGCAGCTACCAGCAACGTTTGCAGCACCTGTCGGATGATCAGCCGCTGCAGTTCCCGCGCTTGTCGCAGTTCGATGAGGCCCTGTACCCGTTGGCGTGATCGTTACACAGATCCGGTGGGAGCGGGCTTGCCCCGCGATAGCGGTGTGTCAGTCAGGCAGCATCGCGGGGCAAGCCCGCTCCCACCGACACCCACCCATTCGGGTTATGGTCGGCCAGGCACAATCACCGGATAGTAAGTCCATCGGCTCACCCTGAGCATTCACACGACGGAGTTGCTAATGCGCAAGGCACTGAAGGTGATGTGCAGTGTGGTGTTGGCGTCCACCGCAGCGGCCAGTCTGGCGGCTGAAGTGGACACTGGCAACACACTCAGGTTGTACAACTGGACAGACTACATCGGCGAAACCACCCTGGCTGATTTCGAGAAGGCCACGGGAATCAAGGTGATCTACGACACCTTCGATGGCTACGAAACCGTGCAGACCAAGTTGCTCACCGGCCGCTCCGGTTACGACCTGGTCATGCTCAATGCCTCGCTGGTGCCACCGCTGATCAAGGCCGGGGTATTTCAGCCCCTGGACAAGCAACAACTGCCCAGTTGGCACAATCTCGACGCTCAGGTGGTGCAGGCGCTGCAAGGCTATGATCCGGGCCTGAAATACTCGGCACCCTATACCTGGGGCAGCAACGGGGTGACCTACAACGTCGAGAAAATCAAAGCACGCATGCCCGATGCGCCGATCGGTTCGCTGGCCATGCTGTTCGACCCGAAGATCGTTTCGCGTTTTGCCGATTGTGGCGTGACCCTGATGGATGCGCCCACCGAGGTGATCCCGCTGGCCCTCAAGTACCTCGGCAAAGATCCGCGCAGCGCCGCGCCGGCCGATCTCAAGGCAGCCGAGAAACTGCTGCTGGACATTCGCCCCTACATCAAGAAATTCGACTCGGTGAACTACCTCACCAGCCTGCCCAATGGTGATGTGTGCATGGCCTTGACCTGGTCGGGCGACTACGCCATCGCCCAGGCCCGCGCTGAAGAAGCAAAGAAGGACATCAAGCTGTCGTTCTTCATCCCTAAAGAAGGCTCGTTGATCTGGTTCGACAACCTGTACCTGCCCAAGGACGCCCCGCATAGCGGCAATGCTCATCGCTTCGTCGAGTTTCTGCTGCAACCGCAGAACATGGCCCAGGTGACCAACTTCATTCGCTATGCCAACAGCAACGCGGCGGCGAACCCTTACGTGCAGGCAGACATCCGCAACGACCCGGCGATCTATCCCGATGACGCCACCCGTGAGCGCCTGTTTGCCCAGAAAACCCAGGATGCCCGCGACATGCGCGCGATCACCCGGGTCTGGAGCACGGTAAAGACTGGTTTTTGATCGCCCTCAATGCCCATCGCCAAGGAACAGACCATGGCTACGTCAAACAACGCTGTTGCACTGCCTTTTGCCTATGACCCGCTGGTGGAAGCCGACAAGGCCCACTACATGCACGGTTATCACATGTTCGACGAGCACCGCGAGCAAGGCGCGCTGAACATTGAGGCCGGGGAGGGCGCGTACATTCGTGATACTGAGGGCAATCGCTTCCTCGACGCGGTTGGTGGCATGTGGTGCACCAACATCGGCCTGGGGCGGGAAGAAATGGCCGTGGCCATTGCCGATCAGGTACGCAAGCTGGCTTACTCCAACCCGTTCTCCGACATGGCCAACACGGTGGCCATCGAACTGTGCGAAAAGCTTGCACAACTGGCGCCGGGCGATCTGGACCATGTATTCCTCACCACCGGCGGTTCGACCGCAGTCGATACCGCTTACCGGTTGATTCAGTACTATCAGAACTGCCGCGGCAAACCACACAAAAAACATATCATCGCCCGTTACAACGCCTATCACGGCTCGACCACCCTGACCATGTCGATTGGCAACAAGGCGGCTGACCGTGTACCCGAGTTCGATTACGCCCACGAGCTGATCCACCACGTCTCCAACCCCAACCCTTACCGGGCACCGGATGACATGGATGAAGCCGAGTTCCTCGACTTTCTCGTGGCCGAGTTCGAAGACAAGATCCTCTCGCTGGGCGCCGACAACGTTGCAGCGTTCTTTGCCGAGCCGATCATGGGCTCCGGCGGGGTGATCATTCCGCCCAAGGACTACTTCCTGCGCATGTGGCAGGTATGCCAGACCTACGACATCCTTTTCGTTGCCGATGAGGTGGTGACTTCGTTCGGTCGTCTCGGGACGTTCTTTGCCAGTGAGGAACTGTTCGGTGTGCAGCCGGATATCATCACCACGGCCAAAGGCCTGACTTCTGCGTACCTGCCGCTGGGCGCCTGCATCTTTTCTGACCGGATCTGGAAGCTCATCGCCGAACCGGGCAAGGGCCGCTGCTTTACCCACGGGTTCACCTACAGCGGTCATCCTGTGTGCTGTACGGCTGCGCTGAAGAACATCGAGATCATCGAGCGAGAAAACCTGCTGGCCCACGTCAAGGATGTCGGCGGTTATCTGGAGCAGCGTTTGCAGAGCCTGCGTGAATTGCCGCTGGTGGGCGATGTGCGTTGCATGAAGCTGATGGCGTGTGTCGAGTTTGTGGCCGACAAACGCAGCAAGGCGCTGTTTGCTGACTCGGTGAACATCGGTGAACGCATTCACCGCCGCGCCCAGGACAAAGGCTTGCTGGTACGCCCGATCATGCACCTGAACGTGATGTCGCCGCCGTTGATCATCACCCATGCGCAGGTGGATGAGATCGTCGAGGTATTGCGCCAGTGCATTGTGGAAACGGCTGACGAGCTGCGGCGTGAAGGGTTGTTTAGCGGTGGATGAGTGTTTGATCGCGGGGCAAGCCCGCTCCTACCGGATTTGCACAATCCCGGTAGGAGCGGGCTTGCCCCGCGAAATCAGCGCCAGACAGCTGCGGGCTCATGCGCCAGCCGGTAGACTGCTGAGCATGAGCCATGTATCCCCGGAAACACCCATCAGCCTGTCGTTTGGCGCCCTGCAGCAATGGCACGGCGCGCTGCAGCGCGCCTTCGCTCACAGCGAAACGCCGGACGCCCTCGCGCACCTGGCGGCAGCGATCAGCCAATTGGTGGCGGTCGAGTCAATGATGATCAGCCTCGAATGCCAGGGCCAGGCGCCGCGTTTGCTCCATCAGCAGGGCATTCCCGAGCAGCACCGTGATGCCATTCTCAATCGTTACTTTGCCGCCGGGTACCTGCTCGATCCGTTCTGCCTGGCCGTGGAGAGCGGGTTAGCCGAAGGTTTCTACCACTTGCAGGACATCGCCCCGGACAACTTCTTCGACAGCGACTACTACAAGGCTTACTACCTGGGCACCGGATGCAGTGAAGACAGCTACTTCATCGCCGACCTTGGCGATTCGCGGAAAATCTCGCTGAGCCTGTTTCAAGGGTGCAGCGGTTCGCAACTGAGCAGCGAGCAGGTCAACGTGTTGCGGGCGGTCGAGCCCGTGGTGCGCGAGTTGTTGGTGCGTTACGCCCGCCACGGCCTGGCGCAAAGCAGCAGTGATGCCGGGCACAACAGCATCCAGGCGGCGTTCGACAGCTTTGGATGCGAGGTTCTGACCGACCGCGAGCGCGAAGTGGCGCACATGATTCTGCGCGGTCATTCGGCCAAATCCACTGCCAGTGAACTGGGCATTTCGCCCGAAACCGTGCGCATGCACCGCAAGAACCTTTACCTCAAGCTGGAGATCAACTCACAGTCCGAGCTGTTTGCCCGCTTCATCGACTGGCTGCGCCGTGCGTCAGGCTAACCGCTCTTGCCGGGCGAGCGCCGGATAATAGAGGCGCCACGGGGTGTTCCGCGGCCTGTCAGGAGCACCGTTATGGATGAACATGCGGTACTGAGCCTGGGCCTGAGTGCCTTGCACCGGGACGGTTTTGTATTACTGCCGGGCGTGCTTGAGCCTCGACAAGTCATGGCGCTGCAAGCGGCGATCAGCACCCTGACGCCAATGCATTGGGATTACAACGGCCTGCTGGAACACTACAAATGCGTGTTCAACCGCGACCCGTTGTGGCTCACCTATCTGGACCTGCCGGGGGTCATCGAACTGGCCGAAGCGGCACTCGGGGAAGACTGCCACATCATCGGCCAGACCGCCTGGCGCAGCCATCCGGGCTATCAAGGCATGCCGCTGCACCTGGACTACCTGGTGATGGCGCTGCCTGAGGCGTTATTGGCCGATCCAGATTTCCAATTACCGATGCAGGTGTGCACCGTGCAGTTTTACCTGGACGACATCGACGCTGACCTGTGCCCGACCCGGGTGTTGCCTGGCAGTCATCGGGCAGGGCGCAAGCCCGCGCCGGGGGAACAGCAGTGGCAGGGGCAGTCGGCGCAGAGCATTCTGTGCCGGGCGGGTGATGCGCTGATGTTTCGCAGCGAACTCTGGCATGGCGGCAGCGATAACCGCAGCACCGATCGCAGCCGTTCGATGCTGCAAGTGCACTATGGCCGGCGCATGGTCGCGCAGAAGTTTTCGCCTTACCTGCACTGGCAGTTCAACCCGCAGGTGCTCGCCGCCGCAACGCCGCGTCAACGGCGCCTGCTTGGCGAACATGCCGAGGCCGAGTACGACTGAGCGTCAGGCCACCGCCTTGACCGCCAGAACATTGCACAAGGTGTGATCCAGCACATGTTCAGTGGTGCTACCGGTCAGACGTTCCAGCAGTTTGCGTGGGTGATTGCCCATCACCAGTACGTCGGTGCGGCTGTGAGCAACAAAATCGGCAATGCTGCGGGTGATTGGCGCCGACAGAAAGTGCTGACGCTCCACCGGGACGGCGTGGCGTGCGGCCAGTTGCTCAAAGACTTTATGAATCGATTTGCGTACATCGCTGCCAAAGCCCGGCACAGTCACGGTACCGGCACCAAAGTCAGCCATGTGCGTCTGTGCGCTGTCGCAGACATGCAGCAAGTGCAGTTCGGCATTGCATTGGCGTGCCAGGTCGCTGGCAGCCTGGATCACCGTTTCGTTGAGGTCGTTGTGCGGGTGTTCGGGGTGGGTCGGATCAACGGCGGCCACCACGATACGTGGCAACGGGCAGTGCACCGCTGAAACAAAGTGCATCGGGCACGGGCACTCACGCAACAGTTGCCAGTCCAGTGGGGTGAACAGCAGGCGCTTGAAGGCCGCTTCGTGCTGCACGTCCTTGATCAGCAGGTCGGGTTCGATGTCGTTGACCTGGGCCAGAATGGCGCCCACCGGGTCGCGGGTCAGGACCACGTCGGTGCTGACCCGGATACCGTTTTCATGCAGCAGGGTAGCTTCGTCGGCGAGCCACTGACGGCTGTCTTCGACACGGGACTGGTTGCGGTGCTCGTCGCCGCTGATGAGGCCGAGGGTATCGAGTTCCTCAACCACCGCGCTGACATGCAAGGTGGCACCAGTGGCATGCGCCAGGGCGGCGGCGCGTTCCAGTGCCGGGGTGTGGCGCATATCGGCGCCGACGATCAGGAACAGGCGTTGGTACTGGCTCATGGTGCACCTCCGGTCGCGTTGCCTTGCCAGCCCCCGAGCTAGAGTTTAGCCCATCGCCTGCAACGCTTGCGCCGCCAACGCCTGCCTGAACTGACCGCCGGTCACTCAGCCACGGCGGTCCAGCCACACGGTTTGCGCGTTGCAGAACTCACGCACACCAAAGTGCGACAGCTCACGGCCAAAGCCGCTCTTTTTCACCCCGCCGAAGGTCACGCGAGGATCAGAGGCGCAGACGCCGTTGATGAACACACCGCCGGTGTCCAGTTCCTTGGTCAGTTGAGCGGCCAGCTCCAGGTTTTGGGTGTAAATGGTCGAGGCCAGACCGAACTCGCTGTCATTGGCCAGCGCCAGGGCGTGGCCGGCATCGCGGGCGGTAATGATCGAGGCCACTGGCCCGAACAGCTCCTGGCGGAACGAGGTCATCTGATCGGTGACATCGGCCAGTACGGTCGGGGCGTAGTAGTTACCCGCGCCTTCGACCTTGTGGCCGCCGAGCAGTAGCGTCGCGCCTTCGGCCAGGGTGGCCTGGACCTGCTCATCAAGCTCGTCGCGCAGGTCGAAGCGGGCCATCGGGCCGAGGTAGGTCTGCTCCGACAGTGGATTACCCATCACCAGTTGGCGGGTGGCTTCGACGAACTTCTCGGTAAACGCCTGTACGATGCCTTGTTCAACGATCAGGCGCTTGGCGGCGGCGCAGACTTGCCCGGTGTTGGCGAAACGGCCAATCACCGCCGCTCGCACCGCTTCGTCGAGGTTGGCGTCGTTGAGGACGATGAACGGGTCGGAGCCACCCAGTTCCAGTACACATTTCTTCAGCGCCGCACCTGCCTGAGCGCCGATGGCCATGCCGGCACGCACGCTGCCGGTCAGGGTCACGGCGGCGATGCGCGGGTCTTTGATGGCCTGGGAGACACCGTCGGGGGTGACGTTGATGAGTTCGAACACACCTGTCGGCAGCCCGGCCTGTTTGATCACGTCGAGCAACAGGTAGGCGCTGCCCATGACGTTAGGGGCGTGCTTGAGCACGTAAGTGTTGCCGGCGATCAGTGCAGGCACCGCGCCGCGCAGCACCTGCCAGACCGGGAAGTTCCACGGCATCACCGCCAGAATCGGGCCCAGCGGACGGTATTCGATGCGTGCGGTGCCATTGTCGACCAGGGTCGATTCGGCATTGAGCATGCCTGGGCCCTGGGCTGCGTACCATTCGCACAACTGTGCACATTTTTCGACTTCACCACGGGCCTGAGCCAACGGCTTGCCCATCTCCAGGGTGATCATCTGCGCCATGGCTGCGGCGTTGTTGCGGATCGCAGTGGCCAGGCCGAGGATCAGTTGCGCGCGGTCCTTGACGGCGGTACGGCGCCACTTGGCGTAACCGGCCGTAGCGCGGGTCAGCGCCGCATCAAGCTCGGCCTCGGACTGGTAGGGATAATGGCCGATGGCTTCGCCGTTGGCGGGGTTGATCGACACAGCGTGAGTGTGGCTGGAGAACGCGGTCATGACACTGTCCTGCAAGGAGAGGGGAATGGCGCCAGCGTAGAGGGCTGTGCGTTTTGTGGAAACTGAATAATAATGAGCCTTTCATTCACGTTTGGAGAATGCTGTGGACCTGGTTCAGCTGGAGATCTTCAAAGCCGTGGCCGAGCACGGCAGCATCAGTGTCGCCGCCCAGCATATCCATCGGGTGCCGTCGAACCTGACCACCCGCATCAAGCAATTGGAAAGCGACCTTGGCGTCGAGTTATTCATTCGCGAGAAAAGTCGGCTGCGGCTGTCGCCGGCCGGCTGGAATTTTCTCGACTACACCCGGCGCATCCTTGCCCTGGTTGAAGAAGCGCGCTTGACCGTCGCCGGTGAAGAGCCACAGGGGCCGTTTTCCCTCGGCTCGTTGGAGAGCACTGCGGCCGTGCGCATTCCGGCGCTGCTGGCGGCGTATAACCAGCAATACAGCAAGGTCGAGCTAGACCTGTCTACCGGGCCGTCCGGGGCGATGATCGAAGGGGTATTGTCCGGGCGGCTGGTGGCGGCCTTCGTCGACGGCCCGGTGCTGCACCCGACCCTGGACGGCGTTCCGGTGTTCGAGGAGGAAATGGTGCTGATTGCACCCCTGAACCACGCGCCGATCAGCCGTGCCCAGGATGTCAATGGCGAGAACATTTATGCCTTTCGCGCCAACTGTTCCTACCGCCACCATTTTGAACGTTGGTTCAGCACCGATGCGGCGGTGCCGGGCAAAATCTATGAGATGGAGTCTTACCACGGCATGCTCGCCTGTGTCAGCGCCGGTGCCGGCCTGGCCTTGATGCCACGCAGCATGCTCGAAAGTATGCCTGGCTGCGCTACTGTGAGTGTCTGGCCGTTGTCGCAAGACTTCCGCTACTTGAACACCTGGCTGGTATGGCGGCGTGGGACGGTGTCGCAGAGCCTGTCGAGTTTTGTTCAGTTGCTGGAGGCCCGTCGGCAGGCATAGCGCGGCAGCCTGGCTGCGCTGAAAATCGCAGTGAGCGAGCATGGATTGACTAGACTTTGAGCACCATCTCCTCACTCTCTGCGATCTGGAGCAGCCATGCTTGATTACTTTGCATTAGGCGTGTTGATCTTCGCTGGTCTGGTGCTGTTCTACGGCATCATCGTGCTGCACGACATCCCCTATGAAATCGCTGTTCATCGTAACCACCCCCATCAGGACGCCATTCATGCCACCGGCTGGGTGAGCCTGTTCACCTTGCATGCACTTTGGCCGTTCCTGTGGATCTGGGCCATGCTCTACCGCGAAGATCGTGGTTGGGGTATCGGTAGCAGCGGCCAGCTCCACCAGACTTCGATAAACGAGCTGCAGGTTCAATTGCTTGAGCTGCAGCAGCGGGTCGCCCACCTGGAGGCTATCCAGAGCAAAGCCGGCGAGCCCCGGCATGACGCAGGCGGGGGAATCTAATCCATGGACCTGCTGCTGATTCTGACCTACGCCGCGATCTGCATTGCCATCTTCAAGATCTTCCGTATCCCCCTGAACAAATGGACCGTACCGACTGCGGTGCTGGGCGGGGTGGTATTGATTGGTGCGCTGATCTTTACCATGAACTACAACCACCCCTATTCGGAAGTCGCACGATCGTATTTCGTCTCGGTACCGGTGATTCCGGTGGTGACCGGCAAGGTCATCGAAGTGCCGGTGCAGGGCAACCAGCCGCTGGAGAAGGGTGATGTGTTGTTCCGCATCGATCCCGCACCGTTCGAGTACAAGCTGCAGTCGCTCAAGGCGCAGCACCTGGCCGCCAAGGGTGACCTGTACCGGATCAACGAGCTGATCAAGCGTAATTTTGGTACTCGCCGCGAACTGGAGTCGGCGATTGCCCGCGTCGATGACCTGCAGGCGCAGATCGACAACGCCCAGTTCGAACTCGACAACACCGTGGTGCGCGCGCCGAGCAAAGGCTTCGTGACTCATGTTTCGCTGCGCGCCGGGATGATGGCCACCAGGCTGCCACTACGGCCGTCGATGGTGTTCATCCCACAGGAAAGCCATTACTTCGCCGCCTGGATGCGTCAGAACAGTTTGCTGCGCCTGGTGGCGGGCGATGAGGCTGAAGTGGCCTTTGATGGCATTCCCGGCAAGGTGTTCAAGGGGCAGGTCAAGAGTGTCATTACGGTGATTGCCGAAGGCCAGATACAGCCCTCCGGCAATTTGATCGGCTATACCGGCTCACCGCCGGCGGGGCGAGTGCCGGTGATCATCGAAATCACCGACCCCGACTTTGTCCAGTACAGCGCACAGATGCCTGGCGGTGCTTACGGCCAAGCGGCCGTTTACAGCAAGCATTTCGAACATGTCGGCGTAATGCGCAAGATTCTCCTGCGCATGGCTGCCTGGATGAACTACATCTTCCCGTTCCATTGATAGCGGCAAGCGCTGAGCGCAGGTCTACCTGCGTTCAGTGCTGCTCAGGGCCTGGTGCGGCCTCTTCAGGCGGCTGGGCCACCCAGGACATGAACAGCTCATAACCCACCGCCAACAACACCGGGCCGATAAACAGGCCGATAATGCCGTTGGTCAACATGCCGCCCAATGCGCCAATCAACACCACCGGCATCGGTACGGCAACGCCACGGCCGAGCAACAGCGGTTTGAGGACGTTGTCCGACAGCCCGGCGAGGATCGTCCAGATGGCGAAAATGATGGTGCTGACGCCAACACCGTCATGGGCGAACACATAGATCACCACCGGCAAGGTGATCAGCAACACTGGCAGTTGGGTGATGCCCAGCAGCAACACCATCAGCGCCAGCACGCCAGCTCCGGGCACACCCATGACCACCAGACCGATACCGATCAGCAGCATCTGGATGAAGGCAATCCCGACAACGCCCTGCGCCACGGCGCGGATGGTCGAGGTGCACAGCTCGGCCAGTTGCGGACCACGTTCGGGGCCTGAGATGCGCGTGGCGATGGCCACACCGGTACGTTGACCATTGGCACCGTTGGCCATGATCAGGCCCGCGACGATCAATGCCACGATGAACACCAGGATTCCTGTACCGACGCCTGCCAATTGGGTGAGCAGGGTTTTGCTCACGCCTTTCAAGTGCGGTGCAACTTGAGACAAGGCCCAGCTCAGGTCGGTGCTGGCGTGGTTCCAGATGCCGTACAACAACCCACCGATCACCGGCCACTCTTGTATGCTCGCCGGTGGCGGCGGGATTTCGATGGCCTGGTTCTCAAAGGTGTGGATGCCCAGCTTGACCGAATCGGCCACCGAGGCGCCAAGCAGGCTCAGAGGCCCGATCAGGCAGGCCAGGCCGATCAGCACCAGGATGATCGACGCCCAGCCGGGGCGGCCACCCAGCCAACCACCGATGCGCTGGTTCAACGGGTACAGGGTAATGGCCAGAATCACTGCCCAGAGCATCAGGCTGAGGAACGGCTGAAAGATTTCAAAGCAGAACATCACCAGCACCGCAATGAGGCCGGCGCGGATCAGCACGTCGAGCAATGCCCTGGTACTGCCCAGTTGAAGGGGTCTTGGATCGTTCATACAGGTTGCCCTCGCTCAGGGGATTGCTTAATGCCCGGTAGGGCAGGTGCGGCTTCCGTTTCGCGCGGCCTGATTGACCTGCTCGGTAAAGCGCTTGAGGTTTTGCTGGTGGGCGATTACCAGTTCCTCAATGGTCGCGCCGGCCGGGGTCTGGATCACGCTACGGCAGGTCAACATGGGAATGTCGCTGCCATTGGCGCCACGCAGGCGCCATTGTGCGTCAAACAGCGCGTACTGCCCCGGTACCGAGTCAAAACGTTGCACGTCAACCCGCAGTCCCAGCCGCGAGGGCGTGCTGGCGCTGAACTGGTTGACCAGTGCGTTCTGCAGTTCATCGGCAAGGCTGGCCCCCCACCATTCGGTTTCCAGGATGGCCAGGCTGCTGTTGCTCTGGCGCACCACCATCTGCGGTCTATCGACCTGGGGCGGTACGCTGATGCGTTCGAGCTGGATATCGACGCTGCTGGACGGCGCAGGTTGTTGCGGGATCAAGGTGTGGTAGTGGATCGGATCGCTGCGGCACGCCGCCAGCAGCAACGCCAGGCCCAACAGGGCGATTTTTGAAACGGGCGCCATAGTCAGTGCTCCTGCGGTCATTCGCGCGAAGGGGACAGGTTATCGGCCGGTGCATCCTTGGGTCTGCCACGCAGCAAGGACTCAGGGTTGCGGCCCAGGTAATCGGCCAGCTCGCGCAGTGAACGCGACATACGCCCCAGCTCGTCCAGGGTCTGGGTCAATTGCTCACGCTGCGGTGAGTCGTCGGCCAGGGTCGAATTGGCGCTTTGCAAGGTTTTGCTGACTTCCTGCAGGGTGCCCTGAACCCCCGGCAAGGTCCGGCTGTTGAACTGGGCAAGGCCCTTGCGCAGCTCTACCAGGTTGGCATCGAGGTTGTTGGCAATGCGCTCGATCGGCAGGCGGTTGATGCGCTCGACCATGGCCTGGAACTGTTCCTGCAACTGTTCCAGGCTGCCCGGTACGGTGGGGATGCTGATGGGGCGTGCTGTCGGGTCGAAGGCCACTTTCGGCGCTTTCGGGTCGAAATCCAGCGAGATGTACAACTGCCCTGTCAGCAGGTTGCCGCTGCGCGCCTGAGCGCGCAGGCCGCTCTCGACAAACATGCCCAGGACTCTGACCGCACGCTCTTCATCGTTGGGGTCATGGTCGAGCGCTTTGAGCAGCTTGGTATGGGCTTTACCCAGGCGCTGAGGGTAAATGACGATGCCGACATTGAGCGGGAAGTTGCGTTTCTCGGCGTCGAAATCCAGGTTGACCGACACCACTTCACCAATCTCCACGCCCTGAAATTCTACCGGCGCGCCCGGTTTCAGGCCGCGCAGCGATTCATCGAAGCGCAGGGCCAGGTACTGTGGGCGGCCTTTCGGGGGTGCCAGAGCGGTCTTCTCATCCTCGAACAGCTCGAAGACGTTGTCTTCTGCCGCGACCTGGTCATCGGGGTTGTACTGCGGGGCACGGAAGGCAATCCCACCCACCAGCAAGGACGACAGCGATTCGGTACGCACGGCAAAACCGTTGGCGCCGGCCTCAAGGTCAATGCCGCTGGCATTCCAGAAACGGGTGTTGTTGGTCACGAATGCATCGTTGGGCGACTGCACGAACACTTCGATGTCGACACTTTTACCGTCTTTGGCCAACTGGTAAGACACCACTTGGCCTACCGAGATCTTGCGGTAATACACCGGCGAACCTATGCCCAGCGAACCCAGGTCGCTGGTGCGCAGGGTGAAGCGCTTGCCGGGTTCGCCATAGGTAATCGGTGGTGGCATCTCGAGGCCGGTGAAAGATTTGGCGCGGGTACGCGACTGCCCGGCATCGGCACCGATAAAGTCACCGGAGAGGAGTGTGTCGATTCCGGAAATACCGCCAGCACCAATACGTGCACGTACCACCCAGAACGTTGAATCTTCGCGGGTGAAGTTTTCTGCCTGTTTGTTCAACTTGACCGTTGCCGTCACGCTTTTCTGATCTTCGCTCAACTCCACAGTGGTGACATGGCCGATCACCACGTTACGGTACTTGACCTCGGTTTTATTAGCCGTCAGGCCTTCACCTGTCTTGAACGAAATCTGGATGGTGGGCCCCCGTTGCATCCAGTCGTGAACCACCAGCGAAATACCGACCAGTACCGCGATAATCGGCACGATCCACACCAGTGACACGCTGAAGCGTCGGGTTTTGACAGTTGATGCGCCTGGCACCGGCGGCTCTTCAGTGGCTGCTGACTTCATCCGTGCGCTCCTCGGGTTGACGGCTTTCCCAGATCATTCGGGGGTCGAAACTCATGGCGGCGAGCATGGTGAACACCACCACCAGGCCAAAAAACAGAATGCCCGGGCGCGGCTCGATGTCGCCCAAAGCCTGAAACTTGACCAGCGCCGCGACCAGGGCCACGACAATTACATCGAGCATCGACCAGTAGCCGATCAACTCGACGAAGCGGTAGAGCTTGGAACGCTCTTTCTGCGCCCAGTCACTGCCGCGTTGCACGGTCACCAGCAGCATGCCCAGGGCCACGAACTTGGTGGCCGGCACGGCGATGCTGGCGATGAAGATGATCAGGGCAATGTCCCAGGCACCGTGCGACCAGAACTCGATCACACCGCTCATGATGGTGCTGTCGTCGCCACTGCCGAGCATCTTGGTGTTCATCACCGGGAGCAGGTTGGCCGGTATGTAGAACACCAGCGCCGCAATCAAGTAAGCCCAGGTACGGGCCAGCGCATTCGGTTTACGTGCATGCATCGGCGCGCCGCAGCGATCGCAATAATGAATGTCGTGGCTGGCGTCACAGGCCTTGCCGCAGGCGTGACAGAGCATCAGCTTGAGCTCGGAAGCCAGAGGCGGGCGGTTCATGGCAGGGTGTCCCACAATTCGCGGATGTCGCGGCCTGCGACACGGATAATCACCAGGCTCAAGGCCGCCAGGGCGATCAGGCCGATGCCGGGAAGTACATCGAGCAGGCCGGCCAGTTTAAACACCGCGACCATGGCGCCGAGCAGGCAGACCTCCAGCATGCTCCAGGGGCGTAGGGTTTCCAGCCAGCGCATGCACAGGCGAAACCCCGGTGATCGCTGACCGGTCAGGGCGAAGCACAGCACCCAGATCAGCAGCAGTAACTGGAAAACCGGCGCGATGATGATCGAGATCGCCGCCACCAGGGCAATAAAGGTGATTGGGCCGCTGGCCAGCGCGCGTACCGAGTCCCAGAGGGTGGCGCTGTTGGACAGGCCTTTGAGGCTGATACTCATCACTGGATAAAAGTTGGCCAGCAGCCACAGTACCAGGGCGGTAAAGCTCAACGCCAGGCGCTGTTGCAAGGTCATGCCGTTATAACGCTGCAGCACGGCACCGCAACGCTGGCACATGGCCTTTTGGTGTTTGGCCAACGGCACTTTGTGGTAAACGCAGTCGCAATGTTCGCAGATGATCAGCTGATCGGTATTCAGCATGGTGCGGGCTCAGGCTGCGGCGGAGACTACGTCAATATAGTCGGCGGCAGCGCAGGGCCACGGATTTTTTCACCCGAAGCCGGTAGGAGCGGGCTTGCCCCGCGATTGCGGCTTATCTGTCTCATCGCATCGCGGGGCAAGCCCGCTCCTACTTACATATGCAGTAACGATTGCCGGGGCAGGTAGCAGCACCCAGGGCTAAGCTTTTTCTTTGGTCCGCAAGCTATCCAGGAGCACTGCCATGCTCATGCGTCGTGAATTTCTCACCGCCAGTGCCGCACTCGCTGCCGGGCTCGGCTGCCTGAGCCTGGCTGGTCCGGGGTTTGCCCAGGCCAGCACGATGCTCACACGCAAGATTCCCTCGAGCGGCGAGGCATTGGCGGTCATCGGCGCCGGCACTTCCGGCAGTTTCGAAGTCGACGCCGGTTCGCCGCAGTACCAACAGCTCAAGCAGGTGCTCAAGGTGTTTTTCGAGGGCGGCGGCCAGGTGATCGACACCTCGCCCAACTATAGCGGCGCCGATGCCGTGCTGGGCCAGTTGCTGGAGGAGGGCGGTTGGCGCAGCAAGACCTTCCTCGCTACCAAGATCGCTGCGGACAGCCGCGATGCTGCCCAAGCGCAGTGGGCTGGCACCTTGCGCAGCCTGCGCACCGACAAGGTCGAGTTGTTGCAAGTGCATAACCTGCGCGATTGGCAGCGCCAGCTCCCCTACGCCCGTGAGCTGAAGGCACAGGGGCTGACCCGTTATGTCGGGGTGACTCATTACGTGGACGGCGGCCTGGATGAACTGGAGCGGATCCTGCGCCAGGAGCCTCTGGACTTCATCCAGATACATTATTCGGTCAACGCACCTGCTGCGGCCCGCACGGTCTTGCCACTGGCCCAGGACAAGGGCGTGGCGGTGCTGATCAACCGCGCGTTCGACGACGGCCGGTTGTTTGCCAAAGTCAAAGACCAAGCGCTACCCGCGTGGGCGGCGCAAGCGGGCATCAGTAGCTGGGCACAGCTGTTCCTCAAGTTCGCCATCAGCCACCCGGCAGTGACGGCGGTCATTCCGGCCACCAGCCGTCCGGAGCGGCAACTCGACCAGCTCAAGGCGGGTAGCGGTCCCTTGCTCAGCGACGCCCAGCGCAGGCAGTTGATCGAGCAGTTCGCCTGAGCGGCCATGGCAATTCAGAGTAAGCGCCTGTTTAACATCCGTGCCGGTGAAATGCCGATCGTGGTGGCCGGGCTGAGTTTGTTTTTCCTGCTGTTTGCCGGCTATTTCATGCTGCGCCCAGTCCGCGAAACCATGGGGGTGGCAGGCGGGGTCGAGAATCTGCAGTGGCTGTTCACCGGCACCTTTGTGCTGACCCTGATCGCCTTGCCGCTGTTTGGCTGGCTGGCCTCGAAAGTCCAGCGACGGCGTATCTTGCCCTGGACCTACGGCTTTCTGGCCAGCAACCTGTTGCTGTTCGCGGCGTTGTTTGCGCGATGGCCCGACAACCTGTGGAGTGCGCGGGCCTTTTACATCTGGCTGTCGATGTTCAACCTGTTGAGTATTTCCCTGGCCTGGAGTGTGCTGGCTGATGTGCTCTCCAGCGAGCAGGCCAAGCGCCTGTTTGGCCTGTTGGCGGCCGGCGCAAGCCTGGGCGGGCTGGTCGGGCCGTTGCTGGGCACGCTACTGGTCGGGGTGATCGGCCATGCCGGCCTGGTGCTGCTTGCCACCCTGTGCTTGTTGGGGTGCGTGGTTGCTGCAAGTGGGTTGCAGCGTTTCAGGGATCGGCATCCGCTGCCCGCCGATACCGAGCTGCCGCGTTCGCGGCCCTTGGGTGGTAATCCGTTCTCGGGGGCCAGTGAGGTGTTTCGGTCCCCGTATTTGTTAGGTATTGCGCTGTTTGTGGTGTTGCTGGCCAGTGTCAGCACGTTCTTGTATTTCGAGCAGGCCCGGCTGGTGGCTGAGCATTTCACCAGCCGTACCGAGCAGACCCAGGTGTTTGGCCTGATCGACAGTGTGGTGCAGTTTCTGTCGATCCTGACGCAGGTGTTCATCACCGGGCATCTGGCGCGCAAGCTTGGGGTCGGGATTTTGTTGGTGGCGGTGCCGTTGCTGATGGTTGTCGGTTTTCTCTGGTTGGCGCTGGCGCCGTTGTTTGCAGTGTTTGTGGTGGTAATGGTGTTGCGTCGGGTGGGGGAATACGCGTTGGTGCGGCCTGGACGCGAGATGCTCTATACCGTGGTGGAGCCGGAGCATAAGTACAAAGCCAAGAACTTTACCGATACGGTGGTGTACCGCGGTGGTGATGCACTCAGTGGTTGGGTCAAGCGTGGGCTGGACCTGATCGGCGATCACCCGGCGTTGGCGATGTTCATCGGCGCTGCAATTGCCTTGGTCTGGGGGCTGACGGGGGCGTGGCTGGGCCATGTGCAACGCCGCCGCGAAGGCTAGCCAGCCTTGCTGTAGGAGCGGGCTTGCCCCGCGACTGCGCTTTGTCAGGTAAAACGCAATCGCGGGGCAAGCCCGCTCCTACCCTGGTGAGTGCACTCAGTGGTTGGGTCAAGCGTGGGCTGGACCTGATCGGCGATCATCCGGCGTTGGCGATGTTCATCGGCTCTGCAATTGCCTTGGTTTGGGGGCTGACGGGGGCGTGGCTGGGCCATGTGCAGCGCCGCCGCGAAGGCTAGCCAGCCTTGCTGTAGGAGCGGGCTTGCCCCGCGACTGCGCTTTGTCAGGTAAAACGCAATCGCGGGGCAAGCCCGCTCCTACCCTGGTGAGTGCACTCAGTGGTTGGGTCAAGCGTGGGCTGGACCTGATCGGCGAGCACCCGGCGTTGGCGATGTTCATCGGTGCTGCAATTGCCTTGGTTTGGGGGCTGATGGGGGCGTGGCTGGGCCATGTGCAGCGCCGCCGCGAAGTCTAGCCAGCCTTGCTGTAGGAGCGGGCTTGCCCCGCGACTGCGCTTTGTCAGGTAAAACGCAATCGCGGGGCAAGCCCGCTCCTACCCTGGTGAGGTCACGGGCGCTGCTGTTCAGCGCGCCACACGGCAGGTGATTTACCGAACTGGGCATTGAACCAGCGGGTAAATGAGCTGGGCATCGAATAGCCGAGCATGTCGGAAATTCTGCCCAGTGAATATCCCGGATTGCGCAGGTAGCGCACCACGAGGTCGCGGCGAACACCGTTGAGCAGTTCGCTGAAACTGCTGCCGTCGGCCTCCAGGCGCCGTTGCAGGGTGCGCACATTCAAGCCCTGGCTCTGGGCAATCTGCTCAGGCGTGGCTTTACCCATGGGCAACAGCAGGTAAATCGCTTTGCGCACTTCGAACGATAGCGAATGCTCGTTCTTGCCCCTGAGCGACTCCAGGTAGCGCTCGGCATGCCGCGCCAGGGCTTCGTTACCCAGCGGGTTGGCAGCGTCCAGATTGGCGGCGGGGCAGGCAATGCCATTGAATTCGCAGCCAAACTCCACCTTGCAGCCGAATACCCGGCGGTGCACCGACAAGTCAGCTGGTGCCTCGTGGGTAAAGCAGACATACAGCGGGTGCCAGTGCGCGCCCAGCAACGCCGCACAAAAGCGATGGACAATGCCAATCACCAGTTCGATGGACTGGCGGTTCTGGGTGCCGGTCTCGGTGATCAGTTCCTGGCGGATGATCACTGTCTTGTTGGTTTCTTCAATGAAGATCGCCACACAGTCATTGAGCAAATGCCGGTACTGCACGATCACGTTGAGCGCGTCGCGCAGGGTGTGTTGATGGCTGAGCAGCAGGCTGACTTCGCCAAAGTCAGCCAAATGACGCAATTCGGCCATGCGCAGCCCGAGGGTTTCACAGCGGCTGAGCTGCGCTGTGTGTTCCAGCAATTCGACGGCAGTGTGGGCGGGGATATGCTGCTTGTTGTCGCTGACAATCGCCGGGTTCAAGCCAGCTTCGCGCAACAGTTGGTCGCCATCGAGCTGCAAATGGCGAGCCACTTCCAGGTAGTTGGTCAGCACGGCGGAACGGGCAAGTAAAGTCATGGCGCAGGTCGCCTCCATTTGCTGACAACTGACATCAAGCACGCACGGGAGCAACGTTATAGTCTGTTCACAGGGCGATCTGAAGCGTGCGTCATCAAATGAGAAATGGATGGCGCTGAAAGTGAAGCGCAGCGCTGGGGCGAAACTTACTGTGAGGGCATCGACCAGAAGCAGGAAGTCCTTCCGTGGTGACAACAAAAATAATTCCACCGGCGCACAATGCCTATAGCTACCCATTACTGATCAAAAGCCTGTTGCTCTCTGGCGCCCGCAATGCCCCGGAACAGGAAATCGTCTATGGCAACCGGCTGCGCTACAGCTATCGCACGCTCAATGAGCGCATCCGCCGCTTGGCCAACGCGTTGACCGAGGCCGGGGTGAAGGCCGGTGACACGGTGGCAGTGATGGACTGGGACAGCCATCGCTACCTGGAATGCTTCTTTGCCATACCCATGATCGGTGCAGTGCTGCACACCGTGAACATTCGCCTGTCGCCGGAACAGATCATTTACACCATGAACCACGCCGAAGACGATCTGGTGTTGGTGCATGATGACTTCTTGCCGATGATCGAGCCGATTGCCGATCAACTCAGCACCGTCAAAGGTTACATCCAGCTCAGTGACGACGGCGCGGCGGCAACCGGCCTGCCGGTGCTGGGCGAATACGAGAATCTGCTGGCCCAGGCGGGCTGCCAGTTCGACTTCCCGGATTTCGATGAGCAGTCGGTGGCCACGCTGTTCTATACCTCGGGCACC
The DNA here is from genome assembly GCF_004353925.1 of Pseudomonas sp. H9. Lineage (GTDB taxonomy): Bacteria > Pseudomonadota > Gammaproteobacteria > Pseudomonadales > Pseudomonadaceae > Aquipseudomonas. Next base: position 447,517 of record NZ_SMOK01000011.1, on the reverse strand, counting down.
ACTGGCAATCCCAAAGGCGTGTACTTTTCTCACCGCCAGTTGGTGCTGCACACCCTCAACGCAGTGGGCACCCTGGGGGCCTACACCGGGTTGCCGTTGCTGCGCTCGGACGATGTCTACATGCCCATCACGCCGATGTTCCATGTGCACGCCTGGGGGGTGCCGTACGTTGCAACCTTGATGGGAATCAAGCAGGTCTACCCAGGGCGCTACGAGCCCAACAACCTGGTCAAACTGTTCCGTGAAGAGAAGGTCAGTTTTTCCCATTGCGTGCCGACCATCCTGCAAATGATCATCGACAGCGATGAAGCCGCCACAACGGACCTCAGCGGCTGGAAAATGTTGCTCGGTGGCAGTGCCTTGACCCATGGCCTGGCCAGTCAGGCCACGGCGCGGGGCATGCAGATTCATTGCGGCTACGGCATGTCGGAAACTTGCCCGATGCTGTGCAGCACCTTACTGCGCGAAGCCGACTTCCAACGCCCGGCACTGGAGCAGGTGGCGGCGCGGATCAAGACCGGCGTACCGGGGGCGATGGTGGACTTGAGAATCGTCGATGCCAACGGCCAGGCTCTGCCCCACGATGGCACCGCGCAGGGTGAAATCGTCGTCCGCGCGCCGTGGTTGACCCAGGGTTACCTGAAGGAGCCTGAGCAGGGTGAGCAGCTCTGGGAAGACGGTTGGCTGCACACGGGTGACATTGCCTCTATCGACGCCCTGGGTGTGGTGGAAATCAAAGACCGGATCAAAGACGTGATCAAGACCGGTGGCGAATGGATCAGCTCGTTGGAACTGGAGACCCTGATCAGTGAGCACCCGGCGGTTGCTTCGGTAGCAGTCGTCGGCGTGCCTGACCCGCAATGGGGCGAGCGCCCGGTGGCCTTGGTGATCTGCACGGCGACTGAGCAGGTGGACGCCAGCGCGCTGAAAGCCCATTTGCATCAATACGTGGAAAGCGGGCGGATCAACAAGTGGGCGATTCCGCGAGAGATCCGCTTCGTAGCTGACATTCCCAAGACCAGTGTCGGCAAGATCAACAAGAAGCTGATCCGCGAAAACGAACTGTCCCTGTAAGCCATCAAGGCCTCACTGATGCAGTGAGGCCTTGGCCTTGTTGTCACGCAGGCGCCGCCATAGCGTCGTGCGACTGACACCCAGACGGCGCGCCGCTTCATTCAAATCACCCTGGCAGTTGCTGACCACCTGACGTGCGTGCGCTTGCTCGGCGGCCTTGCCGTGGTGGCGCAGAAGATCGGGCGCGCAGTCGGGTACAACCGTGCTCACCGACGCGGGTTCGAACAGCTCGGGGAACAGCGTGCTCAGGCTGATGGCCGCCTCGTTGCCCTGCAACTGCGCAGCACACACCGCAGCTCGCTCGACAATGTTTTCCAGCTCGCGAATATTGCCGGGCCAGGCGTGTCGCTGCAGGTAGGGCATCAACGGTTGCAGTACTTGCGAGCTGGCACCGGTATGGCGTGCGAACAAGGCGGTGGCTAACAAGGCGATGTCCTGCTGGCGCTCGCGCAGGGGGGGCACCACCAAGCGCAGGATGTTCAGGCGATAGTACAGGTCCTGGCGGAAATCCCCTTGCTCGGTGCGCGTGCGCAGGTCGCAGTGGGTGGCGGCGATTACCCGGATATCCACCGGCGTTGGTTCGCTGGCGCCCAGGCGCAGCACCTCGCGCTCTTGCAGCACGCGCAGCAGACGGGTTTGCAGAGAAACCGGCATGTCACCGATTTCATCCAGAAACAAGGTGCCGGTGTGGGCACTTTCAATCAGGCCAACCCGGCCGCCCTTGCGCGAACCGGTGAACGCGCCTTCTTCATAGCCAAACAGCTCGCTCTCCAGCAGCGATGCCGGAAAGGCTGCGCAGTTGATGGCAACAAAGGGGGCGTGCTGGCGGGCGCCGGCGTTGTGCATGCTTTGCGCAAGCAGTTCCTTGCCGGTGCCACTTTCACCGGTGATCAACACCGTCGAGTCGGTTTGTGCGTAGCGGCGGGCCAGTTGCACTGTGGTGCGAAATGCTGGGGCGTCGCCGAGGATCTGCTCGAAGCGATAGCGTGCGGTGAATTGGCGCGGCCGGGCCTGGATGCGGATCCTTCGCTCGGTACGCTGAATCACATTGGTTTCCTGGCAGGTGATCACCAGGCCATCGGTTACGCCGCCCTCGATGATCGGTGTCAGGCTGGCCGCGAGGGCTCTACCGCCGACGTTGATCAGTTGGTTGTCTTCCTGCTCTGCGTGCGGTTGCACAGCGGCAGACAAGCCTGGCATGACGACGTTGATGGCTTTGCCCAGCGCCCAGTCAGCACTGACCTCAAGCAACGCGGCCATCTTCGGGTTGATTGACTGCACCAGACCGTCGGCGTCCAGGGCAATCACCCCGTCAGAGAGGTTGCGCAGTACGGCGTTGAGGCGTTGTTGCTGAAGCAGGCTTTGCGCGCGGCTGCGGCACAGCGACAAGGCATTGTCGAGGGTACGGCGGATGCTGTCGGTGTTGAGTGCCAGCAGCCCCTGAACCCCAGCCTCGGCTGCCAGTTGCACGATGGTCGAGGACCCGACAATGACCTGGTAGCCGTCGTTGGCCAGGCACTGCACCTGCTGCCGGGCCTCTTCGAAGGAGGTGTAGGTGGCTTCGCGCACCTCCACAGTGAACAGCGAGCGTATCGCCGCCAGTTCCGGATGGGCCTGGCGAAAGCTCAAGATACCGACTTTAGTGGCTTTGGACTTGGCCAGGTCGAGGGCGCGAATCAGGTCGAATTCGCCCATGTGAATCGACAGCACAGAGGTCGAGAGGTGATGGCGCAAATAGTCGGCGGTGGCACCGGAGCAAATGATCATGTCGGCGCGCTGGTCGCGTTCAAGCGCGCGAGCGGTGTCCAGTAGCTGTGCCAGCGGGGTATCGACAATCTCGATATGTGCGCGTTGTTGGTAGTCAGCGGCCACCTGCTCGATGATGCGCGCCATCGGGCCTGGCCCATGCGTGTGGCGACGGTGGGTGAGGAGGGCGATGATGCGGGGCTGGTAGGGCGTTTCAGGCATGCGGGGTTCCCTTTGCGCGGTCTAGTCTGTTCGCGGCGCAAGGCCGCTCCCACGGTTCAGTAGGAGCGGCCTTGCGGGGTTACAGTGGGTTGACCAGATGGCCGCCGTCCACCGCGAGAATGCTGCCGGTCATGAATGCGCCAGCCTCGCTGGCCAGTAGCAACATCGGCCCGTTGAGTTCATCCAGTTGGCCCAGGCGTCGCATAGGCACCCGTTCGCGAATGTAACCTTGACCGGCCTCACTGTCGAAGTAGTCATCGTTCATCTCGGTCTTGAAGTAGCCAGGGGCGATGGCGTTGACGCGGATGCCGTAGCGGGCCAGTTCCAGCGCCATGGCCTTGGTCAGTTGCACCACCCCGGCTTTGGCGGTGCAGTAGTGGCTCAGGCCCTGGCCCACGCGCAACCCGAGAATCGAGGCGATGTTGATGATACTGCCGCCGCGTGCGCCTTTGATCAGGCGCTGGCTGGCGCACTGGGCGACGCGAAACACGCCGTCGAGGTTGGTCGAGAGCATGCGCTGCCAGTCGTCTTCGGACAGTTCGGTAAAACGCCCCGGGTCGCCGATGCCGGCGTTGTTGATCACCACATCGATGCTGCCAAAACGTTCCTGGGCCAGGTCGAAGGCCTGTTCGACGGTGTCACGCCGGGTTACGTCGAGGGCTACGGCGAGCACTTCGCCGTGGCCTTGCAACGTGCTGGCCAGTTGTTCAAGGCGTTCGACGCGGCGTGCGCCAACCACCACGTTGGCACCGGCGTAATAGGCGACGCGGGCGAAATGGGCGCCGAGACCGCTTGAGGCACCGGTAACCAGAACGGTCTTGCCGTTCAGTGAAAAGCCATTGTCGAGCATTGTGCTTACCTTTCGTTCAGAGCACTTCAAACAGGCCTGCAGCACCCATGCCGCCGCCGACGCACATGGTCACGACCACGTACTTCACGCCACGCCGTTTGCCTTCGAGCAAGGCATGGCCGACCATCCGTGCGCCGCTCATGCCGTATGGATGGCCAATGGCAATGGCGCCGCCGTTGACGTTCAGGCGCTCAGGGTCGATGCCCAGCGCCTGTTGGCAGTACAACACCTGGCAGGCGAACGCTTCGTTGAGTTCCCACAAGCCAATGTCATCCACCTTGAGGCCGTGTTGCTTGAGCAGTTTGGGCACCGCCAGCACTGGGCCGATGCCCATTTCTTCGGGGGCCAGGCCCGCCACTGCGATGCCGCGGTACAGGCCCAGCGGCGCAAGGTTACGTTGCTCGGCCAGGCGCGCGTCCATCAGTACGCAGGCACTGGCACCGTCGGACAGTTGGCTGGCGTTGCCAGCGGTGATGCAGCCGCCGTCGATCACCGGTTTCAGTCCGCTCAGGTCTTGAAGTTGGGTCTGTGGGCGATTGCCTTCGTCCTGGCTCAGGGTGACCTGTTCCAGGCGTTCTTCGCCGCTGGCCTTATCGACCACCTTCTTGATGGCCGTGACCGGCACGATTTCGTCCGCGAACAGCCCGGCGTGCTGAGCCGCCGCTGTGCGTTGCTGCGAGGTCAGGGCGTAGGCGTCCTGGGCTTCGCGGCTGATGGCGTAGCGGCGCGCGACAATTTCCGCGGTTTGCAGCATCGGCATGTAGGCGTGGGCCGCGTAGCGCTCGACTTGTTCGTCGCGCTCGGCCATGGCCCAGTCCATGTTACGGGCTTGCACCAGGCTGATGTGTTCCTGGCCGGCACCGATGGTCACCTGCATGCCGTCGACCATGATCTGTTTGGCCGCCGTGGCGATGGCCATCAGGCCTGAGGCGCATTGACGGTCCAGGGTCTGGCCGCTGACGCTGTTGGGCAGGCCGCTGGCCAGTGCAGCCATGCGCCCCAGGTTCCAGCCGGCAGTGCCACTGGGCATGGCAGTGCCCATGACCAGGTCGTCGATTTCATCGGCTTCAATGCCGGCGCGGATCACCGCGGCACGAATGGCATGGCTGGCCATGCTCGGTGATTTGAGGTGGTTGAAGGCACCGCGAAAGGCTTTGGCAATCGGGGTGCGCGCGGTGGAGAGAATAACGGCTTCGCGCATGTCGGGCTCCTTGCTTAGCGTTGGGCGATAAGGGTGTGTTGCCGGGCAACCAGGCGTTCGAGCAAGGGCGCCGACTGCAACCACATCTGGCCGTAGGCACCCAGTGCCTCGCGGTAATGCTCGATACCGGCCAGCACGGCGTTCAGGCCCAGGTGTTCGGCATAGTGCAGCGGGCCACCGCGCCAGGCCGGGAAGCCGTAACCGTTGGTCCATACCAGGTCGACGTCGCCGCTGCGCAAGGCAATGCCTTCGTCCAGCAGCTGCAGGCCTTCGTTGATCAACATGAACAGGCAACGGTCATGGATTTCCTGATCGCTGATCGAGCGTCGTTCGATGCCCAGTTCAGCGGCCAGACGTTCGGCAATCTCCACCACTTCCGGGTCGTCCAGACGTTCGCGGCCTTCATAGCGGTAAAAACCACGGCCGCTTTTCTGACCATGACGGCCAAGGCTGCAGAGTTCATCGGCCAGGCGGAAATAGCTGGGGTCATGGGCGATGTATTCACTGCGTGCCTGACGCACCTGGTAACCGATATCGATGCCGGCCAGGTCGTACATGGCAAACACCCCCATGGCCAGGCCAATGCCGGTCAATACGCCGTCAACCTGGGCAGGCGTTGCACCTTCCAGCACCAGGCGATGAGCTTCACGGGCGTAAGGTTCGAGCATGCGGTTGCCGATAAAGCCGAAGCACACGCCCGACACCACCGGCAACTTGTCGATGCGTTTGGCGATGTTCAAGGTGGTGGCCAGCACGTCTGCTGCGGTGGCCGCGCCGCGCACCACTTCGAGCAAGCGCATGACGTTGGCCGGGCTGAAGAAGTGCAGGCCGACCACATCTTGCGGGCGGCGGGTGACGGCGGCGATCTGATCGACATCCAGCGTCGAGGTGTTGCTGGCGAGGATCGCGCCGGGTTTGCACACCTCATCCAGGGTACGGAACACCTGCTGTTTGACTTCGAGGTTTTCGAACACGGCTTCGATCACCAGGTCGGCGTCGGCCAGGTCGGCATAGTCCAGGGTACCGTGCAGCAGCGCCATGCGCTGCTCAAGCTGAGCTTCAGTGATCTTGCCGCGCTGGCGGCTGCTCTCATAGTTTTTACGGATCTGCGCCAGGCCGCGGTCGAGGGCCTGCGGCGACAGCTCCAGCAGGGTCACGGCAATGCCGGCATTGACGAAGTTCATGGCGATGCCGCCACCCATGGTGCCGGCACCGACAACCGCCACGCGGTTAATGGGGCGCAGCGGTGTACTGCGGTCGATACCGGGGATTTTCAATGCTTCATTTTTGGCGAAGAACTGGTGACGCAAGGCCAGGGCTTGAGGGCTTTGCAGCGCCTTACGAAACAGCGCCTGCTCATAGGCCAGCCCCTCGGACAGGTTGAGTTCGCAGGCGGCGCGTACTGCGTCGAGCACCATTTGTGGGGCGAGTTGCCCCGGCTTGCGTGCCGTCAGTTGCGCTTGCTGAGCCTGGAAGAAGTCTGCCGACGGTGCTTGGGCCGGCGCAGGTCGGTGGCGCCGGGCAGGCGATTGGTCTGCCAGCAGTTGGCGGGCGAAGCCACAGGCGCTTTCCAGCAGCGCATGCCGTTGTTCGACCAGGCAGTCGATCAGCCCCAGCTCATGGCCGCGTTGCGCGCTGATCGGCTGGCCGCCCAGCATCATGTCCAGCGCGGCCTCGACGCCAATCAGGCGTGGCAGCCGCTGCGTCCCGCCAGCACCGGGGATGACCCCGAGGGTGACTTCGGGCAAACCCAGGCGCGCGCTGGTCACCGCGACCCGGTGGCTGCATACCAGCGCCAGCTCCAGCCCGCCGCCCAAGGCCACGCCATCAATGGCAGCGACCAGCGGTTTGTCGATCTGTGCCAGTTCCGGCAGCAAGTCCGGCAGGGACGGTGTTTGCCAGGTCAAGGGGCTGCCGAATTCGCTGATGTCGGCGCCGGCGCTGAACGGCAGGTCGAGGCCATACAGCACAATAGCGCGCACGTGCGGGTCATTGGCCGCCGTGCTGCAAGCCTCGGCCAGGGCCTGGCGCAGGGCGTGGCCCAAGGCATTGACGGGGGCGTTGGCCAGGCCGATCAAGGCCAGTTCCTGGTCGCGGTGGTAGTCGATCAACGGCGTCATGAGGTACCTCGTATCAGTAAGGTTGCAGGCAAGGTTCAGCGGGCGAAGGCGCTGTCGCTGATGCTCATCAGGTTGGCGCTACCGCTCTCGATCAGGGTGCGGTGCAGCGAAGCGCGAGGTAGCAGGCGTTGCAGGTAGAAACGTGCAGTTTCACGCTTGCCCTGGTAGAAGGCCTGCTCGGCGCTGCCGCTTGCCAGCGCCTGTTCGGCGACACAGGCGGCGCGCAGCCAGTGGTAACCGAGCACCACGTAACCGCTGAGCATCAGGTAATCGAAGGCACTGGCGTTCACCAGATGGCTGTCGTGGGGGTGGCGCGCCTGCAGCTCGGCGCTGACTTCGCGCCAGGCTTCTACTTGCGCGAGCAGCGGTTGGGCCAGGTCCTTCGGCACGTGGCTTGCGGTGGCGAAGTGCTGAATTTCATCGAGCAGTTGCGCCAAGGCCTGGCCGTTGTCGGCGAACACCTTGCGGGTTAGCAGGTCGATGCCCTGAATGGTGTTGGTGCCTTCGTAGATCGTGGTAATACGCACATCGCGGGCGATCTGTTCCATTCCCGACTCGTGGATGTAGCCGTGGCCGCCGAGCACCTGAATGCCCAACTGCGCCGCCTCGTTACCGGCTTCGCTGAGAAAACCCTTGGCAATCGGCGTGAGCAGCGCCAGGCGCCGGGCGGCAGCGTCTTGCACTGCCGGGGTGGCACCGTGGTGCAGACGATCGACGTCCTGGGCGCAGGCGTAGGTGAGCATGCGCCCCCCTTCGGCGAAGGCTTTTTGTGTGAGCAGCATCCGCCGGACGTCAGCATGGCCGATGATCGGGTCGGCCGGCTGTTCAGGGTGCAGGCGCGGGTTGGCGCGCATTTGCACGCGCTCACGGGCGTAGTGCAGAGCGCCCTGGAAGGCTGCCTCGGCGTGGGCCTGGGCTTGTTGCGCGACGGCCAGGCGCGACTCGTTGATAAAGGTGAACATGGCGTTCATGCCGCGGTGCGCTTCACCGAGCAAATGGCCACAGGCGTCGTCGAAGTGCAGCACACAGGTGGCATTGCCATGAATGCCCATTTTCGCTTCGATGGCGCCGCAGGTTACCCCGTTCGCGGCACCCGGCTGCCCCTCGGGGCTGAGCTGACGCTTGCTGACGGCAAACAGGGAAATCCCTTTGACACCCGGCGCTGCACCTTCGATGCGGGCCAGTACCAGGTGCACAATGTTCTCGGCCAGATCGTGTTCACCGGCGGAAATGAACATCTTGCTGCCGCTGATCCGGTAGCTGCCATCGGCCTGCGGCACGGCGCGGGTGCGCAGCAAGCCCAGGTCAGAGCCGCAGTGTGGCTCGGTCAGGCACATGGTACCGGTCCAGCGCCCGGCCATCAGTGCGGGCAGCAAGCGCTGTTTGAGCGTGGTATCGGCGTGGGCGCTGAGGGTACTGATGGCACCGCCGGTGAGGTTGGTGTACATGCTCCAGGCGTGGTTGGCACTGCAGAGCATTTCATGAATGACGAAACCCAGGGTTGGCGGCAGGCCCTGGCCACCGTAGGTGGGGTCTTTGTCCAGGCCCAGCCAGCCGTTGGCGGCATACTGGTTGAAGGCTGCGGAAAATCCCGGCGGGGTCGTCACCTTGCCATCTTGCAGACGGCAGCCGTGTACATCGCCCACAGCGTTCAAGGGTGACAGTTGCTGCTCGGCAAACTTGGCGCCTTCTTCGGCAATGGCATCGAACGTGCTGGGATCGAGTGCTTCGCAATCGACCAGTTGCTGATAGTGGCTGCTCAGGTCGAGCATTTCGTGGGCGACGAAGGCAATGTCGCGAAGGGGGGCCTGGTAGGCGGGCATGCGGCGCTCCGGGGTGGATTGACGATGCCCTGTTGTAACAACTGATGGTGTGTGTGGCGTCCACCCCCCCGGTTGATTGGAGGGTGGAAATTGCCGGGGTGGAGGTGGAGGTCAGTCCAGCAGGCCGAGTGTCTGGGCCATGCGCCGGGCGCTGTCGCGATCGGCAACATCCAGCTTGCGGAACAGGTTGTTGATATGAGTTTTGACGGTGCTGAGGCTGATGAACAGGGCTTCGGCGATCTGTTGGTTGGTTTGCCCGCGGGCCAGCCGCTGGAGCACCGCCAGCTCGCGCTTGGACAGCGGGACGATCAGCGCCGGGTGAGCCTGCTCCTTGCTCGCCAGCAGGCGCCCGAACAGCTGATTGAGGCGTTCGCGCGATGGTGCAGGGGCAGTCAGCCGCAGTTGTTCACGGGCTTGGGGTTGCAGCAGCAGCTGCACCGATTCCAGCATGTCGTGCCCTTCGTAATGCAACAGCTGGCCAAACCCGTGTTCGCTGGCTAATTGCACGGCCTGTTCCAGGCAGCACAGCGCCGAGTCGCGGGCAGTGCTGTCGTGCGCCAGTGCGGTTTCCAGCATCAGCGTATCGAGCAACAGGCGGTGATTGCGCTGTGCCAGGGCTTGTTCCTTGAGGTTGGCGTGGATCTGCCAGGCTTTGCGATGCTGGCCCAGATGGCGCTGCACCCAGGCGTACGCCAGCCATTCTTCCGGCAGCAGGTATTCACCATAGCGGGCAAAGCAGCCATGCCATTCATCCAGCCAGAGCAGGAGAAAGGCCTGGTCATCGTCACGCAGCGCCAGGCGTACGCGCCAGGCGCTGGCTTGCCGGTACAACAGGAACAGGTTGTATTGGCGCGCCATACGCCTGACCTCGTCCCAGCGTGCTTTGGCCAACGGCGCTTCACCCAGCGCCCAATACAGGCAGGCCTGGTGATGGAAAACCCAGGCCAGTGCAGCGCAATGAGGAAAATCCAGCGCCAGCGTTTCGGCCTGGTTCAGACACTGGCGGGCCTGCTCCAGCTGATTGGCCTGCAGCAGTACCAGGCCTTTGCCCATGTGGTGGAACAGGGTGTAGAAAATCCCTGAGCTGCTGTGCTGGTCGTCGCTGGCCATGCTCAAAAAGCGTTGCCAGGCCGCTTCACCCTTGCCTTGGGCCAGCTCGATCTGCCCCAGCAGCAACTGCAACAGGTTGGTGTAGCCGCTCAAACCAAACGCTTGCAGTTCGCTCAGGGCCTGTCTGGCCTGGATCTCTGCCTCATCCAGGCTACCCAGGGCATACAGGCAACAGGCCCGGTCAAAGCGCAGCACCGAACTGGCTGCGTTGGCCTCGGGTATCTGTTGCAGGGCATGCTCAGCGATACGCAGGCTATGCATCAGGTTGCCACCGAGGTACGCCAGGCGGGTGCGCAAGAACGCCAGGGTTTGTTGCACCCGCTGCGGATGGCGCGCGGGGGCCTGTTGTCGCAGCAGGCCTTGTACCCGCCGCAGGCATTGGCGCAAATGCGCCACGTCATTGGTGACGATGACGATGGACGCCTCGGTGGTGGCCAGGGTCAGGCTGTCACTGCCGGCTTGCCCGGCCATTTCGGCGAGGAAGTCCACCAGGGTGTTGATCTTGCCCTCGCGCAGCAGCTCGAAGGCATGTTGATCGACGATCGACAGCATCGCCTCGAAATTTTTGGCGCGCACAAACTGGTGCAGGGCTTCGGTGAAGTGGCGGTGTTCCAGCAACCACTGCGCTGCCTGCTGATGCAACTGACGCAGTTGCTGTGGATTGCGCTGTTCCAGGCGCTGGCACAGGCAGGTGCGCAAAACCGGGTGATAGCGGTACTCGCGGTGCTCGCCCGGGCGGGTCTCGATGAACAGGTCCAGGCGTTGCAACTGTCGCAGCTGCTCGCGCACGTTCAGGCCAGCGCTGAGCCCTTGGGCCAGCTCCAGATCAAAGGCCTGCACCACCGAGGTTCGCTCAAGCAAACGCAGCAGCTCAGGTTTGAGCTGGCGCAGGCGTTCTTCCTCAAGAAACTGGCGGGCATGCGCGTAGGACTGCAAGGTGATCGCGCGCAAGTCGCTGGGCGCTTGGCCGCTGGTGGCAACCTGGCAATAGGCGTTGAGCCACAACAACACACCGCTGATCCAGCCTTCGCTGCCAGCGCGCAGTTGGTAAATCGCATCGGCGCTCAGCTGTACGTTCCGTTGCTCGGCTAACTGCCGGGTCTCATCACTGTCCAGCGCCAGGTCGTGGGCGTTGATCTGCACCAAGCGGGCATCGCGGCGCAGGTGTGCCAACGGCAACCGTGGCGGGCCTTCACTGGCGGCCAGCAGGCGCAGGTTGGCAAGCGGGTAGTGAAGCAATTGCTCAAGGTAGTGACAGGCCTGGGGTGACTGCAGCAGGTGCAGATCATCCAGCAGTAGATTGAGCGGTGCCGTCAGCTGTTCGAGGTGCTGCTGAATGTCGCGCCACAGGCACTGCGCGTCGCTGGTTGCGCCAGGGGGCGGCATGCCCAGCGCGGCCTGCAGGTGCACCAGCAGGCTTAATGGCTGGTTGTCGACGGCGCTCAGACGCAGCCAGGCGCTGCGTGCATCCTGACGGTGGGCGAACTGACTGAGCAGGGTGCTCTTACCGTAGCCCAGGGGCGCCTGCAGCAAAGTGAAGCAACCGGCGTCAACCGCCTGGGCCAGTCGCTCAAGCAAACGCCCGCGTGTCAGTGCACGGGCTGGCTCGGCGGGGAGGCGCAGTTGATAAGGCTGAAGCACGGGCAGGGCTATCACGTTCTGTTTCCTTGCAGGCAAGTACGAGCAGTCGAGCGCGCCCATCCTAGCCGAGAGCGGCTGCGTGGTGGGAATTTCTGCAAAAGGCGCAGGTGCGGGGTTCAAGGATGAAACACTGGTTCATACCTGCAACAGGCGTATTCAAAACTGCAACAACGAAAAGCCGCGGAATCAGCCAAAGGGTTGTTGTGGTTGGGTAACTCATTGTTATTGCTGGATTTATTCCTAGCGCTTGATGCGTGGCATTGATCTTGCTCCAGCACGGCAGCAATCAATCGGCCAGATCGAGTCAACTATGCCAAGTAACAATGCCGTGCGGCGTGACAACGCCCGAATCGATATCGCACAGGCCCATGAGGCACTGGCGGCCTACCTGAGCGAACAGCTCGGCGGTCAGCGGGTGGTCATTGAGCGAAGCGAGCGCCTGTCCGGTGGTGCCATTCAGGAAAACTGGCTGCTGGAGGTCAGGGTGGATGACAGCCCAACGCCGGGCCACCAGCGCTGGGTGCTACGCACCGATGCCGCCTCGGCGGTGGCGGCGAGCATGAGCCGTGAGCAGGAGTTTGCAGTGCTGCGCTGCGTGCATCAGGCCGGGGTCAAGGTACCCGAGCCCCTGTGGCTGTGCCTGGACCTGCAAGTCATTGGCCGAGAGTTCTTCGTCATGCAGGCGCTGAGCGGCAATGCCAGCGGCTTTGCCCTGAGCAACACGGCATTCACCGGAGCTCAGCGCAGTGCCCTGTGCCGGGCGCTGGGTGCCAACCTTGCGCGGCTGCATCAGGTTACACCGCCGCACGCCGGCCTGAGCTTCCTGCCCGCGCCGGTGAGTGATCCGGTGCAGGGCAGCGTCGAGCACTATCGAACCTTTCTCGATACCTTGCCGGAGCGCCATCCGGTGCTGGAGTGGGGCCTGCGCTGGTGCGAGTTGAACAAGCCTGCAGCCTTGGCGCCCTGCTTGATCCATCGTGACTACCGCAGCGGCAACTACCTGGTGGACAACGCGGAGCTGACTGGCGTGCTGGACTGGGAGTTCGCCGGCTGGGGTGATCCACGCGAAGACCTCGGCTGGTTCTCGGCACGCTGCTGGCGCTTTGCTCGACCCGACCTTGACGCGGGGGGCATCGGCGCACTGGACGACTTCCTGGCGGGTTACCGCACGGTCAGCGCGCTGGATTTGAATGCTGAAGCACTGCGCTTCTGGCAAGTAATGGCTCACTTGCGCTGGGCGGTTATCGCCCTGCAGCAATACCAGCGCCACCAGTCTGGCCAGCAGCGTTCGCTGGAACTGGTGCTGACCGGACGCCTGGTGCCCACCCTTGAGCTCGAAATTCTGGCCTTGACCCGAGGTACCTGCGCATGAACCCGTTGACGACCTGCGATCTGCTGGCCTGCGCCCGTGAGTTGCTGCTGTCCGAACTGCTGCCGGCACTGCCGCCGCAACAGCACTATGAAGCCCGGATGATCGCCAACGCGCTGGCCATTGCCGGGCGCGAAATCGAGCACTCGCCGGCCTGTGCCCAGGTGCAGGCCAGCGCCTTGAATAGCGTGTTGGCCCTGCAAGGCCAAGGGCCGTTGCCGGGGGTACAGGCGCAAGTGCTGGTCAGCGAGCAGATCCGCCAGGGGGAGTATGACGCCCCTGGCGCTGCGCAGCACAGCTTGCTGGCGGCACTGCAGTGCATCACCGAAGCACGTCTGAACATCAACAACCCCAAGGCGTTGCGTCATGAATGACATTTCGTTGGGCGGCCTGCGTCGCCGTCGTTGCTACTTGGTGCGCCATGGTCATGTGAGCTATTTCGATGCGGATGGGCGGCCCCTTGATCCGCGCAACGTACCCTTGTCGAGCAAAGGCCTTGCGCAGGCACAAGCACTGGGCCGGGCACTGAGCGAGGTGGCAATCGACCGCGCCGTGTGCTCGGACTACCCACGTGCCCGGCAAACCCTGGATCAATTGTTGGTCGGGCGTACACAGCCGGTAGCAATGCTCAGCGGCTGGCGCGAGATCCGTGCGGGACGCTTGCGTGATATCCCGGAGCACGCGCTGCAGCAGGAAGTGACGCAAGCCTACGCGCTGGCGGCGCAAGACGGCGCCACGTTTTTGCGGGGCGAAGGCTGGGAATCGTTCCAAGCGCGCATCCTCGCGCAATTGAACGCGCTGTTGGCTGACCCAGATTGGTCGAGCGCCTTGATCGTCAGCCATGACGCCGTCAATCGCATCCTCCTGGCATGGGCCACAGGCGCCGGCTTGCAGGGGCTTGCAGCCTTCGAGCAAGACCACGCCTGCCTCAATGTGCTGGACATCGACATGGACGGCCCGCGCGTGGTGCGCGCGTTGATCCGCACCCAGAACTTCACCCCCTACGACCCCGTCAAGACCGGCATCGGGCCGACCGTCATGGAGCACCTGTACAGCGCCATCGACCCGCGTCGGCTGCACGCCTGATTTGCCCCCGAATCCAAGGAACCTGAGCATGAATTTCGAACTCCCTGCCGAATTGCTGGCCCTGCAAGCCAAGGTTCGCCGTTTTATTGCCGAAGAAATCGTGCCCATGGAGCACGACCCGCGTCAGACCCCGCACGGCCCCAGCGCCGCGTTGCGTCAGGACCTGGTAGAAAAAGCCCGCGCCCACGGCCTGCTGACTCCGCACGCCTCCATAGCGATGGGCGGGCTGGGCCTGAGCCACATTGAAAAAGCGGTGATCTTCGAAGAAGCCGCCTATTCGCCGTTGGGGCCGATTGCCCTGAACATTCATGCACCTGACGAAGGCAACATCCACTTGCTGGAACTGGTGGCCACGCCGGAGCAGAAACAACGTTGGCTGTTGCCCATGGTTCAGGGGCATATCCGTTCCTGTTTTGCCATGACCGAGCCAAGCCCCGGTGCGGGCTCCGACCCTTCGATGTTAAGCACCACCGCAGTTCGTGATGGCGACGACTACCTGATCAACGGCCACAAGTGGTTCATCACCGGTGCCGAAGGCGCCAGCGTTGCAATCATCATGGCGCGCATGGAAGACGGCAGCGCGACCTTATTTATGACCGACACTGACCGGCCGGGCTTTATCCTCGAACGCATGATGGATTCGCTCGACAGCTGCTTTGCCGGTGGCCATGCCGTATTACGCCTGGAAAACCTGCGCATACCGGCCAGTGATGTGCTGGGTGAGGTGGGCAAGGGTTTCCGCTATGCACAGGTGCGCCTGGCACCGGCGCGCCTGACCCATTGCATGCGCTGGCTCGGCCAGGCACGTCGTGCTCATGAAGTGGCGTGCCACTATGCCAGTCAACGCCAATCGTTCGGCAAGGCACTGGGCGAACACCAAGGGGTGGGTTTCATGCTCGCCGACAACGAAATGGACCTGCACAGCACGCGCCTGACGATCTGGCATTGCGCCTGGATGCTCGATCAGGGCGAGCGCGGCAATGTGGAGTCGAGCATGGCCAAAGTCATCAGCTCGGAAAGCATCTGGCGGGTGATTGACCGTTGTGTGCAGGTGCTGGGCGGGCAGGGCGTTACCGGGGAAAGCATCGTTGAACGGATCTTCCGTGACGCGCGCAGCTTTCGTATTTATGACGGCCCCAACGAGGTACACCGCATGAGCCTGGCCAAAAAGGTATTGGCGCGGAGCGTCCATACCTCCTGAGTATAGTTGAATATTCAATTGATATTGGACGTAATTGAGGCGGTGTGCAAAGCTCGGCAAGGCTCATAAAAACAACAGTCCAGGCCATCAAACGGTGCCTGGACGCTTTGCCCTCGGAAGCTTGCCATGACACCTGCTGCGATCGAACGCATCGAAACCCTCATTGTCGATCTACCGACCATCCGCCCGCACAAGCTGGCCATGCACACCATGCAGGCGCAAACGCTGGTCATCATCCGCGTGCGTTGTGCCGATGGCGTAGAAGGCATCGGCGAATCCACTACCATCGGTGGCCTGGCCTACGGCTACGAAAGCCCGGAAAGCATCAAACAGAACATCGACTCGCATCTTGCCCCGGCACTGATCGGCATGGACGCGAGCAACATCAACGCCGCCATGCTCAAGCTGGAGAAGATTGCCAAGGGCAACACCTTCGCCAAATCCGGCCTTGAATCGGCACTGCTCGATGCCCACGGCAAGCGCCTGGGCTTACCGGTCAGCGAACTGCTCGGCGGCCGGGTACGCGACAGCCTGGAAGTGGCCTGGACCTTGGCCTCCGGTGACACCGCCCGCGACATCGGCGAAGCCGAACAGATGCTCGAACAGCGCCGGCACCGCATCTTCAAACTGAAGATTGGCGCCAACCCGGTCGACCGCGACCTGGCCCACGTGATTGCGATCAAAAAAGCCTTGGGCGAGCGCGCCAGTGTGCGCGTCGACGTCAACCAGTACTGGAACATTTCCCAGGCCGTGCGTGCTTGCCGGGTGCTGGGCGATAACGGTATCGATCTGATCGAGCAGCCCATCTCGCGCAACAACCGCGCCGGGCAAGTGCACCTGAATCAGGTCAGCACAGCTCCGATTATGGCGGACGAATCGATTGAAAGCGTGGAAGACGCGCTGAGCCTGGTGATCGACGGCGCAGCCAGCGTCTTCGCCTTGAAGATTGCCAAGAATGGCGGGCCGCGCGCGGTGTTGCGTACTGCCCAGATCGCCGAGGCCGCCGGTATTGCCCTGTATGGCGGCACCATGCTGGAGGGCAGCGTCGGCACGCTGGCTTCGGCGCATGCCTTTATTACCTTGAATCAGTTGACCTGGGGCACCGAGCTGTTCGGGCCGTTGCTGTTGACCGAAGAAATCGTCACCGAAGCGCCGGTGTATCGCGACTTCCACCTGCATGTACCCCGTACCCCAGGCTTGGGGCTGACGCTGGACGAAGAACGTCTGGCCCGCTTCGCTCGCCGTTGACAGAGGCAAACACCATGCTTTTCCACGTAAAGATGACGGTAAAACTCCCCCTCGACATGCCTGCCGACACCGCCGCTGCGCTCAAGGCGAACGAAAAGGCCCTGGCGCAACGCCTGCAGCAAGAAGGTACCTGGCGCCACTTGTGGCGCATTGCCGGGCACTACGCGAACTACAGCGTGTTCGATGTGCCGAGTGTTGAGGCGCTGCATGACACGCTGATGCAACTGCCGCTGTTCCCCTACATGGACATTGAGATCGATGGGCTGTGCCGCCATCCGTCCTCAATTCATGCTGACGATCGCTGATCACACCCAACAACAATAAAGTCAGGTGATACCTATGACCGTGAAAATTTCCCATACTGCTGACGTCCAGCGCTTCCTCAACGAAGTGGCCGGGATTGACAATGACCAAGGCAACCAGCGCTTCAAACAGATCATTCTGCGTATCCTCCAGGACACTGCGCGCCTGATCGAAGACCTTGAAATCAGCGAAGACGAGTTCTGGAAAGCCGTCGACTACCTCAACCGTATGGGCACCAATCAGGAAGCCGGCTTGCTGGTGGCCGGTCTGGGTATCGAGCACTTTCTCGATCTGCTGCAAGACGCCAAAGATGCGCAGGCCGGGTTGACCGGTGGCACCCCACGGACCATCGAAGGGCCGCTGTATGTCGCGGGTGCGCCGCTGTCTGAAGGTGAGGCGCGGATGGATGACGGCACCGATCCGGGTACCGCACTGTTTTTGCACGGGCGTGTGGTCGATGCCCAGGGCAATCCGATTGCCGGTGCCACGGTTGACGTGTGGCATGCCAGCACCCAAGGCACCTATTCCTACTTCGACGGCAGCCAGTCCGCGTACAACCTGCGTCGACGCATCCTCACCGACGCGCAGGGTGGCTATCGTGCGCGCAGCATTGTGCCGTGTGGCTATGGCTGCCCACCGAGTGGCACCACGCAAGAAGTGCTGAACCAGCTTGGCCGCCACGGCCAGCGTCCAGCGCATATCCATTTCTTTATCTCCGCGCCTGGCTACCGTCACCTGACCACGCAAATCAACTTCGAGGGTGATCAATACCTCTGGGACGACTTTGCCTATGCCACCCGTGATGGCCTGGTGGGGCGTCTGAACTTTATCGACGATGCGCAAGCGGCGCAGGCTCGCGGCCTGGATACCGGCTATTTTGCCGACCTGGAATTCAGCTTCCAGCTGCAGGAAGCCAAAGACGCCAGCGCCACCGAGCGCAGCCAGCGCCCGCGCGCCCTGCAAACCAACTGATCCCTCCCCAGTGGGAGCGGGCTTGCCCCGCGATAGCGGCGTGTCTGTCACACCGCATCGCGGGGCAAGCCCGCTCCTACAGCCATTGTGCAGCCCAGAATAATACGAGAAAAATCACCTGTTCCAAGGTGTGCTCTAGGTATTAAGTCAGCCTGTTTTCAAGAATAAATTCCAAGTAAACCAGTGGTTTAGTGATGTTTTGCGTGCATCGAACATGGTTTTCATCATCGGATAAATGGCGTTTTAATACGTGAAAAATCCATTGACTGTTCACGCAAACAGATGCACATTTACACCACGGCACCAAAACAAAAAAAGGTACTCGACCATGCCGACTCATCCCGCTTGTCCCTCTCTGTCTGACGTCTGTGCCCAGCTGTCAGCATCCGCAGCATCTCCATTTGCTCTTTGCCCTTAAACCGTGACTGAAGACGGAGTTTCTCTATGAATCCGCTTAGCGTATCGGACGCTCCTGCTGCGTCTGCGCTTGCCAGTGGTCCTGCCTTCGAAGCGCTGCTAGACGGTGTTCGGGACCGAGCCCGAAGTGGTGAGTTTGATCGCCAGCGTCATATCTCCCGTGACGTGATCGATGCCTTCAAGGCGTTGGGTGTGTACCGCGCACTGGTGCCAAAGCGCTTCGGTGGTAGCGAGTGCTCGCCGGCCGCGTTTTGCGAAATGATCGAGCGCATTTCCCATGCCGATGGCTCTGCCGGCTGGGTCGCCAGTTTTGGCATGAGCCCGGTGTACCTGGCGGCGTTACCGCTGGAGACCATCGCGCAGGTCTACGCCAACGGCCCGGACGTGGTGTTCGCTGGCGGGATCTTCCCGCCGCAACCGGCCGAAGTGGTGCCGGGT
Source organism: Pseudomonas sp. H9 (assembly GCF_004353925.1). Lineage (GTDB taxonomy): Bacteria > Pseudomonadota > Gammaproteobacteria > Pseudomonadales > Pseudomonadaceae > Aquipseudomonas. Next base: position 428,696 of record NZ_SMOK01000011.1, on the reverse strand, counting down.
GGCTTCAAGGTCAAAGGCCGCTGGAAGTATTCCAGTGGCTCCATGGGCGCCGACATTGTCGGTGTCGGGATTGCCCCAAAGAACGGTGACGCCTTCGACCTGCCGCGCATTGCGGTGATGCCGCAGTCCAAGGTGCGTATCGATGAAACCTGGGAAACCGTCGGCCTGCTGGGTACTGGCAGCCATGACCTGGTGATCGACGATGTGGTGGTCCCGGAACAGTGGACCTTCGTGCGCGGTGGTGCGGCCAATCTGGACGAACCATTCTTCCGCTACCCCTCGCTGTCGTTCGCGACTCAGGTGCTGTCAGTGGTGGGGCTGGGTGTGGCGCGTGCGGCGCTGGATGAACTGGCCGGCATGGCCAGCGGCAGAATTTCGGTGACCGGTGCCCCGGCATTGGCCGACCGCCCGTTGGCGCAAGTCGATATTGCCAAGGCAGAGGCGGCATTGCGTTCGGCGCGGGCGTTCTTCTACGAAGCCATTGAGCAGGCCTGGGCTCATGTGCTGGCCGGCGATCCTGTACCGGCGGCTACCACCAACTTGCTGCGTCTGTCTTCAACCCACGCCACCCGTGTAGCCGCAGACGTTGCGCGCAGCGCGCAGATGCTCTCGGGCATGACCGGTGTGTACAACGAAAGCCCGCTGGCGCGCTGCGTCAATGATGCGCAGGTCGTCACCCAGCATGCGTTCATGGGCGATGTCACTTATCAGAATGCCGGAGCGATCTTCTTCGGCAAACAACCCCTTCCTGGCTATATCTGATTACTGAGGTTTTTAGCATGAGCGAGAAAAAAGCATTACGCGTGCTGTTCTGCATGGGTATCAACCAGAACTTCTTTGATGCACCGCGCGAAGAACAACTTCAAGTTTGGGCGGCCTTCAGTGAAATGTGGAATGGCATCCATGACCTGCCCGGTGTTGAAGTGCTGGGCAACATGGATGACGACCAAAGCATGGTCGGTCCATCCGATGGTTTCCCTTGGACCACGTACTTGCTGGCCGATGTGCCGAACATCGAAACCGTGCATGCCGCCTGCAACCTGTTCAGAACAACATCAGTGGGCGAGGGCACTTACAAGTTGTGGCGCTACGCCAAAGTTGAAGCACGTGTGGGCCGCGAGCTGATTATTCAACGTGCCTGATTGACGGCAACTTCGCCGCGCGTTGCTTGATAACGCATTTATAAAAACAAGTGTCCGCTGTTGCGACTGTGAAGTGCAGCAGAGGGTCAAGTGTTGCCGGAATTCGTCCCGGCAAGGAGATACCGTGAGCAATCTGATTCCCGCCGTAAACCTGGCGGTCGACCCCGCCGAGCTGGTGCAGGCTGATCGTGTCCATACTTCGTTGTATACCGACCCGGCGCTGTTCGATGCCGAACTGGAAAAGATTTTCTACAGCACGTGGGTGTGGGTCGCACACGAGAGCGAAGTGCCGGAAGCCGGCAACTACAAGACCACCTACGTCGGCAAGCAGCCGGTGATTGTGGTACGTGATCGTAAAAAGAACATCAACGTCTTGCTTAACCGCTGCCGCCACCGTGGCGCCACCGTGTGTGAGCACAAGAAGGGCAAGACCGCCAGTTTCGTCTGCCCTTACCACGGTTGGGGTTATGCCCTGGACGGTTCGCTGCGCGGTATTCCGCATCCGGAAAGCTACGGCGACTGCATCGACAAGGCTGAGCTGCCGCTGGTCAGCCTGCGGGTGGAAAGCTACGCCGGCATGGTGTTCGCCACCTTCAAAGACGACATCGAGCCGCTAAGCGACTTCCTCGGTGCGGCGAAAAAGTGGATGGACCTGTTCATGAAACAGGGCGCGGGCTACGGCATCAAGGTTCCTGGCGAGCATCGTTTCCGCTTCCCCGGTAACTGGAAGATCCAGCTGGAAAACACCACCGACGCCTACCACTTCCCGCTGGTGCACAAGAGCTTCCTGTCTTCGGTCGACGAACAGACCCTGGAGCTGTTCGACTTCGTCGAGGGGCCGGGCTACGTCGAAGACCTGGGCAACGGCCACAGCGTGATGGTGATGATCCCTGATCTGGTCGACCTGGAAGCCGATCTCGACAAACCGATCCCTGAGCGCTTCGAAGCCCTGGCCGCCGAGCTGCGTGACGAGGGCATCGAGGAACAACAAGTGCGCCGCATTGTGCGCGCTGTGGGTGGGTCGGGCTTCAACCTCAACCTGTTCCCCAACATTGCCTGTTCGATGGCGTTCTTCCGGGTACTGCAGCCGATTTCGGTCAACGAAACCGAAATTCATCACTCGGTGATCACCATGGACGGCGGCCCGGCAGCCGCCAACCGTTACCGCCTGCGCCTGCATGAGCACTTCCAGGGGCCGATGGGCTTTGGCACACCGGACGACTCCGAAGCCTGGGAGCGCGTGCAGAAAGGCGCCAATGCCGGTGAAGAGCTGTGGATCATGCTCAACCGTGGTTTGCCTGGCGAGAAGCGCAGTGAAGACGGTCTGGTGTCCGACGTGAGTGCCGAAACCGGCATGCGTGCGGCTTACCAGCAGTGGAAAAAGATGATGTCGGCTTGAGTGTGGAGAACCTTATGAACCTGCAATTGTTGCAAGAAGTCACCGCTTTCATCTGGCAGGAAGGCGACATGCTCGACCACGGCGAATACGACGCCTGGCTTGACCTGTGGACGGAGAAGGGCACCTACATCATTCCGATCAACCCGAAGGAAACCGACTTCGAAAACACCTTGAACTACGCCTATGACGACCATCATATGCGCAAGTTGCGGGTACAACGCCTGATTGGCGGCGAGTCGATCTCCACCAGCCCGCAGCCGCGCACCGTGCGCACGCTGTCGCGCTTTCGCGTGCTGGCCGATGACGGCATGAACCTCACTGTGCGTTGCGCACAGAACCTGCGCGAATTCCGCAAGGAAAGCCTCAAGCACTACAGCGCCGACCTGACCTACGAACTGGTTCGCGCCGACGGCAGCTTCAAGATCCAGCGCAAGCTGATCAGCCTGATCAACAGCGACGATACCCTCGCCGGTATCGGCTACATCCTTTAAAGGAGCCGTGCGATGAGCCAAGTGGCATTGGTTACTGGCGCCGGGCAAGGCCTGGGGCAGACGTTCTGCGCCCGGTTGCTGGCCGCAGGCTTTCAGGTGGTGGTCACCGACCGCAGCCTGGACGCGGCGCAAGCTTCGGCGAAACAGCTTGACCCGACTGGTGAACGCACCTTGGCGGTGCAGCTGGATGTGGGCAGCAAAGCGGATTTCGAGCAGGCGTTGAGCCAGGTGCTGGCGCGTTTTGGTGTGCTGCACGTGGTGATCAACAACGCGGCAGTGACCAAAACCACGCCACTGATGCAGATCAGCCCCGAAGAGTTCGATGCCGTGGTGGGCCTGAACCTGCGCAGTATCTTTCTGGGTTGCCAGGTGTTGGGCGCTTACCTGGCCGATGCTGGCTACGGGCGGATCATCAACATGGCCTCGCTTGCCGGGCAGAACGGCGGCACCGCCACTGGTGCGCACTATGCAGCGAGCAAGGGGGCGATTCTGACCCTGACCAAGATCTTCGCCAAAGAGTTCGCCAGCCGTGGGGTGACGGTCAATGCCATTGCCCCGGGGCCGATCGACTCGCCTGCCGTGCATGCCGCCGTACCGGCCGACAAGCGCGATGCACTGCGCGCCAACATCCCGGTGCAGCGCTTTGGCGATGCCGACTTTCTCGGTGATCTGATCGTGCAGTTGGCGCGCCCTGAAGCCTATTTCACAACCGGGGCCACCTGGGATGTGAACGGCGGCTTGTTCATGCGCTGAGCTGACACCGGGCCACTGCGGTGGCCCCTCTGACTACATGGAGCAATTGCCATGACTGAAGCACTTTTGAATGTGGTGGTGCGCAAGCGCGAACTGCAAGGGGACGGCGTTATCGTTCTCGACCTGGCCAGCGCCGACGGCGCGCCGCTGCCGGCGTTTGACGCCGGTGCACACGTCGATATTCACCTGGCCCCTGGCCTGGTGCGCCAGTACTCGCTGTGCAGCAACCCCGGCGACCTCAGCACGTACCGCTTGGGGATTCTCAAGGACCCGGCGTCGCGCGGTGGTTCGGTCGCCGCGCATGAGACCTTGAGCGAAGGCCAACAGGTGCAGATCAGTGCACCGCGTAACCTGTTTCCCTTGGTTGAACAGGCGCAGCGCACGCTGTTGCTGGGCGGCGGTATCGGTATCACGCCGATGATCGCCATGGCCTATACCCTGCATCAACGCGGTGAGCGCTTCGAATTGCACTATTGCGGGCGCGCCCGTCAGCGCAGTGCATTTCTTCAGGAACTGGGCAACGCACCGTTCGCCGCGCAGGTGGTCACCCACTTCGACGACGAAGCGGATGAGCAGAAACTCGACCTGGCGGCGGTGCTGGGGCGCGGTGAAGCCGGTGTGCACCTGTACACCTGCGGCCCTTCAGGTTTTATGGATTGGGTCATCAACGGCGCGCGCGAGCAAGGCTACGCCGAAGATCACATCCATAAGGAATACTTCCAGGTCGAAGTGGACGCGAGTGGTGCCAGCTTCGAAGTGGTCGCCGCGCGCAGTGGCAAAACCGTTGAAATTGCCGAGGGCCAGTCGATTCTCGATGCCTTGGCCAAGGTCGGTATCAAGATTGAGAAATCCTGCGAGCAGGGGGTGTGTGGCACCTGCCTGTGCGACGTGCTCGAAGGTGAGCCGGACCACCGTGATGTGTACCTGACCGACGAAGAAAAAGCCGGTAATGACCAGATTCTGGTGTGCTGCTCGCGCGCCAAGTCGAAAACACTCGTGCTGGACATTTGAGGAGAACGGGCATGGTTGACGTAACCAGCTTTCGCAATGCAATGGCGCTGTTGGGCGGCGCCGTATCGGTCATCACTACCGATGGTGTCGCCGGTCGCTTCGGTTTTACCGCCTCAGCGGTGTGCAGTGTCACTGACTCGCCACCCACCCTGTTGGTGTGCATGAACCGCGCCTCGCAGTCCAACGCGCAGTTTCAGGCCAACGCGGTGGTGTGCGTGAACGTGCTGGCCGGTTCACACCAGTCGCAGTCAGGTGCGTTCGCCAACAAGGCGCTGACCATGGACGAGCGCTTTGCAACGGCGTCCTGGACCACCTTGGAAAGCGGCGCGCCAGTGATGCTCGACGCGCTGGTGAACTTCGATTGCCGGATTGCCCAGGTACACGAAGTGGGCTCGCACAGCATCTTCTATTGTGAAGTTCAGGCTATTCGCCACGGCGGGGCAGAAGAAGGCCTGGTGTACTTCAACCGTGCCTACCACCGTCTGGGCGAATGCTCCAAGGCGTGCTGAACAGTAGGAGCGGGCTTGCCCCGCGATAACGGTTAGTCAGGGAACGGCTTCGCTAAAAGCTTTCCAGATTATGGAAAACGGTTTCGAGCGTGCGGTTGAAGCGCTCGACCTGGCTCTCGGTGAGGCCAGCGAAGCTGCGTTTGAACAGGTCGCTGGTGACGCCTTGCATACGTTCGATGGTCGCCAGGCCCAGCGGTGTAATGCAAACCTGGGTGACTCGGCCATCTTCGGTGCTGGGCGCGGTATCGACCAGGCCGTCTTCCTTCATGCGGTAAACGATCTTGGTGATGGTCGACAGCTTGGCGATGGCGTGGGTCGAAATCTCGGAAATGCTCGACTGGCCGTTCTGATTGAGGATCCACAACACGCGCCAGCGGGCGACGTCGAGGTCAACTTTTTTAAGCAGCCGTTCCATGTTCTGGGTGTATTGGCCGTGTACACGCGCCAACCAATAAAACGGAAAGTCCTCTTTACGGAAGTCTTCACTGGAAGGGTCGTAGCGGCTGTGGCGCTTCTTCGTCGGGCTCATAACTGACTGGCTGAGGTAAGTGAGTGCCAATAATAGACTTTTCCCGTAATGAGGACACCTGATGCAAAGCAATTTTTACCCCATCGGCGCTGCAGGCGTCTTTGCGAAGTGAGGTTTCAATGGCAATCGTGGTTGAGTCTTTGAACATAGGCGGCAGCGGTCCCAGTGTGATGGTAAAGGACACCATCGACATCGCAGGCCTGCCAACACGCGCCTCCAGCCGCGCCCTGGCGCAGGCCGAACCAGCCCGGCAGCATGCCGATGTAGTCAGCCGGGTACTGGCCGCCGGTTGCCGCATCACCGGTAAAACCAGCCTGCATGAGCTGGCCTTTGGTACCACCGGCATCAACCATTACACCGGCACGCCGATCAACCCGCGCTTTCCGGCACTGATTCCCGGCGGATCTTCCAGCGGTTCGGCAGCGGCGGTGGCGGCGGGGTTGGCCGATTTCAGCCTGGGTACCGACACCGGTGGTTCGGTGCGGGTGCCGGCCTGTTGCTGCGGGGTGTTCGGCTTCAAGCCCACTTTTGGTCGTGTCAGCCGTCAGGGCGTGATGCCGGCCGCGACCACGCTGGACTGCGTCGGGCCGTTTGCCGCCTCGTTACCGATGTTGATCCGCGCCATGGCGATCATTGACCCGAGCTTCACCCCTGCGAGCGCCCCGGCTGCGGTGAAGATAGGCGTGCTCAAGGTGCCAGCCAGCGAAGCGGTGAATGCGGCGGTACAGGCGGCGCTGAACGCCAGCGGCCAGCACCTTGAGACGGTTGAATGCGCAGACTTCGAAGCGGCCTACAGCGCCGGCATGGTGATCATCAACCGTGAAACTTTTGCCGCCTGCGGCCATTTGCTCGCCAGCGGCCTGGTCGGCGCTGATATTGCCGGGCGCTTGCAAGCGGCCGGGACCATGACCGACGCCGCTATCGCTGAAGCTGAGCACGTACGTGAGCGATTCACCACACAGGTCGATGCCGCTCTGCAACGCTGCGATGTTCTGGCGCTGCCCACCATGCCTGATTTCCCGCTGCGGGTTGAAGACGCCGCTGACACCCGTGCGGTGCTGGGCATGACTTCGCTGGTGCGTCCGTTCAACCTATCCGGGCATCCGGCGGTAACCGTGCCTTTGGCCAGCAAGCAAGGTCTACCCGTGGGCTTGCAACTGGTCGGCGCAAAAGGCGCGGACGAAGCCTTGCTGGCGGCCGCCACATTACTGCTGCAACGCATCAGCGGCGGAGCACAGTCATGAGCGACCTTCAGCAACTGGAAGCGCGCCTGCGTGTCTTCGAAGCGCAGCAGGCTGTGCGCGCCTGCATGAACCGTTACATGGCCCTGTGCGATGCGCTGGATGCCAACACGCCGCTGGAAGAACTGGCCGGTTTATTTACCCGTGATGCGGTGTGGGAGGGCAAGGGCGCCAAGTACGCAAAAAGCTTTGGTGGTTACCGGGGGCGCGAAGCGATTCGCGCCATGTTCGCCACCTACATGCAGCCGCCTGCGCACTTTGCCCTGAACGTGCATTTTCTCACCAGTGAACTGATCAGCGTGGACGCTGAACAGGCCAGCGGTAGCTGGATCATGTTGCAGACCAGTACCTTTGCCAACCAGACCTCGCACTTGAATGCGGCACGCCTGACCGTGCGTTTCGCGGTGGAAGAGGGCCAGTGGCGCATGGCGCACTTTCAGACCGAGAACCTGTTCGGACGGCCGATCAGTGCCTGGAACAGCGAAGCGCCATTGCCGGTACCCAGCCGCTGACCGTAGGAGCGGGCTTGCCCCGCGATAGCGATGTATCAGTCACATCGTATCGCGGGGCAAGCCCGCTCCTACCGATTTTGGTCCACCCGTGGGGTTTGTATTTAGAGTAAAGTCAGCGCTTACCCGGTCGTACTTCGCACTGGAGTGAGAGATGCCGCGACATATACCAATAATAAACGCCACCGACCCCGTGCAGACCTCGCGCATGGTCCGCCTGAAACTGATCAGCGAAGGCGCGTTGCCGCAAGGCATGCTGCGCGAAGAAATCGATGCCTCCTGGCGACGCAGCCTGGATCACGGCCTGAACTGCCTCGAAACCGAGCAGGTGGAGTTCAACGTCCGCCACCGTTTGCAGGAGCTGCTTGACGGCAACCGCCTGCTGATCGACGCCGCGACGCCGGAAATGGAATACCTGGTCGCCCGCCACGGGCACAGCGCAATCATCATCCTCGGCGATGCCCAGGCCAATATTCTTGCAATCGGCGGGCAAACCGACGACCTCAATCAGGTCGGCCTGCGTGACTTGCATCCCGGGAGTTGCTGGAGCGAGTCGAGCCGTGGCACCAATGCCATCGGCACGGCGGTAGTGGAGGGGCGCCCGACTTTGATCAACTGCGGCGAACATTATCTTGATCGTCTCAGCCCGTTTTCCTGTACATCGGTGCCGCTACGCGACCCCCTGGGGCATGTGATCGGCGTGCTTGACCTGACCCGCGAAGGGGTCATGGCGCAACCTCAGGACAACCTTTCAACCCTGATTCTCGCCGCCAGTAACATCGAGAGCCGGATGTTCGGCCTGTGTTACCCCGATCAGTTGGTACTGGCCTTTCACAACCGGCCGCAGTACTTGGGCAGTGCCTGGCACGGGCTGCTGGCCCTGAGCCTGGATGGCGAAGTATTGGCGGCCAACGAGCGTGCCTGCGAATTGTTACAACTGCAGCGCCCGGCCCTGATCGGCCGACGTTGCAGTGACCTGATGGGGGAGCGTACCTCGGCGTTCCTGACACGGCTGTGGTCTGATCGGGTGAGCAGCGTACAAACCGCCAAAGGTGAGTTCTTTTTCCGCGCCGTGCACCTGCCGCGCCGCGCCGGTATGGGCCCGGTGCAACCCACTGTTAAAGCGCTGCCGGCGGCGAAAACCGTAGAGCTGGAGTCACTGGCGGGGCGTGATGAGCGCCTGGCCAGGGCGCTGCGCATGGCGCGCCGCGGCTTGAACAACGATTTACCCGTGCTGTTGTTGGGCGAAACCGGTACCGGTAAGGAAGTGGTGGCGCGTGCCCTGCATCAGTCCAGCCCGCGTGCCGACAAGCCTTTCGTTGCAGTCAACTGCGCGGCTATTCCGGAAGGACTGATCGAGTCCGAACTGTTTGGCTACCGCGAGGGTGCTTTCACCGGCTCGCGGCGCGGAGGCATGGTCGGGCGTCTGGCCCAGGCCCACGGAGGCACGTTGTTCCTCGATGAAATCGGCGATATGCCGCTGGCCTTGCAAGCGCGTTTGCTCAGGGTGCTGCAGGAACGCCGGGTGGCGCCACTGGGTGGCGGTGACGAGCAGGACATTGACGTCGCAGTGATCTGTGCCACCCACCGTGACTTGAAACGGCTGGTGCTCGATCAACATTTTCGCGAAGACCTCTACTACCGCATCAATGGGGTGAGCCTGCAGCTACCGGCGCTGCGCGATCGTGAGGACCTCAATGAGGTGATCGACAGCCTGCTGAGCAAGTTCGGCGCTGAGCAGGTCAGCCTGGACAAGGGCTTGCGTGAGCTACTGGGCAATTTCGACTGGCCGGGCAACATCCGTCAATTGGAAATGGTCTTGCGCTCGGCCTTGGCCATGCGCGAGCCCGACGAGCACGTGCTGAGCATGGATCACCTCACCGATTGCCTGCTGGATGAACTCAGCGGCACTGCGCCAAACAGCGGCAGCATTCGTGAAAACGAGGTGGAGTTGATCCGTGGGGCGTTGGCTCGCCATCACGGCAATGTGTCGGCTGCTGCCGATGCCTTGGGGATCAGCCGCGCCACTCTGTATCGAAAACTCAAGCAACTGCGCGAATAAGGGGCGGTTAATGGCGGGTATTTTTCTCAGGCTGATCAACGCCTCTGACCCGGAGTTGATGCGCCACGCCCTGGCCTGGCTGTACGGCTTTGTACGCCCGCACTGGCGTGCGATTGCCACGCTGCTGGGGCTGTCGCTGGCCGCGTCGCTGCTGGTGCTGGCGCAACCCTGGCTGGTCAAGACCCTGATCGATCAGGGCTTGCTGGCCAAAGATTTCGACGTGCTCTGGCACATGGCGCTGATCATGATCGCGGTGGGGATCGTCGGCATGCTGCTGGGCGGGATCAACCGTTATCTGCACACGCGCCTGTCCGGGCGCATTCTGTTCGCCTTGCGCGATGACCTGTATCGCCATTTGCAGCAGCTGTCACCGGCATTCTATGGGCGCAAGCGCATCGGTGACATCCTGTCGCGGCTCGATGGCGATGTCGCCGAAATTCAACGCTTCGCCGTGGATTCATTGTTCTCGGCAGTGTCCAGCGTGATCGGGCTGATCGGCGCGGTAACCTTGATGCTGATGCTGTCTTGGCAGCTGTCGCTGTTGCTGGCGCTGTTGATCCCCGTCGAAGTGCTGTGGTTGCGCTGGATGCGGCGCAAAGTCGAACGCGAGGTGCGCAACCTGCGCGAACGCTCCGCCGATGTCTCATCGTTTCTGGTCGAGACCTTGCCGGCGATGAAGTTCATCCAGGCCGCCGGACAGCAGCGACGCGAGTCCGAGCGCCTCGATCACTTGGGCAAGGGCTATATGGGCCAGTTGTTGCGGGTCCAGGTCACTGAGTTCTTCACCCAGGCGGTGCCGGGCACACTCACCTCGTTGTGCCGCGCCTGTGCCTTTCTGGTGGGGGGCTACTGGGTGATTCAGGGCACCTGGCAACTCGGCGCATTGATCGCATTTTCTACCTATCTGGGCATGGCAGTCGGGCCGGTGCAGAGCCTGCTTGGCCTGTACGTGGCGGTGCAGCGCATGGCCGTCAGCCTCGGGCGGGTGATGGAGCTGCAGCAGGAACCGGTCACGGTACGCCCGCCAGCCGTGCCCGTATCACCGCCGCAAGGGCCAGGGGAACTGCGCCTTGAGGGCGTGCACTTTGCCCATGAACAGCGCCTGGGCATGGTGTTGGCTGGCGTTGACATTGCCATCCCTGCCGGTGTGAAAGTGGCCATCAGCGGCGCTTCCGGTGTTGGCAAGTCAACTCTGATCGATCTGTTGCAACGCTTCTATGACCCTGACCAGGGGCGCATTCTGCTCGATGGCGTGGATCTGCGTGCGCTCGACCTGTTGGCGTTGCGCAAGTGCATCGCCGTGGTCAGCCAGGACATTGTGCTGTTTCGCGGCACCCTGGCGCAGAACCTGGCCTATAGCGTACCGGAGGCCAGCCGCGAAGACCTCGAACGGGTGGTGCGCCTGACCCGCCTGGAGGCGTTGGTCGAAGCATTGCCACTGGGGCTGGACGGCATCCTCGGTGAGCGTGGGCAGCAGTTGTCGGGCGGACAGAAACAACGTATTGCCATTGCCCGCGCGTTGCTGCAGAACCCGCAGGTGCTGGTGCTCGACGAGGCCACCTCGGCGGTGGACGAAGCCACCGAACGCGAAGTGATCGCGGCAATCGACCAACTGTTTGCCGGGCGCACGCGCATATTGATCAGCCACCGTACCAGCACCCTGGCCGACGCCGACCTGCACCTGCATCTGGAGCAAGGGCGCTTGCAAGCGGTCTGGCAGGAGTCCATGCGCCATGGTGAGTAAAGTGCGTGTCGGGGTGATCGATTCGGGCTGTTCGGCACTGCAGGGCGCACGCCTGGACGGCGCCCGGCGTTTTTGGCTGGAGCAGGGCATGCTCTGTGAAGGTGAGCTGCAGGCCGACGCCCTGGGGCATGGCAGCGCTGTGCTTGCGCGGCTGCTGAGCCAGGTTGACGACGTGTCCGTGAGTATTGCCCAAGTGTTCGACAGCCGTGGCGCGACGTCGGTGTTGCAAGTCAGCGCGGCGTTGTTGTGGTTGGTAGAGCAAGGCGTGGATGTGATCAATCTCAGCCTGGGGCTGACCCAGGACCGCCCGGTGCTGCGCCAGGCCTGTGCACAGGCGCAGGCGGCGGGAGTGTTGCTGTGTGCCTCGAGCCCGGCGCGCGGCGGGCCGGTTTACCCGGCCAGTTACCCCGGCGTTGTGCGCATTACAGGTGATGCCCGCTGTGCCAACGGGCAATGGTCGTGGCTGAATACTGCACAGGCCGAATTCGGCGCCGCAGTGGGCGAGCAGGGCGGGCCAGCCGGGGCCAGCCTGGCGTGCGCAGCCTTGAGCGGGCAGATGTGTTCTTGGTTGCAAGCGCACCGCGGCGCCAGTCACGAACAACTGCTGGGGTACTTGCGTGACAACGCCACCTTCGTGGGGCCAGAGCGCCGAGGAGTCGAACATGTCTGAACCGCGTATTCTGATCCTCGGTGCTGGACCTGCAGGCGCCGCCACCGCCATCGGTTTGCGTCGTTTGGGTTATGCCGTCGACATCGTCGGCGACTGGCGCCGCTTCGATGCCGTGGAAGGTGTATCGCAACGGGTACTGGAGGGCCTGCGCCATGCCGGGCTGAGCCGTGCCCTGGAGCAGGCGGCAGTGCCTGCCCGACGCCGGGTGCACTGGAACGGTGTGAGCCAACAGCTTAATCAGGAATGCCTGTTGGATCGCCAACTGTTCGATCGGGCACTGCGCGATGATTTGCGTGATGCTGGTGTCGAGGTGATCGAAGGGCGGGTTCGCGAGGTTGACAGTGACGCACACGGCCACCGCGTGCGGCTGGATACCGGCGAGGTTCTGCTGGCAGAGTTTCTGGTCGAGGCCCGCGGGCGCCAGGCGCCACTGGCCAGCAATCGCTTGCGAGGCCCGGAGAGTGTCAGCCTGCTCAACCTGTGGCAAGGTGCCCCGGGCGAGCCTTTTTCGGCTGTGGAAAGCCTGCAAGATGGTTGGGCATGGATGGCGCGCCTGGCGGATGGGCGTTGTTATTGGCAGGTCAGCTTGGATGTGAGTAGCAGCCGGGTGCCAGCCAAGCCGCAATTGCCGGAATACTGTGCTCAACGGCGACGTCAGTCAGCACTGGTGGCTGAGCTATTCGGGGCCGATGCCTGGCAACCTGCAACGGTGCATGCGCGTAGCAGTACGGCGATCCTGGCGGGTGAATGCTCGGGCGACAATTGGCTACGGGTGGGCGATGCGGCGATGGCAGTGGACCCGCTGTCCGGCAATGGTATTTTCCAGTCGTTGTCGTCTGCGCTTCAGGCGCCGGCGGTTATCAATACTTTGCTGCGCCGGCCTGAACAACGGGCGTTGGCCCGGCGCTTTCATCAGGCGCGTATTGAGCAGCTGTTCCTGCGCTTTGCCCGTATTGGTCGGGACTTCTATGCCCAGGAACAGGACAAGGTCGCGCAACCGTTCTGGGCGCAGCGCCAGGCCTGGCCAGACCAGCAGCCTATTCATGTACCGAGTGATTTTCGCCAGTTGCAGGTGGTGCAGCGGCCAGTGGTGCGTGATGCGTTCATTGAGCCTGCCGAGGTGGTAGTGAGCCCCGATCAACCGTTGGGCGTCTGGCATTTGCAAGGTGTGCCGTTGGCGCCGCTGGTGCACGGCCTGCAAACGGGGCAAGGGCTGGATGAGCTGCTGAGGGGGCGCTCGGCAACAGAGCAATCAATGCTGCGTGGCTGGCTGGCCGCACAGGGCTACCCAGGGTAGGAGCGGGCTTGCCCCGCGATAGCGGTGTGTTAACCACATCGCCTCGCGGGGCAAGCCCGCTCCTACACGCTAAAAGAAGGTGCCGACCAGCAATTGCAAGTAGGTGTTGGTGTCGAGGCTGCCCAGTTGCAAACCGCCGTCTTCGGCGCTGCGTTCGGGTTTGTAGAAGCCGATCAGCGGGCTGATCAGCAGGTGGTCGTTGACCATCCATTCCACGTACAGGTCCAGCTCCCGCCCGCCCAGGTTGCCGCGGTCTTTGTCGAGCGTGGCGAAGTCAAAGTACAACGCACCCAGGGTCAGGTTCTCGCGAGGCGTTGCTTTCAGGCCGACATGATGGACCTGGCTGTTGCTGTTGAAGGGCCCGGCGTAGTTGGCGGCGACTTCACCCTGGAACCAGGTGCCATAGCCACGGCTGGCGCCGTAGAACAACGGGTCGAAGGTTTCCGAGAAGCGGCTGTAACGGTAGGTCGCGGTGGGGCTCCAGAGCACATCGGAGAAGGTCCAGGCGCTTTCCAGGTACCAGGCGTTTTCGCGGCCGCTGTCCTTGTCTTGGGTCACATATTCGCCGGCTACTTGCAGGTCTTTGATGCCCAGGCTGCTGCGTCCGCGCAGGCTGACCGTGTCCATGCCGTCGCGCTCGGTCAGGCCGAGGATCGAAGCGTAGCGCTGGTCAACGTCAAGGCCATGAATCCACGACAGGCCAACGGTTGTGGTTTCGCTGACGTGCTCAAGGTTGGCAATGGCCAGCTCGGTGTCGGCTTGATAATGGTTGTCAGACTTGAGCCACATCAGGTCGCCCCGTAGCCCATCGGCACCGCCCAGGCGCAGTACTGCTGTGCGGTCGAAGGCTTTGCGCGCGGCCAGGTAATAGGCGCCACCGCGGTTGAAGTTGGCGCCCAGGTCGACCTTGCCGAGGTTGACCGGGTCGCCCTGGATCAGGAAACCCTCTCCGAGGGTAAGCATCTGACGGCCGCCGGAAATGTCCACGCCATTCTCACCCAGCGCCGGGAACAGGCTGGCGGATCGCCAGCCCAGGTACGCATCTTCGACAGCAGTGCGGCGTTCGCTGCCAAGGGTCAGGCCGGCAGCGTCGCCGTCGCCCCACGTGGCCGAGCTGAGCAGGTTGAAGGCGCCATACAGGCTGCCTGTGTCGGCCAGGGTCTGGCTGGCACTCAGGCCGTACTTGACGTAGCCCTCGCGCCAGGCGCTGCTGCCGGGTTGGCGGCTGCTGCCAATGGCGTAACTTTCGTCGCTGTGAAACACCCCGAACAGCGCTTCGAGGTCAGCATTGAGCACGCTGCCGTTCTGGTTGTAGAGCTCATGGGCCTGGCTGCTGCCGGCCAGTAACGCCAAGGTCAGAGCCAGGCGCGTTCGAGGGGAAGGGGTCATCGGGGTGCTCCTTGTTGTTTTTATTGGTGTCGGACGCTGAAACTTCGAATAGCTGGCCACAGCCGTACCTGGCGCCAAATCGCCAAGGCGTTTACAGGTACGGTGTGCGGTGAGTGACTTAGAGCTTGATCAGCACCGACTTCAGTTCGGTGTAGTGCTCGATGGCTGCCGCGCCCATTTCGCGGCCAACGCCCGACAGCTTGTAGCCACCAAACGGCAGCGACGGGTCGAGGGCGCTGTGGCAATTGACCCATACCGAGCCCGACTTGATCCGCGGGATCATGCGGTGCACGGCCGCGAGGTCGTTGGACCAGATGCTGGCACCCAGGCCATAAGGGTTGTCGTTGGCCATACCAATCACTTCATCGATGTCATCAAACGGCATGGCTACCAGCACTGGGCCGAAGATTTCTTCCTGCACCAGCCGGTGGCGTTGGTCGACGTCAACGATAACCGTGGGCCTGACGAAATAGCCTGGGCCAAAGCCTTCGCCACCACAGGCAACGGTGGCACCGAGTTCACGGCCAAGGTTGATGTAGCCGGTGACGCGATCCTGTTGCTTGGCGGAAATCAGCGGGCCCATCTGCACCTTCGGGTCGAGGCCGTTACCGAGGGTCATGCCGTTGGCAATCGCGGCGATATCGGCCACCACGTTGTCAAAATGCTTGCGGTGTACGTACAGGCGCGAGCCGGCGCAGCACACCTGACCCTGGTTGAAGAAGATCGCCGTGGCGGCACCGGCAGCAGCTTCTTGCAGGTTGGCGTCGGGCATGACGATGGTCGGTGACTTACCCCCCAGTTCCAGGGTAACGCGGGTCATGTTTTCCATCGCTGCTTTGCCGATCTGCTTGCCGACCTCAGTGGAGCCGGTGAAGGTCAGCTTGTCGACGCCTGGGTGGCGGGTGAGGGCAGCGCCGGCGTTCAGGCCAGTGCCGGTGATGACATTGAACACGCCGTCCGGGTAACCGGCCTCTTGCACCAGTTCGGCCAGTTTCAATGCGGTCAGCGGGGTTTCGTCCGCCGGTTTGAGCACCACGGTGCAGCCGGTGGCCAACGCCGGGCCGAGCTTCCAGCAGGCCAGCAATAGCGGGAAGTTCCAGGCGACGATAGCGCCGACCACGCCGATCGCTTCGCGGCGGATGAAACCATGAAACTGGTCATTGGGCATCAAGGGCAGGGATGGCTCAACTGTGGTGCCTTCGATTTTGGTGGCCCAGCCAGCCATGTAGCGCAGGAAATCAATTGCCAGTTGCACGTCCATGACTTTCGCCACGGCAGCGCTTTTTCCGTTATTCAGGCACTCCAGCTCGGCCAGTTCCTGAGCATCGCGCTCCATCAGTTCGGCCAGGCGCCACAGCAGGTTTTGCCGCTCACGGGGGCGCATGCGGCTCCAGGGTGAGTCGTCGAATGCCTGGCGCGCTGCCTGTACGGCGCGATCGACATCCTGTGAATCTGCAGCAGGGACGTTACCCAGGATTTCACCCGTAGCCGGGTTGCGAAAATTCATGGTCTGGCCGCTTGCAGCGACTGACCACTGCCCGCCGATCAACATCTTCAGTGGTCGAGCGGTGAAGGCACGTGTTTGCGCAAGGATAGGTAGCTCATTGGACATGATGTCAGGGCTCTGTGGGGAGTGTTGCGCAGTCCCGACGCAACTGCCGTGCCAAACTTCTCCAGGCCCTCTAGGCCAGGGGTCTCCCGGAGGTGCAGCGTCCGAGTGCGCGGCCCGCAGGCGCTTGGACTGTAGCAGTTTGAGATGCATCAGACGCGTGATGAGACAGTGTCTCAGTCTGGCACTGGCTGTCGCAGAACAACACAGAATCGCTTAGTGACGCGTTTGCGCTTTCCACCTAACTACCTGTTTCAAAAGCATTAAATCAGCTTGGCACACAATTTGTCTGGTCGCTTGGATAACAACAAAAAGGAGATCCACTCGTGAGTGACCTACGATTCGATTCACGCTGGCGATGGGGGCTGGGGTTGTGCCTGTCTTGTGCGCTGCTCTGGTTCCTGCCACAAACCGGCAACCTGCTGTTGGTGCTGGTGGCCGTACTGATTGCGCTGGGCACACTGCGACCGTCGCGGCGCATTGTGCTCTGGCAGTTGGCCTTGATCATGCTCTTCGGCGCTTGTTTAAGCCTGATTCTGCACCTGCTGGCTGACCATTTCCATTTGCGCTACATCTGGCTCTACAGCAGTGCGGCGTTGCCGGCTTACCTGAAAATCGCCAATCTCTGGGGCGGGGACGAAGGTACGGTGCTCCTGCTAGCAACCATTTGCATGACCATCGGATTGCGCAACGCGTCGTTACCCGGGTGGGCCGGGCGCGCCAATGCTCTGGTTGCTGCCTGGTACGCACTGGCCGCCGCTTGGCTTGGGCCCTTCACCGCAACACCGTCGGACTGGCTTGCCGCTCAAACGAGCCAAGGCATGAATGCGCATTTGCAGACCATTTGGATGGCGTTTCATGCGCCGCTGATTCTTGCTGCTTACGCGTGGGCAATAGCCCCCGCCGGTGCCGCGCTCGATGGATTGGGGCGCGCCAGCGGCGCGTACGGGCGGATTGCGTCCACCTACAGCAGGCGCGCCTGGCTGGTACTGACCGCCGGTATCGGCATGGGCATGGTCTGGGCGCTTGAAGACTTTACCTTTGGTCAGCTCTGGCACTGGGACCCGGTACAAACGGCCGCCTTCGCGGTGTGGGCGATGCTTGGGGCTGTCTTGCATGGGGCTCGGCGCTGGCGCGCAATGGGCAACAATTGGCGACTGCTGCCGATACTGAGCCTGCTGACCGCAGCATTAGCTTGCATTGCCATGTCGGTGACGCGCAGCGAGGTCGTGGCCAGCTCGCACCGCTACATCGGTACGACTTCTTGGCTGAGCCATCTGGCATTGGCGGTCGTCATCCTTGGGTTGATGGTCGGCTATGCCTGGAAGGCGTTTACGCGATCAGTCCCGAGGGTGAAGAAGATACGCCGGTCGGCCTCTGACTGGGGCCTTGATCTCTCGATGTGGTTGTTTGCCGGTGCAGCATTGCTGGCAGTCGCTGCGCTACTCAGCGCGCATATTGGTGAGTGGCTGCAACTTGAGAAAGCCTCGGAGCTCAAACCCTTCTTCGAAACGCTGGTCACCTGGGCCACTGCTGAAGAGTTGGCGGGATTGCGCAGGGCGTTCGACCATTGGGATGTCAATGGTCACACGCTCGGCATATGGCTGACGCCGGTGATCATGTTGCTGGGCTTACTGGGGGGCTGGGTGTTTCTGCGCCGGTGCATGCGCACACGGATCGCCAGCGTCATCACCTTGGTCATGAGCCTGTGGGTGGCGCTGACCGCTTGGCGCGGTGCCTGGCTGACCTCGCGCTACACGGGGGAAGGGGTATTGTCGCAAAGCATTGTCGACGTGCTGCCCTGGCTGGATGCGGCCTTGCTCGCGGCAATGTTCTTGCTCTCAGCATGCGTGGCTTGGGGCGCATCAGTGCTGTGGCGCAGCCGCCGACTCGGAACGCTGCGCCACACAGGCCCTCTGGCATTGATTCATGGCGGGGCGGTGGTAGCCCTGATCGGCGGTCTGCTGGCAACTGCGCTCAACTCTTATATGCCGATCAATATTGCTTCCGCTTCTGCACCGCAGGAGTGGCATCGAGTAGCGGACCAGATGCAGGTACGCATTCTGCCCCTGAGCAGTGAGGCGAACTTCTCGGGTTACCAGGCGGTGGCCCAGGTGGAGTTACGCAGCGAGGGCCAGGTGGTCGCCGGGCAAGCCTTGTTTCAGGATCGGCGCGAATTGCCGCCGGGCTATCAGGGTCCGGTTCGGCAGCTGTGCGAGATACTTGATTACCGTTATGCACGTCACGTGGGCGACCCGGGTTATGTACTGCACCCCTTCATTGTGCGTGGCTGGGCGCAGGACCTGCAGGTATGGGTACCGGCTTCGCCACGGTTGATGCAGGTCGGCAGCCAAGCTGAAGGCAGCAGCCATGAGATTCAGGGGGTCGTTGTGATCCGGCGCTATCCGTTTGTATCGCTGGTCTGGGTTGGCTTGTCGGCGATGGTGCTTGGCATGCTCGCAATGCCAGGCCACGGTCATGCTTCCCGAAACGAGACACCGGTGTCTCAGAGTTAGACAGTGATCGCGAAATAAGACGCCGTCATGCGTGTGTAAAGCCAGCCTGTCCATGCCATTTATAAGTAACTAACTGTTATGTAAGAGAAAAAATATCTTGGCATGTGATGTGCTTTACATGATGCAGATGTGCTGAATAGCCCTTCGCCGGGCGCGGAAGATTTATAACAACAATACCGTGGAGGCTTGACCTTGAAGACAACACGACTCCGGCATTACCTGAGTGCTTGCACGCTGGCCATGATGGCCAGTGCGACATTGCAGCCTGCGTTTGCAAAGGATGGCCAGGCCATTCTCAACGCCAAGTGCATGGCCTGCCATACCCCTGAAGGCAATGATGCTTTGAGCCGGATCAGCCATCAGCGCAAAACACCCGAAGGGTGGTTGATGAGCATTGCGCGGATGCAATTGATGTACGGGCTGAAAATCAGCGATGAGGATCGCCGGTCGGTGGTCAAGTTCCTGGCCGACAAGCAAGGCCTGGCGCCCAGCGAAACTGAAGGCGTGCGCTACGCCATGGAGCGCCGTTTGAACACCGTCGAGAAGATCGACGAACCCCTCAACCAGATGTGTTCCCGTTGTCACTCAGGCGCGCGATTCGAGCTACAGCGTCGACCGCTCAAAGAATGGGAGCGTCTGGTGGACTTCCACCTTGGCCGCTGGCCATCGCTGGAATACCAATCGCTGTCCCGCGACCGCGACTGGTACGGTTTGGCACACAAAGAAGTCGCACCGCTGCTGGCGAAAAACTACCCATTGGAAAGCTCAGCCTGGAGCGAATGGCAGAAGAACAAACCCAAAGCTGAAGTCCTGCCCGGGCAATGGAGCTTCAGCGGCCACATGCTGGCCAAGGGTGATGTGCATGGAGTGATGACGGTGACTCAGGATGCCGGCGATACCTTCAAGGTCCAGGTCAAGGGGCAGTATGCCGACGGCACCCCGTTCAACGGCGAGGGCTCGGCGATTCTTTATAACGGTTATGAATGGCGCGCCAGCCTGCAGCTTGGGGATGTGCGTATGCGTCAGGTGTTTGCGGCCCTTAACGGCGAGATGAAAGGGCGTATGTTCGAAACCGAGCATGATGAGCGTGGTCTGGATTTCAGCGCAGTAAAAAATGACAACGCCAAGCTGCTGGCGGTGCAACCGGCTTTCATCAAGGCCGGGAGCGAAGCTGAGCTGACCTTGGTGGGCAGCGGCCTCTCCGGCACGCCGGATCTGGGTGCCGGTGTCGAAATCCTGAAAGTGCTGGAAAACACCCCGCAGAAACTGCGCGTCAAAGTCAAAGCTGCCGCTGATGCTGTGCCGGGCGCGCGCAGCGTGGTCCTGGGTTCGCTCAAAGGGGTTGACTTGGTGGTGTACAAAGACATCGACCAGGTCAAGGTAGTGCCTGAGTATTCCATTGCCCGGGTCGGTGAAAACGGCGGTGCAACACCTAAGGTGCAAGGCCGCTTTGAGGCTGAGGCCTGGGGCAAGGGCGCTGATGGTCAGCCTTACCGCATCGGTTATCTGCCGGCGAAATGGACGGTCGAGCCGTTCGATGAGCAAGCCAAGGAAGATGAAGATGTGAAGTTTGCCGGCGACATGCAGCCTGACGGCGTGTTCGTACCCGGTGGCGCCGGCCCGAACCCGCAACGCAAGATGATGACCAACAACGTTGGCAACCTGAAGGTGATCGCCCAACTGGAGGACGGCGGCATGAAAGGTGAAGGACAACTGATCGTCACGGTCCAGCGCTGGAACAATCCGCCGCTGCCATAACCGCTAGAGGCTCGGGCGGGGTTGCCCCGCCTGGAATCGTAACGACGATTTAGCACATTTCCGGGAGATCGCCATGGTCGCAATCTTGAATCTGGTCGAGCGTAACCTGCACGAAGTGCGGGTGGACGACGATCGCATGCTGTTCCACATTCCGAGTAGTTCGCTGTTCGCTACCGACGACGTGACCGGTGACATCATCGACGCCTTGCGCACGCAGAGCTGTACATCGGAAGACCTGGTGCAACGTTTGGCCGGGCGCTTCGCCGGGCAGGACGTCAACGAAACCTTGCGCGAACTGATCGCGCTTGAGCTGGTCAGCGATGGTTCACCGCTGACCCCCGAACTCGGTGTCAGCAGGGTAGAGCGGACGGCGCTCAATACTGTGGTACTGAACGTCAATACCGGCTGCAACCTCAGCTGTACCTACTGCTACAAGGAAGACCTGGACAAGCCTTCGGCCGGCAAGAAAATGAACGCGCAAACCGCTGAAGCTTCGGTGGAGATGCTGCTCAGGGAGTCGCCGGATGAGGAGCGCTACAGCGTGGTGTTCTTCGGCGGCGAGCCGTTGTCCAACCGACCGTTGATCGAGCACATGGTCGATTACTGCGAGCGTCGTTTTGCCGAAGCAGGCAAGCAGGTGGAATTCATCATGACCACCAACGCCACGTTGCTGACAGAAGAGATCATTGACTACCTCAATGCCCACCGCTTTGGCCTTTCGGTGAGTATTGACGGGCCGAAGACCGTGCACGACCGCAACCGCATTACCGTTGGTGGGCAAGGCACTTATGACGTGGTGCGGCGCAAGGTCGATTTGTTGCTGTCACGCTATCGCAGCCGTCCAGTCGGCGCACGGGTGACGCTGACCCGTGGCATCACGGATGTAGAGACGATCTGGAATCACCTGTTCAATGAGCTGGGATTTGCCGAAGTCGGCTTTGCCCCGGTCACCTCCGGTGATATGTCTGATTTCAACCTGACCAATGAAGAGCTGGTCGAGGTCTTTGCCAACATGAAGGCCTTGGGCCGGCGCTACCTGGAAGCTGCGCTGGAGCACCGCAATATCGGCTTCTCCAACCTGCATCAGTTGATCACCGACATCCATGAGGGGCAAAAGAAAGCGCTGCCCTGCGGTGCCGGGCTGAAAATGCTGGCGGTCGACCACAAGGGTGAACTGAATCTCTGTCACCGCTTCACCGGTTCGAGCATGCCGACCTTCGGCAACGTGCATGGCGGGGTGAAACAGGCTGAGTTGAACGACTTCCTCTCTCAGCGCCTGGACCGTACTGGTACCGGCTGTGACAGCTGTCATATCCGCAACTTGTGCTCCGGCGGTTGCTACCACGAGAGCTATGCCCGCTATGGCGACCCGACACATCCTACTTACCATTACTGCGAGCTGATGCGTGACTGGGTGGACTTCGGTATCGAGGTCTACAGCCGCATCATGGCCGTCAACCCGGCCTTCATCAGCAGTTACATCTCTCCGCGGAAGGCGCATTGACATGAAACATCTGAAGCCGCTCAACAATAAAGCATTGATTCTCGAACAAGCTGCTGCCGAAGATCGTCTAGAAGAAGTCGTGGCCATGAGCAGCGTAGCCGGATGCACGGCGACCACCGATCCAGGCTGGGAGGTGGACGTGTTCGGAGGGGTCGCTTCGCTCTGTCAGCCGATGGAGGCTGACCTCTACGGCTGTTCTGACCCATGCTGGTGGCCGGCACAGGTGCCGGACATGATGAGCACCTACCAGGATTGGAACAAGGACGGGCAGAGTTCCGGTGAAGGCTGGCGCAGCCTCAGCACCGTGTTCCCGAACGACAAGTGACCTGATGACAAGAATAAAAAAGGATACCGCTATGAAGCTTCAGTTCATCGGCCGTCTGGCTGCCACGAGCATGTGTCTGTTTGCCATCTGTACCGCTACCGCTGTCAGTCTGGCGTTCGGCGTGCCAAGCGTGGTCGCTGCCGAGAGTGGGCCTGCGCTCAAACCCGGTAGCGAATACCTGCTCGCCACCAATTACCCGAACAACTTGCATTTGATCGAGGTCGCAACCGACAAGGTCTACAAAACCTGCCAGATGCCTGATGCCTTCGGCCCTGGTGCTGCCCAGGTAGCACCGGACAAGAAGACCGCCTACGTGCTCAACAATCACTACGGCGATATCTATGGCATCGACTTGGACACCTGCAAGACGGTGTTCCATGCGCGTTTGGCATACAAGCCGGGCGAGCAGGCCAAGTCGATGCTGTCCCTGACGCTCAGCCCGGATGGTAAGGAGCTGTACACCGTTGCCAACCCTACGCAGATACTCAACGACCACTATGCGGTACAGGCGCCACGTTTGCAGGTGTACGCCACTGACGCTGGCCTCAATGCCCAGCCAGTGCGGACTTTTCCGGTTCCACGGCAGATTTCCATCATGCAGGCCGGGGACGACGGTAGCTTGTACATGGCCGGTCGCGACATCTACAAGCTTGATGTAAAGACCGGGCATTACAGCATCGCGTTGCCTACCGGCAGCTGGAAGCGCCCGCTCTACAGTGCGCCGGATTTGCTGTACATCTGGTCGCATCAAAGCCCGCTGCGAGATTTCTCGCTGCTCTATACCGCCGCGAAATTCAAGGACGACAAACAGGATCCGGCCACGGCTGACTATGTGTACGGTTTTGTCAGCGTCGATTTGGCCACAGGCAAGACGCAGACGCAGGATTTTGCTCCGTTGACGGAAGTCTATTTCACCGGCATGCGTTCGCCCAAAGACCCTAACCAGATGTTCAGCGTACTCAATCATCTGGCCAAGTTCGACATCAAGGAGCAGAAGCTGATCAAGAAGTCCAACCTGGCGCATTCCTACTACTGCATCAGCTTCAACAAAGCCGGCAGCAAGCTTTACCTGACCGGGACCTTCAATGACGTTGCAGTCTATGATCCAGAGAGCCTGGAACGGGTTGGCACCATCAATCTGCCGGGTGGTGACATGGTCACCGGTACTGCGCAGGTCTTTACACGCTAAACCTTTCCGCGCCAGGCAGCGGCGCGTTAGTGAGCAATAGCAAACTACCCGGCGCACTCCGGGTAGCTTGCTGTCTGAACTGTTTTGAGCGTCTGACGACAAGCCGTCGACGATAGCCCACAACAAGCATAAGGGGCATCTATGAATCACCTGAGCTATACCCAGGGGCGGCAGGACAAGGACTTGCTTGACATGACCATTGGTGCGGCGTTCGATGCCACTGTGGCCCGATTCGCCGCGCGCGAGGCGCTGGTCGTCCGTCACCAAGGGCTGCGTTACAGCTGGCAGCAGCTGTTCGATGAGGTTGAACGCCTTGCCCGCGCGTTGCTGGCGCTGGGCCTTGAACGTGGCGATCGCCTGGGAATCTGGGCACCCAACTGCGCGCAGTGGTGCATCACCCAATTCGCCAGCGCGAAAATCGGCGTCATCCTGGTCAACATCAATCCCGCTTACCGCAGTAACGAGCTGGCGTACGCACTGAGCCAGTCGGGTTGCCGCTGGGTCATCTGTGCCGATGCCTTCAAGACCTCGGACTACCACGCCATGCTACTGGAACTGGCGCCGGGTCTGGCGGCGTGCACGCCGGGCGAACTGGCATGCGAGCATCTGCCGGAGCTGCGCGGGGTGGTCAGCCTGGCCAGTGAACCGCCCGAGGGCTTTCTTGCCTGGCAGGCACTGTTGGCGCGGGCCGAGGAGGTCAGCCCGGCGACGCTGGCGGCGCGCCAGGCCAGCCTGCGCTGCGATGAGCCGATCAACATTCAGTACACCTCAGGCACCACCGGCTTTCCCAAAGGCGCGACCCTCAGTCACCACAACATCCTCAACAACGGCTACCTGGTCGGCGAAAGCCTTGGCCTGACCGAGCACGACCGCCTGGTGGTGCCGGTGCCGCTGTATCACTGCTTTGGCATGGTCATGGCCAACCTCGGCTGCATGACCCATGGCGCCACCTTGATTTACCCCGGCGATGCTTTCGATCCACTGACCACCCTGAGCGCCGTGGCTGAAGAACGGGCAACAGCGTTGTATGGGGTGCCGACCATGTTCATTGCCGAGCTCGATCACCCGCTGCGCCACACCTTCGACCTGTCCAGCCTGCGCACCGGGATCATGGCCGGGGCCAACTGCCCGATTGAAGTCATGCGCCGGGTCATTGATGAAATGCACATGAGCGAGGTGCAGATTGCCTATGGCATGACCGAAACCAGCCCGGTTTCGCTGCAGACCGGCCCGGATGATGACCTTGAGTTGCGAGTCACCACGGTTGGCCGTACTCAGCCACATCTACAGAGCAAGATCATCGACAGCGCTGGCAACTGTGTGCCGCGTGGCCAAGTAGGCGAGTTGTGTACGCGTGGCTATAGCGTGATGCTGGGCTACTGGAACAATCCGCAGGCCAGCGCCGAGAGCATCGACGCCGAGGGCTGGATGCACACCGGTGACCTGGCGAGCATGGACGAGCAGGGCTATGTGCGTATTGTCGGGCGCAGCAAGGACATGATCATTCGCGGTGGCGAGAACATTTATCCGCGTGAACTGGAGGAGTTTTTCTCGACGCATCCGGCAGTGGCTGATGTGCAGGTGATCGGGATTCCCTGCAGCCGCTACGGCGAAGAGATTGTCGCCTGGATCAGGCTGCACCCCGGTGAGGGCGTTGATGAAGCACAGTTGCGCGACTGGGCCAAGGCCCGCATCGCGCATTTCAAGGTGCCGCGCTATTTTCGCTTTGTGGAGCAGTTCCCGATGACCGTCACCGGCAAGGTACAGAAGTTTCGCATGCGCGAGATCAGCATCGAGGAGTTGCAGTAGGAGCGGGCTTGCCCCGCGATTGCGATTTGTGAGTTACATCGCAATCGCGGGGCAAGTCTGCTCTCATCAAACAAGTTATAAGATATTGATATCTAAGGTTATTCGCGGGGTCAGGGGAAAATAGAAAAACGTCGGTTGGCTTTGGCTTAGAGAGCTTATCCACTGGGTGGGGTGGATTTGCTGGCCCCTTCCGCCCTTACGGCGGGTCCCTTTTGTCTTGGCAAAAGGAACCAAAACCGTTGGCTCCTACATCCGGCCCTACGCTGCGCTCCGGGTCCCCTCGCTCCGGCGCCTTCCAGGCCCGCGCGGCCTACGACTTGCTTCGCCAAGTCTACATCTCGCGCCTTCGGCATAGCCGAAGGGTGCTGACGCACCTGGCCCTCCAGGCACCTCCACTCGGCCTCCTGAAGTCGCTAAGTTACGGGCAGCGCCTGTACTGGCGGTATCTTCGATAGCGGCAAGCTTGAAGCTCCAAGCTTGAAGCTTTTGTGGACTCGATAGTCCAGACGCTGCGGCTTGCGACTTCTGCTCTCATCAAACAAGTTATAAGATATTGATATCTAAGGTTATTCGCAGGGTCAGGGGAAAATAGAAAAACGTCGGTTGGCTTTGGCTTAGAGAGCTTATCCATTGGGTGGGGTGGATTTGCTGGCCCCTTCCGCCCTTACGGCGGGTCCCTTTTGTCTTGGCAAAAGGAACCAAAACCGTTGGCTCCTACATCCGGCCCTACGCTGCGCTCCGGGTCCCCTCCCTCCGGCGCCTTCCAGGCCCGCGCAGCCTACGACTTGCTTCGCCAAGTCTACATCTCGCGCCTTCGGCATAGCCGAAGGGTGCTGACGCACCTGGCCCTCCAGGCACCTCCACTCGGCCTCCTGAAGTCGCTAAGTTACGGGCAGCGACTGTACTGGCGGTATCTTCGATAGCGGCAAGCTTGAAGCTCCAAGCTTGAAGCTTGAAGCTTTTGTGGACTCGATAGTCCAGACGCTGCGGTTTGCGACTTCAGGAGGCCGAGTGGAGGTATTGCGTAGTGAGGTGACGGGCAGGAGCCCGTCAAGCGCTTCGGGCCATGGATGGCCCGTTAGCGCGGTCCTCGCGGGAGCAATGCCGGAGCGAGGGAACCCGGAGCGCAGCGTAGGGCCGGATGCAGGAGCGAGCGGTTTTGCCTACTTTGCCCAAGAGCAAAGTAGGCCGCCGTAAAGGCGGAAGGGGCCGGCAAGGCCGCCCCACCCAATGGATAAGCTCTCTAAGCCAAAGCCAAAGCCAAAGCCAAAGCCAAAACCCCGGCATTTTCGTTCTTGTCTTCTGAAGGCGGCAGGCCATACCCGGCCAGCCGCCATTTGCTTTTCAACATGTCAGTGCCACTGCAGACCTGAAGTCATGTGCTTAATGTTTGCTGCGCGACAGCGCAGCCCGGAGGACTGGGTGATCTCCCACAGAGGTCCCCAGCCCTATTGAGGCGTCGACAGGTAGCCCGCCGAACTTGGCACTACGAGCAGTTCGCCATTGCCGATGGCATTAGCGATCCGTTCGAGATCGTCAGCGTCCTCATTGATCAGCTCAACCAGGTTCATGGCGCGGTAGGCCAGCCTGGCAGTCGGGACCAGTTTGCTCATTTCCAGCAGCAGTTCGGCAGCCGCTTCGGCGTTGAACGAAGCGGTACGCACGGTATGCAACACGTAGCGGGTATTGAATTTCATCGGAGCATCTCCCCACCGTGCACAAGGCAGGCCTTGCGCACGGTCAAACAGGTTCAGAACAGCTTGAGGAAGTTGATGTACAGGCGCGGCGCTTTGCCGTTGTCGTCATCGAGCTCTTCGGCTGAGACTTTGTGGGTCAGGGGGAAGGCCAGCTCCGGCGAAATATAGGTGTCCTTGAACACTTGGAAGTGTACGCCCACACCCGCCGATGACAGGCTCTCGGTGCTGGTCCAGCTTGGGTCTTCGCTCCAGACCTTACCGAAGTCCCAATAGCCGTAGTACTGGGTAGGCACCGTCCAGTTGGCCAGGGTATGCAGGCGGTTGTACTGCAGTTCGGCCTTGGTGGCGAAGCCTCTGTCACCGGTGATCTCCGACGGGTCATAGCCACGGCCAAACTCGCTGCCACCAACGCCGAACTGCTCGGGGCTGAGCAGGGCCTGACCGAATGAAGTCTGGGCAGTCATCGCCAGGTACAGGTTCAGGCCCTCCATCAGGTGCGTGAGGTCTTGCATACGTTGCGCGTCGACCTGGAGTTTGGTGAAGTCGGTGCGACCGCCTTCGCGGGACGGGTTGGCGCGGCCTTCATTACTGGCACCGAGAATATCCAGGCCCTTGCTCAGCTCGGCTTTGAGCAGGTTCTTACCGCCATAGTTATCGGCAAAATCGTAGCTGGCCCCCAGGCGCAATGCGCGGATACGGTCGTCGCTGGACGGCGGATTGTCAGGGTCGTCCAGGTATTCCGATTTACCGTTGAAGTAGGTCAGCGCCAGTGAGGTCTTCAGGGTTTCGTCGCGCTGACGGATCCACGGCCGGGTAATGCGTACGGCCAGGGTGTCGCCCGAGCTGTTGGCATTGAGGAACGAGAAGGTGTCGGCATGCCCTTCGTTATGCTGGGCCAACACACTGAGCACGTCACCTTGGGCGCCGACCGGCAACTCGTACTGGCCTTCGAAGAAGGTCATCTTGTTGCCTTCGATCGACTTACCGGCGCGGATGCCCAGGTGATCGCCGTTGCCGCTGAGGTCATTGATGCCGAAACCACCGTAGGCCTGCCAGGGGCCGAAGTAGCGGCTGTCTCGGTTGTCAAAGCCAATGAAGCCCTCGTATTTGCGTTGCTCGTTCTGCACGGTGAGGTCGGTGCCGTTGGCCACTGGCGAGGCGGAGAGCACCGCGCGACTGTCGTTGCCGGACACATCGTTCATCAACAGCAGGTTGCGCTCCAGCGTTGCACTTTTGGGTGGTACCTCCTGGCGAATGTTATCGGCGTAGCGCTCCAGGGCTTTGTTACCGGGGCCTTTGAAACGCACTTCATTGACCTTGCCTTCGAATACCTGAATCAGCAACTGCCCACCCTCCAGACGCTGTTGGGGTACGTAGGCGCGCGCCAGCAGGAAGCCGGCCTTGCGGTAACGCTGGGTGATCTGAGCCGCTACCGCATTGACTTCGGCCAGGCTCACCTGGCGCCCTTGCAGGCTGCGGGCGAGCGGGTCGAAGGTACCGCTGGGATAACTGTCGGCCCCGCGAATCACCACGCGACTGACGTTGAAGCGCCGGGTATCACCGGGGGTTGCCTGCATCTCAGCAGGTTCTGGCCCGACGTCGGGTGTGACGATGGCGTCCGGTAACTGCAATGTGCCGGGCATTTGCAAGGTCGGGGTGCGGCTGCCATCGGGGTTGGGCAGCTCTACACGCCCAGGGTCAAGTTGGCCACGTGGCCCGGCATGCACTGCGCCGGTAACCAGCAGCAGTGCGGAACAGACGGCCAGCGTCACGGCCTTGAGGTGGCTAGGAAAGCGTTTCATGATTATTTCTCTCCCTTGGCAGGGCTGCTGATGTCGTGAGGTATGACGCTGCGGTTCCAGTCGGGAACGATGAAGCGGCCGTCTTTGAGCAGGCCGTTGGCGTAGGTCAGCACGTCGCTGAGTTCCGGGGTGGTACTGACTTTGTCGCCGTAAGCGCGCGGCTTGCAGATCAGTTGCACGGCATAGGTGCGGATCACGGCGGGCGATACCGAGTAGTTGGCAGACACCGCTGATGGCGACTCCAGCGCCGTGCAACGCACGTTGCCTGGGGCCTGGGCCTGCACCGGAGCAGGGCGCTGCGGTACGGCCGGGTCGGTCGGCTCGATCACCGGGCCGCTGATGGTCAGCGTGCCGTCCTGGAACACCACGTTGTAGTTGGCGCCGGCAGTGAACTGCTGACCTTGGCCGATGCCATAGGCACCCGGTGCCTCGCCGGCGTCGCGGGTCAGGTTGCCTTGGGCGATGTCGGCACTGTCGCCGTTTTTCATGCCACTGACCGAATAGGTCAGGCGTGGGTCAGGCTGGCCTTGTTGCTTGCTCTTGTCGTCGGCCTTGACCAGCAACTGTGCCGGGGTGATCTGCAGGTTGCCGTCGCGGAACACCAGGGTGTAGTTGTGGCTGCTCAGGGCCAGGTTGCCTTGACCGATGGCGTAGCCTTCGGGGCGCACGTTCTCGCCACTTTCGCGTTGCAGCGCGCGGCCATTGAGAACCGCCGCAGCACTGTCGCCGTTCTTCAGGCCGCTGACCGAGTAGGTCAATGCGGGGTCGGCGCTGCCGTAAGTCTTGGTTTTGTCATGAGCGTTGACCACCAGCGGGGCAGGGGTGATGTGCAACAGGTCTGACTGGTAGCTGATCCGGTAGTTGCCGGAGAGACTGCCGACACTGCCCTGGCCGATGGCGTAGTCACCGACATTCGCACCGGGCGCACGATTGAGTGCGCCAGCCACCAAGGTACCGGCTTGTTCGCCGAATTTCTGGCCGCTGACCTGGTAGGTCAAGGCTGGGTCGGCGTTGCCATACACCTTGGTTTTTTCGTCTGCTTTGACGACCAGCTCGGCGGGCGAGACGGTCAGGGTACCGGCGTTGTTTTCCAGCCCGTAGCGGCCTTGGGCGCGGGCGTCCTGGTTGACCTGGTTAGTAATGGCATAGCCGCCGGGTTTAACGTCACTCTGCGCTGTGGCCTGGGTAGTGGGTGTGCCTACCTGAGTGCCGCTGCGGCCGAGTTGCTGATTGACATAATCGTCGACCCCCTTCACGGCCTGGGCGTTGGCGTTGTACTCGGTACGAGCGCTCAGTGCCGGGTTGTTGTCACCGTACTCGCGTGTTGCGTCGTTCGCAGTGACGGTGACCTTGGCAGGCGCGGCGCTGTTGATGATCACACCAGGCTCGTTGGTTTTATCCACCGTTTCGTAAAAATGTACCCGGGCACGTTCCAGTGTCTGCTCGCCGCTTTGCAGGGACGGGCCATTGGCGTCTGCTTTTTGCAGCCAAGGGGTGTCGTTGATCAGGTTGGCAATCAGCGCTTGTACGCTGTCGTATTTGCCGCCAAGGTTGACCACCAGTTGCTGGCTGCTGCCATTCTGAGCGTTGTGCTGGATTTCTTTCTGGTCGGTTGCGCCAGGGGCGTAGGCGTACGACTCCACCCCCCAACCGGGTTCATGCAGCGTAGAAACCACTTGCAAGCCGCCGTTGGCACCGAAGGCGAAACCGACCGGGGCAGTGGTAACTACCGGCGAGCCACCGGGGTCGGTGCGGGTCACTTTGACCAAGTTGCTGTCGCTGGCATCGGGAGTGATCTTCCAGGCCACCCCGGCACTGTCGGTAAAGCTCAGGCCGTTGACCAGGTAGTCCGAGCTGTCGAGGTAGTTGAGCAGCACGGCCGGATCAAGTTCGCGGTAACCGCCTTTGCCGTCGGACGTGACGAAGCCGGTGGCTTCGAACACCAGATAGTCAAAGCTTGCGCCATTTTCTGCCTTCAGGTTGATCGTCTGGGTGCCTGCGCCGTAGGTTACGTTGGGGTCGGCAACCACGTCTTGATAACCGCGGTATTCCAGTTGCTGGGCGGTGACGCCCGTCAACTGCTCATTGGAATAAGGTGAGGCAACCGTTCCGGTGTGAGTGACGCCGCTGGCGTTGGTCTGGTTGAAACGGAACACGCCGTTGCTGGCCTTGCCGGCCAGGGTACCGGCATAGTTGAGGTTGCTTTCCATGCGCACACTGGCGCCTTCCAGCGCGACCTTATCGCCCATCAGTGCGGTGCCGGGTTGCTGGACGATCGAGGCAACGTTGGAGGTTTTCAGCCAGGCGATGCCCTGGCCTACGTCGATGATTGCGCGCTGGCCGTAATCGGCGCCGGTGTTGTTCAGGCGAATGTCGCCGGTGGCCGCGATGAACAGGTTGCCGTCCTTGAGCAGTATCGGGGCATTGATGTACACCGATCCGCTGGTACTGGACAGGTCTGTGCCGCTGTAGCCTTTGCCTTGTTGCGGATTGCCGGCGGCGATCAGCGCCAGGGTGTGTTTGCCATTACCGTCCTGGCCGATGTTGGTGGCGATGATTGCCGTGTTGACGTTGATCCGTTCACTGGCCGACACCTCGACGTTACCACTGGCCAGGCCGTTGACGATGGCCTGGGCAGACACGTTCCACAGGTCGGCGGTGCTTGGGCCCTGGGCGACTCCGCCCGTGACACCAGTGCCCGGATCGGCGCTGGCATCGGCCACAATGTTCACGGTTACCGGGTCAAGCAGCCATTTTCCGGCAACTTTGCCAGAGGTATCGACCTTGGCATCATTCGTCACTTGCAGTTGCTTGCCGGACGTTTCGACGACACCGCCGCGTGCCACGCCTTTGGCGCTGGCGCTACCGGCGAAGCGGGTCTGGCCGTCGGACCAGACCACCACTTGGCCTCCGTTGGTTTTGCCATCGGCCTTGAGCTGAGCGCCTTTGGCCACCGTGGTACGCGTGGCCGCCGGTTCACTGCCTTTACCTTGCAGGCTGCCACCGACCAACACCTTACCGCCCGCACCCTGGCTGCCGGAGGCATCAAGGCGGGCGCTGCTGGCCAGATTGACCTCGTCGCCGAGGGCTTTGACGGTACCGCCCGTGGCGCCTTTGGCGCTGAGTGTGCCGCTGACGTTGGTCTGCGCGGCACTGCCCAGGACAATGGTGCCGCCTTGCTCATTGACCGCGTCGGCAACCACATTGCCGCCAACGTTGATCACCGAATCGAGGTGGCGGGCGGCGCGTTCGGCGCTCATGGCCACCACGCCGTTACCCACATCGATCTGGCCGCTGTTATGAACGCCGCCTTTGACGTCGGCGTTGACGCTATCGCGACCGCCGGGTTCACCGCCTACGGCAATACTCAGCAGGCCATCACCGTGAAAGTCCAGGGTGGCCTGCGGGCCGGTGGCCAACTGAGCGGTGCCTTTGCGCGCCTGAATCACACCGTGGTTTTCAACCTGGGCGCCCAGCAGGGCGACCATGCCGTTGTCGTGCACGGTGATGCGCCCTTCGTTGCGCACCAGGCCTTTGAGCTGGATGTCCAGTTTGCCGTTGGCGGCAAATTCTTTGGCCTGTTTGTCGGTGACAAAACCGGCGCTGGCCACCAGGGCGCTGGTCGACACGTGAGCGTTAGGGCCGAGCCAGACCCCATTAGGGTTGACCAGAATCAACTGGCCGTTGGAGGTGATCGTGCCGTAGATCTTCGACGGATCGCCGCCGATCACTCGGTTTAACGTAACCGAACGGCCATCGGGTTGTTTGAAGGTGATGCGGTTGTCGGGGCCGACATTGAAGCGCTGCCAGTCGATGGCGGTCCGTGGCCCGGACGTGTTGACTTCCATGTTCGGGCCGCTTTGGCTGATGCTGGCCGCACCGCTGACCACCTGGCCGCCTTGTGGAAGGCTGCCGGCACTTGCGGTAGTGGCCAAGGCAATGGCGATGCAAAGACAGCTCAGTCGCAGTCCGTGGCCGCCCGGTGCACGATGTTTCATTGCAATTCTCCCAGAGGATTTATCTGGGAGACATCATTGGCCTTCGTACCCGTGCGGGATAAGCGTGCAATCCTGAAAACGCTTGTAGTGCGTTCCTGAACCTACAGTGGGTGGTGAGTGGCCGTGGGTATCTGTAACTGCAGGGTGATCTCCAGGGCTTGCTGGTCGGTGATCCTCAATGCCAGCTCGGCATTCAATAGCTGAGCCAGTTGCTGTGCCAGTTGCCAGCGGATGCTCTGAGCGTCGCCGCCGGGCAGGGCGCTCAAGGCACCGACGATGCGCAGATGCCAAGGGATCTTCTGGTCGCTGTGCGGTGGCGACTCGATATAAATATCCAGGCTGGCAGCGCCCAGGCTTTTGCCATGGAGCAGCAAAATGCGCAGCAGCTGTACATACCGTTCGGCATCTATCCAGCCCCAGCACGACGCCACGGCGCAGTGCAAACGGTAGTCGGGCAAGCTGCCGGCGGGCGCCTGATCGAGCAGGGTCTGCGTCAGGTTACGCAAGTCACTGACATAGGAAATCGGTGAAGCCAGCCCCTGTTCCAGACGTACCAGTTCGGCCAACATTTCGACACCTTCTTGCAGGCGCAAGATCAGCGCCATGCGCGCGTCGTCGGGTTCGTGGCGTTGACCGGTGTTGGGAATCGCTTTGAGGTTGGCAATGGTAAGCGCCATCCCGGCGCAATACTCGATAAGGTACTGGCCGCGGCGTTTGCGCAGGGTTTGCGCATAGGTCAGTTGTTCTTGCAGGTTTTCCAGCGCTCTGTGCTGTTCGCCGATATCCACTGATGTGCAGAGCATCCCCACCAGGTCGCCATCCGCACTGATGACAGGCACACCACTGCTCTTGACCACACGCTGTTCGTCCTTGACCCTGATGGCCAAAACCAGCATGTACGGAATGCGCTGTTGCACCGCTGCGCTGTAGGTTTTATAGGCGTATTCATAGTGTTCCAGCTCCACCATACCGGCATCCACCGGCCGGCTACCAACCAAGTCTGCGGCGCTGCAACCGAAGTAGTTAGCGAATGCCTGGTTCGCCGCCAGAATCCGTGCACTGGCGTCGCGCAGGCACACCGGATAGGGAATCTGGTCGAACAGGGTGTTGAACTGTTGATCACTAGAGCTGGTATGCGTCTCCGACGTGCTGATGTGTGCATTGGAGGCACTGACCAGACCGTGTTGCGCTGCCAAGCGCAGCAGCTCCACCAGTGAATGGGTATTGGTTTTTTCCAGTAGCCTTGCCTTGTAGGTACTGACGGTGCGGTCGCTGATGGCCAGCTCGCCGGCAATGTCCTTGACCCGCATGCCATCGGCCAGGTAGTGCAGCACGGTGATCTCGCGTGCGGTAAAGCGCTCGTTGAAACCCTCAACAGTATCACCGGCCACGCTTTCGGCCTTCATGGCGCTGGCATTGAAGTAGGTTTTTCCGCTGACCACTTTGGCGACGGCATCGGCCAGCGTGCTCAGCGAGTCGTACTTGCTGACGAAACCCAGGGCGCCGGCAGTCATGCACAGGTGTTCGTAGACCTCCGACGGAAAGGCGGTAAACACCAGAACGCGAGTACTGCGTGGGGGCACGCTCAAGCGGCGGATCACATCCAACCCGCCCAGCCGCGGAATGTCCAGATCGAGCACCACCAGATCAGGCAGGGTGCGACGAACCAGCGCCAGGCCCTCAACACCGTTCGAAGCAATCCCGATGATGGTGTGACCGCTGCGTTCAAGCTCGGCCGCGATACCTGCCTGGCTGCTGGGCTGCTGGTCGATAATTGCAACGGTGCTCATTGGCGGATCCTTGCTCGTGTGCTCAGACAGCAAGGATAGCCGGTGTCAGCGTATATTCCGGGGCAGTGGCTCAGTCACCTGAACGGCGTGTATGGCGCTGTTCCTGGGCTTGCATCACCCATACGAGGTTTTTTTCTTCCTCTTGTTGCAGTGCAGTCAGGAGGGCATTGCCTGCGGCCCGGGCTTTCGCCTTGTGTGTCGCGTGGCTGAGCCTTGAAGCGACCTGGCGGGCCCGCCGGGTGGTGTTGCGGATGACCTCAATGCAGCGGTTCATGAGCCTTCGTCTCCGGTTTCAGTGCACTGCTCGATGCGCCAGGTTTGCCAGCGCATGGTCTCGGGCAGGCTGTGCGGCCTATCGTTGCACCGCGCGAGCAGCGAAAAAATCAGGGAGTCACGAAAGTGCTGTAGTGCGTGCACTACATGCGATTAGTGAGGCAGCGCCGTTGTTGTCAGCTGCTATATCAATCATTCAGAAAAAATATTGGAGGGAGTACGATGACAGTTGTATATATGCTGCTGGTTATCGCCTTGCCTCTGGGGCTTCACAGGAGTGGAGGTGTGACTTTGCAAGCCAGTATGGACAGCCCGAAATTTATAGTTAAGCACTCCTGGCCAGGAGGGATTTAATTATGGGTATCCACAACGTATCAAGACAACTTCAAACTTGTAAGTTAGCTACCGAATGCAGTTGGTGGTTGCTGTTGGTCTGGCTTTTATTTACACCCGTCGCGTATTCGGGAGACTGCATTCAGCTGTGTGAGGGCGGGAAAAAAATGTGCCTGGATGCCTGCGCATCCTCGCCCAACAAGGCCGCAAATTGCAGCAGCGCCTGCTACAGCGTCTATGATTGCCCAACAAAATGCGCCAACAAGAAAATACCGGGTGGCACTACATCCCAGTCGACACCACCGAGTGCAGTCAGCCAATGCAGTAGCAACTGTGCTCAGCAATTTTCTCAGTGTTTCTCCAGCTGCCAAGGAAATACTTCGTGTTACGACGCCTGCAGCCAAACAGTAAAAAGCTGCAATAACGGTTGTACCGGGCTGTTGAATAAAACGACCTCTTCAACCAGTGGCTCTACACCATCGCAGGGGCAGTCCACCACGCAGGATGTCCTCAATAAAGTAGATGCCTTGAATGATGCAGTTCAGGGAATATTCGGCACCGGAAAATAACGGTGTGGGAGCGGGCTTGCCCCGCGATTGCGGTTTGTCAGACTCATCGCATCGCGGGGCAAGCCCGCTCCTACCGGGACAGTTTTTTGCTTGCCAGCAACCACAAAAATCATAATTTCGCCTTTCCCTACCTTTGCACAGAATGCGCCCAACACCCACCCACGGTGATCCCCGTGGGAAAACTCAGTAGGGCGCAGCGATGACAAACAATAAAACCGTAATAGACACGCTTGTAGTGGGTGCCGGGCAAGCCGGTGTGGCCATGAGCGAACACTTGAGCCGACTCGGCGTGCCGCACCTGGTTCTGGAACGTAACCGTATTGCCGAAGCCTGGCGCAGTGGCCGCTGGGATTCGCTGGTGGCCAACGGCCCGGCCTGGCACGACCGCTTCCCTGGCCTTGAGTTCGAAGGCCTGGACCCGGACGCCTTCGCCAGTAAAGACCAGGTAGCCGACTACTTCGAAGCCTACGCAAAGAAATTCAACGCTCCGGTACGCACCGGCGTTGAGGTCACCCAAGTGCAGCGCAATGTCGGGCGTCCGGGTTTCACCGTGGAAACCTCCGAAGGCGTCATCGAGGCCAGCAATGTGGTGGTTGCCACTGGCCCGTTCCAGCGCCCACTGATTCCTGCTATCGCTCCGGTCGACAGCACCGTTACCCAGATGCACTCCGCGCACTACCGCAACCCTGAGCAGTTGGCCGAAGGCGCGGTGCTGGTGGTGGGGGCTGGTTCCTCCGGTGTACAGATCGCCGATGAATTGCAGCGCGCCGGCAAGCAAGTCTACCTCTCAGTAGGCGCCCACGACCGTCCGCCGCGCGCTTACCGCAACCGTGACTTCTGCTGGTGGTTGGGCGTGCTCGGCCTATGGGATGCCGAGGGTGTGCAGCCGGGTAAAGAGCACGTCACCATCGCCGTCAGTGGTGCCCGGGGTGGCCATACCGTGGATTTTCGCCGCCTGGCGCAACAGGGCGTGACGCTGGTCGGCCTGACCAAGGCGTTCAACAACAGCGTGGTGAGCTTTCAACCGGACCTGGCCGAGAACATCGCCCGTGGCGACGAGAACTACCTGGCCTTGCTCGATGCCGCCGATGCCTACGTAACCGCCAACGGCCTGGACCTGCCGCTGGAGCCGGAAGCGCGCATCATGCTGCCCGACCCTGAGTGCATCCGCGCGCCGATCCTTGAGCTGGACTTGGTCAAGGCGGGGGTCACCACGGTCATCTGGGCCACTGGCTACTCGGTCGATTACGACTGGTTGAAGGTCAATGCCTTCAAGCCCGACGGCAAGCCGCAGCATCAGCGTGGAGTGTCCAGTGAAGCGGGCATCTACTTTGTCGGCCTGCCGTGGCTGGCCCGCCGCGGCTCGGCGTTTATCTGGGGTGTGTGGCACGACGCCCGGCATATCAGCGAACACATCATCAAGCAGCGCGCCTACTTCAACTACCGCGATGCCGTGCAACGCCAGGCCGAGCAGCCTGAAACCCGTCTTCAATCCGCCAGCCTCATGGGAGCCCGCTGATGCCTACTCATACCCGCATTCGTATGTTCAACACCAAAGACACTTACCCGAACCAGTCGCTGGACAACGACCTGTGCCAGGCGGTGCGTGCCGGTAACACCGTGTATGTGCGCGGTCAGGTCGGTACCGATTTCAACGGTCAACTGGTGGGCTTGGGCGATCCACGGGCGCAAGCCGAGCAGGCCATGCGCAACGTCAAGCAACTGCTGGAAGAGGCGGGCAGCGACCTGAGCCACATCGTCAAGACCACCACCTACCTGATCGATCCGCGCTACCGCGAGCCGGTCTATCAGGAGGTGGGCAAATGGCTCAAGGGCGTATTCCCGATTTCCACCGGCCTGGTGGTCAGTGCCCTGGGGCAGCCGCAGTGGCTGATGGAAATAGACGTGATTGCAGTGATCCCTGAATAAGGAACGTGCCATGACTTTTTCCATCGTCGGCCGCTGCGCCGAAACCGGTCAGTTGGGGATTGCCATCAGCTCATCGAGTATCGCCGTGGGCGCCCGTTGCCCGTGGTTGCGCTCGGGTGTGGGGGCGGTGTCGAGCCAGAACATCACGTTGCCGGCCCTGGGCCCGCAGGTGCTCGATGCCTTGGGTGAAGGGTTGGCTCCGCATCAGGCCCTGGACCATGCGCTGACCCGCAATGGCTACAGCCAATATCGCCAGGTGGCGACGATCGATGCCCAAGGCCGTACGGCCGTGTTCAGCGGCAACCACACCCTGGGCACTCACAACGCCCTGGCGGGTGAGCAATGTGTCGCGGCGGGCAACCTGTTGGCCAACCGAGCGGTAATCGAGCGGATGGTTGAAGCGTTCGAACAGAGTGAGGGGTGTCTCGCATCGCGTTTGCTCCTCGCGCTGCAAGCCGGGCAAGACGCTGGCGGTGAAGCCGGGGCGGTGCATTCGGCGGCGCTGTCGGTGGTTGGCGATCTGCTCTGGCCGATTGTGGACTTGCGCGTTGACTGGGCCGAAGAAAACCCCATCGGTGAATTGCACAAGCTCTGGGAAGCTTATGCGCCGCAGTTGCAGGACTACCTGACCCGTGCGCTCAACCCTACTGTGGCGCCAAGCTACGGAGTGCCGGGCGATGAGTGAGCTGCGCAGCCGCGCCTTGCTGGCCAAGCTGATCGGCTTTGCCACGGTGAGCCGCGACTCGAACCTGCAACTGATTCAGTTCGTGCAGGACTACCTGCACGAACTGGGGGTGAGTTGCACGCTGATCTACAACGCCGAGCGCAGCAAAGCCAACCTGCTGGCCAGCATTGGCCCGGCGGTGGAGGGTGGCGTGGTGCTGTCGGGCCACACCGACGTGGTGCCGGTGGACGGTCAAGCCTGGAGCGTCGAGCCGTTTGCCCTCAGTGAGCAGGACGGCAAGCTGTATGGCCGTGGCACGGCGGACATGAAAGGCTACCTCGCTTCGGTACTGGCCGCCGTGCCGGTGTTTCTCGCCAGCCCACTGCGTCGCCCGGTGCACCTGGCGTTCTCGTATGACGAGGAAGTCGGCTGCCTCGGGGTGCGCAGCCTGCTGCAAGCCTTGCCACAGCACGTCGCCAAACCGGCCTTGTGCCTGATCGGCGAACCGACCGAGCTCAAGCCGGTGCTCGGCCACAAGGGCAAGCTGGCCATGCGCTGTCACGTCAAGGGTGCGCCTTGCCATTCAGCCTATGCGCCCTATGGCGTCAATGCGATTGAACAGGCCGCGCGGCTGATGACTCGCCTGAGTGAGATCGGCCAGCGCCTGGCCGCCCCCGAACACCATGACCAACGCTTCGATCCGGCATTTTCCACGGTGCAGGTCGGGCTGATCGAGGGGGGCACGGCGCTGAACATCGTGCCGCAAGACTGCCGTTTCGACTTCGAGGTACGTGCTTTGCCAGCGTTCGAACCGCAGGCGGTGGTCGACGAACTGCAAACCTACGCCGAGCAGACGCTGCTACCGGCCATGCAAGCGGTCAAGGCTGACACGGCGATTCGTTTTGAACCTATTTCGGCTTATCCCGGCCTGGCCACCGCGCCCGAAAGCGCAGCGGCGCAGTGGGTTGCGCAACTGTGCGGCAGCGACGCCTTCAGCACTGTGGCCTTTGGCACCGAAGGCGGGCTGTTTGCTCAGGCCGGTATCCCGGCGGTGATCTGCGGGCCGGGCAGCATGGAGCAAGGCCACAAGCCTGACGAGTTCGTCAGCGTCGAGCAAATGGCCGCCTGTGATCGCTTGATGGACCGGCTGGCAGCCGCTCTTTCCACACACTGATAACAACAAAAGAGTCTGCGATGAACACTTTCAACGACTGGACAACCCGTGCACAGCAACAGCGCTTGATCGATAGCGCATTGATCGATGGCAAGCCGTGCGTGGCGCAGAACGATGCGCGTTTTGAGGTCGTCAACCCGGCCACCAATCAGGTACTGGCCCGCGTGGTGGCTTGCGGTCAGGCTGAAGTCGACCAGGCGGTGAGCAGCGCCCGCCGTGCGTTCGAACAGGGGCCTTGGGCCAGAATGGCACCCGGTGAGCGCAAGGCGGTTTTGTTGCGCCTGGCGCAACTGATGCTGGAACACCGCGACGAACTGGCCTTGCTCGACTCACTGAGCATGGGCAAACCGGTGATGGATGCTTGGAACATCGATGTGCCGGGCGCTGCCCACGTGTTCGCCTGGTACGGCGAAAGCCTCGACAAGCTCTACGACCAGGTTGCCCCCACCGCGAGCAACGCGCTGGCGACCATTACCCGTGTACCGCTGGGCGTCATCGGCGCGGTGGTGCCGTGGAACTTCCCGCTGGACATGGCCGCCTGGAAGCTGGCCCCGGCCCTGGCGGCGGGCAACAGTGTGGTGCTGAAACCGGCCGAACAATCACCGTTTTCCGCCCTGCGCCTGGCAGAGCTGGCCCTGCAAGCCGGGATCCCGGCGGGTGTCCTCAATGTGGTGCCGGGGCTGGGCGAGAATGCCGGTCGCGCCCTGGGCCTGCACATGGACGTGGATGCCCTGGTGTTCACCGGCTCCACCGAAGTGGGCAAGTACTTCATGCAGTACGCGGCGCAGTCGAACCTCAAACAAGTGTGGCTGGAGTGCGGCGGCAAGAGCCCGAACCTGGTATTTGCCGACTGCCAGGACCTCGATCTGGCCGCCGAGAAAGCCGCGTTTGGCATCTTCTTCAATCAGGGTGAAGTGTGTTCGGCCAATTCACGTTTGCTGGTCGAGCGTTCAATCGCTGATGACTTCGTCCAGCGCCTGATCGACAAGGCCAGCCAATGGCAGCCCGGCAACCCATTGAACCCGGCCAGCCGCGCCGGGGCGATTGTCGATGCGCGCCAAACCCAACGGATCATGCAGTACATCGAGCAAGCCCAGGGCGAGGGCGCGCGTCTGGTGTGCGGCGGCCGGCAACGAAGCTTCGACGGCTCGGACAACTTCATCGAGCCGACGATTTTCACCGGGGTGACCGCTGACATGACCCTGGCCCGCGAAGAAGTGTTCGGCCCGGTGCTGGCGGTCAGCGTGTTCGATGACGAAGCCCAGGCAGTGGCGATGGCCAATGACCATATCTATGGCCTGGCGGCATCGGTGTGGACCGACGACTTGAACCGCGCACACCGCGTGGCGCGCAGGCTTAACGCCGGCACGGTGTCGGTCAATACCGTGGATGCGCTGGACGTCACGGTGCCGTTTGGCGGGGGCAAGCAGTCCGGGTTCGGCCGCGACTTGTCGCTGCATTCTTTTGATAAGTACACGCAGTTGAAAACCACCTGGATTCAGTTGCGCGGGTGAGCGCTGCCATCGCGGGGCAAGCCCGCTCCCACAGACTCTCAACCTGTGGGAGCG
Organism: Pseudomonas sp. H9; assembly: GCF_004353925.1. GTDB lineage: Bacteria > Pseudomonadota > Gammaproteobacteria > Pseudomonadales > Pseudomonadaceae > Aquipseudomonas. Next base: position 387,443 of record NZ_SMOK01000011.1, on the reverse strand, counting down.
GGCTCGCCCCGCGAAGCAGGCAACGCGGTTCTTGCACATAAAACTAAAAAAGCGGAGCAACCGATGAACAGTAATGCAAGCGTGTCCACCGGCGCCGTGGCGCCACCTGAAAGTCGCAAGAAGCTGGGCCTGACCGCGCTGTTGGCAGTGGCGATCGGCCTGGTGGTGTCGCAGGGCGTGATGGTGCTGATGTTACAGGGCGTCGGCATTGCCGGACCGGGCTTTATTGTGCCGCTGGCACTGGCCTGGTTGCTGGCCTTGAGTTATGCCTGCTCGTTCTCCGAGCTGGCCTTGATGATCCCGCGGGCAGGCAGCCTGAGCAGCTACACGGAAGTGGCGATCGGGCAGTTCCCGGCGATTCTGGCGACCTTTTCCGGCTATGTAGTGGTGGCGATGTTTGCCCTGTCGGCAGAGCTGCTGTTGATGGAGTTCATCATCGACAAGGTTTACCCGCACTCACTGCCACCGCTGACCGTGGCCCTTGGGGTACTGGGCCTGTTCACCGTGCTCAACCTGTTCAACATCGACATCTTTGCCCGGTTGCAGACGGCGCTGGCGGTGATCATGGTAGTGGTGCTGCTGGTCATGGGCCTGAGTGCGATGAGCAGCGATATTGCTTCGCCTAATCCGGGCCTGTTCGATGGCGCCAACTGGAACCCCTTGGGGCTGGGCGTGATCGCCCTGACGGCGATGGCGGTGTGGGGGTTTGTCGGTGCTGAGTTCGTTTGCCCGCTGGTCGAGGAAACCCGCCGCCCGCAACGCAACATTCCCGGCTCGATGATGATCGGCTTGACCGTGATTTTCGTGATCATCGCCCTGTATTGTCTGGGTGCATTGCTCACCGTGCCGCAGGCAGAACTGGCCAGCAACGGCCTGCCACATTACCTGTTTGCCACCACGGTGTTTGGTGAAGCCGGCCAGGTATTCCTGGTGACCGCAGCGATAACCGCCACCTGCAGCACCCTCAACAGCTCACTGGCCGCCATTCCACGCATGTTGCTGGGCATGGCCCGCAACGGCCAGGCTTTCGGCTTGCTCAAGCTGCAAGGCAAACGCACGGGTGCACCTTGGGTGGCCGTACTGTTCGTCTCGGCGATCACCGGCTTGCCGTTGCTGCTGATGCACGACCATCCCGATGCCATCAACCAGTTGCTGCTGGCCGCCGCGCTGGCCTGGCTGCTCGCTTACATCATCACCCACATCAATGTGATCGCATTGCGTCGCCGTTACCCCCAAGTCGCGCGGCCATTCCGCACGCCGTTCTACCCGCTGCCGCAGCTGTTCGGCATCGCCGGCATGCTCTTTGCGATCTGGCACGTTTCGCCTAGCCCGGACATGACCTTCGCCATTTTCGCCTATGCCGGCCTGGTCCTGCTGGTGGTGTCGATCATCGCCGTGCTGTGGATCAAGTGTGTGATGCGCAAACCCCTGTTCAAACCTGAGCCGCTGGCCGCGGTACTGGCCACCCTCAACGATAAAAACCCGCAAGGAGACTCGCAATGACCGCTCAAGTGAAAACCGACCGTAGCACCAGTGATTATCAAGCCCTGGATGCCGCGCACCACATTCATGCGTTTCTCGACCAGAAAGCCCTGAATGAGGAAGGCCCACGAGTGATCGTGCGTGGCGAAGGCCTGGCGCTTTGGGACAACGACGGCAAGCGCTACCTGGACGGCATGTCGGGCCTGTGGTGCACCAACCTCGGCTACGGTCGCAAAGATCTGGCGGCCGCAGCCAGCCAGCAACTGGAGCAACTGCCGTACTACAACATGTTCTTCCACACCACCCACCCGGCGGTGGTGGAACTGTCGGAGTTGCTGTTCAGTCTGCTGCCCGGCCATTACAGCCACGCGATCTACACCAACTCCGGCTCTGAAGCCAACGAGGTGTTGATCCGTACGGTACGCCGCTACTGGCAGATTCTCGGCCAGCCGCAGAAGAAAATCATGATTGGCCGCTGGAACGGCTACCACGGCTCTACCCTGGGCGCCACGGCGCTGGGCGGCATGAAGTTTATGCATGACATGGGTGGGGTGATTCCCGATGTTGCGCACATCGACGAGCCGTACTGGTTCGCCCATGAAGGTGACCTGACGCCCGCCGAATTCGGCCTGCGTGCAGCCCGACAGCTGGAAGAGAAGATTCTCGAACTGGGTGCCGAGAACGTTGCGGCCTTTGTCGCCGAGCCGTTCCAGGGCGCCGGTGGGATGATTTTCCCGCCAGAAAGCTACTGGCCAGAAATCCAACGTATCTGCCGCAAGTACGATGTGTTGCTGTGCGCCGATGAAGTGATCGGTGGGTTTGGCCGCACCGGTGAATGGTTCGCTCACCAGCATTTCGGTTTCGAACCCGACACCCTGTCGATCGCCAAGGGCCTGACCAGCGGCTACATCCCCATGGGCGGTTTGATTCTGTCCAAGCGCATGGCGCAGGTGCTGGTGGAGCAGGGCGGGGTGTTCGCTCACGGCCTGACCTATTCCGGGCACCCAGTGGCCGCCGCGGTGGCGATCGCCAACCTCAAGGCCCTGCGCGACGAAGGCATTGTCACCCAGGTCAAGCAAGACACCGGGCCGTACCTGCAACGGTGCCTGCGCGAAGTGTTCGGTAACCACCCGCTGATTGGTGAAGTACAAGGCACCGGCCTGGTTGCTGCGTTGCAGTTCGCCGAAGACAAATCCACGCGTAAACGCTTTGCCAACGAAAACGACATGGCCTGGCGCTGCCGCACCATCGGCTTTGAAGAAGGCCTGATCATTCGCTCGACCCTGGGCCGGATGATCATGGCTCCGGCGCTGGTTGCCGGCAAAGCCGAGATCGACGAACTGGTCGACAAGACCCGTATCGCCGTAGACCGCACAGCACGCGAGTACGGCGTGCTGTAAGCCCCTGCGCCGGCTCGCAGGGGCGGGCCGGCCTTCTTGAGGAACAGATCCATGTCCAGATCCTTGCGTTGCAGTGTTCCCTTTGCCCTGGCCTTGCTGTGCGGTGCTGTACAAGCCGCGCCCCAGAGCCTGACCGTGATTTCTTTTGGCGGCGCGACCAAACAGGCCCAGGACAAGGCCTATTTTCAACCTTTCAACGCCAGCGGCGCAGGACGCGTGGTTGCCGGTGAATACAACGGTGAACTGTCGAAAATCAAAGCCATGGTCGATGTTGGCCATACCAGTTGGGACGTGGTTGAAGTTGAAAGCCCCGAGTTGCTGCGCGGTTGTGATGAAGGCCTGTTCGAACGCCTGGACCCGGCACGCTTTGGCGATGCGGCGCAGTTTGTACCGGGTACATTGAGCGAGTGTGGTGTCGCGACGTACGTGTGGTCGATGGTCATGGCTTACGATCACGACAAACTGGCCAAGGCGCCGACGTCCTGGGCCGACTTCTGGAACGTCAGCGAATACCCTGGTAAACGCGGCTTGCGCAAGGGCGCCAAGTACACCCTGGAAATCGCCTTGCTCGCCGATGGCGTCAAACCAGAGCAGTTGTACCAAGTGCTGGCGACCCCGGAAGGTGTGAGCCGTGCCTTTGCCAAGCTGGACCAGATCAAAGGCAACATCCAGTGGTGGGAGGCCGGCGCACAACCGGCGCAGTGGCTGATTGCCGGCGACGTGGTGATGAGCGCGGCGTACAACGGGCGGATCGCCTCGGCGCAAAAGGAAGGGATGAAGCTGGGCATTGTCTGGCCGCAGAGCCTGTACGACCCGGAATACTGGGCGGTGGTCAAAGGCACGCCGAACAAAGCCTTGGCGGAAGACTTCATTGCTTTTGCCAGCCAGCCCCAGGCGCAGAAAGTGTTCTCTGAAGAGATCCCCTACGGCCCGGTGCACCGCGATGCCCTGAAGCTATTGCCTGAGGCTGTGCAACAGCAACTGCCAACGGCGCAGGCCAACCTTGCCCAAGCACAGGCGGTGGATGCAGCGTTCTGGGTGGATCACGGCGAAGAGCTGGAACAACGCTTCAACGCCTGGGCCGCACGGTAGGAGCGGGCTTGCCCCGCGATAGCGGTTTACCTGACACACCGCCGTCGCGGGGCAAGCCCGCTCCCACAGATTTACTTCAGCCTGCTCTTTGCAGTACTCGACAAATAGGCTTCAACGCCTGGGCTGCGCGGTAGGAGCGGGCTTGCCCCGCGATAGTGGTTTAACTGACACACCGCTATCGCGGGGCAAGCCCGCTCCTACAGCCAGGCGGTGAACTGCTCTTTGCAGTACTCGACAAACAACTGCGCAGGCTTGGTCAGTTGCGCACGTTTCAACCAACCGGCCACCAAGCCTGAGCCGGTGACATCCTCCAGCAATTCCACACACACCAGGGGCTGGCCGTCATAGGTGCTGGTGGTCAGCGGTCGGGTCACTAATACGGCAAAGCCAAAGCCCTGGCCAACCATGCCTCTTACCATCTCGATCGACGGCGAGCTGAAGACGATGTTCGGGCTCAGGCCAAGCTCTTCGAAAATGCTCACGAAATAGGTGCGGCTGGGCTGCACATCAAGCAGGATCATCGGCTCCAGTGCCAGGTCTCGCAGCGACACCTGGGCCTGTTCGGCAAAGCGGTGGCCGACGGGTAACAAGGCATAGGGACGCTGTGGCGCCATGAGTGCTTCGGTCTCGATGGTACTGTCGAGGTCATGGTCGTAGAAAATCGCCAGATCGAAGCGCCCGCCAGTCAGGCCTTGCACCAGCTCTTGCTGCTCACCATCCTGCAGGCGGATTTCCACACCGGGGAAGCGCTCGCGAAAGCCTTTGATCAGGCGCGGCAGGTAAAGCGGGGCAACAGTCTCGAAGCAACCAATGTCGATCTGCCCGCAGACCACATCGTTGTCGGCCAGGGCGTTCTGTTCGAACTCCCGGGCCATGCGCAGCAGTTCCTGGGCTTTACGGTAGAAACGTGCGCCACCCGGGGTCAGCGACACCCCCTGGGCGTGATGGCGGATGAACAGCTGCACGCCGAAGCTGTCTTCCAGGCCTTTGATTGCCGTTGAAATCGACGGTTGCGCAATGTACAGCTTGCGCGACGCCTCAGCGACGCTGCCGCACTCTACGGTGGTGACGAAATACTTCAACTGACGCAAGGTATAGGACGCCACAGTGCACCTCTGGCTGATTGTTTTACTACAGGGTACCCCGTTGGCGCCCGGCGGCTGCAGCGGATTTTGCTGGGCATTGAGCATATTTTCGCTGCGTAGCCGCCAATCTGTGAGGGCTAGTCGCTTGCCAGTTCGTGTACCTGCCAACGTACCGAGCTGACACCTTTTTCCAGACTGACCCGGCTGACCAGGCGCTCCAGCTGTGTTGGTGCATCCGGGTTGCCGAGCAATTCGGCGCGCACTTCCAGTTTCGCCGGGTTGGCCAGATCCTCGCTGTGCAGCGATTGCAGGCGCAGGCCGCCGCTGCCCAAGCTGTGCAACATCAGGCTGCGGACCTGAATTTCGTCTTCGGCACGACAGGTGATGCGCACTTCAAAGCGCTGTTCGGCCTCTGTGGCCGGCAGCACCTCCTGCAGGTTCAGGCGCTGGGCGATGTCGCGCAGCAAGATGTTGGCGCACAACACCACGCAGGTGCCCACCGCCGCTTCCAGCAGCAGGCCCATGCTGCACAGTACGCCAATGGCCGCCGTGCACCACAACGTTGCCGCAGTGTTCAAACCACGCACATTCAGACCGTCACGCATGATCACGCCACCACCGAGAAAGCCGATACCCGAGACCACATAGGCGGCGATCCGTGACGCATCGGTAGCAGCCATGCCCGGTACCGCCTGGGTCATTAACACGAACAGGCAGGCACCGGTGCTGACCAGGGCATTGGTGCGCAGGCCGGTGAGGCGCTGGCGCAGTTGACGTTCAGCGCCGATCAGCGCACCCAGTACCAGCGCGACACTCACGCGCAGGAGAAATATTTTCCAATCCATGACAAACCTCAAATCCACGGCGCAAGGCCGCAACGCATCGAACAACTGTCGATGCCGGGATCAATGAAAGGATTGCGCAGGCTCTCAAACCGTGACCACGAACACTGTGGGCAAGGCGTGCAGGAAGAAACAAGGGGGCGTGATCCACTGGGGATACGAAGCGCCACTGACTACCCGATACGGCAGGGCAGTGGCAGAGGAAGTCTGCTGAACTAGCGTGCCGTTCGAACCTGTCGCAATCGTCTAGAGCAACTGTCCAATGCAGGACTCCTGTATAGGCATGCAAAAATGCGGGCGAGAAACTAACGTTGAAAGGCGGCAGGGTCAAGGTTGTTTTCATGACAATGGCCGCAAAGCGCTTGCGCAGCATGACTGTTCCGGATTTGCAACGCTGTAGCGTGTGAATGCCGCTACCGCTGCACGGCCGGTGCCGTTAAGGTGAAGCTTCACCCGTGGTGAGGGAGCGCAATGCAACCACTGATCAACTACTTCAAAATGGTGCTGCACCCGGGGCCAGACACCTTTTATTTCGCCCTGCGCACCATCGTTGCCTGTTTGCTGACCCTGTACCTGGCGTTCATTTTCGACCTCGACCAACCCAAGTGGTCGATCATGGCAGTGTTCATCGTTAGCCAGCCCCTGGGCGGCATGACCTTGCAGCGCAGTTTCGCGCAAGTGGTCGGGACCACGGTGGGCGCCGCCGTTGCGGTGTTGATCATGGCGCTGTTCCCGCAGGCGCCTTTGCCATTCATCGTCACCCTGGCGCTGTGGCTGGCGCTGTGTACGGCCGGGGGCACCTTGTTGCGCTACACCAGCTCTCACGCTTTCGTGCTCAGCGGGTTTACCGCCGTGGTCGTGGCGATGCTGGCGATCCCCGAGCAGGACAACACCTTGATGCTGGCCATCACCCGGGTTACCGAGACCTTACTGGCGGTGGCATGTGTTTGCGCCGTCAGCCTGCTCAGTGCGCGGCCTCAGGCGGTCACCAGGGGTTACTTTGGCAAAGTCGACAATCTGATCAAGCTGATGGCCACGCATGCCGCTGCTGCCATCCGTGGCGAGGAAACCGCAGCAAGCTTCAGCCAGCGGCAAATGCAGATTCTCGGTGAAATCAGCGCCCTGGAAGGGTTGCGCCGCCACCTTTATTTCGATGCCCCGCACCTGCGCGGGGCTAACGGGCTGGTGCAATTGTTGGGCAACCAATTGGTGCTGCTCAGCTCACGCCTTACCGTGCTGCGCAACCAGAAACGGATGATTGCCGAACGCTGGCAGGGTGCATATCCGGACTTCATCAACCAACTGCTTACTGACGAGCTGGCCTTTCTCGATCAACTGGCGCAGCAGGGGCGGGCCATGCCAGCCAGTGCCCGAGAACACTTCAGCGCCCTACAGAAGCGCTTTGACCAGGCCGCCTTGCAGGCCGAACAACTGGCGCCCGACTTGCCACCAACGCTGCGCTCGCTGGCCTGGGCGCTGCGTTGGGAACAAGCCAGGCTGCTGGAGCAGCTGGGCGAGATGCTTGAATTGAGCGACGCCATTCAGGACGGCCGCGCTGGCGATTGTCTGTACCGTAAAGCGCGTGAAAACCCCCTGCACCTGGATTTTCGCCTGGCGGCGATGAATGCCAGCCGCGCCTTCATTGCGCTGCTGGTGGGCGGGTTGATCTGGATCGAGACCGCTTGGGACGGTGCCCGCGCCGGGGTGATTCTGGTGGGTATCCTGTGTTCGCTGATGGCAACCTTCCCGCGTCCGCTGATGGCCGCACAAAACTACATGCGCGGCTTGGGCATGGCTGTGCTGGTCTCGGCGTTGTACCAGTTCTGGCTGATTCCCCAGGTGGTCGATTTCGAGATGCTCGCGCTGCTGCTGTTGCCGCTGCTGTATGTGGTTGCAGTGGGGCTGTCGACACCGATGACTGCCGGGATCGGCATGGGCCTGGGGTTGTCGAGCTTTTTGCTGTTCGGACCGCAGAACATCGGTGCCTGGCAGAACACCGCTATTCAGTGGTTTGAGTTTGCTGGTGCTTACCTTTGCGGTGGGGTGCTGTCGCTGCTGGTGTATGCCTGGCTGTTTCCATTCAACCCGCAGTTGCGCATCGAACGGCTGTTCCGCGAGACCCGTGAGCAGGTTTACGCCTTGCTCAAAGGGCCATCTTCCGATGAGCGTCAGTTTGCCTTCGAGAGCCGTATGGTTGACCGCCTGACCCTGATTCTGGGCCTGTTGCCGGCCACGCAGGATGCTCGTTCCAAAGCGCTGTTCGAGGTCAACCTGGCATGCATGGCGCTTGGCGTGGCCTTGCGCCAATTGCAGGAGCAAAGCCGGGCCAACCGATTGCTCTCAGACACCACCCGCGAGCGCCTGGAACAGGTGTTACGCAACACCGGCCGTTATGTGGCCGGGCGTACCCAAGGGCAACTGTCGGTGTTGCTCGACACGCTGACAACGCTCGGCGAAGCACTCGATGCACTGCACAGCGCGCAGTTCCAGGCTGAGCCCGAGCAGTTGCGTTCGCTGTTTCGTATCCGGGTCGCGTTGCTGGTGATTGCCGGTTTCCTGCGCCACTACAGCACTTACCTTGACCCTGCTGAAGAAGGAGCGTCCGTCCTTGCCCATTGATTTTGAGGTGGGTGGCGTTTACCTGCCGCCCATTGCCCAGGCCTTATTGCTGGCCATGCCGCTGTTGTTCGCGCTGCTGTGGGTGTTGCAGCGCCTGGGCGTGATGCAGCGGGTGTGGCACCCGGCCTTGTTCGAAGGGGCGCTGTACAGCTGCATTTGCGCCTTGATCATCCTGTACATGGGGAGCTGAAACGGTGAAGAAATTTGTTGCTCAGGCCTCGACCCTGGCAATCGTGGCATTGGCGCTGGTCTTGGGCTGGTTCGCCTGGGAGCATTACACCCGCGCGCCCTGGACCCGCGACGCCCGGGTCAGGGCCGATGTCGTGACGCTCTCGGCGGATGTCTCCGGGCGTATCACCGAACTGCGGGTTGAAGACAACCAGCACGTTAACAAAGGCGATTTGCTGCTGGAAATCGATCCCGCACGCTACGCCCTGGCTGTTGAGCATGCGCGTCGGGCGGTGGAAGTGGCTGAGGCCAACGAAGGCCTGGCCCGGGCCCAGATCGTTTCCAGCCAGGCCCTGCTCAAGCAGCGTCAGAGTGAAGAACAACGGCGCCGGACCCTGAAGCAAGGCTTTGCGATTTCCGGAGAAGAGTGGGAAAAATCCAGTACTGATGTGGCTGTCGCCCAGGCTGACCTGATGCGCGGTCAGTCTGACCTGAGCCTGGCCCAGGCCAACAGCCGCCTGGCCAGCGCTGCATTGACCCAGGCCGAGCTGGACTTGCAGCGCACCCGTATCTACGCCCCGGTCAGCGGCTATGTGACCAACCTGCTGACCCGCCAAGGAGACTATGCCAGCAGTGGCGTGGCCTTGCTGGCGCTGGTCGACAGCGCCTCGTTCTACGTCAGTGGCTATTTCGAAGAAACCAAACTGCCGCGTATCCATCCCGGTAGCCCGGTGCAGATCGCCCTGATGAGCGGTGAACGTTTCGACGGCAAAGTACAGAGCATCGCGTACGCGATTACCGACCGCGAAAACGCCCCGGGCAGCCGCCTGCTGGCCAACGTCAACCCCAGCTATACCTGGGTCAAACTGGCCCAGCGAGTCCCGGTGCGCATCGAGATCGACCCGAACTACGCCGGCAAGGACAACCTGCGCGCCGGCACCACCGCAACGGTGACCGTGCGCGAAACCGCGCCCTGATGAAAAGCGCTGGGGTGGTGGCGGGCTTGGTGGTAGGCTTTTGCGCCTTCTTGCCAACCCTGCGCCGGGCCGTTCGCTGCGATGATCCTCAACCTTGCTGTTTTTCTCTGCACCCTGACGGCCATGGAGGGTGTCGGCTACCTGGCGCATCGCTACATCATGCACGGCTGGGGCTGGTTCCTGCACCGCTCGCACCATGAGCCACACCTCGGCGCGCTGGAAACCAACGACGTCTACTTGCTGGCCCTGGCCCTGATCGCCTTCGCACTGGTCGCCATCGGCCGCGCTGGACACGCGCCATTGCAGTGGGTCGGGGCAGGGGTGGCGGCGTTCGGCGTACTCTACGTGATCATTCACGACGGTATCGTGCACCGGCACTGGCCGTTCAAGCCACGGCCACGCAACCGCTACCTCAAGCGTTTGTACAAGGCACACCTACTGCACCATGCGCTCAAAGGCCGCGACAACAGTGTGTCGTTCGGCTTTCTCTATGCACCGCCAATGCATCGTTTGAAGCAGCAATTGCGTAAACGCCGCAGCCGTTAGGTGCGGGTTTGCCCCGCGATACGCTATGACGAGCGGGTTGCTGTCGCGGGGCAAGCCCGCTCCTACAGATCCAGGCGCATGGCGCAGCGGTCGCTCAGGCCGTGGGCCTGCTCAGCGGCTAGTTGGCGTTGCAGAAATTCGCTGCAAAGCTGAGGGTCGAGCCTTTCGAAACCCAAGCGGGTATAGAAGGGGGCATTCCAGGGAACGCAGGTAAAGGTGGTCAAGGTCAGGCCGGTAAAACCGTTTGCCCGCGCCCAGGTACTGGCTGTTGTGATCAATCGGCGACCGTGGCCCTGGCCTTGCGCAGCCTGTGCCACCGACAACTCGACGATGTGCCAGTCGTCACCGCAGGCCTGGCCACACAGAAAACCTTGGGGACGATTGTCAGCATCTACCAGCACCCAGGTGCCGGAGCCGGCGATGAACGCGCGATGCTGTGCAACGCTGAGCACGTCTTGGCTGGCGATCCAGTGTAAAACCTCGCTTTGCAAAAAGGCTTGCGCGGCAGAACGCTCGACTTCCGGGAGCAGGTCAGCGTCATCATTGTGGGCGGGGCGAATGGTGAAGGGCATGGCGCGGTTATCCAGTACATCGACGCGCCTATTCAAGGCCTTGACCAGACGCCCGTCAAGGCCTTGTCGCAGCGTGCCGCTTATGCCGGAACTACCGCAATCCTGGCACTGGCAGCCGCTTCACGGAACTCGGCCATCTGGTCGAAGCTCAGGTAGCGGTAAACGTCAGCAGCCATGCTGTCGATGTTCTTCGCGTATTCCATGTACTCTTCGACGGTTGGCAGTTTGCCGAGGATCGAGGCAACCGCTGCCAGCTCGGCAGAGGCCAGGTAGACGTTGGTGGCGTCACCCAGGCGGTTGGGGAAGTTACGGGTCGAAGTGGAGACCACGGTCGAACCGGTCTGTACGCGTGCCTGGTTACCCATGCACAGCGAGCAGCCTGGCATTTCCATGCGCGCACCGGCGCGACCATAGATGCCGTAGTAGCCTTCTTCGGTCAGTTGGTGAGCGTCCATCTTGGTTGGCGGAGCCAGCCACAGACGGGTAGGGATGCCACCTTTGACCTTGTCCAGCAGCTTACCGGCAGCGCGGAAGTGACCGATGTTGGTCATGCACGAACCGATGAACACTTCGTCGATCTTCTCACCCTGTACGGTCGACAGCAGGCGTGCGTCGTCCGGGTCGTTCGGTGCGCAGAGCACCGGCTCTTTGATCTGGGCCAGGTCAATCTCGATAATTTCGGCGTATTCGGCGTCCTTGTCGGCTTCCAGCAGAACCGGGTTGGCCAGCCAGGCTTCCATCGCCTGAGCGCGACGCTCCAGGGTGCGTGGGTCGCCGTAGCCTTCGCTGATCATCCAGCGCAGCAGGGTAATGTTCGACTGCAAGTACTCGGCAATGGCCTTTTCTGGCAGCTTGATGGTGCAGCCAGCAGCAGAGCGTTCAGCCGAGGCGTCAGACAGTTCGAAGGCTTGCTCGACAGTCAGTTCGTCCAGGCCTTCGATTTCCAGGATGCGGCCAGAGAAGGCGTTGATCTTGCCTTTCTTCTCAACGGTCAGCAGGCCTTGCTGGATGGCGTAGTAAGGGATGGCGTGGACCAGGTCACGCAGGGTGATGCCTGGTTGCAGTTTGCCCTTGAAGCGCACCAGTACCGACTCCGGCATGTCCAGCGGCATAACGCCAGTGGCTGCGGCGAAGGCGACCAGGCCGGAACCGGCCGGGAAGGAGATGCCGATCGGGAAACGGGTGTGCGAGTCACCACCGGTACCTACGGTGTCCGGCAGCAGCATGCGGTTCAACCAGCTATGGATGATGCCGTCGCCCACCTTGAGTGAAACACCACCCCGGTTGCGCATGAAGTCTGGCAGGGTGTGGTGAGTGTTGACATCGACAGGCTTAGGGTAGGCTGCGGTGTGGCAGAACGACTGCATGACCAGGTCAGCAGAGAAGCCCAGGCAGGCCAGGTCTTTCAGTTCGTCACGGGTCATTGGACCGGTGGTGTCCTGAGAACCGACGGTGGTCATTTTCGGTTCGCAGTAGGTGCCCGGACGAATGCCCGTTACCCCGCAGGCCTTACCGACCATCTTCTGCGCCAGGCTGTAACCTTTGCCGGTATCGGCCGGCGCCTGCGGCATATGGAACAACGACGAAGGTGGCAGGCCGAGTTCGGCGCGGGCTTTCTCAGTCAGGCCGCGGCCAACGATCAGCGGAATACGGCCGCCGGCCCGGACTTCGTCGAGCAGCACCGGAGTCTTGAGTGCAAAGGTGCTGATGACCTCTTCGCTTCCGTGTTTGCAGACTTTGCCTGCATACGGGTACACATCGATGACATCGCCCATGTGCAGATCGGCGACATCGAACTCAATCGGCAGGGCGCCGGCGTCTTCCATGGTGTTGTAGAAGATCGGGGCAATCTTGTTGCCGAAGCAGAAACCACCGCCACGCTTGTTCGGCACGTACGGAAGGTCGTCGCCGAAGAACCACAGCACCGAGTTGGTCGCGGATTTACGCGAGGAGCCCGTGCCGACCACATCGCCGACGTAAACGATCGGCATGCCTTGCTCGCGCATGGCCTGGATCTGACGCATCGGGCCGGTGACGCCTTGCTCGTCGGGGACGATGCCGTCGCGTGCCATCTTCAGCATGGCCAGGGCGTGCAGCGGAATGTCCGGACGCGACCAGGCATCGGGCGCCGGGGAGAGGTCGTCGGTGTTGGTTTCGCCGGTGACCTTGAAGACCCGCAGGCTGATTTTTTCGGCCAATGCCGGGCGGCTGTTGAACCATTCGCCATCGGCCCAGGATTGCACCACCGCTTTGGCCTGGGCATTACCTGCCCGGGCTTTTTCGGCGACATCGTGGAAGGCGTCGAACATCAGCAGGGTGTGTTTCAGCTGCTCGGCGGCAACCGCTGCCAGCTCAGGGTGATCCAGTAGCTCGACCAGGGTGACGATGTTGTAGCCGCCCTGCATGGTGCCCAACAGTTCCACTGCACGCGTGCTGTCGATCAACGGCGAGCGGGTTTCGCCCTTGGCCAGCGCCGCAAGGAAACCGGCCTTCACGTAGGCCGCTTCGTCTACCCCGGCAGGGACACGGTGGGTGATCAGTTCGACAAGGGTGGTTTCCTGACCGGCCGGTGGCTGTTTGAGCAGCTCGACCAGAGCGGCGGTTTGCTCGGCATTCAAGGCGAGTGGGGGCAGGCCTTTTGCGGCGCGTTCCTGAACGTGGTGGGCATAGGCTTCGAGCACTGGCGATCTCCTGTAGAGCACGTGGCAACGTGCGCGGGCAAGGCTTGGACGTTAAAAGCAGGAGCAGATGTTCGGCCAATGAGAGTGACCGCTCCAAAGACCGCCGAAAGCAGCCTGCCCCTGCGAAATCTGTAAGGTGCGTATTATGTTTATTGTTGACACATTAATCGCTTGCGGCAGGAATATACGGGTGAAAGAAGTCTTTTGCAAAATAATTGTCAACACATTGCGCTGATCGTCCCTCGCCAGTAGGCGCGGGCTTGCCCTGCGATGCGGTTTGTCAGACGGATCGCATCGCGGGGCAAGCCCGCTCCTACGGCAAGCCTGTTCCAACTGTGGTTATGGCTTGACTGGGGTCACCAGGTCTTTTTCTTCCGTGTTGAGAACGAATACAGCCAACAGCCGTGCGGGCTGGGTATCGCTGGCATTGGCGCTGACGGCATGGAACGAGCCGGGCTCTTCGACGAAGTTTTCCCCGGCCTTGTAGATTTTTTCGGGTTCGTCGTTAACCCGGATGCGTACCGCGCCTTCCAGTACCGTGGCATAGATGAAGGCTGATTTGGGGTGGGTATGGGCCGGTGATGCGCCACCCGGCGCATACTCCACCAGTACACCGCGCAGGCTCTTACCTGGCACGTTCGGCAGGGTGCGGTCGAACACCAGGGTGACTTTGCCCGGTGTCGGCTCGGCGGCCGAGGCGGTGGTGATGGACAGTACGGCGAAGGCCGCCGCCAGAAGGAATCGAGTCATGATTGCGCTACTCCTACAAGTACAGGGGAGAATCAGCGAGCTGCTTGGGCCGCCGAGCGGGCAAGCCAGTCTTCAAAGTGGATTGCACCCAGGCGCGGATGCTCACCGGGGGTCAGCGACCGGTCGTTGAGTACGTCGCCGAAGTAACGTGCGTGTACATCCGCTACCACCGTGCGGCTGTCATGAGTGGCACGGAAAAAGCGCCGTACCAGCTCATCCAGTGGCATGGCTTCGGGGCCGGCGATTTCCAGTGTGCCGTTGAGCGGTGTGGCCAGCGCGACATCCGTCAGCGCCGCAGCGACATCGTCGGAGGCGATGGGCTGGATCAAAGCAGGCGACAGGTGGACTTCATCCCCGACGAGCGACGACTCGGCAATGCCCCCGACAAACTCGAAGAACTGGGTCGCTCGCACCAGGCTATAGGGCTGACCGCTGGCCTTGATCAGCGCTTCTTGCTCGACCTTGGCGCGGAAGTAGCCGTTGGCGGGCGAACGCTCACAAGCGACGATTGACAGGGCAATGTGATGGCCCACGCCAGCAGCAGCTTCGGCTGCCAGCAGGTTGCGTGTGGAGGTCTGGAAGAACTCAAGCACTGCTTGGTCCTCCCATGATGGCGCGTTGGCGACATCAACCACGACATCGGCGCCATCCATGGCTGCGGCCAGGCCCTCACGGGTGATGCTGTTGACCCCGGTGGCGGGTGAGGCGGCGAGTGCCTGGTGGCCACGCGCGGTGAGGTTCTTGACCAATTTCGAACCAATGAGGCCAGTGCCTCCAATGACGACGATTTTCATTTCAACACTCCGTTAAGGGGCGGCAAGCATTGCCGTCCGGGTAGGTCCAGAGTGCCGTTTTGTTGGCGCCGGGTCTTTGCACTGGGCTTGGCTTTTCCTTCACGCACGCCTGCTTTTTCGTCCAAAGCTGCCGTATGATCATCAGTTGATAGTGATTATCGCCACGGACAGGGAGGCCCAGGGCACTCTGCCAGGGGATACTGACCTTGCCATTCGCGTTTGAAGACTACGTGCTCGACCAAGAGCGCCGGGAATTGACCTGGCGAGGCCAGGCTGTGGCCGTCGGGCCGCAGGTGTTCGACTTGCTGCTGCAACTGCTAATCCATAATGATCGTGTGGTCAGCAAGGAAGAGCTGCTTGACGCGGTGTGGGGCGCGCGTATCGTTTCCGAGTCGACCATTACCAGCCACATCAATGCAGTGCGCAAAGCCATTGGTGACAGCGGTGAAGAGCAGCGCCTGGTGCGTACCGTGGCACGCAAGGGCTACCGCTTCGTCGGCCTGATCAGGCACAGCGACAGCCCCGGCGTTGTGGTGGTTGCAAGCGAATCGGGTGACAAGGCGATGGAAGAGCCCGCGCTGCTGCTCCCCGAGAAGCCATCAATCATCGTGCTGCCGTTTCAGAATCTCAGCGGCGATGCCGAGCAAGACTATTTCGCTGACGGCATCGTCGAAGACATCATCACCGCGTTGTCGCGCCTCCGCTGGCTGTTTGTCATTGCCCGCAACTCCAGCTTTACCTACAAGGGCAGGGCGGTAGATGTTCAGGGCGTAGGGCAGGCGCTGGGGGTGCGTTATGTGCTCGAAGGCAGCATCCGTAAATCCGGCAACAAAGTGCGCATCACCGGGCAACTGATCGACGCCAGCCGTGGCATGCACATCTGGGCGGAACGTTTCGAAGGTCTGCTCGATAACATCTTCGAACTGCAGGACCGCATTGCCGAAAGTGTCGTCGGCGCCATTGCACCGCAGCTGGAACGAGCAGAAATCGAGCGGGCCAAGGGCAAACCCACCGACAGCCTGGATGCCTACGACTACTTCCTGCGCGGCACGGCAAAGTTGCACCAGGGTAATCAGCAGGCCATGGAGCAGGCGCTGGAGTTGTTCTACCGGGCGATTGAACTTGATCCAGAGTATGCCTCTGCCTACGGCATGGCTGCCTGGTGCCACTTCTGGCGCAAAATCAATGGCTGGATGATCGACCGCCCCAGGGAAGTTGCCGAAGGCGCGCGCCTGGCGCGGCTGGCGGTGGAATTGGGGCGTGACGACGCCGTAGCACTCACCCGCGGTGGCCATGCGCTGGCCCATCTGGTTGGTGATGTCGATAGCGGCATCGCCTTGCTCGACCGGGCCCGGCTGCTCAACCCCAACCTGGCCCCGTCCTGGTTCCTGGGTGGCATATTGAGGGCACTGCGCGGTGAAACCGATGCCGCCATCGACAACCTCAACCATGCCGTGCGCCTGAGCCCTCTGGACCCGGAGATGTTCCGTATGCAAGTGGGCATGGCCCTGGCGCATTTTTTCGCCGGACGCTTCGACATCGCTTCGGCCTGGGCGGAAAAGGCCCTGGGCAATTTGCCAAGCCTGTTGCCGGCCGTGGCCTTGCTCGCGGCCAGCCAAGCGCACAGCGGGCAGTTGGACAAAGCGCGCGTTACGGTTCAGCGCTTGCAAGCATTGGACCCTGACTTCAGGGTCGGTAATCTGCAGCACTGGTTGCCCCTACAGCGGGCGCAAGACCTTGAGCGGTTCGCTGACGGGCTGAGGTTGGCGGGCTTGCCCGAGTAGGGCAGGTGGGGTGAGACCAGGGGCCGTCAGGTTACGGCACCCTGGCGCTAGGGTTGCGAAGCCGGAAAGTTACAGAGACACCAACACATCACAGCGCGATTCGCTGAGGACGTACTTGGTGATGCTGCCCACCAACAGCTCTTCCAGCGCGCTTTCGCCTTGTTTACCGATGACGATCAGATCGCAGTCCAGATCCTGTTCCTGCTCGACGATTTTCCACGCAGGGTCGCCCTGGAGCACCAGCTGTTTGGCATCGGGCAAATCACAGGTGTCGCTGAGCGCCGCTAGCTGTTCTACCGCATCTTTCTTGATGACATTGCGGTAGTGCTTGAGGGTGTCAGGGTCGACATTGGCCAGGCGCATGCTCGATTCGAAGGGCGCTTCAAACACGTGCAGCAGGATGATATCGGCCTGAGGTGCGACAGACTTGGCCAGCTCGATGGTGCGCAGCGACGAGGCCGAGAAATCGACCGGCACCAATACGCGGCGGTATTCGTTGCGCGGCGGCTGCTTGACCACCAGGGTAGAGCAGAGCATGCGGCTGAGCATGCGTTGAACGGTCGAGCCCAATAGCAGATGGCGTACGCGGCTTTGTCCCTTTGCCCCGCAGACCAGCAGATCGGTGCGACGGTCCTGCACTTCACGGGTTATTTCGGTGACCACGCGACCGGCCATGACCTGTACGCCCGAGGCCGCGCCATACTCATCGAACAGATGCGTTGCCAGTTCGTGCGTGTGCTTTTTACCGGCATCGACGCTGCGCTGCAGTAAATCGTCATTCGGCGCGACAATCTGCTTGAGGCGTTCGAACGGCGCCGAGTTGGCAACATAGAGCAGGTCCAGCTTGGCGTTCAGCTCTTTGCTCAACAGTGCCGCACGCTCCGCCGCGTGGCGAGCCGGGGCAGACAGGTCAGTGGCAACCAGGATGTGGTTCAACGGGGGCATAGCGATCTCCTTATTCAGTACCGAGCAGTGCGTGTCACCTCAAGGCGAGGCGATGGACCACCCGACAGGCATCATCGGGATCACGCGCGGTCGAGAAGCCGAAGGCACGCGCCAGGTCGTGCATGTAGGTGTTGGCGGCGTCTTCAATGGAATACATGTCTTTATAGCCATGATCGCGTGCGTGGTCGATCAAGTGGCTAAGCAGCAAAGGCCCAAGGCCGCGGTGGCGCCACTGATCATCAACAGTCAGTGCACACTCGCATTCGTCGGGCGAAGCACCGGCAGCATAGCGGCTGATGCCGACTTCCTGCAGTTCGCCATCGACATGGGCCAGGGCGACATAGGCCATATGCTGCTGATCGATGGTCATCAGCTGATCAAGCATGGCCTTGCCGGGTTCGTTGATCTGACACAGAAAGCGAAAGTGCCGCGATTCGGGGGACAGCCGCATGATGAAGGCTTTTTCGCGTTCGCGGTCTTCAGCACGCAACGGTCGGATCAATACGTGGCCGCCGTCTTTAAGGGGTTCAATCCAGTGCTCGCCTGATTCGTGAGCAAAAGCACCGGCAGAGGGTGGCTGTGAGGTGGATTGAGTCAGTGCCATGGGATTCACTCCGTGGAAAGGGAGAAGTACGTAAAGCACACTATCTATCTACGCCTGTAGGCATTTTCCGGCTTGATACAGGTCAAGCCGAAGGCGTTTCGATTGACCAACCCCACTCCAAAGGAGCGGTACAGGTTCAGGGCGAATGGTGCTTAAGCTGCCGGTGCTTCAGCGAATGGATCACTATGGAGAATAATAATGAGACCCCCATCACGCTTTACGCTGGCCAAACGCGCGCTGACTATTGCTTGCCTGGCGGCGCTCTTGCCGCCAACGGCTGCTCAGGCCGTGCAGGCGCCTGTGGTATCGCAGGCACAGGGCTTTGCCGATCAAGACGTCAGCGACGCCTACCTCTACCTGCTCGGGCGGCTGTTGGTGCTGCGCCAGCAGCAGTTGGATTTCCAGGAAGGGATGCGCTGGAATGAGCTGGTGCACCGCAAGCCCGGTGCTGTGGAATGGCCTAACCCCAACCTCGATGTCGCCTATTCAGAGGCTTGGTTAGCACTGGATGCGCGCAGTTGCACCTTGGTCAGTGTGCCGAAGATCGAAGGGCGCTACTACACGGTGCAGTTTCTCAATGGTTGGGGGGAAACCCTGGCCAACATCAATGAGCGCGCGCTACCTGAGCATCCCTATGGCGAATTCGCCGTGTGCCAGAAGGGCGCTGACGTCGCCTTGCCAGACGGGGTGAAGCGCATTGACCTGCCGGTCTCCACCGCGCGGGTACTGTCGCGGGTGGAATTAGGGGCGGACTGGAAGCAAGCCGAACAACTGCAGCAGCAGTTCACCCTGCGCGCCACGGGTACCCCGGTGACCGAAGCCATACCCGCCACGCCGATCTTCGCGCTGCCTAAACCGCCGGGTGTCGAGGCCTTCGACAGTGCCGAACTCGCGTTGCGCGAACCCGATCTGAATCCCGGCATGCAGGCATTGCAGGCAAAGGTGCGGGCAATTGCGGCAGCGATCAGCGACCCGGCAGCACGCGCTGCGGTCGATAAGCAGATCAAAGGCCACGCCTATCCGGCCCTGGCCAAGGCGATCGTCACCATCGGCCCTGGCACGCTGCACAATGGCTGGGTGCGCCCGGCAGTTTCCGGAAGCTATGGCGCTGACTACCTGACCCGCACCCTGGTGGACTACGGTGGCATCTGGGCCAACACCCAACAGGAAGTGCACTACTTCCGTGGTGCGGCGCTGGATAACGGTGAGCTGCTCGATGGCAGCGCCAGTTACTCAATGACCTTTCCAGCCGATCAATTACCGGCGAAGTATGCCCGTTACTTCTGGTCGATCACTGCTACCGATGCCAAACAGTTTCGCGTTCTGCCTAATCCGCAGGGGCGGTTTTTGCTCAATAACCAGTCAAACCTGAGCTACAACCCCGATGGCTCGCTGACCTTGTATTTCGGGCCGCAAGCACCGGCCAATGGCGCTGAAACCAACTGGTTGCCGACGGTCGCCGGGCAACCGTTCAAGCTGATGTTCCGCTACTACGGTGCAAAAGGGCTGGTTGCCGACGGCAACTACTTCCCGCCAGCGCTGGTCAAGCGCTGAAGCCATTCAAGGCTGTGGCAAGCGCTGCGGCCTAACCGTGTAAAAGGATAAGAATAATGATTGCGTTGAAACCACTGGTGGCGGCTATCGCCGTGTATTGCGCTTACCTGCCTGTTGCCCATAGCCAAACGCTGCCCGCCGAGGCGGTCACGGTAACCGTCGATAACTTCACTCGCGCCGAAACCGACCGCTACTTCAGCCTGACGGCCAAACGCGGTGGCTTTGGCACCTTCTCGCACTGGCGCGACTTGATCCCGGTCGATCGCCCGACGGTCATCCGCCCCAATCGCGATACCCTGTACTCCACTGCCGTATTTGACATGAAGGCAGGCCCGGTGAGCGTGACCCTGCCCGACGCCGGAGGCCGTTTCATGTCGCTGGTAATGATCGATGAGGATCATCAGGTGCTGGGCGTGCACTATGGCGCCGGGGAATACCGCCTCAACCCGGCGGATGTCGACACTCGCTATGTGATGTTTGGTGTGCGTACGCTGATCAACCCAGCCGACCCGCAAGACCTGCAGAAGATTGCCGCGCTGCAGGATGCAATCGTCGCGAAACAGGAGAATGGCCCGGGCCAGTTCCAGGTACCGAATTGGGACGAAACCAGCCGTGCCCAGATTCGCCAAACGTTGTTTGCCCTGGGCGCGACCCTGCCTGATTCGCGCGGCATGTTCGGCAAACATGGCGAGGTTGATCCGGTGCGCCACTTGATCGGCAGTGCTATGGCCTGGGGCGGCAACCCGGAGAAAGACGCTTATTACCAAGTGGTTACACCGCCGCACAATGACGGCAAAACCGCCTACCAGCTGAAGGTTGCCGACGTACCCAAAGGCGCCTTCTGGTCAGTCAGCGTGTATGACGCGCAAGGGCAATTTCGCAAAAACCCGCAGGGTGCCTATGCCCTGAATAATCTGAACGCGCAAAAAGCCGAAGACGGCAGCGTTTCGGTGCGCTTCGGCGATTGCAAGCCAGGGGTGGCCAACTGCTTGCCGATCATGCCGGGTTGGAACTACATGGTGCGCTTCTATCAGCCGGCCAAAGCCGTGCTCGATGGCACCTGGAAGCTACCTGAGGCCCAGCCAGCATCCTAAACCCCCCGGTAGGTGCGGGCTTGCCCTGCTATTGCGATATGGGCACTCTGGCTCCCTCCGGGTCAGCAGGAACCTTAAATCAGCAGCCCGGGCTGTAGGCGCTTGGGCAGGCGCCTGACCACCAGTTGGTGAGAGCGCTGCAGCAGCTCGCAGAGTGCCTCGCGGCCCATCGGGTAGGGCGGTGCCATGCTGATCCAGTGCGCCCGCGCCAGGTACGGCGCCGGGCGCACGCCGGGGTGGTCGACATAGCCGAGGAACAGATCACTGTCGACCTTGAATGACAGGCCCGCGCCGGCCAGGTCCAGCACCGCGAACATCTTGTTGCCCGCAATCGAGAACACTCGCACACCGCCCCATTTGTAGTCTTCCCGTGCGCCGGGCAGGCTCAGGCAGAACGCTGCGACCTGCGTTTCGTTCATCGTGTGCTTAGACATACCGCTCCCCACAGTCTGCAAATGCCGTCACCAAATGATCGATCCAGACCCGCACCGCCGGTAGCAGGCCGCGCCGATGAGGGTACACCGCTTGCAGGTATCCACCGGGCAGCGACCAGTCTGGCAGCAGCCGCACCAGTTCGCCACGGGCCAGTTCCTCCTCACAGTGCATGATTGGCAGTGCAGTGAAGCCCAGGCCGGCCATCGCTGCCGTCTTGCGCACGACAAAGTCGTCAATCGCCAGACGCGCTTCCAAAGCCACTTCTCGTT
This sequence comes from Pseudomonas sp. H9, assembly GCF_004353925.1. GTDB lineage: Bacteria > Pseudomonadota > Gammaproteobacteria > Pseudomonadales > Pseudomonadaceae > Aquipseudomonas. The sequence continues at coordinate 365,750 of NZ_SMOK01000011.1, read as the reverse complement.
TGTGTCCGCGGGCATCGAGCAAGCGCAGATGCACCAGGCGGTCGGCATCCACCGCACCCAGCACCGGTAAACCGGCTAAATCCTCGGGAGTGCGCGGGGCATGTTCAGCGGCAAAAGCCGGGGAGGTCACCAGGTACATCTGCGCCTGACGCAGGCGCCGAGTGACCAGGGCCGGGTCTTCATCTCCCAGGTCACGTACCCGTAGGGCCACATCGATACCTTCGGTGATCAGGTCGACCCGGCGGTTGAGCAGCACCATGTCCAGCTGCACCTGCGGGTATTGCTCAAGAAACTGGCTGATCACCGACGGCATCAGGGTATGCGCCAGGCTGACGGGGCAAGACACACGCAAGCGTCCGCGCGGCTCACTGGTCATACTGGCAACGGCTTCGTCAGCCATTTCCGCTTCCAGCAGCATGGCCTGGCAATGGCGCAGGTAACGTTCGCCGACGGCAGTCAGCTTCAGTTGCCGGGTGGTACGTTGCAGCAGGCGCGTACCCAAGCGCTCTTCCAGTTCGGCGATACGCCGTGACAGGCGCGACTTGGGGATCCCTAGCTGACGTCCGGCGGCGGCAAAACCACCGGCTTCGACCACTCGGGCGAAGTAGAAAAGGTCGTTGAGGTCTTGCATGGCAATCACCATTGTCCTGTCAGTAGGACAAACTAACGCATTTTTACTCACTTATCAGCCATTCGCTGCGCAGGTAGGATTCTCTCCATCGTGATCGCCCCGATGCGGTCTTCAATCAGGAGAGTCCCATGAAACTGTTGCATATCGATTCGAGCATCCTGGGCGACAATTCCGCCTCCCGCCAGCTGAGCCGCAATGTGGTCGATGCCTGGAAAGCCGCCGATCCGTCGGTGGAAGTCGTCTACCGTGACCTGGCTGCCGATGCTATCAGCCACTTCTCCGCAGCCACCCTGGTTGCTGCTGGCACCCCCGAAGCGATGCGTGACGCCGCGCAGCAGCACGAAGCTCAACTGAGCAGCGAAACCCTGCAAGAGTTTCTTGAGGCCGATGCGGTGGTGATCGGTGCGCCAATGTACAACTTCACCATTCCGACTCAGCTCAAGGCCTGGATCGACCGCATTGCGGTGGCCGGTAAGACCTTCCGTTACACCGAAGCCGGCCCTGAAGGCCTGTGTGGTGACAAGAAGGTGATCCTGGTGTCCACCGCCGGTGGTCTGCACGCTGGCCAGCCGACAGGTGCCGGTCATGAAGACTTCCTCAAGGTGTTCCTCGATTTCATCGGCATCACTGACCTGGAAATCGTTCGCGCCCACGGCCTGGCTTACGGTGATGAGCCGCGTGCCAACGCCATGAGCGCTGCTCGAGCGCAGATCAGCAACGAGTTGTTCGCCGCCGCGTGATCCGCGCCAACGCGTGACCAGAACCGACAGTAGGCCAGGTCTGCTGTCGGTTTTTTCATTGAGCTTTCATCCCGCTCATTGCGCCCGGCCTTATGCTGGAGCGATTCCCGGCCTTCCTCCCGCCGGGCAGGGTGAAGCCGATGCGCAAATGGGCGATGCTGTGGCTGCTGTGCTGGTTAGGCATGATCAGTTGGGCACACGCCGAGCCTGTGCAGCACTGGAGTGTGGGTTTGCACCGACTGGTGTTCGCTGACCCATTGGATGGGCGCCCGGTACACGCGCTCGCGTTTTATCCCGCCCAAGGTCCCGAGCGCACCAGTCGCATCGAGGGTTATCGGGTTGAAGCCAGTGAAGGGGCCGCCATTGTCAAGGGGCGCTACCCGCTATTGATGCTCTCCCATGGCAATACCGGCACGCCGCTGGCCCTGCATGATCTGGCCAGTGCCTTGGCGCGTCGTGGGTTCGTGGTAGTGGCCGTGACCCATCCGGGTGACAACAGCCGTGACCACAGCCGTCTGGGGACCCTGAGCAACCTGTACGGGCGGCCATTGCAGATCAGTGCGGCGATCAGCGCGACCCTGGCCGACCCGTTTCTGGCACCGTACGTCAAGGGCGAGCAGGTCGGTATGATCGGCTACTCCGCCGGCGGAGAAACCGCGTTGATGCTTGCCGGGGCCGAGCCCGACCTCGAACGCTTGCGCCGGTATTGCCTGGAACGGCCACTGGATGCCGATGCCTGCAAAACCAATGGTGTGCTGATTGCTGACCGTGCCGACCTCAGCGCCGAAGCAGATCCACGCATTCACGCCTTGCTGCTGATGGCGCCGTCAAGTTTGATGTTCGGTCGCCACGCCTTGGCCCGGGTCAAGGTACCGACGTTGATCTACAGCGGCGACAACGACCAGTTATTGGCCATCGACAAGAACGCCCAGGCCCTGGCGCGCAAGTTGCCGATTACCCCCAATTACCGCTTGTTGGCCGGCGCCGGGCATTTCGTGTTCATGGCCCCGTGTGACGACGAGCAACGTGAGCACATGGCGGCGCTGTGCAATGACCCCGATGGGGTAGACCGCGAAAATATTCACTTGTCGTTGCAAGCCGAAGCTGCGCACTTTTTTACGCGTGCACTCGGCCGGCCCAGCCCTGTCAGGCTCGACACGGCTGATCAATAACCGGCTGCGCGGCGCGCCAGTAGCAGGGTCAGGCCCACGCCCGCCAGTGACAACAAGGCCGCGATGCAGAAAATCCAGGCATAACCCAGGTGCAAGGCCACCGCGCCCATCAACGGCCCGGCGATGGCCAGGGCAAGGTCAAAGAACACCGCATAAGCCCCCAGCCCTGCGCCGCGGCTGGACACCGGCACCTGCTTGATGGCTTCCACGCCCAGCGCCGGGTACACCAATGACAAGCCAAAACCGGTCAACCCGGCGCCGATCAAGGCCACCACCGGGTTGGGCGCCAACCACAGCAGGGTCAAGCCCAAAGCCTCGGTGCTCATGCAGACAATTGCCACCGGGTAGCCACCGAACCGGCTGACCGCATTGACGAACAACAAGCGCGAGAGAATGAAGCACACGCCAGAAGCACTCAGGCACCACGCCGCGCCTTGCCAGCCTTGCTCCAGGTAGTACAGAGTGACGAACGTCGAGAGCGTGCCGTAGCCGATCGACGCCAATGTCAGGCCAGTACCACAGGGTGCGACCCGAGCGAACGCCGCCCAGAACGGCAGGCGCTCACCCGCGACCACCGGCAGCGATGGTTTGTTGCGCAGTACCAGCAAAGCCAGGGCGGCCAGCATGACCAGCACCGGCCCCAGCGTGGCGAAGTTCAGCTGGTCCACCAGGATCACCCCCAAGGGGGCGCCGAGGGCGATCGCGCCGTAAGAGGCAATACCGTTCCAGGCAATTACCCGCGCGGTGTGCTCGGCGCCCATCGCACCGATGCCCCAACTCAACGAAGCGACACCGATCAGGCCTTGGGCGACGCCCAGAAACAAGCGCCCGGCAAGCAGAAGCAGCAGGCTTAACAGCGGCAGTTCAAGCGTCAGCGTCGAAACGAAGGTCAGCACCCCGCAAAGGGCAATACCGATCAACCCGTAGATGATGGCCTGCTTGGTGCCTTTGGTGTCTGCCACACGCCCAGCGTACGGCCGGCTCAGCAGCGTGGCCAGGTACTGCAGGCCAATGGTCAACCCGGCAACGACCGCACTGAACCCCAATTGGTCATGCACATAACCTGGTAGCACCGCGATTGGCAGACCGATGCAGAGAAAGGCAACAAAGGTGTAGAAGACGATCGAAAGGATCTGCAGGGTGATGGAGTGGGTACTGGCGGGTAGGGGTTGTAACGCGGACATGGGCTCGTTCGCTGGCGGGCGGTGGGCGAGGGTCCATAATCGCTGGGTGCGAGAATAAAAGGAAGCAGGCTAACGATTTTTAATGCAATCGCGGGACAAGCCCGCTCCCACAGAGGTCCGGTGGGAGCGGGCTTGCCCCGCGACGGTTTTTAAACGATTACGCCCTGACTGCGCAGGTAATCGTCATAAGTACCGCTGAAGTCCACGACACCGGTTGGGCTCAATTCGATGATGCGTGTGGCCAGCGACGACACGAACTCACGGTCGTGGCTGACGAAAATCAGCGTGCCCGGGTAGTTCTCCAGCGCCAGGTTGAGCGCCTCGATCGACTCCATGTCGAGGTGGTTGGTCGGCTCGTCCATTACCAGCACGTTGGGCTTTTGCAGGATCAGCTTGCCGAACAGCATGCGGCCTTGCTCACCACCGGAGATCACCTTGACCGACTTGAGGATCTCGTCGTTGGAGAACAACATGCGGCCCAGGGTGCCGCGGATCATCTGCTCACCTTGAGTCCACTGGCCCATCCAGTCGAACAGGCTCACGTCTTCTTCAAAGTCGTGGGCGTGGTCTTGAGCGTAATAGCCCAGTTCGGCGCTTTCGGTCCACTTCACTTCACCGGCATCCGGGGTCAGCTCGCCGACCAGGGTACGCAGCAGGGTGGTTTTACCGATACCGTTCGGGCCGATGATCGCGACGCGCTCGCCAGCTTCGACGGTGAAGCTGAAGTTCTTGAACAGGGTCTTGTCTTCAAAGCCCTTGGACAGTTTCTCGATGGTCACCGCCTGGCGGTGCAGCTTCTTGGTCTGATCGAAACGGATGAATGGGCTGACCCGGCTCGACGGTTTGACCTCGGCCAGCTGGATCTTGTCGATCTGTTTGGCGCGGGAGGTGGCCTGTTTGGCTTTCGAGGCGTTGGCCGAGAAGCGGCTGACGAAGGTTTGCAGTTCAGCGATCTGCGCTTTCTTCTTGGCGTTGTCGGCCAGCAGTTGCTCACGCGACTGGGTTGCAGCAGTCATGTACTCGTCGTAGTTGCCCGGGAACAGGCGCAGCTCGCCGTAGTCCAGGTCAGCCATGTGCGTGCACACGCTGTTAAGGAAGTGACGGTCGTGGGAAATGATGATCATGGTGCTGTTACGCGCCGTGAGAATGCTTTCCAGCCAGCGGATGGTATTGATGTCCAGGTGGTTGGTCGGCTCGTCGAGCAGCAGCACTTCAGGGTCGGAGAACAGCGCCTGGGCCAGCAGCACACGCAGCTTCCAGCCTGGCGCGACTTCGGTCATCGGGCCGAAATGCTGCTCCAGCGGAATACCCAGGCCAAGCAGCAGTTCACCGGCGCGGGATTCGGCGGTGTAGCCGTCCATCTCGGCAAACTCGGTTTCCAGTTCGGCAACGGCCATGCCGTCTTCTTCGGTCATTTCCGGCAACGAGTAGATGCGATCGCGCTCGGCCTTGACCCGCCACAGCTCCTCGTGGCCCATGATCACGGTGTCGATCACGGTGAATTCTTCGTAGGCGAACTGGTCTTGGCGCAGTTTACCCAGGCGCACGTTCGGCTCAAGCATGACCTGGCCGGCAGACGGCTCCAGGTCGCCGCCGAGGATTTTCATGAAGGTCGACTTGCCGCAGCCGTTGGCGCCGATCAGGCCGTAGCGGTTACCGTTGTTGAACTTGACCGAGACGTTCTCGAACAACGGCTTGGCGCCGAACTGCATGGTGATGTTAGCGGTGGAGATCAAAGGGGTTACCTATCAATTGCTTGCGTCGCTGGCATTGCGGCATACGCCGACAGCAGCATGTGCATGCTGTGGCCGAGCGGTCGGGAGAAAAATGCGGGGGTTGAGGCCAGACATTGCGCGCATTGTCGCATAGTCAGGGTTGCAGTTGTATGGTGACGGGCGACGAATCTGACGTTGGGCGGGCTTGCTGTAGGAGCGGGCTTGCCCCGCGATTGCGGTCTTTCAGTCACATCGCATCGCGGGGCAAGCCCGCTTCTGCCGGTACGGTGGCAACCCCGGGGCTGTCAGAAATGAATGATTTCAAAGTAGCATCACCCTGGTATTCCTACAGGGTGGGGCAAACGATGCATGGAGCCGGGATGTTAGGAGACCTGTTGGTCCTGGGTTTTTACATGATCGGGGCGGTGGTCTGGATGTACTTCTGGTTGTTGTGCGTGGCCCATAGAACCGCATTGTTCGGGCAGATGAACGGGCTGAAGTGGCTGTTGCTCGGCGGCTCATGTGCCGTTACCAGCGCGATTGGTTTGTACTTGGCGGCCATCGAGACGTTCCATCGGGACAATGCTGATTGGTGGCTGGTACTGGCTTCGATGGCTATACCTATGCTTGGGATTCAAGGTGTCCGTCTGAAGCTTCGTTGAGGCATTTGCCTTTCGCTGTAGTTGTTTTTATACAACGCCTGAAATGACTATGCGCCGAAAACCTAACCCTGAAGTCAAGATAAGGGCGCATCATGAAAGTCAGTGCACGCAACGTATTCAAAGGTCAGGTCAGCAGTGTGCAGCCGGGCGCTGTCAACGCTGAGGTCAGCCTGCAGCTACCTGGCGGCGAGCAGTTGGTGGCTGTCGTGACCATGGAAAGTGTCAAGAACCTCGGTATTGCCGTAGGCAAAGAGGCTGTTGCGCTGGTCAAAGCGCCTTGGGTGATGCTGATGACCGAGTCGAGTGACATTCGGCTGTCTGCACGTAATTGCCTGCAAGGCACCGTGCTCAGCGTCAACGACGGTGCGGTCAATGCCGAAGTGGTCATCGAGTTGGCAGGTGGTACGAAAATCTATTCGATCGTCACGCGTGATGCGGTAGCCGAGCTGGGCTTGGCAGCGGGTGTAAGTGCCACGGCGGTGATCAAGGCGTCACACATTATTCTCGGTGTGCCGGCCTGACACATCGGGCATCGTGATCAAGCTGCGGGGCCTGCTCGGCCCCGTAGCAAGCGTAATCAGTAACGGTCAAACATAGGCCTGGCCATGAAAGCCCCGGGGCAAACGTTGCAAACCGGGCATTTCAGTCAAGCGAGCGATCCAGGCCGAGCGCCAGTCGACGATGCCGTGTTGTGCTTTGGCCTTGCGGGCGGCGCGGCGGGCGGCGTTGCGTTGTTCACGACGGGCGTCCTTGTACGCATCCGTGTTGCGACAGTTGCGGCACTTGACGCGGTTGAGTTCGCGGGTCGAAATCAGGTTGTTGCCGTGGCGGCCGCACGCCAGGTGGCCGGCGACCTTGAAGTGAGTGACCATTGGCATTGCCCTCTGTTCGGTTCACACAGGTTCAGACTGCCGCCGTTGCTGTTGAGTTCAGGATGAAGTGTGCTGCGCAACGGCGAACTGTTTACGAAACCACTCTTCAAGCATGGCTTTCTCTGCATAGAGGCGGTCGCTGGTGGCCCGGCGGCCAGGGCGCTGCAGATAAAGCTTGTCTGACAGGTGCGCATCCGCCTGGCTGAGCGGCTGACCTTGTTGCGACAGTACGTAATGCAAGTCGATACTGGGCCAGGTGATATCGCGCATGAAACGCACGGTATACGCCTGTGGGTGCCAAGGCTCGTAACGACCGGCCAGGTCGATGTCGCGGATGTCGATGCGCAGCGTCTGACCAGCGGGCAGATAGCGCTTGCCGAGGGTCTGCAGGTAGTTGCGCAGCTCGTCCATCACATAGGCGTCGGCCCCGCGTTCATAACCGTTGCTGTCCAGACTGGCATCACGGAAGTGTTCGGGGTTGTCGTAGATGACTTCAACCGGGGCAGCGGGCGGCGATTGAGCGAAACTGCCCGGCGTCAGCAGGCACAGGGCGAAAAAGGTCAGGGCAGGGCGCATGATTCACCTCCAGGTGCAGCTATCTGCACTATTTTTATTGTACGCCTGCCAAGGTGGGCGGGGCAGGAGGGAGTAGCGTGATCAGGATCGAGCGGTTCGCTGTCAATGCACGGGGTCGCGACTACGCCGTGGGCGATATCCACGGCCATTTCCAGCGCCTGCAGGCGCAGTTGTCGGCAATTGGCTTCAATCCGGCAGTCGATCGTTTGTTCAGCGTTGGCGACCTGGTCGACCGCGGCCCGGAGTGCATGCAAGCGCTGGAGTGGTTGGCGCAACCATGGTTCCACGCCGTGCAAGGCAACCACGAAGCGCTGGCGGTGACCCATGTCAGCGGTGGCTGGCTGGATTATGGCCAGTACCGAGCTGCCGGAGGGGGCTGGTTTCTTGATCTGCCCACTGACGAACAGGCACGCTTTGCCGAGCGTTTTGCCGATATGCCGTTAGCCCTGGTGGTCGACACGCTCGACGGCCCGGTCGGTTTGCTGCATGCCGATTGCCCTTGCGCCAGTTGGTCAGAGTTGTGCGAACAGTTGCAGGGGCCAGCACCCGAGGCGCTGCAGGAGTATTGCCAATGGTCACGCCGGCGGTTGTATGAGGATGATGATCGGCCGATTGCCGGCCTGCGTGCGTTGATCGTCGGGCACACGCCGTTGCACGATGTTCGAGTGCTGGGGAACATCTGGCACATCGATACCGGCGGCTGGTCCCGTGGCCGCTTCAGTTTACTGGCGCTCGATACCCTCAGCGTGGCGAATGCGGCCGTTACGCAGTGACCAGAGGCTGGGCCAGGCATACAGTTATTCCGCTCAGCTGTACCTTGACCCACAGGCGCGGTAAGCGGAATCTTCCAGCTCACGCTGCTGGAGCTGCATCATGGACCTGTCGTTACTTGCCCTGTTCGTACCTGCCTGCTTTGCCCTGAACATGGCACCGGGCCCGAACAATCTGTTGTCGCTGAACAATGCCAGCCGCTATGGCTTGCGCACGGCCTGTGTAGCGGGCGTTGGTCGGCTGTTGGCGTTCGCCGCCATGATCATGCTCGCCGCCATGGGGCTGGCCGTGGTGCTGTATACCAGTGAATACCTGTTCCTGAGCATCAAGCTGCTGGGCGCGGCCTACCTGTTCTACATTGCCTGGCAGTTGTGGCGGGCGCCGGTGGCGGTAGCCCCGGTCAAGCGCGAGTGCCGGACAAGTACCCTGCGTCTGGCGCGTCAGGAGTTTCTGGTGGCCGCCGGTAATCCCAAGGCGATATTGATCTTTACTGCGTTCTTGCCGCAGTTTGTTCAGGTGTCGAGCCCGGTGCCGGTGTCTGAGCAATTCGCCTGGCTGGGTGGCTTGTTTCTGCTGCTGGAGTGGGCTGCGATTGCTCTCTATGGCTGGTTGGGCGCATACCTGCAGCGCTGGTTCAATCAGCCGGCATCACGGCGTGTGTTCAATCGGGCCAGCGCGACGTTACTTGCCTGCGCAGGGTTGGGGTTGCTGGCAGCTCGTCGCGCTTGAGTTCCGGGGTGGTGGGCCAATGCACGGGTGCTTATAGAGAAAGGGTCTGAGACGCGTGGGTAAATGACCTAGGCTTATGGCTGGACCGGGCACACGGGACCGTTGTCCGCCACTTGCCAAGGAGATGACCCATGCTCTCGACGTTGGAGTTGCGCAACATCATAGAAAGCAGTTTCTTGCCAACCCGCTGCCAGTGCACGCTGGCGCCGGATCGTTCGTTGACGGTCAAGGTATTTGACCGCAGCTGCGAACGGGTCGACTTGCTGGTTACCGGTATTTGCGCCGAACAACTGACCAGCAGCCGCGCGATTTCCAACCTGATCATCGGCCTGCGCAATGACCTGGCCGATCAGCGCCAGCAGCGTGCCGGTCGACGCAGCGACAGCCTTTAATCGCGGTAGAACACCTGCACCAGGTGATAGCCGAACTTGCTCTTGATCGGGCCGTGCACCACCCGCAATGGTTTCTTGAAAATGACCTGGTCGATGGCGCCGACCATCTGCCCCGGGCGCACTTCGCCCAGGTCACCACCACGCTTGCCGGACGGGCAAGTGGAGAATTTTTTGGCCAGCACATCGAACGCTTCGCCTTTGGCGATACGTTGCTTGAGCTGTTCGGCCTCTTCAGCGGTCTTGACCAGAATGTGCCGGGCCTGTGCTTTCATCTAACGGTACCTTCGCAAAGCGCTAAAACCGCGCATTATGCCTGAACACGCAGCTCCGGGCGGTCTCGAAATTGTTCGAGGGCTTCGGGGTTGGCCAGGGCGTCGGTGTTTTTCACCGGTTCGCCGTGCACCACATTACGTATCGCCAGTTCGACGATCTTGCCGCTGATGGTCCGCGGTATGTCGCTCACAGCGGCAATCACCGCCGGCACATGGCGGGGGCTGGTATTGCGGCGGATGACCTGACGGATCCGTTGCTGCAGCGCTTCATCCAATGCCAGGCCCTCGCGCAGGCGCACGAACAACACCACGCGCACATCGTTTTGCCAGCGTTGGCCGATGGCAACACTTTCCAGTACCTCGTCGATGCTGTCGACCTGCCGGTAGATTTCTGCAGTACCAATGCGTACCCCTCCAGGATTGAGCACCGCATCGGAACGACCGTGAATCAGCAGGCCGCCTTCGGGTGTCTGTTCGGCATAGTCGCCTTGCGCCCAGACGCCCGGGAACTGGCTGAAGTAGGCCGTATGGAAACGCTCAGCCTGCGGGTCGTTCCAGAAGCCCAGCGGCATGGCTGGAAAATGCCGGGTACAGACCAACTCGCCTTTCTCACCGATCAGGGCATGGCCGTTGTCGTCCCAGACTTCTACTGCCATACCCAGGCTTTTGCATTGGATTTCGCCACGTCGTACGGGCAACAGCGGGTTGCCGATCACAAAGCAGGAGCAAATATCGGTACCGCCCGACATTGAGGCCAGGCACAGGTCCGATTTGAATTCGCGGTACACGTAGTCGTAGCTTTCGGGCGACAAGGGGGAACCGGTGGACAGCAACAGCTTGAGGGAATCCAGGCGGTGGCTAAGGCGTGGCTGGAAATGCGCGTGCTCCAGTGCTGTCAGGTACTTGGCACTGGTGCCAAAGGCGTTGATTCGCTCGCTGTCGATCAGGCCGAGCAAGCGCTCGGGGCCGGGGTGAAAAGGCGAGCCGTCATACAGCACCAGCGTAGCGCCGACCGCCAGGCCGCTGACCAACCAGTTCCACATCATCCAGCCGCAAGTGGTGTAGTAGAACAGCACATCGTCCGCGCCCAGGTCGTTGTGCAGGCCGTGTTCTTTCAAGTGTTGCAACAGCACGCCGCCAGCACTGTGGACGATGCACTTGGGTACACCTGTGGTACCGCTGGAGTAAAGAATGTACAGCGGGTGATTGAACGGAAGTGGGGTGAATTGCGGCACGCCACCGGGTGTATAGAAGCTGTCCCACAGACTGATGCGGGCCGTGCTGTGAAACGCCTCTGTGCGGGTTTGAGCGCGACAGTAAGGCACCACCAGTAAGTGCTCCAGGCTGGGTAGCTGGGCCAGCACCTCATTGATTTTGTCGACCTGATCGATGGACTTGCCCGCATACTGATAACCGCCACACACCATTAGCAGCTTGGGTTCAATCTGGCCAAACCGGTCGATGATGCCGTGGGTGCCGAACTCCGGTGAAGAACACGACCAGATTGCGCCGAGGCTGGTGCAGGCCAGCATGGCCACTAGGGTATGCCAGCTGTTGGGCATGACCGCGGCGACGCGGTCACCGACGCCAATGCCAGCGGCCTGGAAACTGCGTTGCAACCCGGCGACGTGCTCGGCCAGCTCGGCATGGCTGAGCACCTGGCGTTCGCCGTCTTCGCGCACGGTAATCACTGCTGGCTGTGCGTCGCGGCGCCTGAGCAGGTGTTCGGCGAAGTTGAGCGTGGCACCGCTGAACCAGCGCGCATCGGGCATACGCAGGCCTTCAGTGAGGGCCTCGGTTGCAGATTGATGCCACAGTACCTGGAAGAAATCGGCGAGGGTCTGCCAGAACGCCGCACGCTGGTCGATGCTCCAGCGGTGCAATTGTTCGTAGTCGGCCAGTGCCAAACCATGCTTGCGGTTCACCTCACGGCGAAAGGCATCCATGCGACTGGCCTGAATGCGCGCCTCGCTCGGGCGCCAGAGCACTTCGTTCATGCACATCCCTCCGAACGGTAGGGGCGGGCTTGCCCCGCAATTGCAGTGTATCCGCTACATCCTGTCGCGGCGCAAGCCCGCTCCCGCAGTTACTGGGCCAGCCAGCCGCCATCAATGTTCCAGGCAGCACCTCGCACCTGGCTGCCCGCTTCGCTACACAGGAACAATACCAGCTCACCCAGGTGTTCGGGAGTGACGAAGGCCAGTGAAGGCTGCTTCTCCGCCAGCAGATCGTGCTGCGCCTGTTGTGCATCGATGCCACTGGCGGCGCGGTCATCAATCTGTTTTTGCACCAGCGGCGTCAGCACCCAGCCCGGGCAAATGGCGTTGCAGGTGATGTTGCTGGTGGCCGTTTCAAGGCCCACTACTTTGGTTAGCCCGACCACACCGTGCTTGGCCGCCACATAGGCCGCCTTGCCGGTCGAGCCTACCTGGCCATGCACCGAGGCGATGTTGATGATCCGCCCCCAGTTGCGCTGACGCATACCCGGCAATGCCAGGCGTGTGCCATGGAACACGGCAGAAAGGTTAACGGCGATGATTGCGTCCCAGCGTTCCACCGGAAAGGCTTCGACCGCCGCGACATGCTGAATGCCGGCGTTGTTGACCAGAATGTCGACGCCACCGAATTCGCGCTCGGCGTAGGCGAACAGGTCTTCGATCTGCGCCACATCGCCGAGGTCAGCCGGGTGATGCCCGACCCGCGTACCGTGGCGGGCCACCTCGGCGATCGCTGCACTGGCGTCGCCGAAGCCATTGAGAATCAGGTTCGCGCCCGCTCGCGCCAGCACGTGGGCGATACCCAGGCCGATGCCACTGGTGGAGCCGGTCACCACAGCTGTTTTGCCATTGAGTTGCATAAGATGCTCCTTAGACGATACCGGTAGCGTAGAAGGTGGCGATCACCACAAACACCGCCAGGGTTTTGATCAGGGTAATACCGAAGATATCTTTGTAGGCTTCCCGGTGGGTCAGGCCCGTGACCGCCAGCAAGGTGATGACCGCGCCGTTGTGCGGGAGGGTGTCCATGCCACCGCTGGCCATGGCGGCGACGCGGTGCAGCACTTCAAGGGGAATGTTGGCAGCATTGGCGGCGGCGATGAAGCTGTCGGACATCGCCGCCAGGGCGATACTCATGCCCCCGGAGGCAGAGCCGGTGATACCGGCCAGCAAGGTCACGGTGATCGCTTCGTTGACCAGCGGATTAGGGATGGCGCGCAGCGCATCGGCAAGTACCAGAAAACCAGGTAACGATGCGATTACCGCGCCGAAACCGTATTCGGAAGCCGTGTTCATGGCCGCCAGCAGGGCACCGCTGACTGCGCTTTTGCTGCCTTCTGCCAGGCGGCTCTTGATGGCGCCAAAGCCCGCCACCAACACCAGCAAGATGCCCAACAGCAGCGCCGCTTCAACGGCCCAGATCGCGGTGAGCTTGGCAATGTCGGTCTGTACCGGCGCACTCATGCCGGGGAGGCTAAGGCTGTGGGTTTTGCCATACCAGGCCGGAATCCAGTGGGTGAACAGCAGGTTCATCACGCCCACCAGCAGCAATGGCGAGAGTGCCAGCAACGGGTTGGGCAGTTTCAGGTCGGCGGCCGTTTCCGGTTCATTGCGCAGGTCGGTGCCATAGCCTTCCCCGGCGCGCTGAGCTTTGTTGCGCTGGCGTTGCAGGTAGAGCATGCCGGTGCAGAACACGAACAGCGTGCCGATCAGGCCCAACCAAGGGGCGGCCCAGGCGGTGGTGTTGAAGAAGGTGCTGGGGATGATGTTCTGGATCTGTGGGGTACCGGGCAAGGCATCCATGGTGAAGGAAAACGCCCCCAGGGCGATGGTCGCCGGGATCAGGCGCTTGGGGATGTTGCTCTGGCGGAACATCTCGGCGGCAAACGGGTAGACCGCAAACACCACCACGAACAGCGAAACACCGCCATAGGTGAGCAGTGCGCACACCAACACGATCACTAGCATGGCCTGGCGGGTGCCGAGCAGGCGAATGGCGGCTGCGACGATCGAACGGGAGAACCCGGACAGTTCAATCAGCTTGCCGAATACCGCGCCGAGCAGGAACACCGGAAAATACAGTTTGATAAAGCCGACCATCTTCTCCATGAACACGCCGGTGAAGGCGGGTGCCACGGCTGAAGGATCGGTGAGCAGGACGGCGCCGAGGGCGGCGATCGGGGCGAAGAGGATAACGCTGTAACCACGGTAAGCAGCCAGCATCAGCAGCGCGAGGGCTGCCAGGGCGATGATCACACTCATCGAGTGTCTCCTTGGGTGCATCTTGTTTTTGTTGGGTTGCAGGAGATAGCGAGAACCGTGCCAAGGTTCTAAGTTATTGAAATATATGGATATTGTTTGTTTTGAGAAATATCTGATCTCTATTTTGAGACTGCTGGTCGCGGGGCAAGCCCGCTCCTACCGACCCACTGTGGGAGCGGGCTTGCCCCGCGACAACAATCTCAAAACAGAAACACAAGTCTCGTTATTGAGACGCAAGCCCAAGCGCCACCAACTTCTTATACAAGGTAGACCGCCCCAGCCCCAGTTGCCGTGCGGCTTCCGGCACGTTGCCGGCACAGCGCGCCAAGGCGTCGCTCAACAACTGCCGCTCAAACTCGGCACAGGCCTGTCGGTAGTTCAGTTGCGGTGTTTGTGCCTGCACCGGCGCCAGGTTGCCCAGTGCCGCGTGTAAGTCCCTGGCACTCAGGCGCGACTGATCCGCCAGCAAGGTGGCGCGTTCCAGCACATTGCGCAGCTCACGGATATTGCCTGGCCAGGCATGCCGGGCAAGCAAGGCTTGAGCATCGTCCTCCAGCTCATGCTGGCTGCCCAACTCTTCGAGGATGGCTTCGCTGAGCGCCGGCAGGTCTTCAAGGCGCTCGCGCAGCGGTGGGACCTGGATTGGCAGAACGTTGAGCCGGTAATACAAGTCGGCGCGAAACTCGCCGCGGGCCATGGCGGCGTTGAGGTCGGTGGAGGTCGCGGCAATGATACGCACGTCGCTGCGCATCATTTGGTTGGAACCGACCGGCTCGTATTCTTTTTCCTGCAGCACACGCAGCAACTTGCTTTGCAGCGGCAGAGGCATGTCGCCGATTTCGTCGAGAAACAGGGTGCCGCCCTCGGCCAGTTGCAGTTTGCCGGGGCGGCCTTTGCGATCGGCGCCGGTGTAGGCGCCCGGTGCGGTGCCGAAAAACTCCGCTTCCAGCAGGGTTTCCGGAATGGCAGCGCTGTTAATGCTGACAAACGCCTTGTGCGCCCGGGAAGAGGCGGCATGGATGGCATGGGCCAGCAGTTCTTTGCCGGTACCGGTTTCACCGAGCAACAACACCGCCGAGTCGCTGCTGGCACCGCGCCGGGCCCGGCGCTTGACCTCCAGGCTGGCGGCGCTGGTACCAATGAACTGGGCAAAGCTGTATTTGGCTTGGCGTGCCTTGAGCAGTGACCGAGTCGAGGCCAGTTCCTGCTGCATACTGGCATAGCGCTTGAGCAGCGGCGAAAGGCTGCGCAGTTCATCGAACAGGGCAAAACCGATTGCGCCGATCAACGCGCCATCAGCGTCGTGGACCGGCAGGCGCATGACCACCAGCGGTTCTTTCGGGGTGTCGAGCATGTCGAGCAGGATCGGTCGGCCGTTGTTCACCACCTCGCGCATCAGGCTGCCGGGAATCACGCTTTCGCAGGGCTGGCCGATGACGCTGGCAGCATCGTCAAGGCCAAAGCGCCGGGCGTAGCGCTCGTTCATCCAGACGATTCGGGCATCGCGGTCGACAATAAGGGTGCCTTCACTGGACTGCTCGATGATCTCGAACAGCGAACGGATCGCCAGTTGGCGTACCTGCTGATAATCCTTGAGGCTGTCACTGGCAGGCATGCGCCGCTCCCTGAAGATCAAAGGGGGCGATTATGCCCGTGGATCGAAGGCTTCGCGCAAGGCATCGCCAATGAACACCAGCAGCGAAAGAATCAAGGCCAGGGCGAAAAACGCAGTAAAGCCCAGCCACGGCGCCTGCAGGTTCTGTTTGCCCTGATTGACCAGTTCCCCGAGCGAGGCACTGCCGGCGGGCATGCCGAAGCCGAGAAAGTCCAGGGCGGTGAGAGTGGTGATGGCCCCGGTCAGAATGAATGGCAGGTAGGTAAGTGTGGCGTTCATGGCATTGGGCAGGATGTGCCGCAGGATCACGCCGCTGTCGCGCAGGCCGAGCGCCCGTGCGGCCTGGACGTATTCGAGGTTGCGCCCACGCAGGAATTCGGCACGTACCACATCCACCAACGCCAGCCAGGAAAACAGCGCCATGATCCCCAGCAGCCACCAGAAATTGGGCTCGACAAAACCGCTGAGGATGATCAGCAGGTACAGTACCGGCAAGCCCGACCACACCTCCAGCAAGCGTTGCCCGATCAGGTCGACCCAACCGCCGTGGTAGCCCTGCAAGGCACCTGCAGCAATGCCAATCAGGGTGCTGATGATCGTCAAGGCCAGGGCAAACAGAATCGACACACGGGTGCCGTACAGCACACGGGCCAGCACATCGCGCGCCTGATCATCGGTGCCCAGCCAGTTGACTGCAGACGGCGGGCTGGGGGTGGGCTGCTGCAGGTCGTAGTTAGGGGTGTCGGCGCTGAAGGGAATAGGCGCGAACAGCATCCAGCCGCCCTGATCCTTGATCAACTGCTGCACGTATTGGCTGCGGTAATCCGGCTGAAACGGCAGTTGGCCGCCGAAGGTCTGTTCGGTGTAGCGGGTGAATGCGGGGAAATACAGCTGGCCTTTGTAGCCCATCAGCAATGGCTTGTCGTTGGCCACCAGTTCGGCCCCCAGGCTGAGGATCAGCAGTGCAACGAACAACCACAGCGAAATCCAGCCACGGCGGTTGCGCCGGAAACGCTGCAGGCGCCGACGTGATACAGGCGACAGGCTGAACATCAGTGGGCCCTCGTGGCAAAGTCGATCCGCGGATCGACCAGGGTGTAGCACAGGTCGCCGACCAGGCGGATCAACAAGCCGAACAGGGTGAAGATGAACAGCGAGCCGAACACCACCGGGTAGTCTCGCGAGACGGCCGCTTCGTAGCTCATGCGCCCCAGGCCATCGAGGGAGAAGATCACTTCAATCAGCAATGAACCGGCAAAAAACACGCTGATCAACGCCTGCGGAATACCCGCCACCACCAACAAAATGGCGTTGCGAAACACATGGCCGTACAGCACGCGTCGGTCGCTCAGGCCCTTGGCCCGGGCGGTGATGACGTACTGGCGGGTGATTTCGTTGAGAAAGGCGTTTTTGGTCAACAAGGTCAGGGTAGCAAAGCCTCCGATCACCAACGCGCCGACCGGCAGCACCAAGTGCCAGAAGTAATCGGCCAACTTGCCCAACAGGCTCAATTGATCGAAGTTTTCCGAGACCAGGCCGCGCACCGGGAACCAGTTCAGCGAGGTGCCACCGGCAAACACCACAATCAGCAACAAGGCAAACAGAAACGAGGGCAGGGCATAGCCAATGACGATCAGGCTGCTGCTCCAGGCATCGAATGCCGAGCCGTGGTGTACAGCCTTGCGGATACCCAAGGGAATCGACACCAGGTAAGTGATCAAGGTGGCCCAGAAACCCAGCGACAGGGTGACGGGCATTTTTTCCAGAATCAGGTCGGTAACCTTGGCGCCGCGGAAAAAGCTGCTGCCGAAATCCAAGCGTGCGTATTGGCCCAGCATCAGCCATAAGCGCTCCGGTGCAGACTTGTCGAAACCATACTGGCGTTTGATGTCTTCGATCAGCTTGGGGTCCAGGCCACGGCTGGCCCGGGAACCGCTGTGCACGGTCTCGACACTGGCCCCAGGCGCACTGCCACCAATGCCCTGCAAACGCGCGATGGCTTGCTCCACCGGCCCACCGGGGGCGGCCTGCACGATGACGAAGTTGACCAGCAGAATGATCAGCAGGGTGGGGATGATCAACAGCAAGCGGCGCAGGATGTAGGCGGTCATGGCTGCTCCTTCACGCGCTCGGACATCTGCACGTTGGTCAGTGCTGAGGGGCTGACTTCCCACCAGCTGTCCAGGCCTTCATCGTTGCTTGGCTGCACCTTCGGCAGGCCGAAGCGGTTCCACCACACGGTCGAGGTGCCAGGTGGGTAATAGTTGGGAATCCAGTAGTAGTTCCAGCTCAGTACGCGGTCCAGAGCGTGGGCGTAGCGGAGCATGCCGGCTTTGCTGTCGGCCTTGACCAGGCCGTCGAGCAGGCGGTCCACGGCCGGGTCCTGCAGCACCATGTAGTTGTTCGAGCCCGGGTCGTTGGCCGCTGCCGAGCCAAAGAAGTTGTACAGCTCAAGCCCGGGCGAAGGCGACACCGGGTAACCGGTGACAATCAGGTCATAGTCGCGGGCCATCAGGCGGTTGACGTACTGCGAGGCATCGATGCGGCGGATATCCAGGGTGATACCGATCTGCGCCAGCGTACGTTTCCAGGGCAGCAACAGGCGTTCGAAGCCGGCCTGGCCATTGAGGAAGGTGAACCGCAGGGGTTCGCCTTCGGCATTCACCAGTTGGTCGCCTTGCGGCCTCCAGCCCGCCGATTCGAGCAGGGCCAGGGCCTGTAGCTGTTTGTCACGTATCAGCCCCGAACCATCGGTTTGCGGCGCTTGGAAAACCTGAGTGAACACTTCCTCTGGTATCTGGCCGCGCAGTGGTTCAAGCAGTTCGAGTTCTTGCGCATCGGGCAAGGCGCGTGCAGCCAGCGTGCTGTTGGAGAAGAAACTCTGCTGGCGGATGTACAGGTTGCGCATCATCTGCCGGTTGCTCCACTCGAAGTCCCACAGCAAAGCCAGCGCCTGGCGCACGCGGCGGTCTTTGAACACCGGGCGTTGCAGGTTGAAGACAAAACCCTGGGCCGGTTGTGGGGCGTCTTTGGCCAGGTGCGCGCGTTGCAGGCGGCCATCGTCCAGCGCCGGGCTGTTGTAGCCAATCGAATAGCCGGTGGCAGAAAACTCGCGGTTGTAGTCAAAGCCGCCGCCCCGCAATACCTGGCGTGCCACCTCGGTGTCGCCGAAATACTCGATGCTCAGACGGTCGAAGTTGTAGCGCCCACGGCTCACCGGCAGGTCGCGCGCCCACCAGTCTGGGTTGCGTTCAAAGGTGATACTGCGACCGTTGTCGATTCGCCCGATACGGTACGGGCCACTGCCCAGCGGCGCTTCGAAACCGCCGCCGTTGGCAAAGTCGCGGTCTTTCCACCAGTGCTCTGGCAGCACCGGCAGGCTGGCCAAGTCCAGTGGCAAGGTGCGGTTCTGGTTACTCTTGAAATCAAAGCGAACCTGGCGCGGGCCCTCGATCTCGACCCGCTCGACATCGGCAAACTGGGTGCGGTATTTGAGGCTGCCTTCGCGCATCAGCAAGTCGAAGGTGTAGCGCACATCTTCAGCGCGAATCGGCTGACCATCGGCAAAGCGTGCACGTGGATCGAGGTAGAAGCGTAACCAGCGCCCGTCGGGGGCGCGCTCCAGACGCTGAGCGACCAGGCCATAGACCGTGTAGGGCTCATCCTGGGCGCGGATGGCTAATGGTGCATACAACCACCCGTCGACCTCGGCAACGCCGATGCCCTTGTCGATATAAGGCAGCACATGATCGAACTGGCCGATTTCGATGGCAGAACGGCGCAGGCTGCCGCCCTTGGGCGCGGTCGGGTTGACGTACTGGAAGTGCTGGAAACTGGCAGGGTATCGCGACGGCTCACCATAGACGGTCAGCGCATGCCCGGGCGCTGCACGCAGGCCCGGGCAGGTCAGCAGCAAGAAAGCCAGTAACAGGCCAGGTGACTTCACCCGGCGCATCATGGCCGCACGCTGCATCGGCAGGACTCAGTCCTGGCGGCTGGTGACTTCCAGCAGGTGGTAACCGAACTGAGTTTTGACCGGGCCTTGCACCACGTTCAAGGGGGCGCTGAATACCACGGTGTCGAACTCTTTGACCATTTGCCCCGGGCCGAACGAACCCAGATCACCACCTTGACGGCTGGATGGGCAAGTGGAATTGGCCTTGGCAACTTCAGCGAAGTCAGCGCCGCCTTCGATCTGCGCTTTGAGCTCGTTGCACTTCTCTTCGCTGCTGACGAGGATGTGGCGGGCAGTGGCTTTTGCCATGGGAAAGTCTCCTGGTGAATGAACCGCAAGCCTAGCGCAATTGGCTGCACATTGCTCCTGCTTATTGAGCAAGCCGGTGGGAGCGGGCTTGCCCCGCGATAAAGGCTTGTCAGACACATCGCAGCGGGTCAAGCCTGCTCCCACCCCAGTCGCAAGGACTGCGCTGTTAACGTTGCGCCAGTGCTGCACTGGCCTGCTGCAACAGGTGCTGAGTCGAATCCCAGCCCAGGCAACCATCGGTAATCGATACACCGTACTTCAGTGGCTCTTTACCCAACGCCTGGCAGCCGTCGAACAAGTGGCCTTCGAGCATCATGCCGACGATTGAGCGGTCACCTTCCAGGCGTTGCCGCAATACCTCATCGAACACGGCGGGTTGGCGCAGCGGGTCTTTGCCGCTGTTGGCATGGCTGCAGTCAACCATGATCCGCGCGCTCAGACCGGCCTTGGCCAGGCCCTGACGTGCCTGGGCAAGGCTGGCCGCGTCGTAGTTCGGGCCCTGGTGACCACCGCGCAGCACCAGGTGGGTGTCGGGGTTGCCCAGGGTTTCGATAATCGCCGGGTAGCCTTGGGTGTCAATGCCGAAATGCCGATGTGCATGGGCAGCGCTGCGGATGGCATCGCAGGCAATGGCGACACCGCCGTCGGTGCCATTCTTGAACCCGACCGGCAACCCCAGGCCGCTGACCATCTCGCGGTGGATCTGCGACTCGGTGGTTCGTGCACCAATCGCCGCCCAACTCAGCAGGTCATCGAAGTACCCGGCCGCCATAGGCTGCAGCAACTCGGTGGCAACCGGCAAACCGCGCTCGAGCATACCCAGCATCAGCCCACGGGACAGGGCGATACCGGCGTGCATGTCATCGCTGCCATCCAGGTGTGGGTCGTAGGCCAGGCCTTTCCAGCCGACGGTGGTACGCGGTTTTTCTACGTAGGCTCGCATTACCAGCAGCAGTTGATCGCTGACGTCGTCACTGAGGGCTTTGAGGCGGTCGGCGTATTCAAGGGCCGAGCGTGGGTCGTGCAATGAACAAGGGCCGACGATCACCAGCAGGCGTTGGTCGCGACCTTCAAGAATGGCTCGGACGGCCTGGCGATGGCGTTCGACCTGATGGCCAAGGGCAGTGCTCAATGGCATTTGCTGCTTGAGCAGGTGGGCACTGGGTAGACGTTGGCTGACCGCAGAATTGGCGGCTTGCGGTTGGGTCAGGGGCAAAGCGAGCGAAGACGATTGCATGGCGATTATGTTCCCTGGGCGGACGGCGGGTTCTGGCCCGCGCACTCGGCCCTATCGAAGTGTTCGACAAAGATCCGGATTGGCTGTCTGTGTGGTTGCGCCACCTGTGATGGACCGGTCGGAGGCGGCAAACTGGCCCGAACGGGATTGGCTAAATCGCCAGGCGGTAAAGCTTGGGTAACGGTAATAAGTGGTGTAGTTCATGGGGTAATCCTCGTTATCTGTTCGGTTTTCCGGGGCCTGAAATGCAAAACCCCCGGTCGGGGGGCCGACCGGGGGTTGAGTATTCTCGTGTTCGGCGGCCCCTTGAAAGTGGGCGCCGGTGTGGGTATCAGCGGCGCCTGTGGCTAAACCAATACCCAAAATAAAACGCAGCAGGAGCGACGGTCGCGCACTCAGCCACAGCCAGCAGCGGACGCGATGGGCGACCTGCGTGGTGAGCGTGAATGAGGGTGGATGGCGACATGGGACTCTCCGGTTGATGTGCCTGAGCTTACTTCAGGCGCGGGCGTGGTTTCAATGGCTAATTTGCATATCCGTGATTACCCCCGACTATCGTCGCAGGTAGGCAGTGAAGTCGATGTCGCCAGCGCTGAGGATCGCCTGCACGCGGTTGTGCACATTGAGCTTGCGCAAAATTGCAGACACATGGGCTTTGACCGTGGTCTCGGCAATGTCCAGGTTGTAGGCGATCTGTTTGTTCGATTCGCCTTTGCTCATGCGCTGCAGCACCAGCAACTGTTTGCGCGTCAGCGCTTGCAGCAGCTCCGGAGCGAAGGGCGGGTGTTCGCTGTGGCTGCGGCGGGTGTTGGCTTTTTGCGTGCGAATGATGTCGGGTGGCAGGTACACATTGCCATTGAGGATCTGTTCGATGGCGTCGGTCATTTGTGAGCGCGGTGAAGACTTGGTGATGAAGCCCACGGCGCCATAGGTAATCGCTTGCAGCACGACCTGTTTGTCTTGTTCGGCCGAGACAATCACCACGGGTACGGTGGGGGCACTGTTGCGCAGGTTGATCAGGCCACCCAGGCCATGCATGCCCGGCATGTTCAAATCGAGCAGGATCAGGTCGAGGTCGTCATGATCGACAGTCAGGGCCAAGGCGCCGTCAAGATCGGCGGTTTCCATCACCTCGCTGCCGGGAAAGCCATCGCTGATCACGCTATGGATGGCTTCGCGAAACAATGGGTGGTCGTCGGCGATCAGAATCTTGTACATGGCTTTGCACCTTATTGTTGTGGGTGTTGCTGCACCCCTTCATTACAGGCCAGCACTAGCGCTTTGGAAATGCGACCATCGACAACGGAAACAGTACCAAAGTAGTAGGCGCCGGGGCAGGGGTGCGCTTTAGCATGGGCACAACCTGCTTCGCAGGACTACTGGGGAGGGGCTTTGGATGGCCATTTTACTGGTCGACGACCACCCGATGCTGCGTCTGGGCCTGGCCCGTCTGCTGATGCAAGGGCTTGAAGGGGTGGCAGTGATTGAAGCGGGCAGCGGCGAAGCGGCGCTGCTCAAGGTCGCCGAGCAGTTGCCGGGGCTGGTGATCATGGACTTTGACCTTCCCGGCATCAGTGGCCTGGAAACCACTCGGCGGCTACGCCAGCGCTTGCCGCAGTTGCGTGTGCTGTTTTTCAGTGAACACGCGCAGCTGGGGCTGGTGCGTCAGGCGCTGGATGCCGGCGCTTGTGGCTTTGTCTCCAAACGCGCTGAGCCTGAGGTATTACTGGAGGCGGCGCGCCGTGCGTTGTGCGGCCAGGCCTACATCGAGCAGCCGCTGGCCACAGCATTAGCGGTGCAGGCCTATGGTGGGCAAGCCGCCGATGTACGCCTGCAGGACTTGACCCCGCGCGAAGTGGAAATCTTTCTGATGCTGGCCAAAGGTTTTTCGAACCAGATGATCGCCCAGCAGCTGTGTTTGAGCAGCAAAACCGTGTCCAACTACCTCACCACCCTCAAGAGCAAGCTGCAGGTCAGTTCTCAGGCCGAAATGGTGCATCTGGCGATTGAAGCTGGCCTGCTACAGCTGGCAGCCTAGTTCCAACTGTCGGGACAGCCCTGGCAACCTTCCATGTTGCTGCCCTGGAAGTTGGCGTAGTGTTGGCGACTACCGCGCAGGTCGGCCTGCGCCAGGTTGCTTTCGCCCAGTTTGGCTTCCTGCAGGTTAGCGTCAGCCAGGTTCGCCCCTTTGAGGTCGGCCTTGCTCAACCAGGTCATTTCCAGGTCGGCAGCCTGCAGGTTGCTGTTGTGCAGACGGGCGCCGGAGAGGCGCGCGAACTCCAGATAGGCAGCACTGAGGTTAGCGTTGTCGAAGGTCGCGCCTTGGGCGAACAGCCCCCAGCCTTGCACGGCAACCAGGGTCGCGCCCTGCAGATTGGCCAGGCGCAGGTTGCTTTGCTGCAGGCTGGCACGGGTGAGGTTGGCGCCTTGCAGGTTGGCTTTTTCCAGGTTGGCCAGGTCCAGGCGGGCGTGGCGCAGGTTGGCGCCGCGCAGGTCGGCTCCGGCCAGATTGATTTTGCGTAGGTCCTGGTTGCTCAGGTCGGCGCCACGCAGGTTCGCGTTAGGGCATTGGCTTTCCGGGGCGAGCACGCAGCCGTTGATGGTCGGTGCGCTGTCGTCGGTGGCGAAGGCGGGGGTAAGGGCGGCGATTAGCAGCAATGGCAAGTAATTCATCAGAATCTCCTTGGGAGGGATGACGCTGTCGCGGGGCAAGCCCGCTCCCTCAGTGGGAGCGGGCTTGCCCCGCGATCGGTTCAACGCTGAGCAGTCTTGGTATCCCAGGCCGGGATCTTGAACACCCAGAAAGAACCACCCTGAGCCACCGGCTTGGTCAACTCGGCCATGTCGCCACCCCACAGCGGTACCGCGCCGCCATAACCGACGGTGACGCCGATGTACTGTTCACCCTCCTGCTCCCAGGTGATGGGTGGCGAGACAATGCCGCTGCCGGTCTGGAATTTCCACAGCTCTTCGCCGGTCTTGGCGTTGAAGGCCTTGAAGTAGCCATCGCCGGTGCCGGTGAACACCAGGTTGCCCTTGGTCGCCAGCACACCGGCCCACAGCGGCAGGCGCTCTTTGTGTTCCCAGACCATTTTTCCGGTGGTCGGGTCCATGGCGCGCAATGAGCCGACATGGTCCTCATACATGCGCTTGATCCTAAAGCCCATGCCTAGGTAGGCCGAGCCTTTTTTGTAGTTCACCTCCTCGGTCCAGTATTCCTCTTTCCACTGGTTCGACGGCACATAGAACAGCCCGGTGTCCTGACTGTAGGCCATCGGGTTCCAGTTCTTGCCACCCAGGAACGGTGGCGATACCTCTACCGGTTTGCCTTTGGTCTGGCCGGGCTCAGGCTTGGCCGGGCGTTGGCCAGGGTTCTCCACCGGGCGACCGGTGGTGAGGTCGATGTGGCTGGCCCAGGTGATGTTGTCGGCGAACGGAAAAGCGTTTTTCAGTTTGCCGTTGGTGCGGTCGACCACATAGAAGAAGCCATTGCGGTCGGCATGGGCGGTGGCCTTGAACGGCTTGCCGTCTTTGTCTTTGTAATCGAACAGCACCAGTTCGTTGTTGCCGGAGAAGTCCCAGGCATCGTTAGGGGTGTGCTGGTAGAACCACTTCACTTCTCCGGTGGTCGGGTCGACGCCCACCTGACCTGAGGTGTAGAGGCTGTCGTAATCGTGGGGGTTGCCGTCTTTGGAGGTACGCGCCCAGGTGTTCCAGGGGCCGGGGTTGCCAGCGCCGACGATGATGGTGTTGGTTTCAGCGTCGAAACTGGCGCTTTGCCAAGGCGCGCCACCGCCATGACTCCAGGCTTGGACCTTGCCGGTTTCGGTGCTCGGATCGTCTGGCCAGGACGGTGCTTTGACATCGCCGGTGGGGGTGCTGTCCTTGCCGTTCAAACGGCCCATGTGTCCCTCAACGAAGGGCCGCATCCAGACTTCATCACCGGTCTCGGGATCACGGGCAAACAGTTGGCCGACCACGCCGAATTCATCGCCGGAGCTGCCGTGAATCAACAGCACCTTGCCGCTCTTCTGGTCTTTGACCAGGGTTGGCGCGCCGGTCATGGTGTAGCCTGCACTGTGGTCACCGAACTTCTTCTTCCACACCACTTTGCCGGTGTCTTTGTTCAGGGCAATGACCTGGGCGTCGAGGGTGCCGAAAAAGATCTTGTCGCCATAAATCGCTGCACCGCGGTTGACCACGTCACAGCAGGGGCGGATGTTGTCGGGCAAACGATGGTTGTAGGTCCACAGGCGCTTGCCGCTTTTGGCGTCGAGGGCGAACACCCGCGAATACGAGCCGGTGACGTAAATCACCCCGTCGTTGACGATGGCCTGGGACTCCTGGCCACGTTGTTTTTCATCGCCAAACGAGTACGACCAGGCCGGGGTCAACTTGAACACGTTGCTGTCGTTGACCTGAGCCAGCGGGCTCCAGCGCTGGGCGTTGGTACCCATGCCGTACTGCAGGACGTTGCCGGTGGTTTTATGGTCATCGGCGATGTCGTCCCAACTCACCGGCGTTGCGCTGGCCGGTACGGCCAGGGCCAGGCCGCTGAACAGCATGATCGCGTGCACGGCGTTAGACAGTGGAGAGCGAGTGGTGGGTACCGATCTTATTGTCATGGTTGGAGTTCCCAGAAAAGGTTTTGGCCCGCTTAGCCTGGAACCTTGCCTCTGAGCGTGAAACGGAAAAACTCCCGCCCTTTACGGGAAAACTTCCCAAACGGCGCATGATTTGGCACTGCTTCACAAGCGTTACGACCAAGGGAGTAGAGCGCGGCCCCCAAAGCAGCATGGGGCCTGATGCCGGGTCGGCCTAGGCTGGCGAACACCCTTTCAACAGAGAGGGGTTCGCGTGCAAACAGCAGTCGAGGGCATAACAATGACAACAGTAAAAAACGCCTGGTTGGGCCTGATAATGACCAGCTGCCTGATCAGCAGCGCAGCGGTGTTGGCCCATGGCAACGTCACACCGACGGCGGTCAATACCGGAAACCTGGAAAAACTCGGCGAGCAATGGCGCACGGAAAACCCCTACCGCAACAGCAAGGATCATGACGAGGCAGTGTCGATTGGCGCATCGGCCTACAACCAGAATTGCGCGGCTTGTCATGGCCTGGAGGCCAAGTCGGGGGGGATCGCACCGGATTTGCGCTTGCTGGATGAAGGGGCGGCGGGTGATGAATGGTTTGTCGAGCGGGTGCGTAACGGCGCGGTGCGCGATGGCCGGGTGTACATGCCGAAGATGGCCGACTACCTGAGCCAGGAGGCGCTATGGGCGGTGCGCAGTTACCTCGACAGTGTGCATGTTGATGAGTAAATCGCGGGGCAAGCCCGTTCCCACCAACCCTGTGGGAGCGGGCTTGCCCCGCGACGCTTGTTACAACGCGTAGTGCTTGAGCTCGCGGGCAATCAGCATGCGCTGAATCTCGCTGGAGCCTTCGTAGATCTGGGTGATCCGCGCATCGCGGTAATAGCGCTCTACGGGGTAGTCTTCCAGATAGCCATAGCCGCCATGCACCTGAATCGCCTTGGAGCAGACCCGCTCAGCCATTTCCGAGGCAAACAGCTTGGCCTGTGACGCCTCGCTCAGGCACGGCTTGCCAGAACTGCGCAGGCGTGCGGCATGCAGGATCAGCAGGCGTGCCGCGTTGATTTGCACCTGCATGTCAGCCAGCAGGTTGGCGATGCTCTGGTGCTCATTGATCGGTTTGCCAAACTGCACGCGGTCACGGGCGTAGGCCAGTGCAGCTTCAAACGCCGCACGGGCGATCCCCAGTGCCTGGGCGGCAATGCCAATGCGTCCGCCTTCAAGGTTGGACAGGGCAATGGCCAGGCCCTTGCCGCGCTCACCGAGCAAATTGGCAGCGGGGATGCGGCAGTTGTTCAAGGTCACCGCGCAGGTATCGGAAGCACGAATGCCCATCTTGTGTTCGCTGCGATCGACCACAAAACCTTCGTTGTCGGTCGGCACCAGGAACGCCGAAATACCTTTCTTGCCCAGCTCTGGGTCGGTTACGGCAAACACGATGGCCAGGCCGGCGCGCCGTGCGTTGCTGACAAACTGTTTGGCACCGTTGATGACCCAGTGGTCGCCCTGCAACTGGGCGCTGGTGCGCAGGTTGTGCGCCTCGGAGCCCGCTTGTGGTTCGGTCAGGCAGAAGCAACCAATCACGTCACCGGTGGCCAGACGCTCCAGCCAGGTTTGCTGTTGTTCAGCATTGCCGTAGGCGAGCAGGGGGCCGCAACCCACCGAGTTGTGAATACTCATCAGGGCACCAGTGGCGCCGTCGCCTGCAGCGATTTCTTCGACTGCCAGGGCATAGGCAACGTAGTCGGTGTAACTGCCGCCCCATTGCTCTGGGACGACCATGCCGAGCAAGCCCAGCTCGCCCATTTTTTTCACCACCTGATCATCGATCCAGCCGGCTTTTTCCCAGGCCTGTGCATGCGGTGCGATTTCGCCACGGGCAAAGTCGCGGGCCATGTCGCGGATCATGATCTGTTCTTCTGTCAGTTCCAGGTCTTGCATCTGCGTACTCCAGGCCTCACAGGCCTTCGAAGAATTGATCCACCCGCGAACGGTCCAGCTCGGCAAGGGTCGGCGGATTCCAGCGTGGCTGTTTGTCCTTGTCGATGATCAGGGCCCGCACGCCTTCGATCAGGTCGCCATGCTCGAACCACTGCTGATCCAGGTGCAACTCCATCTTGAAGCAATCTTCCAGGCTCAGGTGACGGCCGCGGCGCAGCATCTCCAGGGTGGCTGCCATGGCCAGCGGCGAACGGGTTTCCAGCAGGTTTGCGGTGTTCACTGCCCATTCGTGGCTGTCGGCCACGGTTACCGCCCGTAGTTGTTCCACGATACTGCTGACGTCGGGCAGGGCAAAGAAGTGATCGATGGCCGGGCGCAGCTTGGCCAGTGGCGGGTTGTCCAGCGTTTGGGTACCCAGCTTGGCGAGTACGCCTTGCAGGTCTTTGAGCGGGTAATCGCTGAACGTCAGGGCATCGAGGCGTTCATCGAGCTGCGCCAGTTTGCTGCTGTCCACGTACCAGTCTGCCAGGCCGCAGTACAGCGCATCCGCCGCCTGGATCTGCACGCCGCTGACGCCCAGGTAGGTGCCCAGCTCACCGGGCACGCGGGACAGGAAGTAGCTGCCACCGACATCTGGGAAGTAGCCGATGCCGACTTCTGGCATGGCCAGGCGGCTGCGTTCGGTAACAACACGCAAGTCTGCACCTTGGGCCAGGCCCATGCCGCCACCGAGGGTGAAGCCGTCCATCAAGGCGAGGATGGGCTTGCGGTAATGATGGATGCACAGATCGAGGGCATATTCTTCGATGAAAAAATCCCGGTGCAGGCTGTCGCCGGCCTTGTAGCTGTCGTGCAACGAACGGATGTCACCCCCTGCACAAAAGCCCTTGGGGCCTTCGCCGCGCAGCACCACGGCATGCACATCGGCGTCGTGGGCCCAGGCATCAAGTTGAGCCTGAAGGCGGCGCACCATGTCCAGGGTCAGGGCGTTGAGGCCGGCGGGGCGATTGAGGGTCAAGTGACCGATATGGTTACGGACCTGGGCCAGAACCGGTGTTTCGGCTGGCGTTTGAACGTGCGCGGTCATCGCTTCTCCCTGCATTGTTATTGATTTTCCGCTAGAGGATCGCCGGATCCTACCAGTGCAAATTTGCTCAATACAATCGATAAAACTGCAGGGTGAATCTGCATATTTGCATAAGCGACACTGTGGGAGCGGGCTTGCCCCGCGATGCGATGTGTCTGATACACCGCAATCGCGGGGCAAGCCCGCTCCTACCTACACCGTCAGCTTGCCGGTTGGGTCACCGCGCTGGGGGCGCGTGAGGCGCGCAGGGCCACCAGGCTACCGACTACGATCAGGCCAGCCAGTGAATACAGGGCGGCATCGGTCGAACCGGTCTGGTCCTTGATGAAGCCCACCAGGTAGGGGCTGAGGAAGCCGGCCATTTGCCCGACCGAGTTGATGATCGCCAAGCCCGCCACTGCAGTACCGGCACTGAGCAGCGCAGTAGGCATTGGCCAGAACATCGGCAAGCCGGTGAGGGCACCCATGGTGGCGATGCTCAGGCCCAGCATGGCAATGACCGGGTTGCTGGCAAAGTTCACCGCCATCAACAGACCGATAGCGCCCATCAGCATCGGCACCACCAAGTGCCAGCGCCGCTCATTGCGCAAGTCGGCCGAGCGACCCACCAGCAACATGAACACGCCTGCCAGCAAGTAAGGAATGGCGCTCAACCAGCCAATCAGCAGGGCGTCGCTGAAGCCCAGGCTCTTGATGATCGACGGCAACCAGAAGTTGATCGCATACACACCGCTCTGGATGCAGAAGTAGACGAAACCGAACGTCCAGATCATCGGGTTGGTAAATACAGACACCAGGCTGTCACTGACAGTCACCGGCTTGCTGGCGGCATCGATCGCCAGATCATGCTTGATCATCTCGCGCTCAGCCGGGCTCAGCCATTTGGCGGTGGCATAACCGTCGCTGAGCAGGAACACGGCCATGATGCCCAGGATGACCGTGGGGATACCTTGAATCAGGAACATCCACTGCCAACCCGCCAGGCCATGCTGACCGGCGGCGAAATGGTTGAGGATCCAGCCGGAGAACGGCCCACCAAGCAAGCCGGACACCGGAATGGCCGACATGAACAAGGCCATGATCCGCCCGCGGCGGGTGGCCGGGAACCAGCGCGAGAGGTACAGCACGATGCCCGGGAAGAAGCCCGCTTCCGCTGCGCCGGTGAACAGGCGCAGTACATAGAACTCCATGGGCGTGGTGACGAACAGCAGGCAGGTCGACAGCGTGCCCCAGGCGATCATCATCAGTGCGATCCAGCGTCGTGGACCGAAGCGGTTGAGCGCCAGGTTGCTGGGCAAACCGCACAGTACATAGCCGATGAAGAAGATACCGGCACCGAGGCCGTAAATGGTTTCACTGAATTTCAGTGCATCGAGCATCTGCAACTTGGCAAAGCCAACGTTGACCCGGTCCAGGTAATTGAACAGGTAGCAGATAAAGATGAAGGGGATCAGCCGCAGAGTGATGCGCCGATACAGCGCGTTGCGGGAGTCGTCGTGGCCTTGGTCAGGGGCAGGGCTGTATGACATGATTTGCTCTCTTCGTTTATTTTTATCGCCGCAGCCTGCATCAAGGCGGCTGCTGCGATGAGTCTCGGTGAGAGGGCCGTGGCTGTCTTTGTGCTTGTGCACAGCATTTCTGGCGGCCTGCTGTGCCGCGGACCAATCATTGCGACAACAAGGATCCTCCCATGTTCGAACTGGACCATGATCTGGCGCAAGATATCGTCGATCGGGCGATGGCTATTTTGCCGTGCAACGTCAACGTGATGGACAGCCAGGGCCTGATCCTCGGCAGTGGTGAGCCGGAGCGCATCAACACCCGCCATGAAGGCGCGCAATTGGTGCTGGCCAACGCCCGCATTGTCGAGCTGGACGTTGAAGCAGCCAAGTGCCTGAAGGGCGTTCAGCCGGGCATCAATTTGCCGCTGATGCTTGACGGGCGTTTGATGGGGGTGCTCGGCCTGACCGGCGACCCTCAACAGCTGCGCACGTACGCACAACTGGTGCGCATGACTGCGGAAATGCTCCTGGCCCAGCGGCACATGCAGGTGGAACAGCAATGGCGGCGGCAGCGCTGCGATGACCTGTTGGCCTTGCTGTTGGGCGGCTCTGG
This sequence comes from Pseudomonas sp. H9, assembly GCF_004353925.1. GTDB lineage: Bacteria > Pseudomonadota > Gammaproteobacteria > Pseudomonadales > Pseudomonadaceae > Aquipseudomonas. The sequence continues at coordinate 334,923 of NZ_SMOK01000011.1, read as the reverse complement.
GGATTCTCCGCGGTTGGTGGATGAAGCCCGACAGTTAGGGCTCAAGCCGCAGTTGCCACGGGTGCCGTGCTTGTTCGAGCTGGAAAGTGGCCCGGCCGCCGAAACCCTGGCCAGCTGGCTGATGAGCCGTTATCCGGACAGTTGGTGTGTGAGCCCGGCACGGCAATCCCTGCTGTGGTGCCGCCCGGCCAGCGCGACGCTGGATGAGGTGCGGCTGCTGGATAAACTGCAGCGCCACGGCTGGCAGGTGCAGCGTTTGGCCATTGGCTCGCCGGCACAGAGCCTTGAGCAGCTGCGCCGAGGCTACCGTCGAGTTCGCGATTTGCTGGCCTACGGTCGGGAAGTGTTGCCCGCTGAGCGAACCCTCACGCTGGCTCGCTACCGCTTGCCGGCGCTGCTTTGGCGCCACCGCAACGATGATGCGCTCGACGAGTTGCTTGAGCCCTTGCAGCGCATCCGCGCCAAAGACGCCAGCGGCCAATTGCTCGCGACCTTGCGCGCCTGGTGCGCCCATGACGGGCAGAGCCAGGCCTGTGCCGACGCCCTGGGCATTCACCGCAACAGCCTGCGCTATCGCCTGGAGCGGATTGCCGAACTGAGTGAAGTCGATCCGTTGCGCCTGGAGGGCATGCTGAGCCTGTACCTGGGGCTACAGTTGCTGGCAGCCGACGCCTGACTGGGCAAACTGACCAAAGCTGGAACATCCGCTTTGTGCATCTGACAGAAGCTCAAGCCGCGTCTTGCTGTCAGCATGCATCGATCTGGAGCAGGAGAATCCCCATGAAAATCGTCATCGCCCCCGACTCGTTCAAGGACAGCCTCAGTGCCGAAGGGGTGGCGCAGGCCATCGGCCGCGGGCTGACGGAGATCTGGCCTCAGGCGCACGTGGTCACGTGCCCGATGGCTGATGGCGGCGAAGGCACCATGGAAGCGATTGTTGCCGCCTGCCAGGGTGAAGTGCGTCAGCAGCAGGTTCAGGGGCCATTGGCTGAGCCGGTGCTGGCCAGCTGGGGCTGGTTGGCCGAGAGTCACACTGCAATCATCGAGATGGCCCAGGCCAGTGGCTTGCAGTTGCTGAGCCTGGCACAGCGCGATGCATGCCGCAGCAGCACCTATGGCACCGGTGAACTGATTGCCGCAGCGCTGGACGCCGGTGCCCGGCGTATCATTCTTGCCATTGGCGGCAGCGCCACCAATGACGCGGGCAGCGGGATGTTGCGCGCCCTTGGCCTGCAACTGTTCGATGCCCACGGGCAAAGGCTGGCCGAAGGCGGCCTGGCCCTGGCAAATCTGGCACGCCTGGATGCCAGCGCGCTGGACCCACGGCTGGCCGAGGTACGCCTGGAAGTGGCGGCGGATGTCGATAACCCGTTGTGCGGCGGCAATGGCGCCTCGGCTATTTTTGGCCCGCAAAAAGGCGCCAGCCCCGAGCAAGTCAAGGCGCTGGATCAGGCCCTTGGGCATTTTGCCGACCATTGCGCCCGGCTGCTGGGCGAAGACGTGCGTGACTTTCCAGGCTGCGGTGCCGCAGGCGGCATGGGCTTTGCCGCCAAGGCCTTCATGCAGGCGACATTCCGCCCTGGCATTGAAGTGGTGGCCGAACTCGCCGGGCTTGAGCAGGCGGTACACGGTGCCGACTTGGTGATTACCGGTGAAGGGCGTTTCGATGCCCAGACGCTGCGCGGCAAAACTCCATTCGGGGTGGCCCGCATCGCCCAACGCCAAGGGGTGCCGGTGGTGGTGATTGCCGGAACCTTGGGCGAGGGTTATGAACAGTTGTATGCCCACGGCATCGACGCTGCATTCGCCCTGACCAATGGCCCGATGAGCCTGGAGCAGGCCTGCGCCCAGGCCCCAGAGCTGCTGCAAGCCCGGGCCCGGGACATTGCCCGTTTGTGGCGTTGTGCCCGCGATTGCGGCCTGTCAGACACATAGCATCGCGGGGTTAGCCCGCTCCCACAGTAAGCCCGCTTGTGTCGCTAGCAGCAGGGTAGGTCCGGTGGGAGCGGACCTTGCCCCGCGATCGGCTGCGCAGCGGCCGTAAAAACAGCTGCTTGCAAGCCAGCTCCCCTCACAAGGACTTCAGGATTGAATCAAGCGCTGCGGCTGGGCCGTTTCAAGCAGGGCCAGCTCGCCGAACGAGGCCGAGGCATCGATGTAGCGCAAGGCCGATTTAGCGTCTTTCCAGCCGACGTGGCTCATCAGGGCCTTGAGCTCCCAGCCATTGCTGGTGGCCCAGGTGGCAAAGCCACGCCGCAGCGAGTGACCGGTATATAAAGCAGCAGGGACGCCGCTGCGTTCCAGAATGCGTCGGAGCAAGGCAATCAGGCTGTTGCTGTTCAGCGCCTCAAGGCCCAGGTTGCCCCAGCGGTCGAGTTTGCGAAACACCGGGCCATGGGCGATACCGGCAACTTCGATCCATTGCAGGTAAGCCTGAACCGGACACAAGACTTTCAACGCCGGCGCCTGATGCCGCACCCCCAGTGCCTGACGGTCACCTTTGCTGCGCGGCAGGAAAATCGACATACCTTGGCCCGCTTGTGCGTGAATATGCTCAACCTGCAATCGCGCCAATTCATCGCCTCGAAAACCGCGCCAGAAGCCGATCAGTAACAGGGCCACATCGCGTCGGGCCCGGAGCAGGGCGGGCAGGTTGTGGTGGGCGCGCGCCTGGCTGGCCGCGTTTTCCAGGGCAGTCACGGCCTGTTGCAAGTGCTGGATCTGCAACGGCGCGGCTTGCCGGGGCTCGGCCGGGTGCAAGGTGCGGATGCCTTTAAGCACCTGGCGCACCACGGGGGCCTTGGTCGGGTCGGGAAAACCCTGGCTGACATGCCACTGTCCCAACGCCGCCAGACGTTGCTTCAACGTGCTGATGGCATGGGTTTGCGCATGGTCGGCCAGGTAACGGGCAACACTGTCGGCGGTGGCGGGCAGAAAGCCGCCCCAGCTCACTTCATAGTGTTCTATCGCTGCCTGATAGCTGCGCCGGGTGTTATCCCGCGTGGCCGCCTGCAGGTAGCGCTCGATGCTGTCCATTGATGCTGTGGTTCACGTGCTGTGGTTTGCACGGATGGTAAGAATTTCTTCCGTGTAATGCCATCAAAAGCTCGTTACAGGCTACCCACCAAGTGGCCGCCATCCACTGCCAGCACGGCACCGGACATGTATGCGCCGGCTGCACTGGCCAACAACAGGAAAGGGCCGTTGAGTTCTTCGAGCTGCCCGAGCCGGCGCATCGGCACGGCTTGCTTGATGTATTCCTGGCCCTTGTCGCTGTCGAAGTAGGCGTCGTTCATCTCGGTTTTGAAGTAACCCGGGGCAATGGCATTGACGCGGATGTCGTAACGGGCCAGCTCCAACGCCAGCGACTTGGTCAATTGCACCACCCCGGCCTTGGCCGCGCAGTAGTGGCTGTAGCCGGTGCCGACACGCAAGCCGAGGATCGAGGCAATATTGACGATGCTCCCTGGCCGCTTGGCTTTGGCCAGACGCTGGGCGGCGCACTGAGCCACGCGCCAGACCCCGTCGAGGTTGGTGGCGAGCATGCTGCGCCAGTCTTCTTCGCTGACCTCCAACACGCGCTGGCCATTGCCGATACCGGCATTGTTGAGTACCACATCGACGGTACCGAAGGCGGCTTCAGCGGCATCGAAGGCAGCTTCCACACTGGCGCGATCGGTCACGTCCATGGCCACTGTCAGGGCCTGGGCACCGTTGTGTTGCAGCGCCTCGGCCAGTTGCTGCAGGCGCTCGACACGGCGTGCGGCCAGCACTACTCGGGCACCGGCGGCAGCGGCAACGCGTGCCAGATGTGCGCCAATGCCACTGGAAGCGCCAGTGATGAGTACCACGCGGTCATTGAGGCAGGAAGGGGAGAATAGGTTCATCAGGGCACCGGAAACTGTGAAAGTGAATGACGCCAGGGTTACCCCTGGCGTCTCTGCGTCAGACGCGTTCGATGCGCTGCTTGCCTGCGGCAACCAGACGCTCAAGCAACGGTGCCGGGGTAAACCACGTCTGGCCGTAGTCACCGAGTGCTTTGCGGTAATGGTTGAGGGTGGCCAACACCTTGTCCAGCCCCAACTGCTCGGCATAGTACAGCGGGCCGCCCAGGTGGCCGGGGAAGCCATAGCCGTTGAGCCACACCAGGTCGATGTCACTGGCACGCAAGGCGATGCCTTCGTCCAGTAGCTGGATGCCTTCGTTGATCAGCATGAACAGGCAGCGGTCGTGGATCTCCTGATTACCGATGGGGCGGCGCGGGATGTGCAACTCGCCCGCCAGGCGTTCGGCCAGGGCCACCACCTCATAATCGTCCTGACGATTGCGCCCCTCATAAAGGTAGAAACCACGGCTGGTCTTCTGACCGTAGCGGCCCAGGGCGTAGAGTTCATCGCCCAGTCGGCAGTAGCTGGGGTCATGGGCGATGGCGGCGCGGTTGGCATCGCGTACCAGGAAGTTGACGTCGATACCCGCCAGGTCAAGCATGCTGAACACACCCATGCTCAGGTCCAGGCCGGTGAGCACCCCATCGACTTGCGTGGGCGTGGCGCCTTCCAACACCAGCCGGTGCGCTTCACGCGCATAGGGTTCGAGCATACGGTTGCCGATGAAGCCGAAGCACACCCCGGACACCACGGGCATCTTGCCGATGGTACGACCCATTTTCAGGGTGGTGGCCAATACGTCAGGCGCGGTGAGCTTGCCGCGCACCACTTCGAGCAGGCGCATGACGTTGGCCGGGCTGAAAAAGTGCAGGCCGATCACGTCCTGCGGGCGGGAGGTCACCGCCGCGATCTGGTCGACGTCCAGTGACGACGTATTGGTGGCCAGAATAGCCCCGGGTTTGCACACATTGTCCAGCGTGCGAAACACCGCTTGCTTGATTTCCAACTTCTCGAACACCGCCTCGATCACCAGATCGGCATCGGCCAGGTCGGCGTAGTCCAGCGTGCCCTGCAGCAGGGCCATGCGCTGTTCCAGTTGCGCCGGGCTGAGCTTGCCACGCTTCACGCTGATCCCGTAGTTGTGGCGGATCTGCGCCAGGCCACGGTCCAGCGCTTCGCCTTCGCGTTCGAGCAGGGTCACCGGGATGCCGACGTTGGCGAAATTCATGGCGATGCCGCCGCCCATGGTGCCGGCGCCGATCACCGCAACGTTGCGCACACTGCGCAAGGGCGTATTGGCGTCGATGCCTGGCACCCGACCGGCTTCGCGTTCGGCAAAGAATACATGGCGCAGGGCTTCGGACTGAGCGGATGCTTCGGCCTGTTTGAACAACGCCAGTTCGCGGGCCAGGCCTTGCTCCAGCGGGAGCAGACAGGCGGCTTCTACCGCAGACAGCACCAGGCGTGGTGCCAGGCGCGACTTCCAGCGCGGTTCGTGATCTTCGCGAAAGCGGGTCAGAAAGTCTTCGGGCAGGCCTTTGTCCGGTTCCGGGTAAAGTGCAGCCGGTTGTGCCGGCGCCTGGCAGGCGACCAGTTCACGGGCGTAGGCGCAGGCTTCCGGCAGCAGTGTGGCGGCGCTCGCCGCGCAACGGTTCAACAGGCCTTGTTCAAGGGCATCTGCCGCACCAATCGGAGCACCGGACAACATCAGCTCAAGCGCTGGTTTAGCGCCGATCAGGCGTGGCAGGCGCTGCGTGCCACCGGCACCTGGGAGCAGGCCCAGGTTGATTTCCGGCAGGCCGAGGCGGCTGCCCGGCTCACCGATACGGTAACCACACGCCAGGGCCAACTCCAGGCCGCCGCCCAGGGCCAGCTTGCCAATCGCCGCCACCAGAGGCTTATCCAGCTGGGTCAGGCGCAGCAGCAGGCCAGGCAAGTCAGGTGCGGCGAACGAGGCTTCGCTGCCGAATTCGCTGATGTCGGCGCCGGCGCAGAACAACCCACTGCTGCCGTGCAGCACGATCGCGTTCACCGCCGGATCGGCAGCCGCGCGCTCGACGGCGTCGAGCAGTGCCGCGCGCAGGGGCTGGCCAAGGGCATTTACCGGGGGACGGGCCAGCCCGATCAGGGCCAGGTTGTGTTCAAGCTGATAGGTGACAAAGGTGTGCATGTGTATTCCTTAAAACGAAGTGCAGGCGAAAACCCTCAGAACCAGCGGTCCTGCATGTCAAAACTGGTGCGGTTCGCCGACCCCAGCAGGCGTGCCTGGGCTTCGATACCGGCCAACTCCCACTCCATGAAGTAACGGGCAGCCTGCAATTTGCCGTGATAGAAATCCGCTTCACTGGTACTCGCCCCGGCGGCAAGCGCACGGCTGGCAACCAACCCCATGCGCAGCCACAGCCAACCCACCAGTACACGGCCGAACAAATCGAGGTAGACGGTGGCGTTGGACAAGCCAAGGTTGGCATCGGCACTGACCTGGCCGAGCAGGTTTTCAGTGACGTCCTGCAAGCGGTCCAGGCTGCCGGCCAGGGTGTAAGCCAAGGCGGCGCATTGCGCGTCACGGCTAGCCTCGGTCAACGTCTGACGAACGTTCCTGAGGAACAATCGGTACCCTGCGCCGCCGTTCTGCAGCAGTTTGCGGCCCAGTAGATCCAGGCCGTGGATGCCCTCGGTGCCTTCATGGATAGGGTTCAAGCGGTTATCGCGGTAGTACTGTTCCAGCGGGTACTCGCGGATGTAGCCTGAGCCACCGAGAACCTGAATGCCGATGTCGGAGGCAATGACGCCGTACTTCGACGGATACGACTTGACCATCGGGATCAGCAAGTCCAGCAACTCGCCAGCCTGCAGGCGGTCGTCTTCGGTCTCGGCGGTATGGGCGTCCTCAAACAGGCTGCTGGCGTACAGGCACAGGGCCAGGCTGCCTTCGGCATAGACCTTTTGCTGCAGCAGCATACGCCGCACATCGGCATGCTCGACAATGCGTACCTGAGGCGCCAGCGGGTCCTTGATGCCAGGCAAGCGGCCTTGTGGGCGCTCGCGGGCATAGTCCAGCGCGTGAATGAAGCTCTGGTAGGCCAGCGACGAGGCACCGAGGGCCACGCCAATGCGCGCTTCGTTCATCATCTGGAACATGTAGGAGAGGCCCTTGTTGGCTTCACCCACCAGGTAAGCAACCGCGCCCTCGCGTTCACCAAAATTGAGCACGGTGGAGGTGGTGTTGCGATAGCCGTGCTTGTGCAGCAGGCCAGCCAGGGCCACATCATTGCGTTCAGCCGGGTTACCGTCGGCATCGAGCAGGTACTTGGGCACCAGAAACAGCGAGATACCGCGGGTGCCCGCCGGCGCACCGTCGATACGGGCCAGCACCATGTGCACGATGTTCTCGGTCAGGTCGTGGTCGCCACCGGAAATGAACATCTTCTGCCCTTGCACACGGTAAGTGCCGTCGCCTGCCGGGCGGGCGCTGGTGCGCAGGTCACCCAGCGCCGAGCCCTGGCCGGGTTCGGTGAGGGCCATGGTGCCGCTGAAGCGGCCATCGAGCATCGGCGCCAGGAACTGTTGGCGCAGCGGCGCGCTGGCGAAGCTCTTGACCAGGTTGGCAGCGCCGATGGTCAGGAATGAATAGGCGACGGTGGCGATGTTAGCGGCATTGAAGTAAGCCATGCTGGCACGCAGGATGACCTCCGGCAGTTGCAGGCCACCGTCTTCGAAATCGTGGTGGGCAGCGAGAAAGCCCGCCTCGGCGAAGGCATTCCATGCTGCTTTGGTTTCGGGTATCAGCGTGACCCGTTCACCGTCGAAGGTCGGTTCACAGGCATCGGCCTTCTGATTGTGCGGGGCGAAGTATTCGGCGGCGATGCCGCGTGCAGTTTCCAGGGTAGCGTCGAACACCGCCCGGTCATGCTCGCTGTAGCGCGCACGCTGGAGCAGGGCTTGGGTGTCGAGCAACTCATAGAGTTGGAAGCGCAATTCGCGTTCATTGAGCAGCGATTCGGTCATGGTGTTCTCGTGTACAGCCAGATGGAATGAGCCGTGCCAGTAAAGCAATACCATTGAAAGCGCTCACCCACCCCCTTGGAGTGGGGACAGTGAGGCAGGGTCGGCCTACTCGCTTGGAGGGGGGGACATCAGGTTGCAACGCCTTAAGGTGAAGCGACAGGCAACCGAGCTGTTCGGCGCCCGCACTCGCTAATTGCATTCAGGGGTAACTCCATGATTCCGCGCACCCTCTTCGAACATGAACATGAAGAGTTCCGTAATACCGCCCGCCGTTTCCTGGCGGAGGAATGCACGCCGTACCATGAGCATTGGGAAGAGAACCACTTGGTACCGCGCCAGATATGGCAGCGCGCGGGTGCCCTGGGCATGCTCAACGTCACAACACCGGAGGCTTACGGCGGCCTGGGCCTTGACCGTCGTTTCGCGATGATCGCGGTAGAGGAGGTGGCCCGTGCCGGCCTCTCGGGGTTGAGCGGCTTCAACGTGCACGATATCTGCGCGGGCTATCTGATCAACTTCGGTACCGAAGCACAGAAGCTCAGATGGCTACCCTCCATGGCCAGCGGTGAAACGATTGCTGCTGTGGCCATGACCGAGCCCGACACCGGCTCGGATTTGCAGGCGGTCACGACGCGTGCAGTGCTCGAAGGCGATGAGTACGTCATCAACGGTTCCAAGACGTTCATTTCCAACGGCACCAACAGTGACATCATCGTCGTGGTTGCCAAAACCGGTAATAGCGGCAAGGGTTCGCGCGACATTTCGCTGATTCTGGTGGAGGCGGACCGTGCTGGGGTGAGCAAATCCAAACCCCTGCGCAAGGTCGGCTTGCATGCCCAGGACACCACCATGGTGTTTTTCGAAAACGTGCGCGTCCCCAAGGCCAATATCCTCGGTGGCGAGCCAGGCCAGGGTTTCTATCAACTGATGAAAGAGCTGGCCTGGGAACGCTTGAGCATTGGCATTCTTGCCGTTGCAGCAAGCCAGGCCGTGCTGGAGCAGACCATCGCGTACACCCGTGAGCGCACCGTGTTCGGCAAGCCGATCATCGATTTTCAGAATTCCCGCTTCAAACTGGCGGACCTGAAGACCGAGATCGCCCTGGGGCAGACCTACGTCGACCGCTGCATGGAGTTGCTGCTCGAGCACGAATTGAGCGTTGAAGCAGCGGCAGCGGCCAAGCTCTGGTGCACCGAGTTGTACTCCCGGGTGGTTGACCAGTGCGTGCAGTTGCATGGCGGCAATGGCTACATGTTGGAGTACCCGGTGGCCCGCCACTATCTCGACAGTCGCGTCAACCGCATTTATGGCGGCGCCAACGACATCATGCGCGAACTGGTCGCGCGGTCGCTCTGAATCCTGCGCCTACAGGATGCTCCCCCTCGTATGGAGGGGGAGCATCGTCGTCATTGCACGACACCATGCCTGTTCACAACGCCAGCCAGGGCTTGCCTGGTGCCCGTTGCGGATGACCTTCGAACGCTTTTCGGCGAATATTCACCGATCAGCGGGGAGGTCAGCCATACGACTCTGCCCCGTACAGTGACGGGTCGCTGCGTGTTAACCGGCGGCTTGCGAATCGGAGACCGGTCTGGACATGCATACCGACAAACTGCTTGTATCGACAAAATTCGCACCACCGCGCATGGGTAACCAGACCATTCTGCGCCAACGGCTATTGGACGACCTGCGACGTATGGATCAATGCCGGGTAGGGCTGGTGACCGGCAGTCCCGGTTTCGGCAAGACCACGCTGCTGGTGCAATGGCGACAAGAGGTGATGCGCACAGGGGCGGATGTCGCCTGGTTGTCGCTCAGTGCCGACGATAATCATCTGGCTATTTTTTTCGCCTACCTGCGCGGCGCCCTGCAGCGCCTGGGTATTCCGATCGACAGCGGTATCCCGCCGGAAGGCGCGCGCCCCGAATTCATTGATGAAGTAGTCGCGGCGATTGTCGACGCGGCCGCCAGCATCAACAAAGAGCTGTATCTGGTCATTGACGACTATCAGCATGTGCTCGACCCGCGTTCGCACCAGTTGATGCAAAAGCTGCTGGATCACAGCCCGGACAACTTGCATTACGTGATTTCCTCACGGGTCGGCCCACCCTTGAGCTTCAGCCGCTTGCGCCTGAGTGGGCAACTGGTGGAACTCGACTGTGTCGCGTTGCCTTTTGACCTGCTGGAGTCGCGTGCTTTCCTGGACCATAACCTGGCGGCAATGAAACTCTGCCCCGAGGAATTGCACCAGATCCATCAACTCACCAGCGGCTGGCCGGCCACCTTGCAGTTGGTGGTAATCCTGTTGCGCAGCGATCCGCAGGCGCGCGGCACATTGCGCGAGATGGGCTGGCGCTCCGACGATCTGCAAAGCTACCTGGCCGAAAACGTTTTAGCGCATCTTCCGCCAGCGCTGGTGGCGTTTATGGAGGACATCAGTATCTGCCGGCGCTTCAATGCCTCGCTGGCCGAAGCCGTCACCGGACAAGCACCGGCCCAGGCGCTACTCAAACGCCTGGATGAAGAGAACCTGCTGATCTTCCGGGTCGAAACCGACGACCGTCAGCCCTGGTTCCGTTTTCATGCCTTGTTTGCCGACTTCCTCGCCAACCGCCTGGCGCGGCGCGACGGTGCGGCGCAAAGCAGCCTTCACCGCCGCGCTGCGGGCTGGTTCGCGGAGCGCAAACTGCTGGCGGAGGCTGTCAGGCATGCGACCTTGGCCGGTGATCTGAACTTTGCCGTTGAAGTGATCGAGCAAGCCGCACCGGCGACCTGGAGCCTGGACCAGTTGAGCCTGTTGCTGCGTCTGCTCGACCGGTTGCCACAAGACGTGTTGTTCTCGCGGCCACGGCTGTTTTTCCTCGGATGCCTGGCCTATGCACTGACTGCGCGGCCAGCCAAGGCCGAAGCCTGGCTGGAACAGTTCCAGCGCAGCGGCGCCGCGCAACAAGCTGATGTCGCCTATCGCTTGCCGCTGGTCCAGGCCGCCATCGAGGTCCAGCATGATCGCACCGAGCCAATCATTGATTTGCTCAAAGACTTTCGCGCGTTGCCGGATGACTATTCGGTGACCCGCTACGGTGCCCCGGCGTTACTTGCCATCGCCTACCTGGCGGCCGGCCGTATCGCCGAGGCATTGCAGTGCCTGGACAACAGCCCGATTCCCGAGGCCGAGCGCGATGCCGAAATGGCCTTGGTCGCCGAAGGTGCCAGGACCCTCTGCTATCTGCAGGAAGGGCACATGCATGAGGCCTTGCGGATAGGTTCGGCACAATTGGCCCGTGCCGTGGCGGTGCATGGCCACCGCTCAGCCAGCGCTTATCTGGGTGCCGCCACCCTGGCCGAGGTGTATCGCGAGTTGAATCGCATTGACGAGGCACGGGAGGTGCTGGCAAACCGCAGTGGCCTGCTGCAATGGGCAATGCCCGACACTATGTTGCGCGCCACGATCTGCCGGGCGCGGCTGGACCTGCTGCAAGATTCCAGTGCCGTTGCCATGGCATTTCTGCAGCGCCAGGAGCGTCATTTCCGTGCGATCGGCCAGGACCGTGCCCTGGTGCATTGTTTGGTTGAGCAGGTGCGCATGGCCTTGATGGCAAACGACCGTGCGCTGGCCGCCGAGCGTGTCACGCAACTGGAACCTCTGTTGCTCAGGCATGCCAACTCGCCGGGCTTTCGCGCAGATATTCCGGCCATGATTGCGCTGGCCCGTGCGCGCTTGCTGTTGGCCACTAACTACCCGGACAAGGCGCTGGAACACTTGCAGGTGTTGCACAACTACGCGACACGCTACCACCGCGGCCAGTTGCTGGTGACTTGCCTGTTGCTGATGGCTATCGCCAGGGCCGATTTACTGCAACCGCAACGGGTGGATGAACACCTGCTTGAAGCGCTGTCGCGCGGGCAGCAATTGGGCTTGGTACGGACCTTTCTGGATGAGGGCGAGGGGCTGCGCAAACTGATAGCCGGCCTTGTCGGTAAACCGTTGCCCGAGCCTGAGCACCGTTACCTGAAGCAGTTGCTGGAGGCGGGTGGAGGCAGTCTGGGCGAGCGCGCCGGCCAGGCATCGGCGCAAGGCGCACCGTCCATGCTCACGCCACGTGAGCTGGCGATTTTGCAGTTGATCAGCCAGGCGATGGCCAATAAGCGCGTAGCGCTGACGCTGAACATTTCGCTGGAAACGGTGAAATGGAACCTGAAGAACATCTACGTCAAGCTGGGAGTCTCCAGCCGTTACGACGCGGTGACCTGGGCTCGCAAGCACGGCATGATCGAGTAGTGCAGGTTACCGGCGACACGCAGAGACGCACGTTGCGTGGACGTATCGTCATTGCGTGCCGCCAGTTACACACGGCATTAGTCTGCGTGCGCGGCGCCACGCTGTAACCACTCGCGACGAGGGGCCTGGCTCGGGCGCCCACCACCGTTTACATCCCCCCCTCCCTGAGGGGGCTGACCCTCAAAAGCTGCTCCTATGATCGATCCATCGCCACCGCACCGACGGTGGAAGGATTGACCCCAGGAGAGCCTTGAATGATACCGCGTACCCTGTTTGATCATGAGCATGAGGCGTTTCGCAGCACTGTGCGACGCTTTCTGGCAGAACACTGCCTGCCACACCTGGAACAGTGGGAAGCAGATCATCGGGTACCCCGGGCTGTCTGGAAGCGCGCCGGGGAGCTGGGCATGCTCAATGCCACCACCCCGCAAGCCTATGGCGGGCTTGAGCTGGACCGGCGCTTCTCGATGGTCGCTACCGAAGAAATCTACCGTGCCGGGTTGGCCTCGGGTCTGATCGGCTTTGGCGTTCACGACATCGTCGCCGGTTACCTGGTGAACTTTGGCGATGAGGCGCAGAAGCAGGCCTGGTTGCCGAAAATGGCCGCCGGTGAAGCCATCGGTGCTGTGGCCATGACCGAGCCGGACACCGGCTCCGACCTGCAAGCAGTCAAGACCCGCGCGGTGCTCGACAATGACGAGTACGTCATCAACGGTGCCAAGACCTTCATCTCCAACGGCAGCCAGTGCGACCTGGTCGTGGTAGTCGCCAAGACCGGCAACACCGGCAAGGGAGCTCAGGATATTTCCCTGATTCTGGTTGAGTGCGACCGCCCCGGCTTTAGCAGGTCCGCACCGTTGCGCAAGGTTGGTCTGCATGCCCAGGACACCACCATGCTGTTCTTCGACAACGTGCGTGTACCTAAGCACAACGTACTGGGCGGTGTGCCGGGCCAAGGCTTTATCCAGCTGATGAAGGAGTTGGCCTGGGAGCGCCTGTCGATCGCCATCAGTAGCGTTGCCGGTGCCCAGGCCGTGCTCGACAGCACCCTGGAGTACACCAAGGGCCGTAGTGTGTTCGGCAAACCGATCTTCGCCTTCCAGAACACCCGCTTCAAATTGGCCGACATGACCATGCAATTGGCGGTTTCGCAGAACTACGTCGACCGCTGCATGGCTCAGTGCCTGGCGCACAACCTTACCCCTGAAGCCGCTGCGGCCGCCAAGCTGTGGTGCTCCGAGCTCTACACCAAGGTCGTGGACGAATGCGTTCAGTTGCATGGCGCCAACGGCTACATGCTCGAGTACCCAGTCGCCCGTCACTACCTCGATCACCGTGTGCTGCGTATTGCCGGCGGTGCCAACGACATCATGAAGGATCTGGTCGGGCGCACGCTCTGAACCGGGTCACTGAGGAAATTGCCATGGAATACCTGATACCCCGTACCTTGTTCAGCCCTGAGCACGAAGCGTTTCGCGACGCTGCGCGACGGTTTGTGGCAGAGGCAGTCGCGCCATTTCATAGCCAGTGGGAAAAAGACAAACGTGTGCCCCGCGAAGTCTGGCGCCACGCTGGCGAACTGGGAATGCTGCTGCCTTCGATACCGGAGGCCTACGGCGGGCCGGGCGCCGACCCACTGTTCGATGTGGTGTTCGCCGAGGAGTACATGCGTGTCGGTGCTACCGGCTTGATCGGCTTTGGCGTGCATGGCCTGGTAGCTAACTACATCCTTAACTATGGCACCGAACAACAGAAGCAGACCTGGTTGCCGAAGATGGTCAGCGGCGAGGCTGTCGGTTCAATTGCCATGACTGAACCCAACACCGGGTCCGATCTGCAAGCCGTATCTACCCGCGCGGTGCGCGAGGGTAACCAATACGTCCTCAACGGTTCCAAGACCTTCATCTCCAATGGTGCGTCCTGTGACCTGGCATTGGTGGTGTGCAAAACCGGTAACAGTGGCAGCGCCAAAGACATCTCTATTGTCATTGTTGAGAAAGAGCGCGCCGGCTTCGTCCGCTCCCAGCCCCTTGAGAAGGTTGGCCTGCACGCCCAGGACACCAGCATGCTGTATTTCGATGACTGCCGCGTGCCCCTCGAAAACATGCTCGGTGGCGAGGAGGGCAGGGGCTTCTACCAGCTCATGCACGACCTGGCCTGGGAACGCATCATCGGGGCGGTGGGCTTTCAGGCCCAGGCTGAGGCGGCGCTGCAGCAAACCATCGAATACACCCGCACCCGCAAGGTGTTTGGCCAGCCGGTACTGGACTTCCAGAACTCGCGTTTCACCCTCGCGCAATTGAAAACCGAAGTGCAGATCGGACGCTCCTGGGTCGACAGCTGCCTGGCGTTGCTGATGCGCGGTGAGCTGACCTCTGAAACCGCTGCCGTGGCCAAGTACTGGACTGCAGAGTTGAGCAGCCGGGTGGTCGATGCCTGCCTGCAGTTGCACGGCGGCAATGGCTACATGACCGAATACCCCATCGCCCGGCTGTACCTCGATACCCGCGGCAACCGGATCTGGGGCGGCACCAACGAAATCATGAAAGAAATCATCGCTCGCACCTTGTGAGCCGACCCTTCGAGTAACCCATTTCTAGAACAGAGGATAACTATCGTGACGCAAGAGATTCGCTTTGATGGCAAAGTAGCCATCGTGACCGGTGCAGGCAATGGCTTGGGCCGCGCCCACGCTCTGCTGCTCGGCGCGCGTGGTGCCAAGGTGGTGGTCAACGACCTTGGAGTGACCACCCAAGGCCTGGGTAGCTCCAGCGCCGCAGCCGATGCCGTAGTGGCCGAAATCCGCGCCCTGGGTGGCGAGGCCGTGGCGGATTACCATTCGGTTACCGAAGGCGAGAAGATTGTCGCCACTGCCCTTGAGTGTTTTGGCACGGTCGATATTCTGATCAACAACGCCGGTGTACTACGTGATACATCGTTCCACAAAATGACCCATGAACAGTGGGACTTGATTCAGGACGTCCACGTCAATGGCGCTTTTCGCCTGACCCACGCAGTCTGGCCGATCATGCGTGAGAAGGGCTATGGGCGGATTGTGATGACCGCCTCGGGCGCTGGGATCTTCGGTAACTTCGGCCAGTGCAACTACGCCACTGCCAAGTCCGGCTTGATCGGATTCACCCATGCGCTGGCCATCGAAGGCGCAAGCAAGAACATTCGCGTCAATACCATCGCGCCGATTGCCGCTTCGCGCATGGTCATCGCCAGTGGCATCTTCCCGGAAGAGTTGCACGCCAAACTCAAAGTCGAAGATGTCGCACCGCTAGTGGGCTGGTTGTGCAGCGAGGCGTGCCAGGACACCGGTGGTCTGTTTGAAGTAGGCGGCGGGTTTCACGCCAAGTACCGTTGGGAGCGTTCGCAGGGGCGTTTCCTGCACACCGACACGCTCAGCCCCGAACTGGTGCGTGACAACTGGGAGCGAATCACCCGCTTCGATGAGCACAGCGTGCATCCGGCCAATGGCGCTGAAGGTTTCAAAGAGCTGTTCGAGCGCATGGAGTCGCCAGCCAAAGGGGGTAATGCCTTTGTCGATATGGAAGTGGCGGCCAATGCCGTTTCCTACCTGGAAACCGAATACGACCAGAAAGACGCGGCACTCTATGCCTTGGCAGTGGGCGCGGCCAAAGACCCGCTCGATCGTACGGAACTGCTGTACGTCAATGAGTTCGTGGGTGATGAGTTCCGCGTGCTGCCGACCATGGCGGTGCTGCCGGCGACCGAGGTATTCCTGCGGGCAGCCAAGTCCGGACAGCCCCAGCTCGAAGGCCTGAACCTGCCGTTCAGCAAAGGCCTGCACGGCGAGCAATACACCGTGATGTATCGCCCCTTGCCGCCAGCCGCCAAACTCAAGCACAGCATGCGCCTGAAGGCTGCAATTGACAAAGGCAAGAGCTCGGTCAGTGTGCTGGCCATCGAGACCACCGATGAGCACGGTACGCCGCTGTTCTACAACGAAGTCACCGGCTTCTACCCAGGTGTGCCTGGTGCCGGCCTGCAACGCGTGGCCAGCGAAGAGATCAACCTGCCACCTGCGCGTGAACCCGATGCTGTGCTCGCCGACCAGACCGACATCAACCAGGCATTGCTGTATCGCCTGTGCGGTGACTGGAACCCGATGCACGTTGATCCCGACTACGCCGCCAAGGCCGGTTATGAGAAGCCGTTCCTGCATGGCTTGTGCACCTTCGGTTACCTGGGGCGCCATGTGATCAAAGCGTTCTGCGGTAACGACTCGCGGCTGTTCAAGAGCGTTCGAGCGCGTTTCGCTTCGATCGTGATGCCCGGCGACACCCTGCAAACGCGCATGTGGCGTGAATCGCCAACGCGCATCATCGTCGAGATGCGTGCGCTGGAGCGTGACGTGATTGTGTTGAAAAACGGTGCAGTCGAACTGTTCGAGCACCTGCCGGCCTGACCCTTGGCCATCTGCCGCCTCCATGCCCTGGAGGCGGCAGCTTCAGTTTCAGGAGAGCACGATGCAACGATGCGTCAATGTGATTGGCGTAGGGATGTCCCCGTTCAGTGCCGCTGCGCTCAGACATGATCCGATCGGGCTGGTCGGTGACGCGCTCGGTCAGGCACTGGCGGACGCCGGATTGACCGCCAGGGATACAGGTATGCTCTTCGTCGCTACAGGCCAGATGGAGGGCACGGGGCTGCGGTGTGCTCTCGATCACGCAGGATTCGCCGCGGTACCCCTGCAACTTGTACCAGCAACTCCGTCCGATGCTTGCGCTGTGCTGTTCAATGCCGCCCGGGCCATCGAAATGGGCTTGTGCGAGTGTGCGATGGTGCTCGGCGTACAAGACGACTTGCTGCCATTCACCGATCAGGGCGGTACGCTTGCGCAGCTTGGTGCTACAGCACGTGAATACATGGCGCGTTATCAGGTTCGCCCGGAAACCTTCGCCATGGTTGCGGTCAAGGCGCGCCGACATGGCACACTCAATCCGCTGGCAGCGTACAGGCATGCGACAAGCCTCGATGAAGTCCTGCAGGCTGAGGTCATCGCCGCCCCCCTCACATCCCCGCAACTTGCCTGGGCCAGCACGGGTACGGCCGCTTTATTGCTGTGCTCCGATCAGATGGCTCGGCAAGCCCGGGGTGCGCGAGCGGTCAGGATCCTTGCGCAGGCGCGTGTGGCAGTGCCCCAGGCGGTTGGCGCCGATCAGGATGTGCGTTTCGCCGGTACCGGTTATGAGGTCAGCATCGCCGCCGCCCGGGAATTGTACGAGCGGGCTGGCATTGGGCCTGAGCAAGTCAGTGTGTGCGAGCTGCATGACAGCAGTACCCTCGGCGAACTGTTGCTGTACGAGGCATTGGGCCTGTGCCCTGAAGGTTGCGCCGAGAAAATGGTCGAAGACGGTGACAACACCTATGGCGGTAACCTGGTGGTCAATCCCTCGGGGGGGCTGCTGTCACTTGGACAGGCGCCGGCGGTGAGCGGGCTGGCACAGTGCATTGAGCTGGTGAGCCAGTTGCGTGGCAACGCCGGACCGCGTCAAGTCTTCGGCGCGCAGATTGCGTTGCAGCATCAAATCGGTACGGATGGTACGGTGATGACCACACTTTATCAGCGCGCCTGAACAACGCGGCTCGTTTGTCGCGCACAGAACAATAGCAAAGGGTGGAACACCACCCCTCAGACGCAGGATCGCTATGAACAAGAATAATGAGCACCCTACGCTGTTGCACCGTTTCCTTCACTGGGAGCAATGCACACCTGATTCGATCTACCTGACCCAACCGCAACCGGATGGTAGCGTGATCGATTACACCTGGCATGAGACCGCAAGCCAGGCCCGGCGTATGGCGGCCTATCTGCAATCCCTTGACCTGCCGCCGAAATCGTCCATCGGCATTTTCGGCAAGAACACTGCGCACTGGATCATCGCCGACCTGGCGATCTGGATGGCCGGACACGTCAGTGTGCCGTTGTATGCCAGCGCCAACGCCGACACCGTACGCTATGTCCTGGAGCACGCCGACGTGCATGTGCTGTTCGTCGGCCGACTTGACGGTGACGCGGCGGGCTGGAGCATCATCAGCGCAGCGGTCCCCGTCGACCTGCCGCTGATCGATCTACCCATGTCGGCGTGCGGCCACGGCAAAGCCTGGGCGGATATAGTCGCGTCAATGCCGCTACCGGCGGAGGTCGTTTGCCCGGCACCGGATGAACTGGCGACCATCATCTACACCTCGGGTAGCACCGGGAACCCCAAAGGGGTGATGCTCAGTTTCAACGCGATGTATCAGGCGCCGGCGCTTACCGGCGCGATCTACGCCGGCGGCAAGGGTACCTGCAGCAGTGATCGTCTGTTGTCGTACTTGCCCCTGGCGCACACCGCTGAGCGGGCTGTGGTGGAGGCGATTTCGTTGTTCAGCGGCTGCCGTGTGTTCTTCAACCTCGGGCTTG
Organism: Pseudomonas sp. H9; assembly: GCF_004353925.1. Classification (GTDB taxonomy): domain Bacteria; phylum Pseudomonadota; class Gammaproteobacteria; order Pseudomonadales; family Pseudomonadaceae; genus Aquipseudomonas. Next base: position 316,313 of record NZ_SMOK01000011.1, on the reverse strand, counting down.
AGACCTTCAGCGATGACCTACGTCGCGCACGGCCGACAATTTTCCTGTCCATGCCACGGCTGTGGGGCAAGTTCTACCAGAGCATCAACGAACGTATTGCGCCCTCGGTTCAGCAAGCGGCGTTTGCCGATCCGCAGCAAGCGCCGTTGATGAAGGCGCAGATCCTCAGCGCCCTGGGCCTCGATCAAGTGCATACCGGCCTGTCCGGCTCAGCTCCGCTGCCGGTGAAGGTCATGGCGTGGTATCGCCAGCTCGGCTTGGAATTGCTCGAAGGCTATGGCATGTCGGAGAACTTCGGCATTTCGCATTTCAGCCTGCCAGGGCAGGTGCGCGCGGGGTATGTCGGCGCTGCGGTGGCCGGTGTGCACAGCCGTATTGGCGACGACAACGAGATTCTGGTGAAGAGCCCTGCGCAAATGCTGGGTTATTACAAGCAACCGGAACTGACAGCGCAGAGCTATACCAACGACGGTCTGTTTCGTACCGGCGACCGTGGCGAGCAAGATGAGCAAGGCCGCCTGCGCATCACTGGGCGGGTCAAGGAACTGTTCAAGACCGCCAAGGGCAAGTACGTGGCGCCAGTGCCCATCGAGGCCAGGCTGGGCAATCACAACCGTGTCGAAGCCACCTGCGTGACCGGCGTCGGACTGGCGCAACCGGTGGCCTTGGTCAATGTGTTTCCAGACACCCGGGCGTTGCTCGACAGCGCCCAGGGACGCGACACGGTGAGCACTGAACTGGAAGTATTTCTGCAAGCGCTCAATGCACAGTTAGAGGCACATGAGCAGTTGGCCTGTCTGGTGGTAGTGCACGAGCCCTGGAGCATTGCCAACGGTCTGCTCACCCCGACCCTGAAAATTCGCCGCAACCTGATTGAAGCGCGTTACCACGACAAGATCGAAGCGTGGAGTGAGCTTGGCGCTAAAGTGCTTTTCGAATAAGACCAACGTAGTTCAGCGCAGGTAGGCCTGCGATTGGCTGCGTAAGATCGCAGGGCAAGCCAGCTCCCACCGGGTTCACACCGACCCGGTGGGAGCGGGCCTTGCCCCGCGATCGGCTGCGCAGCGGCCGTAAAAACAGCTGTTTGCAAGGCAGCTGACATACCGAGGCGACTGAATTGCTGCCGCTATGCGCCAGATCGCAGGGCAAGCCAGCTCCTACCGGGTTCACACCGACCCGGTGGGAGCGGGCCTTGCCCCGCGATCGGCTGCGCAGCGGCCGTAAAATCAGCTGCTTGCAAGGCAGCTGACATACCGAGGCGAATCAATTGCTGGCGCTATGCGCCAGATCGCAGGGCAAGCCAGCTCCTACCGGGTTCACACCGACCCGGTGGGAGCGGGCCTTGCCCCGCGATCGGCTGCGCAGCGGCCGTAAAATCAGCTGCTTGCAAGGCAGCTGATATACCGAGGCGACTGAATTGCTGGCGCTTCGCGCCAGATCGCAGGGCAAGCCAGCTCCTACCGGGTTCACACCGACCCGGTGGGAGCGGGCTTTGCCCCGCGATCGGCTGCGCAGCGGCCGTAAAATCAGCTGCTTGCAAGGCAGCTGATATACCGAGGCGACTGAATTGCTGGCGCTTTGCGCCAGATCGCAGGGCAAGCCAGCTCCCACCGGGAGCTGGCTTCATGGTCGATGGTCACTTCGGGCAAAGCCCTGCAAGGCAGTTGCTCCCACCGGCAACAGGCCCGATTCAGGGGCAGAAAGGGCAAGTAAGCACGCACAAAAAAATCCGATACCAGCGAGCCGGTATCGGATTTTTTCAGTCAACAGCATTGCCTCAGTACAGCATTTCGTCGCTGGGTACTTATCGAATACCCGCATTGCGCAAGGCCGCAGGGGTGAAATCTGCCATCTTGGTGCGGTTACCATATTGCGGCGCGCGTTTCGCCTCGTTGCTCATGGTGGCGACGATGTAACGCCCGGCCATCAAATCGTAAAAGCCTTGTGCTGCAGGAGCATTCAAGCCTTTTTCGTAATGATTGTAGGTATGGTTTTCGCCCACGCGCCAGAGCTGCCCGCGGCCATCGTAATGGTCGACTTCAGCCAGTACCCAGGTGTCTTCATCGAAGTACATGTCACGCTTGGCATAGATGTGTCGCTGGCCAGCCTTGAGCGTCGCTTGCACGTGCCACACCCGGTGCAGCTCGTAGCGTGTCAGGTCCTGGTTGATGTGGCCTGGTTTGATGATGTCGGCATACTTCAGGCTTGGCGATTGCAGACGGTAGTTGTTGTAGGGGATGTACATCTCCTTCTTGCCTAACAACTGCCATTCGTAACGATCAGGCGAGCCGTTCATCATGTCGGCGTTGTCGGAGGTGCGCAGGCCATCGGAGGCGAGGCCAGGGGCATCATAGGCCAACTGCGGCGCACGCCTTACCCGCCGTTGCCCGGCGTTGTAGGTCCAGGCCTTACGCGGCTCTATGAGCTGGTCGATGGTCTCATGGGCCATCGACACGGTCCCGGCCAGGCGTGCCGGGGCGTTGATGGTGAAAATGTAGTAATACAGAATGTTCTTCGCCGACTGTGGGTCTACACCGTCCATGTATTGCGGAAAGCTGTTCTGGTCATGAGTCTCGACGATGGTGTAGTCGCCGTTGACTTGTGGTGCGGCCTGTGCCGCCGAACGCTCAATGTTGTCGCCGCGGTAGCGGGTGACGTAGTTCCAGTAAACTTCAACTCCACTTTTAGGAATCGGGAAGGCGTAGTAGCGTGTGTCGGCTAAGTTGGCCAAGCCTGTGCCTTCATTGACCAACTTCACGTTGACCGCACTTTTTTTCGCTGCCGCGTAAACACTGGCCGGCGCCGCTGCCGTGCGGTGGCTTGGGTACACCGGAATCCTGTAAGAGTCCGGATAACGCTTGAACATCGCCAGTTGGCCGGGGCTCAGCTTGTCTTTGTACAGGTCGACGTTGGCGGCGGTAATGGTGAACAGCGGCTTTTCGTCTTTGAACGGATCACCGAGAAAGCCTTTGCTGTCCACTGGCGCGGCATCAGCCTTGAGCCCGCCGGTCCAGGCCGGAATACTGCCGTCGGCGTTGCCTTCTTTCTGCGCGCCCAACGGTGTGAGCGTGGTGCCCAGTTGAGCCGCTTCCTGATCGCTGATAGCTGCCATGACGCTGGTGGTCAGCAGGGAAAGTGCCAGGGTTGCCGAAGTGATGACGGTTCTAGTGTGCATGGATATACCCTCTGTCAGGTGCGACTCAGAAGTTGACGCCGAAGCTCAGCGCGACGTAGTCGCGGTCTGTGCTGGTGTTGAACTGACCGCCAAAGAAGTCCGTGTAGCTCAGGCTGGCGGTGTAGGTATTGAGGTAATCGGCATCGACACCGAGGCTCACGGCTTTGCTGCCTTCATCGAAATTCGGCCCCCAACCGTCAACGTCATGGGACCAGGCCAGGTTGGGTGACAGGTTGATGCCGGCCAACACATTGCTGTAATCAAGCTTGGCGCGCAGGCGGTAACCCCAGGAGTCGGTGGTGTAGAAACCGTGGCTGTTGCACTGTTGCTGCGGGTTGGTGGCGGTGGCGCAGACCGTGGCGTTCTGGTTGCCTGGGAATTCACCCGGGCCATACACCGGGCTGCGTCCGAAGCGGATGTCGGTGCCATCGGCGGAGCCGAGCCCGTTGATGCGGTTGTAACCTACCTCACCGATCAGGGTCAGACGGCTGGCGCCCCAGATCTGGTCGACGAAATGGGTAGCGGTGACCTGCGCCTGCACTACCGGCATGCGCTTGTAACCGGGCAGTTCGCCACCCAGCGCTCGTGCCACTTCACCGGTGGTGAACAGCGGTGAGGTTTGCGTGCTCAGGTCAGTGTCGGTGGACTGAATGGCTGCCAGGTTGAGATCGGCGGTGTTGATCTGCAGCGGCATGTTCGGGCGAAAGCTTACTTCGCCACCTACCGACGTCGCCCCCAGGGTGGTCTGGAAACTAACGCCATACAGGCGGATGTCTTCCGGGTAATCGACGAAGTAGCGGGCTGAGCGTACCCGGTCGAACTGGCTCTGGATCGCGGCCAACTGACGGGCGGCTGCGGGCAGGGCGGCCAACTGCGCAGCAGTGATCGGTGCAACGCTCGTCTGCTTGAAGCTCAGGTAGGGGCTGCGGCTGTGGTAGTTCATGGCATAGAAGCCGAGCTCGGTATCGTTCAGCTCGGGCACAAACCAGCGCAGCGCTACGCCAAACTGGCCGCTGTCACGGGGGTCGTTGTCTTCCAGGCGCGGCATGTACACGTTATCGACTACCGCGCCGCTGAGGATTTGCGCGGCGCTCGCGGTGTTGCTGGCAACGCCCGGCGGCAAGTCGGGACCGGCGAACACCAGGCGGTCGTTGCAGCCTTGCGGCAGCGGGTCGGAGCCAAAGAAGGTGCCGCAGTTGTCGACCACCGAGTTGTCCCACTGCAACTGGTAGAACGCCTCCAGGTTGAGGTTTTCGCTCAGGCCCTGCGAGATATAGAACATGTTCACCGGCACCAACCCTTCTTTTACCTCGGCGCCCGGGCGACGCAAGGCCGCCACGTCGACTGGGTTGATGCTATTGATCGAGTTGCCGATAAAAGTGCTTTCGCCCCAGCTCACCACCTGTTTACCCAGGCGCACGTTGCCGGCCAGCTCAGCCACCTCATAGTTGTGGTAGACGAACGCGTCGAGGAACTCGGCGCCCGAGGACTTGGCCAGGTCGTCGCGGCCGTTGTCGTCGATGTCATAAAACAGGCGGTGCTCATCCTTGAGCTCGAAGTCGTACCAGTATTTGCCGCGTACGAACACGCCGCTGTCGCGGTATTTCAACTCCAGGTCGTGCACGCCTTTGAAGATCTTCGAGAAGGTTTCACCTTTCTTGAAGTTCTGCCGGTTGTCGTCGGCGGTGCGGGTAGCCGATTCGCCGCGCAGCCCCATGATGTTGGCGGCGTTGACGAACTCCGGGTCCGGACCACGAACGGCCCAGCTGGCGCCTATAGAGAGGGTCGAGTCGAACTGTCCCTCGATTTCGCCTAGTTGAAAGTCGATGGCATTGGCGTTGGCACAGGTGCCCAGGCCGACCGCCAGGGCCAGCAAGTGCGGGCGCAGTTCGGTGGGCAACAAGGCGGACGGGCGATGGCTTTGTGAGCTCAGGTGTCTTGCAAAGGTCACGTGGTGGTACCCCTGTGATTTTGTTGTTGTTCTGGTGGACCGCACGCAAACGCTACCGCCCCGGGGGTGGGCGCTTCCCCCTCCAGAGGGGGGGGAAGGTTGTGTTCGATGGCCAGGCGGCAGACAGGCGAGGGACGCGCTCCCCCTCTAGCCGGGGGGGCGAGGTGGCTCGGCGTTACGTAACCATCGGTCGGCGGTTTGCTGCGATCGCCGCCAAGACGGACGCAGTCGCAAGCCTGAAAACTGACCTTGGAGAAAGTGATGTCGCAGAAAGTATTTGTCGCCGGTGTCGGCATGATTCCATTTGCCAAACCTGGCCAAAGTGGTACCTACATCGAAATGGGTGCACAGGCCATTCGCCTGGCCCTGCAGGATGCCGGTCTGGACTACAACAAGGTCCAGCAGGCGTATGCCGGGTACGTCTATGGTGACTCCACCAGCGGTCAGTCGGCGCTCTATGAAGTCGGGCTGTCCGGCATCCCGGTCATCAACGTCAACAACAACTGCGGCAGTGGTTCCACCGCGCTGTATCTGGCGCGCCAGGCGGTGGAGAGTGGGGCGGTGGATTGCGCCCTGGCCTTTGGCTTCGAGCAGATGCAGCCAGGTGCGTTGAAGTCGCATTGGCTTGACCGCCCGATTACCTACGGCAAAGGTCAGGACGTGGCCAACGCGGTGTTCCCTGAAGGCCGCGAGATGCCGGATGCGCTGAAATTCTTCGGCGGTGCGGGCCAGGAACACATGCAAAAGTACGGTACGCGTATGGAGACATTCGCCGCGATCCGTGCCAAAGCCAGCCGCCATGCTGCCAACAACCCGTTGTCGGTGTTCAAAAAGGTCGTCACCGTCGAAGAGGTAATGGCCGATCAGGTGATTTTCCCGGGTGTCATGACCCGCTTGATGGCCTGCCCACCCACCTGTGGCGGTGCCGCGGCAATCGTGGTCTCTGAGCGTTTTGCCAAGCAGCACGGCCTGCGCACCGACGTCAGCATCCTGGCTCAGGCATTGGTCACAGACAAGCCCGAGGCCTTTGACCCACCGTCATTGATCAGCATTGTCGGGGTCGGCATGACCCGTCAGGCCGCCACACAAGTCTACGAGAAAGCCGGTGTGGGCCCGGAAGACATTCGTGTCTGCGAGCTGCATGACTGCTTCGCCCATAACGAACTGTTGACCTATGAAGGCTTGGGTTTCTGCCCGGAAGGTGGTGCCGAGAAATTCGTGATGGATGGTGACAACACCTACGGCGGCCAGGTGGTGGTCAATCCGTCTGGCGGCTTGCTTTCCAAGGGCCACCCGCTGGGTGCTACTGGCCTGGCGCAATGCTACGAGCTGACCCATCAGCTGCGCGGTACGGCTGACAAGCGCCAGGTACAAGGCCTGCAGCATGCCTTGCAGCACAACCTGGGCCTCGGTGGTGCCGGCATCGTGACCTTGTTTGGTCGCGGCTGAAGCTGATGCGCGCTGGCTTACGGCGCGCTTTTCAATACACCTACACGAGTGCATGACATGGCAGACCAATCTCTGATCGGCCAACGCCTGGGCGTGACCACCTGCGAGGTGGAGAAGGGCCGCTTGCGTTTCTTCGCCAAGGCCATTGGCGAGACCGATCCGGTCTACACGAACGAAGCCGCTGCCAGGGCTGCCGGGTACCCGTCGTTGCCCGTGCCCCCCAGCTTTCTGATGTGCCTGGAAGCGGAAGGGCGTGACAGCGATCACATCGTCGAAACGCTGTTTGGTTTTGACCTTGGACGCATTCTGCACGCCGAACAAGGTTTCGTTTATCACGCAATGGCCTTTGCGGGCGATGTGCTGACCTTCGACAGCCGCGTTGCCGACGTTTACCAGAAGAAGGGCGGGGCTTTGACCTTTGTTGTCCAGCAGACCCGCGTTACCAACCAGGACGGCCGGCTCATAGCCGATATCCGTTCTTCTCTTGTGCAACGCTGAGGAGCACTCGCCATGAACGTTGTTCACGCGTACGACGTGCCCGTCGGCTTCGAGTTGCCGCCACTGCAGTTACCGGCGATCAATCGAACCACCCTGGCCCTGTATGCCGGTGCGTCGGGTGATCACAACCAGGTGCATATCGACCTGGATTTTGCCCGCAAGGCGCGCCAGCCCGATGTGTTCGCCCACGGCATGCTGTCGGTGGCCTACCTCGGCCGTCTGCTCACCGCCTGGGTACCGCAGTCGTGCATTCGCAGCCTGTCGGTGCGCTTCACCGGGATCACGCAGTTGGGTCATGTTCCGACCTGCAGTGCCCGCGTGGTGGAAAAATTTGTCGCCGACGGCGAGCCCCGGGTGCGCCTGGCGATTCGCTGCACGAACCAGTACGGCGAAGAAAAACTGTTCGGCGAAGCCGTCGTGGCCTGCGCCTGAATCCAATAAAAACAAGGAACAACCCGATGAAAAAACTTCAAGGCAAAGTGGCACTGGTGACGGGCTCCGGCCGGGGTATTGGCCGTAGCGTGGCGCTGAAACTGGCCGGCGATGGCGCCCGTGTGGTGGTCAACGATCTGGACGCCGCCCCGGCTGAGGAGGTGGTGGCCGAAATCCGCGCCGCCGGTGGTGAGGCGGTGGCCTGTGTGGGCAGCGTGACGGCGGCTGACTTCGCCGAGCGTTTTGTCAAAACCGCAGTGGACGCTTACGGCAGCATCGACATCATCGTTAATAACGCCGGTTACACCTGGGACAACGTCATCCAGAAGATGAGCGATGAGCAGTGGTACGCCATCATCGACTGCCATATCACCGCACCGTTTCGCATTTTGCGCGCGGCGCAGCCGATCATCAGTGCCATGGCCAAACAGGAAGCCGCCGAAGGTCGCGTGGTCAACCGCAAGGTGGTCAACATTGCCTCGGTCTCAGCCGGTGGCAATCCCGGTCAGGTCAATTACTCCACTGCCAAGGCCGGTGTGTTGGGTATGACCAAGTGCCTGGCCAAAGAGTGGGGGCGGATCAAGGTCAACGTCAATGCCGTAGCCTTCGGTCATATTGAAACCCGTCAGACCCAGCCAGTGGAAGGTGACCCGAACTACATCAACATTGAAGGCCGCGAGATCAAGGTGGGCATCAGCCCGGCGATTGTCGAGCAGTCGCGGACCATGATTCCGCTCGGCCGTCCGGGCAACACTGAAGAGGCGGCAGGTGCGGTTTACCTGTTTTGCATTCCGGAGTCGGACTACGTCAGCGGCCAGGTGCTGGTATGCGGCGGCGGTATCGGTAACGTTTGACAACCGTGGCGGGGCGCGCAGGCGCTCCGCCACCCGGAGTTCATGCCCATGTCCCCGTCCACCAAACGCCGTTTGCTCCACACCCGCCAAGTCGTATGTACCGGCTTCGAACGCGAAGATGGCCTGTTCGATATCGAGGGCCGTTTGCTCGACACCAAGGGTGTGGCCACCGATTTCCCTTACGGGACCATTCCAGCCGAGGGCGTGTTGCATTACATGCGCATCATCATGACCCTCGACCAAGACATGATCATCCGCCAGTTCAAAGCCATCTCCGAGCAGGCGCCGACGCCTGCGTGCAGCCAGATCGACCGAGCCTACGGGGCACTGGTGGGGCTGCGTATCGGCCCGGGCTTCAAGAAACACGTGGCTGAGCGCGTCGGTGGTGTGAAGGGCTGTACTCATCTCACCGAAATGCTTGGACCGATGGCGACTACGGCCATCCAGACGCTGGCACCGGTGATACAGCAGCGCTTGCGCCAACGCGCCGCGAGTGATCCGGACTTCCAGATGCCGCGACACTGGGTGATTGGTACCTGCCATGCCTATCACCCAGAGGGCGACGCCGCGCGCCGAGCCAGTGAGTGGCGCCCGGACGATGCAGCTACGGATGTCTGAAGTCGTCAGGTGTCAGGTGCCTGGCTGTTGTTTAAGGAGCTTCATATGAACAAGAACACTGTCAAACACATACTGGCAACCGTGCTCTTTGCCTTGCTCGGTCAGGCCTGCGTCTCCAATGCTCAGGCACTGACCCCGGTTGAAGCCAGGAGCATTGCCAAGACCGCGTACATCTATGGCTTTCCCTTGGTAGACAACTACCGGGTTCAGTACACCTACTTTCAGGACCGCACGCACCCTGAATTCAAGGCGCCGTGGAATACCCTGCACAATACGGCGCGAATCTATACCCCGGACGACAAGGCCTATCCGACGCCCAACGCGGACACCCCATACTCGCAACTGGGTGCCGACCTGCGCAGTGAGCCGCTGGTGCTGAGCATGCCGGTGGTAGAAGGGGGGCGCTATTATTCCGCACAGTTCGTCGATGCCTACACCCACAATTTTGGCTACGTTGGCAGCCGTACAACCGGCAATGGCGGTGGTACCTTCATGTTGGTGGGGCCGGGCTGGCAGGGCACGGTCCCTGCGGGTATCGACCGTGTGTTTCGCTCCGAAACCTGGTTCGCCTTTGTCTTCTATCGCACCCAGCTGCTGGGCCCGAACGATCTGGTCAATGTGAAGCAGGTGCAGGCCGGTTACAAGGTTCAGCCGCTCTCGGCGTATCTCGGTCAGCCGACACCACCTGCTGCGCCTGCCGTTGACTTCCTGGTACCGCTGAGCGCCGAGGCTGAACGTTCCAGCCTTGCGTTCTTCAAGCAGCTGAATTTCGTGCTGGGATTTTGCACCGTACACCCCTCAGAGCGTGAACTGATGGTGGAGTTCGCCAAGCTGGGTATCGGTCCGGGGTTACGCTTCAATGAAGCGGCCCTGCCTGCGGATATTCGTCAAGCGATAGCGGCGGGCATAGCCGATGCCTGGCGTGATTTCGACGCGCTGGGTCAGCAGGTGGCGCGGGGGGAGGTATCCACCTCACGCTTTCTTGGAAGCCGTGAGTACCTCGGCAACAATTATCTGTACCGCATGCGCGCGGCGGTCACCGGCCTGTATGGTAACGACCGTGAAGAGACCCTCTATCCACCGTTCTATCTGGACAGCGATGGGCAGAAACTCGACGCCTCGCGGCACCGCTACACCTTGCGCTTCGCTGCTGACCAACTGCCACCGGTCAACGCCTTCTGGTCGCTGACTCTGTACAACGCCTCGAGGTTTCTGGTGGCTAACCCGTTGGATCGCTACCTGATCAATTCGCCGATGCTGCCAGCACTGCAACGTGATGCCGATGGCGGGCTGACACTGTACATCCAGCACCAACGCCCGGCCAAAGCGCTGGAAAGCAACTGGTTGCCGGCGCCGGACGGCCCGTTCTACATCGCCGGGCGCCTGTACTGGCCGAAGCCTGAAGCGCTGGACGGACGCTGGAAGGCTCCACGGATCCAACGCATCGATTGATCCCGGCAACCTCACGAACAAGGAATGCTGACATGCCTGTACGCAAGCTACCCCTGCGGCCTTTTGCCTGGATTGCACCGCTGTGCCTGGCTGGCCACGCCCACGCCGCTGGCGTGCCGGTAACGGTTGATAATTTTGTGCGTGCCGAGTCGCACACGTTCTTCACCCGTGTGGTGGCGCGAGGTGGCTTCGGCACACTGGTGCACAACCGCGACCTGGTCCCGGTGGACAGTCAGGTGGTGGTACGCCCCAATCGCGACACGTTGTACTCGTCGGCGGTGTTTGACCTGGACGCCGGAGCAGTCAACGTTACGCTGCCCGATGCCGGCAAACGTTATTTTTCACTGATCGCTATCAATGAGGATCAATACACGCCGGGCCTGGTGTACGCACCTGGAGACTACCGCTTCACTCGCGAAACAGTGGGCAGCCGCTACGTGCTGCTGGGCATCCGTACCTTGGTGGACCCGGCATCAGCCACAGACATGGCCCAAGGCCGGGCACTTCAAGACGCCATCCAGATCAGGCAAGAAGGCTCGGGCGGTCGTTTCGAGGTGCCGAATTGGGATCAGGCGAGCCTCAATGCGTTGCGCGATACAGTGTTGAAGCTGGCGGCAAGCGTCACTGATTCACGCGGCATGTACGGTCAACCGGGAGAGGTTGATCCCGTTCGGCACTTCATCGGCAGCGCCAGCGCCTGGGGCGGTAATCCGGCAAAGGATGCGTACTACCTCAACGTCACACCGGCGCGTAACGATGGCCATACCCCTTATCAACTGGAGGTCAAGGATGTGCCGGTTGATGCCTTCTGGTCCATCAGCGTGTACAACGCCGAGGGCTATTTCCAGCGTAATCCGCAAAACGCTTACACCCTCAACAACCTGACCGCCAAGCGCGAGACTGATGGCCGTATCGTGGTGCATTTCGGCGGGTGCCAGGCGCAGGTTGCCAACTGCCTGCCGATTACTGCGAACTGGAACTACATGGTGCGGCTATACAAACCGCAGGCACAGGTGTTGGATGGCCGCTGGCAGTTCCCCGCAGCGAAACCGGCCAGTTAAGCGCCAGCATCCGGTGGGAGCGGGCTTGCTGTGGGAGCGGGCTTGCCCCGCGATAGCGATCTGTCAGTCACACCGAATCGCGGGGCAAACCCGCTCCTACAGCAAGCCCGCTTGTGTCTTGAGGAAGTAGACCCGGTGGGAGCGGGCCTTGCCCCGCGATCGGCTGCGCAGCGGCCGTAAAAACAGCTGTTTGCAAGGCAACTGACATACCGAAGCGACTGAATTGCTGCCGCTTCGCGCCAGATCGCAGGGCAAGCCAGCTCCCACCGGGAACTGGCTTCATGGTCGATGGTCACTTCGGGCAAAGCCCTGCAAGCCAGTCGCTCCACCTGGCAGAGGTTCTACTCGCCAGCGTAATACGGCACTTCCACCTCGTGGAACCAGAGTGAATACCGGTGGGAGCGGGCCTTGCCCCGCGATCGGCTGCGCAGCGGCCGTAAACACAGCTGCTGCAAGGCAGCTGACATACCGAAGCGACTGAATTGCTGCCGCTTCGCGCCAGATCGCAGGGCAAGCCAGCTCCCACCGGGAGCTGGCTTCATGGTCGATGGTCACTTCGGGCAAAGCCCTGCAAGGCAGTTGCTCCCACCCAATGCTGCCTGCCGCTTAGAAGAGCGAGATATCCATGTCTTGTACGGCATCGCCGCCTTCCACCACGATGCGCGCCAGGCCCTCGGCACGCGGCAGCAGGTGCTCGGTGTAGAAGCGAGCCGTCAGTAACTTGGCGCGATAGAAGTCCTGCTCCGTGGTCCCGGCCTTGAGCTGACGATCAGCAACCAAGGCTGAGCGAGCCATCAACCAGCCACCGGCCACGGTGCCGAACAGCTCAAGCAACGGCACTGCGCCTGCCAACACTTGGGGCGCGTTGTCTTTGAAGTTGGACACGGTGTAAGCCACCGCAGCATCCAGCGCGCTCACCGCGTCGGCGAGGGCGCGGGCAATACGCATCAGCACAGGGTCAGTGCTGCTGGCGAGCCGTTCGATGTCTTGACGCATGTGTCCCATCACCAGGCCAATGGCCTGGCCGCCATCGCGGGCGATCTTGCGACCCACCAGGTCCGAGGCTTGAATGCCGGTAGTCCCTTCATAGATCGTGGTAATGCGCGCATCGCGCAGGTGCTGGGCGGCGCCGGTTTCCTCGATATAGCCCATGCCGCCGTGAATCTGCACACCCAACGAGGCGATATCGACCGCTGACTCGGTGCTGCAGCCTTTGACCACCGGAATCATCAAGTCGACAAACGCCTGTGAGGCCTGGCGGTGTGCAGGATCAGGGTGGCGCTCAGCACAGTCCATCGCCGCCGCGACTTCGCAGGCGATGGCGCGCAGCGCTTCGGTGCGGGCTTTCATTGACAGCAGCATGCGGCGAACGTCCGGGTGGCTGATGATCGCGACTTTGTCCCGGTGTTTGGCGCCCGCTTCCGTGCCCTGGATGCGCTCACGGGCATAGGCGAGGGCGCGTTGGTAGGCCCGCTCGGACAGGCCCACGCCTTCGATACCAACGGAAAAGCGCGCTGCGTTCATCATGATGAACATGTATTCCAGGCCGCGGTTCTCTTCGCCGACCAGCCAGCCCAAGGCACCTTGGTTATCACCAAAGGCCAACACCGCTGTCGGGCTGCCATGAATCCCCAGTTTGTGCTCAAGGGATGCACAGCGCACGTCGTTGCGGGCACCAAGGCTGCCGTCTGGTTGTACCAGGAATTTGGGGACCACGAACAGCGAAATGCCTTTTACCCCTTCCGGTGCGCCTGGAACACGGGCGAGCACCAGATGCACGATATTGTCGGTGAGGTCATGCTCGCCATAGGTAATGAAGATCTTCTGGCCAAATACACGGTAGGTGCCGTCGCCCTGCGGTTCGGCACGGCTGCGCACGGCTGCCAGGTCTGAGCCAGCCTGAGGCTCGGTGAGGTTCATGGTGCCGGTCCACTGGCCACTGATCATCTTCGCCAGGTAAGTTTCTTTCAGGTAGGCCGAACCGCACAGTTCAATCGCCTCGATGGCGCCGCGTGTGAGCATCGGGCACAGGCCGAACGACACGTTGGCGCCGTTCCACATTTCTTCCACCAGCGCCGACACCAGTCGCGGCAAACCCTGGCCGCCAAACTGCGGGTGGCACGATAGGGCATTCCAGCCGCCCTCGACGAACTGCTCATAGGCTGCCTGCCAGCCTGGCGTGGTGGTCACTTCGCCGTCATGCCATCTTGCGCCTTGACGGTCGCCGATCACGTTCAGTGGCGAGAGTACGCCCTGCGCGAACTTGCCGGCCTCGCTCAGAATGGCATCGACCAGGTCGGCACCGAGGTCTTCACAGCCAGGTAGTTTGGTCACTTGGTTCAGGTAGCCCAGTTCGTTGAGGACGAACTGCATGTCGCGCAGCGGTGCGCTGTATTCACTCATGGCGTAAACCTCACTGTATTCATCAAGCGGAATCAACGGCGCAGAGTTCAACAGATTGCGCACCAGCGTCACCCACCCGCGTAGAGGGGATGGCCGTGCAAACCGGGCAAACGGTTGCATGTGTCAACCGGTGTCTGAAAACCGCAAGAGTGGGGTGGCAGCCCCCATCTTAAGGAGTGGGATGCTGCGCTGAGGGTTATGAGTAGGCTGTGGGCAATCAACAGTCGAGGGACAGTGGATGACCGCGCCACATGGATCACCGCCAACGAAACGCCGTAAAGCCAACCAACACGTCTGGGCGCGCATGATCGGCATGCCGCAGGTACGGCGTTCGAGCCGCCCTGATCAGGATGCCCGCGCCTTTCTTCGGGTACTCAACCTGGCGACCCGCGTGCGCCCGGTCGAACAGTACTCGCTGCGCCAATTGCGCGAAGTCTGGCGCCTGACAGCGTTGGCCCTGGGCCAGCAGCCGGCAGTGGCAACAGTGACCGAGCAGGTCATCGAGGGCCCCGGCGGGCCGATCGAACTGCGTATTTTCCGGCCCCGGAGCAGCGATCAATTGCTGCCTGCCTTTCTTTGGTGTCATGGCGGCGGGTTTATGGTCGGTGGTCTGGACACTGCCGAATCGATTTGCCGCAGCGCCACACAAACCGCGGATTGCGTGAGCATCGCCGTGCGTTATCGCCTGGCGCCGGAGCATGATCTGGCCGCCGGGCGCGAGGACTTTCTCGCCGCCCTGCAATGGTTGGCCGACAACGGTGAAGCGTTGGGGATCGACAGCAAACGGCTGGCCATCGGTGGCGACTCGGCGGGCGGCAATATCTGCGCTGCCGTAGCCCAGCAGACCGTGCGGCACAACGGGCCGGCGCTGTGCCTGCAGGTACTGGCCTATCCGGCAACCGACTTGCTGCAGGAGTTTGCCTCCTTCGCCGAGAACGCTGAAGGCTTCATGATCACCGACACCTTGCTCAAGCACATCAAGCAAACCGTCGCCGCTTCGCTCAACACGCTCAATGCCGAAGACCCTTGGTTGTCGCCACGGCGTAGCCAGAACATGCACGGCCTGCCACCGGCTGTGGTCATCAGCGCCGGGTTCGACCCGATCCGTGACGACGGCCTCGATTACGCGGCGCGCTTGCGTGCGGCGGGGGTGCCGGTGGAGCTGCTGCATTATGCCGGGCAGTTTCATGGCTTTTTGAACTTCGACGCTGTCAACGGTGCCGGTCGCGATGCCTTGCAGCGCATGGGTGAAGCCTTGCAGGCGGCATTCCACGGCGACTCTGCGCCAGACCGCACACTGGAAATTGCCGACGCACCTGCGCGGCCATCGCGGTTGTGCGCGGCAGTGGCTGAGCTGACGAGCTTGAGCTTGGTGACCTGGGTGGCCACTGAAGGCTGGAGCGGTACGTTGCTGCGCCAGATGTCGCCGACGGCAGCCCGCGTTGCACGTGGCGTACTACTGCCTTGGAACCTGCCGTTGAACGTGATGCGTCACCGACTGATTGCGCGGATCGACGGGCGAACCGCGCACCAGACCTACCCAGAAACGCAATGCTGACTCAGGAGTGTCGCCGTGGGAATTCTTGATCCCTTTCAGATGTGGCGTGAAGCAGTGACGTTGGTCGAGAGTGAAATCAACGCACTGGCAGTACGAAAGCTGGAGTCGGCCGAGTTCGCACAAGCGGCCAACCAGTTCTCCAAGGTATCGCTGGGCGTTCAACATGTGGTTGAGCGCTCGCTAGCTGCTGCCTTGCGCCGGCTGGAGCTGCCCAGTAGATCAGAAGTCGATGCGCTGACCACGGCGGTTCAGCGTATCGAAGACAAACTTGAGCAGTTACTGCCCAGCGCGGTCAATCCGGCCCATGCGCCGCGGCCGCCACGTACCCGTCGGCCAGCGCCGCCTGCAGCCCCGGCGTCGAAAACCGCAAAACGAACCCTGAAACCGGCAACCCGACGTGCGCCCAAAGAGGATTGAATCATGGCTGACAGCCAACCCCGCGAAGATGTTGCCCGCGACCTCACTCACCGGCTGCGCACAGAAGTCGGGCGAATGGTTCAGCGTCGGCTAAAGGGCCTGGAGTTTCTTGGTTCACCGGGGCCTGCGATGGGCAAGACCCCCAGAACCTTGTTGCACCGCCGGGGCACGGTGGCGCTGTACCGCTATCACGCGACCTGCAATGAGGTGTATCGGGTGCCATTGCTGCTGGTGATGGCACCCACCAATAAGGCCTATATCTTCGATCTGGCTGAGCGCCAGAGTTTGATCGAGTTCCTTCTCGGGTGCGGCTACGACATCTATGTGATCGACTGGAATGCGCCGACCGCGGCCGAGCGCACGCTGCGCCTGGAAGACTACGTGCTGGATTTCATTCCCGATTGTATAGCCCGGGTGCAGGCAGACGCCGGGGTGGACGAGGTGACATTGGCCGGCTACTGCATGGGTGGGGTGCTTTCAACCTTGTATGCCGCGCTGCATGGCGACGGCCCGCTGAAGAACCTGGTGTGTTTCACCACGCCGGTGGACTGGTCGCAGATGAGCTGGTCCCGGGGTATCGCCAACCAACGCGTGTTCGACGTTGATCGATTGGTCGACAGCGTGGGCATCATCCCCGGCGAGATGATCATGCAGGCGATCGATCTGCAGCGCCCGGCCAGCCGCTTCGCCGGTAGGTTGCGGCTGTGGGACAACCTGTGGAATGACGCCTATGTCAACCAGCACCGGATGATGGTCGGCTGGGGCAACGATCACCTGCCGTTGGCCGGCGAATACTACCGCCAGGTCATCAAGCAGCTGATGTGGAAGAACAGCCTGTTTGAGGGCTGTTTACGCGTGGCCGGTCAGGCCGTTGATCTGGCGAATATCAAGGTGCCGCTGCTGCATGTCATCGCCGAACACGACTCGCTGGTGCCGCTGGCCTGTGCGCGACCGCTGGTGGAAAAGGTGGGCTCGGCAGACAAGCACGAACTGGTATTGCCAGGTGGCCATGTCAGCCTGATCGCCGGCCCCGCGGCGAAGAAGCGTATGTGGCCAGCCCTTGATCAATGGCTGGGGCAGCGCTCTGTGTAGCGCGGTTGATGCGTGCACTCAATAAACACTCAACGATGGAGAAGTGCGATGAACCTTGGTGCCATGCTGAGCGGGCAACGGATTTTGATCACAGGCGCGTCCTCAGGGTTGGGCAGCCACTTTGCCCGTCTGGCGGCGCGTAACGGTGCGCAGGTGGTGATCGGCGCACGGCGAACCTCACGGCTTGAGGCGCTGGCGGTGGAACTTGAGGCGCTCGGCGCAGTGCAGGTGACGGTCATTGAACTCGATGTGGCCTCGCAAACCTCCGTTGAGCAAGCCGTTGCCACCATTGCGGCGACCGGCAAGCCCTTGGATGTTGTTGTCAACAACGCCGGCATCGGCCACGAAGGCATGGCGCTGAAGCAGCCGATCAGCGAGTTCGACGACATCATCGCGACCAACCTGCGCGGTGTGTGGCTGGTGTCCACCGAAGTGGCACGGCAATGGAAAGCGCTGGGGCAGGGCGGCGTCATCGTCAACATCGCCTCGATTCAGGGCGAGCGGGTCATGCCCGGTGTGGCGGCCTATTCGGCGTCCAAGGCGGCGGTGGTGCATTTGACCAAGGGCCTGGCACTGGAATGGGCGCGACATGGCATCCGCGTCAATGCTATTGCCCCCGGCTACATTTCAACCGAGATGACCGAGGCCGCCTGGGACACGCCGCAAGGCGCGGCGCTGATCAAGCGCATTCCCTTGCAGCGCCTCGGCACGCCAGATGAGCTGGATGGCGCGCTGTTGCTGCTGGCGACCCCGGCATCCTCCTGGATGACCGGTTCGATCATTACCGTGGATGGCGGGCATCTGGTTTCAGGGCTTTGAAACAAGCACTTGCCCGCGCTGCGGCTTTTTGCCGTAACCGGGCCGTTTCAACCGGCGTGCCGCAAGGCGTCGAGCAGCTCGCCTCTGCGCATCGTTGAACGCCAGTTCTGGTCGCAGCCGCGCGCTTGTCGGAAGACCAGCGCGCTTGTTGTTTGGCTGCAGCACTTAGCCTGCGGCTGTCTGTTCAAGCAGCTCGTCCACCACGTAGTGCAACGCGGTGCCGTGGGCAAGGCCCAGGGCACGGGCTCGGTGATAAGTCGCCAATTGCCGATCGGCACTGGTGCCATGAGTAACGATACGCAGGGCGTGATCAAGGTACCTTGGCGACAGCGCAAATTGCTCCTGCAACTGCAGCAACCAGTCCTGGGCTGAGACCAGTGATTGCGTAGTCGGCTCGATAAATGTGCCGCCACTGCCATAGCGCATGGCCCGCCACAGGTTTTCCTGGGTGATCCATTGCATTTGCTGAGCGTCCTCAGTGTTGGATGCGTTCAGCTCTTGGATTTGCGCAATCATCTTCCGGAACATGCCGGCAATGCACAGGGCGTCTTCCAGCTGTGGGCAGCCATCGGCGATGCGTAGCTCAATGGTCGGGTAGCGCGATGAAGGCCGAATCGCCCACCAGCAATCAGAGCGTGCGCGCACTGAGCCTGTGCGTTGCAGCAGGTTCAAGTAGCGCTGATAGTCATCCCAGTCGTGTAACGGCTGTGGCAGGCCCATGCGTGGCCACTCAGTGCACAGAACGCGGCGATAACTACGGTAGCCCGTGTCGCGCCCCTCCCAGAAGGGTGACGAGGTACTGAGCACCAGCAGCAGGGGCAGCCATGGCAGCACCTGGTTAATCAAGCGGATCCGGTCGTAGCCGGGGCCGACACCGACATGAATGTGCAGACCACACACCAAGCTGCGCCGGGCGACCTGTTGGTAATCGTCGAAGAGGTGATGATAGTGATCGTCCTCAGCGCACTGCTGTAGCTGCCAACCGCCCAGGGGGTGGCTGCCGGCGGCGCAGATACCCAGGCCCTGTTGAGCCAGGGACGCCGCCAGGTGATGACGCTTGCTGCGTAAAAAATTCCGTGCGTGTTCCAGCTCGGAAAATACAGGTGAGGCCAGCTCGATCTGGCTCTTGAACATCTCCTGAGCGAAATGCGCGCCAAACACTTCACGGCACAGTTCTATGGCGGCAGTACCTGGCTCGGCGACCACCTGTCGACTGTACAGGTCGACCAACAGGAATTCCTCTTCGATACCAAAGCCCGGCTTCATGGGCGGCGCTGCACAGTGAGGGCTACGGCAGCGATACGCTCCGCTTGACCGTAACCGGGTTCCGTCAACTGCTCGCCAAACACGTCCGGATCCACTTCACTGTAGTGCCAGGCCCATTCGGAGGAGACCAGCAGGCGATTGAGCGCGGTGAGCAAGGGATCTTGCCCCTCGATTATCGCCACACCGGTGTAGAGCAGCAGCGAACCGTGGACGGCAAGGCGCGGCAAGGCTTCGTTGACGATCCGCAACGACAATGCCTCGCCCAGCAGGCCGCCGCCATGACGGTAGGTGCGTTCTTCGGCATCGAGCATGTAAGGCGGATTGGCAACAATCAAATCGAAGGTGCCGATTACCCCATTGAGCACATCACTGTGCTCTACCGAGACAGTGGCCAGCTCAGCCAAGGCCGCATTGATGGCGGTATAGCGCACGGCCAGAGGGTTGATATCAACGGCCGTGACCTGGGCGTTAGGGCATGCGGCGGCTATCAGCAGCGCGCCAACCCCGGTGCCCGAGCCGATTTCGATCGCATGGTTGACCGGGTTGCTGTCCCGCCGTAAATGCGCCTCTATCAGCTGGGCAAAGCGGTAGCTGTCAGGCCCGAAGAACACCGCATCTGTCGCGTCAGTGGGATAGCCTGAATGAAGGAGCAGCAATTGGCCCAGTGTGGAAAAGCGCACTGTGCTTCGCAGTTCGCTACCGTGACGTTCGACGATGGCTGCCGCCTGCATCAGCGTCAGCTCATCCGGAGACAGCAGGTCGGGCGAAAACCGCTGGTTCCAGCCGAACACATCGCGCAGGCTACGCGCCAGAGCGCCTTCTGCGCGTTCGAGGTGTCGCTGCTGAGTCAGTGGGGTAACGCAGATGAACTGGTACCCGTCGGCCTTCAACCGTCGCCCGAGCCGCAAGAGTGCTTCATCGGCGCTGCGTTGCTGCTCTGTAAGCTGCATCAGTCATGACCTCCGTGCAAACCGGTGATGCGCCGATAGCGCCGGGTAGCCGCCAGACCTTCAGGCGATGCGTGGCGCGCCCCGGCCATCAAGGCAAGGGTCTCGATCAGTGGCTTTTTGTCTTGTGAGCCTTCGTCGGCGAGCCCACTTTCTATGGCTGAGCCGGTTGCACAGCTGCGGCGGGGCGCTTGCCAGTCACCGGCGATCCAGTCATGCAGCAATTGCTTTTCATACGGGCTGAACACACCGAACATCATCGCCGTTGGTCCTTCGATGAGCCGCCAGAAACGGCTGTTGGCCGGATCCTGGTTGCGCCTGATCCAGCCTTTGCGTTGCAGCGCAGCGAACAATGCTTTGACACTGCCAGGTTCAGCCAGCCACTGATTTACCGTACGGCCTTCAATGCGGCAGTAGTCTGAGTGCATCTGCAGGCCGAAGGTGCGTTTGCGTTCGAATGCATCCAGCAACTGCGCTTGCAGATCGAAACCCGCTGCGATGTCGGCAGCGCCGAGGCTCAGATCGTTCAGTCGGTAACCGTTGGCGACACGACGATAGAACGTTTGTGGGTCTTGCGCGGGCCAGAGCTGACGCAGTGCCTCGACCGCCTTGCAGGCATGGCCAGTGCTGGTGTTGTCGATGGTGACATGCAAGCGGAAATACTGTGCGTCGATGCCCAACTCTGTCAGTTCGAATGCGCTGACCAGCAAGTGCAGCGGTAACTGCTCATAGCCGAGGTTATAACCGACGACTTCCGGCAGAAACGCTTCGCTGTTCAATCCCAGGGCCAACTGTAACGCGCCTTGTAAATAGCGCTCGTCGGGCAGCGCAATGGGTTCGTGGCATCCGAGGCTGGCGAGCAGACGGCGGTAGATCAGCACATGGTTGCAGGCTGGGTCGCCGTCACCCAGTTCTTCCAGGTAGGTACGGATCAAACCGTGGTAACGCGGATCATCCCAGTGCCTCAACGTACCGAATAACCAGGCACCATCGACGGCTTTGGTTGGTGCGACGTGTTGCAGAAAGTACAGGGCGTGGGCACGGTTACTGAAATACTGCCGCGCAGCGCCCTGGCGGCGATTCTCCAGGTAGTCGGCATAGTGGCGGCCGACCTTGGCGGCGAGTTGCACCGTCCATGCCGAAACCGCCTGCGGGTCGGCTGGGAGCGGGTTTGCCAGCGACTGGGCACGGTGCAATTGCGAGGTGAGCCACGTTGCGCTGTCACCGGCTTCACCTTCAAGCAAAGCGTCATAACGCCGTTTCAGGCTTCCCGTACGCGCGGGAACGACAACGGTTGGCAGGCTCATTGGGCTGACAAACGCAAGGACAGTGACTGGCGGTAATCCGTTGCTGTGGTCGGGTGCTGGTGTTTGAGTGCGATAGACATAGCCACCTCACGAACGGGCGGCCCAGCGGATCTGGGCCTTACTCGTTGGAATCGGTGGGATTGTCGTAGGTGCACTCGAGTCGATGAGTGGTCGTTACCCATGCAGCTCAGTGCAGGTTGGCTGACCATCGCGGCTGCGTCGCCAGGGCGAGCAGCTCGCGCTGGCTCGAGATGCCGAGCTTGCGGTACAGGCGCTTGATATAGGTGGCGGCGCTGGACAATTGAATGCCCATCTCCACGCCAATGGCATCTATTTCACAACCGGCCAACATCAATTGCAGCAACTCCTGATCGCGCCGGGTCAGCTGCGGGCACAGCTGTGAAACGCGATGGCTGAGCAGTGCCGGCATTTCATTGGCCTCCAGGTAGGCGCGGTAATGCAGCCGGACGATCTGCATGATCAACGGCGCCGCCGTTTCAATGCAGTCGATCTCGCTTCTCGAAAAATGGCCATGCTCACGGCCACGATAGAAATTGACCGACAGCCAGCGATCAGCGTCGCAGTGGGTTAGCAGGGCGACGCGCTCGGAGATTTGTGGCAGTTCGTAGCAGATGCGTCGGTAGTCGCGGTGGGCGATGTCTTCGGCAAACTGGCGTTGTACCAGTATGCGCTCACCCGTTGATGCAGGCAGCCGCGCAGCCATGGCCTGCTGGTTGCCGTCCAGGCTGTAGAACCGGTCTGCGTAATTGCTGGAGATTTTCGGCAGCTCGATCATTCGCGCAAAGTCGGCGAACGAGATGATCTGCGGGTTGCGATTGGCGCTGTAAGCGAAAATGGTGCATTGGGCCAATGGCACTTGGGCGCTGACCAGTTTCAGCAGGTCGGCCGCCAGCATCTTGCCGTGTCGCTCGCCAACGCGCGAGAGCAAGCTCGCGGTTTGCTCAACACTCAGGCGGTAGTCGCTAGCGGACGCTCGCAGGGGCCAATATTCCATGGTGCACACTCATGAAGCATGAAGGTTGAGAGGCACTGTAGCGACATTTGCCCAAGACAAAAAGCCGCTACAGCGCAATCGCTGATGGTCGGTTGCCGTTCAGCAGCGTGCGCGCTGACTGTCAGCGTGCCGTAGACGCTGCATCGGGGTGGGAGCGGCAATTGGCAGCAGGAAGATCAACAGCGTTCCCACCAGCAGCAGCACCGTGGCATAAGCAATTCCCGCAGTGAAACTCTGGGTCAGGTCCTTGAGCCAGCCGACCACCAGCGGATTGAGCGCCGAACCGATGTTTCCGACGGCGTTGATCACCGCAATGCCGATGGCACGGGCCTTGAAGCTCATGGCCTGATCCGGGGTGGTCCAGAAAATCGACATGGCTGTGTAGGAGCCGGTGGCGGCCATGCAAATCCCAGACAATTGGATCAATGGCGTGCCGCCCCAGGCTGCAAGCATCCAGCCAAGCGCAGCCAGCAGCATGGGCAGCACAAGGTGCCATTTGCGCTCCTGGGTACGATCGGAGTGCAACCCCCAGACCACCATGCCAATGATGGTGCAGAGCTGCGGAATGGTAGCCAGCAAACCGATGGTGCTGTTGCTACTGTCGGCCGCGCTGATGCTCTTGATGATCAGCGGCGTCCACACGGCAATCATCGCCAGGGTATTGACCAGGCAAAAGTACACCAGGCTGAACAGCAGCACGGTGGGCGAAAGCATTTCCTGCAGCAGGCTGGTAGGTTTCGCTGCGCTTGCAGTGCTTTTTGCCAGAGCGTCTGCGACCAGCGCTTGTTGCAGAGCCTGTTGTTCTTCGGCGCGCAGCCAGCGCGCCTGTTGCGGCGTGTCATTGAGGTAGTAGAACACCACAAAGCCCATGATCACCGAGGGCAGGCCTTCGAGCAGGAACAGCCACTGCCAGCCGTGCAAGCCCCATGCGCCATCGAGGCCGAGGATCTGCCCGGACAAGGCCGAGCCGAAACCTGCGGTAAAAGGCATAGCGATCATGAACAGGGCATTGGCGCGTGCGCGATAAGTGGCCGGAAACCAGAAGGTCAAGTACAGCAGCACGCCAGGTAGAAAGCCGGCTTCGGCAATACCGACCAGAATGCGCAGCAGGTAGAGGCTGCTGGCATCGGTAGCGAACAGGGTCGCAGTCGAGGCCAGGCCCCAGGCGATCATCAGGCTGCCAATCCACTTGCGTGCGCCGACCCTGGCCAGGGCGATGTTGCTGGGAATGCCAAAGGCGATATAGGCGATGTAGAACAGTGTTGTCGCCATACCGAACTGAGTGCTGCTCAGCCCCAGGTCGCCCATCATGGTCAGGCCGGCAAAGCCGATATTGATACGATCAAGAAACGACAGCACAAAGCACAGAAACAGGAACCACAGCAGGCGCCTGGACACCTTGCGCATGAGGTCGTGCAGGGGCGGGCTGACGGTTTTGGTGGAGGGAAGTTCGGCAGAGTTCTGATGCATATCAGCTCCTGATTATTATTAGGTAGAGCTGTACCGCGCGCTGTGCACGTTACTGCACAGCGCGCGAGCAGACGGCTGTTCGCAAGGCGCGGTCTGCTCCCGTTGCAGTTACAGGTCTTGTAGTGCTGACTGGGTCAGTTCGGTGAAGGTCTCGGCGTCGCCGATGGTCTGGGCACAGAGCAGCGCCAGTTTGACCAGAAAAAGTTCTGCCTTGGCCTGTGTGGCCGTGTCCAGCGCCTCTGCCAGCACGTCGTAAACCACTTCCAGATCGTGTACCGACAAGGTGTTCATGGCTGTTCCTCCGGGGTCTTGCCCAATGCGATTTCGATGGCGCTGTGCAGTTGCTCGGCCGATACCTGCAGCCAACGGGCGCAGATGTGTTGGTCTGGTCGAACCAGGTAGGCGCCCCCTTCAGTGATGCCGTACTTCGCGGCGATATGGCCGCTGGCGTCGTCGATCAGTTGGTCTGCGCCGGTGACCGCGGATTGCGCGTTCTGCGCGACTGCGATGATCTGCAAGGGAATGCCGCTGCTGCGTATGGTCTGGGCCTGGGCCAACAGCGCTTCACAGAGGGAGGTCTCGGCAGTGAAGTAGAGTAAATAGAAGCTCGCGCCCAAATGGTCGAACAGGTAGTCGTTATCGGCCAGTTTCAGGTTTAACAGCGGTGCGCCGTTACGCGGACCGGCCGTGAAGCGATCGTTGTCGTCAGTCGGGCAGTTGAGTACCGACTGCGCATAGTCGTGTGGTCGCGACGTCCGCCAGTGGTAAAGCGGACGTACGAAGGCCTGGGTCAGCGACAAGGACAACACCGCATCGCGGACCAAACGGTAACCGCTGCTCGGAGGCGCCATGAACCGCGTGCTTTTGCCGGCTTCGCTGATGATTTCCCGGGCGGCACTGACCCGTTCCTCGCTGTAGGAGGGCAGCAACCTCGGCCCCGCCAGGCCCTTGAGGGTCAAGGCCAGTTTCCACACCAGATCATGGCAATCCTGGAACCCGGTGTTGGCACCGCGCACACCAAAGATAGGCAACAGGTGTGCCGCATCGCCCGCGAAAATCACCCGCTGGTGAATGTAGTCCGGCAGGGTCAGGGCACGGGCCGAATAGACCGAACTCCAGTCCATTTCCCACTGCGGATCTTTGACCCCGAGCATCTGCAACTGTGCGTTGATCCGCTCGCGCAATGATTCGGGCTGCAGTGCCTGCTCAGGGGTTTCGTTTTCTGGCAACTGATAGTCAATGCGCCAGATATTGCCCGGCTCGCGGTGCATCAACACCGTGTTGCCCGGGTTCCACACCGGGTCGAAATAGGCAAGGCGTTCGGTCGGCAGGCCCAGGTCGATCTTGATGTCGGCGATGACAAAACGCCCCTCGTAAGAAGCACCTTCGAGTTTCAAGTCGAGCAGTGAGCGGATCGTCGAGCGAGCGCCGTCGGCGGCCACCACCCACTCGGCGTCGAGGCGGTAGCTACCGGCAGGGGTATCGACCTCCAGGCAGGCACCTTCGGAATCCTGCGTGAGTGCCGTGACCCGATTACCCCAGCGAATCTCGACCAGCGGGTTAGCCTCCGCGGCCTCGACGAGGAACTGTTCCAGGTAGGGCTGTTGCAGGTTGGTCATTGGCGCGTAGCGATCATCCGGGTCTTGTGGGTTCTCCATACGGAACACCAGTTGATTGCGGTAGAACGAATTACCGCAGCTCCAGGGCAGGCCCAGCTCACTGACGCGATCCGCTACGCCTACCTGCTGGAGGATTTCCATCGAGCGGCGAGTGAAGACAATCGCGCGGCTGCCTTCGCTGACTTGCCGTTCCGACGCCAGCACCACACAAGCAATGCCTTGGCGGGCCAGGTCCAGTGCTGTGGTCAGGCCGATCGGGCCGGCGCCCACCACCACGACGGGTTTTCGCTCGATGAGCGGGGCGCCGACGCTCGCGGTGAAAGCGGGAAAGACCTGATAGTCGAAATAGATAGAGTGTCGCGGCACGTCATAGGGCTGATGCATGGGCGCGCACCTCCTGTTTGTTGTTGTGGAAGCCAAGGGCTTTTCAGGTGTGCAAGCGACTTTACGGCAGGCGGCAGCGAGCGATGTCCCTTTAACAGGACAAGTGAATCGACGATTTGAATGCCATTTTGCAGCTTGAGATGCGATAAACCGTGATTATTTAATCTGAGAAATACAATTTTTAGGTGTTGCTTTTGATCTTCATGTACCCTGTAAACACATAGTACGTACCACATTACGAAATAGTAGGAGCAACCATGGCCCGTGGCGGAATAAACAAGGCTGTCGTGCAGAAAGCACGGCAAGCGTTGCTGGCGCGAGGTGTACACCCGAGTATCGATGCGGTACGTATCGAGTTGGGCAATACCGGCTCGAAAACCACCATTCACCGTTACTTGAAAGAGCTCGATAACCAATTCCCGGCCTCACCGGTCAGTGCGCCGGATATCAGCGATGCGTTGGCGACATTGGTCGAGCAACTGGCTGAGCAGTTGAAAGAGGAGGGGCGGGCGCGCATCGAAGAAGCCCGTAGTGCGTTTGAGGCAGAGCGGCAAACATTGCTGGCCCAGGTGCAGATCAGTCAGCAGGCATTGCAGGCGCTACAGCAGCAGTACGAAATCCAGGGCGCTGCGCTGGCCGGCGAATCCGCTGAGCTGGCGACTACCCGTAGCACCTTGCAGGCCGAACAGACCCGCAATGCCACGCTCAATCAGGCCGTAGGCGAACTGAACCTGCGCCTGGCCGACAAAGACGAACAAATCGCTTCGCTGGAAGACAAACACCAACACGCGCGCAACGCGCTGGAGCACTACCGCAGTGCCAGCCGCGAGCAGCGTGAGCAAGAGCAGCGCCGGCATGAAGGCCAAGTGCAACAACTGCAGGTCGACGTACGCCAGTTGCAGCAGACGTTGATCGTCAAACAAGACGAACTCACTCGGCTGAACCGTGACAATGAAGGCTTGCTGGTGCAGATCCGTACCCTCAAAGACGCCCAGCGCACCTTGAAAACCCAGAGCGAGCGGCGTCAGGCGCAGATTCACGGCCTGGAGGTCAACCTGGCGCAACTCAACGGCGCGCGCGACGAGATGGAAAAGCAAAACCAGAACCTCGCCTTAAGCCTGGCTGAACGGGTGACCGAGTTGCGCCAGCAGTTACAGTTGATCGGCAAGCTTGAGGCCCAGTTGCGTCAGGCAGAAAAAGTCATACCCCCGGTGTAGGAGCGGGCTTGCCCCGCGACGCCCCCATCCGTCACATCGCATCGCGGGGCAGGCGCGCTTCCACTGCGTCTGAGGCATGGCCGCGGCTTACCCACCAGCCGAATACTCCAGCGGTAAAGAACATGATCAAGCTGTACAGCGCCGCCGGAATCGCCATGGTCGAGTTGTTGAGCAAGGTCGGGGCCAGGGCCAGCGCTATCGCCAAGGTGCCGTTGTGGATACCGATTTCCATGCCGATAGCGATCGCCTGACGCTTAGGGATCTGCAGCAGGCGCGGTAGCCAATAGCCGATGCTCAGGCTCAGCAGGTTGAACAACAGCGCCGCACCGCCGACCACCGGGGCATAGTCGACAACGGTCTGCCAGTCTTTGACCAGCGCCAGAACTACGGTAAACACCAGAAACAGCGCAGCGATGATCTTCATCGGCCGTTCCATACGCGCGGCAAAGGCCGGTGCCAGGCGGCGGATCAGCATGCCGATGGCCACTGGAACCAGCACGATGGCGAACACCTGCAGCACTTTGGCAAATTGCAGCGGAATGGCCTGCTCGGCGGTCATGAAGTATGCCAGCGACAGGTTGACCAGCAGCGGCATGGTCAAAATGGCAATCAGCGAGTTGACCGCAGTCAGGGTGACGTTCAACGCCACGTCGCCATGGGCCAAGTGGCTGAACAGGTTGGCGGTGGTTCCCCCCGGGGATGCGGCCAGCAGCATTAACCCCACCGCCAGGGCCGGAGCCAGGCCGAAGCCTTTAGCGATCAGAAAGCAGATAAAAGGCAGTAGCAGGATCTGGCACGCCAGGCCAATGATCACCGGTTTTGGGAACTTCACCACGCGGGCAAAATCGGCCAGGGTCAGGGTGAGCCCCAGTCCGAGCATGATGAAACCTAAAGCAAGGGGCAAAAACGCGCTAAGCAGCGGCGATGCGGTCATATTGGAAGCTCGCAAAAAGAGGGATGAACGGCAGTGTAGGCGAGCTTTTCGGACTGCGTCGTGTAAGTGCTTCTCACTTCACCGAGGCTTGCCCCTGTGGCAAACCTGCGCGCTTGTCGCCCTGGGTTCCAGGCAGTAGCATTCGCGCTTTACTCAAGGATCCGATTCCCGATGCAGTTCCAGCCAGGCATTCTCGCGGCACCCGTTCCGGCACAAGGCCGTCATCTGTTCTTTAGTCTGCACGCGCCGAGCGCATTGCCCGCCGTGCTTGATGGTCTGCAACAGCAGGTGGATGGCAGCCGCGTGGTCGCCGGTTTCGGCGCGCCATTGGTGCAGGCGCTAGGCCGCAGCATCGAAGGCCTGCGTGCGTTTCCGCAATTGACTGCCGCGGTCGATAACCCATGCACCCAGCACGACCTGTGGCTGTGGTTGCGCGGTGAAGACCGTGGCGATCTGTGGCTGCTGAGCCAGGCGCTGGAAAAGTTGCTGGCACCGGCTTTTGCCCTGGTTGAAGCCACCGACGCCTTCCGTCACAAAACCGGCTTTGACCTGACCGGTTATGAAGACGGCACAGAAAACCCGGTGGAAGACGCCGCCGTTGCAGCAGCGATCCTGTCCTCGGACGTGCCTGGCCTGAACGGCTCAAGCTTTGCTGCCTTCCAGCTGTGGCGCCACGACCTGGATGCTTTCAAGGCGCTGCCACAAGCCGAGCAAGACGACATCATCGGCCGCCGCCACGCGGATAACGAAGAGCTTGACGATGCGCCAGAGTCGGCACACGTCAAACGCACGGCCCAGGAAAGCTTCGATCCAGAAGCATTCATTGTGCGCCGCTCCATGCCGTGGGCCGATCAACGTGGTGCCGGGCTGGCGTTTCTGGCCTTTGGCTATTCCTTCGATGCCTTTGAAGTGCAACTGCGGCGCATGAGTGGCCTGGAAGACGGGGTGGTAGATGCCCTGTACCGCTTCAGCCGACCACTGACCGGTGGCTACTACTGGTGCCCGCCGCTGACGGCGCAAGGCCTTGACCTCAGTGCCTTGTTGGGTTGATTAGAGGGCTTGCTGTAGGAGCGGGCTTGCCCCGCGATGTGATGCGCCTGAAAGACCGCAATCGCGGGGCAAGCCCGCTCCTACAATGGTAATTTGTAAAAAAATTTTACGGATATTTTACGAAGTCTCGGAACACACACAGGGATACTGACTGCGTTTACAGGCCCCTCCGTTCCGAGACGTTCTACCGTGAGCCAAGCCGCATCCTCTGCAACACCTCATGCCCCCGTAAAGTCTTCGTCAATGAGCCTGCTGATCGCCGCCGTCGGCGTGGTCTATGGCGATATCGGCACCAGTCCGCTGTACACCCTCAAGGAAGTCTTCGCCCCGCACTACGGCGTGCAGGCCAACCATGACGGTGTGCTGGGTATTCTGTCGCTGGTGTTCTGGTCGTTGATCTGGGTGGTGACCCTCAAGTACGTGTTGTTCGTGCTGCGTGCTGATAACCAGGGCGAGGGCGGTGTCATGGCGCTGACCGCACTGGCCCGGCGGGCTGCATCCCCTTATCCGCGACTGAGTCGGGTGTTGGTGCTGCTCGGCTTGTTCGGGGCAGCGCTGTTCTATGGCGACAGCATGATTACCCCAGCCATCTCGGTACTGTCGGCAGTGGAAGGCTTGCAACTGGCGTTCGACGGCATCGAGCATTGGGTGGTGCCGATTGCCCTGATCGTGCTGGTGGCCCTGTTCCTGATCCAGAAACACGGCACGGCGCGCATCGGTATTCTGTTCGGGCCGGTGATGGTGTTGTGGTTCAGCGTGCTGGGCGCTCTGGGGGTTTACGGCATTGCCCAACGCCCAGAAGTATTATTGGCACTCAATCCCGCCTGGGCTGTGCAGTTCTTTGTCGTGCATCCGGGTATTGGCGTAGCGATTCTCGGCGCGGTGGTGCTGGCGTTGACCGGTGCCGAAGCACTGTATGCCGACATGGGCCACTTTGGCCGTAAACCGATAGCCCGTGCCTGGATCCTGCTGGTGTTACCTGGTTTGGTGCTGAACTACTTCGGCCAGGGCGCGCTGATCCTCGGCAACCCGGAAGCCGTGCGCAACCCGTTCTACCTGCTGGCCCCGAGCTGGGCGTTGTTGCCTATGGTCGGGCTGGCCACCCTGGCGACCATCATTGCCTCGCAGGCGGTGATCTCCGGCGCCTTCTCGCTGACGCGCCAGGCGATTCAGCTGGGTTATGTGCCGCGTATGTTCATCCAGCACACCTCCAGTCAGGAACAAGGGCAGATCTACATCGGTACAGTGAATTGGGCGCTGATGGTCGGGGTGGTGCTGCTGGTGCTCGGCTTTGAGTCGTCCAGTGCCCTGGCGGCGGCCTACGGCGTGGCCGTGACCGGTACCATGCTGATCACCACCTTGCTGTCGGCGGCGGTGGTGCTGTTGCTGTGGAAAGCCCCGAAGTGGCTGGCGGTGCCGCTGTTGTTGTGCTTCTTGCTGGTCGACAGCCTGTACTTTGCGGCTAACGCGCCGAAGATTTTTCAGGGCGGTGCGTTCCCGGTGATTGCCGGTATCGTTCTGTTTGTGCTGATGACCACCTGGAAACGTGGGCGCAAGATTATCGTCGAGCGTCTGGATGAATCGGCCTTGCCGTTGCCATTGTTCATCAGCAGCATCGGTGCGCAGCCACCGCACCGGGTGCAGGGCACGGCGGTATTCCTCACTGCCCGTAGCGATGCAGTCCCCCATGCGCTGTTGCACAACCTGCTGCACAACCAGGTGCTGCACGAGCGTGTCGTGTTGTTGACGGTGGTGTCGCAAGATCGTCCGCGGGTGCCGATGGCCGAGCGCTTTGAGGTTCAGGCGTTTGGCGACGGTTTCTATCGGGTCAACCTCAACTTCGGCTTCATCGAAGAGCCAGATGTGCCGGCGGCATTGCAGCTGTGCCATGAACCGGCGCTGGATTTCAGCCCGATGGCCACCACCTACTTTTTGAGCCGCGAAACGGTAATTGCAACCAAGCGCATCGGCATGGCGCGTTGGCGTGAAGCGCTGTTTGCGTTCTTGCTGAAGAACGCCAACAGCAACCTCAAGTACTTCAACTTGCCGCTCAACCGGGTGATTGAGCTGGGCACGCAAGTCGAGATGTGAATCACCTATAGGAGCGGGCTTGCCCCGCGATGCTTTGTTGTTGACACACCGCATCGCGGGGCAAGCCCGCTCCTACGGGGTTTAGCCTGTTACCGGCTGCATCGGGCACAGCTGCGCGTTGCGGCGCACCAGCCGGTGCATCACGCTGGCCACCAAAAAGCCCACCACGGCCAGGCCCATCATGCTCATGAACACATAGTTGTAACCCTGCTGACCGGGGAAGTGATCGAGAATCGCGCCGTAGCCAACATAGGCAAACATGCCAGGCGCATAGCCGATCAGGCAGCCAATGCCGAAGGCAGAACCCGTGATGTGCGGGGCAATGCCCACTTCACCCATCGGCGCCCAGAACACCCCACGCATCGAGAACACGATAAAGGCGAACGACAGCGTTGCAGCCATGCCGGCGTAGATGTAGCCAGGGCTCTTGGGCACCATGAGGATGATCGCCATCATCGGCAGCAGGGCCAGAAACGCCCACTTCAGATAACGGCTAGGGCTTTTGAACTGCTTGTCAGCAAGAAAGCCACCGGCTGGGCCTCCGAGGATCTTCAGCATGTACTGGTTGATGATGCCGTAGGCGCCAACCAAGGCAACCGGCAAGCCGTAAACCTCCTTCAGGTAGGGGATGAAGTAGGTCAAGCCGCAGTACACGATGTACACCATGAACACGTTGCAGCTGACCACCCAGATCGCCGGGACCTTGATGGCTTCGACCAGGTTCGACAGCGGGTTTTTCTTCGCCGGGGCAGTTTGTGCGGCCTGGTTGCCCTTGAGCAGGAACCAGGTGAGTACGCCGGCGGCAATATCGATCAGCGAATAGAACACGATGGCGGCTTTCAGGCCCGCTTCGGCGGCGCCCATGGCAATGAACACGCCCAGGGCGGAAAACGCCACCAGGGTGTCGACCACGCCGCGACCACCTTCTAGCAGGCCGAACAGGCGCCCTTGTTCCTGGTCATTGCCCAGGCCGCGAATGGCCTTGAGTAGTGCCGGCCAGTAGATGCAGTCGGCGCAGACCGCCAGCAAGCAGAAGACCAGCATCAGGCTGCTGAACGGCGGGAAGGTCGCCAGGTACAAGCCCAGCGCACCGGTACCCAGCAGTCCGACCGGGATCAGTTTGCGCGTATCAAAACGATCGGCGAGCACCCCGCCAACCACGAACAGGCCCGTGGCGATGATCGCGTTGGCGCTGAGCAGCAGACCGATTTCAGTATGGGACAAGCCCATGAAGGTCTGCATGGGGACGTAGAACGCGTCTTTGAGGTTGGCCAGCTTATAGATGGTGCCGCCACCGAGGATGAGTATGAGGAATTTGAACCATTTGGCCTTGTCGTGTGCAGTCATTGTTATTCTCCAGGCGTAGTGGGTAGTGACGGTGTCAGTCGCTGGTCGTGGTAGCCAGCTGCAGTTCGGCCAGGGTGCGCAGCTCGGCGAGCAAGCCTTTGATGTAGCTGACCTGGTTGTTCGCCCAGCGATGCTCGCCCGCGAGCATTTGCTCCAGGGTGAAACCGGCAGGCAGCGGTGTATCGCTCATTTCGCGGTAGGCAATGAAAGGGTCGGCAGGCTCGTCGGACTGCCGGAACGCGGGGGCGATGTAGTGGTTTTCCTGTTCAAGGATGAAGGCGATCACCTGCGGGCGTTGCTCGCCGAGCATCAGCAGCTCAAACAGCATACGGGCGCTAGGCAGATCGTCTTCGGCGCTGCCCTGCAGGACGCCGTAATGACCAAAGCCCGAGGCTTCGGGCACCACACGTACGCCTTTAAGGTGCACTTGGCGAATGTGCGGGGCCAGGTGCTGCAATGCCTGCAACGGCTGTTCACAGGCATTGATCATGTTGCCGAAGTCGAACAGCGCATGCAGGCGTGGGTGAGCGGCGTCCCGGAGCAAGCGGGCAATTTCGTCGCTTTTGAGTTCTTCGTGCTGCTCGAAGTCGAAGTACAGGTCGTGGGCGTCGGCTTGCTGGGCCAGGTAGTGCAGATCACCGCTGATGCGATCCATCACCTGCGACAGCGTGCCTTCGTAGCGTGAGTACACACGGATGTTGCGGGTGCCGATGGCCTTGGCCACGGCAATCACCGCGTCAACGTCTGGCTTTAGGGTACTGCTGATTTCCAGGTGCACGTCCAGCTCCAGCTGGCGGGCCTTGTCAGCAAAGGCACGCAACTGTTCGGCGTTCATTTGCGAGAGGCTGTTGTGCTCGCCGTCGAGCATATGCAGGCTCAGGCCTTTGAGCTCGTGGCGGTAGGCGAAATCGAGCAGGTCGAAGGGCGTCAGGCGCCCGTGGGTGAGGTTGGTCAGTAACGGGTAGGCGTGGGCGAACAGGCGAACCTGGTCAAGGCGTTCGATCAGACGTTTGGCCAGTTCACGGGTCAACAGCACCGGCGCTGCGGCGCCTTTGGTCTTGTTATCGAGCAACCGGGTGAAGCGTTTTTGGATAGCATTCATTCGAGTCGTTCCTGGTGCGGGCACCGGTTCTACCGGCGCGTCCTTTATCGCGCCAGTGAGGAACACTCGATAGATCCATTACGAAGCAAATGATAAGGCCACTGGCCGATGGCTATACCGGTTGGCCCAGGGCTTTGAAGGCTTGAACCAGCGCCTGCACCTTGGTTTCAGCCTCGGCTTGCGGGGTGCCGGCGAAACCAATCAACAGGGCAGGGGGCAGATAGCGCTGCAGGCAATAATCACTCAAGGCATAGGTATGCACACCGAGCCTGGCCAGTTCGCGGGCGATGTCCTGGTCGTCGAGGTGAGGCGGTAGCCAGGCAATCAGGTGCATGCCGGCTTCTACCGGGGCAATGGTCAAAAAGTGCCCGAGCCGGCGCTCAAGCACTTCCACCAGGCAGGCCTGGCGCGCCTGGTAGAGTGCGCGCATGCGCCGGATATGGCCGATAAAGTGGCCTTCCTTCATGAAGTCGGCGGTCACCGCTTGCAGCAACGTAGGTGGGCTACGGTCCATCACAGCGCGAATGGTGCAAAACGGCTCGACCAGTGCCGGCGGCAGAATCACATAGCCCAGGCGCAGCGACGGAAACAGCACTTTGCTGAAGGTGCCGACGTAGATCACCCGGTCGCTCTGGTCCATCGCGTACAAGGCTGGCAATTGTCGGCCGCTGTAGCGCAGTTCGCTGTCGCAGTCGTCTTCGATCACCCAGCGTTGATGCTCGGCGGCCCAGTCAATCAACTGCAGACGCCGGGCATGGCTGAGGGTGACGCCCATCGGATGTTGCCGAGACGGTGTGGTGAACACCAGCCTCGCGTCAGGGCAGTCGGTGATGCCTTGCTCAACATCGATGCCTTGCTCGTCGATCCGCACTGGCGCCACCCGGCAGCCCTGGGCCTGGAAGGCGATGCGCGCGGCTATGTGGCCAGGGTCTTCCATCCACACCGGGTCATCCGGGTTCAACAGCAACATGGCCAGCAGGTTGAACGCTTGTTGCGCGCCGGAAACGATCACTACCTGTTCGGCCTTGCAGTCGATGCCCCGGGCATCAAACACGTACTCGGCGATGGCTTGACGCAGTTCCTGTAAGCCCTGCAACTCGCCGTAACCGAGCATTTCCTTACTGGGCTTTTGGCTATGGCGTACCAACAGGCGCTTCCAGATGTGCTGGGGAAAGGTCTCGAACGCACCGTGGCTGGGCAAAAACGAGGTGGGGGTGTCGGCGCTGTAGTGGGCGTACGACACTCCACGAAAATGGTGGCTGCGCAACGACAGCATCGACTGGCTCAGCTCCGACAGTTGCGGCGCTGGCGCAGGCTGTGAAGTGTCTGCTTGCCCCGACCGTTCCCATTCGTCACCCACATAGGTCCCGGCCCCGGTTCGCGACACCAGAAAGCCCTCAGCGATCAATTGATCGAACGCGTTGAGCAGGGTAATGCGCGACAGCTTCAGTTCCTGGCTCAAGGTGCGTGTCGACGGCAGACGGATGCCCCCCTGCAGGCGGCCGGTGAGGATCTGCTTGCGGATCTGCAGGTAGAGCTGGCGGTACAGCGGGGTGGCGCTGTCGCGGTCGAGCTCAATCGCTGAAAGCAGCAAACCGGCCGGGGATTTCATCGAGTCACTCTCAACAGTGGTGGAAAGGCGCGTGCATCGTACGAGAAAGCCTTGCAGGCAGCCAGGCTTGCTGTAGGAGCGGGCTTGCCCCGCGATGCGATGCAACTGGCACCCTACAATCGCGGGGCAAGCCCGCTCCTACAGCAGGGTTGTCACGAAATGAAAACGCCTTGTCGCCCGATGCGAAGCACCCCTAAAGCGTAAGGCTTATTGTCCACTCAACCTGTACTGACACAGTGCATCAAGAACAAGAGTGGAGTGACAAGCATGTCCAAAGCCGTACGTTTTTACGAGACCGGTGGCCCCGAAGTCTTGCGTTATGAAGACGCCGAAGTCGGTGAGCCAGGTCCCGGTCAGGTTCGCCTGCGCCAGGTCGCCGTTGGCCTGAACTATGCCGATACGTATTTCCGCAATGGTACCTACCCGATTCCGATGCCCAATGGCATGGGCGTGGAAGCTGCCGGCGTGGTGCAGGCAGTGGGTGAGGGCGTCACCAACGTTGCAGTCGGTGACCGGGTGACCTACACCGGCTTTCTCAATACCTTGGGTGCCTATTGCACCGATCGCCTGATTGGCGCCGCTGCCCTGATCAAACTGCCTGAAACCATCGCCTTTGAAACCGCCGCAGCAATGACCATGCGTGGCCTGACCTCGGCCTACCTGATGCGCCGCCTGTACGACTTCAAACCCGGTGACACCATTCTGCTGCACGCCGCTGCTGGCGGTGTGGGCCTGATTGTGTCGCAGTGGGCGCGTCTGCTGGGGCTGACGGTGATCGGCACGGTCTCCACCGAGGCCAAAGCTGAAGTAGCACGGGCCCATGGCTGCACCCACACCATCAACTACAGCCATGAAGACGTGGCCAAGCGTGTGCGTGAACTGACCGACGGCATCGGCGTCAACGTGGTGTTCGACAGCGTTGGCAAGAGCACCTTCATGGCCTCGCTCGACTCCCTCAAGCGCCGCGGCCTGATGGTTTGCGTGGGCACCGCCTCCGGCACCATCCCGCCGTTCGATCCGCAGATCCTGGCGATGAAGGGCTCGCTGCACCTGACCCGCCCGGCACTGGCCGACTACATCGTCGACCCGGCCGAGAAGGCCGACCTGGCCGGTGAACTGTTTGATCACGTCAGCAGCGGTCGCATCAAGATCGAGATCAACCAGCACTACGCCCTGCAGGACGCTGTTCAGGCGCATCGCGACCTGGAAGCACGCAAAACCACCGGTTCGTCGATCTTCGTCATCTGAAGAGGGCTGTAGCATGCACATCGAACAATTGACCTGCGCCATTGGCGCTGAGGTTTCCGGGGTTAACCTGGCGGATGCGGTGCACGATGACGACCTGTTCGAGCAACTGCGTGCGCAGTTGCTCAAGCATCGCGTGCTGTTCTTGCGCGACCAGAACATCAGCCGCGCCGAACATGTGGCCTTTGCCCGACGCTTCGGCGAGCTGGAGGATCATCCGGTGGCCGGTAGCGATCCGGACCATCCCGGCCTGGTGCAGATCTACAAGCGCCCGGACCAACCGATGGACCGCTACGAAAATGCCTGGCATACCGACGCCACCTGGCGCGAAGCCCCACCCATGGGCTGTGTGCTGCGCTGCGTGGAATGCCCGCCGGTCGGTGGCGACACCATGTGGGCCAACATGGTGTTGGCCTATCAGAACCTGCCGGATGAGGTGAAGCAGAAGATCGAAGGCCTGCGCGCCCGGCACAGCATCGAGGCCAGCTTTGGCGCGGCGATGCCGATTGAAAAACGCCTGGCGCTCAAGGCCCAGTACCCGGACGCCGAACACCCGGTGGTGCGCACCCACCCGGAAACCGGCGAGCAGGTGCTGTTCGTCAACGCTTTCACCACTCACTTCACCAATTTCCACACCCCGCAACGGGTGCGCTTCGGCCAGGACGCCAACCCAGGGGCGGGCGAATTGCTGCGCTACCTGATCAGCCAGGCCTACCTGCCTGAATACCAGGTGCGCTGGCGCTGGAAGCCCAACAGCATCGCGATCTGGGATAACCGCAGCACCCAGCACTACGCCGTCATGGACTACCCCCCGTGCCATCGCAAGATGGAGCGCGCCGGCATCAAAGGCGACTTGACCTTCTGAGGTCAGTGCCTGTTTTACCCCTCCGCAGTACTGCGGAGCCAAGACAATAACAATACCGAGGACGAGAACATGCAATTCTTCGACGATTCGCTGCACCCGGAAAACATGGAAAAGGTCGTCATTACCGTGGCCCCGTATGGCCCGGAGTGGATGCCCGAGGACTTCCCCGAAGACATTCCACTGACCATGGACGAGCAGGTGCAGAAGGCCGTTGACTGCTATGAAGCCGGTGCCACTGTACTGCACCTGCATGTACGTGAACTCGACGGTAAAGGCTCCAAGCGCCTGTCCAAGTTCAACGAACTGAT
This sequence comes from Pseudomonas sp. H9, assembly GCF_004353925.1. Lineage (GTDB taxonomy): Bacteria > Pseudomonadota > Gammaproteobacteria > Pseudomonadales > Pseudomonadaceae > Aquipseudomonas. The sequence goes on along the minus strand of NZ_SMOK01000011.1, from coordinate 278,755 downwards.
TGCCGGTGTACGTGAAGCCGTACCGGAAATGATCATCCAGGTAGGGGGCTCGATCTCTTTCGCCCCGGAAAGCGACGGCGAAGCCGCCAAGTGGCTGTCCGACGACACGCGCCACATGCTTGCCGAGCTGACGCCCAAGCCTGATCAGGTCACCGTGGCGATCAATACCACGCAAATGAACATCATGGAACTGCTGTACCCGGAGTACCTGGAAGGCACCTCGCTGGCCAACCCGGCGTTCCAGGCCGCCTACAGCGAAATGACCGTACCCGCCGGCCCTGCCTGGGTGCGTGAACACCTGCGTCGTCTGCAGGATGCCAAGATTCAGCCGCACTTCCAGCTGACCGGCATGCACGCCCTGGAAACCCTCGAGCGTATCGTGCGCCGCGGCGATTACATGGGCCCGCTGAACCTGACCTGGATCGGCATCGGCGGCGGCTTCGATGGCCCGAACCCGTTCAACTTCTTCAACTTCATTCACCGCGCGCCCGATGGCTGCACCTTGACCTCCGAATCGCTGCTCAAGAACGTGCTGCCGTTCAACACCATGGCTATGGCCGTGGGCCTGCATGCGCGCTGCGGCAACGAAGACACCATCATCGACCACCAGGGCAAGCGCTTCAGCTCGGTGCAGCAGATTCAACAAACCGTGCGGGTTGCCCACGAGCTGGGCCGCGAAGTCGCTAACGGCAAAGAAGCGCGGGCGATCTATCGCATTGGTGAGCAGTACAGCAGCATCGAAGAAACCCTGAAGGCCAACGGCATGGCACCGAACCGCCGGCCGGGGCAAAAGGGTGTGCCGCAGCGCGGCTGACCGGTCAGGGTCGGCACCGCCGTGCCGGTGTCGACCCACCTCAGCTGCAACGCGGTCCGTCAGGCTTCTGATAACAACAAGACTTACGCCAGACAACAACCGAGGAGGCACTATGGCCGCCTATATCGCCAGCGCCGAAGACGATGGTGTTGACACTTCCCAAGGCATTTCACGGCGCTATGCCTGGATTGTCTTTGCTTTGACCTTTGGCCTGCTGATTTCCGACTACATGTCGCGCCAGGTCCTCAATGCAGTATTCCCGCTGCTCAAGGGCGAATGGGCCCTGACCGACAGTCAGCTCGGGCTGCTCAGCGGCATCGTCGCGCTGATGGTCGGGCTGTTGACCTTCCCGCTGTCATTGCTGGCCGACCGCTTCGGCCGGGTCAAAAGCCTGGTGCTGATGGCTGTGCTCTGGAGCCTGGCAACCCTGGGGTGCGCCCTGGCGGAAAACTACCAACAGATGTTTATTGCCCGCTTCCTGGTGGGTGTTGGCGAAGCCGCCTATGGCAGCGTCGGCATTGCCGTGGTCGTGGCGGTGTTCCCCCGTGACATGCGTGCGACCCTGGCCGGTGCGTTCATGGCCGGTGGTATGTTCGGCTCTGTCCTGGGCATGGCCCTTGGCGGCGTGATGGCCCAGCATTTCGGCTGGCGTTGGGCATTTGCCGGCATGGCCTTTTTCGGCTTGATGCTGGCCTTGCTGTACCCCGTGCTGGTCAAGGAATCGAAGATTTCACCCAAACGATCCCGCGCATCCTGCAAGGCCGAGCGGCCGTTGCGTACTTTGTACAGCAGCCGTTCGGTGATCGCCGCGTACGTCGCCAGCGGCCTGCAGTTGTTCGTGGGCGGCACGGTGATCGTGTGGATGCCCAGCTACCTGAACCGTTACTACGCCATGGGCACCGATCAGGCCGGCGTACTCGCTGCGATCATCGTCTTGTGCAGCGGCATCGGCACGATTATCTGCGCCATACTCTGCGACCGCCTGGGCCGCCAGCGCCCAGACCGCAAAATCAGCCTGGCGATTACCTATTGCCTGGGCAGTTGCCTGTTGCTGTCGCTGGCCTTTGCGTTGCCAGCAGGCACGGCGCAATTGGTGCTGATTTGCCTGGGGATGATGATCGCCGTGGGCACCAACGGGCCATCCAGTGCCATGGTCGCCAACCTCACCCACGCCTCGGTGCATGGTACGGCCTTTGCCACCTTGACCTTGGCCAACAACTTGTTGGGGCTGGCCACCGGGCCGCTGATTACCGGCAAGGTGTCCGACCTCATCGGCCTGCAGGCGGCATTTCAGCTGGTGCCGCTGATCAGCATCGCCGCCGCTGCAGTGTTTTTTATTGCCAAGCGCCATTACCACAGTGACATGGCCCGCCTTGAGGCTCAGCAGCAGATTGCGCCAGGCGCAGCGCAGATTCAGGAGGTAAAACCGTGAAACCCGTGTTGTCCATCGAAGTGTTCTTCGATTTCATTTGCCCGTGGTGCCTGATCGGTCAGCGCCATCTACAGGTGGCGCTTGAGCAGTTGCGCCGCGAACAGCCTGAGCTGGAGGTCTTGTTGCACTGGCGCGGTGTACAGCTACTGCCCGACATGCCGCGCACCGGACAGCCGTTCGAAGCGTTTTATCGCAAGCGCCTGGGCAGCGACGCGGCCGTGCGCCAGCGCCAGGCGCAAGTGCGTGGCGCCGCCGAAGCTGCGGGGGTTGAAATCGACTTCTCGCGTATCAGCCGCATGCCCAATACCGCTGATGCTCACCGCCTGCTACAGCGTGCGGCAACCCTGGGCATGCCCGAGCTCCCCGAAGCGCTGCTGACACAGCTGTTTGCCGCTTACTTCCAGCAAGGCAAAGACCTCGGCGACACGGTGACCTTACTGCACATCGCCAAAGCCTGTGGCTTGAACCCGGCGCAGGTCGCCGATTGCCTGCGCGGTGATGCCAGCCCGTTCAATGCCGACAATGATGTGGCCATGAACGGCGTGCCCTGTTTCCGCTTCAACCAACGGCAGACCATCAGCGGTGCGCAACCTGCTGCTGTGCTGCTTGAGGTCATGCGCGAGGCGCTGGCTGTGGCGGAACCGGTATGAGTTACCGTTACCCAGTGCCCGCGGCCAAAGTGCCGCCGCGTAACAGCCGTGTGCTGTTGAACTTCGAGAACAAAAGCCTGGCGCTGTTCAACGTCGCCGACCAGTTTTATGCCATCGATGACAGCTGCCCGCACCAAGGCGCTTCGCTGTGCGGCGGGCGCCTGGAAGGGCGGGTGATTCAATGCTGCGCCCACGGCCTGCGTTTTGATTTGGCCAGTGGCTATCTGCTCAACTCCACCGCGCTCAAGGTCGGCAGTTACCCGGTCGAGTGTGAGGGCGAGCAGGTGTTCATCGTCATCGGTGCCGAGGAGTCAGGCCAATGAACACCCTTGCTATTACTGCTGCCAACCAGCGCATACGTACACTCGCACCGGGGTTTATGGTCAGCCTGATCGCTGCCGGTGCGGCGACGTTCCTCAGTGAGCACTACGGCGCTCCGGTGATGCTGTTTGCCCTGTTGCTGGGCATGGCCTTGAACTTTCTTGCCACCGACGGCCCGTGCAAAGCCGGGATCGAGTTCACTGCGCGCACCGTGCTGCGCATCGGTGTCGCCTTGCTCGGCATGCGCATTACCTTGGAGCAGATCGCCAGCCTGGGCTGGAAGCCGGTGGCGCTGGTGATCATCATCGTCGCGGTGACCATTGGCGTGTCGATGGTGGTCGCCAAGGCCATGGGCTTCAACCGCCTGTTCGGCATGCTCACCGGCGGAGCAACGGCCATCTGTGGCGCTTCAGCGGCCCTGGCGCTGGCGGCGGCCTTACCGCCACACAAGCAGAAAGAACACGCCACGCTGTTTACCGTAATCGGGGTGTCGGCGCTCTCGACCCTGGCGATGATCCTGTATCCAATGATCGCCGGCTGGCTGCAACTGTCACCAGCGCAGGCCGGAGTGTTCCTGGGCGCGACCATCCATGATGTGGCGCAGGTGGTGGGGGCGGGCTACAGCATGTCCACCGAGACCGGTGATATTGCCACGGTGGTCAAATTGATGCGGGTGGCGATGTTGCTGCCGGTGATTGTCTGTGCGGCGATGATTACCCGTCGGGCAGGGGACAACGCCACCGGGCAACGTCCACCGTTGCTACCGTGGTTTGCCGTGGGGTTTGTGCTGCTGGCCTGCCTGAACAGCACAGGCTGGGTGCCGACGCTGGTGCAAAGTGGCGTTAATGACCTGTCGCGGTGGTGCCTGGTGGTGGCGATCAGTGCCCTGGGGATGAAGACCCAGCTCAAAGAACTGGCCAAGGTTGGCTTCAAGCCCATCGCCTTGATGGTGGGCGAGACAGTGTTTCTGGTCCTGCTGGTGCTCGCGTTGATGCATTGGGGGCTGTAAACACTCACCAGTAGGAGCGGGCTTGCCCCGCGAGGCGATGTGGCTGACACACCGCTATCGCGGGGCAAGCCCGATCCCACAACAAGCCCGCTCCTACCATTACCTATGCTGCGCTCGCCAGGTAGCCGGCGGCATACCGAACTGGGCAATGAACCAGCGGGTGAAAGAGCTGGGCATCGAGTAACCGAGCATGTCAGCAATACGCCCCAGCGAGTAGTTGGGGTTCTCCAGATAGCGAATCACCAGATCCCTGCGCACACTGTTGATCAGGTCGCTGAAGGTCAGCCCACATTCTTCCAGGCGCCGCTGCAGGGTACGCACGTTCATGCCCTGGGTCTGGGCCACCTGCTCGATGGTGGCGCGGCCCATAGGCAGCAGCAGGTAAATGGTCTTGCGCATTTCCAGCTCCAGCGACTGTTTGCCGCCCGCCTGCAAGGTATCCAGGTAACGTTGGGCCAGGCGCGCCATGGCCTGGTTGGCCAGCGGATTGGCGGCATCAAGGTCGGCGGCGGGGCAGACAATGCCATTGAACTCACTGCCAAACTCCAGCTTACAGCCGAAAATCCGCCGATGAATGGCCAGGTCAGCCGGGGCGCTGTGGGTGAAATTGGCACTGATCGGGTGCCAGTGCGCACCCAACAACGCCGCGCACAGGCGGCGCAGCACACCAATGGCCAGTTCGGTGGCCTGGCGGCTGCCCTGCGGCCGCTCGCTGACCACTTCCTCACGAATGATCACGGTTTTACCCGCATCCTCGATATAGATGGCCAGGGCGTCATTGAGCAAATGCCGGTACTGCACGATCACCTCCAGGGCATCACGCAGTGTTCGTTGGTGGCTGAGCAACAGGCTGATTTCGCCGAAGTCGGACAACTGGCGCAATTCCGCCATGCGCAGGCCGAAGGTTTCGCAACCGCTGACCCGCGCAGACTCTTCCAGCAGGGTGATGACCGACGAGACGGCAAGGCGCTGGTTGGGGTCTTCCAGCAGCGCTGCGCTGATCCCCACCTGGGCGAGCAGCGCCTGTGGATTGAGCCCCAGGTGGCGCGACACCTCGAGGTAATTGGTCAAGCTTGCAGCACGGACAAGGGCGGTCATTTTATTGTTTTCCACGCGTTTACATTAGGCGTCCCACTTCTGTGGCGGGTCGCTTTTTATAGCCTGACTGTCGTGAAATGCAAAGCGGGTTATCGCCATTGAGGCTGAATATTTCACCTGCGTAAGCTTAGCCATACCTCACTGTAGGAGCGGGCTTGCCCCGCGCTCACAATGCCACCTGCCCACCGCCGAGCACACAATCACTCACCGCTTTGCCCGGTGACTGCGCAGCCAGGTAATCCACTCAATGAGCTCGCTGTGCCCCTGCTGCTCAATGAGCTTCATAAACACACTGCGCCAGCGCCTGCAGGTTATTGCGCAAAACCCTGTGCGTCGCTGCAACTCGCCGCTTCGCTCGCCATTGATCAGCGCCTGAGCAAAGGTCAGCCAGTGCTGCGGATAACCCATTCGGTGCAGCAACGTACCACGGAGCAAACTGACCGAATTGCCACAGCCAGGGCAGTAGAAATCCGGACGTCGCTGGTTGATCCGACGCATATCAGGTGAGCCACACGTCGGACAATCAGCGTGCTCAGTGGTCAGGTAATACGCTATCCCGTCCAGGAACGCCTGGGCTTGAGCGGCGATATGCGCCGGTGGCTCCAGGCAGGTCCGATCTTGTCGCGCAGCCCACCATTGGTACAGCGCAGGAAACTCTTTGGCCATCACTGCACGGAAGGGCTCTACCCAGTTGCTAGCGGTAACTTCGGTAAGGTCCATGGCGTCGGCCGTCGCTTGCGTAGGCCAACCGGCCAACAGGTAGTGGCCATAGATGGGCCACAGGTGCGTACGCACATACCTCGCAAGCGGGTTCTTCACCTTGCCGTTACACATGCCGCAGAGGTACGAAGGCAGAGACAGGTTGGGTTTGATTTCTCGCTTGAGGTGCGGATGGGCGCAGTACGGGCACTTTTCCGGCGCCCAATCAGGTAGCTCACGCAAATACTGGATGAAAGCATCCGCCTGGCTGTGGAGCTCTGCGGGCAGGCACAGGCGATAGTTGGGTAACGCCTGGGTTTCGAGTACCGAACCTGAGATTTCTGTATTACTGTTTTTCACTTAAAGCTTTCCTTCGTTTTCACATTCCAGATCAACAAGGCGCGTGGTGGGGCCATTGGGTTTCAAACGTTCAGTAACAATCCTCGGCCAGGAATTGCGAAAGTGGCGTTTGGCAACGCTGTAGGTGAGCTCATGAATTTTTCCCGGGAGGTAGAACATTGGCGAGAGGACCAGCATGCCTACGTCATCGCCACCTAAGTAATTTCTACCTCCAGTGTCTATCTTCGCTTGCTTTATTCGCGCCAGGGTACGTTTGAAGGTATTGCTCATCATAAATCGCGCGCGCAGTTGGCTTTTTACAAACGCATCCGATTCACTGTGAATGCCGTGTTTGTCAAAGTAGGGGCCGTTGTTCATGTAGGCGCGGATGTATTCCCAAAACGCTTTTTGCATCGCCATTGAATTTCCGATGGGAGCACAGAGGCTGATCATAGAGGTGGTTTCCGGCTTTCCAAATTTGAACGCGCGAGCCTCAAGCGAGGTACTTTGCAGGTTGTTTACTTTCGCGCCGACCGGCTGAAGTTCCTTGGCTACGGCAGTAATGCCATCCCACGGGGCGTGGAACAGTTCGCCATTGTGCTCGAAATAAACTTCACGGGTGCGACGATTGAATAAAATTGGGAGGGGTAGGGGGCGTAGAGTTTCCCAAAGAAACGGCAGCAGAAATAAAAGTATGCCTGCGATTATCAGCATATAGGCGGAGTCAAGGTATCCGACTTTTGTTTCTATAAGGCCATGCACAATAAACAAGCAGCCGCCTACCCCGCCAAGTACGCCCGTCAACGTTCCTAGATTCATGGTCCCTTTTGCTTGCACTGCCAAGTAATGCTCGTTGTGTTCATCGACGACAAACAACTCCCCCGGTTTTACGCCCGTAGATTTATCTGCCACAAGTATTTCCGTAGCTGTATCGAACATAGCGTTTGATTTTTCCTTATCATTGATTTTCACTCGGCTTTCCTCCCGCCATCACATTCCAGATCAACAAGCCGCGTTGTGGGGCCGTTGGCTTTCAAGCGTTCAGTGACAAGGCTCGGCCAGAGGTTACGAGAGCGGCGTTTGGCAATGCTGTAGGTAAACTCCTGGATTTTTCCCGGTAGGTAAAACATCGGGCTGGTAATCAGCGTGAATACGTCATCGGCCCCTAAATAATTTTTGCCTCCGGCATCTTTTTTCGCCTGTCTTATCCGCGCCAGGGTATCTTTGAAGCTGTTGCTCAATTTGAAACGTACGCCCAGTTGGCTTTTTACAAACGCATCCGATTCACTGTGATTTCCGTATTCGTCGAAGTACGGGCCATTGTTCATGTAGGCGCGGATGTATTCCCAGAAGCCTTTTTGTAGTGCCAGTGATTTACCGAAGGGGGCGCCGAGGCTAACCATCAAAGCTATTTCCGGCTCCCCGAATTTCCACACGCGAATCTCAAGCGACGCATTTTGCAAGCTGCCTATTTGAGCGCCGACCAGCTGAAACTCATGGGCCACGGCGGTAATGCCATCCCACGGGGCGTGAAACAGTTCGCCGTCGTGATCGAAATACACTTCACGGGTTCGGCGGTTGAACAGGATGGGAAGAGGGAGGGGGCGCACGGTTTCCCATAGAAATGGCAGCAAAAATAAACTGATACCGATTGCAAGCATGATGGGATCGAAGACTCCTCGCATCGCCAGCATCAGAGTCAGCCCCACCGATCCACAGCCGCCTATCCCGCCTAATACGCCCGTCAGCATTCCGCGGTAAGAATCATCATTTACTTCTAACGTCAAGTAATGCTCAGTGTGCTCATCGACGATAAACAACTCCATCGGTTGTTCGCCCGTCGATTTATCCGATCCCAGTATTTCCGTGGACGAGGCGTTATGCCGGGGTTGTTCTGGCATATTCATATCCATGCTCGCTCCATGATTTTCAACGCGGGCAGCGTCAGCCCTTCACGGGGGGAATAGATCAATTCGCCTTCGATGCGATGCAAGTCTCGAAAACCGTCTTCATGGTATACGCGGCGATAAGGGGTGATGCCGGCCGCTACTGGAATGCGCGTGCCGCTATGGGGGGAAAAGTCTTTACCTGTCCACTCGACCTTTCTGGTTACATCGGGGTAGTAGCCGAGCATATCGCCCCACACTTCCTGCCCGCTGAAGTGAACCATGTCATCGGTCAGCAACACTTGTTCACCCGGCAAATTCAGCATCAGGTAGGTGGAGGTTTAACGTAAAACATGCGCAGTGGGCCGAGGTCGACATAGGCTTGTTTTTCCTTAAACGGGTAGAAAATCAACCCCGGAAAAGCTACCTAGGTTTCATTAGGAAATATGTCAGACGCTTCCGAAAGTGCGCCTGCATCTGCCAATTGTGGGAGCGGGCTTGCCCCGCGATAGCGATCTGTCAGTCACACCGAATCGCGGGGCAAGCCCGCTCCCACAACAAGCCCGCTCCTACCGACAGCTGTCCAGCTCCATGTCATCAAATGAAAAGCCACTGACGCTCAATGTAAAGCACCCAGGGGGAGGGGTGATTACTGTGACTCACGAAGCGCTCACCTGAGTCGGTGAGCTGCGTGTCTGAGCATAGGTGCTGATGTGGAAAGAGTGCATACCGCCGCTACCGTCCTGATTATTCCTGGCCTGCGTGACCATGTCGCCGAGCATTGGCAGACGTTGTTACAAGCCAAGCTGACCAAGGTTCGCGCAGTACCGCCGTTGCAGGTCAACGGGCTCGACTGCAACGCCCGCGTCGAAGCGATCCAGCACGAGCTTGAGCAGATCGAAGGTGATGTAGTGTTGGTGGCGCACAGCGCCGGTGTGTTGATGGTGGCCCATTGGGCTGCACGCTACGACCGCCCGATCAAAGGCGCTTTGCTCGCCGCACCACCGGATCTGCAGGCGCAATGGCCCGCCGCGTACCCAAGTCCGGACACGCTGCGTGCCAACGGCTGGGCACCGCTGCCTATCACAAAGTTGCCGTTCCCCAGCATTGTTGCCGCCAGTAGCAACGACCACTTGGCCAGCCTCGAAGCGGTGTCGGCCATGGCCCGTGGCTGGGGTAGCCAGCTTGAGCTGTTGGGCGCTGTTGGCCACCTAAACCCTGCGGCCGGCTTCGGCCCTTGGCCTGGCGCCGAAACCTTCATTCAAACCCTGGACCGTTAACCCCTGCCGTCGCGCATGGACGCTTGACCAACGCCCGCACAAGTCGGGCGGCGATAACAACAATAACAATACGTGGAGTCATCGCAATGCCAAATCACCGCATGTTCTGCGCTGTGCCGTCACAGCGTTGCCTGCTAGCCTGTGCCATCAGTTTGCTCGCCTTGCCGGGCGCTCAGGCGTTCGAAGTCGATACCGGTAACGAAGACTGGGCCGTACGCCTGGACAATACCGTCAAGTACAACTACGGCGTACGCACCGAAAGTGCCGACAAACGCATGTTGGCCACGCCCAACAACAACGACGGCGACTACAACTTCCGCAAGGCCGGCACCAACATTACCAACCGTGTCGACCTGCTGACTGAACTGGACGTGATCTATCAGGGCAGCATGGGTTTTCGTGTCAGTGCCGCCAGCTGGTATGACAAGGCCTATGACAATACTGGTTCGAACTCCAACCCGTTCGTCAACGGCAACGGCGACACCTCCGGCATCAACCCGAGCCTCAACGGTTTGCCCGGCACCGGCACGCCGCTGGGCAGCCCGCACCTGAGCAACTATGCCCAGCGCTATTACAGCGGCCCGTCCGGCGAGGTGCTCGATGCCTTCGTGTTCATGCGCACAGAAATCGGCGACAGCTCGGAGCTGAGCGGCAAACTGGGCCAGCACAACCTGTTCTGGGGCGAAACCCTGCTCAACCCGGTGCACTCGCTCAGCTACGGCCAGTCTGGCCTGGACCTTGCCAAGCTGGCGGCGTCGCCGGGTACTGAAGCCAAAGAACTGTTCGTACCGCGTAACCAGCTGTCCACCTCGTTTCTGGTGAATGAGGAACTGACCGTCGGTGCCCAGTATTTCCTCGATTGGGACGCCGCGCGGTTGCCGGAAGCGGGTACTTACTACGGTGGTTCGGACGTGGTCGGCGAGGGCGCGCAGAGCTTCCTGCTCGGCCACACCGGCACCCCCGGCTTGATCCCGGTGCGCGGCGCCTTGACCAGTATCCGCCGTGGCGATGACCTGACGCCGGATAAACGCGGCGACTGGGGCGTCATGGCCAAGTGGTCGCCCGAATGGCTGGGCGGCACCCTGGGCTTCTACTACCGTAAGACCTCGGAAATTCTCCCGCAGGCCTGGCTCGACGCCCGTGGTCTGACCGTTTCACGCGGCCCCTTCGGCACACCACCGGGCAGCCTCCAGGGCGCAGTCGGCAACCTCTACAACTCGCTGCAATCGACGACCTACCAGTTCGCCTACGCCGACAACATCGATGTGTATGGCTTGAGCCTGTCCAAAGACGTGGCGGGAATCAGCGTCGGCAGCGACCTGAACATTCGTCACAACATGCCACTGGCAAGCATTCCGGCAATCGTCAGCGCCCCCGGCCAAGGTGGCCTGGGTGGTGGTTTCGGCCTGCTGCCACCGCGCCTGCCCAGCAGCGGCGTGATCTACGACGTGCCCGCCGACGGCGACGGCCTGAGTGCCACCGGCCAGACCCTGCACTGGACCCTCAACGGCCTGATGACCATCGGCGACACGCCGCTGTTCGACAGCGCCAGCCTGCTCGGCGAGCTGTTCTACAGCAACCTGCTCAAACTCGATGGCCATAACGAGGCCTTGTACAAGGGCAAAAGCAGCTACCGCGGCATCGACAAGCCAACCCGCGACAACTGGGGTATCGCGGTCAACTTCACCCCGACCTGGTACCAGGTCATGCCCGGCGTAGACCTGAGCATGCCCCTGTCGATCAACGTCGGACTCGATGGTGTCTCTCCCGTGCAAGGGGGCGGCGCCGAGGACACTGGTAACTACGCGGTGGGCGTCAGCGCTGCGGTGTACAACCAGTATTTCGTCGACCTCAAGTACGTCGACAGTTTTGGCGATACCCAGTCGTGCAACAACGGCCAGACCGATGGCGCGGCACCCAATGCCCTGGACGGTGAGCAGGATTACACCTGCTACGGCGGCGGCTACTCGTCCTTCTCCGGTGGCGGTGCCACCACTGAGGACCGTGGCGCGCTGTACCTGACGGTTAAAACCACTTTTTAAAGTCACTTCAACGTCACGTCTTCCTTCAGACATCACGCAGGAAAATACTCATGAACTACGTGAAATCACTGCTGGCCACCTGCCTGTCGCTGGCTGCCATCACCAGCGCCCACGCGGCTGTTTCCAATGATCAAGCGGCGCGTCTGGGCACCAGCCTGACCGCCATCGGCGCCGAATCCGCCGCCAACGCCGACGGTTCCATTCCCGCTTACAAGGGCGGGCTGGTAACGCCGCCGGCCGCTTTCAAAAGTGGCGACAGCATGCGCCCGGATCCGTTTGCCAATGAAAAACCGCTGCTGGTCATCAATGGCCAGAACGCTGAGCAGTACAAGGCGCAGTTGACCGCCACTACCCAGGCGTTGCTCAAGCGTTACCCAAGTTTCCAGGTCGATGTCTACCCGACACACCGCACCGTGGCGCTGCCACAGGCGGTGCTGGATAACACCCGTAAAAACGCCGTCGGTGCGCGCAGCCAGGAAGGCGGTACCGCGCTCGACAACGTACTGCCGGGCATTCCGTTCCCGATCCCGCAGAGCGGGGCCGAAGCGATGTGGAACTTCCTGCTGCGTTATCAAGGTGTCAGCCTGGCCGCCAAGTACGATTCCTGGAACGTCGATGCGGCTGGCGTACCGACCTTGTCGACCACCGGCCAGGCCAACATCAGCTATCCGATTTACGAGGACATGAGCAAGACCATCGGTGCCAAAGACACCTATTACCAGATGAAGCTGATGTACACCGGGCCCGCCCGCCGCGCCGGTGAAGCAATGATGCTGCGCGACGCCGCCAACCCGTTGGTACAGCCACGCAGTGCCTGGGTGTACCTGCCGGGCCAACGCCGGGTGAAGCTGGCACCGAACCTGGCCTACGACACGCCGAACCCAGGGACTTCGGGCTCAGGCACCTACGATGACGTGTTCGTTTTCAACGGAGCCCTGGACCGCTACGACTGGACGCTGGTGGGCAAGCAGGAAATGTTTGTGCCGTACAACACCTACAAGCTCACCTATCACACCGACATCAAGCAACTGATTACCCCCAACCATCTGGCGCCGCAGTTTGTGCGCTGGGAGAAGCACCGTGTGTGGGTAGTCGAGGGCAAACTCAAGGATGGCGCCCGCCACATCTACCACAAGCGTCGCTTCTACCTGGACGAAGACAGCTGGGTCGCCCTGGCCTCTGACCAGTACGACGCCCGTGGCCAACTGTACCGTGGCTCGTTCGCCTTCCTCAGCCAGAGCTACGACAAACAAACCCCGGACTCCACGCCGTTCATGATCTACGACCTGATCGGTGGCACCTACAACCTCAACGGTGTGGTCGGGGCTTACGGTGGCATCCGCTACATCGACCCGTTGTCGAAAACCCAGTGGTCGCCTGAGTCGCTGGCCGGCGCCGGTATTCGCTGAGACCGGTCGCAGGGTAGGTACGGCCCGGCATTCCCTCAATGTCGGGCCGTTGGTTGAGCAGCCTGCTGCGTGCAGCGGCGATCCGGAGGACCGGGTATGTATGTTGTAAAGCGCTACACCGCGTTGTTGCTGACGTGGATTGCCCTTCAGGGCGTGGCCCAGGCCGCCCCTTACATGGATGTGCTGGATGTGCCGGCCACCCCTAGCGCGCTGGCAAAGGTCAGCGCACTGCGTGACGTAACCCGCGCCGGCTCGCGCCTGGTGGCGGTGGGCCCGCGTGGTCACATTCTGTATTCCGACGATAACGGTGGCCATTGGCAGCAAGCGCAGGTGCCGGCCAGCGCAGACCTGAATGCCGTGAGCTTCCCCAGCGCCGAGAAAGGTTGGGCGGTGGGCAACGACGGTATCATTCTGCACAGCAACGACGGTGGTATCAGTTGGCAAAAGCAGCTGGACGGGCGCGTGCTGGGCGAGCAAGTAGTGGCCTATTACCAGGCCCAAAGTCAGGCGATGCCTGGCGATGAACGCTGGCCAGCGCTGATCGCCGAAGGCGAGCGTCTGGTACAGGAGGGCGCCGACAAACCGCTGCTGGATGTGTGGTTCTCCGACGATCAGAACGGCTTCGCGGTGGGCGTGTTCAACTTGCTGCTGCATACCCGTGATGGCGGTCAGCACTGGACGCCATGGCTGGAGCGCAGCGACAACCCCCAGGGCCTGCACTTGACCAGCCTGGAAAGTGTCGATGGCACACTGTACATCACCGGCGAGCAAGGCCTGTTGCTGCAACGCACGGCCGACGGCGAGCATTTCACCCAACTGACCACACCGTCACGCGGGACCTTCTTTGGCGCCACCGGCAAGCCGGGGGTGCTCCTGGCCTATGGTTTGCGCGGCCATGTGTGGCGCAGCACCGATAAAGGCCAGCAGTGGCAGCCGGTCAATACCGGCCTGGGCATCAGCATCACCGCCGGCGGCCTGGACAGTAACGGCCAGCTCTGGTTGCTGAGCCAGGCCGGGGATGTGCTGCGCAGCCGTGATGACGGCGCAAGCTTCGTGGTGGTCAGGCAAAAAACCGCCCGCACACCGGTCAGCGCCGTGGCCTTTGACAGCGCCACCGACCTGGTGCTGGTAGGTGAGCGTGGCGTGCGCACCCTTGCCGTCGAATAACCGCCGTCCACATAACAAGAGAAAAACCTGATGGCCAACATCAAGCAAGACACCTTGCCGGTAATACGCACCCTGGATGAATTCGACCGACGTTCCGGCAATTGGCTGGAGCGCCTGGTGTTCAACCATCGTTTACCGTTCATGCTGCTGATGCTGCTGGCGACCCTGCTGCTGGGGTACATGGCACTGACGCGTCTGGAGCTGCGGCCCAGCTTCGAGAAGATGATTCCGCAGAGTCATCCCTATATCCAGAATTACCTGGAAAACCGCCAATCGTTGCGCGGGCTGGGTAACTCATTGCGTGTGGTGGTGGAAAACACCGAAGGCGACATCTTCGACCCGGCCTATTTGCAAACCCTGCGGCAAATCAACGACGAGTTGTTCCTCAGCCAGGGTGTAGACCGCGCCTGGATGAAGTCGCTGTGGAGCGCGGCGGTGCGCTGGACCGAAGTCACCGAGGAGGGCTTTCAAGGCGGGCCGGTGATGCCTGACAGCTACCAGGGATCACCGGCCGACATCGAGCAACTGCGCCAGAACATCGAGCGCGCCAACATCGTTGGCAGCCTGGTTGCCCGCGACTTCAAATCGAGCATGTTGATCGTGCCGCTGCTCGACCAGGATTCAGCCACCGGCCGTGGTGTCGATTACTACGCCTTCTCGCAGAAGCTCGAACAACTGCGCAGCCAGTATGAAGCGCAAGGTCCCTACAAAATTCATGTGATCGGCTTTGCCAAGCTGATGGGCGACCTGATCGACGGGCTGATTCAGGTCATGCTGTTCTTTGCCCTGGCGGTGGTCACCACCCTGGTCATCATCTACCTCTATACCCGGTGTGTGCGCAGCACCTTGCTGGTGGTGTTGTGCTCGCTGACGGCGGTGATCTGGCAACTGGGTATTGTCGCCTGGTTGGGCTATGCCATTGACCCGTATTCGATCCTGGTGCCGTTCCTGATTTTTGCCATTGGTGTGTCCCATGCGGCGCAGAAAATGAACGGCATCATGCAGGACATCGGGCGCGGCACCCATCGTCAGGTGGCCGCCCGTTACACCTTCCGCCGCCTGTTCGTTGCAGGCGTGACGGCACTGCTGGCCGACGCGGTAGGCTTTGCCGTGTTGATGCTGATTGACATCCCGGTGATCCAGGACCTGGCCATCACCGCCAGCATCGGTGTGGCGGTGCTGATTTTTACCTCGTTGTTGCTGATGCCGGTGGCGTTGTCGTATGTCGGCGTTGGCCGCAAGGCTGCCGAGCGTGCCTTGCGCATCGATTCCCGGGCCGCCGAGCACCGTGGCTTCGGTAAGCTGTGGGACCTGCTGGACCGCTTTACCACCCGTAAATGGGCAACCGCCGCACTGCTGGTAGCAGGCTTGCTGGGAGCAGGGGGCTTTGCCCTCAGCCTGCAATTGAAAATCGGTGACCTCGACAGCGGTGCGCCCGAGCTGCACGCCGACTCGCGCTACAACCGTGACAACGCCTACATCACCAGCCATTACGCGCTGTCCAGCGACACCTTCGCGGTGATGATCAAAACCGCACCGGAAGGCTGCTTGCGCTATCAAACCCTGGTGCTGGCTGACCGCCTGGCCTGGGAGCTGCAGCAATATGCCGGGGTGCAGACCACCGTGTCGTTGACCAACGCTGTGCGTCAGATCACCGCGGGCACCTACGAAGGCAACCCCAAGCTCAACAGCATCCAGCGCAACCAGGACGTGCTCAACTACGCCGCGCAGCAGGCCTCGGTCAACGCCCCGGAGCTGTTCAACAATGACTGCTCGCTGATGCCGGTGATTGCCTACCTCACCGACCACAAAGCCGACACCCTCGACCAGGTGGTAGCCATTGCCGATCGCTTTGCCCAGGCCAATAGCGGTGAAGACCGCCAGTTCCTGCTGGCGGCAGGCAGTGCCGGCATCGAAGCGGCGACCAACATTGTCGTGCGCGACGCCAACCGCACGATGCTGTTGCTGGTGTACCTGGCGGTCACGCTGTTCTGCCTGATCACCTTCCGCAGCTGGCGCGCCACGGTCGTTGCCGTGGTGCCACTGATTCTTACCTCGATCCTTTGCGAAGCGCTGATGGTGATGATGGGCATCGGTGTGAAAGTCGCCACCTTGCCGGTCATCGCCCTGGGCGTGGGCATTGGTGTGGACTACGCGCTGTACCTGCTCAGCGTGCAATTGCACTACCAGCGTAAAGGCATGCCGCTGTCTGAAGCGTATGAGAACGCCGTGGCCTTCACTGGCCGGGTCGTAGGCCTGGTCGGTATCACCTTGGCCGCCGGCGTGGTCGGTTGGGCCTGGTCGCCGATCAAGTTTCAGGCCGACATGGGCATTCTGCTGACCTTCATGTTCCTGTGGAACATGCTCGGTGCGCTGATCCTGATTCCTGCACTGTCGTATTTCCTCCTGCCGGGCCACAAAACCCAGGCAGCTGCCACCAGCACCGCCAGCAGCGGCGAGCTGAAACACACCACCCAAGAAGTAGAGTGTTCGCATCATGTCTGATTACCTTCCGCCCCTTCGCGACATGGAGTTCCTGTTCAACGAGGTGTTCGATATTCCGGCGATCTGGTCACGGATACCGGCCCTGGCCGAGCAGGTCGATGCCGACACGGCCAAAGCCGTGCTGGAACAGGCCGGGAAAGTCATCGCCGAAGTGGTCGCACCGCTAAACCGCAGTGGCGACGAGCAGGGCTGCCGTTGGGACGCAGGCCAGGTCTTCACCCCCGATGGTTTCGCCCAGGCCTACCGCACCTATGCCGATGATGGCTGGGTAGGCGTGACGGGCGCGGTGGAGTACGGCGGTATGGGCATGCCGAAAGTGATGGGCGCGCAAGTTGAGGAAATGCTCAACGCTGCCAACCTGTCGTTCGGACTGTACCCGATGCTCACCGCAGGCGCCTGCCTGTCGCTGCTCAACCACGCCAGTGAAGCGCTCAAGGCCCAGTATTTGCCTGCCATGTATGAAGGGCGCTGGGCCGGCTCGATGTGCCTGACCGAACCGCATGCCGGTACTGACCTGGGGCTTATCCGCACCCGCGCCGAGGCGCAGGCCGATGGCAGCTACCGCATCAGCGGCACCAAGATTTTCATCACCGGCGGTGAGCAAGACCTGACGGAAAACATCATCCACCTGGTGTTGGCCAAGCTGCCGGATGCGCCTAAAGGCGCCAAAGGTATCTCGTTGTTCCTGGTGCCCAAGATCATGGTCAACCCAGACGGCACGCTAGGCGCCGCCAACGCTGTGGGCTGTGGGTCGATCGAGCACAAGATGGGGATCAAGGCGTCGGCCACCTGCGTGATGAATTTTGATGGCGCCACCGGTTACCTGGTGGGCGAGCTGAACAAGGGCTTGAATGCCATGTTCACCATGATGAACTACGAACGCCTGGGTGTCGGCATCCAGGGCCTGGCCTTGGGTGAGCGCTCGTACCAGAACGCCATCGAATACGCCCGCGAGCGTCTGCAGAGTCGCGCCCCCAGCGGCCCAGTGGCCGCCGCGCAGGCTGCCGACCCGATCATCGTCCACCCCGATGTGCGGCGCATGTTGCTGACCATGAAGGCCCTGAACGAAGGCAGCCGGGCGTTCTCCACCTACGTAGCTTTGCAACTGGACCTGGCCAAGTACAGCGAAGACGCCGTCGAGCGTCGCCGCGCCGAAGCGCAAGTGGCCTTGCTGACCCCGGTGGCCAAGGCGTTCATGACCGACATGGGCCTGGAGTCGACGATTCATGGGCAACAAGTGTTTGGTGGCCACGGCTACATCCGTGAATGGGGCCAGGAACAGCTGATTCGTGACTGCCGCATCACCCAGATTTACGAAGGCACCAATGGCATTCAGGCCATGGACCTGCTGGGCCGCAAGTTGGTTGCCGATGGTGGCCAGGCGTATGCCGCACTGTCAGCGCAGATCAACGCGTTCGCGCAATCGCTGGCGCCGTCGCGTACCGAGTTCAGCACACCGTTGTTGGCTGCCGTCGCTAACCTCGATGAACTGACCGCCTGGGTACTCGACCGGGCGCAGGGCAATCCCCAGGAAGTCGGCGCTGCGGCGGTGGAATACCTGCATGCGTTTGGCTACACGCTGTATGCCTACCTGTGGGCGCAGATGGCCGATGTGGCACTGCAGCATGGGGAGGAGGGTGGGTTTTACACCAGCAAACTGGGTACGGCGCGATTCTACTTCGCACGGATACTGCCGCGGGTACAGTCGCTGACCGCCACCATCAAGGCGGGTAGTGCCAGCCTGTTCCTGCTGGAGGCCGAACAGTTGTAACCCGGTAGGAGCGGGCTTGCCCCGCGATGCGATGTGGCTGACAAACCGCAATCGCGGGGCAAACCCGCTCCTACCCGTATTTATTTTGACTCCTCCGCTTTCGAGAGTTCGCGAGTGATCGAAGAGACCAAATCACGAATCCTGTAACTACTTTTCATTATTTCGTCTAGATCCTCTATTTCAAACTCTTCTTCCAGCGCCATGCCTAACTCTGTCAGTTCAATGCTGTCCGGTTGCACATTGCAATCCTCATCAAGAAGTGTATATTCTGTTAGATACTCTAATTTCATACCGGTTTGCGCTACGATAATTTTTTTGACCCGTTCTTCTATAGTGTCCATCGCAAATTTCCTGATTCAAGGTTGAAGAAGGTGTGCAGGCACGCCTGGGTTACGGCAGCAAACCCGCAGCGTCCTCAACGGTGCTTAACTTTTCGATATCACTGTCGCTGACTTCGATACCGTGATCTTCCTTCATCTTTGCAATAAAGAGCGACTGATTTGCGGAAATAATATCGTCGAGTTTATCGGTGCCACTGATACCTTCTTCTTTTTTATCGAAGTTGTCAGCAAGCAAAGTTTTAACTTTTTTAATGTTTTCGGCAGTTGCCATGATCGGCTCCTTGTGTTTGACACGGCTATTAACAACTCCCCCTGGCACCTGCGTAGTGCCTCGTGCCAGGGGTATGTTGATCGCTACTCTTGCAAATTCACACTTTCCAGATTGGGTGTCAGCGTGTTCAAGCGAATAGGGTCTGCCTCGATATGTAAATCGATGCCACAGATCACATTGCGGACAAACTTGCCCTGCGAATCGTTTAGCCGGAAGGCCCAGAGCTGCTCTTCAATTTTGGCAACCACGCCTTCGTAAGCAATGTTGTCTATTCGAACCTTCAACTGCTTGTTCAAGTAGGCTTTGGCAATTGCCAGGTCACGGGTTTTCCTGACGTCGGTATTTTCGTATTGCGCCACTGCGTGGCTGAGATTGCTGGCGATACTGCTGTTCTGTTGCGCTGCATGGAACGCGTCTTCGGCCGCGCTGGCGTCGGCAACGGCATCCCTGCGGCATTCGTCCCTGACGTCGTCATAGGCACGTGTTGCGGCAATCCGCTCGTCACCCGAAAGCGGGTCAAGGGATGACTTGGCTGCTTCAATACGCGCTTGCCGTTTCTCAGCACCCGCCTCGGCATCGGTTATCACCGCGCTAAGGGCCGCCTCGGCTAATTTCGAAGCGTCATCCCCAGCACACTGCACGGCCCAGACCAAGGCGTACACATATGCGTGCCTTAGCGCCTGTACGACCTGCGGGTCTTCTGCAGCACCCTGTTGTTCGACGATTGAGGCAATCTGCACCTGAACCTTCGCATAGTCGTCGCACTTGCCAATATCCGCCAACACATCAGCCAAGGTGATCCGGTTCGCCAATGCCTGAGCTGCCTTAGCGGCGTCTTCGGCGTCTTGAGCCGCTTTTTTGCCCTTTTCCTGGGCCTCTCTGGCATCGTCGATCACCTTAGTGGCGTCTTCGGTAGTGTTAAGGTTCGCGGCCCGTATCAACGTTTGATTGGCGTCTTTCTCGGCTTTGCGGGCAGCGGCTAAAGCCGTGCTTACTTTTTCCGCTTCGGCTGCAGCTTTCGGACGCTTGAGGGCTTCCTGTGCTGCGACGGATTCGACGGTTGTACGGGCTTTGGCGGTGGCGCTGAGCGCTTCTTTGGCAACGGTCATGGCATTGCTTCGGTGCCTGGCAAGCTCGGCTGCAGCCCGCGCTTTGTCGGCGGCGTCGCTGGCGCTCCTGGTGGCTGCGGTCACCTTGTCGATGAGGGCGTTCGCCTCGTCGACAGTTTTTATCTTGGCGATTTCCTTTAACGCCAGCGCGGCTTCGTTCTCGGCCTTACGGGCATCCGTTACCGCAGTGTCGGCCTTGGTGGCTTCGCTAGCCGCTTCGGGCGACTGCAGTGCCTGCGTAGTGGCGGCTTCTTCTGCGGCCTTGCGGTATTGTTCAGTTCTTGTTATCGCCGTTTTAACAGCGCTCGAGGCGTTGGCCTTGGCCTCGGTTAAAGCGTTATCGACGGTGGGCTGCTTTTCGGGCGGCCGCTTGTCGGGCGTCTCGGAAGTTGACTGGGGCTTGTCCAACAACGCCCTGATGCCATCGGCAAAGGCTTCGCCACCGTCGAGGGCGGAGTAGCTCAGCTCGATGTGTATGTCCTCTACCACGCACTTGCCATCGCTGTACAAGGTTGAACAGCTTTTGGCTCCAGCCGGGAACGACAACACCCAACTGGAGATCGCCCCCGTGCCCTCGAACGGCAGGTAACGCGTTGGGTCCTTGATGGAAGGCTGCAAATCGAGGTTGCGCGTTACAGGCTTGGAATACCAGACGGCGGCCTGCTGGTTGGGCCGCAAGTCTCGCAGCAGGTTCTGAGCTGTACCGTCTTTGGGGGAGTACAGGTGTTTTGCGCCTTCGATGTCGTTGCTGAGCAACACGATGTTGCTGGTCTGCGTCAGCATGGCTGAGATCGGCCCAGTCAAAGTCTTCAGAACACCCCCTTTGTCTTTGCCAATGAACGTCAAGGTGATCCGCTCGATCCGACGCAGGTAGTGGCCCGGGTACTGTTCATCGAACAGTTTTGCGCGCAAGTCGAAGTGAATCACGCCGTTTTCCAGTTGATTCTGCAGCGTCGTGCCATCCCCGCCCAAGAGAGCCGTCAGCGACAATTCCATGCGGATATCCAGTGGCCGTTCGTTGTTCACCACGGCTGCGGTGTCCATCTCGATCAAGTCGCGCTCCAACGCTTCGCCGGCGAGCATGCCGCGCCAGTTGTCGATCCAGGCGCCCGGTTTGATCCAGGTACTGTTGAAGTCGCCCAGTTCATACTGCAGGCAGGTTTCGGCCATCAGGCACAGCGACAAGGTGGCGTCGTAAGCGGTGCTGTAGATGTCTGACATGCGCCCGATCAACCACAGGTAGGTGGCGTGGCTGGAGAACACCGTGGTCATCACTTCATATTCGGCGCGCTGGGCGGCCTGCTTGGCGCGCACTTCCTCCATGGCGAGCTTGGCGGCGCGGATGTGTACGTCTTGCTCGAGCAGTTGTTTGTCGAGCATGTTCAGTTCAAGGGTCGCCTGGTCGGCCTGGAACTGCCATTCCTGGGCGCGTAGTTGATAGCCGGCTTGCTGGCGCAGTTCCTCGCTAGTCATTTCAAGGGCTTTGCCCATTGTGAGCGCGCCTGATGCGAGTGCCTCTGGAAAACCGGCAGGCTCGGATCCGCCAAACGCCATACCGAATACCTGGGGAAGCATGTCCGTGGCTCCTGCTAACATCTGAAATGGAATCGACATCGCGTAGTACGCCTGAGCTCCATAACCCATCGCAATGGCCATTTCTTCAATCGGTGTAATACCTTCTTCTACCAGTGCCTGGTAATAGCCCAAGCGATGCTGAACCATCTGCTTGCTTGCCAGTAAGGTATCGCGCCCGCGTTTCGCCGACTCCAGCGCTTGCTCCTGAAGGCGGCAAGGGAAATCAAGCAACTTGATGTAATTGGCCTTGCTGAACAACGCCAGCTTTTGCGCACCCTCAGTGTCGTAGAAGCGAAGCAATGTTTGGCCCAGCTCGATCAGTTGCAACACCGCCGCATCTGCACGTTTACGGACTTCTTCATAGCGGCAGGGCGGCACAGGGCGTGCGACTCTGGCCACCTGGCTGTCTTCAACGGCAGCCGCGCCGAACCCGAGCAGGGCTTGGTCGAGGGTGTCCGGGTTGAGCATCAAAGTGGCGGGTTTGCCGTCCAGCGTCAGGCCGTGGCGCAGGTTGAACAGGCGACTGCGTAGCAGGTTGCGCAACTCGATCAGTTTGTTGTTCAGCGGTGGGGTAAAATCGCCGCGCTGTGCTTGGGCTAACGTCAGCGCCTCCCGAGGCGTGCTGGACAGGTTCTCTGGCAGCGTGCCGATCAGGCGCAGGGCCCGGTCGTAGCAGATTGCGGCCTCGACCAAGGTGTCGCGGGTGAGTTGGCGGTACAAATCGTCGCCCTGGCGTTGCCAGCTTTCCACCACGAACAGATGCAGCGCCATGCGGTAGCGCACAGGGGCGGCGTAGGCCAACAGATCAGGGTCGTTTACCTCGTTGCTTGGCGCGTATGCACTGCGCCCGATGATCGGTTGAGTCATCCAGTACAGCGGCGCTTGGTTGCCTTCGGATTTCCAGGTGCGATAGGGATCGAACAGATGGCGTGTGCACCAGCGCCATGCCTCGCGGTACTCGCGGTTCTGGCGCAGTTGCCAGGCCACCAGCATTGGCGCGTGGAAGAACAGCTCCCAGAAGTACAGGCCATTGGCGCTACGGAAGTCGACCGTGGTGTCGGAAGTTCCGGCGGCAAGTCGCGGTTCGGGTAAACACTGAGCTTCCCAAGACAGCGCGCGTTCCACTGATTGGGTGGCGAGGGCGACAAGTTGTTTGCCGAATAGTGTGTTGAGTCGTTGATGTGGGACCGGCTCGCCGCCTGATTTGGAATTGACTTCATCAAAGTCCAGGTACAGTGCTTGCTCGTTGTTGCGTCTGACTCTAACGCTAGGGACCAGATCGTCTGGCAGGTCTGTTAAACGATATGATTGGGATATTCGAATAATATTTTTGTGCGTGGCCTCATCAATTATCGTAAGCGTGACAACATATTCAGGTGCGTCTCTATTTATGGGGTGCCGAAAAGTTAAATACCCTTCGCCATCTGCGGAAAACGTGCAATAAAATTCAACTTTGTGTTGCGGGTCAATACACAAAAATATTCTTCGCGACTCTTCCGGATGGTGGTGCCACAGGCGAACAATTGAGGAGATTAATATACCTGAAGGAACTTCATACTCCAAGTCACCAGCTATGGACTCAACTTCGACTTCTAAAAGTGCGTTAATCGCAGTCGTGTTATTTTCAGCCCTAGCTCGAATCACGGCATTTTCAATTGATATAATACCCTTCGGACCTTGATAGCAGGAGGAACCAAGAATATTGGCGAGCGTATACTCTGTAATATAACGTTCCTTAAAAATCAATTTCTTTAATGCCGCGAAACCGCTTCCAGGGGATTTGGCATAACCGATTAGATCGATAAGATTAAAGTCTTCCAACAATTTTTTTTCATGAGCGGACAGCAGCCAGGCGACATTTTCAGAAACGGAATTATCAACCGTAAATGTAACGGGAAGGCGAATGTCGCTTTGCTCGAAAGGTAGAAGCGATAGCTTTGCTTTTTCATCAAGCTGCGGGTTTTTAAAAAGAACTTCGTCCGAATAAATACCATCAAAACTCAAATGGCTTAGGGTGCGTTCAAGCTTCGCATTGTAGTTTTTTTCTCCTTTATCATATTTTATTTCTAGGCTTTCACTTCTCAACGTTATGGCTTGCCCAAGCCTGAACTCGTCAACACTAACATTAAGTGAGAAAACATCTAGATCACTGAAATTATTTATTTTTTCGCTGGCAACAATCATGTCGACGGTTATCTGGAAAGTTTCAGCGTGCTCAATCAGGCCTACCTTGCAGTACGCCAACAAACCATAGACCTGATGATGAATTACATGACTTGGATGTGAAGTCCATGAGCGGGAGATTGTGAGCGAATTTGGAATTTTTATCTCTATTTCTTTTTGATTCGCTGAAACTCTTTTTTTGAAAGGAGGAATTAATCTATTTATATTAATAAATTCATTTATACCAAAGCAGCCAACAACATCAAAGTCTCTCATTTCGTGGGTCGGTGTACCAGTATCCTCGATTGCTGCCATAGGGCCTACGTAAGGGTGTTGAACTACACGCGGATCACTGAAAAAAAATAGCCAATTTTGTACTAGCCTAGACTCTATAGGGATGTCAGGTTCTGATTTCGCATCCAAGGCTTTATTTTCGAGCAGAAGAAGATCTCTGTTTACAATGAAGTATTTATTTTCAGTTTTCCATTCCGGGATTTTTTCGAGTGTTGGAATAGTGCTAGAGGAGCCATCAAACAAAAGCACAGTCAGCCAAGGGTCATTCAACCGACCCCCCATGTTGTTCAACATCACCGCTAACCCAGGCACGAAGTCTTTGGTTTTCAAAAACGCATTACTGGGAGTTGAGCCATTCACCGGTGTTTCCACCGACAGGTTTGGATCGAAAACACCCTGTTCATCATGCCCATCCAGGCGTATCAATTCGTTGGGGGCGCTCCAGGCGCCATCCGTCTGCTGGAAGGCAAAGCAGACGCGCAACGGAAAATAGGGGCTCTGCTTGTTTTCCGGCCCCATGGCAATGGCGGTAGCTTCCCACTCTGCCCACACCACATAGCGGCGCCCGGCGATGATCACCGGGCGGATCAACTCGATGTGTGTGCGCAGGTCTTCTGCAAGGCGTGCGTCTTCTGCCTGTTTTTCCTTCTCGGCATCCGATTTTTTCTGCGCTTCGGCTGCTTTGTCGGCTTCGGGTGTGTCTGGCTTTTCGCGGTACTGCAGGGGCGCTGTTTTCGGCAACGTCGTCAGCACCAGGTTACCGGCCAGCGGCAGCGAGATTTTCTCCCATTCACCCCACGCCAGCATGCTGGGTGCGTTGTGCTGATCGCGCTGCTTCAGGTCAAGGGTGCGCCAGTAATACTCCACCGGTTCGACATTGGTCTTGCCAATGAAGTGGTAGGTGTCTTCCAGCGGCGACGTACCATCGGCGTAGGCGGAAATCGGCTGGATATTGCTGACTTTCTCGAAACTACTCAGGTACCCGAGCATCGCCGTTTGAATATCTTCAGGCCGGCATTTGCCTTGGGCCAGCTGCGTTTCCAACTCTTTGAACGCCGTGGTTTTGCGCTCGCGGCGGGTCGGGTCGATGAAGTTCTGTGGCTCGTTGCGCACGTCTTCACGCAATTTCCAGCGCTCATAGTGGCTGGCAAAATCGACCCATTCGTCACGCTCATGCTCGCTGATGGCGGTGTTGCGGTAGCCGTTTTCCAGGCGCGAATGAATCTGGTGCAGGTAGCGCTGCAGGCTGGCGGTGGCTGACAACAGGCGGGTGGTCAGTGGTTGGTGAGCGACTTGCAGGTCGAGCAGCAGGTAGTCGGCCAGGGTTTGTGGAGAGTTGACCCAGCTGCGTTTGGCGTCGGCGGGCGCCCAGTGCACCAGCATCCAGGCCACCAATGCGTCGCGCCAGGCCATGCGCAGTTGCGCGTCCAACGCTTTGCGCTGGGGGCTTGAGCAGCCTTGACGCAAGGCGGTTGCGAAACGCTCGAAGGCGGCGTCATCGCGGGTTTGCCTGAGTTCGCCGAGGCCAACCAAGGCATCCACTGACAAGCGGTGCTGTTGTGCCAGATCCAGCAGGCGCATCAGCCGATCGAGCGCGCACAATGTTGTCGGCGGTGTCAGTGTGCTGAGTCGGGCCAGGCGGTCTGTGGGCTGGTTCAGGAGCTTTTCCACGGTTGCCCAGGCGGCGTTGGCCGATTGCGCTGCGCTGACTTCGCCCTGTTTCACCGCATTCTGGAGGTAACTCAATACATCGCTTTCACTGCGTTCCATAGGCAGTCGGGCTAACAGGGCTTTGTAGCGGCTGAGTTGATACACGGTGGTCAGGTCAAGAGGGCGTAGTGTTGTGGCCGATGTGCCCTGCAGGTCGAAACAGGCAGGTTGATTGACCAACGCATCGACCGCGCCCGCGCTGAGTTTGAACAGTTTGATCAGCGCGCTGTAGCGCTCAAGCTTCGTCCACTCGAGCAGGTCGGTTGGAGTGAAGCATTGGAGGGGCGCCTTGCTCTTTTCATTACTTTCCTGGTCAAGCGCTTGCATGCGGGCAAGGAGTGCGTCGGGCTTGAGGTTCGCCCAGCGCAGCAGGTCGGCAAGCTGATTGTCGGACTCCAGTGTCAGCGCTTTGCGCAGCGCGGCATGCACTACCTCATCCGGTGTGTCGGTTGCCTTGTTGAAGTCTTCGGTGAAGGCGATGTTCCATTCTGTATTGGCAATAGGGCTGTCGTTCTGCAGGATAAACACCAACTGCTGAACGTTCAGCGCCTCGCGCTTGAGCCAAAGCAGTGTGTCCATGAAACCGACGATCACATCGACAATATCGGCCTCGGCCGATGCCGACGCGAGGCTGGGCACGCCCGCCAATTGCCTGACATAGGCCGGCGTTTGCCGGCTCAGTAAACCCAGAGCTAGCACCCCGGACTGGGCGTCTATGCCAAACAACCGGGGCAAGGCGGTCATCCGGTAGCAGGCCGAGATCACCGCTAGCGAGCGGGTGGGTTGGCTCAGTTGCTGGGCTTTGACCACTTGTTCGAGTATGCCGCGCAGCAGCGGCTCGTCGACTTTCAAGCCCAGGCACAACAGCTTCATGGTCTGGGCATCGGCACCTTCGGTTGCGGCGGGGTCAAAAGCACTGCCGTCGAGCACCAGTGGCGGGGTAGGGGCGGTGTCTTCGTCGCTGCTGTCGGGGTTGAACAAGCGGTCGAAAAACGCCGGTGTGCGGTTACTGCTGTAGGGTGAAATCTCATGGATGAACGCGGCGAACTGGGCGGCGGTTGCACCATAGTGTTGCTGAAGGTGGCGGAACAGGCCGAGGGCTCGCAGGGTCGCTGCGCTCAACGTGTAATCAGGCTGCAGGCCTTCAGCCCGCAGAGCAGCCATCACCACGCTGTCGGTCTCGTCAGCCTCCAGTTCCAGGGCGCGTTGCAGGCGCAGCATACGTTGCAAACGGTCCAGGTGGCTGGTGGTCATGCCGGTGATGTGGACGGTCTTGCCGACGGGGTCAGGGCGAGTCAGGTAAAGCGGGGCGCCGCTATTGTTGATAACGCTGGCCCCGTAAACCTTACTCGAGGCCGCTGCGACAGTGGCGGTGGTGACATTGGCGCTACGGGTAACCGCAGTTTGGTCTTTGCCAATGGCTTGCACCGCCAACAGTTGGCGCAAGTGTTTGCGGGTGATGCCCAGGGCCTTGCACAGGCCTTGCGCTGTACTCAGAGTGCTCCGTGCCTCCAAGCGGGTATGGAAATGCCGTTGATAAAAGGCCGCGTCGCTTTCGCGCTTGGCCAATAGCAAGGTGCTCAGTTGCGGTGAAAAACCGTTGCTGAGGGTGATCGCCTCGCGCAGGCCGGGGAGGGTGAGGTTATCGAAGGTGAAGGCAGGGCTGTCTGTGGTGCAGCTGCCCGTCACGTCCCACAGCGAAAGCTGTTTTACCGCCAGTGTTGCCTTGATCGCTTCCCAGGGGGCATTGAACGGCACGTTGCCGTGGCAGACGCCTTCGGCAACCGCCTGCTGCAATGTCTTAGGCCCCTTCAACACCTCGCGCGCGCGGCTTTCCAGCACACCCAGCACCACGCGAAGGGTGGGCAGGCTGCGCTTGGAAGTTTTATCGTCGAGTTTCAGTTGCAGCAGGTCGGGGCGGCGCTCTTGCAAGGTGATCGCCGGTGCCACATCCGCCCGGGCTTCAAAGGCTTCGACCAACGACTTGAGATAAACCAGGTAAGCGAGGCGACCGTTGTTGGCCTGA
Organism: Pseudomonas sp. H9; assembly: GCF_004353925.1. GTDB lineage: Bacteria > Pseudomonadota > Gammaproteobacteria > Pseudomonadales > Pseudomonadaceae > Aquipseudomonas. The sequence continues at coordinate 250,844 of NZ_SMOK01000011.1, read as the reverse complement.
AGCGCGCCGGGCGCACAGCGGGTTTGACTGTCGGGAAACAGGCCCATGTAGTTGGCTGCGTCCTTGCGGGTTGACGGGCTGTTTTGGCTGGCCTGGGTCGAAAGGTCATTCATCGTCAAAGTCCTGGGCAACTGTGATGAGGGCTTTGCACCAGGACATCACCACGCTGGATGCAGTGACCAAACCCTACACCGGCATCACCGCACGCACACCTGACAAAAATATCAGGTGTGCATTGCCAGGCCGGCCCAGTGTTGGTTGGTGTGACAATCTTCAGTACACTCGCGGGCCACCGGACCACTGATAAGCGTGACCAGCGTGTTCGCACATGTATTCAAGGAAGAAAAGGGCGTTCATTTATGACCAAGACGCTATGCAACGCGTGCAAGCAGCTTGTAGAACCCGATGCGAAAACCTGCCCCAACTGCGGCGAGGATTACCCAACCGTCGACAGGGCCAGGCAATTGAAGTTGATCGCAGCGGTGGGCCTGGTGCTGGGCTTGTGGATTGCGGTGTATTCAGGCTGGACCACGTTGACCCGCAACGTGCAGGGCGCACCTGAATCGGCCCAAGAGCAGACCGGCCCGCGGGGGCCGTTGCAAGTCTTGAATGGCAAAATCGTTTATTACCAGACCTTGGGGCAAACGCCAAAGCAGTATGCCGACCGCGTGAACGCGTTTCTCAAGGCGGCCAACCTCTCTTACACCATTGACACGGCCAACATCGATGTGGGGGAAGTCTACGACTTTCTCAATGCTGAACTGGGGCCTTTCGTTGTGCTCACCGCCTCGATCCAAAAGGACAGCGGGCAGCTGGACAGTATTGCCATTTTTGCTGGAGGTGACGGCAATCGGTCTTCCGGTGAAGAGATTGTAACCGTCGCCAGCGCGGCCTTGGCGGGGGCTTCGCCGGGGGCGGACCCGCAAGAAATCAAACAACGATTCGAAGACATGGTCCGCAAAGACGAGCCGTACCGTCACGGTTATGTCGAGTTCAAAGCAGGGGTCACACAGATGATGGGCTCCTGGTTCTCGGCAGATCCGATTCGGCCTGAGTGATTGGCCCTTGGCGCTGTTCACTTTTTCACGAAAACGATCCATGAAGGCGAGGAGTCAATGATCTGTTCCTCGAACTCGATCTGAATCTGGCCCGGGCCAAAGGCGCTGATGTCTTTCAAGGTAAGGCCACCCTGAACGATAACCTTGGCGTCTTGTGGCAGGCGCGACAGGGCCGCAATCAATTCAGCCACGGTTTTGGGTTTCGACATCAGCATTGCCCTCCATAAAATTCGAGGACGGATACTTGCCCATTACGGGCCCTGCGTTCAAGTAGAAAAAGCCCCGGCGCAAGCGTGGCCGGGGCTTTTTCATTTGCCTTGTCAGGCCTTGGGTGGCGTGCCTTCTGCGTTCGCTACCACGGCTTCGATCTGTACCAACGCATCACCAGGTAGCTGCGATACGCCTACGGTTCTACGTGCGGGCACAGCCGTTGGGAAGAAGCTGGTATACACCTCATCCACCGCAGCGACATCATCGATGTTTTTTAGGTAGAGGTTGATCTTGACCACATCTTCCATCGCATGATTGATGCTCTCTACGATGGCTTTGATGTTTTTCAGGCATTGCCCGGCCTGTTCTTTTACACCGCCCGTGGCCAGTTGGCCTGTTTTCGGGTCGAGCGGAAGTTGCGCCGAAAGGTGGTTGTAGTGGGAGAAAGCGACCGTCTGGGTGGAGAGGGCGCAGAGCGGGGCACTGCTTGTGTTGTTGGCTTTGATAACAATGCCGTGTCGGTCCTCGACCGCCTGCGGCGGCGTGCCATCGCCGTGTGAGACGACAGCTTCGATCTGGACCAAGGCACCCAGGGGCAGGGCAGAGGCTGCAACGAGTGTGCGAGCTGGAACGTAGGCCGCTGTGCGGGCAATGGCCGAGTCGGGGAAGAAGGTTGAATACACTTCATTCACAGCGTCGGCGTCTGAAAGGTTTTTCAGGAAGAGGGTGATTTTAACGATGTCATCGAAAGGAACATCAATACTTTCCAGAATGGCTTTGATGTTCTCCAGGCACTGCTCGGTTTGTTGTTTTATGCCACCGGCTACCAGTTTCCCTGTCCCCGGATCAATGGGCAGTTGAGCAGAGAGGTTGTTGTAATGAGAAAAAGCGACCGTTTGTGTCGAGCGCGGATCTGTTGGCGCATTTTTCGTGTTTCTTGCCACCTTGATCAAGTCGCCTGCCTGTGGCGCGTTGGGGATTGTGCCTTCGCCGTTCGAGACAAGCGCTTCTACTTGCACCCGAGCACCCAAGGGTAAAGCGGCCACGGCAACGGTGGTCAGTGCCGGCAAGTAACTGGAGAAATACGTTTGATAGACGTCAAAGACCGTGTCGCTGTCTGCGATGTCTGTGACAAAGACGGAAATCCTGACAACATCGTCCATGACATGGTCGATGCTTTCTATAACGGCCTTGATGTTTCGGAAGCACTGCTCAGCCTGCGCTTTTACACCGCCCGCGACAACGCCCCCTGATGTCGGGTCAACGGGGAGCTGGGCGCAAAGATGATTGTAGTGAGAGAAGGCGACGGTTTGAGCGTAAGGGCCTATGCCTTGCGGAGCGTTTTGCGTGTTCCTTGCTAAGACAGCGTTATAGCCAACCATGATGTTACTCCCTGTGTTGCTGGATTGAGTGAGTAGCGAGGCGAACGCGTACTACTTTCGATCATCAGCGATTGCCACTGTTTATCCGGACAACGGACCTGAGTCCACACGGGTAGGCGTACCGGTAGGATCGGGCTTGCCCTGCGATTCGATGTGTCTGATACACCGCAATCGCGGGACAAGCCTGCTCCTGCTAACCAGCCTGTTGTTGGACGATCACCGTTTGCGCTGGCATCGGTGCCGGGAAACCGGCCTCGCCAAGGGCGTCCTTGATGGTGCGGTTGGTATCGAAATAAACCTGCCAATAGTGCTCGTTATGGCAGTACGGACGCACCGCGAGTACCGGGCCAACCAGGTTGAATTCAAGAATCTCCACATCCACGGCCGGCTCGGCCAACACATTGGGCAACGCCGCGATACGTTCCTTGAGCAATGCCGCAGCGGCCTTCCAGTCAGCCGCACCGGACAACTGCGCCTGCAGTTCGACACGGCGGAAGGAGTTGTGGGTGAAGTTCTGGATGTTGTCACTGAAGATCTTGTTGTTGCCGACCAAGGTCAGCACGTTGTCCGGGGTATTGATCGCGGTGACGAACAAACCGATCTCAGTAACCGTACCCGTCACGCCACCGGCACAGATAAAGTCGCCAACCTTGAAGGGGCGAAGAACAATAATAAAAGCACCCGCGGCAAGGTTGGCCAGCAGTCCCGACCAGGCCATGCCGATGGCCAGGCCGACAGCGGCGAGCAGGGCGGCGAAGGTTGTGGTTGGCATGCCGAGGTATCCGAGGATACCGATCACCAGGATGATATTCAGTGTCACGGTGATGACAGAGCCAACATAGCGCAGCACGGTCGGGTCGAGCTTTTGCTTGGCCAAGGCGCGCTGCACCACACCCACGGCAAAGCCGATCAACCAGCGTCCAATGATCCAGAAGGCGATGGCGGAAATAATCTTGACCACAAAAGCAGCGCCGTACGTTTGTACAAGCGCGAGGAGCGCATTGACCTTTGTGGTGGTCATGCTAACGATGGATTCGTCCATAGCTGGGGCCCGAAATAGAGGGATTGACCAGAGAACGCTAGCACAAGATGTGTACCGCGCCAGGCAAGCGGTTTCACCCCGCATTACGCGCGGGATTCAGGCCATCTGAAGTACATAGCTGTGGCGTTAGTAGCGTCTTTTTGCATTTCGCTAGCGCACGTTTTATATAACTACACTAAATGACTATTTAGTGTAGTTATTCTTTCTGCGCATATGAAAACACAATAAAGAGGGTGATGACCGGGAGCTCTGGTCTTTTCTTTGCACCCGCGAAAACCTCGCCGGAGCGCTGCAGCGATTGGCATGGAGATCCTGCTGAAAAGCTAGGTTTGCGTTCCTGATCCGCATCAAGTTGCGCGGTTAAGACCTGTACGCTTGACGTTGACGCACTTAGCGCGGCGCGCAGACATCTTCGATGAATCGGCAAAGCGCTGGGCAATCTTCTATGTGGAAGCTGCGATGTGTTGTCGCGGTTTCGGGTTACCTTGCTGATAACCGTGAATCGTTGAAGCTGACAACCAGGGTCAATCGCTCAAGCGATACTGCAGGATGCTCAGCAATGACCGGTGCCCGTAGGCGTCAAGGCGTTGGAAGTTTTCCAGTCATTCGATCTTGATGAGGCTGCTGCGGTGGATACAGCCAAACGTGGTTCGCAATCACAGAGAGTGTGGTTCTCGGGAATCGTTTGTCTTGGCTCACATGGTTAAGGTCCGTTTGCGAGCAGCGCAGGCGTGATTGAGGCCTGGGGCCGGGCTTCAAATCTGCACGCTCATGGGCAGCAAAGCGATATATGAATATGCGCATAATGTATATTATGTTAAATCATATGTTATGTCAGAAATGTTCATGAGCATCCAATCCCACACATCTCCGGTCAAATTGATGCGTTCACGAAATTATGCGAAACCGCCCCCTCGCCACTCTGAATGCCGCGCCAGCCAAGGCCTGTAGCCCACCTGACGGCTTTGCACGGTACGTCGACTTTGCAGAAATCATGCGACATCCAAAACGGCCCTCCGTGACGCCCAACTCCTTGAGGTTCAGGGCCTGCAGCCGTTTTAACGCCCTCATGGGGTGCTCGCGGACGACGCAGTCTGAGGTGTAGCCCGTCCACACACTCGAAAAACCGCGACAGCCCAGTGACGACGTAGCCTCAAGCCATTTTTTGCAGAAATCATGCGAAACGCATCTTTTTGCAGAAATTACGCGAATCGTCAGGTGCTTTGCTGATAGCTCCAGCTGGCTCGCCGCTGTTCTAAATAATTACTGTTCTTGGGGCTGAACCTCACGCAATCCGGGGCTTCTAGCGAAATGTGCTCGACTCCTTGTGCCAGGATGCGTTGGTTTTCCAATCCTTGCAGACTTTGCAGTAATCATGCGAAACGTCGACGATTTGGGCTGTACTCACGTGGTTGCCCCAATAAATACAAGGGCTATACAGAGGCGCTTTCAAAAAATATGCGAAATGTCAGCTTTTCATTTATTCCGCGAAGCGTCAGACTTTTAATTTAATGTGCGAAACGATCGAAAATAACGTGCGCTTTTAGTCTTATATGGACTATATAAGTTTTCCGGAAATTTCCAGAGCAAATTCACAAGTCGCCTGCGCGCGTAGTCGAACAACAAGAAATATAAGCAGCCAATTCATTAAGAGAACCATTCCTCAGCCGTAGTCTTAAAGACAAACTGAACAGCGTATGCGACCGAGGCACGCGGGCCGGCCAAGCGACGCCCAGGCAGCGAGGCTGGGGGCGCGGGGGCGCGCCAATTTACCCATTAAGCAACGAAATATTAATTAACACCTCAAAAAGCTCAATATTCACTTAATTAAATATGCATTGGCGCACTTAGTCCTAAAAGCTGCAGGAGTCAAGTCCAAAATGATTGCCGGTAGACATAAGGCGTGCAGTTGTGAGAAGAGCAGTTGGGAGCTAATATCGGCCATTGTCAATCATTAAGTGTCGAGGAAAAGAGGAACCATGAACTACCCTCCTCTAACTTCCAGTTACTCCCAATACTGGAAGTCTACGAACAGCGTTAAACCGATCGGTAAGTCTCTAGATGTCTAACCAGCCACGACCGATCTTTGAATCTTATGAGATCTTCATTGATCAGGACTTCAGTCTGAACGAGCCGAGTATGGCGTGCGTCCGGACATACATTGAGTCCTTTGAACCGTCAGTCGAAGCCCATAAAGGCTATCTGCTTGCCCGGAATTTTCTTCGTGCGTATTCGGATAACAGCTTGACCTTTACGTCGTACCGTACGCATGTAGAGCGGCTACTGCTATGGGGCATGATCATCAAACATAAACCCTTCAATCAGCTCAAGCGCCAAGACGCCGAGGAATACCTTCAGTTCTGCCGGCATCCGCCGGCAGACTAGATCGGGCCCATCGTTCGAGGTCGTTTTGTCACCAGCGACCACTCGGAGTCCACCTGGGGTGAGCCAACGATGCCCAATGAAAAATGGCGTCCTTTCAGCTTGAAGGCCTCCAAAGCCGTGAAGCATGAGCATGATGGTTCTGAAAATGGAGCCCCGCCACAGTACAAGGCGTCTCAAGGCACCATCAACCAGGTGTACTCGATCAGTACACGCTTCTTCGAGTACCTGTGCCTGGTAACCCTTTCCGATTGATCAAGAAAAAAGGTATGAGCGCCGGCACGCCGTAGGATGAAGGGTCTCATAGAGCCCTAACACCTCTGCAATGGGACTATGTGTTGGAGACCGCCGAGCTGATGGCTTCCGCTGAGCCTGCTCGTCACGAGAGGACACTCTTCATTCTCGCCACGCTTTTCGCCATGTACCTACGGGTCTCTGATATCGTTGGCAGATCCAACTGGACGCCAGTCATGGGGGATTTTCGGCAAGACCCTGAGGGTAATTGGTGGTATCACGTGATCGGCAAAGGTAACAAAGCCGGTAAGATTGCCATGCGCGATGAGTACATTGAGCACTATCTCAAGCGCTATCGTCGTTTTCTTGGGCTATCTGAACTGCCACTGTGGGACGAAAAAACACCCTTGCTCACGACCTTGAGTGGTCGTTCCGGGCTCTCTGGGCGGCAGGTGCGCGCCCTCCTCCAGGCTGTGTTCGACAATGCACTTAGCCGGATGCGTCATGAAGGCCGTCAGGCGCACGAGATGAACAGTCTCAAGGCTGCATCTGCACACTGGCTGAGACATACCTCGGCGACGTTCGATGCGCCATTGCGCAGCGCTAAAGATCTTCAGCTTGATCTGCGGCACAGCAATCTCAGCACGACTCAGAACGTCTACTACCACTCGCATGACCAACAACGAGGCAAATCGATCAAGAGTGTGCCGATGCGAGACCGTGGTTAGTACACCCACTATGCCTAGCATGACTTGGTGATCAGACTGTCCAACCAGCCGAAATCCTTGCGCAGCTGCCGACCGACAAGCAAGTTAAACAGGTTGCCCTGCTCAACTGTATCGCTCTGGCCAACGCTTCAGTGAAATCTTTCCAGACTCTGCCGCCATCGAGACCTGATCGGTGCTTTGTACATTATGGCTATGCAGCTGCTCTGGAGTGGTTTCAAGAACGTGAGGCGGATGGACTGCTGAGCATCAATTACGCGACGATCACGTACCGCTGCCGCACCGAGATTGCCAAGTTTTCAGACACCATTTTTGATGCCGACTGGAAGTTTCCGCCCACGACTTCCGTGAATTATGAGGTATCCGGCCATGACGGGGTGTTCCTCATACATAGCAAAGACCTGGACACCTACATCGAACACTATCAGCCGCGCTGCCTGCGTTACTCAGCGAGTTCGGGCAAGCAGTACGAGCTCGAGCATGTCAATTTCAAGGGCTCGAAGGGTTCTACGTTTGAGCGCGTGTTGATCGTCCCTACAGGCAAGATCGAGCAGTTCATCAGCAAATCTACATTGCTGGAGTCCACGACTGCTGCCGCCTTCTATGTTGCGGTCACTCGAGCCAAGCAGAGCCTCGCGATCGTGATCGACAAACCTGGAAATTCAAAGTTGCCGATTTGGAAGCCGTGAGAGCTACGAAGTCGAGCTTCAGCACTACGCGGCGGGAGTAGGGCGCTATAACGCGCCCTAAACTAACGATCGATGTCATCTCCACAAAACTTGAGCAGCTTGACTTCTGAAGCCCCGCAGGACGATTAGCCACTATCGACGCACCTGAATTGGAGCTTCACGTCCTAGGATGCTAGAGGGACTCGACACGGCTGAAAAGATGCTGAATTACCCTGTTGTAGCTGGAAATGGACTTTACGATATCGGCTGAATAGGCTTGGTCGTAGTCTTTACGCTTTCCAAGATTTTCCGTGCACAGATGGGTCAGCCACCATGGAGAGATTATAGAAACACGGCAGTTGGTTGCCTCGGCACCTGGCGCATGTGTCTCAACGCCGGTAACAAGCAGGATCCGGTACGAAGGCGCTAGCTTCGGCGCCGGAGCTTCAAACAATTCATCGAGCCCTAGCTCCTCAGCAAAAGCGCCATTTGGAAGAATGAAACTGATGCTTAAAAATGTGCTCGCTTGCAAATCCCCTTCGATAGCCACATTTTCTGCAGCGATGGCGATGCGTGCGAGAATTGCCGCTGTGTCACGGATGCAATGAGCAACGTTACGGACATCATAAGATGGATCCTTAGCTGTGATCTTTCCACGCTTTTTTGCAGCAGTTAATCCCCGATCCGGCAGCTGGTGGTTGATATTAAACAGCGGGGCTTCGTCTCCGATGGCATTTTTCTCCGCCTCTTTTGCGAGCGCCTCTGACGGGTAGTTTTCAATTTTTACGTAGGCTATATCTTCTGCCCAGGCCGATGTGCGTCGGTGCTGCGACAGCCTGGAAATGGCGCTATTTGAGATCCCTACGTACAGAAGTCGGCCAGAAGCGTCGAAATGTCTATAGAGCTGGTGTTTCGCTAAGGTGCGTTTCATGGTTAACCTGTAATCAGTGAACGTCTGCATGTCTGCCGTTACGTTGCGATAACTACCCGATCCCGGTTCGTTGAGGCGGTCAGCTGATGGTCTAGCAGCTACGTAAATCTCACAGTTTAAGGCGCTCCGTAGCCAGTCTTGAAGCAGGCAATTCAAAATCCGCCCGACTCGACCTTTGTGGTAGATGATTCAGGGGCACCCAGATCAGACGGAGCATTGACGGCGGCTCTCAACGACCACAATGGCAGCCATGCTGCTCGTTCCGTCATCGTCTTACCACGGTCGCTGGTACATCGTTTTGTACATGATGCTCGCAGTTACCGCCTCCAAATAGCGACCACCGTGAGGTGTGAACTGATACGTTTCGAATGTGCTCCGCAGTAGCTTTTAGCGTCATCTCCAGCGGCGAACTGGCCTGGATAAAACCCACCCCCCGGCTCGGCAACCGAGCAACGCATTACCGGCCGCAGTTTTCTGATATTGCTCACCTCGCTAAGCCCGCATACCATTTGCCGTTCTCGCAATACAATAAAGCGCAAACCGGCCGATAGCCGGTAGCACAATGGCTGGATCCGCCTTCAACGGACCCCGGTTAATGGGCTATTTGCTTCCTGGCCACAAACCATTGGCCAGAAGCAATTGCGCGGTCGAAACACCGTCGATGAAGCAGATACGACAAGGGGTGGTGAGGTTTTGAGTAAACGCCAACGCCTGGGCCTGCTTGCGGACGGCAGCACCAATTTTGTGGCAGTGCTGAATCACATAAATCTGGGCAGGTATGTTAAACAGTCGGTAGAGCTGGTCGGCATTTTTGCCCAGGTCAGTGGGCTTCATTTCGTGGAATCTGGATGGCCCCTTCAGCAGGAAAGCTCCCAACTGCCGTTGTCCTGCGACGATCAGATTGGCGGATAGCACATCGCTCTCTTCGCCTCCCCAGTCAGCAGGCACATCGGGTTCCTCCAGCAAACTGCAAATAAGCTCCTTGACGGTGCGTTCAGGGACTTCTTTCAACCTCTTGAATTCTGCTGCACTGGGAATCCAGGATCCGTCGATGCATGAAAACTGCTGGATCTCTACTGGGCGGAGCTCCAGCGTGGTGATGATCGGAACCGGAAAAGCTGGCGTAGCCTTGATCACGTCACCGATGACGTACGGAACAGCTCGGATGGACGTCTCGTCCATTTGAGTGACGTAGCCAAAGATAAACAGTCGGGTTAGCCCCTGCATCCGCACATACGCGGTGTCGTTCACAAGCCCAGCTTTGGAAAAATCGATCACAAGCTTTTTCCCCTCGAGGGCGTACTCAAGCTTGCCAGTGAGGCTGAGGGCAGGTGTTTTGTTGGCCCACGAAAACCCTTTCCCCAATACCGGCCCGTAGTGGATAAACGGCACCCCTTCCGCCAGCTGCCCGTCCCTTTCAAGTTGATCAAGGGTCTTGATTGAGCTCGTCGTGATTGCCTCCATCACATAAGCGCCAACCTCATTTGACAGGATCGCGGAGGCCATTGAGACATCATGACCTCTGAGGGCCATTTTCATGGATAAAGGAAGCCGTTGATAGTGCAGCAAAGCAAGGACGCGATCTCGACTGAGATAGAAAGTCATTAGCTGCATTTCACAAGGGGCCGATTCTCCAAAGCGGGATAGAAGAGTCATGTTGGGGCTCAATAGAGGCTACTACGGGATGAACTCATCAGACACGGGCGGGCCAGGTCGATTCGCCTGTTGAAGGATACCCCCCAGAAACTGCTCCCATAGGGCAATACACTCACGCGCCAGCTGCCGAACGTCGATTGATTGACCGCTGCTCATGACTCGATAACTAAACTGTAGTACCTCTCCTCCTCCATTACCCACGTACCACGTGGAGTAATGAGTCTGCGGATCCGTAATCGAAGGCTGATGGCCTGAGCGTGGCGTACGTGTCAGCTTGCAGTGCTTTGAGCCATTGGCCAAGTCGGCGCAGATTCTAAGAGCTTCATTCTCATCAATGAACGCGTCGATCTCGCACCTTTGAACCGTTGACCCGTCCTGATGCAGTGCCCAGTCCCTGACGTGATAACAGTGAATGAAGAAGGAAAGCACATCATCAAAATACGCGTCTTCATCGTGGCCGAGCGATGAGAATACACCCGCGTACAAGCGCTCTATCCTGCCCAGATAACGCTTGGCTCGACTCAATTGCTCCATGCCCAAGGTCTCCACTCAATTTTCGATGATCAACAATCCAACGCACGGATGAGGCCAAGGAGCCGGCGCGAATTCGAATCCAGGATCTTCATGACTTCGGCGGGTGGAACTCCCCATGCCCCAGCCAGCAACTGTGCGGTCTGCCCTGCACTCCATGGCATGACGCTGGCGCCATCCACCTGGGCGAATGGCCCATCGCTTTCGGGAACGACCCGATCGCGCGGAAGCTTTTTCGCCAGGGACTGGCCCGCTGCCGAGTTGAATGCTGCAGGGCCGATGCTGAACCAGCACCCCTGCTCTACCGCTGCCTTGAGTTCCGAGCCAGATCCTGTAAACCAGTGAAGCACTGCAGTCCCATAGCCAGAGTGTGCGTTCAGCACCGCGAGCACATCCTTCACTGCCTGGCGTGAATGGATGCTCAGTACGCGGCCACCTAAGGCCGCGCACTGTTCAACGACGGCGACGAACACCTTGCGCTGCATCTCATAGCTGGCCTGGAAGCGTTTGGAGCCATCCAGGCCGACTTCTCCCACTGCCCTCACCTGCCGGATTTGGTCAAGCAGCAGGTCGAGCTCTGCGTGACGGGCGCCCACAATCTCTGGATGCAACCCTGGTGTTATTAGCACCTTTTCGCTTCCACCCAGAACTCTACTGGTGGCAGCGAATGCACGGGGGCTGGTGGTTACGAGCCACGTGAACTCGTTCCTGTCCCGGGCCTGCGCATAGACGTCGCGGGCATTGGGATACAGGTCGAGGTGGCAGTGAAAATCCATCACAGCACTCCATCTCCAGTCAGCAAGGCATCAAGTTCTTGGATGCCATTCGTGAGGACTGAACGATACTGTGCACGCTCACTGACGGGGGCAAATGCGAGCGACGCGCCCAAAAATCTGTCAATGCCCTTTGTCTTAGTCGTCAAGATAGCCAACGCAACAGCCATGGGATCATCCGGCCCACTGGACTTGTCGCTGCCAACCAGGCTTGGATACACATATTCGGTGTCATCAGAGCCTCCCGTCCAAGCTGTAAAAGCGGCCCGCCTTATCATACAGGGCACACAACGACCGCAATGCGTGCGGTTGTAGGTTCGGAAGCGTCCGCAGCTGGTCGTATCCGAGGCCAATTGCTGAAGCCGCGCCTGGTCAAGGCACTCGTTCATCATTTCACCCTTGGTCTTGAACCGATAGGGTAATTCGAGCTGAACTTGAACACCTACACCATCCAGCACTTGTTGCAGCTTGTTGATGAACAGTGGGTGCGTCGTGCGAGTGCTCAGGCTCGATATGCGCCCTGGAACAAGGGGCGGGTTCACACAGATGAATCCGTTCTCAGGAATGAACAAGGTAGGTCGTGGGTTGGCCAATCGCGATGCTGCCAGAACGGCAAACGCGTAAAACGCCAAGGATCGGGCGCGGGTTGAAGGTTCCTTATGGCCTTTGAAACTGATGCCGTGACTCCACTGGTAGTGGGCGTTGTCGCCGCCTAGCAGATGAGCGTAATCGCGCTGACGCTTCGAGTCCTCGTGCGCCAGCTGCGATACGAACAATGGGCGTCGTCCCTGTACTACCAGGTCAAGCCCTCCAATCAGGCTATCAAGGCCGCCCGACAACAACGACACACAGTCCTGTGGTTTGGCAACAAAATTCCCTTGAGGCGGCGGCAGGCCGGCACCGGTGAAGATCAGTGTCCAGTAATCCCCGGTCAATACCTTGAGCAGCTGCTCAAGCTCGGTTCTGTAAGGCTCCCATCGCAGCGGTTCATGCAAGCCGACGCTGAGCTCAATCGTCCGAGTCCAGCCGTCTGCGCTGGTCTTACGCAAGCCACATAGATCCGTGGCGCACACCGCCAGGCAAAACTGCACGAAATCCCAAGTCGCGGGACTAGGTCGAAAACCCTTGCGCTTGAGGGAGCCATGCCACCCTTTGGCGATGGTGCCAACGCCCTCACGGCGGGCGGACTTGAAGTACGAGAAAGCGCGCTCACCTGGTTGTAGTTCAGCGGGCAGCTGGTCAGCGCGGGCACAAATTACCTTGATCATTCTGCAAAGACCTCCAGCGCGCTTGTGAGGACGGTTTGCGCCAGCGTCTGACAGTCCAGTCTTAGTCCTGCGAGGCCTTCCATAATGCGCTCCACCTCCCCGTGTACCCATTCTCGGATATCGTTCCGTAGCTCTTGCACCTGAACCGGTGAATACTTCAATTTTTCGTAGGTCTGGCCCAGCTGCTCATCCATCCGGTTGCACACCTCGTTACCGATTGTGAACCCGATGACCGAGGCAATTTGCTCATCGGTAAGGGAGAAAATATCGACATTGGGGTCTAGCTCATACAGCTGTCCCAAGGCGTCTGAGGCTGCATTGCGCAGCGACTCATCATCTATGCTGCCCGTATCAGGCATGACTTCCTTGATGAGCTCGAGCGCGAGATCAGCTGCAGAGAGGTTTTGCCCTCGCACGCGTTGCCGCCAGTCAATGGCTTGCTGGGTAGCGCCATCACGAACGGCACCCAAGAAATCTCCTAGACGCCCGGCGCCTTGAGCGGCGCCGCGCATTGTGCGCGCCGCCCGGGCTGAGCCGCCCATGCCTTTGTTGATCATGCTGCTGGCGGCACCACGAAGTGCATCTCTTCCGCCACCTGCGAGGTACTTACCAAGCTTGGCGCGAGCCGGCATAAAACGACGATCAGGAGCTACATCGCATTCCTGGCCAGCCTCAGCGTTACCGTCCTGTCCATCAGGCGTACCGTCGGCGCCATCAGTATCGGGTGCGCCATCGCCGGTGCCTGTTCCCGCAGCGCTGCCGTCCCCTTGATCCAACCATTCCGGATCGAAGGGTGAACCTGCTTTACCACCGCTGCTTGAAGTTGAGGTGCCCATCAGTTTGCCTTCCTTAGCGCCAGATCGATTGCGTTTTTCGTATTGGTTGCGACATCTGAGTCGTCCTTCCAGGTCTTAAGGACATCAGTTGCCCAGGGTTGGTTAGCAAGCGACGGAATGATCCCAGGCCCAACCGCTTTCGCTGGCGCTTGGGCAAGCAGCAGAGCGGCTCGTTTACCCAGGGAAGGGTGCACCTTGCAGGGCTGGATCAGCATGACCAGCTCGGCTTTGCCTTTCCAGGTGCGAGTGGTGGCAGTGCCCTGCCACGCCTTGACCATTGCAAGCTCAGCCTGTGTGGTATCCAAAGCGCGGATTGCCTTGCTCAACGGTTCATTACCGCCCGAGGCTTTTTTCAGCATGTCTCGAAGCTGTCGCGAAGCAGGCGTCATGTTGTCATCGCCGAAGTCACGGGTTGCCGAGTCGCGGCTAAGGTGAAGCAGTGGGCGCAAATCCCTGGCACCCAGCGCAGGCGCAAGCTGCAGCCATTCCCTGACGAAAAACTCATCCGGGAAGTTCTCTGGCAAAGTATCTCCGCTCGCCGCAAGGGATTCGGCTTCCAGGAGAATGGCGATCTCGCCTTCATTGAGCGAGGTCACCATTGAGGACAACGTTTTGGCGAGGTCTTCATTGCAGCGCTCAAGCAGGTGCCACTTGGCCAACGCGGGGATATCCAGCGTGATGCCCTGAGGTGCGGCCAGTGACTGACGCAGGAACACTGTGTTCAGGAAGCGTTTCATCAGCCGGGGGTTGGCGCTGATGGCGGTGGAGTTGAACATGAGCGGAGCCAGACCCTCTGCAAGCTGCATGAGTGTCTGCAGCCTGAGGTCACCATCGACGAGCTCAAACAAAAACTCGGTGGTAATCGTCTCGCCCTGCCAGCTTTGACTAAGCCTTTTGGGGATGAGCTGCTTGGCATTCTCAAACTTGTCTTGTGCGAACGCCCCTGCCCTGGCCTCGCGCTCAAGTAGCAGCAGCACCAGGTAGGCTTTGGCCTCGTTCACCCCCAGACGAGGTACGTGCAGAGGTACCTGAATGAGCTTGTCAAAGTAGTTGGTCGCGATATCGTCGTTGATCTCGGTTCCTTGGAAGTGCTTCTTTACCGCACCGCGAATGAAATCATTGTCGGCAGCGATCACGAACGCGGTGCGTTTGAGGAACAGCAGAAGCCGGATCGACTCCAGCGTCGAGATGGCGGTTTCAGGCAAGCACCTGTCCAGGTCATCGACAAACACCACCAAGGTTACCCCGAGCTCACCGAGCAGCTGCTCCAGCGCATCGCGAAATGCCTGGATCTCGTTCGGAAGAGACATGGGATTGGCCGGGTTCAAGATGCCGAGCGATTTGAGACCAAAATAATCTGCCGCCGCTTCGTCATCGCTGCCCTCGGCGTCTTCGCCTTTCGTGCCAGCCGTCTGGTCATCTCCAGCATCCCCTGAGGATTTGAACCAGCCCATGGCTTTCACAACTGCTTTACCCACTGAGCCTATGGGCAGCCCGGTCTTGATGGAGAGCGCGGCTTCAGTGCTGACCTGTACCAGCTTAAGCAAATTGATCCTGCGCATCAGGTCGACAGCTTTGTTCCAGAGGGTCTGATCACCTTTGGCTAGCTTGAGCACCTCATCGCCGACGATTTGCAGCAAAGCACTGCGAGCACTTTCGAAATCCTGATAGAGCCACGGGTTGAAAGTGATAACGACGTAGCGATTGTTCAGGGCCTTGTCTGCTGTTGCAGATTTCGGGGAGGCAGTTGGTGCTGCGTCAGCAGCAGGTAGGTCAGCCAGGCGTGCAGCGATCATCTTCACTAACGAGGATTTGCCTGCTCCCCATCCGCCTGAAACGCCAATCGAGATAGGCTCGCCGGCGCTCTGCTTCAGCAGGCTCGCGCAAGCGTCAGCGACCACCCCGAAGTTCAGGTAGTCCGTCGTGGTTTCATTATCGTGCCACATGAGCAAAATCCATTTTCTGAGGCGATCGAGCCGTTGAGTACGCGGATCCATCGCGGTGAAGACAAGCCGTGAATTGTAGGCAAAGTGGTAGCTCTATGCTATCACCTAATTCGCCAGGCGGACTGGTCAGTAGAGAAAGTCAAGAGACAACGCCGGAGGGACGTGTTAACGCAGCCGTTGGTATCGGCTTCGGCAATCAGGTCAGGCCGAAAAGAGCACATACGTACTCCGCTCGTCGTTGGTTGAGCAATAGAGCATTCAGGTCGGCTCAATGGCCACCTGGTGTGTGTTGCGCACCCGGTGGACTACCGGCAGCAAACTCTTCGGCGGTGCGAGCGTCGTACAAGAAAAGACTGCGCCTGGCATCGCGAGCCCACTGCTCGACCTGTGTAGCCGTCACCGTTATCACCCAGGCCCTATCCGCCAATCGGGCAGCCGCCAGCCGTTGCGCGGTCAATGGTGCTGCGGTCACGGCATCGGCATAACGACGGCTACTTCCATGCTCCAACTGTAAATCTTACAGATCCCAGCCTTGGGTTCCGTTCTCCAGGGCATAAACCGGGTTCTTCAAACCCAGGTTTATCAGCGTCTGCACACCGATAATGCTACGGGTTCGACCGGCGCAATTGACCACGATCGGAGTATGTGCGTCAGGCACCAGGTCGTGGATGCGGTACCCTAGTTCGCAGTTCGGACAGCATACGGAACCGGGAATGGTCATCTTGCGATACTCATCGAACGGTCGTCCGTCGAGCACCACCAAAGGCTCGCCCCGGGTTTTCCATTCGGCCAGTTGCTGTGCAGTGACATGTCGCGTGTGGCTGACCTCTTCGACCAGTTCACCAAACGCCTTGGACGGAACATGTACGCCAGCAAACAGCTGATAACCGGCGGCCTGCCAGCCATCGGCCCCGCCCTCGAGAATGTACACCTAGTCATACCCCAGCACGTGAAGACGCTGCGCAGACCGCTTGGCGACGTCCCACCTGGCTCCTATGGACTACCCCCGGTACGATAGACATCCCCGGCCTATGCTTTGAGCATAGGAGGAAGTCTATGAGCACCCAGCGATACACACCGGAATTCAAGGCGGAAGCCGTCAGGCAGGTGGTTGAGCGCGGCTACTCCGTCGCGGAGATTGCCGCACGCCTCGGCGTCTCGACTCACAGCCTCTACAAATGGGTGAGCGCCGTCACCCCTGATAAATCAGAGAAGCAAGCCAACGAATTACTCGAAGCCAAGAGTGAAATTCTGCGGCTACGGGCCCAGATGCGCCGCCTTGAAGAAGAGCGGGATATCTTAAAAAAAGCCGCGCGGTACTTTGCCAGGGAGCCCGAGTAAAGTACCGCTTCATGAACGAGCATCGCCATCAGTATGCAATTACCACGATGTGCAGGGTATTGCGGATCGCTCGTGCTGGGTTCTGTCAATGGCTGCACAAGCCCGTTTCTGAGCGCGACCAGGACAACGACCGCTTGCTGAAACTGATCCGCGATTCCTATGCGGCTAGCCGAGGGGTTTACGGTGCCCTGCGTGTCTATGGCGACCTGCGCGAGGCCGGCGAGCGTTGTGGCAAACACCGTGTTGCGCGGCTAATGCGTGCCAACCGGATCAAGGCGTTGAGGGGCTATAAGGCACCGCGCCCAATTGCCGGGCGGCCGTCGATCCTTGCCCCCAATCATCTCAACCGAGCATTCACCGTCGATGCCCCCAACAAGGCCTGGGTGACCGACATCACCTACATCCGTACATGGCAGGGTTGGCTGTATTTGGCCGTGGTGGTGGATCTCTATGCGCGCAAGGTCGTGGGTTGGTCGATGAAGCCGACATTGGCCCGTGAACTCGCGCTGGACGCGTTACTAATGGCGCTCTGGCGCCGTCGGCCCAAAGACCGTGTACTGGTACATTCCGATCAAGGCAGCCAGTACGGCAGTGATGACTGGAAGCGCTTTTGCTTGGCCAATAATCTTGAGCAGAGCATGAGTCGGCGTGGCAACTGCTGGGATAATGCCGTGGCCGAATCGTTTTTCAGCAGTTTGAAGAAAGAGCGTATCCGTAAGCGCATCTACAAAACCCGTGACCTGGCCAGGGCCGATGTGTTCGATTACATCGAAGTGTTTTACAACCGAACTCGCCGCCACAGCCACCTGGGCGGCGTCAGTCCTGAGGCCTTTGAAAGCGCCTCGTTATGAGGCCGGAAAATGTCTATTGGAATGGGGGTAGTCCAGAAATAGCGTTTCTCATACTCTATTGGCGACAGCTGCATAGCACTGCTGTGTCGCCGTTTAGGGTTATAAAACATCTCGATGTAATCGAAAATATCACTTCGGGCTTCGTCTCGCGTTCCGTAAATTCTTCGTCGGATTCGCTCTCGCATCAAAAGCTGGAAAAAGCTCTCGGCCACGGCGTTGTCGTGGCAGTTTCCTCGCCGACTCATGCTGCTAATCACATTGTTAGCCTTCAAGAAGCTTTGCCAATCTGAACTACTGAACTGACTGCCTTGGTCTGAGTGAATCATCACTTGCTGCTGTGGCTTGCGTCGCCACATGGCCATCAACATCGCGTCGATAGCCAGGTCGCTGCACATCCTGGGCTTCATTGACCAACCAATTACTTGGCGAGAGAACAGATCCAGCACTACCGCCAGATACAGCCATCCTTCATAGGTACGGATATAAGTGATGTCTGTCACCCAGACCTTGTTCGGCTCACTGACTTTGAACTGCCGCGCAAGGTGATTAGGCGAGGCGACTGCTGGCTTTCCGCCGTAAAACCCTGGACGCCGGCGATAACCTGTTTGCGAATGCAGCCCGTCTGCCTGCATCAAGCGTCCGACTCGATTTCGCCCGCATGTCTCTCCCAGCTCCCGCAGGTCATCGTTAATTTTGCGATAGCCGTACACACCCCCCGCTTTCCAACCAAGCATGTTTGATCAAGCCAAGCAGACGTTGATCTTCTTTTGCTCGGGCAGATTGGGCTCGGCAAGCCAAGCGTAGTAGCCGCTGGGATGCACCTTGAGGGTTTGGCAAAGGCGGCGCACCGGGTAATCACTCGAGTGCTTCTTGATGAAGGCGTACTTCAGCCGCACTCCTTGGCAAAGTACGCGGCGGCCTTCTTTAAGATGTCTCGCTCTTCAGTCACGCGCTTGAGTTCAGCGCGAAGCTGACGCAGCTCGGCCTGCTGGTCATCGTCCTGCTGACGCTGCTCACGGGGCTTGCTGTAGACCTTGATCCAGGCGTAAAGGCTGTAAACGGACATGCCCAGGCGCTGGGCGACATCGGCTACAGGCTTGCCTTTCTCGGTCACTTGCTTGACCGCTTCGATCTTGAATTCTTCGGGATAACGCTGACGACTCATGGCACCTCCTATTTGGGCCTCATTATGAGGCTTGGAGGTATCTACTAAACCAGGGGCGATTCAAGGCTAGGCTCTGTACGAAAAGCCTTGATACTCGGTGATGCTGCGTTGAAAACAGCCTCGGAATGCTCATTTACAACCCGTAAAGTCGAGCGCGACTCCGACCGTTCCTCGGCTGTTTTCGCCTTGCCTGACCTTCGTCTCAAAACTTTTCGTACAGAGAGAGGCTGCAGCCCGCGAAAGACGGGAGCCTCCCGCGAGAGTTTTAATTCTCGAAAATCACTTTTGCTTCGAACTCGATAATTAGTGCTCCGGTGGTCGTATCGGTACTGGTTTGACCGTCGCCGATGCGGCACACTCGAATCAGCCCGTTAGTATGGAAGTCGCATGAACCTCGACATCGGACGCCAGCCTGGCGTTAAGCCCACAACAAAAATATACAAGGCAAAGCTACAGCCTCCGGTCACTGGCACCCATCATTTACAGCGAACTCAACTACTGGAAAAGATCCAGGAGGCTGGCGCGCAACGATTGGTGCTGATCAGGGCTGCAGCGGGTTTTGGAAAAACCACACTGATGCATCAGTACTGGAGACAATGCCTCGCCAGTAAGCGACACGTGGTCTGGTTGAATCTTGATATGGCGGACAACGATCTGCTACGTATGGTGACCCACCTGCGAGCAGCTTTCGGCGAACTGCTCCCCGAGCTGGATCCGTCTACCAACCGGGACTGCAGCGAACAGGTCCAGGATCTGCTCGAGTCTATTGCCGACCTGGATCACTCATTCTCCGTGCTGCTTGACGAATTCGAAGTCATCCATAGCCCACCAGTGCTGGATTTCATCCAGCAATTGATCGAAGTCCTGCCGCCCCTTGGGCTGCTGATGATGGCCTCCAGAACCGCACCGGACATCGGTTTGGGTCGTATCCGGGCTCGAGGTCAGCTGCTGGAGATCAAACCGGACTCACTGCGATTCTCGCTTGAGGAAGCGACGACCTTCATCCGGGACAAACACCAGTTGCACTTACGCGACAAGGACATCGCGATCCTGTATCGCTGCACAGAGGGCTGGGTGGCCGCAATCTTCCTTGCCACGCTGTCGTTACACAGTCGCTCCGATCATTCTGCTTTCGTGGCCTCTTTTTCCGGGTCCAACCTGGAGCTAGCCGAATACCTGACCGACGACATATTGATTCATCAGACTGACGCCTGCCGTGAGTTCATGCTGCAGACCAGCGTGCTGCCGCAATTGTCCGCGTCCTTGTGCGATGCAGTTACCGGACGCCAGGATAGCCGGCAGATGATCGAGTACCTGGAAAAATCCAATCTGTTTCTGCTACCTCTGGATGAAGAACGCCAGTGGTACCGCTATCACAACCTGTTCGCCAGTTTCCTGCGCGATGCACTGGAGCGAAAGCAACCAGGGCAAGCTCGCCACCTGCAACGCCGTGCAGCCGACTGGTACCTGGCGGACGGCAGACCGGTCCCCGCCATCGAGCTGTTGCTCAGCGCCAACGCTGAAGCCGAAGCTGTCGCGCAAATCTCGATCCATGCCAACAGCCTGATGGAGTCGGGACGTGCGCGCCTGATGTCGCGCTGGTTGGAACGCCTCAATCCGACGCTGTTGGATGAACACCCGAATCTGATCCTGACGTACGCATGGGCCCTAGCGTTATGCCAGCGATTCAATGAAGCCATCGACGTGATCAACCACTTCCTCCTACAAGGCCCGCAAGGCATCCAGCAGCAGCGGTGCGCTATGGAAGCCGAGTCGATCCGCTGCATGTTGTTAGCGATGACCGGGCAGGTCGAAGAATGCTGCAGGGCAGGCATGCAACTAATGGATCACCTCCCGGCACAAAAGTCATTCCAGTACGGTGTAATCGCAAACTCGCTGGCCTACAGCTTGATCTGCACTGATCAATACGACGAGGCCCGGCGTGTCCTGTCCCGGGCCATACGTGCGACCTCCAGCGATCCGTCGAACTTCATGCGCTGCATTACCGACTGTATCGAAAGCATCATTGACCTCGTCCAGGGTCGCTTGGGCAATGCGCTGGCGCGCTTGCAGGATTCGCGTGAACGTCACTGGGACGGCACCACCAGTGAAATCGTAGCCGGCAAACCGTCGTTCAACAGTACCCTGGCCCAAGTACTTTACGAAACAGACGCCACTGGCGAAGCCGAGCGAATCCTGCTCGAAATGCAGCCGTACAGTCGTAACAACGGCACGCCGGATGCGATGATCGCCAATCACATACTGATCTCGCGACTGGCCTATCAGCACGGTGACAAGGAAAGCTGGCAACGCTATCTGGCGGAACTGGAGCATAGCGGGCGGCAGAGTGACTCCACCCGAGCCATTTGTTGTGCTTGGCTTGAGCGCGCCCGCGTCGCAATCCTGGAAGGTCGTCTGGAAAATGCCGAACAGGATTTGCGCGCAGCCGATTTGCATGCCGATTGGGAGCGCCCGGGCGTTTCCATGCACAGCACGGACGTCGATGTACCGTCAATCGCACGCCTGCGCTTGCGCATCGCCCAAGGCGACTGCGCGGCAGCGGGCAAGGCACTGGCCCAGGCCATTGACCAGGCTCAGGGCCAGCAGCGTTATCGTCGTGTGCTCAAACTGCGGTTGTTGCAGGCCATGGCACTGGACGGCCAGGGTGAGAGCAAAGCCGCCTTCGAGGCACTGACAACAGCGCTGCGATTTGCCAGCCATGAGGGCTTCCTGCGGACCTTTATCGATGAGGGCCCCCGAATGGCGAACCTGCTGCATCGCTGGCATACGCAGCATCAGGAACGTGGGACGCCAAGTGGCATCGAAGCGGGCTTCCTGGTGACGCTGTTGGAGCGCTGCAAACCATCGGATGATTCAGGCAGGAGCACACAAGCCGCGGATAACGACATCGAGATGCTCACAGCCCGTGAAATTCAAGTGGTCCAGTTGCTGGCGGCCGGGCTGCGTAATCGGGCCATTGCCGAGAAGATGTTTCTTTCCGAGTTCACCATCAAGTCGCACCTGCGCAACATCAACGCCAAGCTGGGTGCCCAGGGGCGTACCGAAGCGGTGGCGATTGCGCGACAGAAAGGCTTACTCGACTGATTCGGCGATTCGCTGGAGAGCATGGCCGCAAGGAGTGCGGCCTGCTGTTTACATCAAATCAAGAAATGGCGCCCTCAGTCCTCAGTCGGGCTGTGTCACCCTCCCCTAACCTGAGCCCTTGCAACACACTGATCGTATGTTCTCCGGTCTGCGGCACACGTCCCGCTTGCGATGGCGTGCGACTATGGTGCTGCGCCGATGCCGGCCATTACCAGGACTTTTAGCCCTTGTAGCGGTCCTGCCCTTTCATCTCTCCAGTTGTTGTTCTTGTATGGCCAACAGGCGTTGCGCGCGGCTCAGAACCGGGGCATCAATCATCTGCCCGTCCAGTTGAAATGCCGCCTGAGCGCAATGCGCGGCAGCCAGCACTTTGCGCGCCCATTGCAATTCGACTTCGGTGGGGGCGAAGGCTGCGTGAATCGCTGGAATTTGTTTGGGGTGGATGCACAGAGCGCCGCCAAACCCCATGTCGCGTGCGCGACCGCTCGCCAGACGCAGGCCGTCAAGGTCATCGAACGCCGGGAAAACGCTATCCAAAGGCTCGACCAGTCCATTGGCCCGCGAATGCAGCAACACCGACAGGCGCACCTGGTCGAGCACGTTTTCGGCGGCGGCGCTGCCAGGGTTCAGACCGAGGTCCAGGCCCAGGTCTAAGGCACCGAAGGTCAGGCGTTCAACCCCCGGGCACGAGGCAATCTCACCCAGGGCGAGCAGCCCCTTGGCACTCTCGATGATGGGCCAGACCGGCTTGCCGGTCGCGGCGGCGCGAGCCACCTGATCAGCGTTTTCGGCCTTGGGCAGGACAATACCGGCGACGCCATCGTGACGCCGACAAAAGCTCAGATCAGCGGCATGCTCAGCGTGATCGGCCGAGTTGACGCGCACCAGCAGCCGTACCTCAACTGCCTCAGCGAGAAACTGATCGAGCATGTCACGAGCGTGCTGTTTGAGTTGTTCTTCGACGGCATCTTCGAAATCCACGATGACCACATCGGCGCCGCTGCTCAGGGCCCTGGAAAAACGCTCGGGCCTACTGCCCGGCACAAACAATGCCGAGCGGGCATTTGCGAAAGCCATTGCATCACTCCTCTATTAAACGATTAAACAGCGCCCATTCGACGCAGGCGTTCAATGTCGCCGGCGGCATAACCCAACTCTGCAAGCAGCCCGTCGGTGTGCTCACCAAGCCCCGGTACGCTGTCCATACGAGGCTCGAAAGCGCTGTTTCGCCCCGGTGGCAACAAGGCCGGAAGCCTGCCCACCGGGCTGTCGATCTCACGCCAGCTGTTACGCGCCTTGAGTTGAGGGTGAGCCCATACCCCGGCCATATCGTTGACCTGGGCATTGGCGATCTGCGACGCGTCCAGACGGGCGATCACTTGCCCGGTACTGAGCTGCGAAAAGACCTCGATGATTGCGTCGCGCAAGGCATCACGATTGCTGACCCGCAGACTGGTGCTGGTGAAACGCCCATCGTCGAGCAATTCCGGACGCTGCAGCACCTGCTGGCAGAACACTGCCCATTCGCGGTCGTTTTGCACACCGAGCATCACTGTTCCGCCATCACCGGCGGGAAAAGGCCCGTAGGGATAAATGGTCGCGTGTGCGGCGCCAGCGCGAGCCGGTGGCGTGGCGCCGTCGAAGGCGTAATACATCGGGAAGTTCATCCACTCGACCATACTTTCGAGCATCGATACGTCGATACGGCTACCCTCCCCGGTTTTGCCGCGCAAAAGCAAAGCCCCGAGGATGCCGGTGTAGGCATACATGCCCGCCGAAATGTCGGCGATGGAGCAGCCAGCCTTAGCCATCTGGTCTTTGCCCGGCCCTCCGGTCACCGACAGAAAGCCGCTTTCGCTCTGAATCAGCAGGTCGTAGGCCTTCTTGTCCTGATAGGGGCCGCCTTCGCCGTATCCGGAGATGTCGCAGACGATCAGTCGGGGGAAGCGTTCGTGCAAGGCATCGAATCCCAGCCCCATACGCGCGGCGGCGCCTGGGGCGAGGTTCTGCACCAGTACATCGGCCTGGCCCAGTAACTGCTCCAGCACGGCGCTGGCTTGATCCTGCTTGAGGTCAAGGGTCAGGCTTTCTTTCGAGCGATTGGTCCACACGAAGTGTGAGGCCAGACCCCGGGTGCGCTCATCGTAACCGCGGGCGAAATCCCCGGAT
The DNA here is from genome assembly GCF_004353925.1 of Pseudomonas sp. H9. GTDB lineage: Bacteria > Pseudomonadota > Gammaproteobacteria > Pseudomonadales > Pseudomonadaceae > Aquipseudomonas. Next base: position 226,571 of record NZ_SMOK01000011.1, on the reverse strand, counting down.
CCGGGGCGCTCGATCTTGATCACCCGTGCTCCCATGTCCGCCAGCTGACGCGTACAGAATGGAGCGGCAATCGCATGTTCCAGGCTAATCACGGTGATGCCGTCCAGCGGCCGTGGCGTGTTGGTCAAGTCGTTCATCGGCTTACTCCGTCAAACCAATGAGGTCGGTGGTCGCGCGAAGCTTCCACACCCTGTCGATCAATGCACTGGCACGTCGGGTATCCGTGTCGCCGGCAAATGCCAGCAAACGCTGGAACTTGTCTTCCAGTTCCGGCCGAGACAGGGTGTTGCCCGGGTCACCTTTGGGCTCGTCAATGGCCGCCGTAAATTCACGGCCATCGAGGGTGCAAACGTCTACCCGGCCCAACCAGCGTTGCGGATAGGCATCGTCGACTTCGGCGTCCAACTGCATTCGGGTTTTCTCGCGCACGGCAGCGACGTTCGGGTCGGTCAGGGCGAACTGATCGAACTCGGGTAATCCGGCCTTGCCATGCACGGCAATCAGGCCCAGCACCGCGCCCATGGAGAACTTGGCCTGGTGTACAGTTTGCGGCACGTCCACCCGCCCGAGCACATCGATTGCCGCCTGATGCACGCGCGTGGTGATGCTGGCGATCTGATCGTGCTGCAGAGCCTCGCGTTGCATCAGCTCAAGCAAGGCGTCTGCCGCCGGGTGGGTATGGCGACAGGATGCATGGAACTTGAACGAGGTTTCCAACAAAGCCCAGCGGCTGCCCAGGCGATCGGACAAGCACGCCGGCCGGGCATCACTCGACATACCCGCCGCCATGCCCTGGTCGCCTTCCAGGATATTGCGCGCCCCGGTTAAGCCATCCGCTGTGAGGTAAGCGGCGAGCAGCCCATCGGCCGCCGCCTTGGCGGTGTGCAGTTGCTTGGAGTCGGCGGCGTCGCGCAAGAACTCCCACAATCCGGCAGCCTGGGTGCCAGCGCTGCCCAGCAGATTGATGAATTGCGCCTGGTCGAAGTTCATCAACTTGCCCACCGCCACGGCTGCGGCGAGGGTGCCCACGGTGGCCGTGGTGTGAAAAATCCGGTAGTGAGAACGTCCCAGGAATTCGCCGATGCGGATACCCGCCTCGTAACCGGCCACCGAGGCCAGCAACAGTTCCCGGCCGGACTTGCCCAGATCCTGGGCGGCGGCCAACGCGGCTGGAAATACCACGGTGGCCGGGTGCAGCACGGAACTGTTATGCAGGTCGTCTTGCTCCACCAAATGGGAGGACGCCGCGTTGACCAGGGCCGCGAAATAGGCCGAGGTGCGTCGACCGCTCACCAAAATGCCGGACGACCCGCCGTCCGGCCCCATCATTGCGGCATAGCGCTCGAACAACGGGATCGGATGCGCGCCCTTGCTGGCCAGGGACGAACCCAGCCAGTCGAGGAACAGGTCTTCGGTGCGTGCCAGCACCGCTTCAGGCAGATCGTCATAGTGCAACCGGGCGAGGAACGCCGCCAATGCTTTAGTGTGGTTCATTCACGTGCCCTCAGAAGCTGCGCGGCAGTTCGAGCAGATGCTCGGCGACATAGGAAAGAATCAGGTTGGTGGAGATCGGCGCCACCTGGTACAGGCGGGTCTCGCGGAATTTGCGCTCCACGTCGTACTCACAGGCGAAACCAAAACCACCGTGGGTTTGCAGGCAGGCGTTGGCCGCTTCCCAGGACGCCTTGGCAGCCAGGTACTTGGCCATGTTGGCGCTGGCACCGGCATTGCGCCCGGCGTCGTACTCCTCACAGGCACGCCAGCGCATCAGGTCGGCCGCTTCGATCTCGATATGGGCCTCGGCAATCGGAAACTGAACGCCCTGGTTCTGGCCAATGGGGCGGCCGAACACCACACGGTCGCGGGCATAGGCACTGGCCTTCTCGATGAACCAGCGGCCATCACCGATGCATTCGGCGGCGATCAGGGTACGCTCGGCGTTGAGACCGTCGAGGATGTACTTGAAGCCCTTGCCTTCCTCGCCAATCAGGCTTGAGGTCGGGATCTGCAGGTTGTCGAAGAACAGCTCGTTGGTCTCGTGATTGACCATGTTGGCAATCGGCTGCACGGTCAGGCCGTTGCCGATGGCTTCACGCAGATCGACCAGAAAGATCGACATGCCTTCGGATTTTTTCTGCACTTCGGCCAGCGGCGTCGTGCGTGCCAGCAAAATCATCAGGTCGGAATGTTGAATGCGCGAGATCCAGACTTTCTGTCCGTTGATGATGTACTTGTCACCCTGGCGCACCGCCGAAGTCTTTATCTTCGTGGTATCGGTGCCGGTGGTCGGCTCGGTCACGCCCATCGACTGCAGGCGCAGCTCACCCGAGGCCAGCTTGGGCAGGTAATAACGTTTTTGTTCTTCGCTGCCATGGCGCAGCAACGTGAACATGTTGTACATCTGCCCGTGGACCGTACCGGAATTGCCGCCACAACGGTTCACTTCCTCGAGGATGACCGAAGCTTCGGCCAAGCCCAGGCCCGACCCGCCGAATTCAACCGGGATCATCGCCGACAGCCAGCCGGCCTGGGTCATGGCATCGACGAAGGCCTCCGGGAAGCCTTTCTCTTCGTCGATCCTGCGCCAGTAGGCGGCATCGAATTGTGCACACAGGGCACGTACGCCCTCGCGGATAGCCATGATTTCTTGTTCTTGTGTAGAGGACAGCATTGCTTCAACTCCCGACTGCGGCGCAATGGCCGGATGTACTCGAAAACTGCTCGAAGTGAATTTCACTGGACTGGGCCAGCCCGCTCTCGTTACCGGCCCAGGTGCTTGCGATACCGGCACCGGTGATCCGTCCGCCGACCTCGAATGCATGGGGTGCAATCAATGGACGCAGTCCGCGGTAGGCGAAATGCCGCAGGCGTGCGTCCGGATGGGCGCGACAGAAGGCGGCCACGGTCAGGGTCGCGATCAGCGGCCCCTGCACGACGAGCCCCGGATAACCCTCGACAGCCGTGGCGTAGGGTTCGTCGTAATGGATACGATGTGCGTTGAAGGTCACAGCCGAATAGCGGAACAGCGCCACCGGCGAAGGCACGAACGTTTCCTGCCAGTCGCCGCTGATCAACCGCTGCGAACCGCCGGACTTGGGCGGTGAAAGCGCTCGAAAGACGATGTCCTGTTCTTCGCTGATCGCCAGGCGACCGTCCTGAATGTAGTCATGCTGGACAGTGACAAACAGCAGTGAACCGGTCGAACCGGTCTTTTCCTGAGCCTTGATGATGGTCGAGCTGCGAGTGGCCTTGATACCCACTCGCAGTGGCTCGACGAACTTCACCCGCCCGCCCGCCCACATGCGGCTGCGATTGGCCGGGGGTGGCAGGAATGCTTTCTCTTTTGGATGCCCGTCGTCACCCAGACAGGCTGTATCGAGCGGGCTCTGGAAGAATGCCCAATGCCATAGGGGGGGCAGCGTCTCTATTGGCTGCGCAACAGCTTGCCCCAGCGTCGCCGCGTAGCGTGCGACCTGACTGGGATCGATCAGGTCGTCGACCTCTTCGGTACGACCTGTCCAGTCGTGATTGACCACGTCATCCATTAAAAGATTCTCTTGTTGTAGTAGTCGTGGGAGCGTTCACACCAACAAGCCGAGCGCCTGTGCACGCATCACCGCCCGCGTGCGGCCGACGACGCCAAGTTTTTGTTTGACGCTGCTCGTATGGGTCTTGACGGTGTTGAGTGAAATAAACAGCTGGGAGCCGATTTCTTTGTTGGTCAGGCCTTGCGCCAGCAGCTTGAGGACTGCGGTTTCCCGAAAGGTGAGGACTTCCGTTTTATTCGCCTGCGTGTGCGTTGCCATCGGCGAAGATTCAGCCAGCCTCTGGTATTGCGCATCGAGCACGGGTTGAAACAAGTGCTTTGGAACGCGCCCGCATTGCATCAGCCGCTGAGCATCGCGCAGCAGCTTGAGTGCGCGCTCACCTTCGTCGCGTCGGGACGCCAGCTGTGCCTGACTCACCAGAACCTGAAAAATCCAGGGATCGCCGACGTCCCGGGCATGCTGCTCACTGGCGTGCAGATCTTCTGCGCATTCATCCAGATGCCCGGCTGATAAATGAAGCTCGGCGCGCAGCTGGCGCAATCGGCCGATCAGCAGGCGCTGATGCTCCTGGCCCCGGGCGTGTTCGAAACTCTGCTCCAACGTGGCGCGGGCCTGGGCCATTTCACCGCGGTGCATATGCAATCGAATGACGTCGACATCTATCATTAGTTCGCAGGTCAGGCTTGCGTTACGCCGCCCCAGTTCGATTGCCTGGTGCAGGTGGTCTTCGGCGGTTGCCATGTCATTGCAGCTCATGGCGACCCGCGCCAGCGTCGAGTGGCACCAGACCGACGAGCGCCAGTCCTCGGCCGGCAGATAAGCGATTGCTTCGTGGCAGTGCACCTTCGCCGATACGTTATCTGCGCGCAGCGCCGCCAGCGCCCCGGACAACGCCTGCAAATTGGCGAGTAGCCGAACGCACCGATCCTTGTCCGGCAAGGGCAAGAACTTGCCAAGGTTATCGATACAGGCTGCCGCCTCATCCAGGCGCCAGCTGATCAGCAACGCTCGGGCAAACAGGCACAACAATCGAGGCGTGCTGTGCAGCAGCTCCTCGGGAATTTGCTCTTTCCAGCGCAACAGCAGGGCCAGATTGCACTCACTGATCAGCCATTCAAGGCTTATGTGTTCCAGGTAGCTGGCCGCGACATCCGGCCTGCCGGCAAGCAGTGCCAGCTCGATGGCGGCATTGGATTGGCCCAGGCCGTGGTAGAGACGACATGCCCGTAGGTACAGAAGCTTGCGCGCACTGTTACCCAGCATGCTTTTCAGGGCCTGAGCCACCAGTGGCAGCAAACGGAAGTTGCCCCCCGCCCCTTCGGTTTGAAACAAAAAGGAATGGGCCTTTTGCAGACGAGTGAACATCTGTGCGCCCTGTTGTCCCTCCCACAGCTGCTCACAGTGCATCGCCGAGCATTCAGGCAAATGCGCCAATTCGATTAGCGCCGTGCATTCCTGGCCCTCAATTCGTTTCAGCCATGCCTGCTCCAGATAGTCCTTGAGCCATTCATCGGCGATACGCTCGCCCTCTTCACCGTTGCCATCGGCGGCCAGTAAAAAACGCGCCCCCGCGCACCAGCCTTGGGTACGCTGCCAAAGCGCTTGCGATTGGGCCATCGATGCATCAGGCGACTGGCGCAGTTGCAAACAGCGCAATTCCTCGACATTGAACGCCAAGGCTTTGGCATCCAGCTCCAGAAGGTCGTCGGCCAGCAAAAGTCTGGGCAACTGCCAGTCCGGTCGCTGACGGCTGGTGACATATAGGTGCAGCAAGATCTGGGAATGGCCGAGAAGCCTGTCGATAAGCGCGCTGAGTTCATCGCTCACCTGGACCGGAAAGTCATCGAGTACCAATCGTAAAACCGATCGGCGAAGGCGCAACCGCTCCAGCAACGACGCTTCGCTGTCCATCGAGCGCGGCGGCAGGCCCAGGGCCAAGGTGAGGCGAGCCAGAAACTGCTCCACCGATAGGGGACGTGCGCCCAGATCCAGCCAGACAAGGTCCTCGGTCGAGCGAGAGAAATACTCGGTCAGCAGCGCACTCTTGCCATAACCCGCCGGCGCCCAGAGCAACACCAGGCGTTTGGGCTGTGCTGCCAGCCGCTCGATCAGCCGGGGACGCGCCATGTGTGCAGAAGGCAACTCCGGCGCTCTGGAGTACTTGGTCAGGGTGACGGCCCGGTCGACAGTGTTGGATAACATAGTGCAGATCTCTTGCAGATGATTAACCGCGGCTGCGGCTGACAATCGACTGTAGAGATATACGCAAAGGGGGTTTTTGATGTTGAGCCGTAGCGGCCAAATACTGATCATCCCCGGCACTGAATGCCGGGGATGATCAGGCTTACTCAGCGAACGCCTGCGTTGCGCAGTGCGGCCGGGGTGAAGTCAGCCATTTTAGGGGCCATGTTGTAGGTAATGGCATGCTTGGCTTCGTTGCTCAACCCTTGAATGATGTAGCGACCAGCCATCAAGTCGTACAAGGCAATCCCCGCATAGTTGGCGATTCCTTCCTTGTAGTCGTTGATCGCAAAGCCCTCACCGACACGCCATAGCTGGCCACGTCCGTCGTAGTGATCGACTTCAACAGCAGACCAGGTGTCTTCATCGATGTAAAACGTGCGCTTGGCATAGACATGCCGCTCGCCCGGCTTCAGCGTCGCTTCCACTTGCCACACGCGGTGCAGCTCATAGCGGGTCAGGTCCTGGTTGATATGCCCGGCCTTGATGATGTCGGCGTATTTGAGCGAAGGCGAATACAACTTGTAATTGTTGTAGGGGATGTACATTTCTTTCTTGCCCACCAGCTTCCATTGATAGCGGTCGGGCGAGCCGTTGAACATGTCGGCGTTGTCGGCCGTACGCATGCCGTCGGCGGCGGTGCCCGGGCCGTCATAAGCCACTTGCGGTGCGCGACGTACGCGGCGTTGGCCGGCATTGTATTGCCAGGCCATGCGGGGCTCCTTGAGCTGGTCGATGGTTTCATGGACCAGCAGCACGTTACCGGCGAGACGCGAAGGCGCCGTAACTTCCTGCTTGTAGTAGAACAGTACGTTTTCGCTCTTCGCCCCATCAGCGCCCGACATGTATTGCGGGAAAGCCACTTCGTCCGTGACCTCAACGATGGTGTAGGCGCCATTGGTTTGCGGCACAGCCTGGGCCAGTTCGCGGTACAGGTTCTTGCCACGGTAGCGGGTCATGTGGTTCCAGACTACCTCGACCCCTGACTTGGGGATCGGAAACGCGTAGTAGCGCGAAATGAAATTGCTCAGGTCGTTGCCGTCATGCTCGGACTTTGTGTTGAGCGCGCTGGTCTTAGCCGCTTCGTAAACCTCCTGCGGCGAGGACGCGGTCCGGTGGGTCTTGTACACCGGGATCTTGTAGGTCTCGGGATATCGCTTGAACAGGGCCATCTGGCCCTCGCTGAGCTTGTCCTTGTACTGCGCGAAATTGGCGGCGGTAATAATGAACAACGGCTTCTCGTCAGCAAACGGGTCACCCAGGAAGCCCTTGCTGTCCACAGGGGCGGCATCGGCTTTCAGGCCACCGGTCCAAGCCGGGATACTGCCGTCGGCATTGCCCGCCTTTTCCCCACCCAACGGCGTTAGCGTGGTGCCCAGTTGTGCAGCTTCCTGAGGGGGCACTGATGCCAGAACATGGGTGGCGAGCAGTGTCAGCGCCACGGTACCGGCACGCAGCATTATTGTTGTTTTCATGTGCTTGTTCCTCACTTAGAAGTTCACGCCGAAGCTGAGCGCGACATAGTCGCGATCAACGTTGGTGTTGAAATCGCCGCCGAAAAAGTCGGTGTAACTGAGGCTGGCGGTATAGGCGTTGCGGTAATCGGCATCGACACCGACGCTAACGGCCTTGGAGCCTTCTTCGAAGTTCGGGCCGTAACCCTGAACGTCATGGGACCAGGCTAAGTTAGGCGACAGGTTGATACCGGCGATCGCGTTCGGATAGTCCAGCTTGGCGCGCGCTCGGTAACCCCAGCTGTTACTGGTGTAAAAGCCATCGTTGTTGCACTCCTGCGCCGGGTTGCTGGCGGTTGCAGTGCCTACGGCCGTACCGCGGCAGGCAACCGCACCTGCCGCACCAGGTAGCTCACCGGAGCCGTAGAGCGGGTTTCGGCCGAAACGCAACCCGGTGCCATCGGCCTTGTCCAGGCCGCCAATATGGTTGTAGCCAACCTCGGCGATCAGGGTCAGGCGGTCCGCTCCCATGACCTGTTCGAAGAACTGGGTCGCCGTGACCTGAGCCTGAGTGACTGGCATGCGCTTGTAGCCATTGACCTCAGCACCCAACGTATTACCGGCAAACCCGGTGGTGATCAGCGGCGAGGTGGGGGTCAACGTCGCCGCTGCCAGCAAATCAGTGGTGTTGATTTGCAGAGGCATGTTCGGCCGGTAGCTGACTTCGCCGCCCAGCGAGGTGCCCCCCAGGTTGGTCTGAAAACTCAGACCATACAGGCGGATATCTTCTGGATAGTCGATGAAATATCTGGCGCTGCGTACGCCGGCGAAAGGGTTGGCAGCCGATGCTCGCACCGCGCTCTGGTTGGCACTCAAGTACGGGTTGCGGCTGTGGTAGTTCATGGCATAGGCGGCCAGCTCGGTGTCGCTGAGCTCGGGGATGAACCAACGCAGGGCCAGGCCATACTGGCCACTGTCTCGCGCGTCGTTGTCCTTGGCGCGTGGAACGTAGACATTGTCCCGGCCAGCGGCGACAGCCGCCGGCCCCCCGGTGTTCGTCGCCACACCCGGCGCCAAGTCCCGGCCTGCGGCGACCAGGCGATCATCGCAGCCTTGGGCAATCGGGTCGGAACCAAAGAAGGTCCCGCAGTTGTCGACCACCGTTTTGTCCCATTCCAGTTGGTAAAAACCTTCTGCCGTGACGTACTCGCTCAGGCCTTGGGACAGGTAAAACATGTTGACCGGAATCAACCCCTCTTTCACTTCGGCACCAGGACGGCGTAATGCTGCCACGTCGACGGGGTTGATGGAGTTGATCGAGTTACCGATGAAGGTGCTTTCCCCCCAGCTCACCACCTGTTTACCCAAACGTACGTTACCGGCACGCTCGCCCAGGCTGTAGTTGTGGTAAATGAAGGCGTCGAGGAACTCGGCCCCCTTGGAACGCGCGGCCTCATCGCGGCCCTTGTCGGAGATGTCGTAGAAGTGCTGTTGACCGTCTTCCTGCTCGAAGTCGTACCAGTACTTGCCACGCACGAAGGCGCCACTGTCGCCGTACTGCAGCTCCAGATCGTGAGTGCCCTTGAAGATGGTCGAGAAATTTTCGCCGGCCCGAAAGTTCAGGCGGTTATCGTCGGCGGTACGCGATGACGCCCCGCCCCCTTTCACACCCTGGCTGTTGAAGTTGGAGATGAAACGCTTGTCCGCATTGGTCGTCGACCAGCTACCCCCAATCGACAGCGATGAGTCGAATTGCCCCTCGAGTTCCCCGATATTGAAAGCGACGGCCTGAACCTGACCGGCCAAACCCAAGGCAACGGCTGTTGCCAGCGCATGCGGCAGAAACGGCCCACGTATTTTTATTCTTATTGTGCTCATGCGGCTCTCCAGCAGAAACAGAACTTAAGTGGAGTGACGATGCTATTGAGCGCTTTGGTGATTTGGCACTGCCCGGATGGGCGATTTTGTGTCTCACCCTTTTGGTTGGGTACAGTGCCAATTGCAGCTGATTTCGCGCGTTTATTTCTCGTGGGTGACGTTTGAATCACTTGTATGGTCCCGCCGGGACTCAAGCTGTTACTACCGGTTACACAGATAACCGCTGAGGCGCGTAACCACGCAGAGCGCCCACCCTCCCTCCTTTATCCCTGCACATTTTTTGGCCCCTGAAGCCCACCCCACGCCGGCATTCGCTATTTATGCTAACCAGTCTGTTGCAGATCACCCATCAAACAACAACAATCAAATTGGAGTCGTCATGCCGATCCCTGCCAAACCGGTCCTGCTTGTCAGCCTGATTGTCGCCCTGGGCACACAACCGCTTTACGCTGCCGATCAGGTCGTCAGCAAACCTGCCAGCGCAATCACTACGGCAAAGAATGCCGAGGCGCTCAAAAACCTGCCTTTCAGTGACCGTACCGACTACGACTCGGTCAGTCGCGGTCTGATTGCCCCCTTTACCGGGCAGATCAAGAACGCGAGTGGCCAGCTGGTCTGGGACATCGACGCCTACTCGTTTCTCGCCCGGGAAAAGCCGGCCGACACCGTCAACCCGAGCCTGTGGCGCCTGGCGCAGTTGAATGTGCACGCAGGCCTGTTTGAAGTTGCGCCGAAGATCTACCAGCTGCGTGGCATGGACCTGTCGAACATGACCATCATCGAAGGTGACGATGGCCTGTTCATCATCGACCCTCTGACCGTGACTGAAACCGCTCGTGCGGCCCTCGACCTGTACTATCAGCATCGCCCTAAAAAGCCGGTGGTCGCGGTTGCCTACAGTCACAGCCATGCCGACCATTTCGGTGGCGTACGCGGCATAATCGACGAAGCCGACGTCAAGGCCGGCAAGGTGAAGATCTACGCCCCAGTCGGGTTCATGGAGCATGTGGTGAGCGAGAACGTCTTCGCCGGCACTGCCATGAGCCGTCGCTCCCAATATCAGTTAGGTTCGCTGTTGCCACGCAACGAGCAAGGTCAGCTGGAAGCCGGCATGGGTAAGACTGCTCCTGTCAACGGCTCGATGACGATCATTGCCCCCACCGATCTGATCAGTCAGACCTACGAGACACACAAGGTCGCCGGATTCGATGTCGAATTCCAGCTGACGCCAGGCACCGAAGCGCCAGCCGAGATGAACTTCTTCCTGCCGCAACTGCGCGCTGTATGCATGTCGGAAAACACCACCCAGATGATGCACAACATCCTCACGCCACGCGGCGCCCTGGTGCGTGACGCCAAGGCCTGGAGCGAGTACATCGACGCCAGCCTGGCGCGCTACGGTGACAAGGTCGATGTCATGTTCGTCTCACACAACTGGCCGACCTGGGGAGGCGAGCGTATCCGTACCTTGTTGGCCGATCAGCGTGACATGTATGCGTTCCTCAACGACCGCACTTTGCACCTGATCAACAAGGGCATGACGCCGACAGAAGTTGCACAAAACATGCAGAAACTGCCCGGTGACCTGGACAACAAGTGGTACACCCGCGGCTACTACGGCTCGCTCAGCCACAACTCCCGCGCGGTGTATCAGCGCTACCTGGGCTTCTACGACGGCAACCCGGCCAACCTCGATCCGCTGCCACCGGTTGAAGCCGGCCAGCATCTGGTTGAAGCTCTGGGCGGCGTCGAAGCCGTTATCAAGCTGATGCAGGCTGCCATCGACAAGGGCGACTACCGCTGGGCCGCACAACTGGGTAACAACCTGGTGTTCGCGGCGCCCGACAACAAGGATGCACGCAATTTGCAGGCCGACGCCCTGGAACAGATGGGTTACCAGGCCGAGAACGCCCTGTGGCGCAACATATACCTGACAGGCGCCATGGAACTGCGCAACGGCGTGCCGCAATACGAGGGATCCAAGGCGAAGCCGGACTTGGTCAAGGCCATGACCCCGAAGATGTTCTTCGACTACCTTGCCGTGCGCCTGGACAGCGAAAAAGCCGTGGGTCACGACATGGTCCTGAACTGGGTATTCGAGGACCTCCAGCAACCCTACACCCTGACCCTGCGCAATGGCGTGCTGACGCACCGCGATGGTGTGAAGAACGACCAGGCCGTGCTTACGGTGAGCATGGACAAGACCACCCTGGACAAAATCAGCTTGCGTGAATTGGACTTTCCGACGGCGATCAAACAAGGCGCGCTCAAGCTCGACGGAGATGGCAAGAAGCTGGGTGAATTGTTGTCGATGCTCGACAGCTTCAGCGGGCAGTTCAATATCGTCACCCCCTGATCACTTCCTTCTTCAACGCGGGACAGCTCAATGCCCGCGTTGCTTGAGTTTTTATCCATTGGGTGTGGTGGCTATGCTGGCCCCACCTAATGGATAAGCCCACAGCATATCCCGGCAATCCGTGAAAAAACCCAAAAAAAGGTTCTTCACGAATTGTCGGGGAGTAATTGGCTTTGGCTTTGGCTTTGAGCGCTGTGAGCTTATCCGTTTGGCGTGGTGGCTCCTCAGGCCCCTTCCGCCTTTACGGCGGCTGACTTTTTTCTTGGAAAAAGTCAGCAAAACCGCTCGCTCCTGCATCCGGCCCTACGCTGCGCTTCGGGTCCCTTCGCTCCGGCGCCCTCCAGGCCCGCGCGGCCTACGACTTGCTACGCAAGTCTACATCTCGCGCCTTCGGCACAGCCGAAGGGTGCTTACGCACCTGGCCCTCCAGGCACCTCCACTCAGCCTCCTGAAGTCGCAAAATTACGGGCAGCGCCTGCGCTGGCGGTATCTTCGATAGCGGCAAGCTTGAAGCTCCAAGCTTGAAGCTTGAAGCTTTTGTGGACTCGATAGTCCAGACGCTGCGGTCTGCGACTTCAGGAGGCCGAGTGGAGGTATTGCGTAGTGAGGTGACGGGCAGGAGCCCGTCAAGCGCTTCGGGCCATGGATGGCCCGTTAGCGCGGTCCTCACGGGAGCAATACCGGAAGGAGGGAACCCGGAGCGCAGCGTAGGGCCGGATGCAGGAGCCAGCAGTTTTGGTTCCTTTTGCCAAGACAAAAGGGACCCGCCGTAAGGGCGGAAGGGGCCAGTGGAGCCACCACGCCAAACGGATAAGCCCACAGCGCTCAAATCCAAATCCAATACTCCCCGATAATCCGTGAAGAACCAAAAAAAAAGCCCGACCAAAAGGACGGGCACTTTATCAGCGAAGCTACCGAACTAGACCAAGCTCTCCAGCGCTGGTACGGCTTCGAACAGGTCCGTGACCAAGCCGTAATCAGCCACCTGAAAGATTGGCGCCTCTTCGTCTTTGTTGATCGCAACAATCACCTTGGAGTCCTTCATCCCGGCCAGGTGCTGGATTGCGCCGGAGATACCAACGGCAATGTACAGCTGTGGCGCGACGATCTTGCCGGTCTGACCGACCTGCATATCGTTCGGTACGAAACCTGCGTCGACCGCAGCGCGCGAAGCACCGACACCAGCGCCAAGCTTGTCGGCCAAGGCGTACAGATGCTTGAAGTTGTCACCGTTCTGCATGCCGCGGCCGCCGGAAACGACGATCTTGGCAGCGGTCAGCTCAGGGCGATCGGACTTGGCCAGCTCTTCGCCAACGAAAGCCGAAGTGCCAGCGTTGTGCACGGCAGCAACGGCTTCAACAGCAGCCGAACCACCTTCAGCGGCAACGGCGTCAAAACCGGTGGCACGTACGGTGATGACCTTGACGGCAGCGTTCGATTGCACAGTGGCAATGGCGTTACCGGCGTAGATCGGGCGCTTGAAGGTGTCTGCCGACTCTACCGAAATGATTTCGGATATCTGGTCAGCGTCCAGCTGCGCGGCAACGCGTGGCAGGATGTTTTTACCGTTGGAGGTAGCTGGCGCCAGCACGTGGCTGTAACCCTTGCCCAACTCGGCAACCAGCGGTGCTACGTTTTCTGGCAGCAGGTTGGCGTAAGCGGCGTTATCGGCAACCAGCACCTTGGCAACGCCAGCGATCTTGGCGGCAGCTTCAGCGACACCACCAACATTCTGGCCAGCGACCAGCACGTGGATGTCACCACCGATCTTGGCGGCAGCAGCAACAGTGTTCAGCGTTGCCGGAGCAACGGTACCGTTCTCGTGTTCAGCGATAACCAGGATGGCCATTTAGATTACCTTCGCCTCGTTCTTAAGTTTCTCAACCAGTTCAGCAACCGACTTGACCTTGATACCGGCGCTGCGAGCAGCCGGCGCTTCGACTTTCAGGATCTTGCTGGTGGACGCCGTGGAAACGCCCAGCGCTTCTGGAGTCACGGTTTCCAGCGGCTTCTTCTTGGCCTTCATGATGTTCGGCAGCGATGCGTAGCGTGGCTCGTTCAGGCGCAGGTCGGTGGTGATGACCGCCGGCAGGTTCAGCGCTAGCGTCTGCAGGCCGCCGTCGATTTCACGGGTGACGTTGACCTTGTCACCCGCCACTTCAACCTTGGAGGCGAAGGTGCCCTGGGCGAAACCGGTCAGCGCAGCCAACATCTGGCCCGTCTGGTTGTTGTCGCTGTCGATGGCTTGCTTGCCAAGAATGACCAACTGAGGTTGTTCCTTGTCGACCACAGCCTTGAGCAGCTTGGCCACGGCCAGAGAGTTCAGCTCATCGTTGGATTCGACCAGCACCGCACGATCAGCACCCAGTGCCAGGGCAGTACGCAGCTGCTCCTGAGCAGTGGCCGGGCCGACGCTAACGACGACGATCTCGCTCGCCACGCCCTTTTCTTTCAGGCGGACAGCTTCTTCCACGGCGATTTCGCAGAAGGGATTCAGGGACATTTTCACGCTGGTCAGATCGACACCGGTGTTGTCCGCCTTGACGCGGACCTTCACGTTGAAGTCGACCACGCGCTTGACGGCGACGAGGACTTTCATAGGACTCTCCAAAAAAAGGACCCCGTGGGGCCCCAGGTATGCAATTCGTTCCCGCGCTCGGCACGGGAACGCCTCAACGGTGACTCAGGCGACCTGCATCAACCGGCTGTAGGCCTTGAGGTGGTGGTCGTCATCGCCGAACTCGTGGCTGATCATCACCAGATGCTTGGCGTAGTGCGAACCTGCGTACTCATCGGTCAGGCCGATGCCACCGTGCAACTGGATGCTCTGCTCGCAGATCAGGCGACCGGCGCGGGTGACGATGAACTTGGCGGCGGCCAGGGTGCGGCTGCGTTCTTCGCTGTCCGGCTGGTCAGCCACACAGGCGGCCAACATCGCCATGGAAGTAGCTTGATCCAGTTCGGTGCGCATATCGACCATGCGGTGTTGCAGCACCTGGAACTTGCCGATCGGTTGACCAAATTGCTTGCGTTGCTTGAGGTAGTCCAGAGTCAGGTTGCACGCAGCCGCCATCGCGCCGGTAGCTTCAGCGCACTGTGCCGCAATGGCACGACCTTGCTGGTAACGCAGCGCCGCCAGGGCTCCGCCGCTTTCACCCAACAGGGCATTGGACTCGACAAAAACGCTGTCCAGATACAGCTCACAGCCCTTGCGGCCATCAGCCAGAGGGTAGACGCGACGTTTGACGCCCTTGGCTTGCGGATCGACCAGGAACAGGCTGATCCCCTCTTCATCCCGTGCATTGCCTGCCACCCGCGCCGATACCAGGATCAGGTTCGCGCTGTGGCCACCGATAACCGCCACTTTGCGACCGGTCAGCTCGAAGCCGCCCTCGACGATTTCGGCATGGGTCTGCACATCATTGAGGTGGTAGTGGCTTTGCGGCTCTTCAAAGGCCACGGCCAGTTGCAGTTCGGCGCTGGCGACCTGCCCTAGCAGGTCATTTTTCTGCGCCTCGCTGCCCAGTTGCTGGATGAGACCGCCGGCGTAGATGACCGATTGCAGGTAAGGCTCAAGGCACAGGCCACGGCCCAGCTCTGTCATGACCAGCAGGGTCTCCACACCGCTGCCGCCGAAACCGCCGTACTGCTCGGCGAACGGTACCGAGGTCAGGCCCAGCTCGCCCAGGGTCTGCCAGAAGGCTTTGCCGTAGCCCAAATCCGTGTGCCGGAATCTTTCCCGCTGTTCGAAGTTATAGGCGTCGCGTACCAGTCGTGCAGCGGTGTCCTGCAGCATTTGCTGCTCTTCAGTCAGTTTGAAATCCATGATCGGAGCGACCTCATTAAAGTTCGAGAATCATCTTGGAAACGATGTTCTTCTGAATTTCGTTGGAGCCGCCGTAGATCGACAGCTTGCGCATGATGAAATACTGACTGGCGACGGTTGAGCTGTAGTCGGTATGCAGCTCGTCGTCGCCAAAAGCTTTTTCCAGCTCGTCCTCCAGGAACGGCAACGCATACGGGCCGACGGCCTTGCGCAGCAGATGGGTGATGGCCTGACGTATCTCGGTACCCTTGACCTTGAGGATCGAGCTTTCCGTACCGGGTACACCGCCTTCACTGCTGGTGGCCAGGATGCGCAGGTTGCTCATCTCCGTGGCCATCAGTTGCATCTCCACTTCAGCGATCTGCGCGCGAAACAGCGGGTCTTCAATCAGCGGGCGGCCTTCGCACAGCTCGCGGCCGGCAATGACTTTCAGATGTTTGAGCAACGCCTTGGAAGCGCCAATGCCTGCCAGGCCAGTGCGTTCGTGAGTCAGCAGATACTTGGCACAGGTCCAACCCTGATTCTCTTCGCCTACCAGATTGGCCACCGGCACACGCACGTTGTCGAAAAACACTTCGTTGACTTCGTGATCGCCGTCCAGGGTGATGATCGGACGCACGGTCACGCCCGGTGTCTTCATGTCGATCAGCAGAAAGGAAATGCCACGCTGGGCCTGGGCGTCCGGGTCGGTGCGCACCAGGCAGAAGATCCAATCGGCATGCTGAGCCATGGTAGTCCAGGTCTTCTGGCCGTTGACGATGTAGTGGTCGCCATCACGTACCGCGCGGGTTTTGAGCGAAGCCAGGTCGGAACCGGCCCCCGGCTCCGAATAACCCTGGGCCCACCAGTCGGTGGAATTGAGGATTCGCGGCAGGTAATGGGCTTTCTGCTCCGGCGTACCGAACTTGATGATGACCGGTCCCACCATCACCACACCGAACGGCAGAACGCGCGGGGCACCATACGCAGCACACTCTTCATCGAAGATGTGCTTGTGCACCACGCTCCAGCCTTTGCCGCCCAGTTCGACCGGCCACATGGGGGCGTACCAGCCGCGCTTGTTGAGCGCTTGCATCCAGCTGACGTTATCGCTCTTGGACAGACGCTTGCCAAGCCTGACTTTGGCAGCGACATCGGCTGGCAGATTATTGTGCAGAAAATCGCGCACCTCCTGACGGAAGGCGAGCTCATCGGGGGTGAAATGGATGTCCATCAAGACTCCTTGAGCAGTGTGAATTAAGGCCGGGCGGGATGAGTGCCCGCGCTGTGCAACGGACATCGAGTATCGGCCCGGCCCCAGGGGAACTCTCTAGTTCATTCGAACCAATTTGAGGGTGTGTGCAGGTCAGGCCTGGCGGAATTGCCGGGGCGTGACGCCGTACTGCTTGCGAAACGCTCGGGTGAAGTTGCCGGGCTGGCTGTAGCCCATCAGGCTGGCGATGTGTTCGATCGGGTGAGTAGAGCTCTTGAGCCACAGCCTGGCCTTGGCCAACCCTTCGTCTTCATGGGCAACGGTCGGTTGCTGCGATTGCCAATGCTCGAGCATGGCCCGATGGAAGAACTCGTCGGCTTTCACATGCCGCCAATCAAGGGCCTCGAGCGAGACCTCGAAGGCTGGCGAAGACGCCAACTCATGGACCACGTTCCACTCATCCAGGAGCCCGGTGCATTGCTGCTGCGGTGTAATCCACACCTTTTTCAGCAACTCTCCAGGCGCCTTGCCCACGCGGCGCGCTACGTTGCGCAACAGGGCCGATAGCGCGGCATCGAGCCAGAAAAAGTGCGGGGCCGGCTGCGGCACCGCAAGGGTAAAAATCACCGACTCGGCAGTCTGCCGGGTCTCAAGCCGCATGCGATCGGTTAGCAAGGGCAGGAACTGTCCCAGACAACGCAAGCCCACGGCCAGAGTCGGTGCCGAATCCATCAGAATGTTCAAACCGTGCAGACCGTTGGCGGTCAAGCGATGGGACATATCGCACCCCATGCGCTTGTCACCGCTGGCGCGTTCGCAAAGCTGGCAGAGCAATTCAAACTGTTCACATGGCAGTTTGTGCAGCGGGTTCGCGAGTTGGCTACGGCTGATGCCGGCCTCGAGTAACAGTTGCGCGGTATCCAGACCTCGGGATGCCGCATGATCAAGCATCAGGTTGACCAGTGTGCTGGTGGCGGAGAACGTTTTTGTCATTGTCATCATTCTCTTGTTTAGCGCTGTTGCGGCTTGGCAAATCGTTCGCGCCAGGTGCCTGGGCTGCTGCCGTACCAGCGCTGGAACGCGCGGGAAAAACTGGAGAGATCGCGGTAACCGAGCAAATCGGTTACTTCGATCAGGTTCAGGGACGAATCTTTGAGCAGGTCATAGGCACGATAACGACGGTGTTCATCGAGCAGATCGCTGTACTGTCCGCCCTGGGCTTGCAGGCGCCGACGGGCTGTGCGTCGAGTGATGTGGCGATGGTTGCAGAACGCCTCCAGCGTCGGTCCGTTGGACAGTTCGTGCGCGATCTGATCGCAGACTTCAGCCAGCAATGTCGGCCGACTGTACTGGTTGATATCAGCCATCAACGCCTGCAGCCGTGACACCAGCGCGTCGTCACGGCGGCTCACTTCGCGTACGAACAGCTCGCGATCGAAGTGCAAGGCGTGCCAGGGTTGCTCCCAACTGACCGATGCTTTAAAGGCAACTGCATGACGCGAAACGTCGGTCAGCGCCTCATGGGCGAACGACAGGTGTCGCAAGGGCGAGCCGGGCTGACCGCTACTCAACATCTTGCGCCGTACCAGCGCGCACAGTCCGGCAAAAACGTAATCGACCATCTGCGGTGTGGCTTGGAGGCTGCCGCAGTCATAAAGGCGCATCTGCACCTCGTCCCCACGAAATACCAATTCGCTACGGAAATGTCCCTGGAATTCGGCCATGTACCTGGCCAGATGCTCGAAACCACGCTTGAGCGAGGATTCCGCGTCAAACAGGTAGCTCATGCCATTGGGTTGTCTGGATACTGTGCTAAGCCCCAGCTCAAGGCCGATGCCAGGATCGCCGCTGAACTCGACAGCCAGGTCCCAGAAACGCCGGGACATGAGCATCGGCACCCGCACCAGCGGCGCCCTGATTTCTTCAAGGCTGCGCTGGAACACCGCCTCGATCCGCTCGACCGCCAGGCCAAGACGCAGCAGCCCGTCGATGGCCGGCACCAGGGTGGGCAGGTAGACGGTGTTGGGCTGTACGGGCGGTGTCGGTTCGATCTGCGAGGCCATGACGTCTTCCTGAAAGGCGGACCTTGCAGCAGCGCCGCTCCTGCAAGGTGGGTGTTCAGCTTGAGGTCAAGTATCCCGCCCGGTCCGCCCGTTGGCTCTAGATCATTCGAACCAATTTCAGAACCAGTCGTCTCAAAGCACCGCCTCGCTGCCCAGGAACGCCGTGACTTGGCTGGACAGCGTGCCGCCATTGCCGTGCAGCAAGGCGACATCGGCTTTTTTCAGCTGCCGTGCGCCGGCATTGCCGCGGATTTGGGTCACCGCCTCGACGATCAGGAACAACCCGTACATGCCCGGATGCACGCAGGACAACCCGCCACCGTTGGTGTTAACCGCCAAACCGCCGCCCGGTGCGATGTGCCCACCCTGTACGAAGCGCCCGCCCTCGCCTTTCGGGCAGAAGCCGAGGTCTTCGAGAAACAGGATGGTGTTGATGGTGAAAGCATCGTAGAGCATCACCAGGTCGACATCGGCATGCTTGACCCCGGCCATTTCCATGGCCCGTGGCGCGCTTTCCGAGGCGGCGGTAACGGTCAGATCCGGCATGCAGACTACAGAGCGGTGCCACTGGGCACCCGCGGCACCGAGAAAGTACACCGGCTTTTGCGACAAGTCCCGTGCCCGGTCGGAACGCACCAGCACCACCGCCGCACCGCCGTCGGTGACCAGGCAGCAATCGGCGGAACTCAATGGATCGCTGACCATGCGGCTGGCCATCACGTCTTCGATGCTCAGTGGCCCACGGGCAAACGCTTCCGGGTTAAGGTTGGCCCAGCCACGGGCGGAAACGGCCACTTCGGCGAGCATTTCGCGGGTAGTGCCGTACTGGTGCATGTGCCGACTGGCCGCCAGCGAGTAAGAGGTAATCGGGTGACGCGGCTTGTAGAAGGTCTCGTGCCACTGCGGCTCGCTCATGGACACCAGCTTGCCGCCGGCGGTGCGCTGGTTGGAGCCATAGCAAATCAGTGCCGCGTTGCACAGACCGGCCTCCAGGGCGAGGGTCGCCTGCAACAGGTGCATTTCGAAGCTGGAGCCGCCGACGTTAGTGCCGTCGACGTACTTCGGCTTGATGCCCAGGTACTCGCACACCGACAGGGTCGGGAACGCGTGCGAACTGGTGGCGGCGAACACGCCGTCGATATCGCCAAGTTGCAGCCCGGCGTCGGCGATGGCCTTCAGCGAGGCCTGGCCGAGCAGTTCGATGGCACTGAAGCCGCGGGCCTCGCCGCACCCGGCGGTGCCAATACCCACAATGGCGGTCTTGCCGCGAATGGCCTGGTTCATACCGACTCCTCTTCGATCAAGTCAAACACTACGCCGGCCACTGCGTCGACCTCGACGATGCGCGCCTTCACCCGACTGCCGATCGGTGCGGTTTCCACGCCTTCGATGCGCGACATCATGCGCACGCCCTCGTCAAGGTCGATCAGCGCCACGTTGTGGCTGCCGGTCCGGGCACGGTTGACGGTGATCGCATAGAGCGTCCCGGTGCCGGTGGCCTCGACCCATTCCAGGTCGGTCTCGCCAGTGCCGGGGATCATCACCCGCGGGTAGAACACGTAGCGACCGGTGGACTGACTGCGTTGCAGCATGAAGCGTCGCTGGTCGAGGAACGCCTGGTACTGGGCCTCGGGGCCCAGCAGCGGAAAAGATTCGGACATGGGATTACTCCAGATTCAGGATTTTGCCTGGGCCGCGACCGCGGCATGCAGGCTGTGCGTATTGGCGATCAGAGTGCCTTTGGCGCGCGCCACCAGGCGTTCACCGTCCATCAGGCTGAGACTGGCGTTGCACAAGGTGCGGCCGAGCTTGTGGACCTCGACATGCGCCTCGATCCACTGTCCCGGACGCGCCGGGCTGATGTAGTCGATGCTCAGCTCGACGGTCGCCGGCGGTAGTTCGTAGCCGCCCTGCACGCGGATAAATGCACCGAGCGCAGTATCGGCCAGGGTCGCCAGCAAGCCGCCATGGGCAATGTGCAGCGGGTTGAGATGCTCTGGCAGGATGCGTGCGGCGACCTCGCCGGTCGCCGGCCTGAAGTAGAAGCCGCGGCAGTTCTGCACAAAGCCGGGCAACCCCGGACGCTGCATCGGCACAAAGCCTTCGGGGATGTCGTCGATCGACTCGACGACTGGGTCCATGACACTCATGACGGATTCTCCATGCGAATTACAGGCCTAGTACCTGCTTGGCGATGATGTTGCGCTGCACTTCGCTGGTACCTCCGTAGATCGAGGCCTTGCGATAGTTGAAGTAGCGAGGCACCACCGGGCCGGCATAGGCCGGCCCCGGGCGCGGCGCTTCGGCACGGCCATAGACCTCGGCCCAGGTGTCGCGGATGAACGGCCAGCCCTGCGGACCCACCGCCTCCACCGCAAGCTCCGTGATCGCCTGCAGCGTTTCGGTACCGGCCAGCTTGATCATGCTCGACGCAGCGCCAATCGACGAACCGGAGTTGAGCCCGGAGAACACCCGCAGCTCCGCGGCATCCACTGCGGCGACCTGGATCTCCAGTTCCAGCAGGCGGCGGCGGAAATCCGCGTCGTCGATAAGCCGGCCGCCGTCGTCGGCTGGCTGCCGGGCGGCCATGTAGCGCACCTTGTCCAGCTGTTGGCGCAAGGTCGGGCCATAGGCGCCGCCACGTTCGAACTCCAGCAGGTACTTGGCGCAGGTCCAGCCCTGTCCCTCTTCGCCGATCAGGTTCTGCACCGGCACGCGCACGTCCTCGAAGAACACCTGGTTGACCTCCTGCTCGCCGGGCATCGGCCCGTCCAGCAGCGGGATCGAATCGACCTTGATCCCCGGGGTGGTCATGTCCACCAGCAGGAAGGAAATGCCGGCCTGCTTGCTGGCGTCGCGGCTGGTGCGTACCAGGCAGAACATCCAGTCGGCCCACTGCGCCTGAGTAGTCCAGATTTTCGAACCGTTGAGCACATAGTGATCGCCGTCGCGCACCGCCTTCATCTGCAGCGACGACAGGTCGGAGCCAGAACCCGGCTCGGAATAGCCCTGGCACCAGAAGATGTCAGAGGCCAGGGTGGCCGGCAGGAAACGCGCTTTCTGCTCGGCAGTTCCGAAACGCATGATCACCGGCGCGACCATCTTCAGGCCCATCGGCGAGACTTTCGGGCAGCCGGCGGCGGCAATCTCGGCCTGGAACAGCAAGCGCTGAGTCGGCGTCCAGCCCGGTCCACCGTACTCGGTCGGCCAGTCCGGCGCGGCCCAGCCGCGCGCGTGAAGGAGTTTTTGCCAGCGACGCTGGCCTTCCTTGTCGAGGTAACCGTTCTTCGACTGGGCGACCATCTCGCGCAACTGCTCGTCGAAGACGTCGGCGATCCAGGCACCGACCTCCTCGCGAAAGGCCTGCTCCTGGGCGGTGTAATCAAGATTCATGGGCAGCCTCCCCGGCCAGTTCGCTGTAGCGGCGCAGGTGATGATCCACCGAGCCGAACTGCTGTTCGATCACGGTGGCGCGTTTGAAGTAGTGACCGACCGCCAGTTCCTCGGTGATACCCATACCGCCGTGGATCTGCACGGCGCCCTGGCCGACTGCGCGCAGCGCCTTGCCGACCCGCACCTTGGCGGCACTGGCGGCCATCGCCCGTTCGTGCGGGGTGCCGGCCAGTTTTAAGGTGGCCATGTAGGTCAGCCCGCTGGCCTGCTGGATGTGGATGTGCATGTCGACCATGCGGTGCTGCAGGGCCTGGAACGAGCCGATTGGTATGCCGAACTGGCGGCGCTCCTTGGCGTAGGCCACGGTGTCGTCGAGCATTTTCTGCATGATCCCCACCGCTTCGGCGCACTGCGCCAGCAACGCTTCGTCGAACACCGCCTCGATCAGCGCCAGGCCCTGGCCCTCGGCACCGATCAGGTTGGCCGCTGGGACGCGGACGTCTTCGAACCAGACTTGCGCGGCACGCCCGCCGTCGACGGTCGGGTAGTCCTGGGTGCGGAGCCCGGCACTGGCCTTGTCGACCAGTAGCAGACTGATACCGTCGCGGTCACGACGCTGACCGGCACTGCGCACGCTGACCAGCAGGTGGGTGGCGAATGGCGCATCGAGCACCAGGGTCTTGTGACCGTTGAGCACGAAGGCATCGCCGTCGCGCTGCGCTGACAGTTGCACGGCGTGCAGGCAGTAGCGGCTCTGTGCCTCGCTCTGGGCCCAGGCGATGCGTACCTCGCCGGCCATGATTCTCGGGATGATGTCGCTGGCCAGTGCGCCTGGGCTGCGCTTGAGCAGGCCGCCAGCGAACACCACGGTGGACAGATAGGGCTCGATCACCAGAGCGCGGCCGAAGGCCTCCATGACGATGAGGTTATCCACTGCACCGCCGCCCAGGCCGCCCTGCTCCTCCGGGAAAGCTGCCGAAAGAATACCCAGTTCGCTGGCGAAGGCCTGCCAGCAGCCCGGTCGCCAGCCGTCGGCGGACGCCACGGCCTTCATCCGGCTGTCGAAATCGTATTGTTCGTCCAGATAACGCGCGAGCATATCGCGCAGCATCTGTTGTTCGTCACTAAAGGTGAAATCCATGGCTCGGTACTCCGGCGGCTGCAGATCAGTTGGCCCAGCGTTGGGCGGTCTGCAGGTGCGTGCGACATTCGGCGACCATGCGCTCGAGCAACTCGGCACAAGTGGGAATATCGTCGATCAGGCCGACGCACTGGCCGGCGGTGACAATGCCGTCGTCCGGCTGGCCAGCCTCCAGCGCCGCGCGACCACGCGCTCCGGCGACCAGATGACGGATGTCCTCGAACTGTGCGCCGCCCTTGCGCTCAATGCTCACCACCTCGTCGGAGATGGCGTTTTTCAGCACTCGCGCAGTGTTGTGCAGGGTGCGGAAGATCAAGTTGGTGTCGCGTTCGCTGGAGTTGACCAGCGCCTGCTTGATGTTGGCGTGGATCGGCGCTTCGACGGTGGCGCAGAAACGCGTACCCATGTTCACCCCTTCGGCACCGAGCGTCAGGGCCGCGGCCAGGCCGCGACCATCGGCGATACCGCCGGAGGCAATCACCGGGATCTTAAGCTTGCGCACCGCCTGCGGGATCAGTATCAGGCCCGGCACGTCGTCTTCGCCGGGGTGGCCGGCGCATTCGAAGCCGTCGATCGACACCGCGTTGACGCCCAGGCTCTGCGCCTTCAGCGCATGGCGGATGGCCACGCACTTGTGGATCACCTTGAGACCGGCGGCCTTGGCACGGGCGATGTGTTCACCCGGGTTGTTTCCTGCGGTTTCCAGTATTTTCACACCGGACGCGATGATCACGTCGAGGTACTCGGCGTACGGCGGCGGGTTGATCGACGGCAGCAGCGTCAGGTTGACGCCGAACGGCTTGTCGGTCATCGAACGGCATCGCTCGATCTCGCGGGCCAGATCTTCAGGCGTCGGCTGGGTCAAGGCGGTTAGAATGCCCAGACCGCCAGCATTCGAAACAGCCGCGACCAATTCCGCGCGACCGACCCACATCATGCCGCCTTGGATGATTGGGTAGCGGATGCCAAGCATTTCTGTAATACGCGTTTTCATTGACGGGTTCCCATCGAATGCAAAGGAAGAAAAGCCCGACCGTAGACCGGAGATGCCGACCGGCCGGGAGAAAAATTACTGGTCGAACACAATCACCGAGCGCGCCAGTTCACCGCGCTTGAGCTCGTCAAAGGCGCTGTTGATCTGCTCCAGCTTGATCCGCCGGGAAATCATCTCGTCGAGCTTCAGGCGACCCTGCAGGTAGAAGTCGACCAGGCGCGGCAGGTCCACTAGGAATCGGTTGGAGCCCATGTACGAGCCCTGAATTCTCTTTTCACCAAGAAAGTCCAGACCGTGCAGCTCAAGCTTGACGCCTGGTTTGATCATGCCAATCACCGTGGCGGTGCCGCCGCGACGCAACATGCCGAAGGCCTGCTCGGCGGTCTGCTTGAGGCCGATGCATTCGAACGAGTAATGCACGCCGCCACCGGTCAGTTCGAGCACCTGCTTGACTGCGTCACCATCCTTGCCATTGACCACGTCGGTGGCACCGAACTGCCTGGCCAGTTCCAGCTTGCTGTCAAGCATGTCTATGGCGATGATCCGCGCTGCGCCAGCCAGCGCCGCTCCGTTGATGGTGGCCAGACCCACGCCGCCACAGCCGATCACCGCCACGGTTTCACCCGGACGTACCTGAGCGGTGTTGAACACCGCACCGGTGCCGGTGATGACTGCGCAACCCAGCAACGCGGCACGATCAAGCGGCATGTCTTTACGGATCGCCACGCAAGCGTTCTCGTGGACCAGCATCTGCTCGGCGAAGCCGCCCAGGTTCATGAACTGCGCAATCGGCTTGTGCACGTAGCTCAGGCGCGACTCTTCGTCTTTACCTCGCTTGGTACTCGGCGACTGGCAGCGGTTCATGTGGCCGGTGACACAATCGCTGCAGCAACCGCAGAACGCTGACAGGCAGGTGACCACATGATCGCCCGGCTTGACACTGCGCACGTCGGCGCCGACCGCCTCGACGATGCCCGCCGACTCATGACCGAGCAGCAGCGGCAGCGCATAGGGATAGGTGCCATCGACGATGTGCAGATCGGAATGGCAGACGCCGCTGGCCATGGTGCGGATCAGCACCTCACGCGGCCCGGGTTTGCTGATGCTGACTTCTTCGATGGTCAATGGCGAACCCGGCTGATGGAATACGGCAGCTCTCATAAACAACTTCCTGTGAATGCGGGACGTAACAACGCGATCACGTCCCGCCGGATTAACGACTGATCAACGAGCTGACGATCTGGCGGACTTGCTCGACGTAGGGCGGACGCATCAGGTCCGGACCCTCGACCGGGCGATACACAGCCTTGGCGTGGCTGAAGGTCTTGAAGCCGTCCATACCGTGATAAGCCCCCATGCCGCTGGGGCCGACACCGCCGAATGGCAGGTTCTCGACGCCGACGTGCTTGATCACTTCGTTGAGGGTCACCCCGCCGGAAGTGGTGCGGCTGAGCACGTAGGCTTCCTCGTCGGCATCGGTGCCGAAGTAGTAGAGGCCCAGCGGACGCGGATGGGCATTGATATAGGCGACCACTTCGGCAATCGTCTGGTACGACTTGATCGGCAGCAGCGGACCGAAGATCTCGTCCTGCATCACCTTCAGATGATCGCCAGGGTTGCGCAGCAGGGTCGGGGCGATCTTGTGGTGTGGCTGGTCAGTGAAATCCTCGCCAGCCGGGTTCAGTTCGATCAGCTCAACGCCGGCCTCGCGCGCCTCGGCCAGGTATCCCTGCAGGCGCTCGAAATGGCGGGCGTTGATAACCGAGGTGTAGTCCGGGTTGTCCTTGAGGTTCGGGAAGTAGCCGGCCAGCACAACCTTGGCAGTGGCGATAAATTCCTCGACCTTCTCCTCTGGAACGAACACATAGTCTGGCGCCAGGCAGATCTGCCCGGAGTTATGCATCTTGCCGGTGATGACTTTAGTCACTGCGGCCTTGAAGTCGGCGGAGCGCGAAACGATGGTCGGCGACTTGCCGCCCAGCTCCAGGGTTACCGGCACCAGGTTCTCGGCGGCGGCGCGCATCACGTGCTTGCCGACGCTGGTTGCGCCAGTGAATAACAGGTGGTCGAAGGGCTGACTGCAGAACGCCTGACCGACCTGCGGACCGCCGGTGATCAACGCGACTTCCTCTTCGGCGAACACCGAGGCGAACATTCGCGCCATCAGCTCGGACGTGCGCGGAGTGAACTCGGACGGCTTGATCATCACCCGATTGCCGGCCGCCAGAGCGCCAGCCAGGGCACTGAAGGCCAGGTTGACCGGGAAGTTCCACGGGCTGACGATGCCAATCACGCCCAGCGGCTGGTACTCCACCCAGGCTTCGCCGCGGTCGGTGTGGCGGGTTTCGGGCTTCATCCACTCGGCCAACCGGGCCTTGGTCTGCTTCAGGGTCATCAGCGGCGACAGCACTTCACTGACGCGGGTGAAGTCCTTGCTGCGATGGCCAAAATCACGGGTGACCGCTTCGATGATCTCTTGCTCGTGATCGACCAACAGGCCGATGGCGCGGTCAATCAGTTCGATGCGCTGCTCGGCGCAAGACGGGCCTGCTTCCAGGAAAGCGGCGCGCTGCTTGTCCAGGATCGCGCGGATCTGCACACCGTTCGGGTTGTCATTCATGCTCATTGCAAACCTCTTTTTATCATCGTGATGGGTGGACGCTCAGGCGTCGTTGCGCTTGGATTTCGGCCACTGGAACAGCGCCGGCTCCTTACGGGTGAAACGGCCGGCGGCCTCCTTGAGGTAGTTCGAGGACATGCACACCGCCTGGTTGCTCGCTTCGGCATTGAGCATGCCGGCCAGGTCGCTTTCCAGTGAGGCGTTGAGCAGGCGCTTGGTCATGCTGAAGCCCGTGGGTGACAGGTTGGCCATGGCGCGGGCTAGCTCCTCAGCGCGGGCATGGAAGCGCTCTACTGGCAGCACTTCCAGGGCGATGCCTAGCTGCGCGGCTTCCTGGGCAGGGATTTCGCGGGCCGAGTAGATGATCTCCTTGGCCTTCTGCAAACCGACGATGCGCGGCAAGGTATACGAGGCGCCCAGGTCCGGGCCGAGGCCAAGTCGGGCGAAGGCCATGCAGAAGCGCGCTCGCTCGGAGGCGATCAGGAAGTCGCAGGCCAGCCCCAGGCTGAACCCGGCGCCGAAGGCCACACCGTCGACCGCGGCGATAAGCGGCTTGTCGAAGTCGGCCATGGCCAGCAACAGGCGGTTGTTCTCCTCCATGCGCCGGCGCACGGAGGCGCCTTCGACGAAGTCACCCTGCATGTTGCCGATGTCGCCACCAGAGCAGAAGTCGTTGCCCGCTCCGGTCAACAGTACGGCCTTGACCTCAGGGTTGCGGCGCAGTCCGTTGAGGGCATCGAGCAACTCGGCGAACATTTGCACAGTGAGCGCGTTCTTGCGCTCGGGGCGGGCCATGACCAGCGTGGCCAGGCCGTTGTCGATGGACAGTTCTATAGTCGACGGCTTCATTGCGGTTCTCGGTGCAGGGACGCCCGTCGCACGGGGCAACGGGCAGCAGTTGTAGGGCTCGCCGGCGCTTACAGGGTGCGTGCGATGATTTCCTTCAAGACTTCGTTGGAGCCACCGAAGATCTTCATGATCCGTGAGTTCACGTACTGACGGGCGATCGGGTATTCGACCATGTAGCCGTAGCCGCCGTGCAGTTGCAGGCATTCATCGACGATTTCACAGTAGCGCTGGGTGCCCCACCACTTGGCCATTGCGGCAACTTCGCCGGTCAGTTCGCCCTTGAGGACCTTGACCATGCAGTCGTCGATGAAGGTACGTGCGATGGTGTAAGTGGTCTGCATCTCGGCCAGCTTGAAGCGGGTGTTCTGCAGGTCTATCGAGGTCTTGCCGAACAGCTTGCGGTTGCGGGTGTACTCGATGGTGTCGGTGAGCGCGCGCTCCATACCGCCCAGCGCAGCGAGGGCGATGATCATGCGCTCCTGCGGCAGCTGCTGCATGAGCTGGATGAAACCCTGGCCTTCCACAGGGCCGAGCAGGTTGGCCTGCGGCACGCGCATGTCGTCGAAGAACAGCTCGGCAGTGTCCTGGGCCTTCTGGCCGATCTTCTCGAGGATGCGGCCGCGGCGGAAGCCCGCCAAATTCTCGGTCTCGACCACGATGATCGAGGTGCCCTTGGCCCCTTTCTCCGGATCGGTCTTGGCCACCACCAGGATCAGGTCGGCGTGGTAACCGTTGGTGATGAAGGTCTTCGAACCATTGATAACGTAGTCGTCGCCATCCTTCACCGCGCGGCACTTGATGGCCTGCAGATCGGAACCGGCACCCGGCTCGGACATGGCGATGGCGCCTACCAGCTCACCGCTGGCCATCTTGGGCAGCCACTTTTGCTTCTGCTCCTCGCTGGCGTAGCGCAGGATGTAGTGGGCGACGATGCCGCTGTGCACGTTGTTGCCCAGGCTGGCGGAGATCTGACGGCTCTGCTCGATGTTCAGGATGGCGTCGTGGGCGAAGCTGCCTCCCATGCCACCGTACTCTTCGGGAATGCTCAGCAGCAACATGCCGCACTCGCCGGCGCGCCGCCAGGTGTCACGATCGACTCGCTGTTGCTTGGCCCAGCGCTCTTCATTGGGGAGAAGCTCTTCGGCGACGAAGCGGCGCGCGGATTCCTGGAAGATCACCAGATCATCGACAATCCAGGGAGATTGGTAGTCAGTCATGGGATGCCTCGGATTGCGGTGCCCATAGGGCAGCAAAAATTCGTGAATGCACCGGGTCAATCGCACGATGGGTGCGATTGTTCCGCTATCGGGTGTTTACTTAGAAATTGCCGCCGGGGCCGCCGCCGCAGTAGATGGTCTGACCGGAGCAGTAGTCCGACTCCGGCAGGCAGAACAACACCACCGCGCCGGCCGCTTCCTCGGCCTTGCCCGGACGTCCCAGCGGAATAGTGGTGCTGACGGCGTCGAGACGGGCCTTCTGCACGCCAACCTTGATCTCGCGGCCTTCGATGTTGACGGTCTTGCTGTCTTCACCGGCCAGGGCCTGGGTCAGTCGGGTATCAATGATGCCGAAGGCCACGGCGTTGACGTTGACCTTGTAACGGCCCCACTCCTTGGCGAGCGCCTTGGTCATGCCGAGGATGCCGGCCTTGGCCGACGAGTAGTTGGCCTGGCCAGCGTTGCCACCGGCGGCGCCGGAGGAAATGTTGACCACTTTGCGCAGTACTTCGCGGCCTTCGGCAGCGTCTTGCTTGGCCAGCGCGCTGAAGATCGGCTGGGCGGCACGCAGGATGCGGAACGGTGCGGTCAGATGGCAGCCGATGATCGCGTCCCACTGTTCGTCGGACATCTTCTGGATCACGTTGTCCCAGGTGAAGCCGGCATTGTTGACGATGATGTCGATACTGCCGAAGTTGTCCATGGCGGTCTTGAGCAGGCGATCGGCAAAATCTTCGGCGGTCACGCTGCCGATGCAGGCGACGGCTTCACCACCGGCGGCGCGGATGTCGGCGACGGTTTGTTCGGCGGGCTCCTGATCGAGGTCGTTGATCACGATGTTGGCGCCCAGGGCCGCCAGTTGCAGAGCGACCTCACGGCCGATGCCACGGCCGGAGCCGGTGATCAGGGCAACTTTGCCTTCAAGTTTCTTGCTCATGTTTCTCTCCTCTAAAAGTCAGGCGCTCAGTGCGACGATGGCTTCGCCGCTGAGCTTGATTTCACCCGCCTGGTTGCGGGTGGTGATTTCCAGGCGCACGGTGCCGGCAGCTTCATCTTTCTCGAGCACCTTGCCTGAGCAGGTGATCTGCTCCTGCAGTTGGGTGATCGCGACGAAGCGCACCGTGTAGTGACGCAGCTGCTCCTGCGCCACCCAATTGGTCAGCAGGCGAGCCAGGTAGGCCATTGACAACATGCCGTGAGCGAACACGTCGGGCATGCCAGCCTTCCTGGCGAAGTCGATGTCGACGTGGATCGGGTTGTGATCGCCCGAGGCGCCGCAGTACAGCGCCAGGGTGGTGCGACTTATCGGCTCAGTGGTGAACGACGGCAGTTCGTAGCCGACTTCGGTTTGGGCAAGATTCATGGTCGGTTCCTCAATTACGCACGACGAGACTGTTGCGCAGCTCTGCCACCAGATCGCCGGTGGCGTTGGTTACACGGGTCTCGCGTACCACGAACTCCAGCGCTCCCCCCTTCTTGTCGTAGATGTCGACGATCCTGGTTTCAAAGCTCAGGCGATCGCCAGCAAACGCCGGTTGGTGGTAGGTGAATGCCTGCTCTGCGTGGAGGATCTTGCCGAGGTCGATGTTCAAGCGTTTGAGCACCGAGCCTGAACCGCCGGCTTCCATGTCCAGGCAGAACAGGAAGGTCGGTGGCACCGGCAGATTTTTGTAACCGGCTGCACGGGCGGCCTCGGGGTCGCTATAGCGTGGGTCTTGCTGGCCGGTGGCCTTGGCGAAGAAACGCAGGCGACCAGCTTCGACCTCCTGGGTGTGCTTGGAAACCACAGCACCGATATGGCTCTTGTCGATCATGGGAAGTGCTCCGGTCATTACTGACGCTGGTACAGGGTGACGACGCAGGCACCACCCAGACCGAGGTTGTGTTGCAGTGCAAAGCGCGCGCCCTCGACCTGGGTGGCATCGGCAGTGCCACGCAGCTGACGGGTCAGCTCGAAGCACTGCGCCAGGCCGGTGGCGCCTAGTGGGTGACCCTTTGAGAGCAGGCCGCCGGACGGGTTGGTGACCACGCGGCCACCATAGGTGTTGTCGCCATCGGCGATGAACTTCTCGGCAGTGCCTTCCGGCGTCAGCATCAGGCCTTCATAGGTGATCAGTTCGTTGGCGGTGAAGCAGTCGTGCAACTCGACCACCTGGATGTCCTGCGGGCCGACGCCAGCCTGTTCGAACACGCTAACCGCGGCGTTGCGGGTCATGTCATAGCCAACCAACTTACGCATGTCGGCTTCGTCGAACGTGCTATTGCGGTCGGTGGTCATCGACTGGCCGACGATCAGCACATCGGTGTTCAGGCCATGCTTCTTGGCGAAGGCTTCCGAGCAGACGATCGCGGCAGCGGCGCCGCAGGTCGGCGGACAGCACTGCAGGCGGGTCAGCGGATCGAAGATCATCGGCGATGCCATGACTTCCTCGACGCTCACCACATTACGGAACACTGCCAGCGGGTTACGTGCAGCGTGTTGGCTGGCCTTGGCGCGAATCTTGGCAAAGACTTCGCGGCTGATGCCGTATTCCTGCATGTAGACACGCCCGGCACCGCCAAAGAACTGCGCGGCGCGCGGTGCTTGCTCGTCAAAGCCCTGAACCTGGGTCATGGTCTTCGCGAAACGGTCCATCGGGCCGGTGCGGTCGGTGTAGGCGCCTTTCAGCGCGCCCGGCACCATCTGCTCGAAGCCCAGGGCGATGGCGCAGTCAATGGCGCCGCTGGCCACGGCCTGTCGGGCCAGGAACAGCGCGGTGGAGCCGGTCGAGCAATTGTTGTTGACGTTGATTACCGGGATACCCGTCAGGCCAACGCCGTATACCGCAGCCTGACCGCAGGTTGAGTCACCGTAGACGTAACCGACGTACGCCTGCTGGACCAGTGTGTAGTCTATGCCGGCATCGGCGAGGGCAGCTTTTGCGGCATTGGCACCCATGACATGGTACTCGTCACTCTGGCCTGGTTTGGTGAACTGGATCATGCCGACGCCGGCGACCACTACTTTATTGCTCATTGCTCTTTCTCCAAGTGATACATATTCACCACACAGTCAATTGACGGAGCGGGCCTTGCCTTTCCAAAAGGGTTCGCGCAAGTCGCGCTTAATGATTTTTCCGGCCCCGGACAGCGGTAACGTGTCGCGGAATTCCACGGATTTCGGGCATTTGTAGCCGGCGATGAATTCGCGGCAGTGGGCGCGCAGTGCATCTTCGTCGGCGCTGGCACCCGGTTTGAGGGTAACGACTGCATGCACCGCCTCGCCCCACTGCTCATGGGGAATGCCGATCACCGCGCATTGCGCGACGTCTGGATGCTTGGCAAGGACGTTCTCAACTTCCGCCGAGTAGACGTTCTCGCCACCGCTGATGATCATGTCCTTGACCCGATCGACGATGAACACATAGCCGTCGGCATCCATGTAGGCGGCATCGCCGGTATAAAGCCAACCGTGCTGCAGTGCCTGGGCGGTTTCTTCCGGCTTGCGCCAGTAGCCCTGCATTACCGAAGGTCCGCGCAGCAGGACCTCACCGACGGTGCCGCGCGGCACTTCATGACCCTGCGGGTCGACGATCATGAGTTGCAGGCCATGGATCGCTCGCCCAACGGAGCGCGAGCGACCGTTGGCACGCGCAGCCAGGCTGTGATCCTCAGGCATGTTGAGGGTGGCCACACCACCAATCTCGGTCATCCCATAGGCGTGCACGAATTCGATACCGGGTAGCACTTCCATGGCGCGCTCGAGCACCGTGGCGTTGATCGGCGATGCACCGTAGCTGATTCGCCGCAGGCTGCTGAGGTCGTACTCGGCCAGACGCGGATGCGCCAGCGTTGCCTGCAGCATGGCCGGGATGAACATGATTTCGTTGATCCGCTCGCGCTGGATGGTCTCCAGCACCTCAATCGCGTCGAAGAACGGAATGAAGGTACTCGGCACACCGGCAATCACCCGTGAGGCGACCAGCGCCATGCCTGCGACGTGGAACATCGGTGAAATCACAAGGCCCATGGAGTCGCGGCTGATTTGCGAGGTTGTCTGGCGCATCATCGCGCCAGACCACAGGTTGCGGTGCGAGAGCATCACCCCCTTCGACAAGCCAGTGGTACCACCGGTGTACATGATGACCGCGAGGTCCTCACCGCCTCGCCAGCTGTCTTCCATCGGCGCCGACGCGGCGATCAGTTGTTCGAAGTTGTGCATGCCCGCCGGTGTCTCGCCGTCGCCAGCATAGATCAGCACGGGTGGGCGCTTGGCGCGCGCGCACAGCTCGTCGGCCAGCGGCAGGTGGTGGTCATCGATGACCAGGTAGCCGGTGTCACAGTCGTCGAGCGAGTAGACGATCTCCCGCACGCTCCAGCGGATGTTCACCGGGTTGAGCACTGCACCGGCCCACCAGCCGGCGAGCATGTATTCGAGAAAGCGGTCGCTGTTCAGCGACAGCATGCCGATCCGTTCACCCGTCTGCAGGCCCAGCCCGCAGAAGCCGGCAGCCAGGCGCGCGACGCGATCGCCGAGTTCACGGTAGGTACGGCGGCGATTTCGAAAGACGCACGCCACCGCGTCGGGGGTCATCTGGATGGATTTGTGCAAACCTTGTGTCAAATGCATGGTGAAACCTCGATTCAGGTAGAAAGACATGGGCGGCGGCGTCAACGCCTGCGGTTAACTCACGCCATGCTTGTGATCTTTCCAATAGGGTGCGCGCAAATCGCGCTTGAGCACCTTGCCAGCACCCGAGATCGGTAGCGCGGTGACAAAATCGACTGATTTGGGGCACTTGTAGCCGGCGATGTGCTGGCGGCAGTGGGCAATGACCTCTTCGCCGCTGACCTCCAGACCAGGCTTGAGCACCACCACCGCGTGCACCGCCTCGCCCCACTGCTCACTGGGGATACCGATCACCGCGCAGGCGGCCACGGCCGGATGGGCGGTCACCGCGCTTTCCACTTCGCCGCAGTAAACGTTCTCGCCGCCAGTGACGATCATGTCCTTGATGCGATCGACGATGAACAGATAGCCATCTGCATCCATATAGGCGCCGTCCCCGGTGTGCATCCATCCACCGCACAGTGCTTGGGCGGTTTCTTCCGGACGGTTCCAGTAGCCGAGCATGACGTTCGCCCCACGCACGATGACTTCACCTACTTCACCGCGCGGCACTTCACGCCCCTCCCCGTCGACCACGAGCACGGCCACACCCTGGATCGGCCGTCCGGCCGAACGAAACCGGCCATTGGCGATGCTGGCCGCACTGTGATTCTCCGGGCCACTGCGAGCGATCACCGGCGAGGTTTCGGTCATGCCATAACCGTGCATGAACTCGACACCCGGCAGTAGCACAAGGGCCCGCTGCAGCACCGATTCAGCGATCGGCGCCGCACCGTAGGTCAGGCGCTTGAAGCTGCTGATGTCGTACTGGGCAAATGCTGGATGCATGATCAGTGCTTGCAGCATGATCGGTACCAGCAGGGTTTCCGACACCCGCTCGCGCTCGATGGTCTGTAGCACATCGAGGGGGTCGAACATTGGAATGAAGACGTGCCTGCCACCGGCCACCAACTGGCCGATCACCCGCGCCATACAAGCGGTGTGGAACATCGGTGCCGCATGCAGAACAATGCTGTTTGCCAGGGGCGGATGCTCGGCAAGCGCCATGACGGCCGAGGACCAGAGGTTCAGGTGCGATTGCATCACGCCCTTGGGCTGGCCGGTGGTTCCCCCTGTGTACATGATCGCGGCGATGTCATCGCCACCGCGATAGCGGTCTTTCATTGACTCGCTTTCAGCGATCAACTTCTCAAACGAAAGCATGCCTTCTGGTGTCGGGCCGTCGCCGACATGAATCAGCAGTGGACGATACTTGGCCATCGTACAGATAGCCTCAGTCATGGTCAGGAAGTTGTCATCGACGAAGAGGATGCGGGTGTCACAGTCGTCCAGGGAATAGACAATCTCCGGCACGCTCCAGCGGACGTTCACCGGGTTGATCACGCCGCCACCCCACCAGACAGCGAGCATGAATTCCATGTAGCGGTCTGAGTTCAACGCCAACATGCCGATTCGATCGTTATCTTCCATGCCCACGGCGCGCAGGCCACTGGCAAGACAGGAAACGCGATCGCCTGTTTGGCGAAAGGTGCGTTGCCTACCGCGAAAGGTCGTGGCAATCCAGTCCGGGTTCAGCTGCAAGGATCGGTGCAGGCCCTGTGTCAAATACATGCTTGCCTCTGGAAGTCATTATTTTTATTGGATTCGCAGTTGCTCGACTCACTACGATCTTAGGACGCTGAACGGGCCGTTTCTTGGTTCAAAGGAGGTAATTTGCGACGCGCTCGAAAGCTACCTCGAAAGGACCAGAGATCGATGGCTCAGCCGCTGCTACACGCTGCGGCTGGAGCACTAGCCGACTAGGTTCTGTATGAAAAGCCTTGATACTCGGTGATGCTGCGTTGAAAACAGCCTCGGAATGCTCATTTACAACCCGTAAACTCCGCTTCCTCGGCTGTTTTCGCCTTGCCTGACCTTCGTCTCAATACTTTTCATACAGCCCCTAGGGCGGCCTCGGGTGCCTTGTGCGTTTCGCCACTGGCCGCCGCGCGAATCAGGTCGGCCGCTTTCTCGGCGATCATGATGACTGGGGCATTGGTATTGCCGCCCACCAGCGTCGGCATGATCGAGGCGTCAGCCACCCGCAAGCCTTCGACACCGCGTACACGCAGTTGCGGGTCGACCACGGAATGGATATCGCTGCCCATGCGGCAAGTGCCTACCGGGTGGTAGACGTTATCGGCACGACGGCGAATCATGGCGCGCACAGCAGCGTCGTCCGTGCCATCGAATTTGAGGTGCCCGTAGTGCAGCGGTTTGCCGCCCAATTTGGCCAGCGGCGATTGCTTGAGGATGCCGTTCATTAGGTGCACGCCCTTGAGCATCACCTCCATGTCGCGCTCATCAGATAACAGATTAGTCTCTATCAGCGGCGCATCGCGCATATCCGCCGAACGCAGACGGACCTCCCCTCGGCTGTGCGGACGCAGCACACAAACATGACAGGAATAACCATGGCCGTAGTGGAACGTGCGACCATGGTTGTCCCCCGCAGACATCACAAAATGCAGCTGCACATCCGGTTCAGCCAGGCTGGGGTCCGTCTTAAGGAACCCGCCAGCCTCGGTGAAGGTTCGGGTGAAAATACCCGTGCGCTGTTTCCTGTACTTTAACCACTCATAGGCGTAGCGCAGTGCGCCACGTACCGAGACACCAAACAGGTCAGTATTGAACAAGCGCTTGTGCATGATCAGGTCAGCATGGTCCTGCAGGTTCTTGCCGACTTGCGGGGCGTCATGGACAACGCTGATATTGTGCCCACTCAGGTGCGCGGCAGGTCCCACACCGGAGGCCAACAGCAATTGCGCGGAACCAAACGTGCCGGCGCTGAGGATGATTTCCCGACGTGCGAACAGGACCTGCTCTTCGCCGTTGCGCAGCACGCGTACCCCCACCGCACGCTTGCCATCGAACAGGATGCGTTGCACCTGGGTGTCAGTCAGTACCTGCAGATGCTCACGCCCGCCATTGTTAGCGGCATCAGCGGCATTGCCTTTGTGCAGATAGGCGCGAGCAGAGTTCCAGCGTTCGCCGTCTTTCTGGGTCACCTGAAAATAACCAACACCTTCCTGTTTATGCCCATTGAAGTCATGGTTATAAGGGTGTCCAGCCGCTTCGGCGGCCTCGATGAAATTACGCATGACGCCGCAAGGCGAACGTGGGTCGACTACATGCAGGGGGCCAGTACCGCCATGCAGTTCATCATCACGCCCCGCCACCCGCTCGTTGCACTCCGAACGTTTGAAGTAAGGCAGCACATCCTTCCAGCTCCAGCCATCACAGCCCAGGCTCGCCCAACGGTCGTAGTCTGAAGGCGTACCGCGCAGGTACAACATGCCATTGATCGAAGAGCTCCCGCCCAACCCACGGCCACGTGGCAAGTAAGACGCCCGGCCGTCGAGCGAGGCTTGTGGCACACCTTCATAGGCATAGTTGCGCAGACCCGCGCGGGGAATCGTGGTGATGAGCCCTACCGGTATGGTCACCGCCGGACTATGGTCGTGACCACCGGATTCGAGCAGCGCAATGCTCTCCCTGCCACTGTCGGCCAGTCGACCGGCTACGGCACAACCGGCCGAGCCGCCCCCTATCACGATGAAATCGAAGGTGCTTTCCATCGTCGGTTCCTTTCTTGTTATGTGGGAACCGAAAGTATTGGCGCTGAAGGCCTCGCCGCCATCGTTCCTTCGAACCATTTGAAGGATGTAAACGAGGCATCGTGGCGTGGCGGTTTTTCACGCCTGGACGCGAAATCCGATTAACAAGACTGCGAAAAGCATCAAGTAAAGGTCCTTCCAGAATGCATCCTCCTCATGAGGCGTTAAGGATGCACCATGAATCTTTGGGGCTGAACGCCTAACAGCACTACGGCGTATCACACGAATTCAGCTGGGTAGCTTTCGACTCGCTCCAAGTAGAAGAAGTAATACTTGCCGTTGTCGACTATGTCGGGAAACGGCCCTTCGAATGATTTGCCATCCATGATCCCGAACAACGTGTTGTCGTCGACCTTGCGCAGGTGGTCGAAGATCGGCACTCCGTCATAGATCATCGTGGTCGATACCTTGCCACGGAATTCCAGTTCCCACAGCGAGGCCTCCCCCTTCATCGTCTTGTTGGAAAACAGGCAGCCATGCTCGTCGTAACATACCAGTGGGACAGCATCCAACTTACTCCGGTACCACTTGCCATACCATTTCATGGCCTTCAAAGCGGCGTTGCCCCAGTGCCCGGTGTTGAAGTCCCCGCCTTTCCAACGCCCCAGGGCCTGATCCGGCGTGACCGATTCGAGAGAGTCAAAGAAGGCCAACAGTTCATCATCCTTCAACAAAGGCGTACTTTTCAGTTGCTCAAATTTTTCTTTCGCGCTCATCTCAAGCTCCGCGGGTGTTTATTCGACTACCACCGAGCAGCCTGATACGGGATCAACAGCTGCTCATACCTGCCTATAGAAAACCGTGACACGGCACCCAATGTCAAAGACGGGATTTTGGTCGATTAAGATCAAATCTATCTTAATCAGAATGCCATGCACGGTTGCTGGCTCCGACCAGAGGCACTTGGCAGAAAACCCTATAAAATGCCCTGCAGACGATCAGGCTTGCTCACTGGCAGTGAGAGGTCTGCCCAGAGTGCTCAGGTAAAGAGGCGAGGTAATGAAACTAGACCCGCGCATGGTGATTCAATTCGCGGTTATCGCCGAGGAAGGTTCGTTCACGCGAGCTGCCGAGCGCTTGTGTGTGGCCCAACCCTGGCTTTCTGCACGGTTGAAGAAACTCGAAACTCAGTTAGGTTTCCCACTGTTTGACCGCTCCACTCGCCATGTCACGCTAACGGACAAGGGACACAAGCTCCTCCAGGCAGCTCGCAACGTGCAGGCTTCAATGACGGCGACGGAAGCCTTGGCCGCGCAATTGCAGCGTCGAGATGAAGGGCGGTTGAGAATAGGTACCCCACCTTACAGTCACCAGATTGCGGTCAGGCCCGACCTTATTGACCGTTTCGGTTTGCACCAACCCAACATACATATTGAGCTCGACTTTGGCTGGACTCCGGGATTAATTCAGCGCGTCATGCAGGGGGAACTCGACCTGGCTTTCGTCTTGGGTGAGCAGGATAACCAAGCCTTGGAAACTATCAGGCTTTGCGAGCTAAACGTTGAATTGATGATGGCTGCAGACCACCCATTGGCTAGTGAACCAAAATTGGTAGCAGCCAATCTAAAAAACCATACCGTAGCACTGTTCAATAGAGCGCTTTACCCGGCGCTATATGACACCATTTACCTGAAATGGGCAGATGCCGGCGCCTTGCTCATTCCCTTCGTAGAGCTCAATCAAGCACTTCTGGATCGTGCGCTTACGCATGAGCGAATCATCATTGCGTGCTTTGAGATGAAGGATCGCCTTCTGGACGAGAAGGCGATCATCAGAAGGACCTTGGAGGACAGTTGCTCTATTCCGTTTTCGTTAGTCCGCAGGGTTGGATGCGAAACCCCCGAAAGCCAGCGTTTCTGGGAAGTTGCCCAGGGTTACGCATCAGCTCCCAGCCAGCGGAACTGCGAGCACAATGGCTGAAACGTAGGCAGGCCCGCATCGCGTGAAAGACGCGAACCAAAGAATTTGCCCCGCCATGTACATCGTCATCTACTGCCGCCGCGTGAAAGGCATTGACCAACGCGGCAGCGGCCTGAACTACAACACCTCCCCCCGCATTCCCCCCGGCTGAGGGGGATGTGATTTCCGCCCGCTTCCATACCCTTGGGTCACGTGTAATCAGATTTGCTTCGTTTGATGCCACCCCAAGGATCTTCTCCATGACAAGAAAAACAGTAACGGTCTTTTCGGCTACAGGCGTTGCGGGCAGCGCCTGCGTCGAGGAACTGCTTGCACAGGATCTGTTTAACGTTCGCGTGCTGATGCGCGACGGAAATTTTCGCGAAAAGTCCTCGTCCGGTCTCATGCTGACCACCGAGGAGAAGCAGAAGAAGTGGGCCGATTGGCAGGAGCGTGGAGTCGAGTTACGCACCGCAGATATCAACAGCGTCGAAGAACTGGTTCCCGTCCTGGAAGGAACCGACTACCTCGTTTCCTGCGTGCCGCTTTATGCGACCGAGTCCCAGTACCCGTTGATCTATGCTGCACGGGCGGCTGGGGTTGAGCGCTTCGTACCTTCCGAGTTTGGCTTCATCTATGAGTGGGAGGCCCGCCAGCCCACACTCACCGTGCACAGCCGGATTGCCCGCCAGAAGGTATTCATTCAGAGAATGATCGAGATGGCAGGCCTGGATTACACCATCATTCCCGCCGGGCTCTGGCCTGAGTACTACATGCAGGAACCGGTGGGGATTATGGGTGACGGCAATCAAAAGTTCTCCTGGTCCACAGGCAAGGATGTCGGCCGGATCATTCCCCATGTACTGGCCCATCCTGCTTCGCGTAACGCCATCTGTCCCGTGGCCGCCACCGCCTATTGTTCCTGGAATGAGTTGCTCGATGTTCGCGACCGCGTATTGGGCCGCAAAGTCGAGCGTAACTACCGCAATGGCGCTCAGTGGAAGGCCGCCTACAACGCCGCTCCTGACGGCCCCATGAAAACCATCCTCGGCATTGGTGTCGCCGCGACAGAGCAGCCGGAAGGCATGCCGCTCTGGGCCAACTGGAACGGCCTTTACCTGCCGGAGTTCAAGGGAACGCCCCTGGAGGCGCTTTTCGTGGATTACATCGAACCCTTCACTGCAGCCCTGCAGTCGTCGGCGAACTGACCTGGCCGGACAGTCGGATGTCGGGGCTGCCATAGGGCCATGTCCATACAGCCCCGGACACCGCTGATGCCTTCCGGGCCAATCGGCAACATCGACAACAAGCACACGCCCGCCGCATCGCCCGGGCCGTGTCGACTTCTTACCGTCGGGAGCTCTCAGAATGATCACCCATGCTCGCTGGCTCATGGGCACTGCCGCCCTCTTCAACTGGTCCGTCGTACTTGGTTTTCTGTTCCTGAACACCCAACTCGGGCTACTGCTTCATCTGGATAGCTCCAGCGGCAGCAACCTGGCCATGCGCGACCTCGCGCTTGCGCTGGTTGCAACCTTCGGGATCGCCTACTTCTTCGCCGCCATC
Organism: Pseudomonas sp. H9; assembly: GCF_004353925.1. GTDB lineage: Bacteria > Pseudomonadota > Gammaproteobacteria > Pseudomonadales > Pseudomonadaceae > Aquipseudomonas. The sequence goes on along the minus strand of NZ_SMOK01000011.1, from coordinate 186,069 downwards.
AATCCCGTGCGCGGTCGGCCCTATATCGTCCTCGGCGCCATTGGCAAAGCCTTCGCCGCGCTGACGATCTTCATTCACTGGCTGGTCGGGAACATTGGCTGGCAACTGCCAGTGCTACTGCTGGGCGACGTGCTCTACAGCCTGCTGTTCCTCCACTTTCTGGGCCGTTACTGAGTATCCAGGGCAGGTCACCTTGTGCAGTGGCGGCGGACCCTGTTGCCTGCTCCAGCGCTTGCGCTAAAGTGGCTGGAGCATTTTTGGTGCACCAACCACAACAAGAATAAGCAGGCCCTAATCCGTGCTGATCACCAAGCTCCTGCCCCCGCGTTACCACCATGCCCCGTTGCTGCGTGAGCGTCTGCTCGAGCGCCTGAACAACGTGGCCTACCAGCGCCTTGTTCACCTTCGGGCGCCAGGAGGCTTCGGCAAGACTACCCTGCTGACGCAATGGCGAAAGGTCCTTATCGAGCAGGGGCACAAGGTCGGCTGGATCAACCTGGACGAAAGCGACAATGAGGAAAGCCAGTTCCTCGACTATTGGGTCGCGGCCTTGAAGCAGGCCGACTGCCCTATCCAGCAGCAGCTGACTGACACCTATGAGCGCGGGCGCCCGGAAACCCTGGACAACTTCCTGACCGTGCTGGTCAACGTACTCGCCGAGTTCGAGCACGAGCTCTACCTGATTCTTGACGACTACCACTGCATAGACAATCCGCGCATCCATGAACTGCTGGGCCGTATGGTGAAGTACGCGCCGGCCAACTTCCACTTGGTCATCACCTCACGCACCGAACTGCCCGCGTGCCTGGAAGAGCCGCGGCAGAAGAGCCGCGGCAACGAACTCAATGTCCGCAGCCTGCGATTCTCCGAAATCGAAACCCAAGCCTTCCTCGCCGAGCGCATGGCAATTCCGGTAAGTGCCGAATCCTGCCGGGCCCTGTTCGAGGCCACCGAAGGCTGGATCGCCGGTATCCAGATGTTGGCGATATCCAACGAGCTGAAGGATCCGGACCTGGCGGACTGGAACAAAGGCCTCTATCCCCTCGCGGAAAACATCCTGGAGAACACCTTAAGCAACCTGCCTCGGGACACCCAGGACCTGCTGCTGCGGATGTCCGTGCTGGATCGCTTCAACGTGGAACTCTGCGAGGAAGTACTGGGCGTCAAGCATGCTCAGCACATGCTCGAAAGCCTCGCTGCTGATGGGCTGCTGCTGGTCCCGCTGGACCACGACGAACAGTGGTATCGCTTTCATGCACTGTTCAGCGAGCACCTCCGACAGCGTCTCGCCAAGCGCGTGGTGGCTAGTCTGGGCGACCTTCACCAGCGGGCGCAGCGTTGGCTGGACGCCGAAAGCGCCGAAAATCGCCACAGCCTTTCGTCCTTCCTGCGCGAGTGCAAGAGCGAACTCAACGCTATCGACCTGCCCTCGTTCCACTACCGCGCCAGCCTATGGTTCGAGCGCAAAGGCCATCTTGTCGAAGCAGTACAGCATGCCCTGGCTTGCGAGGGTGAAGAACGCGCCTACGATCTGATCGATCGCTGTGTCATGAACGTGCTGGCAACCGGCGACCTCAATAGGATCATGGCCTGGACCGACAAGGTTCCCGCTTCGGAGCTCGGCCGCCGCTGGCACCTGCGCTTAGCGCGTTTCTGGGCGATAGTACTGGGCGGGCTCCCCGTTCAGAATGCGCGTCGGGAACTGCGCGAGCTGCATCAGGCCGTTGGCATCGAGGGAGGTATCAGCGCCTTCGAGTATCAGGTCTGCCTGAGCACCCTCGACGCCTTCAGCGGTGACAGTCTGTCCACGCTAGAGCTACTGAACCACTGCCCTCCCAGCGGCGATGCCTACCACAATGGCGTCGCCTGCAATGCGCTGATCTATGTCCTGGCCACCGCCTCGCGGTTCGATGATGTACCCAACATCCTGGTCTACCACCCCGAACCACCTCCCAGCGCTACGCGTGGCTTCACCTACGCCTACCGGCAATCGATCATCGGCTGGATACAGTTCCTCAAGGGCAACCTTGCCAAGGCGAGCAATGGGCTGGGTGAAGCGCTGCAGCGGTTGGACGAGTGTTTTGGCAGGCGCTCTGCCCCTGCTTGCGTGGTATCGGGTTACCTGGCGGAAACGCTATACGAAAGCAACGAGCTGGATGCTCTCAAGACGCTGCTCAGTGGCCGACTGGAGGTCATGAATGAACGGGGATTCTTCGAAAGCTATATCCGCTCGCTCCTGGCCGGGTCGCGCTTGCACCACCTGCAAGGCAACGACGATGCCGCCCACGAACTACTGGAACGTCTGCGTCTATTCGGCCAAAGCACGGACCTGCACCGGCCTATCGCCGCTGCTTTAGCCGAACGCATCCGTCTGCTATTGCTGGCCGCTGATTCACAGGGAGCGTGGCGATTACAGATCCAACTGGAGCAATTGGCCGCCTCGTATTATGACGCACCGCTGACGCCGGCAGCGATGGGGAGCGGTTTCGACATTCCCGTCCTTGCCCTGCTCTCTCGCGCCCGCTGTGCGCTGAACGGAGGGGACGCACCAGAAGCCCTGGACCAGCTGAGTCGCCTCGCTGGCCTTACAGCGGAGCTGCGCCTGGACTACTTCCTCAAGGTGCGCCTGCTGCGCTGCATCGCGCTGTACCAACTTGGCGAACCCAATTGGCACGATGAGCTGACACAACTCCTGGAAGTCAGCGCGCGCTGCCAGATGATCCGCAGTCTCTGCGACGAGGGGTTGCAATCACAGCAAATGCTGCAGGCAATGGCGGGCAAGCTACCCACCCCGGCCCAGGAAGAACATCTTGCCCGGGTCCTGCTCGGGTTCCAGAGAACTCATCTGGCACAGTCCTCCAGGCAGCAAACCGAATACAACCTGAGCGGCCGCGAGCAAGACATCCTCGAACTACTGGTGCAGGGCATGCCAAACAAACGCATCGCTCTAGCGCTGAACATCTCGGCGGAAACCGTGAAGTGGTACCTCAAGAAGCTCTTCACCAAGCTGAATGTGAGTGATCGATTGCATGCCATTGACAAGGCACGCCGCGAAAAACTGGTCTGCGACAAGAGTTCAGGCTGAACCACTAGCTGCGTAGTGTCTGGAGATAACGCCTGCAAAACGGACTGTTTCCAACGCCCCCGGCAATCTATGAAGAACCCAAAAAGCGGCGTGAGGCAGTTCACTCACGCCGCAAAGCTCCATGGCAATCAGTGGCGCACGATCACCTCGGCCAAACCGTCACGTTCCATGGCGGCTAGCAGATAGCGCGCACCAAAGGCCTTCGCCGGGCTGACGAAGCCGGCTGCGGCCAGGTCGCCGGACAGAATACGCTCGATGCCGGCAACGGCCACGGACCCAGCCTGCTCGTAGCCGCAGTTACCCTGGAGGATGACCGTCGACTGGCTCATCGGGCCGCTACCGTGGCAGGAGATCACCGCACGGCAGAGATCCGGGTTCTCACGCGGTGGCTCGCTGGGCGTCCACTCATGGCCCCAGCCGTTAGTGACGGTCTCCTGCTCTTTCGGCGATTTGTGCTTGTGTACGTCGTTGAACTCACGCGCAAGCTGCAGCACATTGCTCATCACCTGCGGGTTGCCGAAGTTCACCAGCATGCTGCAGTTGCGTACGCGCGGATCGTCGGCGTACCAAACCGGCTCGCCACCACCGCTCCACGGCAGGCAGTCGAGCACCTGGTGGAACGTCGGTGCCACCGCCTGGTACGCGGTCGCCGGCGCCCAGGGCACCAACTGCTTCTGCGCGAGGTGGTACTGCGGCTGGCAGCACATGCGCAGGAAGGACAGGGTCGAGCTCACCGAAGGCAAAGAACCGCGGGTCACATAGACCAGGTCCAGCGTGTCGATGCCGGGGGTTTCCAGGCAGACTTCCGCCGCCAGATGGCCTGAGGCCCACATGAAGGCCAGGGCCGGTATCAGCAACAGTCCGCGCTCGGCGTACGCCGCGGCATACCGCTCGCGCAGAAACAGCATCCAATCCTGCTCACCCGTGCTGTCCAGGTAATGGCAACCGGCCTCCAGCGCCGCCTGGACTACCGGCTCCGCCAACTGCATGAACGGGCCAACGGTGTTGTAGATCACACTCTTGCCTTCCAGGAAGGTGCTCAGTGCCTCTTTCTCGTTCGCTACCTCGGCTACTTCGTAGCGAGCGTCCTTGAGTTCCGGCAGCGTCGCGAGCTGCTCGCGAATCTTCGCAGCGCTGCGCCCGGCCGCAATAAAGGCAATGTTGCGCCCGGCCAGATGGCGGGAGATCAGTTTGCCGGTGTAACCACTGGCGCCATACACCACGACTTTGATATCGGACATTTTTTGCTCTCCGGTTTCACGCTTGTTGTTGTGATCTGCTGACAAAGGCCGCTTGCGCTGCCAGTTCGCCTTCGAGCTGCTCAAGGAGCACGCGCTCAAGGGGTTTCTCCGAAGCGGTCTTGGGAATTTCATCGACCCGCTGCACGTGGCTGGGAATGAGGTTGCGCGGCAGGTGGCGGGCGCAGTGCGCCAGCAGCTGGCGAACGTCCAGCGCGCGACCAGGCGCCTGGACCACGGCAGCGACGATTTCCTTTTCGCCCGGCGCGCACGCCAGCGTGCCACGGCCATAGACGAATACGTCGGCGACCTCATCGGCTTCGGCGATCACCTTCTCGACCTGCGTCGGGTCGATGAATTCGCCGTTACGGCGGATGCCGCTACCGTCGCGGTAGTCGAAATACACCCAACCCTGTTCGTCGGTGTGGCCGATGTCGCCAGAGTGGAACCAGCCACCCCGGGTTTTCGCGGCGCTGGCCTCAGGGTTGTTCAGGTAGGACACCGGGGGATGGTCGTCACCGGAGGCCGTACGGAAGCAGATTTCCCCGCGCTGGCCCGCCGGCAGCTCTTGCCCCTCCTCATCGAGGATTGCGCAACTCAGATGGGACGGTGGCTTGCCGATCGAACCCATGGGACCCGCGCCCGGGGGATTGAGGGTCAGGCCACCTTCCGCGGTACCGTAGAATTCGAAAATCTCGACGCTGAAGCGCGCCGCGAAGTCCTTCCAGATACTGGCCGGCATGCCGGCACTGAACACGTAGCGGACCGGGTTGTCGGCGTCGTCCGGACGCGGCGGCTCCGAATAGACGGCGGTGGTCATGCCGCCCAGTAGGTTGAACACCGTACATTGGTGACGACGCAGGATTTCCCACAGGCGAGACTTGGTGAACTGCCTGCTGATTACCGCGCGCAACCCCAGGTACAGTGCGTTGCCCAGGGTGATGCATTGGGCATTGGCGTGAGTCAGGCTCAACCCTGTGTAGGGCCGGTCGCCAGGGCGTAATCCCACCTGCTCGCCAAGCCCGGCGATGGCAGCGAAGCGCGCATAAGGCGCCACGATGGCCTTGGGATTCCCGGTAGTGCCGGAAGTGAACAGCAACTGCATCGGTTGCTGCAGATCCGTTGCCCGAACGCAAAGATCCGGAATGCGATCCTCCAGGACATCTTCCAGCGCACGTACCCGCACTTGCCGATGGGGCTGCAGGTCGACGGCAGCGTTACCTGTATCCAGCACCCAGAGCCACTGCAATTGCGGCAGAGCGTCCACCCGCTCAAGCACTGACTTCAGCGCATGGTCGGCGACTATGGCTCCGCGGCAGCGGGAGAAGGACAGCAGGTACTCCAGCTTGTCGCCACTCGCTCGGGCATCGATGGGAACAAATACCGTGTTGGCAATGGACGAACCCACCATGGCCTCGACGAACTCGGGGTGGTTGAACATGATCAGGGCGAATGCCTCGCCTTGGGCCATGCCCTCGTCGTCGAGGCCGGCGGCGATGCGCTGGCCGTTCTCCCACAATTGGCGATAACTGCGGGTGCAGTCACGCAATTGTTGATCAGCATCGACATGGACAAAGGTCAGCACATCCAGATCGGGGGTTTCTTCGACCTTGCGGCGGATCACGTTTGCGAAGATCAATGAAGCATTGTTGTGCATGGGGGCGCCCTCCTAGCGAGTCAGTAAGGTCATGCTCATCACCGCGGCATCCGCGCCGATGAAACCACCGCCGTTTTCAGCCAGCCCGACGCGGGCACCCTCGACCTGGCGCGCACCGCAATTGCCACGCAGCTGCTCGACCAACTCGAAAACCTGGCCCAGACCCGTCGCGCCGATGGGGTGCCCCTTGCGGTTGAGGCCACCCGACACGCTCACTGGGATGCGCCCACCCAGCTCAGTCGCACCGGACTCCAGCAGCGCCACGCCTTGGCCACGGCCACACAGGCCCAGGCTTTCGTAGTACATGAGCTCGGACGCCGAGGAAGCATCGTGAAGCTCCACCAGGCTGAGGTCGGGCGGGCCGACTCCAGCCGCCTGGTACGCCAGATCGGCAGCCCAACGCGCAACTTCCGGCATGCCCTCATCGACGTAGTCGTAGCCGCTGACGATCATCGATGCGGCAACCCGCACAGGTTGCCGTGCCCCAAGGCGCTTCAACGCGGCCTCGGAGACAATCACCGCCGCCGCCGCGCCATCGCCGATGGGCGAACACATCGGCAGGGTCAGCGGATCAGCGATCTTGCGCGCGGTGAGAATCTGCTCGACCGTCAACACATCCTGGAATTGAGCGCGCGGATTGAGCGCGCCATGTCGAGAGTTCTTCGCCGTGACCATCGCCAGATGGCGCGGTTCGCCACCGGCCATGGCCAAGTAGTCGCGGGCCCAGGTGGCATAGATATCCATGAACAGTGATCGGTCCTTGCCAGCTTGGGCGAGATCGACCTGAGCGCCTGAGCGATGAATACTCTCGCGCAGGAAACCCAGCACGGCATCCTGTTCATCCACGTCGACACAGCCATCGAATACAGAGAAGGTACGCGCCTTGTCGTCGTGATAGAGCTTTTCGAAGCCTGCCGCGAGCACCACGTCGTAGAGCCCGTGGGTCACCATGGTGCAGGCCTGCTGAAAGGCCGTAGAGGCTGTCGCGCAGGCGTTTTCCACATTGACCACCGGAATGCGTCCGACGCCCAGCCCGCGCAGCACCGCCTCACCAGCGATGCACACCTGCCCGGTGATGACCGGCGCGGCGCCAGTCCCCATCCAGGCGGCATTGAGCTGACCGGCTTCAATGCCGGCGTCGTCCAGCGCCTGCTTGATCGCCTCACGCGCCAGGCTGTTCAGGCTACGACCCAGGTGCTTGCCGAAGCGAGTCATGCCAACGCCGATCACATAGGCGTTCTGCCGGGCGTTGCGGACCAGTTGCCGGTCCAGTTCCACGTTCAAACTCAAGCTCATCACAGCCACTCCGGGTTGATCAGGTTGTAGCCGCCCTTGATTGCCAGCATCTGGTTGCAGCCGTCCTCGATCATTGAGGCCCGGGCATCCCGGAAGATCTTCTCCACTGGGTACTCGCAAGTCAGGCCATTGCCGCCGAACATCTGGATCGCATCGCTGGCGACCTCAAAGGCAAGCTCGGTAGCGTTGACCTTGGCCAGCATGGCAGCCTGCAAGGCGGGCACGGGTTCGAAGGCATTGAAGCGGGAAACACGACGGGTCAGCGCCTGGGCGGACTCTACCTTGCGCAGCATGTGGAACAGACGGCGCGCCACGTCCTGGTGGCGAATGATCGGCAGACCACCCTGCTTGCGCTCGTGGGCGTAGGCCAAGGCATGGTCGTAGGCCGAGCGCGCCACGCCACTGAAGGTGGCGCCCATCAGCAGATTGGCATCGGTATGGATGGCGTAGACGGCGCGCTTGAACTCGTCGGGGCCGGCCAGCAGGTGGTCGAGGCTAACCTTGACGTTGTCGAAATACAGCTCACCCTGGGGCAAAGCACGCTGGCCAAGCTTTTCCAGCGGCTTGCCACGGGAAACTCCGGGAAGGTGGGTCGGCACCACCACGCAGAAGCCGTGCTGCGGATCAGGACCATTGGCGGTCTCCGCTGCGCAATAGAGCACGCAGAGATCGGCGATGCTGCCATTGGAGACCCATGCGGCCTTCTGACCGTTTATGACGATATGGCCATCGCTGACCCGCGCCGTGCAATTGGGGCGGCCGTAACGCCCCTGAGAATTGAACAGTTGTTGGCTGACGTCGAGCGAGTCCGTACCGTGGTCCGGCTCGGTAATTCCCCAGCAACCAATCAATTGCTCGGAGTACTCCTTGAGCACGAACTGGTTGCCCATCTTCGCCGCCATGTAGAAGGGCAACATGCGCGCCGCAGCCGCGATGGCCAGCCCCGCATCCCCCCAACCAAGCTCTTCAAAGAGGATCGGGAACATCACCGCGCGTTGTTCATCGCTGAGGCTGAACAGTAGCTCAAGGCTGATACCCAGCTTGTCGTATTCGCTGAAAAACTCGTAGAGCCGGGAGCCTTTGGCTGCCACCTGCTCGGCACTCAGCCGATCCAGATCCTGGCCGATAGGACGCATCACTTTGGTGGCGAATTGACGCAAGCTCTGGCGAAAAGCCTCGGACTCATCGTCCAAAGGCGCCTCACAGGCCCAGGGGCCGAACTGCACCTTGGGCTCTGCTGGCCACTCCTGGGTTGGCAGATTGGAAGGGTTCATAATGTTGACTCCTATTGAGCTGGAGTCGCCAGCCGTCCGGCCAGCGACGATGAAATCACTTGCCGGCCGCCTCGAGCTTGCCCAGGGAGAAGTCGGACTCCTTGGCGCCCTTGCGGTTGATCACGTAGTTCGAAACGAAGTTGGTCGCGTGCTGACGCTTGAAGTCGATCTGCTGTCCTTGCACCGGCAGAATCGCCTTGTAACCATCCTCACCGGTGACTGGCTGTTGCTGCAGATGGTGGAAACGCCAGAACTCGCCGTTCTTGTCGTAGATCTCGGACATCAGCGGACGATTGGCCTGTACGTCCACATAGACGATCTTCTTGCCGTAAGGGTGGGCGTCCGGCGGTGTACCCTCAATTACCCAGACTTCACGAGGCTGCCAGCCCAGTTTCGGATTGGGGTTCCAGTACGGGGGGGTGGTCATGTCCTGCCAAGGGAACAGTGCAGCCGGATCCTTCTCGCCCATACTCACGGTTTCGGGCGCGTCAGTCACAGCGAGAATCCAGCGCTTGTCGACAAGCTTGATGCCCTTGTACCAGTTGGGTGGAGAGTCCCAGACGTCGATATCGTCACCCAGGATATCCAGCCCCCCTACCGGGTCCATCCACGCATTGCCTGAAACCCGGCGCACGCGGCGCACCGACTTCAAGTAAGCCCACACGTCGTCGTTCTTGAAACCGTCGGCGTAACGTTTGGTGTAGGTGCCGATACCCTTGATGTCCTGCGGTGCCTCGGCGAACAGCAGCGTGTTCTGCAGCATGAACTCGTCGCCAATGCTGGCCGGGCCAGCAAGCCGACCACGGGTGTAGAAACGGTCCAGCCGATAGCGTTGCACCCGTTCCACGCCCTTCTTGGCATCGATGAGAACGTAGTGGAAATTCTTCAACTCCTGGGAGTCGCCCATGGGGCGGCCATAAATGAAGTTCCAGACAATCTTGTCGCCGGCGTCCGGATCCTTCGGGTCGATCTGCGGGAAAGGCACGCCCTTCTCCCAACCCTGCACCGTACGGGTGGCCTTGTCGAAGGTCACCTTACCGGCGTTGCCCGCACTGGCATTGAGATAGGCAGGATCAAGCTTCACTGGCTTGGAGGCCGCCAGGGTCAGCCCCAGGTTGTAGTTCTTGATCTGCCACTGCACCTTTTCGGTCAATAGCTGGCGCAGGGGTTTGCCCTCGAAGGTGTCATTGAGGACCTGCTCAAGATTGCTCTTGTCTACGCGCGTGCCCGAAGGCAGATCAGCGGCAACTGCGCAGGTAGAGAGGGTCAGCAAGGTGCAAGTGAAGGCTGCATACTTGGAAAGTACGTTCATCGTGATTCACCGGGCTTAGAATTGACGGGTCAAACGCAGCACTAGCTGGTCATGGTTGTCGAAGTAGCCAAACAGACGGGTGGAACTACTGTCGTCCTGGGCGGACTCATTGCTGTTGCCGGCGGCGAAGAACAAATCGGCTTCGGCTCGCAGGCGCCAGTTGTCGCCCATCACGAACTCCACCGCCGGGATCAGGAAGCCGCCGCCATTGCCTACGTCGACGCCACCGGCCAGGGATGGGTTGATGGTGTCGTTGCGGTAGTTCATTTGCAGGACGGTGGTGAGTAGCGTGGTGTTGCGCTTCTTCTTGGCACTGAACGCCGCCAGTTCGACCAAGTCGTCGTCCTTCGAGAAACCAAGGACGCGGGTGTTGAACAACTGCGTAGAGAGGAAGGACGGCCGACTGGTACCGAGCAGGCGCGTCAGATCCACGGTCTTGTCCATACGCACCATTGACGTAAAGGTGTCCTTGCGCTTGATGCCGCCAAACCCTGGCGGTACGGCGCCACCGAACAGGGGCTCGCTACCCAGGTTGAACGCGGCGTCCTGTGTGTAGACCAACTCGGTGGAAAACACCGCATCTGCCGCCGCCACGTAGGTACTTGCCGTCGCGCCTATCACAGTGATTTCGGGGTGGATGGCATCGCCCAGTATCCCCTTCGGGGTCTTCTTGTAAGGGTTGAATCGCGAGTTGATTACTGGGTCGCCTTGGTAAGACTTGAGCCAGGCCAATGAGTAGTTCACGTCGCCGATGAGTCCCGCCCAGCGCAGCCCTGCGGTGACTTTCTCGTTGTCGCCTTGCGGATGGTCGTAGTCGGTATCCACTACCGAGAAAAAGTCGGTCCCACGATAAGGCTGAGGGGCCCAGCGGCCGCCATAGAAGTCGACGCTATTGCCGATGGCGTTGTGCGCATCCAGCCCCGGGCGCACCAGTACCTGCAGCGAGCCGTCCAGCTCCGGCACCTGGAGGGTGGTGTTGAGCATGATCAGCGGCTTGCGCAGTTCCTCGTTTTCCGGCTCAAGGAACGAACGCCAGCGGTAGTCAAAACCCTGCACCACGTCCATGGCACGGAAAAAGTCGGTCTCGCCCCATACCACCTGCTGCTTCCCAACGCGAAACTTGACCCGGTCGTACTCGTAGTCGAAATAAAATTCGCGCAGTTCCGCCTGGTCGTACTCGCCCATTAGATCGCTGCCCCGCCCGCGAGCGCCGGTATTGACCATGGAGCGGTTGATGTCCTGCAAATCATCCTGGTAGTCGGTCATCACCTCCTTGTCGAGCCGAGCGATGGCCTTCCAACTGAGGGGGCCGGTGACGGCATCGGCATCCAACATCAGGGAGCTGCGCACCATCGACAGCTTGCCCTTGTCATCGGCACGGGTTTCCGGGGCATCCTTGAGATTGAAGGACGACCAACCTCTGACGTAGCCACCCAGGCTGAAGCCGAAGTCGTCGTTGCCGTAGTCCATGGCGTGAGCCCCCGCAGACAAGGTCCACATTGGCAGCAGCGCCAGGGCCAACCAGGGCCGGTGGGCCTGAGATTTCAATTGCATCCTGAACACCTCTCATTGTTTTTATTGGTGGCAAGGCCTTATTCGAGCCGACCGATTACACCGCCGGCTCAGAATCGAAGTCGCACCGCTCCACCGGATGCGCTACGGCGAAGATAAATTGGGGTTTGAATACCAAGGCCAGCGCCGGCATGACGAACAACGACGTGAAGGCGGAAACCATCAGCCAGAGGCCAATCAGCAGCCCCATCTCGGCCTGGAATCGCAGGGAGGAGAAAGTCCAGAGCAATACACCGGCAGCCAGAGTGAAAGCGGTCAGCAGTACGCCGCGTCCCGCCGAACCAATGGACTGAAGCACGGCCTCAAGGGGGGACGCTTCGGGGTACTTCTCCAGGTATTCCTTGATCGAATCGACGATGTAGAAGGCGTAATCCACCCCCAGGCCGATCCCCAGTGCAACGACCGGCAATGTGCTGATGCTCATGCCGATTCCCTGCCAGGACATGAAGGCGAACGTGACGACGTTGGAGACCAGCACCGGGATGATGAAGAAGACGCCACTGATTGAAGAGCGGTAGACCACCAGACAACAGATCACCACCACCAGGAAAGCCAGGGCGATGGCCTCGATCTGGTCACTGAGTAGCACCTCGTTGACCGCGGCGATTACCCCCAGGCCACCGCCACCGAGCTTGACGTCGGCCTGTTCCAGTGGGTTCTCGGCGATGAAGCGATTGGCGTAGTGCACCGCGTTGCGCAGGGTGTCACCCTTGTGGTCGCGGAAGAACAGGGTTATGGCGCCATTCTGGAACTGCCGGTCGGCATACTGCGCCATGTCTTCCGGCGCCGCGCCCTGCAGGTAGAAGTTGATCAGCTCGCCATTCTCGGTCTGCGACGCCCCCAGTTCACGGTAACGCGGGTTGCCTTCGTAGAGATTGCGCCGAATATCCACCACCAGGTCGGCCAGCGATACGCTGCCGCCGATTTCCGGTTGGCGTTCCATGTAGCGCGAGAAACGTTGCGCCCAGTCCAGAACCTCTGGCGCCTTGAGCGAATCCGGCCCGCGTCCCTCGATGACCACGAACATCTGTTCGGAACCCGGATACAGTCGGTTGATTAGAGCGCTGTCACGGTTGAACGCGGCGTCCTTCCAGAGAATCGGTGAACCGTCGCTGGCATCCCCGACCTGGATTCGCGATGCCTCGAACAGCAGGCCGGCGAGCAGCACCACACAAACCGGCGCCACCAGGTAACGGGCCCGGGTGGATACCAGCCGCGAAGCGACGCGCAGCACCGCAGCAAGAATGAAGTCGAGGTTCAGAGGGTGCACGAAGCCCTGCGGCCGGCTCACCCAGGACAGCATGATTGGCGTCATCACGACCGCAGACACAGCAATGCTCATCACCCACACGGCCCCAATGATCGCCACCTTGTGCAGCAGGGAGATCGGCGTAAGCATCACGCAGAGGATGGCCCCGGCGTCGGCGTACAACCCGAGCATGCTGGGACGGAACAGCTCGGTCATGGCCTGCTCGGCAGCGCGTCGCGACACCACCTGTCCGTCCAGGACCAAGTCGTCGTAACGAGTGATCAACTGCACCGAGTGGGACAAAGCGCGCGCCGTGATGATGAAAGCCACAACCACCACCAGCGGGTCCCAGTTGTAGCCCAGCAGCGCACTGATCCCCAGCGCCCAGATGCCGGAAATACTCCCCGCCAGTAGCGGCAGCAGTGTGCCGCGCCAAGTCCGGCTGAAAACGAACAGCAACACCAGCATTGCGCCGAGCGACAGCAGCGATAGCCCTAGCGTTTCCGGCAGGTAATGAGCGACCCAGCCGTAGAGGATCGGTTCGCCGACCAGGTGCAGACTGACTTGCCCCTGGATCGGCGACGCATCGAGGATCGCTTGGATCTGAGGAAAGATCGCCTTGTAGTTCACCAGATGGTCATAGAAGTCCACCTGGATCAGGGTGGAGGTGAAATCACGATCGACGAACAGGCCATAAACCATCGAGTTGTTGAGGATCGCCTGGCGCAGAACACGCAGTTCAGCCTCAGTTCGAGGTACGCGCTCGCCCATCAGCGGCTCGGTCTCAATACCTTCGGATGAGGCATTTACTCGCTTGAGCTTGCGCGAGGCGAGCGAGACGATCTGCTGCGGGTTAACCCCCTCCACCTTGCGCAAGGCGCGGGTGATGCGCTGCACCTCTTCGAGGATGTCGCCCCGCAGGATGTCGCCCTCGCGCGCCTTGACCAGGATTGAGACCCGGTTGCTAGCGGCGAAGCTGTCCTTGTACGTCTGATGCACCTTCACGTACGGATGGTCGTGGGGAACCATGTCCGAGAAACGGGTCTGGATCTCCAGACGCGTCAGGCAGAATGCGAAAAACAGGGTGATCAGGCCGACCACTAGCGTGACCGGAACGCGATGGGCAATCGACCACCCGGCCAGGCGGGCGGCAAAGCTCTGCAGCTGCCTCATGGCCGACCTCCTGCCGTGATGACGGTCAGGCGCCCACCTTCAATCATGGCCAGCTGCTGACCCACCAGCAAATTACCGCCCGCAATCGGCAGCACCCGGGTGAAGTAGCCCTTGCTCAACCCAGCCGGGGCGGCGTTTTGCCAAGCCTCGCTGGGACTGAGGGTTTGGAAGTAGGTGCCATGGTCGCCCACCACACTCCAGAGCCCCTCCTTCACCGCGACATCATGCAAGTGGTCGGTGGTGAAAGGCTCAACCGCACTCCAGCTGTCGCCACCATCCCGGCTGACATAGGCATGTCCTGCATTGCCGACCGCAACGCCGACCTGGCCCTCGAATGCCACGGCGCGAAGGCTCTCGCTGCCTAACTCCTGCGTGCTCCAACGCTTGCCACCATCACGGCTGCGAAGCAGTCGACCAAACTCCGCCGCAATCCAGAGGTCGCCACCGGCTCCAGGGCGAATGGCATTGAAAGCCACATCCTGCTCATCCCCCAGGCGTTCCCAAACGCCAGCGTCCGGCCCCGCACGAAAAAGCGAGCCCATCTCGCCGGACACCCAAAAGTGTCCGTCAATGAATGCCACGTCGAGCAGCTTTGCGCCCACCTCTCCCACCGGCAGCGGTGTGGAGAGCCAAGCCTGGCCAGGCGCCTTAAGCCAGAGGTCACCGTGGTTACCCACGGCAACCACGACACCCGCTGGCGAAACTGCAACGGCCTGCAGGCTGGTGCCGGTCGGGAGAACGTTCCGGCTCCACTGGGTGGCACCGTCCACGCCATGCAGTATCGCGCCGTGTTGTCCCACGACCCACAGCGAGGCAAGATCGCCCGCTGCACCGTAGAACATGTCACGGCGCTCGAGCACGGGTTGCGACAATGGCGCACCATTGGCGCTAGGTTTGACGAAGACGGCTGCATAGGCGAGGCCGGCGATCAGAACCCAGGGCGAGAGACGCCCGATCCAAGGCAAGATCACACCTTGCGCCTGCGTCTTGCGAAAGGAATGCGCCGTAGACCTGGAAGGCGTTCTGAAACGCGGATCAGGACGGGAGACACCGGCACGCGACGGCGGGCAAGCAGAGCCCGATGAACCCGCATCGGGAACGATTTGTGAGCGTTGCATGAGGCCACCTGTAGTTGTTCTTATGTGTGAAATTCATCATCACGACTCCTCCGCGCTGAAGCGTCCCCCCAGGGCAGGTGGCTGGCGGGGGGAGCGCTCGCGGCGTGCGGCCAGGTGCAAGAGTGTTCGGCAGGAACAGCCGGGCGCCCCCCAGGCCAGGAGGCTGGCTGGGCGGTACAAGAGGGAAACAGGAAAGGCGGCAGGCCCTCGGAAGGGCCTTGCCTATCGGTCAGGTTGACCGACTTGCGCTACCCGAAAACCGCGAGCCGGTCACCTGGCTCGCGGGAGCTGCGTCAGAATGCAAAGCACGAGCAGCCGAAGGCGCCCCAGAAGCCCTGGTAGTCACTGACCGGCACGTTCGAGCGACGCGCCCGGTCATGCTGGTGCGAATGCACCGCGCAGGGCCCGGCGCACTGGTGTACCTGGGCAACTAGCGGCGCGGCAGGTTTCCAATGCCCGGGCACCTTGTTCACCGGCGACCAATCAGGCATCACGGGCAGCGCGGGTGGCGAAAGCTTGTCGAACTCGGCCGCCCCGTAGACGACTTTGCCATCCACCACCGTGAGTACCGACTCAAGCCATTTGATCGAAGCTTCGTCGACGCTGAAGAAATCTGCCGACAGCGCGATCAAATCGGCGAACTGGCCAACCTTGATTTGGCCTTTCTTTCCTTGTTCGCTGGAGAACCAAGCACTGCCGTGGGTGAAGATCTGCAACGCCGTTTCGCGGGCAAGCCCTTGGGGGTGCAGCGCCAACCCGCCCACCGTCTTGCCACTGACCAGCCAGTACAAAGCCGTCCAAGGGTTGTAGCTGGCCACCCGCGTGGCGTCGGTGCCCCCCCCGACCGGCACGCCTTCGGCCAACATACGCTGGATCGGTGGGGTATGTTCGGCAGCCTTGGCGCCATAGCGATCGACAAAATATTCGCCCTGGAACGCCATGCGGTGCTGGATGGCAATACCACCGCCCAGCGCCCTGATGCGCTCGATGTTCTGCGGGCTGACTGTCTCGGCGTGGTCGAAGAACCACGGCAGGCCATTGAACGGGATATCCCGGTTGACCTTCTCAAACACATCGAGCATGCGTGAAATGGATTCATCGTAGGTCGCATGCAGGCGGAACGGCCAACGCTGCTCCACCAGATGACGAACCACCGGTTCCAGTTCCTGCTCCATGGTCGCCGGCAGATCCGGACGAGGCTCTAGGAAGTCTTCGAAATCGGCAGCAGAGAACACCAGCATCTCGCCGGCACCGTTGTGGCGGAAGAAGTCCGAGCCATCGCCTGGTTTGACCAGCTTGCTCCAGTTCTGGAAATCAGCCAGCTCTTCCTTGGGTTTTTGAGTGAACAGGTTGTAAGCAATCCGCACGGTCAACTGGCCGTTGTTGGCCAGTTCCTGAATCACTTGGTAATCATCGGGATAATTCTGGAAACCACCCCCGGCGTCGATGGCGCTGGTCACCCCCAGACGGTTCAGCTCGCGCATAAACTGGCGGGTGGAGTTGACTTGGTATTCCAACGGCAATTTGGGCCCTTTGGCCAAGGTCGCATAGAGAATCATCGCGTTCGGGCGCGCGATCAGCATGCCGGTCGGCTCGCCATTGGCATCGCGCTGAATCTCACCGCCAGGCGGGTTGGGCGTGTTGCGGTCATAGCCTACAACCTTCAACGCCGCGCGGTTGAGCAGCGCACGGTCATACAAGTGCAGGACGAATACCGGCGTATCGGGCGCGGCTTTGTTCAATTCCTCAAGGGTTGGCAGGCGCTTTTCAGCGAACTGAAACTCTGTCCAACCGCCGACCACCCTTACCCACTGCGGGGCCGGGGTACGGTCAGCTTGATCCTTGAGCATCCGTAGCGCATCGGCCAAGGACGGCACGCCTTCCCAGCGCAACTCCAGGTTGTAGTTCAGGCCTCCGCGGATGAGGTGCAAGTGGGAGTCGTTCAAACCAGGCACCACTGTGCGCCTGTTCAGGTCGATGGTGTGCGTGGTATCGCTGCGCAGTGCCATGACCTCGGCATCGCTGCCTACCGCCAGGAATCGGCCATCCTTGATGGCGACGGCGGTGGCACTTGGTTTATCCGGATCAACGGTATGGAAACGGCCATTGAACAATATCAGGTCGGCAGTCATGGATCCTCCTGGGTGACTGGCATGGGTCGGATCGCTAGCAGCGGCGAACGGGAGCGACGACCAGAGTGCGCCCGCAGCACCGAGCACGGTGCTAGCGGCAAGGAAATGACGACGGCTGTTGCTGGGTGGATCCTGTTTCATGGCGTCTTTCTCGCAAAGCCGATACACGTCGGCGTCAACAATGCAGATTAGCCACCCTTGCTTAAATGCTCATTTTTCCGAACGCCGTACAAGGAGATGGCATATTCCGCCATTGCGACATTGAACAGCCCACGGAGGCTTGTGAGGCACTCCTTGGGCCTTTCGATCAATGGCCTTCGGAGGCGTTGAACATGCTCTTGGCGTAGATCAGGCCCAAGCCATAGGCGCCACCATGGGCAATCGAGGTCTGGACGGTCTCGTTGTAGGTCTCGCCACGTGCCCAGTCGCGCTGTAGCTCGAGCAGGTATTGCAGCGAAGTCATGGGGCGGGCACCGAGCTGGATCATTCGCTCCATGGCGTGCTGATGGGCTTCGTTGGACACGTCGCCGCAGGCGTCAGCGATGACATAGACGTCAAAGCCCTGATCCAGTGCCGAGAGCGCTGGGCCAACAATACACACCGAAGTCCACAGGCCAGCCAGAACGATCTTTTGCTTGCCAATCTTGTTGACCTCAACGGCAATGCGCTCGTCTTCCCAAGTGTTCATGGTAGTGCGATCGATCACATGATGCTCAGGGAAGACCGAACGAATTTCATCGAAGATTGGGCCAGAGAAGCTTTTTTCCGCCACGGTGGTGAGGATGGTGGAAACCTTGAACTCCTTGGCAGCCTTGGAGACCAGCGCCGCATTGTTGCGCAATGACACCGCATCAATCGATTTGGTGGCAAAGGACATCTGCGACTGATGGTCGATCATGATCAAGGTGTGGTTGCTAGGATCGAGCAGGGTCTTGCCGGGTTCAGCTTTTGCGATAGCCATAAGATTGAGCCTCTGGTTGCGTTGTAGAGCCCAAACTGTGTGCCAGTAGAACCGGAAGCGTCTTGCACGAATGATCCCGATTTGAACGTTTGTGCTCCCAGCGCCTCAGTGCTGCCTCAATTGCATGTCCCTCCCCTGACCCAGGACGCACTGGCCAGATGGGAAACAAGGAACTCCAACAGCAGGGTCACGCGCACAGGCCGCAAACCACCCGGCGGTGTCACCAGATGAATGGCGATATCAGCGAAGTGCCAGTCGGCCAGCACATGCACCAGTTCCCCGGTTTGCAGCGCCTCCCATGCAAGGAACTCAGGCTGCAGGGCCAGCCCCTGCCCGGCCAGCAATGCCGGTTGCAGGAGGTCGGCATTATTACCACTAATGCCTCCACGCACCGGCACCACGCAGTCGCCCAAGGTCGAATGCGAGAACCGCCAACGCTCAGGCGTGGGTAGGTTGGTGTAGATCAGGCACTGGTGCTGCTCCAGCTCCTTGGGATGGGCAGGTTGCCCGTAACGTTGCAGGTACAACGGGCTTGCCACCAGAAGACGACGTACAGCAAAAAGCCTGCGCGATCTCAACGAGGAGTCTGGCAACTCCGCGATACGTATCGCGATGTCGTAACGGCCCGCCAACAGATCGACGATGCGATCATCCAAGGATAGATCAAGTTCGATTAGCGGATACTGTTGGCGAAATTCTGGCAACAGGGGGGCAAGGTATTTCAAGCCAAACGACATTGGCGCAGCCACACGTATCCTTCCGCTGGGAACACTCGCCTGAAGTGCTGCCTCGGCCTCTATGGCTCGCCCCTCCTCAAGCAGGCGCTGAGCCCATTCCAACGCCTGCTCACCAGCGCTCGTCAGTTGCAGAGAACGAGATGTACGAAGCAACAGAGCAACGCCCAAACGTTGTTCCAAGCGCGCAATTGCCTTGGACACCGTGGGCTGGGATATGCCTAATGTCTGCGCGGCTCGGGCAAATGAACCGCTGTTGGCCACCTGGGCAAAAATCGCCCAAGCCTGCAAGTCAGGAATGGTGTTCATAAAAAACAGAATAGATGAAATGCCATTTATTCTATTCAGCGTACCGAGCGTTCTCAATACTATTCTGGTGTACTCGGAAGGACTTGAGGATCAAGCCGAGGGCAATTGGCCACAGACCAGCTTGCAGTCCATGAAGGGAGCCGCCCATGCGCTTTACAATGTCCCCCAAGCGCCCAGCAAACATCGGTAGTTCACCCAGAAGTGCAAAGACCGGAAACTACTCGATTATCCGAAGCAGCGAAGACCACCCCGACCCTGACCTGCACGTTAATATTCCATGCGCCGATGCCTATTCCGTCGTTATCCAGCTCAAGGATTTCAACGCGCATCGGCTGTGGCAGGGTCGAGAACTCACCTATGTCGGCGGGCATGCCTGTCAAAGCACCTCGATCGTTTATCTTGGAGACGAGATCCGCTGCCAGCATCGGGCCGCTTATGACAACCTCAAATTCATCCTGCCGCGCAGCACGATCCAGTCGCTTTTCTACGAGGCTGGAGGCTCGACGACAGAAGGGCTTGAGCGAGTGCGAAGCCAGGTTGACCCCGTTGTTTACCATCTCTCCCTGGCATTGCTGCCGGCGCTGACGACACCGAGCGAAACCAACGAACTGTTCATTGACCAGGTGATGCTCGCCCTGCTGACACACCTTGACAAGCGCTATGGCAACGCCATTCTTACCAACGAAAAGACCAGGGGCCTCGCCACCTGGCAGCTCCGTCGAGCCAAGGAACTGATTGCCAACCATGTTACCGAAGGGCTCTCGGTGGAGCTTCTTGCCAAAGAGTGCTCACTGTCGCGCAGCTACTTCACCCGGGCCTTCAAGCAAAGTACCGGGCAATCACCTCACGAATGGCTAACGAAAATTCGCGTCGACAAGGCGAAAGCCCTGATGACCGATTCCGCGCTCAACCTCTCTGAGATCGGTCTGGATTGCGGCTTCGCTGACCAGTCACACTTTTCGCGCGTCTTTCTCAAACAGGTCGGTATGGCCCCCGCAAGCTGGCGACGCGCGCAGCGTCAAGTCTTCGATGGCGAGAGCACATATGTTCAAAACTGACACATCCCTACAAGAAACTCGGTAATCGCTGGGCTAACGTATCCGTGAACTCCCCACGCAGGCGGCAGACCGATGACCGATGACCTTCCTCAACACGATATCGCGACATTGCTTGTACGCCATTGCGTGAGACGAGATGCCGAGCCGGCATACGAACAATGGTTGCGCCGCACCGTCACTGCGGCAAAACGCTATCCCGGCCACCTGGGCGTCGATGTCATGCGTAACCGAGACGGCGATCAGCACCAGTTCACCTCAGTGATCCGTTTCGCCACGACCGTGCAACTGCAGGCATGGCTAGACTCCGATGAACGGCGCGAACTGGTTGCTGAGATAACCCCGCTGCTGATCGCGGGCGATCGAACCGAAGCCAATGCCAACCGTGAGTTCTGGTTCACGCCATCTGAAGAAAGTACCGCACCCGTGCGCTGGAAACAGGTGTGCGTCACGTTTCTGGTGATTCTGCCTTTAAGCTTGGTGGTGCCCTTGCTGTGGCAACCTTTGTTTGCCAAGTGGCCCTGGTTGGGCGGGTACATTGCCAGCAACGTGCTGATCACCCTCAGCATCGTATTGTTGGTGGTTTATATCTTCATGCCGTGGGCGACACGCTTGTTTTCGACGTGGCTAAAACGCCAATAGCGACGTACAAAAAAAAACCATGAACAGGAGCTAACCCTAAAAGACACCGCTGCATTGTTGGTATCGGCACTGTTTGCGCGAGTTTTCACAGCCTCCTTACTTGATGGTGGCTCATGAGCTACGGAGTGACCACCATGCAGGCACCAAGCCCCTCTCTGCGCAATCAATTGAGACACATTGTCGGCCTGTTGGCCCGGCTCTGCAGCCTGCCAATGCTCGGCGTGCTCTTCATCTGCGTGATATTCGTTCATCCGGACTGGGCGCTGGAACAAGGCCAGTTCGCCTGGCTGCTGATCATTCTTTATGGCGGTCGACTCCTTACCGGGCGCGGCAGCATTTCAATTCAAGGCGATAGCTTGCGCAGGATCGTACCGTGATCAGCGTACGCACCTGTGCGTGCACTTGTCTGTGTTTAGTCGCGGCTGCCAGCCACGCAGACGAGCCCATGGGTGAGTGGTCATTGCTGTCACGAAATTTCTTGCTCGATAGCGATTTTCGCAACAAGGAACCTGGAGCACCCGGCAGGCGCCGGGAATGGGCCCAGGGGTTCATTGGCGCCCTGAGTTCTGCCTACACCCCTGGCATCGTGGGGATAGGCGTCGACCTTCACGGTTTCGTCGGCATAAAGCTTGATGGCGGACGAGGACACGCAGGGGTTGGACTGCTGCCGGTGGATAGCGATGGCCGGGCAGCGTCCGAGTATTCGGACGCAGGCGGCGCGCTGAAGTTGAAAGCCGGCAATACCGTGTTGAGCTACGGCGAAATGCTGGTGGAGACTCCAGTCTTCGACACGGGCGACAAGCGCCTGCAACCGGAATACGCCACTGGCTGGTTCCTTGACAGCACGCTGTCGTCGGTTTGGAAGCTGCAAGCTGGGCGTTTCACCGCTTTCAAGAATCAGGCGGGTAGCTCGTCCTATGAAGACTTCGAAGGCTACGGCGCTACGACTAAAAACAATGCGATCAGCCTGGTGGGCTCGCTCTACAAGGTCAGGCGCGAGGACTACAGCTGGGGCGCCTCCGTGTTCGGTGGCCAGCTAGAAGACGTCTGGCAGCAGCGCTATCTGAACCTGAATGCCAGCACTGGCGCTCTGTCAGTGGATGGCAACCTCTACAAGGTGCGCGACCAGGGGCTGGCAAAAGCTGGAAAGATCGACACCCTGGCCTACAGCATCCTGACGTCCATCGCAATGACGAGCCACACGTTGAGCCTGGGCTACCAGAAAGTTGAAGGCAGCACGCCTTTCGACTTTGTCGGTGGCGACTCCATCTACCTCGCCAACTCCATCAAATTTGCCGACTTCAACGGCCCGGGTGAGCAATCATGGCAAGGGCGATATCAGTGGAACGCTGCAACTGCAGGCGTGCCGGGGCTGACCTTCTCGCTGCGCTACGTCACCGGTAGAAGTATTGATGGTACTCATGCTCCCCGTGGCGGTGCATACAACCCGTTCGACCCAGATGCAGGAGCCTTCGTGCCCGCGCAAGGCAAAGGGGGCAAGCACTGGGAGCGGGATATGGATCTTCGCTACGTCGTGCAAGGCGGCCCCGCTAAAGACCTTTCGATCGCACTGGCTCATGTCAGCCACCGGGCTAATGATGCCCAGGCGGGGCCCGATCTTGATCGGATCTATGTGGTGATCGAGTTTCCTCTTAAATGAACCAGGGCGACGGTATACGCGTCGCCGCACTTGATAGAGAAGAATCTACTACGTTCCTCGGGCGGTGTTGTGGATGTCCTCCAGTTTCTTGATCTTGGCGTTGCAGTTGGTCTACGCGGTGAACGGCGCGGTCCCGTCCTTTGGGGATCTTCACGCCCTATGAACGAACACTGAGCTAAGGGCGCTGTTACAGGTGAAAATCGCCTGCGGCCTCCGGCTGGTAAAGCACTTTCCTGATCTCGATCCGGCGGGTGCGATCAGAAATTCGCCAGTCGATGGCGTCCCCCTCCTGATAGCCCAGGATGGCGGCACCGATGTCGGAACACACGGAATGCTTCCCGGCGCTGCTGTCCGCGTCTTCAGGGTAAACCAAGGCCACTTCAATCTCTTCGTCGTCCAGCTGCAGCAACGCCCTGGAGTTCATCGTGACGACATTGCGTGCCACCTGCTGCGGTTTGACGACAATGGCTCGTTCAAGCTCATGTTCGAGTTCAATAATGGCCGAGCCTTGCTCGAGCACGATCAGGCTCTCGAGCCTGGCCTTGTCGATTTCAGTGATGTAGATCCCCGTGGAGTCGCCAATCGCACCTTCGCGCAATAACTGGAGATAGCGCCCCGCCGTCATGGAAAATGACTTCAATGTCGGCGATTCGCGCTCAAGCACAAAGCCGCTGCGCAGAAAGGCTTTCAGCGAACGCACGTTGTCCGGGTGGATCTTGGCGATGAGCTTCTCGGCCCGCATGTCGAGGAAGGCCAGCTTCATGCCTTCGCGGATCGTGCGGGCGCCAAGGTTTCGGCCCCATTTATTGCTGTCGCCGATGACCAGGACTATCTCGCAATGTGAACCGGTCTTGATGAGGCGGACAAAGCCCACCGGAGCGTCATGCCGGTCATAGGCCATGAAGAATCGGCCGCCTTGGTTGAACAGATGGGTCAGGATCGGCGATTGCGTCCGATCGATGGCTTGCTCGATGGAGCGAGAGACATGACGCGAATCACTCAGATAGCAGGTGACGCGCTCATCCTCCAACCAATCCACCAGCTTCAACGCGTGCGCCCGAGTAATCTCAGGGCACAGCGAAATGAAAGGCTTATTCATCTTCACCACACTTATTCGTAAAGGATGAAAGCCCTCCATGGCTATGGCCATGACGGTTCTTTCGGCAACCGGCTATCTTAAGACATAACGCGAGTAATGCCGAACATTCTGGCATCCACGCGCTCAGTACCGGGACAGTTCCTTGAAAAACCGGCCCATACAGGCACCGGTCAATAAGGTGGTTCGCTTGATCAGGCGACTTGCATTAGCCGGCTGAAGCTTTCCAGATGATGGTCATCATCACCGAACTGGCGGGCGACCATCAGCAAATGCTTGGCGTGGTGCGACAACACGTATTCCCAGGTCAGGCCTATACCGCCATGCAGCTGGATGGCGTTGTCGGCGATGAAGCGCCCAGCGCGGCAGGTCACCACCTTGGCGGCAGCCAAGGCGCGGCTGCGTTCGTCGCTGTCGGGCTCATCGGCAACGCAAGCGGCCAGGATTGCCATCGCACTGGCCTGGTCCAGTTCCATGCGCATTTCCACCATGCGGTGTTGCAGCGCCTGGAAACTGCCGATGGCCACACCGAACTGCTTGCGGGTTTTCAGATAATCGAGGGTCAGCTCGCACGCAGCTTCCATGCTGCCGACCGCTTCGGCACATTGCGCGGCGATGGCGCGGCCCTGCTGGTAACGCAGCGCCGCCAATGCCTTGCCCGGCTCACCGAGCAGCTCGGCAGCAGTAACGTGCACGTCGTCAAGGAGCAACTCGCACGCCTTGCGGCCATCGATGCTGTGATACTCACGACGGGAAACGCCTTCGCAGTTCGGGTCGACCAGGAACAGGCTGATGCCGTCTGTGTCACGCGCCTCCCCGCTGGTACGTGCAGACACCAGAATCAGCCCGGCGCTCTGCCCTCCCACAACCACAGATTTACGCCCCTGCAGCTTCCAGCCCCCCTCTTCCGGAATCGCAGTGACTTCGACATCATTGAGCAGGTAGTGGCTCTGCGGCTCGTCCACCGCAACCGCCAATTGCAGTGTGGTGCTGGCCACTTGGGGCAAAAGTACGGCCTTCTGCGACGCATTGCCGAGTTGCTCGACCAGCCCACCGGCGAAGACCACCGAGTGCAGGTAGGGCTCCAGGCACAGGTTACGGCCGAGTTCCTTCATGATCAGCATAAGGTCCACACCGCTGCCGCCGAAGCCGCCGAACGCTTCGGCGAACGGCACGGCTGCCAGCCCCAGCTCACCGAGCTGTTGCCACAGCTGCGCGCTGAAGCCCTGGGCGCTTTCGCGGAACGTCTCCCGCTGCTCATAGCCGTACGTGTCACGTACCAGCCGGGCAGCAGTTTGCTGCAGCATTTGCTGCTCTTGGTTGAGTGTGAAGTCCATGATCCTTGCCCCTTACAGCCCGAGAACAGTCTTGGCGATGATGTTTTTCTGAATTTCGTTGGAGCCGCCATAGACGGTGGCCTTGCGGTTATCCAGGTACTGCGGGACAGACGTGCAGCTATCGGCAGAGTAAAGCGGCGCCGCGACCTCGTCGTAGCCCAGTTCATCCTCAAGGAACGGCATGGCATAGGGGCCTGCGGCCTTGTTGATCAGGTGCGAGATGGCCAAGCGGATTTCAGTGCCGCGAATCTTCAGCATCGAGCTTTCCGCGCCTGGCGCGGCACCATCCACGGCAGCCACCAGGGTTCGCATATTGCTCACCTCAATGGCCATCAACTGGATTTCCACGTCGGCGATCTGGGCACGGAACTGCGCGTCTTCGATCAGCGGCCTGCCGTTCTTCAGTTCCTTAGCGGCAATGCGTTTCAGGCGCTCCAGCATGGCTTTGGCAATGCCCACCCCGGCGATGGCCGTGCGTTCATGGGTCAGCAGGTATTTGGCGCAGGTCCAGCCTTCGTTCTCGCGACCGACCAGGTTCTCCAGCGGTACACGCACGTTGTCGAAGAACACTTCGTTGACTTCGTGCTCGCCGTCCAGGGTGATGATCGGACGCACAGTGATGCCCGGCGTTTTCATGTCGATCAACAGGAAGCTGATACCGCGCTGCTGTTTGGCTTGCGGATCGGTACGCACCAGGCAGAAGATCCAATCGGCCATGTGCCCGGTGGTGGTCCAGGCCTTCTGGCCGTTCACCACATAGTGGTCGCCGTCACGTACGGCGCGGGTCTTGACCGCAGCCAGATCAGAGCCGGCGCCCGGCTCGGAATAGCCCTGGCACCACCAGTCCTCGACACTGAGAATACGTGGCAGAAAGCGGGCCTTCTGCTCCTCGGTCCCGAATTTGATCAGCACCGGCGCCACCATGTTCACGCCAAAGGGCACGATCCACGGGGTTCCAAAGAGGTTGCACTCTTCATCGAAGATGTGTTTTTGCACAGCACTCCAACCGGTGCCACCAAATTCCACCGGCCAGTTCGCTGCCAGCCAGCCGCGCTCGCTCAACAGGCGTAACCAGATGACCTGGTGCTCCTTGTTGAAGTGCTTGCCGTGGCGACCGCGCTCGGCGATTTCCGCAGGAAGGTTGTCACGCAAAAATGCGCGCACTTCCTCACGAAAGGCCTGCTCGGTCGCAGTGTAGTGGATATCCATCGAAGCATTCCTCAGCGTGTTGTAACCATGCCGAACGCACGTCAACGACGTGCGTCCATGTGCAAGCAGAGGGGCACTGGCCCCGGATGCGCCCGATTACTGATCGAAGACGATCACCGAGCGGGCCAACTCACCGCGGCGCAGTTCGTCGAAGCCTTCGTTGATCTGCTCCAGCTTGATGCGCTGAGAGATCATCTCGTCGAGTTTCAGCCGGCCTTGCATGTAAAAGTCGACCAGCATCGGGATGTCCACCGGGAAGCGGTTCGAGCCCATGCGCGAACCCTGGATGCGGCGCTGGCCTTGCAGCAGCGCCAAGGGGTCCAGCTCCAACTTGATGCCTGGCTTGATCACCCCCACGATGGTGGCACTGCCACCACGCGTCAGCATGGCAAAGGCCTGTTCGGCGGTCTGTTTCAGGCCAATGCACTCGATGGCGTGCTGTACGCCGCCTTTGGTCAGCTCCAGCACCTGCTGTACCGGGTCGCCATTTTTCGGATTGATCACATCGGTCGCGCCGAATGTCTTCGACAGTTCCAGTTTCGAGTCAACCATATCGATCGCGATGATCCGACCTGCGCCGGCCAGTGCGGCGCCGTTGATGGCCGATAGCCCGATACCGCCGCATCCGATGACAGCCACGGTATCTCCAGGGCGAACACCACTGGTATTGATCGCAGCGCCCGCACCGGTGGTGACTGCACAGCCGATCAAAGCGGCACGATCGAGCGGCATGTCGCGGCGAATGGCAACCAGCGCATGCTCATGCACGAGCATCTGCTCGGCATAGGACGACAGGTTGACGAACTGTGGTATCGGCTTTTGCAGGTAGCTCAGCCGCGACTCTTCTTTCGCACCGCGCTGGGTTTCCGGCGACTCGCAGAGGGTCATCTGACCGGTCAGACAGTGGGCGCAGTGCCCGCAATACACCGAAAGGCAGGTGACCACATGATCCCCCGGCTTGACCGTGCGCACATCGGAGCCGACCGCCTCGACAATACCGGCCGCTTCGTGGCCCAGCACCAGCGGCCCAGGGTAAGGAAGCATGCCGTCGACAATGTGCAGGTCAGAGTGGCACATGCCAACTGCGACGGTACGCACCAATACCTCGCGCGGCCCGGGCTTGCTGATGCCGACATCCTCAATGGTCAACGGAGAACCCGGCTTGTGGAACACAGCTGCTTTCATGGGAATACCTCGGATGTTGTTGTTATGGGGCAGGCCCCGATACCAGAGCAGTGATTGCACAGCATCAGCGCCAGATCGTCACGACGCTCCGGTGTCTCGCCAGAGGGCAGCAGCGCCCGGCACCGGCATTCCGGGCACGTTACCCAGACGTACGGATTGAACTCCCACCCCAAAGTGGGTAGGCGCCCTCCTGCATACATCGACAGCCGCCACCCTCCCCTCAATGGGGAGGGACATTCGCAGCGTCTTGCCCAGATGGTAGGCAGCGATGCTGTGAAAAACGCCGTCGGCGATAACAACAAGAGGACTTCAGCACCATGAAACCAACGGGAACCTGGTTCAAACGAACGCCATTGCTCAGCGCTACCAGCGTAGCCCTGGCCGCAAGCCTGTTTGCCATCGCCTCGGCGGCGCAGGCGCAGCCAGAGTCGCCACCGCGCAATCCTTTCCTCGCCGACTCGAACTATTCGGTGGTGCACGGCAACCCGGCGCAAACCGATTCGACAGTGGATGCCGGGCCGGTCGACAGCAGCCGTCAACTCAGGCCCGAGGAACTGCGCTACCACGACCTGGGCATGTTCAATCTGCTGTACCTCGTCTCGGGCAAGTACGCCGACGGCAAGCGCGTGATCTGGACCAACGGCAGCCAGTTCATGACCAAGCTCGACTACGACAGCTTCAACGTCATCTCCTCGCTGCGCATGCCCGGCACCGATCACAACGACCACCTGGCACACGAGAACTGGCTGAAAGTCTTCGATTCCAACGCCGACCTTCAGACCAAGCTCGCGGCTGCCCGGCAGTCCGGCATACCGGCGGCCTCCGGGGTCTATACTCTGTTGGACAAAGACAACCAGTACGTGGTCGGTGGCAACGGCTTTGTCCGAATCTACGGTGATCAGATTCCCGGCGACCGGCAGTCCGGGGTTGTGGTTCGCGCCGAATGGCTTCAGCCCAAGGAGATCACCGGCACCTTCATGGGCATGAACATGACCTATGACGGCCGGATCATCCTGGCGACCACCGATGGTTACCTGGTTGCCCTGTCGCGCGACTTCAAGGATGTGCAGAGCATCCGCCTGCCTGGCGCAACGGAGGAAATCCCCAAGCAACCCAAAGGCGTTTTCTGGGTGCGCAACGGCTTTGCCATCGACGAAAAAGGTGGCATTTACATTGCGTCGCAGAACCATCTGCACAAAGTGGTGTGGAATGGCGAGCGCTTCTCGACACAAGAGAAAGATGGTGCCTGGAGCGAGCCCTATAGCAACTCGCTCGGCCGCGGTACCGGCGCCACGCCGACCCTGGTGGGTTTCGGCAACGATCCGGACAAGCTCGTTGCCCTCACCGACGGCGACAAGCTGATGAACGTCGTAGCCTTCTGGCGCGATGCAATTCCCGAGAGCTGGAAACAGCTGGACGGCACGCCCTCGCGGCGCATCGCCGGGATGCTGCCGGCGAACTTCGGCGACCCGGATCTGCAAGCGGCTCAGAGCGAGCAGTCGCTGGCGACGTCCGGCTACGGCATGTTCGTGGTCAACAACGAGCCACGCAACGTGCCTGAGGCCATCCTCAACGCCCCGCGCGAAAAGCTGCTGTTCATCGGCTACCTCAGCTACCTGAAAGAGCACGCCCCGGTCGGCGGGCAGAAGTTCGAGTGGGACCCCAAGCGCAAGACACTTACCAGCGCATGGGCAAACAGAGAGATCTCCTCGCCCAACAGCGTGCCTTTCGTCTCTACCGGCTCGAACATGGTGTACCTGTCCGGTGCACGCAACGACCAGTGGACCCTCGAAGCTATCGACTGGACCACTGGCAAAAGCGCATTCCACTACACCCTCGGCGGCGCTCGCTTCAACAGCTTCTATTCACAACCCCAGGTCGACGACCAGGGCCGCGTGATGGTCAGTGCGCTGTACGGGGCGCTGCGCATTCAACCGAAAAAATAACCCTTGGGCCCTAGGCTCTGTATGAAAAGTTTTGAGACGAAGGTCAGGCAAGGCGAAAACAGCCGAGGAAGCGGAGTTTACGGGTTGTAAATGAGCATTCCGAGGCTGTTTTCAACGCAGCATCACCGAGTATCAAGGCTTTTCGTACAGAGCCTAAGCCCGCGACTGGCAGGAGCGGCCTTGCCCCCTTCTGCACGGCGCGGGCCTTACGACGCACCGCACCCATTAAAACAAGAGGACTGCAACAACATGAAGTGGAAAGGAAAATGGCTAGCGAACCTGGCCCTGACCGGCTCGCTGCTCAGCGCTGTCTTTGCCGCCAACGCTGCAGAAAAACCGAACATCCTGGTGATTTTCGGTGACGACATCGGTTACTTCAACCTCAGTGCCTACAACCAGGGCATGATGGGTTACGAAACCCCCGGCATCGACCGCATTGCCAAAGAAGGAGCGTTGTTCACCCACGCCTACGGCGAACAGTCTTGCACGGCCGGCCGTTCGGCATTCGCGCTCGGCCAGCACCCGTTCCGCACCGGCCTGCTGACCGTCGGCATGCCAGGCTCCGAGCACGGCATCCCTGATTGGGCGCCGACCATCGGCGACGTGATGAAACAGCAAGGCTATACCACTGGCCAGTTCGGCAAAAACCACCTCGGCGACCGCGACAAACACCTGCCGACCAAGCACGGCTTCGACGAGTTCTTTGGCAACCTCTACCACATGAACGCCGAGGAGGAGCCGGAGACGTACTACTACCCCAAAGACCCTGAATTCCGGAAAAAGTACGGCCCACGCGGGGTGATCCACTCCTACGCTGATGGCCGGGTCGAAGACACCGGCCCACTCACCCGCAAGCGCATGGAAACCATCGACGATGAACTGGTGCAGGCCACCGAAAACTTCATCGACAAAGCGCACAAAAACGACAAGCCGTTTTTCATCTGGTTCAACAGCACCCGCATGCACGTCTGGACTCACCTGAAGAAGGAGTCCGAGGGCAAGACCGGCATCGGCCTGTACCCCGATGGTATGGTCGAGCACGATGGTCAGATCGCCCAGCTGCTGAAAAAGCTCGACGACCTTGGCATCGCCGACAACACCATCGTCATCTACACCACCGACAACGGCGCGCAGAAACTCAGTTGGCCAGACGGCGGCACCTCGCCATTCTATGGCGAGAAAGGCACCTCCAACGAAGGCGGCCATCGCATCCCGCTGCTGGTGAAATGGCCGGGCGTGATCAAGCCGGGCAGCCGCTACAACAACATGATCGCGCACAACGACTGGATGCCTACCCTGGCAGCGGCCGCTGGCGACAACACCCTGGTAGCAGACCTGGCCAAAGGCGCCGAGCGCAACGGCAAAGAATGGCGTGTGCACCTGGACGGCTACGACTTCCTGCCGTTCTTCAAGGGCGAGGCCAAAGACAGCCCGCGTGAGGAGTACTTCTACTTCAGCATGGGCGGTGACCTCGACGCCATCCGCTGGAAGGACTGGCGCCTGAGCTTCGCCAACATGGAAGGTGACTTCAGCACCGCGGTGCGCACGGTGAGCAACGTGCCGACCCTCACCAACCTCAAGGCCGACCCCTTCCAGACCGCACGCAAGGAATCTCAAGCGTCCCGGCGTTGGTCGAGCGACCAGGCCTGGCTGCTGGTGCCTATCCAGGCGAAGGTCAAGGCGTTTCTCGCCACCATTCCCCAGTACCCCTTCCAGGAAGGCATGAGCCTGAACGTTGCCAACATCAACTACCAGAGCCTGGGCCTGAAGAAGACATTGATGAATCTGCAGCAGGCCAAGCAACCCGCCGCCAACTGATCACCACCCCTCCGGTAGGAGCGGGCTTGCCCCGCGATTGAGGTCTGTCAGACACATCGCATCGCGGGGCAAGCCCGCTCCTACCGGAGGATGGCCTACCCACAGTTGGTAGGACCCTCGCAGCCTCGCTTCTGCAAGCATCGTATAGACGGTGGCGCCCTCCAGTGATCGCCCCGAATCCCCCAGAATCCAGGAGTCAGCATGAGCGAGAAGGTAGTAGTTGCCGGCGTCGGCATGATCCAGTTCACCAAGCCGGGTGCAAGCCCCAGTTACATCGAGATGGGTGCCGACGCCGTGCGCCTGGCACTGAAAGATGCCGGCATCGAGTACAACCAAGTGCAAATGGCCTTTGCCGGCTACGCCATCGGCGACACCACGTGTGGCCAGGCTGTGCTCTATCGCGTAGGCCGCACCAGTATTCCAGTGATCAACGTCAACAACGCCTGTGCCAGCGGCTCCTCTGCCCTGTACATGGCGCGCCTGGCAGTTGCCAGCGGCCAGGTCGAATGTGCCCTGGCGGTGGGCTTCGAACAGATGTACTCCGGCCCGACGCGTTCGGCCTTCTCTGACCGCCCGTTCCCTCGCGCTGACGTTCAGCCGATCCAGGATGAACTGTGTGCTGATGTTGGCGAGATTCCGCGCAACCTGATTACCTTCGGTGGCGCAGGCCGTGAGCACATGCACAAGTACGGCACCAAAATGGAAACCTTCGCCGCGATCCGCGCCAAGGCCAGCCGTCACGCTGCCAACAACCCGCTGGCGCTGTTCAAGAAGGTCGTCAGCACCCAAGACGTAATGAACGACACCCTGATGTGGCCCGGCGTGATGACCCGCCTGATGGCCTGCCCACCGACCTGCGGCGCGGCGGCGGCGATCATCTGCACCGAAGCCTTCGCCAGAAAGCACGGCCTGCGCTCCGACGTGAGCATTCTCGCCCAGTCGCTGCGCACCGACCCGGTCGAGTCCTTCGAGCCGAAGTCGATGATCAGCCTGGTCGGCTTCCACATGGCCAAAGCCGCCGCCGATGAAGTCTACGAGAAAGCCGGCATCGGCCCGGACGACATCCGCGTCGTCGAGCTGCACGACTGCTTCGCCCACAACGAACTGCTCACCTATGAATCGCTGGGCCTGTGCCCGATTGGTGGTGCCGAGCGCTTCGTACTCGATGGCGACAACACCTACGGCGGCCGTGTGGTCACCAACCCGTCCGGCGGCCTGCTCTCCAAAGGCCACCCGATCGGCGCCACCGGCCTGGCGCAGTGCTATGAGCTGACCCACCAACTGCGTGGCAGCGCCGACAAGCGCCAGGTCGATGGGGTGCAGATCGCTCTGCAGCACAACCTGGGCCTGGGTGGCGCCTGCGTCGTCACCCTGTACGGCAAGAACTGAACATCAATCCAACACACGCGCCCTGCCGGGCGCGCCACCCTAAGGAGTGATTCATGACCGACAAGAGCCTGATCGGGCACCCGCTCGGCACATTCAGCGTCGATGTGGAAAAAGGCCGCCTGCGTTTCTTCGCCAAGGCGACCGGCCAGAACGACCCGATCTACACCGATGAGGCTGCCGCCAAAGCCGCCGGCCACAAGGCCCTGCCGATGCCGCCGACCTTTCTGTTCTGCCTGGCTGGCGAAGGTGTCGACCGCGTGTCGCTGTTGAAGATGCTGAACTGGGACCTGGGGCGCATCCTGCACGCCGAGCAGTCCTTCACCTACCACAAGATGGCCTACGCCGGCGACGTGCTGACCTTCGAGACCCGCATTAGCGATATCTACGAGAAAAAAGGCGGCGCCTTGCAGTTCATGGTCCAGGAGACACGCGTGACCAACCAGGATGGCGAGCACATCGCCGATGTCCGTTGCTCGCTCGTGCAACGCTAAGGAGCCCGTCATGACCACTCAATTTTCCGATGTGAAGGTCGGTGACCAGATCCCGCCGCTGAAACTGCAGCCGGTCAACCGCACCACCCTGGCCCTGTACTGCGGTGCTTCGGGCGACCACAACCCGATCCACATCGACATCGACTTCGCCCGCAAGGCGCGCCAGCCCGATGTGTTCGCCCACGGCATGCTCTCGGCCGCCTACCTGGGCCGCCTGCTGACCAACTGGGTCCCGCAAGCGCAGCTCCGCAGCTTCTCCATGCGTTTTACCGGCATCACCCAGCTCGGCCACATCCCCACCTGCACCGGCAAGGTGGTGGAGAAATTCGAAGAGAACGGTGAACAGCGTGTGCGCTTGCAGATCTGCTGCGCCAACCAGTACGGCGAAGAAAAACTCGCCGGCGAAGCCATCGTCGCCCTGAACTAAAACAACCTGAACATAGGAAAACACCCATGAACAAGCTTCAAGACAAAGTCGCCCTGATCACCGGCTCCGGCCGTGGCATTGGCCGTAGCATCGCCCTGAAGATGGCCTCCGAAGGCGCCAGAGTGGTGGTCAACGACCTCGACCGCGAACCCGCCGAGGAAGTGGTTGCAGAAATCATCGCCGCCGGCGGCCAGGCCGTTGCCTGCGTTGGCAGTGTCACTGCGCCAGACTTTGCCGAGCGCTTCGTCAAGACCGCAGTCGATACCTACGGCGGCCTCGACATCATCGTCAACAACGCTGGCTTTACCTGGGACAACGTCATTCAGAAGATGACCGACGAGCAGTGGTACAGCGTCGTCGACTGCCACCTGACTGCACCATTCCGTATCCTGCGCGCAGCTCAACCTGTGATCAGCGCCCTGGCCAAGAAGGAAGCAGCGGAAGGCCGTGAAGTGTTCCGCAAGATCGTCAACATCTCCTCCGGCGCCGCCTCCGGCAACCCGGGCCAGTCCAACTACTCCGCAGCCAAGGCCGGTATTCTCGGCATGACCAAGACCCTGGCCAAGGAGTGGGGCCGTCTGAAGGTCAACGTCAACGCCGTAGCTTTCGGCCTGATCGAAACCCGCCTGACCCAGGCCCTGGCCGGCGACGAGAGCAAGACCGTGAACATCGAAGGCCGCGAGATCAAGGTCGGCGTGCAAAAGGCCATGCTCGAAGGCGCCGCCACCCGCATTCCACTGGGCCGTGCCGGCACTCCGGAAGAAGCCGCCGGTTGCGTCTACTCCTTCTGCACGCCAGAAATGAACTTCGTGTCCGGCCAGGTGATTTACTGCTCCGGCGGTGTCGTGGTGAACATGTAAACGCGACAAGGCTCCCCGGTCATTGCGCCGGGGCACCCTGAGCACAACAAAACCCCGGCGCCGCAGTGGCGCCGGGGTTTTGTCTGGCGCTAATCCCTCGCACCGTCCCTACAGGTGCCATTCAACTGCAAGTTCAACCTGACCATTGGCGAGTTGAGCCTCACCCCTGTGCCGCTGACGACAGCGCCACAATCCTGGGTGGCATAGCCAGGCGTCACCCGCTCGGAATCACTCTCGTTGCGAGGGTAATCAACCCCAGCCTGCGAAATCCCCCCCCGATGTGTGTAGCCCACCCACCTACCCATAGTTGGCAGGTCCCTCCGACAGCAACTCCATAGACGATTGAGCTCGAAGCGCCACAACTCGATACCAGCATTTGTCCGGAGCATACACATGAGTCAGAAAGTCATTGTCGGCGGCGTCGGCATGATCCCCTTCTCCAAACCCGGAGCAAGCCCGAGCTACACCGACATGGGCGCCGAAGCCGCCCGCCTGGCACTCAAGGATGCCGGCATTGCGTACGACCTGGTTCAACAGGCCTTCGTCGGCTACGTCTACGGTGACTCTACCTGCGGCCAGACCGCGCTGTACGAAGTAGGCCTGAGTGGTATCCCGATCACCAACGTCAACAACAACTGCTCCACCGGCTCCACCGCACTGTTCCTGGCACGCCAGCTGGTCGCGCTCGGTGGCGCCGAGTGCGTGCTGGCCGTGGGCTTCGAGCAGATGCAGGCCGGCGCGCTGAAAGCGCACTGGGATGACCGCGTACGGACCCGCGCTCGCTTCATGCCGATCCTCGACGAACTGACCGCCGATGCCGAAGGCGTTCCGCAGGCTTTGCGCGGCTTCGGTGGCGCCGGCCGTGAACACATGCGCAAGTACGGCACCAAACTGGAAACCTTCGCGGCGATCCGCGCCAAGGCCAGCCGCCATGCAGCCAACAACCCGCTGGCCCTGTTCAAGAATGTGGTCACCACCGAAGACGTGATGAACGACAAGGTGGTCTGGCCAGGCGTGATGACCCGCCTGATGGCCTGTCCACCAACCTGTGGCGCCGCCGCGGCGATCATCTGCACTGAAGCCTTCGCCAAGAAGCACAACATCCGCACCGATGTGCAGATCCTCGCGCAGTCGATGACCACCGACCCGGCCGAGTCCTTCAACTTCGCCGAGCCTTCGCTGATTTCCTACGTGGGCAGTCACATGGCCCACAACGCCGCCCAGCAGGTGTACGAAGCGGCCGGTGTCGGCCCGCTGGACATCCGCGTGGTCGAGCTGCACGACTGCTTCGCCCACAACGAACTGCTCACCTATGAAGCGCTGGGCCTGTGCCCGGTCGGTGGCGCTGAACAGTTTGTTCTCGACGCTGACAACACCTACGGCGGCCGCGTGGTCACCAACCCCTCCGGCGGCCTGCTCTCCAAAGGCCATCCGTTGGGCGCCACCGGCCTGGCGCAGTGCTACGAGCTGACCCACCAACTGCGCGGCAGCGCTGGGGCGCGCCAGGTCGAAGGCCTGCACCACGCGCTGCAGCACAACCTCGGCCTGGGCGGCGCCTGCATCGTCACCCTGTACGGCAAGAACTGACCCCGCCTCCGGGCGCGCCGCGCAAGGCGCGACTTACAACAAGAAGGAAAACAGCAATGGCAGACAAACGCCTGATCGGTCACAAGACCGGCACACACAACGTCGACGTGGAGAAGGGCCGCCTGCGCTTCTTCGCCAAGGCCACCGGCCAGAACGACCCGATCTACACCGACGAAGGCGCCGCCAAAGCCGCCGGCCACAAGGGCCTGCCGGTACCGCCGAGTTTTCTCAAGTGCCTGGAAGGCGAAGGCCGTGACCTGAGCGCCACCCTCAAGCTGCTGGGC
This sequence comes from Pseudomonas sp. H9, assembly GCF_004353925.1. Classification (GTDB taxonomy): domain Bacteria; phylum Pseudomonadota; class Gammaproteobacteria; order Pseudomonadales; family Pseudomonadaceae; genus Aquipseudomonas. The sequence goes on along the minus strand of NZ_SMOK01000011.1, from coordinate 149,973 downwards.
TGGGACCTGGGCCGCATCCTGCACGCCGAACAGTCCTTTACCTACCACAACATGGCCTACGCCGGCGACGTACTGACCTTCGACGGCTTCATCTCGGATGTGTACGAGAAAAAAGGCGGCGCCTTGCAGTTTTGTGTCTTCGAGTGCCGCGTGACCAACCAGGATGGCGAGCACATCGCCGACATTCGCTCTTCCCTTGTACAGCGCTAAGGAGCCTGCCATGACCACTCAATTTTCCGATGTACAGATCGGTGATCAGATCCCGCCGCTGAAACTGCAGCCGGTCAACCGCACGACCCTGGCCCTGTATTGCGGCGCTTCGGGCGACCACAACCCGATTCACATCGACATCGACTTTGCCCGCAAGGCGCGCCAGCCCGATGTGTTCGCCCACGGCATGCTCTCGGCCGCTTACCTCGGCCGCCTGCTGACCAACTGGGTCCCGCAAGCGCAGCTCCGCAGTTTCTCCATGCGTTTTACCGGCATCACCCAGCTCGGCCACATCCCTACCTGCACCGGTCAGGTGGTGGAGAAGTTTGAAGAGCAGGGTGAAAAGCGTGTGCGCCTGCAGATCCGCTGCGCCAACCAGTACGGCGAGGAAAAACTCGCCGGCGAAGCCGTGGTCGCCCTGGCCTGAAACCTCCTAACCACATTGACAGGAACACAATAATGAGAAAGCTCGAAGGTAAAGTTGCCCTGGTTACCGGCTCCGGCCGTGGTATCGGCCGTGAGGTCGCCGTGCAACTGGCCGCTTACGGCGCCAAGCTGGTGGTCAACGACCTGGATCAGGCGCCAGCCGATGAAGTGGTCGCCGAAATCCGCGCCGCTGGTGGTGAGGCCGTTGCCTGTGTCGGCAGCGTTACCGCGCCAGACTTCGCCGATCGCTTCGTGGCAACGGCAGTGAAGAGCTTCGGCGGCATCGACATCATCGTCAACAACGCCGGCTTCACCTGGGACAACGTCATCCAGAAGATGACCGACGAACAATGGTACGCGATCATCGACTGCCATTTGACCGCACCGTTCCGCATCCTGCGCGCTGCCCAGCCGGTCATCAGCGCCGCTGCCAAGGCCGAAGCCGCCGAGGGCAAGGAAGTGTTGCGCAAGATCGTCAACATCTCGTCCAGCGCTGCCGGCGGTAACGCGGGCCAGACCAACTACTCCTCGGCCAAAGCCGGCATCCTCGGCATGACCAAGACCCTTTCCAAGGAATGGGGCCGCCTGAAGGTCAACGTCAACGCCGTGGCCTTCGGCCTGATCGAAACCCGCCTGACCCAGGCCCTGGCCGGCGACGACAGCAAAACCGTGAACATCGAAGGCCGCGAGATCAAGGTCGGTGTCCAGCAGTCCATGCTCGAGGGCGCCAGCCGCATGATTCCGCTGGGTCGCGCCGGTACGCCAACCGAAGCCGCAGGCTCGGTGGTCATGCTGTGCTTGCCAGAGGCCAACTACGTATCCGGCCAGACCATTATTTGCGGTGGTGGCTTCGGCGCCGTCTGACTTCAGGAGAAGCTACCATGCTGGACAACTACCGCTCCCCCTGGATGACCGAAGAACTCGATCAGTTCTCCGACCAGGTCAAACGCTTTGCCAAAGAGTACGTCGAGCCTAATGTACTCAAGTGGCGCGAGCAGAAATTCGCTGACCGCAAAGCGTGGCTCAAGGCTGGCGAACTGGGTCTGATCCTGCCTTCGGTGCCCGAAGAATACGGCGGCTCCGGTGGCCATGTCGGCCACTATATCTGTGTCATGCAACAGCTCAATCACCTGGGCAGCGGCCTGGGCCTGGGCCTGAGCTATATCGTCGCCCACTACATCCTCGACTCGGGCACCGAGGCACAGAAGCAACACTGGCTGCCGAAAATCGCCTCCGGTGAAGTGATCTGCGCCGTGGCCATGACTGAGCCTGGTGCTGGCTCCGACCTGCAGTCAGTGCGTACACGCGCCGTCAAGCAAGGCAACAAGTACATCATCAACGGCGCCAAGACCTTCATCTCCAACGGCCAGACCTGCGACATGGTACTGGTGGTGGCCAAGACCGACCTGGCCGCCGGTGCCAAGGGCGTCTCGCTGTTCATGGTTGACACCCGTACCCCGGGCTTCCGCCGTGGCCAGTGCCTGGAGAAAATCGGCATGCACGCTCAGGACACTTCGGAGATGTTCTTCGACGACGTCGAAGTTTCCGAAGAGTGCCTGCTCGGTGGCGTCGAGGGGCGCGGCTTCTACACCTTGATGAGCCAACTGGCTTACGAGCGCGCGCAGATCGGTGTCAATGCCGTGACCATCATGCAACACGCCTTCGAGCTGACCGTCGAGTACACCAAGGACCGCAAGGTGTTCGACAAACGGGTGATCGACTTCCAGAACAGCCGCTTCGTCCTCGCCGATCTCAAGGCCACCATCCTGGCGGCGAGAACCTTCGCCGACCACATCATCCAGAAGTGGATCGACGGCAGCCTGGACACCGTCACCGCCTCGATGGGCAAGTTCTGGCTGACCGAGCGCCAGTGTGAAGTCGTCGACAAGTGCCTGCAGCTGTTCGGTGGCTACGGCTACATGAACGAATACCCGATCGCCCGCCTCTACGCCGACTCGCGCATCGCCCGTATCTACGGCGGTTCCAACGAGATCCAGCGCGAAGTGGTCGGCCGCTCGCTGTAACCCTTTCAAGTGGCCGGCGCCTTGCGCCCGGCCACACCTGTGTCCCCGACGCACACCACAGCATCAGGAGAACATTCATGAATAACCTCGAAGGCAAAGTTGCCATCGTGACCGGCTCCGGCCGCGGTATCGGCCGCGCCGTGGCCCTGAAACTCGCCCGTCACGGCGCCAAAGTAGTGGTCAACGACCTTGACATGGCACCGGCCGAAGAAGTGATTGCAGAAATTCGTGCGCTCGGCAGCGACGCTGTCGCCTGCTGCGGTAACGTCGCCGCGGCCGACTTCGGCGAGCGCTGCGTGAAAACTGCGCTGGACGCCTTCGGCCGCATCGACATCATCGTCAACAACGCCGGCTTCACCTGGGACAACGTCATCCAGAAGATGTCCGACGAGCAGTGGGACGCCATCATCGATTGCCACCTGAAGGCCCCGTTCCTGCTACTGCGCGCTGCCTTCCCCTACTTGCGTGAAGCGGCCAAGGCCGAAGCCGAAGCGGGCCAGGAAGTGTTCCGCAAAGTGATTAACATCTCGTCCATCGCCGGCACCCAGGGCAACGTTGGCCAAGCCAACTACTCCTCGGCCAAGGCCGGCCTGATCGGCCTGACCAAAACCCTGGCCAAGGAGTGGGGTCGCCTTAAGGTCAACGTCAACTGCGTGGCCTTCGCCGCCATCGAAACCCGCCTGACTCAAGCGGTGGCGCCCGGCGAAGTGAAGACCGTGAGCGTCGAGGGCCGTGAAATCCGGGTCGGCGTTCCAGCCGACAAAGTGGCCGCTGCCGCTGCGCAGATCCCTATGGGCCGCTTGGGAACCATCGAAGAAGCAGCAGGCTCGGTGTACATGTTCTGCATCCCCGAGTCCAACTACGTCAGCGGCCAGACCATCATCTGCGGTGGCGGCCGCGGCGGTTTCTGATACCCATGTTCCGGGGATGCTGGCGCACCGGCACCCTCCTCCACAACAAGAACTCCCCGGCCCGGCGCTGCGCCGCCAGCGCACGCCCGCGGCTCGTCAAGAGAAGACCCAGAGAAGCGTCGCCATGCCCAAATTGACTCGACATTACGCACACTGGCCGAAAGGCGTTCCCCACACCCTGGAGACCCCCGACCGTCATCTGTTCAGCTTTCTCGAGGACAGCGCCAAGGCGGCGCCCGACAAGACTGCGATCTACTACTACGGGCGCCAGATCAGTTTTCGCCAATTGCATCAGGCCAGCCTCAACCTCGCCGGCTACTTGCAACAACACCTTGGCGTACGGCGCGGCGATCGTGTCTTGCTGCTGATGCAGAACTGCCCGCAGTTCGCCATTGCCTACTACGCCATCCTGCGCTGTGACGCCGTGGTGGTGGCCATGAGCCCGATGAGCACCGCCGAAGAAGTTGGCCACTACGCCGAGGATTCCGGGGCGCGCGTGCTGCTGGCCAGCCAGGAGCTGCTCGCCAACGCCCTGCCGCTGCTCGACGATGGCCGCCTGGAGGCCTGCATCGTCAGCGCGCCCCAACAGTTCGCCGGTCAACCGCACGACGTGCCGTTCATGGACATCCCCGAATTCGTCCGCGAGCCACGCCGCGCACAAAACCACCCTCGGCTGCACGAGCTGGCCGATGCCCTGCAGGCCGGGCTCACGCCCGGCGCCGTGCAGAACCGCGGCAGCGACCTGGCGATCCTCGGTTACACCTCCGGCACCACTGGCAAGCCCAAAGGCGCCATGCTGTTGCACAGCCACCTGATTCTGTCTTCGCTGCAACGCTCGATCTGGATGCCTGAAGGCGACGATTACATCTCGCTGTCGGTGCTGCCAGTCAGCCACCTGGCCGGCATGAGCATCCTCAACCAAGCAATGCTCACCACCGGATCTCTGGTGATGCTGTCGCGCTGGGACTGCAACGCGGTGGTCGAACTGATCGAGCGCCTGCGCATCACCAGCGTGGGGGTGGTTACGCCAATGGTCGCAGAGATGTTCGCCCGTGACGATATCAACCGTCGCGACCTGTCGTCGATCCGCCGTATCTACGGTGGCGCCACGGCCATGCCCGAAGCGCTGGCCGCTGCGATCGAACAGCGCCTGGGCATTGCTTTTGTCGAGGGCTACGGGATGACTGAGTCGTGCGGCGGTAGTCATGTCAACCCGCCGGATGCAGCACGCCGCCAGTGTGGCGGCATTGCGCAGATCAACGTCGATGCACGGATCATCGATCCCGACACTGGCGTCGAACTGGGGCCAAACCAACCAGGCGAGATCGTCATCAACTCGCCCACCGTGTTCAGCGGTTACTGGAATCGTCCGCAGGCCACCCTTGAGGCGTTTATCGAACTGGACGGTAAGCCCTTCCTGCGCACAGGCGACATAGGCTACTTCGATGATGACGGCTACTTCTACATCACTGATCGCCTCAAGCGAATGATCAATGCCTCTGGCCTCAAGGTCTGGCCAGCCGAGATCGAGACGGCCCTGTACGCCCACCCGGCGGTACAGGAAGCCTGTGTGATTTCTGCGTTCGACCCCAAACGCGGTGAGACCGTCAAGGCGCTGGTTATCCTCCGTCCAGCTGCGCGCGGCACGCTGCAGGAAGCCGAGCTTGGCGAATGGGCCAGGACCCGCATGGCGGCCTACAAGGTGCCGCGCATTATCGAGTTCGTCGACTGCTTGCCGAAGACCAACACCGGCAAGACCCTGTGGCGTGAACTGCAGCGCGAGCAGGACGAACGCGACCGTGCGCTACGCCCGGCGCCCCTGCCTGCCTGAAAACCGCAGTCGCCCCGCTCAACTGCGGGGCGGCGCTGCACCTCACTGCCGGGATACATCACGGCTGCCCAATGCCTGTCGAGGAATTCGCCGATCATGAATGCCAAGCAAGACCTGCTGAAACTGGAAGTGGATATCTACTGGGACGACCTGCCAGTGGGTACGTGCTTTCACTCGCGCAAACGCACGGTTACCGAAACCGACCTGGTGAACTTCGTCAACCTTGCCTGGCTGGGTGAGGAGCTGTTTGCCAATGCCGACCCGGAAGATCGCGCCGCCATGCCCATCACCGGCCGTGTGGTGCCCGGGGCGCTGACCTATGTGTTCGCCGAGGGCCTGACCACGCCATCATTTCAGGTTGCGGGCCTGGCCTTCCTCGGCACCAGCCTGGAAATCCAGGGCCCGACACTGGTGGGCGATACCTTGCACGTACAGTGCGAGGTGATTGAGCAGCGCATGACCTCCAAGCCCGGCCGCGGGCTGGTACGCACCCGCAACCTGGTGGTCAATCAGCACGGCAAAACCGTGCTCACTTACTGCCCGCTACGCCTGATGCGTACCCGCGACAACCCACATGCCTAAACCCCGCCCCGGCCACAGTTGCCGGGGCTTTGCGCTCCCACCCAACGTGGGGAGGAGTTTTAAGGGCCCAACGGCCGCACGATTTATCCAGTCCGAAACCGGCCGTCAGGGTCGGCAAACCCAACACTGGAGCCTTCTATGCAAGTCACCCGTAATCTCTTCCGTGAAGACCACGAAATGCTGCGCGAAACCGCTCGCCGCTTCTTTGAGCGCGAGTGCGTGCCACGTCAGGCCGAGTGGGACAAAGCCGGTAAAGTCGACCGCGAAACCTGGCTCAAAGCCGGTCGCGAAGGCCTGCTGTGCACCATGATTTCCGAGGAGTACGGCGGCGGTGGCGGTGACTTCGGCCACGCCACTGTGATCACCGAAGAAGTACACCGCGCGGGCGTCTCGGGGGTAGGTTTCGGCCTGCACTCAGACGTCATCGCCATGTACATCGACCGCCTGGGTAGCGAAGAACAGAAACACCAATGGCTGCCGGCCATTTGCCGTGGTGAGAACATCCTCGCCATCGCCATGAGCGAGCCGGGTGGCGGTTCCGACCTCAAGGCCCTGCGCACCACCGCAGTACGCGACGGTGACGAATACGTCATCAACGGCAGCAAGACCTTCATCAGCAACGCCTTCAACTGCGACACCGTGCTGCTGGCCTGCAAAACCGACCCAGCCGCCGGCGCCAAGGGCGTCAGCCTGATCCTGGTGGAAGCCAGCCGCGCCGGTTTCACCCGTGGCCGCAAGCTGGAGAAGGTCGGTCAGCCGGCCTCCGATACCGGCGAGCTGTTCTTCGACAACGTCCGGGTACCGGTAAGCAACCGGCTTGGCGAGGAAGGCAAAGGTTTCGTCTACATGATGGAAGAGCTGCCGACCGAGCGCTTGTACATCGGTGTTTACGCTGCGATTCAGCTTGAGCGCCTGCTCAACCTGACCGTCGATTACGTCAAGGACCGCAAGGCTTTCGGCCAGTCGGTCTGGGACTTCCAGAACACCAAATTCAAACTGGCCGACGCCAAGGCCGCCGCAATCGCCGTGCGCACCCTGGTGGACTACTACATCGGCGAGCGCATGAAGCGCAAGCTGACAGTCGAAGAAGCAGCGATCGTCAAGTTGTATGCCACCGAAACCCTGTGGAAGCACCTGGACGACATGGTCCAGCTACATGGCGGCTATGGCTACATGCTGGAGTACCCGATCGCCCGCGCCTTCTCCGACTTGCGCGTGTCCCGCGTGGTCGGCGGCGCCAACGAAGTCCAGCGCGAGCTGATCGCCCGCAAGCTGTAAGCAGATCAACCCGGGCCGCCCCGTGCGGCCCGTCCTCCACCCTGGAACATAGGTGAGAAGTTGAATTCGACACCCGTCTCCCGCGACCTTGTGCATACCCGAGAAATCATCTGCCAAGGCTTTCGACGCAGCGATGGCCTGGTGGACATCGAAGGCCGCCTCCAGGACATCGCCAACCTGAAAAGCGATACCCCCTACCACCCGGTCGAGATTGGCGAGGCCTTGCATGACATGCGCCTGGTGATGACGCTGGACAGCGACATGGTGATCCAGGCCATAACCGCGTACACCGACACCGGCGCTACGCCGATCTGTGACCGGATCTGCCCGGCCTACACCAGCCTGAACGGGCTGCGCATCGGCCCTGGGTTCAAACAGCAGGTCAAGGCACGGGTTGGCGGCGTTCAAGGTTGCACACACCTGACCGAGTTGCTCGAACGCATGGCCAGCGCCGCCATGCAAGTGCGTTTCACCCTCGCCCGCGCCGAACGTTGCAAACACCCACAAAGCGCGCAGGCACCGATCAAGGTCAACAGTTGGGTGATCGATACCTGCCATGCCTATCGCAGCGACAGCGAGCTTGTCCGACAAATTGCCACCAGCGACGCATCACCGCCAGACGCCAAAAACAACAACTGAATCCCACCTGCACCCTGAGCACGTGGGCCCCACTGGCAAGCACCACCGACGTATAAAGAGCCGTATTACTCATGGACAATGCAAAATACCTGGGCGACTTTGCCCGCCTGACTCCGGACAAACCTGCCGTCATCAACGGCAGCACCGCCGAGCAAATCACCTACCGCGAACTTGATCAGCGCTCCAATCGCCTGGCCCACTACCTGCTGGACGCCGGCCTGCGACATGGCGACCGCATCGCTGTGTTCCTGGAGAACCACATCCGCTGTTTCGAAGTGTGCTGGGCAGCGCTGCGCTCCGGCCTGCAGATCGTCACGATCAATCGCTTCCTGACTACCGACGAAGCTGCCTACATCGTCAATGACAGCGGCGCTAAAGCCCTGGTGACCTCCTGGGCCCTGCGCAACGTCGCCAGCGAATTGCCGCCGCTGATTCCCGACTGCCCGAACCGACTGATGATCGACGGCAACATCGACGGCTGGAGTCGCTTCGAGGATGCAGTCGCCACCTTCTCCAGCGAACCTCTCAGCGAGCAATGGCTGGGCGGCCTGATGCTGTACAGCTCGGGTACCACCGGCCGACCGAAAGGCATCTACCGTACGATGCCCAAGACCAATGCCACTGCCGGCCTGCCGTTGAGCCCGGTCTTGAGAATGTGCGGCTTCAACGCTGACTCGGTCTTTCTGTCTACTGCGCCGCTGTACCACTCCGCCCCCATCGGTAACTCACTGAGCATGCAATGCATCGGCGCTACCCTGGTGTTCATGGAGAAATTCGATGCCCTGCAGTCGCTGGAGCTGATCGAGCGTTACCGCGTCACCCATAGCCAATGGGTGCCGACGATGTTTGTGCGCCTGCTCAAGCTCAGCGAAGCCGAGCGTCGCCGCCACGACCTCTCCAGCCTGCGCCTGGCCAACCACTCGGCTGCGCCTTGCCCGCTCGACGTCAAACGCCAGATGATCGACTGGTGGGGGCCGATTCTGGTCGAATACTACGGTGCCACTGAAACCGGTGCGGTCACAGCCCTCGACAGCCAGCAGTGGCTGCAGCACCCAGGCTCGGTCGGCCACCCGATTCCCGGGGTGACACTGCACATCTGTGACGACGACGGCATCGAGCAGCCAATCGGCAGCGCCGGGCTGATCTACATCGAGCGCGATCAGCCAGGTTACGTCTACCATAACGATCCGAAGAAAACCCGCGAGTCCCGCCATCCTCAGCATGACAATTGGTGCTGCGCCGGCGATATCGGTTACCTGGACGAGGACGGCTACCTGTACCTCACCGACCGCAAGTCGTTCATGATCATTTCCGGGGGCGTCAACATCTACCCGCAAGCCATCGAAAACGCCTTGGTCATGCACGCCAGCGTCGATGACGCCGCGGTGATCGGCGTGCCCAACGCCGAGATGGGTGAAGAAGTAAAGGCCATCATCCAGCCCATGCCCGGACTCGTCGCCTCCGACGACCTGTCGCGCGAACTGTTGGCCTTCCTTGATGGCAAGATTGCTCGTTACATGATGCCGCGCTCCATCGAATTCATGGAGCAACTGCCGCGCCTGCCCACCGGCAAGCTCTACAAGCAACAACTGCGTGAACGCTACTGGCCCAAGGCCTGAGTAGCGGTAACCGCTCCTACCTGAGTCCACGCAAAAGGATCGCCTGCCCACCGGCAAGGCCCAGGGCTTGAGTAGCGGGAAAGAGCCAGGCAATAGCGCTGACTCCCACATCCTGCGGTACCGGTGGGAGCGGGCTTGCCCCGCGATTAGGGTTGCCTGCTAAATCGCTTCGCGGGGCAAGCCCGCTCCTACCTAGGTCTGAGCCTGCCTGCTGCGTCAACGACGCAGGCAGGCCTGCGCAGGATCACTGGGCGATGGACTTGTATTCGAGGTACTCATGCAAGCCATAGACCCCCAGCTCGCGGCCGTTACCCGACTGCTTGTAACCGCCAAATGGCGCACCTGGGTCGGTTTGTGCGCCATTGATACGGACCATCCCGGCGCGCAAACGACCGGCTACACGACGGGCACGCGCCGGATTGCACGACCAGACATACGCGGCCAGCCCGTACGGGGAGTCGTTGGCGATGGCAACCGCTTCGTCCTCGGTGTCGTATGGAATCAGGGTCAGTACCGGGCCAAAGATTTCTTCACGGGCAACGATCGAATCGTTGGTGGCGCTGGCGAATACCGTCGGGCGTACAAAATAGCCCTTCTCCACGCCCTCTGGCAGCCCAGCCCCCCCTGCAACCAGCTCGACACCTTCTTCGATACCAAGCCCGATCAACTTCTGCACTTTCTCGAACTGCGGGCGGTTGGCCATCGAGCCTACCTTGAATTCCTCACGGGTCGGATCGCCCGCCGGCATGGCCGCAACCACTGCCGCGGCAATCGCCTTGGCCTGCTCGTGCAGCACACGCGGTACCAACAGTCGGGTCGGCGCCACGCAGGTCTGCCCGGAGTTGACCATTACGCTGACCACACACTCCTTCACCGCCGACGGCAGATCGGCGTCATCGAGAATCAGGAACGGCGATTTACCACCAAGCTCCAGCAGCACGCGCTTGACGGTCGGCGCGGCAGCCTTGGACACCTCGACCCCGGCCCGGGTCGAGCCGGTCAGGGAAATCACGTCTACCTCTGGGTGACTGGCCAACGCCGCACCAACCACCGGCCCTGCGCCGTAGACCATGTTGAACACACCTGCCGGGACCCCCGCCTCGTGCAAGATCTCGGCGAAGATCCGGGCGTCCAGAGGGGCAAACTCGGATGGCTTGTGCACCACGGTGCAACCGGCAGCCAAGGCAGAGCTGACCTTGCCGGCCACGGTACCGATCGGCCAGTTCCACGGGGTGATCAACGCTGCGACACCCATGGCCTCGCTGACCACCTCGGTATTGCCGATCTTTTTACTGAATTCGATTTCCTTCAGCGCATCAATAGCGCTCTTCATGAAGTACAGGCCCATCGGCGCCTGACGGCCGGTAGCCAGCCACTGCGGCGCACCGATCTCTTCGTGGATGGCCTGAGCAATATCGCCCTGGCGGGCCATGTACAACTCCATCACCTTGCCCAGCAACGCCAGGCGTTCTTCTCGGCTGGTTGCAGACCAGGCCGGGAACGCGGCACGTGCGGCCGCTACAGCGCGGTCCACGTCCGCTTCGCTGCCCAGCGCCACGGTGCCGATCACCGCCTCAGTGGCCGGGTTGACGATGTCGAGCATATCGGCACCGGCGACCGGGTCGACCCACTGACCATTGATGTAGAACTGATTCAGTTGATGCACGTGCAAATCTCCAGATGCGCGGCGTGGCCTGCTGGCCAGCACCGTATGGGCTTGTCATTGTTCTTGTTGTCGTTTCATCGCCTCCTGCAACCGCGACAGGAACATGCGGGCGCTGGAGCAGGTCTTCCAACCATCAGACTGATAAAACTCGAAACGCAACGCCCCACCCCACGATGGGTAGGTGTTCGCCAGGTCTTGAGGATTGGGGGCTTATCCCGGTAGGAGCGGGCTTGCCCCGCGAAGCGATTTAGCATGCAAAACCCAATCGCGGGCCAAGCCCGCTCCTACCGGGATAAGCCCCCAATGCCATAAAGCGGTACAGCAGCAACACCCACAGGCGCCCTCTGCGTACCGCAAAGGATCACTCGCCCACGCCCCCCAACACACCAGCGGCAATCAAACGCTCAACCTGCGCTTGCGGCAGCCAGCCGTCCAGGGCCGCCGGGGCGCCCTGCACCGTAGCCTGCTGCGGCGGCGTCGGCACCGCTGCCGGCGTACGGCTAAAGCGCGGTGCCGGCGCCGGCTGTGCAATACCATCAACCTCGACAAAGGTACCCCGCGCCTTGAGGTGCGGATGCTCCGGCGCCTCGGCAAACGACAGCACCGGGGCGAAGCACACATCGGTGCCTTCCAGCAGGCTGCACCACTCGGCACGGTTACGCTGCTTGAATGCTTGAGCGAACAGCTCGCGGGCTTTTGGCCAGTTACGCGGATCGTTCTGCGCGCCGATCAGCGCCGGATCGATATCCAGCAACTTCAGCAACTGAATATAGAAGCGGCCTTCCAGCGGACCGATCGACACCAGTTGCTCATCTTTGCACGCATACACGTCATAGAAAGGCGCACCGGAATCGAGAATATTGGTGCCCCGCTCGTTGTTCCACTGGCCACTGGCGGTAAAACCGAAAAAGCCCAGCGCCATCGACGCGGTGCCATCGCAAATCGCCGCATCCACTACCTGGCCTTTGCCGGACTGGCGCGCTTCGATGATGCCCGCGAGCATCCCCATCGCCATGTACAGCGCACCGCCGCTCATGTCACCAAGCAGCGCCAGCGGGATCGCCGGCAGTTGATCTTTGCGGCCGATGGCATTCAGTACGCCGGTGATAGAGATGTAGTTGATATCGTGGCCAGCAGACTGTGCCAACGGGCCGGTCTGCCCCCAACCGGTGATGCGCCCGTACACCAGACGCGGATTGATCGCCAGGCAATCGTCCGGACCAAGCCCTAGCCGCTCGGTGACGCCCGGACGGAAGCCTTCGATCAGGCCGTCGGCATCCTTGACCAGCTCCAGCACCAGTTTGACCGCTTCCGGGTCCTTCAGGTCAAGAGCAATGGCCTTGCGGTTGCGCGCCAGCAGGTTGTACTTGGGCTCCTTCTTCACGCCCAGTTCTACCGCTTCACGGCGTTCGATGCGCAGCACCGTGGCGCCGAGGTCAGCAAGCATGGTGGCAGCCATCGGCCCTGGGCCGATACCGGCCAGCTCGACGATCTTCACTCCTGCCAATGGTCCCATGGGGTTTGCTCCTTTATTAGATTCGGTGCGTGCCGCCTCGTTGTGCAGACGCGGCACGCGCTGGGTTATCGGATCACGCCGCCTCGCTGGGCGACAGTCGGGTACGGATGAAATCGAACAGGCTGTGTTCGGTGTCGGCCAGCACCGCATGGCCAAGGATCTCGGCACAGCGCAGCTCGCTACCGGCCGTGGCGCGCCATTCGTGCAGGCGGGCGGTAAACAGGCCAAGCGGATGCTCCTCGGTGATACCGATGGCACCCAGCACCGCATGGCCGATGGCCGCAGCACGCGCCGCAGCTTCGCTTGCACGCAGTTTGGCGGTCGCTGCCAGCAAGCGGTCCGGCAGATAGCCATTGCTCATGCAGCCCATGCGCGCCGCCAGCACGGCCGTGCAGGCCTGCTCGGCCAGCACCGCCAGTTCTTGCTGTACGGCCTGGAATTGGCTGATCGGCCGACCGAACTGGCGACGGTCGTTGGCGTATTCCACAGCGATGGCCAATACCCGATCCATTGCCCCCGCCATGGCAGCGGCATGAATGGCATTGCACAGCGCCTCGGCATCGGCTTCGGCACGGCTGAAGCGCCAGCGTGCCAGTTCGGCCGAGCGCCAGGTCAGTGAAGCCGACGCTTCCCGGCGATAGCAGCCAGGCAGTACCTGGGCGTCGGCTCGATCGAGCAGCAGCCACTCGCCCTGCCACTGCACCAGAACCCGAGCAGCCAGCATGGCTCCCGGTACATCGGCGCAGAAAATGCTGCCGTCTGCTACCGGTTCGGCGCGGGCCAGAGCGATGCAACTGCCGTCGTTGGTGTAGCCGGCATCGGCCAGCAGTGCGCGGGCCACGGCAGTTTCGCCGAACGGCAGACTCAAGCCAACCTTGGCGGCCACGTAGAACAACTCCTGCACCTGGGCCAGTGGCAGCCCGGCACCGCCGTGGCTTTCCGCAACCAGCGCATCGGTGTAGCCCAGCGCATCAATACGCTGCCAAAGGGCGGCAGCACCCGCCGGGGATTCCTGCACACGCAATTGGTCCAGTGGGCAAAGGTCGAGCAGCGCGCGCTCGAATCCATCGAAAATGGCGTCAGTCATGATGTCTCCCGATCAACGAAGGCCAAGACCGCGGGCGATGATGCCGCGCAGAATCTGCCGGGTACCGCCGCGCAGCGAGAAGCTCGGGCAGATTTGCGTGACAAAGGCCAAGGTCTGGCGCAGGGCCTGTGATGGCGGGTGATCACGGGTCAGTTCCAGCGCTTCGCTGATCCAGCCCGGCACAGCCTGTTCGAACTCGGTGCCCAGATCCTTGACCAGCGCCGCCTCCAGGTCGACGTGCTCGCCCTTCTCCAGCTTCGCGGCAACGGCAATGGACATCGCGCGCAATACCGCCAGGCGGCCAGTTATCCGACCGAGCAGCGAAATCACCGCCACACCGGGGTTGGGGACCGCTCGCAGTTCCGTCAGCCAGCCCTCGATCAGCACCATGGCAGAGTAGATGCGGTCCGGCCCGCTACGCTCGTAAGACAGCTCGGAGGTTACTTGCTTAAAGCCCGAACCTTCTTCGCCGATCAGCGCATCAGCCGGCAACAGCACGTCTTCGAACAGCACTTCACAGAAATGCTGGTCATCGGCCAGGTCTTTGATCGGGCGAATACTCACACCCGGCAGAGACAGGTCGATGATCATTTGCGACAAGCCCTTGTGACGGTCTTCGGTGGTGCCGGAAGTCCGTACCAGGGCACACATGTAGTGGGCGTACTGGGCGTTCGAGGTCCAGATCTTGCGACCGTTGAGCAGCCAGCGACCGTCGTCGGTGAGCACAGCGCGAGTGCGTACGCTGGCCAGGTCGGAGCCGGTATCCGGCTCACTCATGCCGATGCAGAACAGTGCTTCGCCAGACAGCATGCGCGGCACGTACTTGGCCTTTTGTTCCGCGCTGCCGAATCGCAGCAACAAGGGAGCAGTCTGGCGGTCGTTGACCCAGTGCGCAGACGCCGGAGCGCCAATCACCAGCAACTCCTCAGCCAGTACGTAGCGCGCAAAGTAGGTGCGCCCGCCTCCGCCAGCCTCTTTCGGCAGCGCCAGGCCAATCAGGCCTTTCTCGCCGAGTTTGCGGCTGAACTCAGGGTTCGCATCGGCAATGCCACGGGCCAGTCGATCCATGGGAATGCCACGCAGCTCCTCTTGGAGCAATGCCCGAATCGGCGCGCGCAGCGCCTCTTCTTCAGCCGGAATGGCGGCAAGGGTCAGGTTTGCAAAGGCTGAATTCATCGTTTCTCCCGATTCACCTTCAATGGAAATCCGCCGTCCCGCAGCGCAACGTGCCGGCAACGGACGATTGCGTGTATGATTTGCCGCCCGCCAGCGAGCGTCCAATTCCGCTTTCAAATCGAGCGATTCACAGGACGCATGCCAAGCGCGCAACTGGCATAAATACTTACTCTCGGCGGTCCCGGTCATGGAACTTCGTCAGCTCAGGCAGGCCCTCGTGCTCGCCGAAACACTCAATTTCCACCGCGCTGCAGAGCAGCTGAACATGACCCAGCCGCCGCTCTCCACCTCGATCAAAAAGCTGGAAGAAGAACTCGGCGTGCAGTTGTTCGAACGACTGAGCACGGGCCTGCGGCTTACCGCGACCGGCGAGGAAGTGCTGCGCAATGCGCGCAGCGCACTGTTTTATGCAGAAGAAATGCGCCGTGCCGCGCGCGAGGGGGACGCAGGAGAAAGTGGCCAGGTACGCGTCGGGTTCGTCGGCTCGGCCGCCTACAAACTGCTGCCAGCCATCATTCAGAGCTATCGCGAGCGCTATCCGCGCGTCGACCTGGTTCTGGAGGAAGGCGCAGGAACCCAGTTACTGCGGCGGGTGGAAGAGCGCGAACTGGATGTTGCACTGGTGCGCTGCCCGATCCTGCACAGCGATGCCGTGCAGGTTCACACCCTGCAACGCGAAGCCATGGTGCTGGTGGTCAGGCATGACTCACCCCTGGCCGAGCGCGCTTCGCTGAGCCTGGCCGACCTCGCCGACCAACCGTTCATCATCAGCCCGCCCGACCGCTCGCCGTCGATGCATGCACTGTTCCTGCATGCCTTCGAAGAATCGGGCATCCAGCCGCGCATCGTCCAACAGGCCGCCCATTTGACGACCATCCTCGGCCTGGTGGAGAGCGGCTTGGGCATATCGCTGATTCCTGCCTCGGCCGCCAGGTACATCGGCCCGACTATCCGTGCCATTGCCCTGACCGACCTGTCGCACAAGCTCACATCAGGCATTGGCCTGGCGTGTCTGCCAGACCGGCTGACCGCCACCGCGCGCAACTTTCGCGAGCACGCACTGCAAGCGGCCAGCCCGTCTCAGGCGGTTACTTGGCACGCAGACGAGCGAGCATGACCTCGACGGCATCGCGATGCGCCTGGGTGTAGTGCGCCAGCGACTGCATCGCAGCAGAGAGCTCCAGCACGTCTGCCAGGCGCGAATGACGGGCTTCTAGCATCAAACGCTTGGTCATGCGCAGGGCGTCGCCGGGATTGCAGGCAATGCGCTGGGCCAGCTCAAGGGCCGCAGGCATTAATTGCTCGTGCGGCACCACCCGCGAGACCAGGCCCCACTCCAGCGCCTGGGCCGCACTGATTGCCTCGCCAGTGAAAGCCATCTCGCAGGCACGTGAAGCGCCCAGGGCACGCTGCAACAGCCAGGCGCCGCCATCACCAGGAATCAAGCCGAGCTTGATGAAGCTTTCTGCGAAAGTGGCCTTTTCCGACGCAATGCGAATGTCACACATCATCGTCAGGTCGTTACCGGCACCCACCGCCGGACCATTGACCGCAGCGATGGTAGGCACCTCAAGATTGCACAGTGCCAGTGGAATCTGTTGGATTCCATCGCGATAGAAGTACCGCGCCTGGATCGCTTCCCCAAACACACCCTGGCTCGCCTCGCTGATTTGCTGGAGGTTGCCACCGGCGGAGAACGCCGACCCGGCGCCGGTTAGCACCACCGCGTGAATGCTGCGATCACGGTTGACCGCTGCGCACATTTGCAGCAGTTCGTCGATGGCACTGCCATCGGAGAGCGCATTGCGAGTCTGCGGGCTGTTCAGGGTGACCACAGCCACGGCGCCGTCGCGCTCGATTTTGAGAAAATCACTCATTGCAGTTGTTCCTTTAATGGATGGGGATCAGGCCAGAATGGTGGTGCCACCTGCAGCCAGCGCGGCGATCTGCGCATCGCTGTAGCCTGCCTCGCGCAGAATCTGCGCACTGTGTTGGCCAAGGCGCGGCGCCGGATGCCCTGCTCCGGGCTGAGACTTCGACCAGCGCGACGGCACTTGCATGCTTGTCAGGCAACCTTCGGAGGGGTGTTCGACAGGCTCGAAAAAGCCGACCGCGCGCAGGTGCGGGTCATCTCGCAGGGACTCGATGCTGTGCATGGGCATGACCGGGATGTCTGCCGCTTCCAGTGCGGCCGTCCACTCGGCGCTGGTACGTGTGGCGATGATCTCGGCGACCATCGCGTACAACGCATGGATGTGCTCGGTGCGCTTGCCGATCGTGTTGAAACGTGGATCGCTGTCCATCACCTCGGGGCGACCGATCAGTTCAAAAAAAGCCCGCCATTGCTTGTCGTTGTAGAGCATGACGCAAAGGTGACCATCGCGCGTGCGGTATGGCTTGCGGTGCGGGTTGAGCAAGCGGGCGTAGCCGGCCGGGCCCTGCGGTGGATCGAACGTCAGGCCGCCGAGGTGATCGCCAAGAACAAACTGCGCCATGGTTTCGAACATCGGAATGTCGATACGCTGGCCCTCCCCGCTGCGCTCGCGATGCAACAGACCGGCTGTTACAGCACTGACCGCGCTCATGCCGACAATGCGGTCGGCCATAGCGCTCGGTACATAGCGCGGCTCATCGGCGCCGGCAAGCATCGCCAAGGTCGGCAAGGCAACCGCCCCCTGAATCATGTCGTCGTAGGCCGGCTTGGCTGCGTAGGGGCCTTGCTGGCCATAGCCGTAGACGCCGACGTAGAGAATGCTCGGGTTGACCGCCGCAACATCCGCGTAGTCCAGCCCTAACCGCACCATCGCTTGGGGGCGGATGTTGTAGATCAAGACATCGGCATCGGCGGCCAGGCGCAGCAACGCCACACGGCCCTCGGCGCGCTTGAGGTCGAGGACAATGCTGCGCTTGCTGCGGTTGGCGTGCAGGAACGCAGCCGCCATGCCTGGGTTGCGCCGTACACCGATGTCGCGGGTACTGTCACCCGCCGGCGCTTCCACTTTGATCACGTCGGCGCCCATGTCGCCGAGGATCTGGGTGGCATAAGGCCCCATCAGCACGCTGGTCATGTCGAGGATGCGGATGCCCGCCAGTGGTCCGCTCACGTCTGCGCTCCCCGTCCGGGCAACGCCAGGCGCACCTTGATCAACGCTGTGAATGTCACGACTGTACCCACGTGAATGGTCTCCTGAACTTTCTCGCTATGCTAGGAAGCAGTGGGCTGGCTGGATAATTTTTTCTTCGACTCGGCTAATACAAAAAGCGAATCGGCAAGCCCGTGCCTGGCAGCGTAAACTGCGGCCATAAGAAAAAAATGTCCGGAGTTCATCGTTATGCCCACACCCTCGCCTAGCGGCCTGCACCTGCCAGCCAACCGGGCCTTGCAGGTCATCCCCGACACCAAGGTGATCCCGCCCCGAGGCGCCCGTTACCTGATGCCGCGCACGGCGTTGATGGCACGTCTGATGGAAGCTCGCCGCCAGCGTTGCGTGGTGATCCAGGGTCCGGCTGGCAGCGGCAAGACCAGCACCATGCTGGCCTGGCGCCGGGAGCTGATGGGGATCAACTTCGATGTGGCCTGGCTGTCGGTGATCAATGAGGACAACGACCCGATCCGGCTGGCGCACTGCCTGCGCGCCGCGCTGGCCGAAGTGGACGAAGAAATGACCCGCGATGCCGCTGTCCTGCTTGGCCGCGACACCGACGAGCTGGCCTTGGAACACTGGGTCATTGTGCTGCTGCAGGACATCGCCAAGCGTGAGCGTGAGCTCATGCTAATGATTGACGATATTCATCAACTGGAAGACCCGTTGATCTTCCAGACCCTCGGCTGGCTGCTGGACTATGCACCACCGAACCTGCACCTGGCGCTGGGCTCGCGCACCAGCCTTCCCCCTTCGCTACCGCTGGCACGCTTGCGCTCGCAGGGGCGCCTGGACGAGCTGGACCTGCGTGACTTGCGTTTTTCCGCTGAAGAGTCCGAACGCTTTTTGCGCGAGCAGCTTGGCGAGGTCCACAAGCGCGATGCCGAAACCCTGCACGAACTGACCGACGGCTGGGTCGCAGGCCTGCAACTGTTCGCCATCGACATAAAGTCACGACGCGGCGCCACCTTCAGCCACCGTCAGGTGCGCGATGCCAGTGCCTTCGCGCAGTTCTTCGAACAGGAGGTGCTCAACCACCTACCTGCCGACGACCTGGAGCTGCTGGGCCGGGCCTCGATCTGCAACCGCTTCTGTGCGGCCCTGTGTGCGCGCCTGATGGGCAAACCGAACGCGCTGGCCTGGATGATGAATCACCTGAGCCGCCTGGACAGCGAGAACCTGTTCATCACCCAGATCAAAAGCCACGACCGCGAAATCTGGTACCGCCTGCACCCGCTGCTGCGCGAGGTGCTGCGCGCACGCCTGGCCGACCGCTCGCAAGAACAATTGCAGCAGTTGCACGCCTGCGCGCGAGACTGGTTCTTCGATCAGGGTTATGTGGACGAAGCGGTGCGCCATGCGGTACTGGCCGGCGACGCCCAGGCCGCGGCAGACATTGTCGAAGCCTGTGCCCACGACCTGATGTCGCGCGGCACCCTGAGCCATCTGCCCAACTTGCTGCGCAAACTGCCTCTGGAACAGATTCAGGAACGCTTCGGCCTGCAATTGGCCATGCTGCAGTTGCAGCTGTATGCACAAAACTTCGCCGAAGCGCAGAAAATCATCGAGCATTTGCTGCCTCAGCAAGAACGGCTGAGCGTCGGCGAACAGCAAACCTTGCTGATCTCCCGTGGCACCCTGGCGATGCAGCTCGACAGCAGCGAAGACACCTGGGCACTGGCCCCGGCAATCGAGGCCCTGCCCGAGACTGCCGATGACTTTGTGCTGACCGGGCGCGCAACCGTGTTGGGCTGGCTGTATTCGTTCAGTGGCGAATTCGAGCGGGCCCGAGGCCTGATCCAGCAGAACGACCGCCTGGCCACTTCGCCGCGCCGTACCTTGCTGGGGCGCTGTATCTTTGCCTTGGGGCTGGCCATCGAGGGCCGCCACAGCGAGGCGGAGCACATTCTGCGCATCGCCCTGGGCGAGGCGCAGCAGATCGGCGACAGCGCGATCCCCTCTGCCCTGGCCATCAGCGCCGTGCTGTCGAGCACGCTCTACGAGCAAGGCAACATCAAAGAAGCCTGCCACCATCTGGAACAGCACTTGGCTGTGCTCGAGCGCGTGGCGCTGCCGGGTGTGGTCATGACAACCTTGCTGACCCTGGCCAACAGCCACTGGCTCAGCGACCGCCGCCTGGAGGCGCAAGCCTCCATCGATCGCCTGGAAGAGCACGCCCAGCGCTTCAAGCTCGACCGCTTGATGGCCACAGCCCTGTTCACCCGCCTGCGGTGGGCGGTACAGAAAAACCAGTCGGTCCAGGCCGAAAGCCTGATGGCTCAGCTCAACGACCTGGCCGCCAGGCATGCCGGTATCGACCGCGGCGTACCGCAGATGATCCAGATAATCGCCAAGCGTGGGCAGATTGAACTGCACCTGTTTCGCCAGGAATTCAGCCAGGCGGTCAGCCTGTTGTTGCCCCTGGTCAACCTGGCGGAAACCAAGCGGCGTTGGCCGCTGGCCACCTACCTGCGCCTGCAGTTGGCCATTGCCGAAGAAGGCTGCGGACATATCGCATTGGCCCGCAAGCAGTTGATTGAAGCATTGCGTCAGGGCCACCGCCTGGGCCTGACGCGCAGCCTACTGGATGCCTCGCCACAGATCCCCGGGGTGTTGCAGGCGATGCTCGACAAAGACGTGCTCGACCCGGTGCTGGCATTCTATGCGCAACGACTGCTGAGCGCGGCGACACCCGTCCAGGCACCAACACGCAAATCGTCGGCCAGGATCGAGGCGCTCAGCGACCGGGAATCCGAAGTCTTGCACCTCATGGCTCAGGCTATGACCAACAAGAAGATCGCGCGCATCCTCAACGTTTCACCCGAAACCGTGAAGTGGCACCTGAAAAACGTCTTTGGCAAACTCGGCGTGACGGGTCGCGACGAGGCCATCGCCAGGTGGCGCGATCAGACCATCGGCAAGTACGACGACGGTCAGGGCTGAAGGGCTGAGAATGACGCCCCTCGCAAGAGGGGCGTTGCTTACGAGCGCCAGGCGCTCGCCGGGTCACCGGCGTTGAGTGCCGCCATCACCGCTTCGGTATCTTCGCCGCGTCGTGGAATCGGGCCAGGCTCGACCACCTTGCCGTCGAAGCGCGGCGCCGGTGCGGCACTGATCACCCCATCGCGCTCGGTATAAACACCGCGCTCGACCAGATGCGGATGGCTCACTGCTTCGCGCGGGCTCAGCACCGGGGCGAAACACACGTCAGTCCCTTCCAGCAGCTCGCACCAATGGGCCCGTGGCTGGCTGGCAAAAATCTCGGCAAGATGCGCTCGCATCTGCGGCCAGCGCTGCTTGTCCCACTGCTTAGCGAAACGCGGGTCGTCTTCCAGGCCAAGTTTGTGCAGCAGCAAGGCATGGAACTGCGGCTCCATCGAGCCGACCGTCACATAGTGGTCGTCGGCGCAGCGGTAAGTCGCGTAGAAGTGCGAGCCGTCGTGCACGCTCTTGCCGCGCTCTTCGCCAATCAACCCACCACGGGCGAGGGACTGCATCAACTGCATCATATGCGCCGAACCATCGACAATGGCGGCGTCTACCACCGTACCTTGGCCGGTAGCGCGCGCATTGAGGATGCCAGACAAAATGCCGACCGCCAGGTACAGCGCACCGCCGCCGATGTCACCGATCAGGGTGATGGGCGAAGACGGCGCTTCGCCGGCCGTACCGCTGTGGTACAGGGCACCTGACAGTGCGATGTAATTGTTGTCATGGCCGGCTGCATGGGCCATCGGGCCGCTCTGGCCCCAGCCGGTCATGCGTCCGTAAACCAACTTCGGATTACGTGCCAGACACACCTGCGGGCCGAGGCCCAAACGCTCCATCACACCCGGGCGCATGCCTTCGATCAGCGCGTCGGCGCCCTCGATCAACTGCAGTACCGTTTCGCGGCCCTCGGCAGTCTTCAGGTCAGCGACCACCGAACGCTTGCCGCGGTTCATCGGGTTGCTCGGCGTATTGGCCTCACCGGTGATGGACATCGAGGCCGCACGCTCGACGGCAATAACCTCGGCACCGAGGTCGGCCAGGTGCATGGCACAGAACGGACCCGGGCCAATTCCGCAAATTTCTACAACTTTGATCCCTGACAGCATGTCGCCCCCTTTTGTTGTTATTGCGCACTGACGAACGGCAGTGCCCCAGGCCCCACGCTAGCAACTGGCAGTCAGACGTCCAGCCCCCCGATAGCGGTGGCCCACCCCTACCTACACCGGGTAGGGACATTGAAAGTCGCCGCTCACTATGGTCCGTACCACGCCAGACAACAATCACAAAAATCGGTCGACGAGAAACTACTGTTGCCCAGCCACAGGATCCTGCCAGTGCAGAGCATTGCGCAACACTGACACTGCCACTCGTCCTGCGCCTAGCCCTTCAAGAACAATGACAAGGTAATCCGCAGTATGAAGTACCGCTCCCTCGCCTCGCCTCCCTCTCTTTTGGCACTTTCGATCGCCGTCGCTTCGCTGGCCGGAACCGCTCGCGCAGCCGTCTGGCAGATCAACGACGACTGGAGCCTGAGCAGCAATAGCACACTGTCGCTGGGCACCAGTTGGAGCCTGCAAAGTGCCGACAAGCAGCAGTTGACCCGCGCCGACGCTGCCAGCATCGGCAAGGTCGGCACCGGCTCCAACTACAACACCGATGACGGCAAGCTCAACTTCGACAAAGGTGACATCATTTCCACGGTGTTCAAGGGGCTCACCGAATTCGACCTCAATGACGGCAACCAGGGCGCGTTTATTCGCTTCAAGTACTGGTATGACCACCAACTGGAAACCACCGACGGCGACTTCCGTAAATTCAACGACTCCGGCTGGCAGGACCTGGCACGCTTCAAGGGGTTCGAAGCACTCGACGCCTATGTCTGGAAAAGCTTCGACCTCGATGGGCATGCCCTGAATGCCAAGCTCGGTAAACAGGTCCTGAGTTGGGGCGAAGCGCTGTTCCTGCAGAACGGTATCAACGCCATCAACCCGCTGGACGTCTCCGCCTTCAACCGCCCTGGTGTGGAACTCAAAGAAGGCCAGTTGCCGGTGGAGATGTTCAGCTTCAGCCTCGACCTGACGGATGCCATGAGCCTTGAAGGTTTCTGGCAGTACAACTTCCGCCCCTCGGTGCTCGATGGCTGCGGCACCTTTTTCAGTACCGGCGACAACAACCAGGAAGGCTGCCAGTTCCGCACGGTGATTGCCGGTGCCAATGGCACCACCGACCAGGCCGTGGCTGCCGGCCGCATCATCCCCCGCGGCCAGACCCAATGGGCCAGCGACACCGGCCAGTACGGCCTGGCCATGCACTATGTGTTCGAGGAATTGAACAGCACCGACCTTGGCCTGTATTACGCCAACTATCACAGCCGCACCCCAGTGGCCAACGGCACCATTGCCACCGGCGGCTTGCCCACCGCACGCTACTTCACCGCCTACCCCGAGGACATCCGCATGTTCGGCGTCAGCCTGAGCAGCGTTCTGGGTACCACCGCGCTGTTCAGCGAATTGAGCTACCGGCCCAACCAGCCGGTGGGATTCAACTCCGGCGACACCTTCGCGGTGTTGGCCGGGCAGACCAACAGCCCGGTGCTGCAAGTCAGCGACATCACCCCTTATCGCGGCACCGAGCTGCAGGGCTACGCCCGTTTGCCGGTTTGGCAGTTCAGCCTGGGCGCCACCGATACGGTGGACAACATTCTTGGCGCCAACCGCTTCTCCTGGGCTGCGGAGGCCGGCGCCAACTGGGTCGACGACATTGACGGCCAGCGGCTCGGCCGTGCCAGCGCCTTCGGCCGCACCCCGCCGACCGACGGTGCCGCCTGCGTCACGGGCGGTGGCGGCATGGACGCTAACCAGAGCGCCGCGCTGAATGACCTGGGCTGCAACACCAAGGGCCTGGTCGATCACTTTTCCTGGGGCTACCGCGCGCGTCTGGCACTGGCCTACGAAGGTGTCCTGCCGGCCATTACCGTCACCCCGGCACTGACCTGGCGTCACGACGTCGACGGTTATGGCCCGAACTTCCAGGAAGGCCAGCAAGCTGCGGGCCTGAGCTTGACCTTCGACTACCGCAACAACTATTCGCTGGAACTGGCCTACAACGCATTTTTCGGTTCCAACGACTTTTCCACCCTCGATGATCGAGATTTTGCCTCTGTAACTGCCAAAGCGAGCTTCTGAACATGACAACTACAATCAGGAAACTTCCCTTTGCCTTCGCCCTGCTGGCCGCCTGCAGCCTGGCACACGCTGCTGACAACAACCTCAGCAAGCTTGATGGCCCACTCACCCCGGTTGGCGCCGAGCGCGCCGGCAACGCCGACGGCAGTATTCCGGCCTGGAACGGCGGCTTGAAGCCCGGTGCCGCACCGATCGAGGCCAACGGCAATTACGTCAACCCGTTCGCTGACGAGAAGCCGCTGCTGGTCATCAACAAAGGCAATGCCAGCCAGTACAAAGACCTGCTCACTCCCGGCCAGCAGGCGATGATCACTCGCTACCCCGAGTACCGCATCAACGTCTACCCGACTCACCGTACCGCGCGCATTCCCCAGGAGCAACTGGATCAAACGCGCAAGAACGTCGGCAAGGTGAAACTGGCCGACGGCGGCAACGGCCTTGAGAACTACAGCTACGGCGTACCTTTCCCGATGCCGACCGAGGCGCTGGAAGTGCTCTGGAACCACCTCACCCGCTACCGTGGCGGTGCCATCCGCCGCGACCTGGCCTCGGCGACCGTGCAGGAAAATGGTGATTTCACCGTCGTCGACTACGACAGCCTGACGGCCTTTCGCCAGAACGTGAAAGACGCGCCCAAAGACGCCAACCTGTTGTTCTACACCTATACCCGGACCCTGAGCCCTGCTCGCTTCTCCGGCGAAGTGACCCTGGCTCATGAACCGATCAACCAGGTGATCGAAGCGCGCAATGCCTGGCAGTACATTCCTGGCCAACGTCGAGTACGCCGCGCACCGACTGTTGCCTACGACAGCAGTGCGCGCTACACCTTCGGCCAAGTGGTGTCCGATAGCCTTGACGGCTACAACGGAGCGCCGGATCGCTACAACTGGAAGCTGATAGGTAAAGAAGAGCGTGTAGTGCCCTACAACGCCTACAAGCTCATGGACAAGAACAAAACCTACAAAGACCTGCTCAAGACCAACTTCGCCAACACCGACATGGTTCGCTATGAAAAACACCGTGTCTGGGTACTCGAAGCCAATCTCAAGCCTGGCCAACGCCACGTCTATGCCAAACGTCGCTTCTACTTCGACGAAGACAGCTGGCAACTGGTCGCCGCTGAACTGTACGACAGCCGTGGTGAACTCTGGCGTGTGCAGGAAAACCACATGGTTCAGTTCCACGATGTGGAAGTGCCGTATTACGCTGGCGAAATCACTTACGATCTGATGTCCGGACGCTACGCGGCGAACACCCTCACCAACGAAGTGAATCACAAGTGGACCTGGGGCGAAGTATTGTCCAAGGCTGACTTCACCCCTGCACTGCTCAAGCGCTTGGGTAAGTAGCGGGAACTGGCTTGCTGATCCTGGTGGGAGCGGGCTTGCCCCGCGATGCGGTTAGTCTGTTACACCGCATCGCGGGGCAAGCCCGCTCCCACCTGTGGAAGTGCCGTATTACGGTGGCGAAATCACTTTCGATCTGATGTCCGAGCGCCTGGGTAAGTAACGGCAGCTGGCTTGCTGATCATGGTGGGAGCGGGCTTGCCCCGCGATGCGGTTAGTCTGTCACACCGTATCGCGGGACAAGCCCGCTCCTACCGTTTCTTGCGCGCAGTGCAAGCGCTGGTATTCACTCGGGCACATTCCGCACCAACCCCGAAACGTCCGGGCGAAATTGCTCAGGTTGCCGAAGCCCAGCAAGTAGGCAATCTGCTTGATCGTGTAATGCCCCTCGCGCAGGTATTGCTCAGCCAGTTGGCGTCGCACCTGGCTGAGCAAATGAGAGAAGCTCACCCCTTCTTGCGCCAAGCGCCGTTGTAAGGTTCGCGTACTCAGATCAAGGCACGAGGCCATGCGTTCCATGTTCAGCACGCCCTCCGACATCTGCAGGCACACCGCCTGTGCCAAGGTCTTGGCATAGGCCATGCGTAACGCTGACAGCTCATCACCGGCCAACGGCGCCGCAACCCGTGGCAGCTGCAGATACAGCCGGGTATGCGGCGCATCAAACTCAAGATCACAACCAAAGAATTCGCCAATGCGATGCTCGGCACGGACGTTGCTCGGTCGCCCCAATGCCAATTGCACCCGGCTCAGCTTCAGGTCGAGCCGGGAGACGCGTCGCCAAGCCTCAAGGCAAAGCGACAAGGCAGCCAACTGACGCAAGGGCGAAAAACCAGGATAAGGGGGCTGCACACAGAGTATGAACTGGCCGTCATGCACGCCCTGACTGTAGATCGGTGTGCGTTCGAGCACCTTGACCGTACTGACCAGGTATTCAGTTGTGCTGCGCAATGTCGGGCAACGGCGTTCGTCAACCTTCAAGGTGTGCAGGAACCGCGGGACCAAACGCTGCAGATCGACAGCCAGGCTCTCATCGTCCAGCTCGGCCACGCCCAGTTGCCACAGTGAGTCCAGCAGGCGTGAGTTGATCTGTGCGTTGGGCTGGTCAAGTAGTTGCTGGTCAACGTCGGCCTGCTGCAACAACTTGTCGGTGTCCAGGCCGCATTGGCGCAGGCCGGCCACAAAGGCCTGCAGC
This sequence comes from Pseudomonas sp. H9, assembly GCF_004353925.1. Classification (GTDB taxonomy): domain Bacteria; phylum Pseudomonadota; class Gammaproteobacteria; order Pseudomonadales; family Pseudomonadaceae; genus Aquipseudomonas. The sequence goes on along the minus strand of NZ_SMOK01000011.1, from coordinate 123,148 downwards.
GGTCGAACCGAAAGCATCTGATCATCTGCGGTCATGATTGAAGTCGACATCTGTCCTCCCAACCCAACGAGCAGGTGATCACGAAGAAAAAGTGGCGCGTGCCGCTGATGGCACGCGCGCGGTACCTCAGTTGCGGCCGTACAGGGTCACCACGCAGGCGCCGCCCAGGCCTAGGTTGTGTTGCAGAGCGAGTTCGACACCTTCCACCTGCCGCGCCTCGGCAGTGCCACGCAGTTGGTGGGTCAGCTCGTAGCACTGGGCGAGCCCGGTAGCCCCCAGCGGGTGGCCCTTGGAGAGCAGACCGCCCGATGGATTGGTGACCACCTGGCCGCCGTAGGTGTTGTTGCCATCGACCACGAACTGCTCGGCGCCACCGACCGGGCAGAATCCCAGCGCTTCATAGGTGAGCAACTCGTTGTGGGCGAAGCAGTCGTGCAGTTCGGCGACACGGATGTCGCGCGGATCGACGCCCGCTGTTTCAAACACTTCGCGTGCCGCGCGCTGGGCCATGTCGAAGCCAACCACCTCGATCATCGAACGGGCCTCGTGGGCAACGGCACGGTCGGTAGTCAGCGACTGGGCAAGGATGACCACATCGGTGCGCAGACCGTGCTTCCTGGCAAACGCTTCTGAGCAGATGATTGCGGCGGCGGCGCCGCAGGTCGGTGGGCAGGCCATCGAGCGGGTCATCACACCCGGCCAGATCATCTGGTCGTTCATGACGTCTTCGGTGGTCATCACTTTGCGGAACATCGCCAGCGGGTTGTTGGCAGCATGGCGACTGGCCTTGGCGCGGATCGCGGCGAAGGTTTCCATCTGGGTGCCATACTTTTGCATGTGTTCACGACCGGCACCGCCAAACATCATCAGCGCGCCCGGCACACCGGTCACATCGGCGGTCAGTTCGTTGATCACACCCTGGGTCATCACGGTGGTGGCGTTCGGCCGGTCATCCCAATGCGCCTTCAGGGCGCCCGGTTGCATTTGCTCGAAGCCAAAGGCCAGGGCGCAGTCGACCATGCCGCTTTGCACCGCCTGGCGAGCCAGCCACAGGGCACTGGAGCCAGTGGCGCAGTTGTTGTTGACGTTGACCACCGGGATGCCGCTCATGCCGACCTGATAGAGCGCAGCCTGGCCACAAGTGGACGAGCCGTAGACATACCCGGCATAAGCCTGCTGCACCAGGTCGTAGTCCAGACCGGCGTCTTTCAGTGCCAGGCGGATGGCTTCGGCGCCCATCTCTATGTAGTTGCCGCTGGTGCCCGGTTTGACGAAAGGGATCATGCCCACACCAGCAACGAGAGACTTCTGTGACATCGTGTTCTCCAGATCAAGGTTCGCAAGACCGGCCCTTGAAGCAGGCCGGCGTTGCCTCTATCTTGGCCAGTTCAGCCTGCTGGAGTCCCTGCCCACGATGGGTAGGGGCCTGCCCCTCTACGATGGGTAGGAAGCAATGGCCCCGCCGATCAGGAGATGCCGCGGCTACGCCCGGCCCAAAACGGCTTGCGCAGTTCGCCCTTGAGTACCTTGCCGACACTGGAAAGTGGCAAGGCATCGCGAAACTCCACGCTGCGCGGGCTCTTGTAGCCAGCGATACGTTCGCGGCAGTGGCTGATGATTTCTTCAGCGGTGGCGCTCATCCCCGGCTTGAGCACCACCACCGCGTGTACACGCTCGCCCCACGTATCGCAAGGAATGCCAATCGCCGCGCCCTGCGCCACCGCAGGGTGACTGGCGATGGCGGTCTCGACCTCGGCGGAGTAGATGTTTTCGCCACCGGAAACGATCATGTCCTTGAGCCGGTCGCAGATGTACACAAAGCCGTCATCGTCCATGTAACCGCCGTCGCCGGTGTGCATCCAGCCGCCACGCAGCGCCTCGGCGGTTGCCTGCGGATTCTTCCAATAGCCGAGCATCACGTTCGGCCCCTTGACCACGACTTCGCCCACCGTGCCATGCGGTACCTCGTTGTCGGCTTCGTCGACAATGCGCAGTTCCACACAGATTTGTGGCCGTCCGGCCGAGTACATCTTGCCGCTCACCTGGTGCTCGACGCAGTGGTATTCAGCATCCAGGGTGGTAGCCATCGGGGCCAGCTCGGTCATCCCGTAGCCTTGGCTGAAACCGGACGACGGGAAGGCTGCGCGGGCACGATCAAGTAGCGCCGGGGTAATCGGCGAAGCGCCGTAAGCGATGTTGCGCAACGAACCGAGATCAAGCTCGGCCAACTGCGGGTTGCCATCGCGGCAATCCAGCAGCATCTGGATCATGGTCGGCGCCAGAAGAATCTCGTTGACCTGCTCACTGGCAATGGTTTCCAGCACGGCCTGCGGCGCAAAGCCGGGCAGCACCACATGGACCCCGCCACTGATCATCAAGGCAGTCATGCCCGAGTAATCGGCCAGATGGAACATCGGCATCACGTGCAGGAACCTTGCAGCGGCATGAAACAAGCCGGTGCTCAGCACGGCCATGGCGGAAAAGCTGACATTGTTGTGGCTGAGCATCACCCCTTTGGGAAAGCCGGTGGTGCCTCCGGTGTAAAAAATGCCGAGCAACGCGTCGCCCCCACGACGGGCGTCCTCCACTGGCGCACTTTCGGCCAGCAGTGTCTCGTAGTGATGCATCCCAGGCGGGGTCTGGCCATCGCCAGCATAGATCAGCGTACGCAGGGTCTTGGCTTCAGCGATGACGTCCTGCGCCAGTGCAAGGAACGTATCGTCGACGATCAACACAGCGGTTTCCGAGTCATCCAGGGAGTAGACAATCTCTGCCAGGCTCCAGCGGATATTCACCGGGTTGAGCACCGCGTCCGCCCAGGGCACGGCCTGGTAGTACTCGATGTAACGCTGGGAGTTCAGCGACAGCATGGCCACACGCTCGCCACTGCCCACGCCAAGGGCTTTCAACGCCCCGGCCAGACGGGCGACACGCTCGCCAAGTTGGCCATAGGTCACGCTGCGGCCCCGGTCGCGAATGGCAACGGCGTGGGGCCGCTGTTGCAGATGACGGTGCAAAGCCTGGGTGATGTACATCGAAACCTCCGGTGTTGTTGTAAGGATATCGGTAGGGTCTTCGCGCTTTCGTGGTCCAGGCACCGGGCGCCGCCTGGCTCATTGGTCATGCGATCGCTTGGCGATCAGGTTCTCCTCTTGCCAGCGCTGATCAAGGGCCTGCGCCGCTTCGCCTTCAGGGTGGAAGGTGTGGCAGGTGCCGATGAAAAAAGGCTGCGCCGGGTCGAATCCGGGTTCACGTGCCGCCCGTTCGAGCTCGGCCTGGCGGCGCAGTCCGGAAGCGGTCTGGAACAGTGTGGTGGCCATCGGGCCAAGCAATTCGGTCAGGTGGGTACAACCACGCACCCCGCCGACCCGCAAGTTGACCTGCCGGGTGAAGCCTGGGCCGATCCGCAGCCCGACCAATGCCTGGTAGGCTGGCGTAATCTGGTTGCAACCGGACAGCGGCGCGGCTTCAGTCACCGCCTTGACCTCGCGGATCACGAAATCCAGGTCCACTGTCAGCCGCAGGTGCATCAGGTGACAGGGCTCACCGGCGGGAATCATGCGTTCCACCGACTGATGGTCGTTGGCTTTGGTGTCCAGCAAACGCCCTTCGATGTCGATCAGGCCGTCGTCGCGCAGGTAACCGGTACAGCTAACCTGCCGGGTGTGCAGCTGCCTGCGAGCGTGTGTGGGAGGTATCTCGTTCATGTCGCCAGACTCGCAAATGTCAGGGGAGAAACCGGCCTTGAGCCGGCCCGCAAGGACCGTCCCAAGGGCCGGCAGTGAGTACCCGGTTCAGCCACGGCCGTAGAGGGTAACCACGCAAGCACCGCCCAGCCCCAGGTTGTGCTGCAAGGCCAGGCTGACATCCGGGACCTGGGTGCCGCCGGCGCTGCCACGCAGTTGGCGGGTCAGCTCAAAGCACTGGGCAAGGCCTGTGGCGCCCAACGGGTGGCCCTTGGACAGCAGGCCGCCGGAGGGGTTGGTGACCACACGGCCGCCATAGGTGTTGTTGCCATCGCGCACGAACTGCTCTGCCCCACCGACCGGGCACAGGCCGAGGGATTCATAGGTCAGCAGCTCATTGTGGGCAAAGCAGTCATGCAGCTCGACCACACGAATGTCCTGCGGACCGACACCAGCCTTCTCATAGACCTCGGCAGCGGCGCGCTGGGCCATGTCGAACCCCACCGCCTGAATCATCGACGGCGGCTCGTAGGCGACCACGGCGTCGGTGGTCAGCGACTGGGCGAGGATTACTACATCGCTGCGCAAACCGTGCTTCTTGGCGAACGCTTCAGAGCAGATGATCGCTGCGGCCGCACCACAGGTGGGCGGGCAGGCCATCAGGCGAGTCATCACCCCCGGCCACATGACTTTGTCGTTCATCACGTCTTCGGTGCTGACCACGTTACGGAACACCGCCAGCGGGTTGTTCGCGGCGTGGCGGCTGGCCTTGGCGCGAATCGCAGCGAAGGTTTCCATCTGCGTGCCGTACTTGTGCATGTGCTCGCGACCGGCACCGCCGAACATCTTCAGCGCCATCGGTACGCCTTCGGCATCGGCGCACAGCTCGTCGGTAACGGCCCAGCACTTGCCCATCACCGCAGGCCGGTCATTCCAGACACTGCCCAGGGCGCCTGGCTGCATCTGCTCGAAGCCCAGCGCCAACGCGCACTCAACCGCACCACTTTCCACGGCCTGGCGCGCCAGCCACAGTGCCGTTGAACCGGTGGAGCAGTTGTTGTTGACGTTAACCACCGGGATGCCGGACAGGCCGACTTCATAGAGCGCCGACTGCCCGCAGGTGGAGTCGCCGTACACATAACCAACGTAGGCCTGCTGCACCAGGCGATAGTCCAGGCCGGCATCGCGCAGCGCCATTCGGGTCGCCTCGGCACCCATCTCGATGTAGCTGGCACTGGCGCCCGGCTTGGTGAAGGGAAGCATGCCGACGCCGGCAACACAGGTTTTCTGCGACATTTCAATCTCCAGGAAAGATGCCGCGCGAGGTGCCGCGCGGCGATCGAACAAAGGTTGGGTATACAGCTGCTCAGGCGGTGAGCGAGCCTTGAGCCTGGCCAGCACTGGCCGCCAGGTTGCTACTGGCTGCCGCACGAATCAGGTCGGCGGCCTTCTCGCCGATCATGATCGACGGCGCGTTGGTGTTTCCGCCCACCAGCGTTGGCATGATCGAGGCGTCCACCACCCGTAGCCCCTCGACACCCCGTACGCGCAGTTGCGGGTCGACGACTGAAGCGGCGTCGGCGCCCATCCGGCAGGTGCCTACCGGGTGGAACACGTTGTCCACGTGTTCCACGATCAGCTCGCGGATGCGTGCATCATCGGCCTCGCTCGCGTCGAACTTCAGGTCTTCGAAATGCAGGACCTTGCCGCCAAAGCGCTTCAGCGCCTGCTGATCGAGAATGCGCTTGACCAGATGCACGCCCTTGATCATGACCTGCATGTCGCGCTCATCAGACAGCAGGCGGAAGTCGATCACGGGCGCATCACACATATCGCTCGACGCCAGGCGTACTTCGCCACGGCTGTGCGGGCGCAATACGCAGACATGCACTGCATAGCCGTGCGGCACGTACCCGCCCTTACGGCCGTGCTCCTCGGCAGAGGCCATGACGAAATGCAATTGCACATCAGGGTCAGCCAGCGTCGGGTCTGTCTTCAGGAAGGCGCCCGCCTCGGTGAACGAACGGGTGAACATACCCGTGCGCTTGCGTCGGAACTTGGAGAGTTCCCACAAACAGCGCAACACGCCGGCCGGCGAGGTGCCCATCAGGTCAGTGCTGAAGGTGCGCCGATGCAGGAGCATGTCGGCATGTTCCTGCAGGTTCTGCCCCACTTCGGGCGCATCCACCAGGGTTTCGATGCCGTGCGCGGCCAGTTGCTTGGCCGGGCCGATGCCCGACACCATCAGCAACTGCGGCGAAGTGAACACGCCGGCGCTGACAATCACTTCACGGCGCGCGCGCAGGGCCACTTCCTTGCCGTCACGCAGAGCCAGCACGCCCACCGCGCGCTTGCCTTCGAACAGAATGCGCAACGCCTGAGTCGCGGTCAGCACGCTGAGGTTGTCGCGCCCGCCGTTCACCCCTTTGCGCTCGGCCTCGCCCTGGTGCAGGTAGGCACGCGCCACGCCCCAGCGCTCACCATTGCGCTGGGTGACTTGGAAATAGCCGGCACCTTCCTGCCGCACACCGTTGAAGTCGTGGTTGTAGGGGTGCCCGGCCTCGGCTGCGGCCTCAATGAAATGACGCGCAAACGAACACGGCGAGCGCGGATCGGTGACATGCAGCGGGCCGTTGCCACCGTGCAGTGGATCGTCGTCGCGACCGGCGGCGCGCTCGTTGCACTCGGCCCGGCGAAAGTACGGCAGTACCTCGTTCCAGCTCCAGCCCTGGCACCCCAGCGCCGCCCAACCGTCGTAGTCCGAAGGCGTACCACGAATGTAGATCATGCCGTTGATGCTGGAGCTGCCGCCCAGGCCACGGCCTCGCGGAATGTAACTGCGGCGCCCGCCCAGCGACGGTTGCGGCACGCTCTGGTAGGCGTAGTTGCAGGCATGGGCATGCGGAATCGTCAGGGCACAGCCGATCGGTACATTCACCAGCGGGGTGAGGTTGTTGCCGCCGCTTTCCAGCAACGCAACGCTGTCCATGCCGCTGTCGGCCAGCCTCCCCGCCACCGCGCAGCCGGCTGAGCCGGCACCGATGACAATGTAGTCGTAGACGTTCTGCATACGCTTTTCCTGTTGTTGTAATGGCGTCCGAGGGCGCTGCCTTGAGAGGACAGGCAGGCCAATCTGTCGTGCATTCGAAAGTAGGCAAAAGGGGGCGCGCTGCCACCTCCCCGAAGTGGGGTGTTCAGTCAGGCGCAAAGCGCTATCGAAGAGGAAAAATAAAACGCCACGTCAGGGACGTAATTGCCCAACCAGGGAGGTCGTAGAAGGTTCCGGCACGCCGGCTATCGCAGCGTCGGTAAAATTGAAGGCGTTGGTTGCGCCGCTGACAGGCCTGTTGGCCGCGTCAGGTATGTAAACGGGGGCGCATTCGCGCCCCCGATCCAAGGTTAATTTGCAGGCGCGGGTGATGCAGGCTTCTGCACGCTCATCATCATTTTCTTCACCGCCAGGCTCTGGTAGTTGATGTTACCGGCATTCAGGCTCACCCCCTCCTGGAACGGGTACTCACCCAGCGTACCGAGGAAGGCCTTGATCTTGGCCTGGATTGGCACCAACAGCCATGCCTGGTCGGCGGCCCAGCGCCTGGCCATCGGCGATTCCTTGCGTGCGGTCTGGAAGGGGTCGGCCTTAAGGTTGGTGAGGGCCGGCACGTTGCTGACCGTGCGCACCGCAGTGCTGAAGTCACCGTCCATGTTGGCCAAGCTCAGGCGCCAGTCCTTCCAACGGATGGCGTCGAGGTCGCCGCCCATGCTGAAGTAGAAGTACTCCTCACGCGGGCTGTCTTTGGCCTCGCCCTTGAAGAACGGCAGGAAGCTATACCCGTCCAGATGCACACGGTATTGCTTGCCATTGAGCTCAGTGCCCTTGGCCAGGTCGGCCACCAGGTTCGGCGCACCCGCAGCGGCGGCAAGCGTCGGCATCCAGTCGTTGTGGGCAATCAGTTTGTTGGAGTGAGTCCCGGGCTCGAGCACCTTCGGCCACTTCACCAGCAGCGGTACGCGATGCCCACCTTCATTGGAGGTACCCTTCTCGCCCTTGAACGGCGAGGTGCCGCCATCCGGCCAACTGAACTTCTGCGCGCCGTTGTCGGTGGTGTAGATCACGATCGTGTTGTCGGCGATCCCCAGATCATCGAGCTTTTTCAATAACTGGCCCACCTGGCCGTCATGCTCAACCATACCGTCGGGGTACAGGCCGATGCCGGTCTTGCCCTCGGATTCCTTCTTCAGGTGAGTCCAGATGTGCATGCGGGTCGCGTTGAACCAGACAAAAAAGGGTTTGTCAGCCTTGTGCGCCTTGTCGATGAAATTCTCGGTGGCCTGCACCAGTTCATCATCGATAGTCTCCATGCGCTTGCGCGTCAGGGGGCCTGTGTCTTCGATCCTGCCGTCGGCGTATGAGTGAATCACACCGCGCGGACCGTACTTTTTGCGGAACTCCGGGTCTTTGGGGTAGTAGTACGTCTCCGGTTCCTCTTCGGCGTTCATGTGATACAGATTGCCGAAAAACTCATCGAAGCCATGGTTGGTTGGCAGGTGTTTGTCGCGGTCGCCCAGGTGATTCTTGCCAAACTGGCCGGTGGTATAGCCTTGCTGCTTCATGACGTCGCCGATGGTCGGCGCCCAATCCGGTATGCCGTGTTCGGAGCCCGGCATGCCAACGGTCAACAGACCGGTACGGAACGGGTGCTGGCCCAGGGCAAACGCCGAGCGACCTGCGGTGCACGACTGTTCTCCATAGGCGTGGGTAAACAGCACGCCTTCTTTGGCAATGCGGTCAATGCTTGGCGTTTCATAGCCCATCATGCCCTGGTTGTAAGCACTGATATTGAACATGCCAATGTCATCACCAAAGATGACCAGCACGTTGGGTTTGTCTGCGGCAGAACTGCCTAGTGATACGACCAGCAGCACGCTTGCGAGGGTGAAATTGCGTAGTCGCTTGAAAGGTACTCCCCATGATGAGGTCATGACGTTCTCTCCCTTATTCTTATTTGAAGCGCTGCGGCGCACCTGGCCGTCCTGAACGATGTCGCTGCAGGCCTGCACCCGCCGCGCAAGCGGCGAGCCGGGTCAATGAGGTGCTGCAACACCTGGAATTTGCCGATAACCTGACCGCGCTTATTGGTCGAAGATAATGACCGAGCGTGCCAGCTCGCCCCGGCGCAGTTCGTCGAAGGCATCGTTGATTTGTTCCAGCTTGATGCGCTGCGAGATCATTTCGTCGAGCTTGAGTCGGCCCTGCAGGTAGAAGTCGGTCAGGCGCGGCAGGTCTACCGGGAAGCGGTTGGAGCCCATGAACGAACCCTGTATGCGTCGTTCGTGAAGCATCGCCAGTGGGTCGAGCTCAAGCTTTACACCGGGCTTGATCATGCCGATCACGGTGGCGGTACCGCCGCGTGCAAGCATGCCGAAGGCCTGTTCAGCGGTTTGCTTGAGGCCGATGCATTCGAACGCGTGATGCACGCCTCCACGGGTCAACTCCAGCACTTGCGCCACGGCACTGCCATCTTTGGCATTGACCACATCGGTCGCGCCGAACTGTTTGGCAAGCTCCAGTTTCGAATCGAGCATGTCGATGGCGATGATTCGCCCGGCACCGGCCAGTGCCGCGCCGTTGATGGTGGCCAGGCCAATACCACCGCAGCCGATCACCGCCACGGTTTCACCCGGACGCACCTTGGCCGTGTTGAACACCGCACCGGTGCCGGTGGTGACTGCACAACCGAGCAGAGCCGCCCGGTCGAGCGGCATGTCGCGACGAATCGAGACCAGGGCGTTCTCGTGCACCAGCATCTGTTCGGCATAGGCCGACAAATTGATGAACTGCGTCATCGGCTTTTGTACGTAGGTCAGGCGTGACTCTTCATCGACACGGCGCTTGGTGTCGGGGGACACGCACAACGACAGGTGCCCGGTAACGCAATGCTCGCAGTGGCCGCAATAAGCTGACAGGCAGGTCACCACATGATCGCCCGGCTTGACCGTGCGTACGTCGGCACCTACCTGCTCGACGATGCCGGACGCTTCGTGCCCGAGCACCACTGGCAACGGGTGCGGGTAGGCGCCATCGACAAAGTGCAGATCAGAGTGGCAAACGCCCACCGCAACGGTGCGCACCAGCACTTCTCTTGGCCCAGGCTTGCTGATGCCGACTTCTTCGATGGTCAGCGGCGATCCAGGGGCGTGCAAAACGGCAGCTTTCATAGTGTTACTCTCTTCATAAGGAATACGTTGCGGGTCTCAGCGTTTGATCATCGATCCGACAAACTGGCGCGCCTGTTCGCTGTACGGAGGGCGCATCGCGTCTGGCCCATCGGCAGCGCGCAGTACCGATTTGCCGTGGCTGAAGGTGCGGAAACCGTCAATGCCGTGGTAGCAGCCCATACCACTGTTGCCGACGCCACCGAATGGCAGGGTCTCGACTCCACCGTGGCGCAACACGTCATTGAGCGTCACGCCGCCAGAGGTGGTGCGATTGAGTACGAAGGACTCTTCATCGGCATCGCTGCCGAAGTAGTACAGGCCCAGCGGACGCGGGCGCGAATTGATGTAGCTGACCACTTCGGCAAAGGATTTGTAGGTTTTGAACGGCAACAGCGGGCCGAAGATTTCATCCTGCATGACCTGCAACTCATCACCGGGATTGCGCAACAAGGTCGGCACCATTTTGTGGTGCGGCTGGCCATCGAAATTCTCGCCAGCTGGGTTCAACTCGATCAACTCGATGCCTGCATCGCGGGCCTCATTCAGGTACCCGTGCAAGCGCTCAAAGTGGCGGCTGTTGATTACCGAGGTGTAATCCGGGTTGTCGAGCAAGGTCGGGAACAGCGTGGCAACCACCTCCCGGGCCGCCGCGACGAACGCTTCTTGCTGCTCTTCGGGCACGAGCACATAGTCCGGTGCCAGGCAAATCTGCCCGGCATTGTGCAGCTTGCCGGTCATGATTTTGCTGACGGCAGCCTTCATGTCCGCCGTGCGCGAAATGATGGTTGGCGACTTGCCCCCAAGCTCCAGGGTAACCGGCACCAGGTTCTCGGCCGCAGCCCGCATGACCTGTTTGCCGATGCTGCTGGAACCGGTAAACAACAGATGGTCGAACGGTTGCTGGCAGAATGCGTGGCCGATATCCGCACCGCCGGTGATGATCGCGACTTCGTCCTCGGCATACACTTCGCGGAACATCCGCGCCAGCAACGCGGAGGTTTTCGGGTTGTATTCCGAGACTTTGATCATCACCCGGTTGCCCGCGGCCAAGGCACCCGCCAGGCCGTTAAAGACCATGTTGCCCGGAAAGTTCCAGGCTGTGAGAATGCCTACTACGCCCAGCGGCTGATACTGCACCCAAGCCTCTCCACGCTCGCTGGCCCTCAGCTCCGGCTGCATCCATTCGGCGATTTTGGCCTTGGTGTACTTCAAGGATGCCAATGGCCCCAGCACATCCAGCATGCGCGTGAAGTCTTGGCTGCGATGCCCGAAGTCTGCCGACAGGGCTTCGATGATTTCATCCTGGTAATCGACCAGCAGACCGATGGCCCGGTCAATCAATTCACAGCGTTGCTCGGCCGTCCAGGGCTCACCGCTCAGGCAGGCGGCACGTTGCTTGTCCAGGATCACACGAATATTGGCGACATTGAGGTTTTCGTTGGCACTCATGGTGTTTGGCCTTCCATGCAGGGGTGGGCGGTCGGAGCGCTGCCAATCCGCTGTCGGCCCTAAGCACTGAAAGTGCTCGAAGCATGAGTCGGATGGCGCTCATGACAGGCGATACTAGGAAGCGCCGCACCAGCGCGACGACCGCCAAAGGTAGGATGCATGGAGGGTTTTGAAGGTAGTTCCAACGAACCAGCCCAGGGAGCAGTTGTCCAGGATGTATCGTCAAGGGTGCATGAGGGCCATAAAACCGCGCAGTAAACTAAAAACCCTTCTTGGGCGCCGGTAGCCAGTTCTGCTTTTGCTGCTGTGTGCGTGGGTACGAGGCCCAGCACCGCGATCAAGCCTGCGCGGGCGCGGCGCAGCCAATCGGTGTCCCGGTAGCCGATGTCGGTGGCCAGCGACCAGCCGTTCATTGGCACACCCATACCCTTAGCCATCCACCGCCTTACTTCATGTTTTCCTACAAGCAACTCACCTCCGACCTACAGCCTGAATTTGCCGGGTAGCGCTACCTTTGCTCCATACCGAAGTACCTCCACGAACGTCGAGCCAAGGCTTTGCGGTCGTGATTCAGGAGAGGACTCATTGTGAGTAGCCAAACCGCCCCCAGCATTAGCATTCGGCGCTGGGACATCATTACCGTGTCGCTGGTCATTCATCTGCTGGCACTGGCCCTGCCGCTGGCCCTGCTGCAAATTTACGACCGTATTCTGCCGAGCCAGTCGAGTGGCACCGCGCTGTGGCTGTTGCTCGGCGTTGGTGTTGCCATCGCCCTGGAGGCACTCCTGCGCTATGGCCGTACGGCACTCTTTGCCTACATTGGCGCTCGCTACGAACATGAGGCCAGCTCGCGCATCTTCGAGCGCCTGCTGCAAGCTGACATCGTTGAAATCGAACACCGCGGTGTTGCCCGCGTGGTTGAGGGGCTGCGCGCCGTAAGCCAACTGCGCGATCTGCGGTCGGGCAACGCCGCAGTCGCGCTCTACGAGATTCCCTTCGTTTTCGTCTACCTGGCGCTGATCGCCTACATCGGTGGCTGGCTGGCAGTGATTCCCTGCGTGCTGTTCGCCGTCGCACTGGGGCTGGCGCTGCTGGTCAAGCGTTCGACCGAAACCAACCTGACACGGGTGGAGGCCGCAGACCACGCACGCCGTGAATTGCTCTGGGCGTCCTTCGCCGGGCTGGCCGAGGTTAAGTCACGCGCCGCAGAACCAGGCCTTGGGCGGCTTTACGCGAGCCTCAACGGGCGCTACATGGCCGCCAGCGCACAGCTCGAACACTGCAACGCCTGGGTTCGCGAGAACGCGGCCCTGCTGGGGCAACTGTCCACGGTACTGGTGGTGATCTTCGGTGCCCTGCAGGTGCTCGATGGCCACCTCAGTACCGGCGCGCTGTCCGCCTGCACCCTCCTTGCAGGCCGCTCGATTGCTCCGGTCATGGCGGGCTTGGGTTACTTGTCACAGTTGGCCCAAGCGCAGGAGGCACAACGCAAGGTGCGTGACCTGCTGAGCCTGCCCGCGCTGGGCGCGCCGCAGCCACAGTTTCCCGTTACCCAAAGCATTAAACATCCGCGCATCGAGGTGAACTTCGTTGGCGCCAGTGAAGAGAGAATTGTCATTGAACCCGGCGAGTTGGTCTGGCTGGACTGTGCCGACGCCACCAACGCGTCCGACCTGTTGGCGCAGATCGCTGGCAACAGCCAGAGCGCTGGTTTGCGGGTACAAATTGATGGGCAACCGATCGGCCAATACCCGCACACCGAAGTACGCGCAGCCATCAGCCTTGTGCCACGCCACCCGGCAGTGGTGCCGGGCTCGATTCTTAACAACCTGACCTTCTTCGACCCCCGTTTCAGCGCACCGGCCCGCGAGCTTAGCGAGGCGTTGGGCCTGATGCCGCACCTGGGCCGCTTGCGTAATGGGGTACTCAGCGAAATTGGCAGCCTCGGCGCCGAGCCGCTGGATGAAGGGATCTATCAACGCATCGCGCTGATCCGGGCGCTGGTTCGTAAACCCAAGGTGTTGTTGCTTGATTATGCCGACAGCGGCCTGGATCTGGATGGCCAAAAGCGCCTGGCCGCGGTGCTGCAAAGCTTGCGCGGGCACACCACCGTACTGGTCGCCAGTGCCAAGCGCCCGCTGATCGAAGCCTGCGACCGGCACATCGCCATTGACCGGAGTGTGTCCCATGAATAGCCCATTCGATCCACGCTCGGCCTTGTCACCGGTACAACGCTACTGGTCAGAAGACGCCAGGATGCAGCGCATTGCCGACAGCCTGGGCAACGCCAGGCTGCAGGCCTCTCCCCTTGCGCGCAGCCTACCGACGCTGCTGGTCGCGCTGGACTGGTTTGGCGCGCCGCGCCTGCTGGCACCCAGCCTGCCGCCGGAAGGTGAAGCGTTTACTGAAAACGACCTGCGCGCCTTACTTGATGACATCGGTTTTCATCTGGTACGCATTTCTTCCAAGGAACGCGAGCGTGCCCTGGATCAACTGCCCAGCGGCAGCCTGGCACTGAATGGCGAACGCTGCTCGGTTTACCTCGGCCGCCACGATGGCCTGGACTGGTGGCACGACGGCGTGCAGCCGCGCAGCGACTGGCAACCGCCTGCAACCGATGATTTGTTGCGTGTACAGCGCGACCTCGACCACAGCCATATCGATGCGCCACAACCAGACTGGCTCCCCCGCCTGTTTGGTAAAGCACACCGCGAACTGGCCGGGGTGCTGCTGATCAGCCTGATCGTCAACCTGCTGGCCTTGGCCGTCTCCCTGTTCACCATGGTGGTCTACAACACGGTGATCCCCAGCGGTGCCACCGACACCCTGTGGGCGCTGGCGTGCGCTGCGGGTATTGCGGTTGTCGCCGGTTGGCTGCTACGGGTGGGCCGCAGCGTCGCGCTAGCCCGGCTCGGCGCCTGGGCCGGTGCCAACATTGGCCCTGCGGTGCTGCGCAAGACCCTGGGGCTGCCGGTCGAGGTGTCGGGGCGTCTGGGCGTCAACAACAACCTCAACCGCATGCGTTCACTGGAAAGCCTGCGCCAGTATGTCGGTGGTGCCGGCACGGCCGCGCTGATCGACTACCCGTTCGTGGTGATCTTTCTTGCCACTATCGCCCTACTCGGTGGCTGGATCGTTCTGGTGCCAATTGCCGGGCTACTGCTGTATCTACTCGCAGCCAAACTGCTGCGGCCCATCGCCCAACGTCAAACCAGCGCGTCGGCGCGCGCCGCCAATCAGCTGACAGAGGCATTTGCCAGTGGTGTGCGCCGCCTGCGCGCCCTGCAGGGCGTCAATGGCAGTCATCACTGGTTGCAACGGCTGCGCGACTTGTCGGTACAAGCGGCCAAGACCAATCGCGACCTGGTACTGACCCAGGCACTGACACACAGCGTCGGCCACGCATTGGGCATGCTCACGGTGCTGGCCACCATGGCCGGAGGTATCGCCTTGGTGATCGGCGGCGGCATGAGCACCGGCGGGTTGATCGCCGCGATGATGCTGATCTGGCGGGTAACCGGTCCGGCCCAGCAGTTTTTCGCTTTCAGCCTGCGTTTGCAGCAACTGCAAGACGCCCGGTTGCAACTGGACCGTTTGATGTTGTCGACCGGTGAGTTGCAAGACCCTCAGGTCACCTTGCCAGTCGAACCCCTGCCTCCCCGCATCGGTGCCGAGCGCCTGTTCTATCGGCATGCCAGCGACCGGGAACCTGCACTGAACAACATCAGCTTCCAGGCCGAACCCGGCCAGCTCATCGCTGTGGTCGGCCCGAACGGGGCAGGCAAAAGTACCCTGCTGCAGTGCCTGGCCGGTATACGCTGCGCCCAGAGTGGTCGGGTATCGCTCGACGGTCGTGACATCCGTCAGTTCAATCCCTGCGATTACCGGACCTGGGTTGGCTTTCAGATGCAGTCCGAAGACAACCTGCCGCTGAGCATCCGCCAGTCATTGCTTCTGAGCCATCCCTTCGCCAGTCAGAGCCAGATCTACCAGACCCTGACACGGGTGGCAGGTGAAAACTGGTGGCGCTTGCTCGGCTGCGAAAGTGTCGCCCAGGCGCTGGACCTGCGGCTTGACCCCTGGCGCGATGATCCGCGCTCACTGCGGATACGCCACATTGTCGGCCTCACTGATGCATTGCTCGGCACCCCTGCGCTGGTACTGCTCGACGATCCTCTGCGCGATGGCGACCCGCTGCTGGACGGCTCGCTCAAGCAGGTAATTGGCGAACTGCATGGCAAATCCACCGTGCTGATCGCCACCCATCGCCCATCGCTGATCCGGATGGCAGACGCCATTCTCGTCCTCGACCAAGGCAACCTGGTGCATTTCGGCCCGGTGGTACGGCCCGAAGAGTGCCCGGCAGCCATTCAGGAGCCACAGTCATGAACACGAGCAAACCGCTCGACATCGTCTCCATCACCGGCGCAGCCGACAGCCGTGGCAGCGCCAACATCGCCAGCCTGTTGCAGGAGGGACACACCTCGCACTACCTGCGCCGGTTGTTGCTGGGCATTGTGGCGCTGGTGCTACTGCTCTTGCTCTGGTCGTTGATCGCGCAAGTCGACGAATTGGCCAAGGCACGGGGTGATCTGCAGCCGGTGGGCCGGGTACAGTCGGTGCAATCCGAGGAAGGCGGTACGCTGAGCGAGCTTTATGTCCGCACCTACCAGCATGTCAACGTCGGGCAGCCAATCGCCCGCTTTACCGCGCCTGACCTTACCAAGCAGCGCGCTCAGGCCCAGGTCAAGCGCGCCGCACTGCAAATCGACCTGGAACGCTGGGGGGCGATTGTCGACAGCCGCGAACCTGACTTCTCGGCCTATTCCCAATACCCGGAATTGATCGAGGCGGCAAAAAAACTGCATCAACAGCAGTCGACGCTGTTCCAGGCCAAAGTCAATACCAAGCAGACCGCACTGGAGCAGCAAAAAGCCGCACTGGCGGGGGCGCGCAGCGAATTGTCCGGTGCCCGCCAACAGGCCAACTTAGCGCAGGACGTGTTGAAACGTTACCGCGAAGGCCTGGCACGCCACGTGATTTCTGCGGTTAGAGTGGCCGAAGTCGAGGAGCATGCAACCGAAGTCAGTCGTAACCTGACCCAACTACAGACCCGCATCCAGGCCCTGGAAAAGGCCGTTGACCAAGCTTCGGCTGAACTGGTCGCAGCGCGCAGCGAACCGCTTGAGACGGCACGCGCACAGCGCAGTGAAATCCTGTTGAAAGTGCACGAACTGGATGCCGAACTGCAGGCCCTGCAAACCCGCCATGGCCAGAGCGAGCTGCGTGCGCCAATCGCCGGCTTCATTCACAGCCTGCCCGATACGCGAGTGGGCGCGGTTATCCCACCCGGCGGTACGGTTGCCGAAATCGTGCCCAGCGCCGGTGGGGTGTTGATGGAAGCCAGGGTTTCACCACGCGACATCGGCTACGTCCATTCAGGCCAGCTGGCCCGGGTGAAAATCGATGCCTACGACTACAGCCGCTTCGGCTCGGTCGAGGCGAAAGTCACCCACGTCTCGCCTTCCGCCTTCCGTGAAGAGCGCAGTGGTGAGGCCTACTACAAAGTCGACCTGCAACTCGCCCAGGCTCATGTCGGCGATAACGAAAAACGCTTGTTGATCCCTGGCATGACCGGCGAAGTGGACATTGTCACCGGGCAGAAATCTGTCTTCCAGTACCTGGCCAAACCGGTCTTTACCAGCACCGAATCCGCTTTCCACGAACGCTGACAGCGCGCCACCACAGCCCTCCTACTTCCCCTGTGACAGAAAGCGCGTTCAAAAGGTGAGCAAAATGACTGACCACACACTTCCTCCTCGCGGCGCCCCCAAAGACGCCGCGCAGTCGGCCCAAGGCGCAGAAGCGGCCGCCGAGAACCTGCGCGCCCGCGAACATAACTTTGGCCACGATCCGCTGCCCGACGAACAATCTCCGTTGGGTTGGACTTCGCCACTGGAAGGTTCAAGGTTGGCCCCCATTGATCAGGGTGAGGCACACGGCCATGGCCCAGCCCACCAGAGCGGCCCACTGGCCGCCGGCCAGGGTGCATCCGCTGCGCTGCCTGTGAATACGGACACCGGCCCTGTGCCGGTCGAGGCTGCCGCCCCTGGCGCACCAGGCTTTTTTCGGGACGAAGCCAGCGGTCACTGGGTGCCGCCGGACTCACTGCGTGACATGCTGCTGGTTGACGCCGCGCGCTTGCATTTCACGCCGTCCGCCACGGCCATCACCGGTAGCGCCCGCGCCCATGGCGCAGGTAACGCCATCGGTATCAGCACCAGCGCAGCCAAGCCTGAGTATGTAGTGCCCACCCTGCAAGTGGTTGGCGATGAACTTGGAATCACCCTTGAAGACCGCGCGCTGGAGGCCAGTGGCCAGTTACTTGCCAGCGGCGGCCTGCCCGGTGCGGCGTTGATCTGGGAGGTGCAATCGCCGGACTCCCCGCTCGGGATGATGCGCGTGGACGGCCAGGGGCACTGGCACTACCAGCTCGACAACGCCAGCAGCGCCGTTCAATCACTGGCCGCGGGTCAGCAGGTGGTCGAGCAGTTCCTCGTGCGCATCAGCGACGGCGTCAATGTCCCGACCCATGCAGTGATTCGTGTCGTGGTGGTCGGCACCAACGACCAACCGCAAATCTGCGCCACCTCCGTGCTTGACGGTACGGTCAGTGAAGACCTGATCAATACCGTGTCTGGCACGCTGCAGGCCAGCGACGTCGACCAAGGGGCGCAATTGAGCTGGGCTGGCGACGCTCTGCAAGGGCTCTATGGTCACCTGGAGCTGGATAGCGCAAGCGGCAGTTGGCGCTATCACCTGAACAATGCCCTGCCCGCCGTTCAAGCTCTGGGCGTCGGCCAGTCACTGCAGGAAACCTTCAACGTACGCGTTACCGACGAACATGGCGCCAGTGCCATTAGCCAAATCACGATTACCCTCCAAGGCACCAATGACGTGCCGGTGATTAGCCAGGCCAGTGCGTTGCACGCCAGCGAAGATGGCGCCGTGGTCCACGGCCAGCTCAACGCCAGCGACGTCGATCAGGGCGACCGCCTGACGTTCGCCACCCAAGCCACCCTGCCCGGTTTCATCCTCAATGCCGATGGCAGTTACAGGTTTGACCCGAGCCAAGCTGACTTCCAGCACCTGGCCGAGGGGGCAACGCAGCAATGGAGCGTGCCAATTACCGTCAGCGACAACCACGGCGGCAGCGCGACCCTCGATTTGACCATTATCCTCACCGGCACCAACGATCTGCCGGTGATGAGCGTACTCACCCCGCGTGAAGTCCACGAGGGCGATGCGCCAATCAGTGCCATCGCCATGGCCAGCGATATAGACGACGGCGACGTGCTGACCTTCAGCAGCGCAAGCGTTGTCGAGGGTTTTAGCATCGACCCGGACGGCACCTACCACTTCGACCCGACAAACCCGGCTTATCAGCATTTGGCCGAGGGGGCCAGGCAGACGCTGACCATCACCCTGATCGTGACCGACAATCACGGTGCCAGCGCAACCCAAAACCTGATCATCACCCTGATTGGCACTAACCAAGGAGCAATCATCACCGGCGTTGACAGCGGCAGCGTCACTGAAGACCACATCAGCGCCGCTACCCGCTTGTTGGAAACCGCTGGCCGCTTGAGCATCAGCGATGTGGACGACAACCAATCCAGTTTCGTCGCCCATGACGCCGGCAATCCCCTGCAGGGCCGTTACGGCGCACTGACCCTCGATGCCGACGGAAACTGGCAGTACCACGCCGACAACGACCAGCTGGCTATCCAGCAACTGGCCCAGGGCAGCAGTGTCACCGACAGCTTCACCGTGACCAGTCTGGATGGCACCAGTCATCAGATAGTCATCACCCTGCACGGTATCAATGATGCCCCGCTGATCAGTGCAGTGTCGGTTATCGCGGGCGGCGTGATCGAAGATGCGCCGCTGCAGTTCACCAGCGGCCAACTGCTGGCCAGCGACATCGACCTCGGTGCCAGCCTGAGCTGGAGCCTGGGATCGACGCTTGGCCTCTACGGTACGCTTGCCATAGACGCGGCCAGCGGTGCCTGGATCTATCGCCTGGACAACGCCCTTGCCACCACTCAGTCGCTTGCGGCTGGGCAACAGGTAACGGAGCAGTTCGTTGCCACCGTCTCCGACGGTCTGGGCGGTACCGCTCAGCAATGGATCACCATCACCATCACCGGCAGCAACGACCTGCCGGTGATCAGTGGCAGCAACAGCGGCGCGGTCGTCGAAGACACGTTGCTGACGGCCAGCGGCACGCTGACAGCAAGCGATGTGGACACCGGCGACACCCTGGGCTGGTCGGTGGTCAACGGCAGTGGTGCTTACGGCACGCTGGTTATCGATGCCAGCAGCGGCCTGTGGACCTACAGCCTGGACAATGCCCGGGCGGCCACCCAGGCCCTGGCCGCCGGGCAACAAGCCGAGGAACGCTTTGTCGTACAAGCCATCGACTCATCCGGGCAGCCGGTCACGCACACCGTGACCATCAGCGTCAGCGGCACCAATGACCTGCCAATGATCAGCGGTACCCGCACTGGCACGGTCAGTGAGGATGCGCCAGTCAACAGCGTGAGTGGCACCCTGATCGCCAGCGATGTCGACCATGCCGACTTCAGCCGCTGGACCATCGACGGCAACGTCGCCGGCACCTACGGCGTTATCAGCCTCGACCCCAACAGTGGTCGCTGGGTCTATACCCTGGACAACAGCCTGCAGAGCACCAACAGCCTGCGCGCCGGGCAAACCGTCACCGAGACGTTTACGGTCCGCGCCACCGATCTGGCGGGAGGCTTCAGCACGCAAACACTCACGCTCACCATCATCGGCAGCAATGACCTGCCGGTGATCAGTGGCAGCAACAGCGGCGCGGTCGTCGAAGACACGCTGCTGACGGCCAGCGGCACGCTGACAGCAAGCGATGTGGACACCGGCGACACCCTGGGCTGGTCGGTGGTCAACGGCAGTGGTGCTTACGGCGCGCTGGTCATCGATGCCAGCAGCGGCCTGTGGACCTACAGCCTGGACAATGCTCGGGCGGCCACCCAGGCCCTGGCCGCCGGGCAACAAGCCGAGGAGCGCTTTGTCGTACAAGCCACCGATTCGTCCGGGCAGCCGGTAACGCACACCGTGACCATCAGCGTCAGCGGCACCAACGACCTGCCGGTGATCAGCGGCACCCGCACTGGCACGGTCAGTGAGGATGCGCCAGTCAACAGCGTGAGTGGCACCCTGGTCGCCAGCGATGTCGACCATGCCGACTTCGCCACGTGGGCAATCACTGGTAATGCCATTGGCAATTATGGTGCGATCAGCCTCGACCCCAGCAGTGGTCGCTGGGTCTACACCCTGGACAATAACCTGCAGAGCACTGACGGTTTGCTCGCCGGGCAAACTGTTACCGAGACGTTTACGGTCCGCGCCATCGACCGAGCGGGAGGCAGCAGCACCAGCTCGATTACCATTACTCTCGTCGGCAGCAACGATCTGCCGGTTATCAGCGGCACTACAACCGGCGCGGTGACTGAGGATGCGCCTCTTAACACAGCGCAGGGCGATCTGCTGGCGCACGATGTCGACCAGGGCGACAGCCTCGTCTGGTCGGTGGGTACATCCCTTGGCACTTACGGCTCGCTCAGCATCAACCCAGCGTCCGGGCATTGGGTCTACACCCTGGACAATACCCGCACGGCCACCAACGCGCTGCCCTCCGGCGCCAAGGTCTTTGACAGTTTTATCGTCCGCGCTACCGACAGCTCTGGCCAACCCGTCTCGCAGGTGGTCACCCTTCAGATCACTGGCAGTAACGACCTACCGGTCATCAGCGGCACCAAAACCGGCACGCTGACCGAAGACGCCAGTACCACCCAGATCAGCGCCACCCTGACAGCCACAGACCCAGACACCGGCGACACCTTGAAATGGGCTGAATCAGGCGACAACACCAGCGTGTACGGCAACTTTGCGTTCAACACCACGACCGGTAGGTGGACCTACACGCTGGACAGCACGCGCGAGGCCACTAACGCCTTGGCCAAAGGCGAAAAAGTCACCGAAGTGTTCCGGGTCTCGGCCACCGACTCTTCCGGTACGCCGGTGTCCTATACCATCACTATTACCATCAATGGCGCCAACGACCTGCCCGTGATCAGCGGCAGCCACACCGGTGAAGTGATCGAGGATGCGCTGGCCAACACCATTGGTGGCAGCCTCAGCCACAGTGACGTCGACCGTGGCGACAGTTTCAACTGGTCGCTGGACAGCGGCGCTGGCACCTACGGCACGCTGAGCTTCAACACCAGCACCGGCATCTGGCTCTACAGCCTGGACAACAGCCGCGCCAGCACCCAGGCGTTGGCCGAAGGCAAGCGACACGTTGAGCAGTTTACTGTTCGGGCCAAAGACAGCTCCGGCATTGCTGTGCTGCAGACCATCAGCATCGACGTGCTTGGCAGCAATGACAACCCGCGCATCAGCGGCACCGTTCAGGGCAGTGTGGTTGAAGATCGCAACTTGTATGCCAGTGGTTCACTGACGTTCAACGACATCGACAAGGGCGATACCTTGGGCAGTTGGAGCGTGTTGGCCCCACAAGGTGTGTACGGCACCCTCAGCATCAACCAGAACGGCGTGTGGAGCTATAACCTCGACCCGTTGCTGTCACAGTCAATCCGGGCCGGTGACACGCAGCTCGATACCTTCATTGTGCGCGTCAGCGACAACCATGGCGGTTATGCCGAACAACTGATCACCCTGCGCGTCGTTGGTAGTAACGACGGCCCGGCGATAGACCCCGGCTCCCCTGCCCTGAGCGGAAACGTGATCGAGGACAACGCCGGCTTCACCCAGTGTGAAGGCCACATCGCCAGTGGCGACCCAGACATCGGCGACGTACTGAGCTGGCGCATCTACAATGCGCTCGGCAGTGAGTATGACGGCCTCTACGGTAGCCTCAGCCTCGATCAGGACGGGCACTGGGTCTACACCCTGGACCACAGCAAAGCCGACGCGCTGGCCGAAGGTGCGCTCGCCACGGATGAGTTTCTCATCAGCGTCACTGACGCTGCCGGCGCACGCAGCAATGCCACAATCGTCGTGCGCATCACCGGCACCAACGACGGCCCGCACATTGGCGGTACCAGCACCGGTACCGTCACCGAAGACAGCGCCACTCGCACGGGCGGCCAGTTAAACCCTGGCGATGTCGACGTAGGCGACACCGCCACCTGGGAATACGTCGGCAATGAGGCGGGCCAATACGGCACCTTCACCCTCAACGCCAACGGCAGTTGGAGTTACCAGCTGGACGTCGGCACGGCGAAAGTCGATGCATTGGGCATCGGTGATACTGCGATCGAAACGTTCCGGGTCAAGGTGACTGACGGCCAGGGGGTGACCGACTTCAAAGACATCAGCGTCATCATCAAGGGGCAGAACGACGCACCACTGATCAAGGGCAACATCATCGGCACGGTGCAAGAAGACCAACTGACCAGCGTCACCGGCAAGCTGGTGGCCTACGACGCTGACACAGGTGACCACCCCACCTTTCAAAGCCACCATTACATCGGTGCCTACGGTGACCTGGTACTGGATGAAAACGGTAACTGGACCTACAGCCTGGACAATACCAGTGCCCGAGTACAGGCCCTTACACCGGACGACAAAATCACCGAGACGTTCGTTGTAGCTGCCGTCGATCAGCATGGCGCCAGGGTGTACCAAGAGGTCACCATCACCGTTTTCGGTACCAACGATGCGCCGGTAATCAGTGGCGTCACTGCCGACACCGTCATCCATCACGTGGCCGAAACAGCCAGTGGTCGTTTGGTAGGGGCCGACCTCGACCGCCTCGATTCTACATTCTGGAGCTTGCCCGAAGGCCAAGGTCGCTATGGCGAGCTGACCCTGGACGACTACGGCAACTGGACATACACACTCAACACCAGCGACCCGGACACCCAAGCGCTGAGAATCGGCGACCAGGCTATCGACAGTTTTCTGGTACAACTGACCGACAAGTACGGCGCCACCGTGTCCAGTTACATCAATATCACGGTAATCGGCACCCAGGACCGCCCACTACCGGGCCCCGGCGATGGCGATACCGTGCTCGACCCACTGGCCATTGCCGTGATCGAGGACAACCAGCCCAGCCTCAGCGGACAACTCGACAACCTGCCAGGCGGCGTTGCGTTCACCTGGACCATCACCCCCGGTGCAGATCCGTTCGGCACATTGGCCCTCGGAGCCGACGGCAGTTGGACCTACACCCTGCTCAACGATGCAGCCCATGTACAGGGGCTCAACCAAGGCCAGACGGTCGACGAGTACTTCGACGTGGTGGGTATTGGCGCCAACGGCCAACACGTGTACACCCGTGTCACCGTCAATATCACCGGTACCAATGATGAACCGACGATAGAGGGCGTGTTCAGCGACACCGTGGTCGAAGACCAGGACAGTCAAGCCAATGGTCACCTGTCTGTGAGGGATGCGGATATCAACGATACCCACCTCTGGACACTGCAGAACCCGGCAGGCGAACTGGGAACATTGTTCCTGGACGCCAATGGCGACTGGACCTACACCCTGGACAACAGCAAGGCCCAGTACCTCAACGTCGACGAGCACAAGGACGAGGTATTCACTGTCGTCGTTACCGATAGCCACGGTGCCACCGCGACGCATACCATCACCATTACCATTCACGGCACTGCAGACGGCCCGCGCATTGACCCGGTGGCCGTTGGCACCGCCATTCCCGGCGCCCAGGAGACCCTGGGTGGAAATGTTCCGGTGCAGGACGCGGACGCGGATGACACGGCCGCCTTTTCGCTGCTGTCCGATTCCCATGGGCGCTACGGCACGTTGAGCATCGATGCCGACGGCAACTGGAGCTACCTGCTCGACCCGAGCAGCACCAATGCCGCGCTCAAAGCACTTGCCCAGGGTATGCAAGCACAGGACATCTTCATCATCCAGGTACGCGACAGCACTGGCGCCCTGTGCGAGCAACAGATCACGGTCACGGTGCAAGGCATCAACGACACCCCTGTGCTCGCGGGCATTACCAGTGGCAGCGTCACCGACCGTAGCATGATCGTTGTTGCCGGGCGTGCGCTGGCCTCCGACCCTGACCAGAGCGACCTCGTCAATATCGCGCCCTATAACGAAACCGGGCGTTACGGGCAGTTCTCCATCGACGCCAATGGCAACTGGCGCTATATGCTCGACCGTTCACTGGAACATTACGACGAAGTGATGTCACTGAACCCCAACGAAAGCCTGAAGGAAACCTTCCGGATCGTCGCGACCGACAGCAACGGTGCCCAGGTGATGCGCGATGTCGTGGTCACCGTGAACGGTGCCAACTATTTGCCGGAGGTCGATGGCGATGTACTGGGCGTCATCAAGGAAGACGGCCCCAACACCATCCAGGGACAGTTGACCAGCACTGACATCGACCACAACGACACAACAGTCTGGTCCCCCATGTACGTTGCGGGTACTTATGGCCAATTCCAGATGAGCGCCGACGGAACCTGGCGTTATCAGCTCAAGGGCGATGCCCCTCAGGTTCAGGCGCTGCGTGAAGGCCAGGTGATGAGCGGCAACTTTATCGCCTATGGTGTCGACCACAACGGAGGTGAGGTGGTTCGTTCGATCACCATTCAGGTGGTCGGTACAGACGATCCGGCCATCATCACCGGTCAAGTGAGCGGCGAAGCCACAGAAGACAGTGACGTACTGGCCGGGCAGCTGCAAGTCACCGGAAAACTGCACATCAGCGATGTGGACACCGGTGAAGGTATCGTTGTCGCGCAGACTGTCGTCGGCCTCTACGGCACATTGAACCTGTTCAGCGACGGCAACTGGCGCTATCTTGCCGACAACACTCAGGCGGCCATCCAACAGCTCAGCGAAGGCGACAGCCTGTACGACGTGTTCAGCCTGAGCACCGTGGGCGGCACGGCCTATCAGATCAGCATTACCCTCAATGGCAGCAACGACCTTCCGCAGTTGGCCGCTATCACCGCACAGAACGCCAAAGAAGGCGACGGCCTGTTGGTCGGCCAATTGATCGGCAGCGACATCGACGCCAGTGACACACTGACCTTCAGCAGTAACACCGTTGCCGGCTTCACCCTCAGCAACGACGGCAGCTACAGTTTCGATCCCAACAATACTGCCTACCAGTACCTGGCAGCCGGGCAAACCCTGAAGCTGACCATTCCGATCACCGCCAATGACGGTCATGGCGGCACTGCCAGCCAGAATCTGGTGATCACCCTCACCGGCACCAACGACGTACCGCTGTTCAGCGCTATCGCCGAACGCTTCGCCACCGAAGGCGCGGCGCCGCTGACCGGGCAGTTGATTGCCAGCGACATCGACACCAGCGACAGCCTGACCTTCAGCACTGCCAGCAACATCGCGGGGTTCAACCTCAACGGCAATGGTAGTTACAGCTTCGACCCGAGCAACGCGGCCTATCAGTACCTGGCTCAGGACGAAACCTTGGTGCTGACCATTCCTGTCATCGTGAATGACGGCCATGGAGGCACAGCCTCGCAGAACCTGGTAATCACCCTCACCGGCACCAACGACCTGCCATTGTTCAGCGCCATCACCGAACAGGTCGTCAGCGAGGGCGGTGCCCCACTGATTGGCCAATTGAATGCCAGCGATGTCGATAGCAGTGACAGCCTGACCTTCAGTACCACTGCCAGCATCGCAGGCTTCTTCCTCGACAGTGACGGCCGTTATAGCTTCGACCCAGGCGACGACGCCTATCAGCACCTGGCCGAGGGTGAGAGCACGACCTTGACCATCCCCATCACCGTGTCCGACAACCAGGGTGGCAGTACTACTCAGGATCTGCTGATCACCCTGATGGGCAGCGAAACGGCAGGACGTATGGCTCTGTCGGAAGATCCACACACCCTGGAGTCGATGGCCATCGGCGAATCGTCGAGTGACTCAGCGTTATCACCCTACCTGGCGTTCACCACGTTTGAGGGAAGTGCTGGCAGTGAGCCCGCCGAGCACAACCCGGTACCGGCACACGACTACTTGCTCAGTGCCGGCCTGGACCCTGCGCAGCTGGACTTCGGTGCGCTGGCGTCGGCGCCGATCGAGCCGCCGGATATCGCCACGCCGTCATCCTTGGAACCTGACCCGGTGCATAACCCGGACCAGGCGCTTGCTGCCGCCATCGACGCCGGCATTGAGTTCGCCCAGATCGTCCCGGAACAGCACCACCCGCTCGCCAGTTGAGCGGCAACCTGACTTGCCGGGCGGATCGGCGCCCGGCCCCTAGTGGGAGCACTTACACATGACAAGCTATGGACCCATGCACCTGATGCGCCTGATACGCAGCTCTTCATTCAACGACGAACTGGCGGCCGAGCTACTGCGAGAGCTGAGCTACTTGGCTCCTACTGCCGAGTTGACCCTGCGTATACTCGATATTGCCGAGCACATGGACGACGACTCCAGATCGCTGGAGCAACTTTATCAGGCGCTGGCCAGCGGGCAGTTGATTGTCCGCCATGCCTCTGATGCGTTCGATGCCCATTGCGCCCCCCATGAACGCAGCGCAACCGGTGAACGTCATTGATCCGCTACGGCCAGTAGCACGACGATCTGCAACTGGGCCAGCGTCGGCCCAATCCCGGTGATGACTTCCAGCGAGCCATTCATCAGCAAGGCCAGTTGCTCGCAGCGGGACAGGTGCAGCGTCCTGGCTGAAGTGCTGCGCCACGCCGCCTCGGCCTGCGCTGTGTCCAACTCGGGTTCCAGGCACCACTGCAGTTCGTCTGCTGCAGTTTCCAGGGCCGTCACCCGCAGGGTCAGTGCCCCATAGTGATCGAAATGAATCAACAGGTCGTCGAGCATCTGCTGATAGCGCAGCGGGTCGACCCACACCTGACAGCGCTCAGGAACAGCGCCGACATCCAGGGTGTAGCGTGTGGTGCTGCGTTCATTGAAGGCATTCACCACGAACGCCGTCAATTGCAGCAGATCCACGCGCTCGACGGCCAGTTGCACATTCCGGTTCTCAAGTTGCAATACATCGAGCAGCAACTCCACGCGCTCAGTCATGTCATTCGTGGCGCGAATCGCTGCCTGACGGGCCCTGGGGGCGACCTTTTCCTCCAGCGCTGAACGCACCTGCGTCAACGCCTGCAGAAACAGCTGGCCAGCGTCTTGCAGGTAGCGCACACGGGTTCGACGAAGCGACTCACTCTTGCGCAGCCGATCATGAAGGGTGTTGAGTGCCTGATCCGCAGGCTGCACTTCTCGACTGGAGCCGATCATCGCGACCATGCGTTGCTGGCTGTCGCGGTAGGGCACGCCCCAGTAGCGCACTCGACGCTCATGACCGTGGAGGTGAATAACGATTTCACCCGTGAAAGGCTCCTCTCTGGTGTACGCCTCGCGGTACAGCGCGTCCACACGCTTACGTTCCTGAGCGCTGAGCACCTCACTGTCGAGCAAGCGTTTGCCGATAACCTGTTCACGGTCCACGCCATAAAGGTCGAGAAAGCACTGATTGGCTGCCAACAGTTGCCCCTGCGCATTGCGTAACGTAATAGGCTCGGGGGCACTGGAAAACGTTTGCATAAACGCGGCCCACGGCTCTTGCGCACCGAGGGGTGAATCACTCGGCTCTTTGGGCTCGGTCGATATAACCTGCAACAGGCCGTTGCGCCAGGCGATTTCCATCAACCCGGCCAACGAATCGGTTTTCAGTTTTTCCAGCAGCCGCGTCTTGTAAGTGCTGACCGTACGATTACTGATCGCCAGTTCGTCAGCAATCGACTTGTTGCTGCGACCGTTCACCAGATAGCGCAGCACCGTCACCTCACGCGGTGACAAGCGTTTAAGCAACTCGCGCTCTTCACCCTGACCGCTACCTGAAATGACGCCCGGCAGGCTCTCTGCCGGGAAGTAGCTGCGACCGTCAAGGACACTGGCCAGTGCGAGGGAAAGCGCGGCAAGGTCCTGCTCTTTACCAATAAACCCGGTGGCCCCCGCCTGCAGGCAGAGCGAGGCAAAATGCTCGTTGCTCTGGCTGGTCAATACCAGGACAGCCACACTGCTGCCGCGTTGACGCAGGCGCTGAATGACTTCCAGGCCTCCCAGTCGCGGCAGATCCAGGCCGAGCACGAGCAAATGTGGACGCAACGCCAGCGTTTCGTGCAAGGCACTGGCGCCATCGGCAAGTGCCGCCACAATCTGGTGGCCCTGCGACGCTAGAAACTGGCTCAGCGCATAGCGAATCAACGGATGGGGATCAGCGATGATGATGCGGCTCATGGCAGGCATCCAATGTGCGATGCATTGATCTTAGTCGCTGCACAAGACCCGTCGGTTCACCGCACGATGCGCCTGTACGGCACGGAGAGCTTCGCCGCTGAAGCGCATACCGGCAGGCAACGCACATCAGTTCTTCTCCCCCACCTCTCATGGGTGGGGAGCCCGGCAAGGGCCGCCCGGTATGGTTGAGACGAAAACAACTGTATAGAGCAGCAAGATGCCAATGCCATTCACCGCAGAGCCCCGCCGGCCACGCTCGTTCACGCCATCGAGCTACGGCCCCTTGTTACCGCTGCCCCAGGGGCTGGCCCTTGTTGCGGTGTTCTTTTTGCTGGCTACGGGCGCCATCGATCAATTGACCACACCGGCTGCGCAGCAGGTGGCCCCTGCTCGCCTGTTGCCGTTGGCGCCTGCCCACATCACCGGGCAGCAACTGAGGTGCCAGGTGGGACTGGCGGGCTGACTTGTCAGCAGGCCCCGCCAGTGCCTCATTACTGGATCGATTAGCGGTTGGCAGCAGTGTTCAGCGCCGCGTCAGGCGCCTCTACCTTTTCCATTTTGTCGGTGTCCAGCCGGGCCAGGCCAAAGGCATTGCCGTGCATGATGCGCCCTTTGGTATCTACCTTTACCACCGCATAGAACCCGTTGTAGCTCGGATCGCTGCCTTTACGGATGGTCAGCACCGACTTACCGGTGTCCAGGTCCATACCGATGGTATAACGGTCGTTCCATTTATTGGCGAAGTAACCATCGATGATCGCCATGTGGCTGGGGCCGCTGATCAGTGGCACCACAGAGACCGACGAGACATCATCACGCGACCATTTCTGCTGCCAGGAATGGCTGTCTTGCTGCCACTGGAATGCAGCCGCCCCGCGCGGGCCGGGACGCGTAGCACCGTTGGTGAGGTTAGCGAAGGCCAATGAGTGGTCCAGTGGCGTGACCTGCTTGTTCGGGATGTTGTTCACCACGAAGGCGTAGTTGCCCGACGTGGCCACCCCCTGCTCTGACTGCACCGTCTCGATGCCCTCGCCCATGTCGACTACATGCTGGTCGGCGATGCGCGGCGACAGGGTACCCGGGCGCTGCTTCCAGCCCTGGGGAATCTGGTCACGCCAGAAAGCCACAAGGCGCATCTTTTTCGCGCCATCGGTGATGACGACCAATTTGTCATCATTCGCGCCGAAGCCCATCAGCGCGGGTGTGGAGCCAGTGCCATCGGCGATCTTCGGCGCCCCCATCATCACCCCGCGGTCATACGGTGCCTTCCAGGCGCCACTGGCCTCGTCGCTGTGAATCTTGCCGTCCTTGTCCACCACCAAGCGGTACATGTTGCTGTTGGAGGCTACGTAGACAGCACCGTTATTGGCTTCTGGGCCAGTGGCGAAGCTGTTCAGGAACAGTTCCTGGTCACCGGCAACGGAGAAGGTGTCAATGATCTCCAGAGTGTCGCGGTTCAGCGTGATCACCTTGCCGCCCAGGGTATTGGCGACCACATAGCCGTTGTACGACATGCCCATGCCAAAGATCATGTCGCCTTTGAAACGGGTTCCCCGCGCCACCTTCTCATTGTCGAACAACGACTCCGGGAAGATGACCGTGTGCATCTGGGTCATCGTCGATTTTGGGTCTTGCGGGTCCTTCTGGGCGATGCGGAAGAAGCGTCGGCCACTGCCGCTGTAGAAGGTGTCGTCTCGTCCCAGCAAGGTATACAGCGCGCCAGCGGCGACCTGGTCTTCGGCCATGGAGATCAGCCGGTTCGGCTGGGCTTTGAGGTAGGTGAGCAACCCTTTCTCATCACCGGCATCGAGGAATTTCTGCACCGCCAATGCCTGTTCGCGCCGCTGCTGTGGAGTGACTGTCTGGTAGTTCGGCAGTGTGACCGGTGCCTGGGTATGAGCGACTTCGACCAACTTGCCCTGCTCATCAACCAGCTTGCGCAAGCCGAAGCCGGACCACCACCAATAGACGTCTTTGCCACCGACCTTGTCCATTACCAGTGGGCCGCTGAACGACTCATTAGGGATGACCTCGGCGCTTTGCGGGGTCAATGCATAGTGGCCCCGTTGCACCGCGAAATCGACGCTGTTGGTGGCGCCATCATTGAGGTGGCTCTGGTTATTGTATGACTGGGCCAGGTAAGGGTTCAGCGCCGGGCTGTCAGCGCTTGCCCCCTGTGCGGCAAGCGCCAGTGCCAACGCCAGCAAGGTACGACGGTCAGTGACGCTACGGCTCAGATGCACAGCGTTTTTCGGACGGAGCGTATTCATTGTTGTTATCGGTTTCATTTCCGGCTTTCCAATTTCCGAACGGTGATTGAACGATGCAAACGCTCAGCAACAAGTACCCAGCGATGCATGCAGACGGCACTTCGCCCCTGGGCGTAGCCACACGGCGGATAGCATCCGTGGAAAAAATCTTCGACTTGTCCGGTAAATGAGTCCAATGCATTATGAAGTCAAAACCAATAACAAAGTGTAATCATGGACCTGCGAAAACTACGGCACATGTTGGTGCTATCCGAAGAACTTAACTTCGTCCGGGCAGCAGCCCGATTGCACCTGACACAACCGGCCCTGAGCCGCAGCATTGTTGCGCTGGAACACGAGCTGAACTGCCAGCTTTTCGACCGTACGCCACAGGGCGTGCGGGTTACACCGGTAGGCCAGCAAGTGGTCGTCAGAGCTCGCCAACTGCTGCTCGACGCCCGCAGCCTGCAGCAGGAAGTGGACATGCTGCTGCGACGCGAAGTGGGCAACGTCAAACTCGGTGCAGGCCCCCTGCCACTGGCCACCCTGCTACCACCGTTGTTGGCCGAGATGATGCGCGAGCAGCCGCGCGTGCGCGTTGAGGTCGAGAGCCAAAGCGCACCGATCCTGCTAGAGATGCTGCTGGACGGCAGCATCGAGTTCTTTGTCGCCGACGTCAGCGCGCTGCCCGTCGATCGACGCATCAGCATCCAGCGCCTTACCCGCCAAAGTGCACGCGCCTATTGCCGAGCAGGCCATCCGCTGCTTGGCACAATGCCCCTTAGCCCCTCTGAGCTGATCCATTACCAATTGATTTCCGGTCGGCGCTCGCCCAGTGCCGAAGCGGCGCTGGCGCGATTCTTCGAACTGCCCGACGACCAGCCCTTCGCTACCCACCTGGTTAGCGATTCGGTCTCGGTGCTGATCCGTGTGGCGCTCGACAGTGACGCCATTTTGCTCGCCACCCCCGCAGCCGTGCACGGCGAACTGCAGCGCGGCACCTTGCAGGAGCTGGCGATTTCGCCAGCACTCGATCGCCAGGCCGACATCGCCATTGTCCACCTCGCTGGCTGGACGCTCTCACCCGCCGCTCAATGGATGATCGAACGCCTGTTGAGCAACGCCACGCCAACGCACTGATCTGGCGGGCATTTGCCCCGGCCATGCCGTCCGCTAGCGGTCATCCCTGACGCCCATGGCCCTCCCCACTGTTGGTAGGTCTGCGCCTCCCACAATTTGCAAGCATTGAATTGAAGCCATGCGGACGATGCTGCGATGGCGTACTGCGGTATTCGATCTGCGCTGGTATCGGCAGTTGAACCCGACTGAATCATCTGCAAACGAGGAGTACACATGAGCATAAAGGTAGTGGTTGCCGGCGTCGGCATGATCCAGTTCACCAAACCAGGCGCCAGCCCGAGCTACGTCGAAATGGGTGCTGAGGCGGTGCGTCTGGCTCTCAAGGACGCCGATATCGAATACGACAAAGTGCAAATGGCGTTCGCTGGCTACGCAATCGGCGACACCACCTGCGGCCAGGCCGCACTCTATCGGGTGGGGCGCACCGCGATCCCAGTGTTCAACGTCAACAACGCCTGTGCCAGTGGCTCCAGTGCCCTGTACCTGGCGCGCGCCGCAGTGGAAAGCGGGCAGGTCGAGTGTGCCCTGGCCGTCGGATTCGAGCAGATGTATGCCGGCCCTACTCGTTCAGCCTTCCCGGATCGCCCGTTCCCCCGCGCTGATGTCCAGCCGATCCAGGACGCGCTATGCGCCGACGCCGGTGATATTCCGCGCAACCTGATCACCTTTGGCGGCGCCGGCCGTGAACACATGCAAAAGTACGGCACCAGGATGGAAACCTTTGCCGCCATCCGCGCCAAAGCCAGCCGCCACGCTGCAAACAACCCACTGGCGCTGTTCAAGAAAGTTGTCAGTACTGAAGACGTCATGAACGACACGCTGATGTGGCCGGGTGTGATGACCCGCCTGATGGCCTGCCCGCCGACCTGCGGCGCGGCGGCGGCGATCATCTGCACCGAAGCCTTCGCCAAACGCCACGGGCTGCGCAGCGATGTGGCGATCCTCGCCCAGGCAATGACCACCGACCCGGTGGAATCGTTCGAGCCCAAGTCCATGATCAGCCTGGTCGGCTTCCACATGGCCAAGGCGGCTGCCGAACGTGTCTACGAGAAAGCCGGTATCGGCCCGGATGATATCCGCGTGGTGGAACTGCACGACTGCTTCGCCCACAACGAACTGCTGACCTATGAGTCGCTCGGGCTGTGCCCGGTCGGCGCTGGTGAGCGCTTTGTGCTCGACGGCGACAACACCTACGGCGGCCGTGTAGTCACCAACCCATCCGGCGGATTGCTGTGCAAAGGGCACCCACTGGGCGCTACAGGCCTTGCCCAGTGCTACGAGCTGACCCAGCAGTTGCGTGGCCTTGCCGACAAACGCCAGGTCGAAGGCGTACAGGTTGCCCTGCAGCACAACCTCGGCCTGGGCGGCGCCTGCGTCGTCACCCTGTACGGCAGAAACTGAGC
This sequence comes from Pseudomonas sp. H9, assembly GCF_004353925.1. GTDB lineage: Bacteria > Pseudomonadota > Gammaproteobacteria > Pseudomonadales > Pseudomonadaceae > Aquipseudomonas. Next base: position 89,647 of record NZ_SMOK01000011.1, on the reverse strand, counting down.
GGCCCCGCTGGCCCCTTGCGCCTTTACTTTTACGTGCATACCGGTTCAGACGCCGCAGCCTGCGGCGAGCTTATCTCGGTAGGAGCGGGCTTGCCCCGCGAAGCGGTGTGACTGACAGATCGCTATCGCGGGGCAAGCCCGCTCCCACAGCAAGCCCCCCCACCCTGGGTAGGACTTCCGTGCGCCTCGCGTTGCACGATGCCTCAGTCCACTGGCACACACCACCATTGCGTGGCACGCGCCCTCTCTGCCACACGTATTGGAGCTTCCTATGCAAGTCAAACGAACGATCTTTCGCGAAGATCACGAAATACTACGTGTTACTGCCCGCCGCTTCTTCGAGCGCGAATGCTTGCCACGTCAGGCTGAATGGGACAAGGCCGGTAAGGTTGACCGTGAGACCTGGCTGAAGGCCGGCCGCGAAGGCCTGTTGTGCACCATGATTGCAGAAGAGTATGGCGGTGGCGGTGGCGACTTCGGCCATGCTGCGGTGCTCACCGAAGAGGTGCACCGCGCCGGTGTCTCCGGCGTTGGTTTCGGCCTGCATTCCGACATCATCGCCATGTACATCAACCGCTTGGGCACCGAAGAGCAGAAGCACCTCTGGCTGCCGAGCATTTGCAAGGGTGAAACCATCCTTGCCATTGCCATGAGCGAACCCGGTGGTGGCTCCGACCTCAAGTCTCTGCGTACCACGGCGGTGCGTGACGGCAATGAATACGTCATCAACGGCAGTAAGACCTTTATCAGCAATGCCATGAACTGCGACATGGTCGTGCTGGCGTGCAAGACCGACCCGTCTGCGGGTGCCAAGGGCGTTAGCCTGATCGTGGTTGAAGCAGATCGTCTCGGCTTCAGTCGTGGCCGCAAGCTGGAGAAAGTCGGCCAACCCGCCTCTGATACCGGCGAGCTGTTCTTCGACAACGTCCGCGTGCCGGTGAGCAACCTGCTCGGCGAAGAAGGCAAGGGCTTCATCTACATGATGGAAGAACTGCCGACCGAGCGCCTCTACATCGCCTTGTACGCCGCTGTACAACTTGAGCGCCTGCTTGAACTGACCCTTGCATACGTCAAGGACCGCAAGGCCTTCGGTCAGACGATCTGGGACTTCCAGAACACCAAGTTCAAGCTCGCCGATGCCAAGGCCGCCTCGGTCGCCGTGCGTACCATGGTCGATTACTACATCAGCGAACGGATGCAGCGCAGGCTGACGGTCGAAGAAGCCGCCATTGCCAAACTCTACGCCACCGAAACCCTGTGGAAACACCTGGATGACATGGTCCAGCTGCACGGCGGCTACGGCTATATGCTCGAATACCCGGTTGCCCGTGCCTTCGTTGACCTGCGGGTGTCCCGCGTGGTCGGTGGCGCGAACGAAGTTCAGCGCGACCTGATCGCCCGCAAGTTGTAATCCAGCCGCCTTGATGTAACACACGCCGCTCCCTGCTCTAGGGAAGCGGCGTGCTTCTTCTTTATCCGCGTATTTCGCCCGACGTCAGAGAGCGATGGACTTGTACTCCAGGTACTCGTGCAGGCCATAGACGCCCAGTTCACGGCCATTGCCCGACTGTTTGTAGCCGCCGAACGGAGCACGTGGATCGCTCATGGCACCGTTGATGCGCACCACGCCTGCGCGCAGGCGCCCAGCCACACGGCGTGCGCGCTCCGGGTTGCCTGACCAGACATACGCCGCCAGGCCGTACGGCGAGTCATTCGCCATGGCGATGGCCTCTTCCTCGGTGTCATAGGGAATCATGGTCAGCACCGGCCCGAAGATCTCCTCACGGGCGACGACGGCGTCGTTGGTGACGTTGGCGAACACCGTCGGGCGCACGAAATAGCCCTGTTCGACACCTTCCGGCAGACCACTGCCACCGACGACCACCTCCGCGCCGTGCTCGATGCCGATACCAATCATCTTCTGCACTTTCTCAAATTGTGGGCGATTAGCCATCGGACCGACTTTGTACCGGGCATCGCTCGGATCGCCCGCAGGCATTGCTGCGACTACGGTTGCGGCAATCGCTTTGGCCTGGTCTTGCAGCGCGCGCGGTACCAGCATGCGGCTCGGCGCCACGCAGGTCTGCCCGGAGTTGACCATGACGTTGATCACGCCGTCCTTGACCGCTGCAGCCAGGTCAGCGTCATCCAGAATCAGCATCGGCGACTTACCGCCCAGTTCCAGCAGTACGCGCTTGACCGTTTTCGCCGCAGCGCTCGACACTTCGACGCCAGCGCGGGTCGAACCGGTCAACGAGATCACATCGACGTCGGGGTGGCTTGCCAACGCAGCCCCCACCACCGGCCCGGCCCCGAACACCATGTTGAACACGCCTTGCGGAACGCCGGCTTCATGCATGATTTCGGCGAAAACCTTCGCGTCCAGCGGTGCGAACTCAGACGGTTTGAGTACCACGGTGCAACCGGAGGCCAGCGCGAAGGCGACCTTGGCAGCCAGGGTGAAGATCGGCCAGTTCCAGGGCGTAATCAGCGCTGCCACGCCCATGGGTTCGCTGACCACCTCGGTGTTGCCAAGGCGCTTGCTGAATTCAATGTCCTGCAGCGCGGTCATCGCACTTTGCAGGGCGAGCAGCCCCAATGGCGCCTGGCGCTCGGTGGCCAGCCACTGGGGAGCGCCGATCTCTTCATGAATGGCCTGGGCTATGTCGCCCAGGCGCGTCTGGTAAACCTCTATTACCCGGCCAAGCAGCGCCAGGCGCTCTTCGCGGTGGGTTGCCGACCAGGCCGGAAACGCTGCGCGTGCAGCCGCCACGGCGCGCTCCACGTCGGCCTCAGTGCCCATTGCCAATGTACCGATCACCGCTTCGGTCGCGGGGTTGACGATATCGATGGCCTCGGCGCCGGATGCCGGAACAACCCATTGGCCGTCAATGTAGAACTGGTTCAGTTGATGCACTTGAATGTCTCCAGGGGCAGATAGATCGCGGAGCGTGTAGCGTCCTCAACATTGCGCTATCAGTTCCCACCCCATAACGGGTAGTGGGTCGGGCGCACGCCAACAGGTCCGGTGCGCGTATCAGGATGGGGTGTGCTCGCTCGGCGTTCGCACCACTGCTTGCGTAGCGTTGGGCACGCCAGCAGCAGTATCCGAGAGGATCAAGTCTGCAGCCTTCTCGGCAATCATGATGGTCGGGGCATTGGTATTGCCGCCTACCAGCCTGGGCATGATCGAGGCGTCCACGATTCGCAGCCCCTCGACACCACGCACACGCAGTTGTGGATCGACTACCGAGTCTTCGTCACAACCCATGCGGCAGGTACCGACTGGGTGGAAAACCGCGTCGGTGTAGCTGCGGATCACCTTACGGATACCTTCGTCATCGGCCTCGCTGTCATCAAATTTCAGGTGATCGAAATGCAGGAACGAGCCACCAAACCGCGCCAGCGCTTGTTGGTCAAGAATCTTTTTGACCAGTTTCACGCCCTTGAGCATGACTTCCATGTCACGCGGATCGGCAAGCAGGCGCAGATCGATGAGCGGTGCGTCACGCATGTCGGCCGAGGCCAGACGGACTTCGCCGCGACTGTGCGGCCGCAGCACGCAGACATGGATGGCATAGCCGTGTTTCAAACGACGTGTACGGCGATCTTCCTCAGTGGCGGAAGCCATCAGAAAATGCAATTGCACGTCCGGGTCGGCCAGATTCGGGTCGGTCTTGAGGAACGCACCGGCTTCGGTGAACGCACGGGTAAACATGCCACTGCGCTCACGTTTGTAGCGGCGTGCCTCCCACAGGTAGCGCAGCACGCCGCGCAGTGAAAGGCCGACCAGATCCGTACTGAATGGCCGCCTGTGCAGCATGATATCGGCGTGCTCCTGCAGGTTACGCCCGACCTGCGGCGCGTCGTGGATCAGGGCGATACCTTTCTCGGCCAGGTGAGCAGCCGGACCGATACCGGAGACCATCAACAGTTGCGGTGAGGCAAATGCACCGGCACTGAGGATGACCTCGCGGCGCGCACGCACGATACATTCCCGCCCCTCTTTGACCACCAGAACGCCAACCGCCCGTTTACCTTCGAAGAGAATGCGCAGCACCTGGGTATCGGTCAGCACACTGAGGTTGCGGCGGCCACCGCCAAGCCCCTGCTCCTGGGCCTGGCCACGATGCAGGTAAGCGCGTGCCGCCCCCCAACGCTCGCCATTGCGCTGGGTGACCTGGTAGTACCCGGCGCCTTCTTGCCGGGCCCCATTGAAATCCGGGTTGTAAGGGTGGCCCGCGGCCGAAGCAGCCTCGACGAAGTAGCGGGCAAAGGAACATGGCGAACGTGGGTCGGTCACGTGCAGCGGGCCACTGCCGCCATGCAACGGGTCATCATCACGCCCGGCCACCCGTTCGTTGTTCTCTGCGCGACGAAAGTACGGCAGCACGTCTTCCCAGCTCCAGCCGCTGCAACCCTGCGCGGCCCAACCGTTGTAGTCCGAAGGGGTACCACGGATATACACCATGCCGTTGATCGAAGAGCTGCCGCCCAGACCACGCCCGCGCGGAATGGAATTGGTGCGCCCGGCAAGCGCCACTTGCGGCTGCCCTTCGAAGGCGTAGTTGTACTTACCGGAGCCAGTCACTAACAGAGCACAGCCGATCGGTACGTTCACCAGTGACGTCAGGTTGCTTCCACCACTCTCAAGCAGCGCAACACTGTGCGGGCCACCGTCAGCCAGGCGACCGGCCAGGGCACAGCCGGCCGAGCCGCCACCGATGACAATGAAGTCGTAGTTGTTTTGCATTCGATCCTCCGATTTTTCCTTGTTAGTACGTCGCAGGCATCACCCGCCGAGCGCACGCCTGTCGCGAACACCCCAACGGCCCCGCCCCGGCGCACGTTCGAGCCCCGAAGCAGAGGTGGCGCATGCAGCCATGCCTGACTGAACAAACGCCCATGTGCAGGAGGCTAGCGGTGCTCAGTGCAGCAAACCCTACTCATCATGGGGAGGTGAATGACGCTCGTCGGTGCGTTCATCACGCCCCCCTATTGTTGGGGGTCAGCCCCCCTTCCTGAGCGCGCATAACTTCGCTGCACGGTCAATGCGACCGACGCGAGGCGAGACGCCGACGACATTTGCTGAACCAACGGGAAGGAAAACCTGCACCAGGGAGTTGATCGACCGAGGTGACCGCGAGCAGGTCATTCCGGCGCTCGCAGATATCGTCGATGTTCACCAGAACAAGAACAAAAGGTGACTTGAAAGCATGAAAGATTCCGCCGTTCTGAACACCACGACCCCACACTTCCTGCGCCCCAGCATGTTGGCCGTGGGCATAACCCTGGCCGCCAATGGCATACCGGCCCAGGCCGCTTCATTCCAGTTCGACGAAGACTGGAACCTGAACGTCAACACGACCTTGAGCCTGGGCACCAGCTGGTCACTGGAGGGTGCCGACAAGAAGCTAATGACCAAGTCCGACGCGGCCCGTATCGGTAAGGACGGGCGCGGCAGCAACCTCAATGGCGATGACGGCAAGCTCAACTTTGACAAGGGCGACACCATCTCCACCGTGTTCAAGGGCATTACCGACCTCGACCTGAACGATGGCAGCCAGGGAGCTTTCGTTCGATTCAAGTATTGGTACGACGACTATCTGGAGAACAACGAGGGTGATTGGGGCAAGGTCGGATTGTCTGGTCAGTTCAACGACGACGGCTGGCAAGACCTGGCCAAGTTCAAAGGCTTCGAAGCCCTCGACGCCTATGTGTGGAAAGACTTTGACATCGGTGGCCACCGCCTCAACGCCAAACTTGGCAAACAGGTGATCAGCTGGGGTGAAGCACTGTTCCTGCAGAACGGTGTGAATGCCATCAACCCGTTGGACGTGTCCGCCTTCAACCGCCCCGGTGTTGAGCTCAAGGAAGGCCAGTTGCCAGTGGAAATGCTCAGTATGAACTTCGACGTTACCGACGCCATGAGCATCGAAGGTTTCTGGCAATACAACTTCCGCCCTTCAGTATTCGACGGTTGCGGCACCTTCTTCAGCGCCGCCGACAGCCTCCAGGAAGGCTGTCAGTTCGACAAGATCCTCAGTGGCGGCAGCACCGAGTCGGCCTTGAACGCCGGAACCTTCATTCCGCGTGCTTCTACCGATTGGGCCAGGGATACCGGCCAGTACGGCCTGGCCCTGCACTATGTGTTCGAAGAGCTGAATAACACCGACCTGGGCATTTACTACGCCAATTATCACAGCCGTAGCCCCGTTGGAAACGGCATTGCCACCACCGGCTCGGGCACCGCAGCCAGCCTGCTCAACAACGCGAGCTACTTCACCTCATACCCGGAAGACATCCGCATGTTCGGCGCCAGCCTGAGCACCGTGCTGGGGTCTACTGCGGTTTTCGGTGAACTGAGCTACCGGCCGAACCAGCCGGTGGGGCTGAACTCCAACGACCTGGTGGCCTATTTCGCGACCCGCGCTACCAACACGCCCATCGCCTCGGTCGCACCGGCACCGGGTAGCCGCGTCAATGGCTACGAGCGCCTGCCGGTCTGGCAGTTCAGCCTCGGCGCAACCGACACCGTGTCCAACGTCCTCGGTGCCCAGCGTTTCGCGTGGGCCACGGAGGCCGGCGCTAACTGGGTGGACGATATCGATGGTCAGCGTTTCGGTCGCGCTGGCGGCTTCGGCCGCACCGCCCCCACCAACGCAAGCACCTGCACGGCGGTGCCTGCGCCCGGCGCAACCGGCAGTGGTGGCCTGAGCCGCGACGAAATCATCGCCTTCAATGCCGACAACTGTAATACCAAGGGGCTGGTCAACCACTTCTCCTGGGGTTATCGCGCCCGCTTTTCTCTGGCCTACGAAGGCTTGCTGCCAGCCACCACCCTCACTCCGGCAATCACCTGGCGGCATGACGTCGAAGGTAATGGGCCGAACTTTCAGGAAGGCCAGCAAGCCGTCGGCCTCAGCCTGACCGTTGATTACCGCAACAACTATTCGTTGGAGCTGGCTTACAACGAATTCTTCGGCACCAACGAGTTCTCCACCATCGACGACCGCGATTTTGCCTCTGTCACCGTCAAAGCGAGCTTCTGATCATGACTGGAATAATGAAAAAACTGCCCCTCACCATCGCCCTCCTCGCAGCCTGCTCCCTGGTGCAGGCCAAGGACACCGACATCAGCAAACTGGGCACCACGCTTAACCCCATGGGCGGCGAGATGGCCGCGAACGCCGACGGCACTATCCCGGCCTGGACCGGTGGCATGAAACCGGGCGCCGCGCCTATCGAAGCGAACGGCAACTACGTTAACCCGTTTGCCAACGAGAAGCCGTTGTACACCATCACCAAGGACAACCTGGAACAGCACAAAGCATTTCTCAGCGCGGGGCAGCAAGCGATGTTCTCACGCTTCCCTGATTACAAGATGAATGTCTACCCAACTCACCGTACGGCGCGAATTCCGCAAAAGTACCTGGATCAGAGCCGCGAGAACGTCGCCAAGACCGAGCTTGCCGACGGCGGTAACGGGCTGCAGCACTTCACCTTTGGTATTCCCTTCCCGATGCCGACCGAGGCACTGGAAGTGGTGTGGAACCATATTGCCCGCTACCGTGGTGGCTCAGTGAAACGGCAGCTGTCGTCTGCCACCGTCCAGGAAAACGGCACCTACACCATCGTCGATTACGACAGTCTGGTGGCGTTCCGCGAGAACATTACCGATCTGGAGCCAAGCTCCAACGTGCTGTTCATGACCTACACACGCACCCTTAATCCCTCACGCTATTCCGGCGAGGTCACGCTGGTGCACGAACCGATCAACCAAGTCGCCCAGACGCGCGATGCCTGGCAGTACATTCCAGGCCAACGCCGCGTGCGCCGGGCACCGACGGTTTCCTATGACAGCAGCGCCCGCTATACCTTCGGACAGGTGGTGCAGGACAGCGTCGACGGTTTCAACGGTGCTCCAGACCGCTACAACTGGAAGTTGATTGGCAAGAAAGAAATGCTGGTGCCCTATAACGCCTACAAAATCATGGACAAGAACCTGGGCTATGACGATTTGCTCAAAGTGGGTCACTTAAACACTGACCTGCCCCGCTACGAGAAGCACCGTGTGTGGGTAATCGAGGCTGACCTCAAGCCCGGTATGCGTAACGTCTATGCCAAGCGCCGGTTCTATATCGATGAGGACTCCTGGTCGATTCTTGCCACTGACCTCTACGATAGCCGCGGCCTGCTGTGGCGTACCCAGGAGAATCACCTGGCCCAGTACCACGACATCGAGTTGCCCTTCTACGCGACCGACGTGACCTACGACCTGATTTCCGGTCGCTATGCCTCGGGCATGATCACCATCAAAGACCCGAAGTGGGACTGGGGAAAACCCATGTCCAAGGCTGAGTTCACGCCAGCGCAACTCAAACGTCTCGGCAAGTAAAGCCGCCCCTCCACTGGACTGAGCGCATGCAGCGAAGCGCTTTGGGTTCCGACCTGAAGCTGTTTCGCTGCGTCAGCGTCATCACCCTCTATGCCGCAGTTGATTCCAGGCACCCTCATCACGGGCATGCCTTGCCGACCAACGAACAACAAGAAGACAGGAGGCTTTCATGTACATCACCCAAGGATTGCACCGCCATCTGCAACGCCGTTCCAATGCCACTGCAATCAGGAGTGCGCAGCGGAACTTAACCTTTGCCCAGCTGGGGTCGCGAGTTGCCCGCCTGGCCGCAGGCCTGCGCAAACTTGGCGTGCAGAGCGGCGATCGCGTTGCCATGCTGTCGCTCAACTCGCAGCAGTACATTGAGTACTACCTTGCCGTTCCCTGGGCCGACGCCGTGCTCAACCCAGTCAATGTCCGCTGGAGCGCGGCGGAGATCATCTATTCACTGGACGACTCGCAAACCACGGTATTAATTGTCAGCGATACCTTCAAGGAACTGGGGGCCAGAATCGCCGCCGAGTCCAAGACCCTGCGCACATTGATCTATGTCGGCGACGACCAAGCACCGGCGGGCATGTATCACTACGAGACGCTGATCGAAGGCAGCGAACCGATAGAGGACGCCCGCCGTAGCGGCGACGCCCTGCTCGGGATCTTCTATACCGGCGGTACCACCGGTTTCCCGAAGGGGGTCATGCTGAGTCACAACAACCTCGCCTTTTGTGCATTGAGTATGTTGAGCACTGGCGTACTCGGCAACGACGCGACCTATTTGCATGTCATGCCGATGTTCCACCTGGCTGACTTCGCCACCATGGCCAGCCTGTTCTTCAGCGGTGGCTGCCATGCTGTGCTGCCCTCCTTCGCCCCGGCCCAGACGCTACGGTGCATCGCCAATGAGCAGGTCACCGATATCAACCTGGCGCCGACCATGATCCAGATGCTGCTCGATGCCCGCGACAGCGACCCGGAACTCGCCCGGCTCGACCTCGGCTCGATACGCAACGTCATCTACGGCGCCTCACCGATCACCCCGACGCAGCTCGACCGCGCCTACCAGGCCTTCCCTTGCGCCAGCTTCACCCAGGCCTACGGCATGACCGAGCTGGCGCCCTTGGCCAGCACACTCACGAGCGATTACCACTGCGCCGAGCACCAGGCCAGCGGCAAGATGTATTCGGCCGGGTTGCCACAGATCTGCGTCGAGGTGCGCATCGTCGATGGCAACGACATCGAAGTGCCACGCGGCACTACTGGCGAGATCGTGGTCAAGGGACCGAACGTCATGCTCGGCTACTGGAACAAACCGCAAGCCACCGCCGAAGCCCTGCGCAACGGCTGGATGCACACCGGCGACGGCGGCTACATGGATGAAGACGGCTTCATCTACGTCTGCGACCGCATCAAGGACATGATCGTCAGCGGTGGCGAGAACGTGTACTCGGCCGAGGTCGAGGGCGCCATCGCCAGCCATTTCGCCGTGGCTCAGTGCGCGGTGATCGGCATCCCCTGCGATAAGTGGGGTGAGCGCGTCCACGCCGTGATCATTCTCAAGCCCGACGCCTGCGCATCTGCCGAGGAGATCGTCGCTTACTGCCGCGAACGCATTGCCGGCTACAAGCTGCCGCGCAGTGTCGAGTTCCGTGATGCGCTGCCGCTGTCGAGCATGGGCAAAGTCGTCAAGACAGCCTTGCGTGAGCCGTTCTGGCGAGACCACAAGCGCGGCATAGCCTGAGCACAACTTTCCGTGCGGCACCCGTTGCGGTTTGCCGGGTGTTGCCTTTTACCTGCTCCGTGCGGAGCAGAATCACACGTCCTGGAGTAACAGATGACTCAAAAAACCTATGTTGCCGGTGTCGGCATGATCCAGTTCAGCAAACCGGGGGCGAGCCCAAGCTACATCGACATGGGCGCCGAAGCCACCCGTATGGCGCTCAAGGACGCCGACCTGGACTACAACCTGGTCCAGCAGGCCTATGTTGGCTATGTCTACGGCGACTCCACCTGCGGTCAATCGGCGCTGTACGAAGTCGGTCTGTCGGGTATCCCGGTGGTCAACGTCAACAACAACTGCTCTACCGGCTCCAGCGCCTTGTTCCTGGCGCGTCAGGCGGTTGAAAGCGGCATGGTCGAGTGCGCCCTGGCCCTGGGTTTTGAGCAGATGCAGGCGGGTGCGTTGAAGGCGCACTGGGATGACCGTCCGATGACTCAGCCCAAAGCCTGGTCGGTGGCAGACGCCCTGGTCGGCGATGTCGAGGTGCCGCCGGCACTGAAGAAGTTCGGAGGCGCTGGCCGCGAGCACATGCAAAAGTACGGCACGCGTATGGAAACCTTCGCCGCTATTCGTGCCAAGGCCAGCCGCCACGCCGCCAACAACCCGTTGGCCTTGTTCAAGAACATTGTCACCACCGAAGACGTGATGAACGACAAGGTCATGTGGCCAGGCGTTATGACCCGCCTGATGGCCTGCCCGCCGACCTGCGGCGCTGCTGCTGCAATCGTCTGCTCAGAAGCCTTCGCGCGTAAGCACGGCCTGCGCACAGACGTGGTGATCCTCGCTCAGTCGATGACCACCGACCGTCCGGTGGCGTTCGAGCCGCCATCGATGATCGAGCTGGTCGGTTTCGATATGTCCCGACGCGCTGCCCGCGAAGTCTACGAAAAGGCGGGGATCGACCCGCGCGAGATCCGCGTTGCCGAACTGCACGACTGCTTTGCCCATAACGAATTGCTGACCTATGAAGCGCTGGGCTTCTGTGGCATCGGCGAGGCGGAGCGCTTTGTACTTGATGGTGACAATACCTACGGCGGCCAAGTGGTCACCAATCCATCCGGTGGCCTGCTGTCTAAAGGCCACCCGCTGGGCGCTACCGGCCTGGCTCAGTGCTATGAGCTGACTCACCAGCTGCGCGGCACTGCCAATGCCCGCCAGGTCGACGGCCTGCACCATGCCCTGCAGCACAATATCGGGCTGGGCGGTGCCTGCGTCGTCACCCTGTACGGTCGCGGCTGATCGTTCAAGGGAGCTCGTGGGTTCCCACGGGCGCTTCGGCGTGGGAACCCTTGAGGATGCCCCTTTTGGGGCCTCCCCCCCTACTGTGGGTAGGGGATAGATCAACGTCTTTGGCCACCTTAAGGGGGGAACGACAGTCGAGCAAATGCCTTGCCAGCAAGCGTCTTGCGATTGTCTCAACGCCTGCCCAAGACCAATACAACAAGAGGGTTCACGTACAATGAGACGTACAGGGAAATGGCTATCAGCAGCGGCTGGTGCGGCCATGCTGCTCGCGGGCGGCACCGCCAGTGCCGCCGAAAAGCCAAACATCCTGGTGATCTTCGGTGACGATATTGGCTACTTCAATATCAGCGCCTACAACCAGGGCATGATGGGTTACGAAACCCCCAACATCGACCGTATCGCCAAAGAAGGCGCACTGTTCACCCACGCCTATGGCGAACAGTCCTGCACCGCCGGGCGCTCCGCCTTTGCCCTCGGCCAGCACCCGTTCCGTACCGGCCTGCTGACGGTCGGCCTGCCAGGCTCCGAGCATGGCATTCCCGATTGGGCGCCAACCATCGGTGACGTGATGAAGCAGCAGGGTTATGCCACCGGCCAGTTTGGCAAGAACCATCTGGGCGACCGCGACAAGCACCTGCCGACCAAGCACGGCTTCGACGAGTTTTTCGGCAACCTCTATCACATGAACGCCGAAGAAGAGCCTGAAACCTACCACTATCCGAAGGATCCGGAATTCAGGAAAAAGTATGGACCGCGTGGGGTCATCCACTCCTACGCCGACGGCCGCATCGAAGACACCGGCCGGAAACCATCGATGACGAACTGGTGCAGGCCACCGAGAACTTCATCGACAAGGCGCACAAGGCCGATAAGCCCTTCTTTGTCTGGTTCAACAGCACACGCATGCACGTCTGGACCCACCTGAAGAAGGAAACCGAAGGCAGGACCGGCATTGGCCTGTATGCCGACGGCATGGCCGAGCACGACGACCACATCGGTGCCTTGCTCAAGAAGCTCGATGACCTCGGTATCGCCGACAACACCATCATCGTCTACACCACCGATAATGGCGCGCAGAAATTCAGTTGGCCCGATGGCGGTACCTCGCCGTTCCACGGCCAGAAAGGCACCTCCAACGAGGGTGGGCACCGTGTGCCGCTGCTGGTCAAATGGCCAGGCGTGCTCAAGCCGGGCAGCCACTACAACAACCTGATCGCCCACAACGACTGGATGCCGACGCTGGCCGCCGCCACTGGCAATCCGGACCTGGTGGCGCAACTGGCCAAAGGGGGTGAATTGAACGGCAAGCAATGGCGCGTGCACCTGGATGGCTACAACTTCCTGCCATTCTTCAAGGGCGAGGTCAAAGACAGCCCGCGCGAGGAGTACTTGTACTTCAGTATGAGTGGCGACCTCGATGCGATCCGCTGGAAAGACTGGCGCCTGGCCTTCGCGACCATGGAAGGTGACTTCAGCAGCGCCGCACGCAAGGTCAGTAATGTGCCGGAAGTCACCAACCTGAAGTCCGACCCCTTCCAGACCGTGCGCCAGGAATCACCGGCGTCTCGCCGCTGGTCGACTGATCAGGCGTGGCTGGTGGTGCCGATTCAGGCCAAGATCAAGAGCTTTCTCGCTACGCTGGGGGAGTACCCGTTCCAGGAAGGCATCAGCCTGAACGTCGCCGGTATCAACTACCAGAGCCTGGGATTGAAAAAGGCCCTTATGGACCTGAAGCAGAGCAAGGAAACTGCTGCTCAATGAGTATGGCAACGGCCGTGATCAAGGCATCGCTGCTGACGCGGTGCACCTGACAGCCGGTGCAAACACAGCCATGCCCCGAGTGGATCGGGGCATGGCTGACAGCATCGGCGTCCAGGTTGCGATAAAGCTGTTTGGTGGCAATCGGGCTGATGGATTGGGCGACAGGTGCAAAGCGACTATGCGGGGCCTTCGATGTTCATCTCACGCCACCAGGAAATCGCTTCATCGCGGCTGGCGACCCCAAGCTTCCCGAACACGTTCTTCAGATGCCACTTCACGGTTTCCGGCGACACATTCAGCACGCGGGCAATCTTCTTGTTGGTCATGGCCTGCGCCATCAGGCGCAGCACGTCGATTTCCCGTTCGCTGAGCGTCTCGACCTGGTGCGTTTCGCTCTTGCGCGCCACTGCTTGCGGAAGCTTCACCGCCACCGCCGCCAACAGCCGCTGTGCATAGAAGGCAAGTATCTGATCCAGCGATGGGTCTTGCAGCAACGCCCGCAGCATGTCTGGGACCTGAGGCGAGATGTCGAGCAAGCTGCGTATCAATTCGAGCCTGTGCCCTAGGCGCAGAGCTTCGAGGAACTGCTCTTGCGCTTTACCTTGATGACCGCGACCGCGCTCGGCGATTGCCAATTGCACACGCAGGGTCGCCACCCGCTGCCAACGCCGCTCCTGCTCCGACTCGGCGATCAACGGCCGCAACAGGTCAGCAGCTTTGTCGAACTCGCTGCGGTGCAGGTGCAGTACGATACGCGCTGTGCGCGCCAGCACACAGACCTTGCGCGGCGCGCCCCGCCTAACACCAGGGTACTTGTTAGCCAGGCTTTCGATCTCTGCCAGCGCCTCTTCGGCCTGCGCCCCGCGGTTCTTTTCCAGGTGCCATTGCAAACGCGTGCGCAACGCCCACGCCAGCAAACGGTCCATGCCATAGCGGCGAGCGTGTTCCTCCAGACGGTCCAGATTGGCCTGCGCCTCCAGATGGCGCCCCGTCAGCCAGTAGGTATTGCACAGCGCCAGTAGCGCTCGCAGCACTGCGCCCGGCAAGGCAATACGTTCCAGCATGTCGACCCAGGGATCAAGTAACTGCGGGACTTCGTTGTAATCGTTGCGTTCGTACAACGCGCTGGAGAGCAGCGCAGCAGCAGAGGTCGCCGCGACAATGGCGGAATTGTCCTCATGCTGCTCGACCTCAGCCTGAACGAAGCGGAAAATATGCTCCGCCTCACTGAAGCGCCCCTCCATGGTCAGCGTATGGGCATAGATGCAACGACCGACCAAAGTGCGCCGTGGCGAGGTACCAAGGCGGTCGCTGGACTCGATGAGCTGGCGCGCGAGCTGGTGCTCGGAGAGTGACATGTACAGGATAGAGAGCACGTTGGCCCGGCCTGTGAGGGTGAAATCGTCGGCATCGTCGGGAATATCCTGCAACTCCGGCATCAGGCAGAACGCGGCCTCGGTGTCATCCAGTTGCAGCGCCAGCAGCCCCTTGAGCAGGGTCAGGTCATAGCGTTGCTGAGAGGTCAGTCGCTCGCGGTTGTGCTGCAGGGAGGCAACGATGTTACCCGTCTCGGCGAAATCATGGGCGTACAGATGCAGGTGCGCCATCACCAGTTGCAGGCCGAAACGCTCGCGGATCTTGTCCAGCGGCAACTTGCGCATCAGGCTTGGCAACTGGCTGATGGTGCCTCGTGACAGCAGATAATTGGCGCAGGTCTCGACGATATCCGCGGCGGCTTCAACATTGCCGGCCCTCACGGCATGGCGCACCGCTTCGTCGATGTGCCCATGGGCGAAGAACCAGTCCCTGGCCACGGCATCCAGGTTTTGCTGCTCTTCCTGCGGCTGGGCCGCCAGGCGCGTGCGCAGCACTTCGCGCAGCAGCGGATGCAAACGGTACCAGGTTTCCCGGTCGTGGCTTTTCACTTGGGTGATGAACAGGTTGTTGCTGTCCAACCGGGTCAGTTGATTGATGACACGCGGGAGAGCCTGCGGTTTGTTCAGTAGCTTGGCACACAACGAGGCACAGAAACGGTTGCAGATCGAGGCACGCATCAGCAACTGCAGGTCATCAGGCTCCAGGCTTACCAACACTTCCTGCTCAAAGTACTGGGCGAAGGCACCGGCATCGCGGATCTGCATACGGTTGAAGGCTTTGCCCTTCTTCGACTTCATATCTACCGCAAACAACTGCAAGGCAACCACCCAGCCGTTGGTCAGCTCGTGCAGGACTTCGGCGTCCCGCTTGTCGATCTGCCCAAGCTGTTCGCGCAGGAAGCGCTCGGATTCTTCTGCACTGAAACGCAAATCCCGCAGGTCGAACTCTGCAACCTGCCCCTGCGCCTGCAAGCGCGCAAGCGGCACGGCCGCTGGCAGGGCAACCCGGGAGCTGAGCACCAGATGAAAACGCGCCGGGGCGTACTCCAGGAGCCAACGCAGCACCTGGAAAATCTGCGGATCGTCCAGATACTGCAGGTCGTCGAGCATCATGACCAGATCGCGCTGGCGCAGGGAGATGCCCTGGATCAAGGCGATCAGCCAATGTTCGAGCGCCAGCTCGTCGCGCTCCCGGCCGAGCAATAAGGTCGCTTCACGAATAATGGCGCCATCGATTTCGGCAAAGCTGGCCAGCAGGCAGTTGAAAAAGCGCACCGGATCATTGTCCTCCGCGCTCAGCGACAGCCAGGCCACATCGAAATTGAGCATCGTCAGCTCGCGGCGCCACGCCAACAGTGTACTGGTCTTGCCGCTTCCCGCCGGCCCCTGGAATACCACGCATCGATGTCGGCGCGCCTCCAGCAACCTAGATATCAGCGCATCGCGGGGCATCAACTGCCTTGCGCCGCGGGGTGGAACGACCTTGGTATCAGGAATGAGCTGCAACTCGCGGTTGGCAGGCAACTGCAACACGCCGGAAGATGATTTGTGCATGGGGACGCTTCCTGGACCATCAATTCTTATCGTTATTGCCAGTTTACCCCTTTGTCCCGGGGTTCCCTTTGTGCTTTTTGTTTTAGTGGTTTTTTCTCAAAAGGTCATCTGTCCTGCGGTTTTCACGGTTCGCGAGTACGGCGCAGGCCTGACCTTCGCCGGTGGTAGTCGACATGCTGCAAGCCGGCAATGGCGCGCACCCTCCCCAGGTTGGGGAGGTGACGGTCTGGCGATGTGTCTGCGCCTGCCCTCTTGAGCGTGTGCAGACGCGCCTCCCCACCCTTGGGGGGGCTCATTCGGCCTCGCGCTCTGCAACCTTCTAGCCCATGCCGCGCCATGGCGCCAAAGCAGCGCAGGCACCTCCCTTTCAGCGCGCCAGCGGACCGACACACAGCAAAAGCCCAACACATTGGCTTTCAGCCAGGAGGTAAACCTTGAGTGGATCGACTATCCAGGACATTGCCCTGCGGGAGTCCCGTCTAACCATCGCCAACGGCATCGCCGAATTCAGCCACCAGCGCCCCAAGGCCCGCAATGCGATTTCCACCGACCTGATCGAAGACTACGGCGAGCTGATTGACCGCATCCATGCCGACCGCTCGATTCTCGGGCTGATCATTACCGGGTCTGGCGGCAGCTTCTGTGCAGGTGGCGATATCGGTAGCATGCGTGACCGGCAAGCCTGCACTGATCCTGACATTATCGGGGCCGATTTCGTTCGGCGCCGACTGGATCGCGCCCATCGCATGCTCAAACAACTGCGCGAACTGGATGTGCCGGTCATTGCAGCGGTCGATGGCCCGGCCTACGGTGCCGGCTTTGGCCTGGCGTTACAGGCCGATTTTATCCTCGCCTCGGAGCGTGCCTCGTTCTGCTTGTCATTCGCCCGTATAGGCGCAGTACCTGATTGGGGAACTGCTTATACACTGCCGCGTATTGTCGGCATGGCCAGGGCCAAGGAGTTAGTCCTGACAGCGCGCCGGGTCGACGCAAAAGAGGCGCTTGCGCTGGGCATCGCCCTCTCGGTTCACCCGACCGATGAACTGTCGGCGCAAGCACACGCCATGGCGCGACGTCTGGCTGCAGGTCCGCGCGAGGCCTTTGGCCTTGCCAAGCGCATGCTCAATAGCAGCTTCGAGACCGAGTACGCAACGCTGGCGGCGCTGGAGGGTACTGCTCAGGCAGTCTGCTTGAGTTCGGACTATCACCAGCGCGCCGTTGCCCGCTTCATGCAGGGTGAACCATCACTCTACGACTGGGATCACCCTGCTAACGCCGAGTGATCATTGCGCCCAGACGTGCCCCGCGATTGCGGTGTATCACATACATCGCATCGCGGGGCACGTCCCGCACGCACCGCGAGATGGCCTCAAGGCCAGCTTTTTTAACCTTGCAGCGCAGCCGTCTCACGCACGCTCATCAGCCGCAGTGGGCAGTAGGTCAGCACCGTCTGACCACGTTGGTTGACCACTTCGTTGCGGGTACGCACCAGGCCACGTGAGGGATTGGAGGTCAGGCGATGCTCGATCACCTCGCTCTTTACATACAGGGTATCGCCGACCACCGTTGGCCCCTGGATTTCCAGGGTGGTGCCAAGGAACGCCAGGCCAGCGACCTGGAACGACGGCGTGGTCAACCCTTCGGCGAAGGTGTAGACCAGCGCGCCCGGCACCACGCGCCCGGTGATCGACATGTTGGCGCGATCATCGGGATCGGCGTTGGCGAACAGCTCCTCGCCCAGCCAGGCCAGATTGACGAAGTTGACCAGGTCTGTTTCGGTCACCGTGCGCTTGCGCGAATGAAAGCGCGTGCCTATGGGCAGATCGTCCCAGTAGATATCCACTTCAAGGGACAGCAATTGCGGGTGCAGGCTCATTACAGATACCTCAATAGGACTTGGGCAGGCCGAGGACCTTCTCGGCGATGAAACACATGATCATTTCGCGGCTGACCGGCGCGATGCGTGCCATCATCGCTTCGCGCAGGTAGCGCTCGACGTGGTATTCCTTCGCGTAGCCATAGCCGCCATGGGTCAGCACGGCAGTCTCGCAGGCCTTGAAACAGGCTTCGGCAGCCAGGTACTTGGCCGCGCCAGCCTCGACACCGCACTCTTCGCCGCGGTCGAACTTGGCAGCCGCCTGGAAGGTCATCAGATTGGCCGCTTCCAGCTCCATCCAGGCTTTGGCCAACGGGTGCTGGATGCCCTGGTTTTTGCCGATCGGACGGTCGAAGACGATGCGCTCCTTGGCGTATTGTGTGGCGCGGGCCAGTGCCGCACGCCCCAGGCCGACCGATTCGGCGGCGGCGAGGATGCGCTCGGCATTCATACCGTGAAGGATGTACTTGAAGCCCTTGCCCTCTTCACCGATGCGATCCTCAACCGGGACGCGCAGGTTGTCGATGAACAGCTGATTGGTGTCCACCGCCTTGCGCCCCATCTTGTCGATTTCGTGCACTTCAATACAACTGCGATCGAAGTCGGTGTAGAACAGACTCAGGCCTTCAACCTTGCTCTTCACCTCCTCCAGCGGCGTGGTACGCGCCAGTATCAGCATCTTCTCGGCGACTTGGGCGGTCGAGATGAAGGTCTTCTGGCCATTGACGATGTAGTGATCGCCGTCACGCACCGCTCGGGTTTTCAACTGGGTGGTGTTAAGGCCGGTGTTTGGCTCGGTAACCACGAAACAGGTTCGGTCCTTGCCAGCAATCAGCGGCGCCAGCATGCGGTGCTTCTGTTCCTCGGTGCCAAATACCACCACCGGGTTGAGGCCAAAGATATTCATGTGTACTGCCGAACCACCGCTAAACCCAGCGCCGGACTCGACCACGGCTTGCATCATCACCGCCGCTTCGGTGATGCCCAAGCCGGAGCCGCCATACGCTTCGGGAATGCAGATACCCAGCCAGCCCTCTTGGGCCAGGGCAAGGTGGAAATCTGTCGGAAACCCACCTTCGCGGTCTTTTTCCAGCCAGTATTCAGCGTCGAACCGTTCGCAGATTTTCAGCACGGCATCGCGGATTTCGCGGTGTTCGGGCGACAGGTTGGAGGTGCTCGATTCTAGGTAGATCATACTGAAGTCTCGTCTCGCAAAAGACCGGGTATCACGCCCGGCAAATGGATGGTTCAGACCACTACACCGCGCAGCGCGCGATCGCGCTCGTCCTGCTGCTGTTGCAGATCACGCCAGAGGGTCTTGCCGGTGGCTGTTTTGGGCAGGCTGTCGACGAATTCGACGATGCGCGGCACCTTGTAGGCCGACAGACGCCCACGTGCCCACTCGCTTAGTTCGTCTTCCTTGAGCGTGCCGCGTGCTGTCGGACGCAAGATGACGAAGGCTTTCACGGTCTCGCCGCGCTTGGCGTCGTAAGCAGAGATCACGCAGGCTTCCTGTACCGCCGGGTGCGCATACAGGGCGTTCTCGACTTCAGCGGGCCATACCTTGTGGCCTGAAGCGTTGATCATTCGCTTGAGACGGTCAGAGATGTAGAAGTAACCGTCTTCGTCGTAGTAGCCAATGTCTCCGCTACGCAGGAATGGCTTGCCGTCAATCTCAATGAACGATTCACGGGTTGCCTCGGGTTTGTTCCAGTAACCGGCGAACACGATGGGTGAGTTCATGACGATCTCACCCGGTTGGTTCGCCCCAAGTTCTTCACCGCTGTGTGGGTCGATAACCCGCGCATCGGTGTTGATGTAAGGAACGCCACCGCACTGCAGCCGCGCCGAATGCGGCGGATTGACATGGGTCGCTCCGCAGGTCTCGGACATCCCGTAGCTTTCGATCGGCGTCAGCTTCAGTCGCTCCTTGATGCGCTGTGCCAGGGCCTCGGGCATGGCCGTCGCGCCGACGTACAGACGCTCGAGCGAAGCCAGGTTGCGCTGCTCGATATCTGGCCGGGCCATCAGTTCTGCCAGCATCGGCGTCACGGCGGCCCAGCTGTTCACGCCGCAGCGTTCAATGAGTTCCAGAGCAGTGTCGACATTCCAGCGCGACAGAATGGCCAGCGTCTGGCCGTTGCACATGGCCAGGTTCATGACGAACATTCCGCCCATATGGTTGACCGGCATCACCAGCATCGCGGTGAAATGTGACCCTTCTTTCAACCAAAGCGCGCGCTGGCGAATGTTGTAGTTGAAATTGCGATGCGTGAGCATCGCGCCCTTGGGCTTGCCGGTGGTGCCCGAGGTGTAGGCGATCACCGCCAGGTCTGAGGCACTGCCGTGCAGCGGCAAAGGAGCGATGCCGGCAGCGAGCGCTGCGCTGAACTCGTGCAGCTTGGCATGCGATTGCACCCGGCGCGGCTCACGCACGAAATCAGGAATGTCCAGGTACGGGGTGTTCTGTTGGCAGCCAGCGAACTCGGAAGTGGCCCCGATGATGCAACCGCGCAGAAAATCTTCGTTCAGCAGCGGTTGCACCCGCTCGAAGATCTCCTGAGTGGTGACCAGCACGCGCGCACCGGAGTCTTCGAAGTAATAGGAAATCTCTTCAGTCGTGCTCATCGCGTTGATCGCCACCACGATGGCACCACAGCGCAGGGCAGCGTAGTAGGCAATGACGAACTGCGGGCAGTTCTGCATCAGCAGCACGATGCGGTCGCCGTGTTGCACTTCGAAGTGCTGTTGCAGATAGCCGGCAAGCATCAGGCTGGCGTTGTACAACTGCTGGTAGCTGATCTCGCGGCCATAGTAGTAAAGCGCCGTCTTGGCAGGGGACGCTTTGGCACTGTCCTCGAGCAGGCTGAACAAGTGGCGATCCTGGACTTCCAGGGTGTGGGGAACGCCTTCCGGCCAATGGGCATAGTGCCGAGTCAGTCGTGGCATGACAACGCGTCTCCGAATCAGAGTCCGTCAGGCAATCGCCTTGCACTGGGCGGATCCGCCGGACGAAAAGAACTAAGGCTTATTGTTGTATTGAGGTACATGCCGGAAGCCCGGCATGTACGCAGCGCTGCCGTCAGAAACCGCCGCGACCACCGCCGCAGATGATGGTCTGACCAGTGACGTAGTTGGACTCGGGAATGCAGAACATGTACACCGAGCCGGCCGCCTCTTCGATAGTGCCCATGCGCCCCATCGGAATCTGCGCCGCCGCAGCCGCTGCCTTTTCCTCCGGAATGCCGACACGCAGTTCGCGCCCCTCGACGGTTACCGTCTTCACCTCGCCAGCCGGGACGAATTGGGTCAAACGGGTCTCAATGGCGGCGAACGCCACACAGTTGACGTTGACCAGCATGCGCCCCCACTCCTTGGACAAGGTCTTGGTCATGCCGATGACGCCCGCCTTGGCCGACGAGTAGTTGGCCTGGCCGACGTTGCCCTGGGTACCGGCAATGGAAGAGATATTGACCACCTTGCGGAACACTTCCTGACCGGCTTCGGCTTCTTGCTTGTGAGCTTCCTTGAAGTACGGGTAAGCGGCGCGCAACAGCAGGAAAGGCGCCTTCAGGTGGCAGTCGATGATGGCATCCCACTGCTCGTCGGACATCCGCTGGATCACGTTGTCCCAGGTGTAGCCGGCGTTGTTGACGATGATGTCGATGCGGCCGAACGCATCCAGCGCAGTCTTCACGCAGCGCTCGCCGAAGTCGGCTGCGGCAACGTTACCGCAGCAAGCGACGGCGTCGGTGCCCAGGGCGCGAATTTCAGCGATCACTTCTTCAGCCGGATCGACGTCCAGGTCGTTGACCACGACCTTCGCGCCCTGACTCGCCAGTTTGAGCGCCACGGCGCGACCGATGCCTCGGCCGGAACCGGTGACGATGGCAACTTTACCTTCGAGAGTACCCATTGATTTTCTCCCAGACATTTATACAGGCGGCCTACGCCGCACTCGGTAGGTCGGCTGGCGGGGCCTGCGAAAGCCGTTGACGGCTAAAGCGACAGCCACGCCGCTGCAATCAGAGGTGACCGAAGCCACCACCACAAACGATGGTTTGGCCGGAAACGTAGTTGGCTTCCGGCAGGCAGAGCATGACCACCGAACCGGCAGCTTCTTGCGGGGTGCCTGGGCGGCCCAGTGGGATCATCTGGCTTGCACCTGCGAGCCGGTCCTGCTGAATACCGACCTTGATCTCGCGGCCTTCAATGTTCACGGTTTTGCTGTCGTCGCCAGCCAGGGCCTGGGTCAGGCGGGTTTCGATCAGGCCGAAGGCAACGGCGTTGACGTTGACCTTCATCCGGCCCCATTCCTTGGAAAGGGTCTTGGTCATGCCGAGGATGCCGGCTTTAGCGGAGGAGTAGTTGGTCTGCCCGGCATTGCCGCCGGAGGCAGTGGAAGAAATGTTGACGATCTTGCGGAAGATTTCTTTGCCTTCAGCGGCTTCACGCTTGGCGGCGGCGCTGATGAAGGGCTGGGCAGCACGCAGGATGCGAAATGGTGCGGTCAGATGACAGTCGATGATCGCGTACCACTGCTCGTCGGTCATCTTCTGGATGACGTTGTCCCAGGTGAAACCAGCGTTATTGACGATGATGTCGATGCCACCGAAGTTCTGCACGGCGGTACCCACAAAGCGCTCGGCGAAATCAGGTGCGGTCACACTGCCTACGCAGGCAACAGCCTCGCCACCGAGACCACGGATCTCGGCAACCACTTCCTCAGCCGGCGAGGCGTCCAGATCATTGACGACAATTCTGGCGCCATAAGCGGCCAGTTGCAGCGCGACTTCGCGACCGATTCCGCGGCCAGAGCCCGTAACCAGGGCGACTTTACCTTCGAGCTTTCTCATTGTTCTGCTCCTATCCATCTAAATAACTGCTATCAGGCCAGTGCGACCACGGCTTCGCCGGCAAGCTTCTCTACGCCGAATTGATTACCGCAGCGGATCTGCAGGCGCACACGCTTCTCGCCGTTCTCTTCGAACTTTTCGACGATCCTGCCGGTGCAGGTCGGGATGTTGTACAGGTGAGTGATACCGGTGAAGCGCATCGAAAGGCTGCGCAACTGCGACTGTGGAACCCAGTTGGTCAGCAAACGGCCGAGGTAGGCAGCAGACAGCATGCCGTGGGCAAACACGTCGGGCTGGCGCGCCTTGCGGGCGAAGTCGACATCGATATGGATCGGGTTGTGGTCGGCGGAAGCGCCGGCATACAACGCCAGGGTGGTACGATTGATCGCGCCCACAGTCAGCATGGGGATTTCATCGCCGACCTGGACGTCGGAAAACAGTACGTTGCTCATCGTGTGCTCCTTAGCGCTGAACGAGAGAGGCACGGACGTCAGCGATATGCTCCCCGTCCTGGTTAGTCACGCGGTAGTTGAAGACCACGAACTGCAGGGCACCGCCCTTCTTTTCGTACACGTCTGCGATTTCCCCGTCGAACGTCAGGGTGTCACCGGCGTAGGCCATCTTGTGGTAAGCGAAACTCTGCTCGGCGTGGAGGATGCGGGCCAGGTCGAAATTGAGCATCTGCAGGCTGGCGCTCAGGTCACGCAGTTCGCTTTCAAGGCACTTGAGGAAGGTCGGAGCAACCGGTAGCGACTTGTGCCCTGCGGCTTTGGCTGCAGCTTCGTCGGTGTAGATCGGATCGGTTTCGCCGATGGCCTTTGCAAAGAAGCGCAAGCGACCTTTTTCAATCTCGATGCTCTTGGCACCAAGCTTGTGCCCTATCAGACTCTTGTCTGCCATTTCTCTACTGTCCTCTTCTGGAGACATGCGCGATCAGCGCGCGGGGTGTGGCGACCACATGCGTCGTCATTGAGCAGAAGCTTGCAATGCGCTAAACAGCAATTGCCCCCCAAGGGTGGGGAGGTGGCCGGCTACGGGGCGCTCTCGCGCCCAGCGTCACCACTGCAACCGAGTGAGAAGCGAGCCCGTGAAAAGAAGGTCATGAGCATGAACAGGTTGCTGGTTTCTCCGGGACCGATCCCGGAGAACTAGCGCAGTGAATGGCTGACGAAGGTCAAACATCACCTACCGCACTGGGGTCACGTACGAAAACGTGCCACCAGGCCGTCCAGGTCAACGGCAAGGCGAGAGAGTTCCTGGCTGGCAGCGCTGGTCTGATTCGCACCCGCTGACGTCTTATGGGACAGGTCCCTGATGTTGACCAGGTTGCGATCTACATCCCTTGCGACTTGGGCCTGTTCTTCGGTAGCACTGGCAATCACCAGGTTACGTTCGTTGATTTGCGCAATGGCCTGGGCAATTTCGTTCAGTGCCTCGCCAGCAGCCTGGGCAAGCACAAGCGTCGATTGCGCGCGGGTCTTGCTGCCCTGCATGGCGCTGACAGTCTGCTCAGTTCCGTTCTCGATCTTGCTGATCATCTGCTCGATCTGCTCTGTCGATTGCTGGGTGCGATGTGCCAACGCACGCACTTCATCGGCGACGACGGCAAAGCCTCTGCCTTGTTCACCCGCGCGAGCGGCCTCAATCGCAGCATTGAGCGCCAACAGGTTGGTTTGCTCGGCCACCGCGCGAATCACCCCCAGTACCTGGCCAATCTCACGGACATTGGTCGCCAGGTGCTCGACTTCGGCGGCTGTCGAGGCCACGTCCAGCGTCAGGTGAGTGATGGACTCGACGGTCTGACGTACCTGCCCTTGCCCATCCTGAGCGATGCTATCGGTCTGCTTGGACGCCTCAGAAGTGCTCACCGCATTACGCGCAACCTCTTCCACGGCGCTGGTCATTTCGGTGACGGCGGTGGCCGCAAGTTCAACCTCGTTGTATTGCTGCTCAAGGCCTCTGGTTGCATCCGCCGTCACCGAATGCAGCTCTTCTGAAGCAGAGGCAAGCTGGCGGGACGACTGTGCAATGTGGCGGATGGTCTCGCGCAAATGGTGCTGCATGTCTTTGAGTGAACGTAGCAAGCTGGCCGGTTCGTCCCGGCCCTGTACATCAATGGCCTGAGTCAAATCTCCTGAAGCCACTGTCCTTGCCACCTCGACGGCCTGCGTCAGTGGTCGGACGATACTGCGTGTCAACACAATCGCCAGCCCCACCGTCAGTGCAAGCGAGGCCAGCAACAATGCAAACACTATGCGCGTTGCCTGATCGAACACCTGATCACTGCGCTCCGAAGCTGCCGCGGCGCCACGTTTGTTGAGGGTAATCAGCCCCATCAATTGCGCGGTCATGCGGTCTGCGTGTTCGCTCAATGGCCCTTCGGTGATCTGTGCGGCTTCGTCTTTTTTGCCGTTCAAGGTAAGGTTTTCCACCGACAACTGCGCCTGCAGGTACAGCGCTTTACTGGCCAGAAACGCTTGGTAGGCCGCCCGCTCCGAGTCGGAGGTCAACAGTGACGTGTAGGTTTTTTCGGCGGCCTGAAGGTCACGCTTGGCACTGGCGATGCGCTGACGGGTATCTTCGCGTGCCGAGGCACTTTGCATGAGTTGCAGCCGCAGCGTCAGCGCCCTGACCCGGGAAACCGCAACAGCCATATCGTTGACCGCCACCAGCGAAGGTAACCAGTCGCGGTCAATTTCTTCGGACATCATATCCATCCGTTTCATCTGGGCGAGGCTGAGCCCCCCAAGGTGATGGTAAGTAACGCCAGCAAGGTAAATCCCATGGCCAGCCGCAACCCGATCCCCATGTTTCTTATCAGCATCGTTGTCTCCGAGATTTATTGTTATTTGCGAAGCACCGTCGCATCGGTC
Organism: Pseudomonas sp. H9; assembly: GCF_004353925.1. Lineage (GTDB taxonomy): Bacteria > Pseudomonadota > Gammaproteobacteria > Pseudomonadales > Pseudomonadaceae > Aquipseudomonas. The sequence goes on along the minus strand of NZ_SMOK01000011.1, from coordinate 63,931 downwards.
CACTCAAAGGCATCCCTGCTCTCCTGAACTTATTCAGGGCGATGCCGTAAGGGCACCCCCTGTGAGAGGTGGGTAATGTGAGTGAGGGGCCTTTTTGTGCTGGCACGGATGCTCAGCGCTTAGCGTTGAATCGCGAAGTACAGCAGGCATTGCAGGCGGGCTGCCAAGAGCGGTGGTTTGATTGCAGAGGCTCCCTGCCTCTGCAATCTGGCCTGCTACCACTGATGTGTGTAGGTAGCGGTCAGCAGCTATCTATGCGCCAGACATCGAGCGATAGCTCGCCGGTGAAGCACCCATCACTTTACGGAACGCATTGCTCAGGTGGGCCTGGTCGAAGAAACCCAGTTCGGCAGCGATGTGTGCCGGCGCATCGCCAAGGCGCAGACGCCGACGTGCTTCGATCAGGCGCAGCTGCTTGAGGTATTGCATAGGAGGAAGGCTTTTCAGGGCCTTGAAGCTTCGCACCAGATGGAACCTGGACAGGTTGGCTTCGCTACACAAGTCTTCAAGCGTGATCGTTTCGTACAGGTTGGCCTTCATGAAATGGATCAAGTGCGCCACCCGCAATGGCTCCTTTGCAGTGTGTGGCACGGTGCGAACACGCGACAGCTCGCTGAGCAACACCAGCAATGCCTCGTCACGGTCGCCAGAGCCTAGTTGCGCATACAGGTCGAGGATCGAGCGGAACAGTGCACTGTTCTGGATCACCCCCTCCTGAAATGTGGGCAGGCCATTGGCGCTCGTGGTCGGGTCGAGAATGCTGCGTACCTGCTGCCCATCCAGGTGCACGCTGATGAACTGTGCGCCCTTCTCGCAAAACGCCGACGCCTGCACGGTCATTGGGTTGTAAAGCGTGACTTCGCCCGCGTGCACCTCTTGCTGTTTGCCGTTGTACCAGATGCGCTCAACCCCGCTGAGGTTCGCGCTGATTACATACTCTTCATGGGTATGCTTGGGGTAGCGGGTCGCACGGGCATTGACCTTGGCGCATTCGATACGCTCGAAGCAGGTCAGGTTTTCCATTACCAACGTCATCGGGCTGCCTTCTTGCAGGAAAATAAGGTGCCTGTCACACCCTCATATGCCAACCGATGCATCACGGCATGACATCAAAGCGCTGAGTTTGTAGGCAGGAAGTATGCCAAGGATTGCTCAACCGTTGCGCGAGGTGATCCAAGCTCTGCCTCAGCGACTTCACGAGGGTGAGTAACGGACTACGCTGAGGTGAATGGCCTTTCGACTTTCAAGGTAACTGTCATGCGTGGCCTGTCGCTACCTGAACTTGATGCCGCGTTACCCGCCTTAACGCGCAAGATCCGTGTGCTCGACGCGCTGGCATGGCCCGACGGTGTCGAGGAGGTTTTCCTCGCCCAATGGCGCAGCGGCAAGGCGCAACTCCCCAAGGTCACATTCACCCCGCGCGAACACGGCGCCGACATCGCAGCGCTGGATAGCTTTGTCGAACAGTGCGACTTGGGCCATCCGGCAGGTCGTTTCCTCGCCAGGACTGCGCAGAGTTATGCCACAGCCGGGCGCATGTTGGGCGCTATGGGCACCCCCGCGTTCACCCGCTACTCGTCGGCGCTATACCGCCGCCCGGACTTTTATTACCCCAAGCAAAAGCTGAGCATGCTCGACGCTGCGCATTTCTTTCTGAAAACCACCGATGCCCTGCTGGGTGGCAACTGTATTGCGCCCAGCCCGGCTGAAATACCGGCCGATGTGTTCGCCGCCTGGCTGCAACCGGAGCTGGACCGTTTTTTTGGTGCAGGCAAGATCAGCATCAAGCTTGACCCTGACCTGGCCGCCAAGGCCATAGCCGGGACAAGCCGGATTCGCCTGCGTGCCAGCGCCTTGTTCAGCGAGCTGGACAAGCAGCAGTTGCTGCAGCATGAGGCGTTTGTGCATGTGGCCACCGCGCAGAACGGTACACAACAACCCAACCTCAAGTGCCTGGCTTTAGGGGCGCCGCGCACCACCCAGACGCAAGAAGGCATTGCCACCCTGGCCGAGCTGCTTACCGGCAGTATGGATATCAACCGCCTGCGGCGTCTTGCCTTGCGCGTGCTTGCTGTGCAGCAGGCGCTCGATGGTGCCGACTTCATTCAGGTGTTTGAGGGGTTTCTCAACGCGGGCCAGTCTGCGGAAGAATCCTTTCGCTCGACCCAACGCATTTTCCGCGGTGCCGACGTGCGTGGGGGTACAGCGTTCACCAAGGATGCCGCCTACCTGACCGGGTTGCTCGGTGTGCACACGTTGTTGCGTGTTGCGATCCGCGACAACCGCCCGCAACTGGTCGGGCATTTGTTTGCCGGGCGCCTGAGCCTGGGCGACACCCTGCATCTGGCGCCGCTGTTCGAGTCGGGTTGGCTGGTGGGGCCGACCTATATTCCGGCCTGGGCCAGCGACCTGCGGCGGCTCGCCGCCAACCTTGCGTTTTCTGCGTTTATCGCCAGGGTCAAACTGGATGTGCTCGATCTGCAGCAGTTCATGGCGTTTGAAGACGAGCACGAAATGGATAGCAGTTCCCTGGGCGCCGAATGACGTCTTGGATTTGGGCAACCACCTGCGCTGTTGCCGCTTCAATCGTGCCTTCATTACGACACAACGCCCAGCCGTGCGCTGTCACTGCCTGCTCGAACGCCTGGGTGCAGGCGACATGCTCGTCATGTTTGTGCATCACCGTACTGCCCAGCCCACGTGATCGTGCTGCCGCCCTCGCCCATGAAATATCAGGGTTGGTTACAACGCCAACGTGCAGGTCTGGTACGCGCACGTTTCGATCCATGTTCAGTTGAAGAATCTCAGTAAACGGCAGTATCCGGCGAAACGCGGCGTCAGACGGGTACCAGCGATCAATCAAGATGATGCTGTCTGCTGGTTGCGCAGTCAGCACATTTTCGCAAATCCAGGCGCGGCTATCGGCCAGACGCTGACACACCTCCAGTTCCAGCGCCCGGGAGGGGTTTCTGACGAGTTGGTTGACGAGGCCCATTGTTTCACCTCGAAACGGATCGCTTTTCTTCTCGCAAAGGCGGATCACCTTCTTGTTATCGGCCCGCAGTGCTTTGGTAACCGCCTCCAACAAAGTGGTTTTACCAGTGCCCTTGGGCCCATCCAGAGAAACGAACAGCGGACGATTCATGCTTCAACATCTCGGGTTACAGCCGCCTATACACCGCGGTCATTGCCCCTATGTTAATCAAACACGGCGTTCAGTGCTTGCGGGTCTACAAGCACTGAACCAACCCTACCCGCCCGTGGCCGTTAAACCGCTCCAGTCAGCAACGGCAACGCCAGATACAGCTTGATAACAATCGCATTGGCAATGTCGATAAAGAACGCGCCCACCATTGGCACCACCAGAAAGGCGATATGCGAAGGTCCGAAGCGCTGGGTGACCGCCTGCATATTGGCAATCGCTGTTGGTGTGGCACCTAAGCCAAAGCCGCAATGCCCGGTCGCCAGCACCACCGCGTCATAGTTGCGCCCCATTACGCGGAAGGTGATGAACATGGCAAACATCGCCATCAGCACTGCCTGGGCGGTCAGCAGAATGAAGATCGGCAGCGCCAACGCCGCCAGATCCCACAGTTTCAACGACATCAACGCAATGGCCAGGAACAGTGACAAGCTGACATTGCCCAACACCGACACTTCATGCTCGAACACCTTGTGCGCGCCAAGCGCTGCCAGGCCGTTGCGCAGCACCACACCTACAAACAGCACGCAGACAAAGGTTGGCAGTTCAAAGGCTGTGCCCTTGAGCCATTCACTCAGGGAGTTACCCGCCAACAGGCTGATGGCGATCAGTGCCAGGGTCTCGATGAAAGTGCCCGGTGTGATCATCCGTCGACGGTTAGGCTGTTCAAAACCCTTTGGGGTGCTGGGCAGTTCACCGCTCACGCCTGGGGTGTCGACGCGTTTGAGCAAGTATTTCGCCACCGGCCCGCCGAGCACTCCGCCCAACACCAGGCCGAAGGTGGCCGAGGCCATCGCCAGTTCAGATGCAGAAGCAACGCCGTATTGCTCAGTGAACACGGAACTCCAGGCAGCGCCGGTGCCGTGACCACCCGACAAGGTGATAGAGCCTGCCAACAAGCCCATCAAGGGGTCGAGGCCCAGCATCATCGCAAGGGATACCCCTAGCGCGTTTTGTACGACCAGTAGCCCGAGCACCACCAGCAGGAAAATGCTCAGCATCCGTCCACCTTTTTTCAGGCTGGCAACGTCAGCGTTCAAGCCAATGGTGGCGAAAAAGGCCAGCATCAGCGGTGTTTGCAAGGAGGTGTCAAAACTCAGGTTGAAGTCGGCAAACACACGCAGCGCAAGCAGTGACACGGCGACCACCAGGCCTCCTGCAACGGGCTCGGGAATATTGTAAGTCCGCAGAAAGCCGACCCGGCGACTCAGTCCACGACCCAGCAAAAGCACCAGGGACGCGGCGACCAAGGTGCCGTAGAAGTCGAGTTGAACCATTGAAATAAGCCTCTGTAGTTATTGTTGCCTGACAATGTTGCGGGCAAGGTCGATCCACCCCGACAAGAGGACACTTGAGGGTTGGGCAACGGTGTTCAGGTTGGCGACCCACTCAACGGCTGGTCAAAGAAACGGCAGATCGTTTGCCCGCGTGAAGGCATGAGCCTTGTCTGGCGCCAGTGCTGCCCGCCAAACCCGGCCATTATTGCTGCACTGCCTGGCCGTCGATGTAGGAACTATTCCCACTCAACAATGGATAACTCTGAAAGCCTTGTGAACGGATAAACAACGGCGCATCAACACGCGCACGCCCCACCCGAGGTTGTCATTCCGATGGCCTTGCACTTCGGCTAGGATGACGCTCCTTCAGACAACTGGACGTCCGATCTTCATGCTCAAACCCTTGGTGGCCTTGACACTCACTTGCGCGGCTGGCTACGCCTGCGCCACAACCACCGAGCTGGCCGGTGTCTGGAAAGGTACCGTCGCAAAGGCCGCGATCACTGCCTGTTTCAATGCCAGCCCCGACAGCAACGGCAGCTACTACTACCAGCGTTTCCTCACCCCTATCCAACTGACCCAGGATAAGGCAAGCGAACCTTGGGTCGAGGACGGCAACACCGGGCTCTGGCAACTGGACGCCCCTCAGGGCAATACGCTGACCGGCACCTGGCGCAAGGCTACAGGCGCCACGCCATTGCCATTGGCGCTGACACGTTCGAGTGCCGAAGGCTGTGGCGGCGACGATTACAACGCGCCAATGGAGGCGGCTCCGCTGCCTGTCAAAGTAGCCAAACACCACTTCGGCGAGCACGCCTATCAGGTCAGAACCCAAGGCGCCCAAGTCACATTGAAGCTGGAGGGCGACAGCCCGGCGATTCGCAAGATCAATCAACAGTTGGCACGCCTGGCTGTCAGCCCCGAGGGCCAGGCAACGTTCTTCACTGAGCGACGCGAATACCTGGGGCGCGACGGCTCCGGCTACACCAGCGAGATCAGCGTTGAGCCCAGCTACTGGTCGTCGGAGTGGATCACCGTGCGGTTTTACCGCTGGGCTGCAGGTTTCGGTCGCAATGGCATCAGTTGGGGGTTTCACACCTGGAACCTGAAAACCGGGGAAAGCGTCGACCCCTGGCGCTGGATCGGTACCCGGTTTGAGTGGTACAGCCCCTACTCCGGGCATGTCAGCCTGCCGAAACATTTCGCCAGCTGGCTGCAGATGCAGGCCCCGGAGGACAGTGAATGCCCCGGCGTGGCGAGCTACGACCTCTACGACCTGACGTTCGACACCCAGGGCATGAAACTGGCCAACCAGGCCACTGGCGATGGTTGTGACGTAGACCTGACCTTCAGTTGGAAGCAACTGGAGCCAGTGCTTTCGGCACAGGGACGGGCAGCCTTGCCAAGCTTGAGGGTGCCGTGATTCGCTCGCTGGGCCGGTGCTTCACATCAAGCAATAGTAGTCACTGACTTCGGCGACAATTTCGCGCTTGGCGTTGTACAGCCGCGCTTCAGGGGTGAGGGCCATCGAGCGGCCCTCCAGCACATAGCGTTGTCCTGCGGTGAAATGTGCGTAGTTGAGCGTCAGGTAGCAGGTACGCACCGTGGTGCCGCCCATGATGCTGATGCCCCCACCGCCTGTTACTTCGTAGTCGAATCTCACCAGCAGCTCATGACTGCCGGGGGTCACCTGGAAAAAACGCCCGTCGCTCAGGCGCTGTTTATCCAGGCGCTCGGCCATCAGTAAGCGGTCGTTGGGAAACGGCGTATAGAGATCAACCCAGGCCATCTGGGGATTTGCGGCGGGTATCGGTGTCTGACAACCCGCCACAACACTGGCGGCAAGCAACAGCGTTATGCAGCGCATGATAAGTATCCCAGGGGGACCATGCCATCAGCATAACGCCGCCGTGGGCCGTTGACCAACGGTGCGGTTAACGGCTCACAGCTTGAATTTGCCTACCAGCGATTGCAGGTGTACGCCCAGACGGGCCAGCTCGACACTCGACGCCGCCGTTTCCTCGCTGGCCGCTGCGGTTTGCTCGGACACGTCACGCACGTTGAGCACGCTGCGGTTGATGTCTTCGGCCACCGCGCTTTGCTGCTCCGACGCGGTTGCGATCTGCAGGTTCATCGACTCGATGGTGGCCACCGAGCGGGTGATGTTCAGCAACGATGTACCCGCGCGACGCGTCAACTCAACGCTGTTGCTGGTCAGGGCGCGGCTGCGTTCAAGAATGTCGCCAACCTGCTGGGTGCCACGGTGCAAACCACCAATCAGCTCTTCGATTTCTTCGGTGGAGGTCTGGGTGCGTTGCGCCAGGCTGCGCACTTCATCGGCGACCACGGCAAAACCGCGCCCTGCTTCACCGGCGCGTGCCGCTTCGATAGCGGCGTTCAACGCCAGCAGGTTGGTTTGCTGAGCAACCGACTTGATCACGTCCAGCACGGTGCCGATCTTGTCGCTTTCACGCTTGAGCTCGGCCATGGCGTTGGTCGAATGCCCTACTTCGCTGTCCAGGTGGGTAATCTGCTCAATGGCCTGATTGACCACGGTGTCACTTTCGCGGGCTTCAAGGCCGGCATTGACGGCAGCATTGGAGGCCTGCTCAGCACTGCGCGCCACTTCCTGGACAGTAGCGGCCATTTCGTTCATCGCGGTCGCGACCTGGTCGGTTTCGACCTTCTGACTGTTGACTCCCGCGCTGGTTTGCTCGGTTACCGCCGACAGTTGTTCGGCAGCGGTGGCGAGCTGCACCACGCCGTCGCGCAAACTGCCGATCAGGTCACGCAGGTTCAAGGTCATGCGCTGCATGCTGGCTTGTAGCGCGCCCAACTCATCACGCCGCGACACCTGGATATCCAGACTCAGGTCGCCATTGGCCACCCGCTCGGCACTTTGCAGCGCAGTCTGCAGCGGCTGGACGATCAGGCGGGTGATCAGCCAGGCCGCCAGGAAGCCAAGCACCAGGGCCAACACCGCAGTGAAGATCAAACGCTGCAGCGACGATTGAACTTCATGATCACGTTTTTTCGTCTGGTTGTTCGACAGCTGTCCGGAGGCGTCCAGCAGGCTTTTGATCTGGGTATCGAGATGCTCCAGGGCCTGATCAGCCTGGGTGTCGTTGCCTGCCCCGATGGCACGGGCATAGTCCTGGAAATAACTACGGTAGCGTTCCACCGCGCTGTCGGCCTGTTCGACGAAGCGCAGATCCTCCGGGTCGGTGAATTGCGTGGCCAGCGCCTCGACCTGAACGCTGAGGTCATCCGTGACGCTGGCCATCTGGGTGGCCTGCTCTGCAGCGGGCGACACGGTGTAATTCAGACGCGCGATGCGCATGTCACGAACCGCTTCATTGATCTGGGCGATATGGCTGAGCTTGGCACTGCGCTCGCCCAGGCTGCTCAACCCTCCCCAGCCGATCCCCGCGACCACAACCGTCAGCAGTAAAACCAGCGCAAAGCCCAGGGTCAGTTTCGATCTCACGCTGATATCAGCCAAGACCTTTGCCATTGCATCGAACATCCGTATTGCCCTTCTATTGCCCTTGCTTGAGAGTGATGGCATTGAGCCATCCGCGGCGCGGGACTATACAACCGGGCAATTGCTACGACAACAAAAGCAGCACGAATTTGAGTACAGTTTCAGCTAACGATTGTAAACAAGCGCATTTACTGTGAGAGCGGTCTTGCCCCGCAATGCAATGTGACTGACGAACCGCAGTCGCGGGGCAAGCCCGCTCCTGGCGGTTGGGTTTGGCTCAGCCAACTGAAATGATTCGCCGCGAGCGGGACGCTGGCAGGCGCCTGCGCCCGAGCCAACCAGGATGTAGTCAACAAAACCAGCGCGACCAGCAGCAGAACGACTTGATAAGACATAATGCCCCCCTTGGATGTGGGTTTATCCTAAGCGCACTGCCGCTGGAGTAACCCCCCTCAAGCGGGGGGCAGTCCAACTACCCGCTTAATCGCGCTGCCTGCGCATGGCCACAATCGCGTCGTAACGGCTAGACACGCCTAACTTGGCGAAGATGTTCTTCAGGTTCCACTTCACCGTCTGCAGGCTCAGGTTCAGGGCCAAGGCGATGTGTTTATTGGACATCGACTGTTCCAGCAGGTCGAGAATCTGCTGTTCGCGGCGGGTCATCAGTGGGCTGGGGCCGCGGGTAACCGCAGGCACGGCCTCTGCAGGCGGTGCAACGTTGAGCAGGCTCTGGCGAAAATCGGCCAGCACCGAGCCTTGCTCCAGGGTGAGGTCGGTCAGCATCGACTGGAACGTCGCCCCCTCGTCCAGCAAGGTGCGCACTAACCCCAGGCGATAGGCGCAGGCCATGGCCGCCTTGAGGTTGTCTTGCGCTTCGCTGTCGCGGTTCAGGGCGTGCAGAGCAAAGGCCCGCAACAGATCAACCTGCACGCGCCAGCGGCCGCGGTTGAGTTCGTCGGCATAACGGTGGGCGATGTCCAACGCCTGCAGCGCGGCTTCGTATTGGTGCCGGGCCAGAGACAAGCGCGCTCTCGACAATGCCGCCAGGCTCATGACCTCGGCATCGCAGGGTGTCGCCCCACGGTGATTGCGCGCCAGATCATCCAGCCGGCCTTGCAGCACCTCGGCGTGGCTGCAATCGCCACACACCAGCGCCAGGCGCAGTTGTTCGGCCAACATGCAGCCCAGCCCGCGGTCCAGCCCCAGGCTGGCAAAGTGATCCTCCTTTTCCGCCAGGTAGTCCAGCGCCGCACGTGGCGATGTCTGCTGGGTGATCAACCGGGCATTGCAGTGCGCGGCACTGACCATGAACAGCGGCGCCGAAAAGCGCAGGATGTCCAGACGGTTGGCCAGGGCTTCATGGGCGCGATCGAGCTGATCAAGTTCGTACCACACCTCGGCCATCACCACGGCGGCACTGCAAGCACTTACGGAACGCCGACCATGCAGTTTTTCGGCCTGTTCCAGCACCGGTGCGCACACGCGTTCGGCCTCCAGCACCTTGCCTTCGAGCAGGCTTGCCACGGCCATGGTCACCTGCCCCATCAAGGCCATTTCATCATCCGAGCGCAGGCACCGCGCCGCCGGCTGCCTGAGCAGGTTACGGGCCTGGCCGTGGTCGCCGCGCAAGGTCAGGCAACTGATGGTCAGGGCCAGGCGTACCTGCTCGGCGAACAGCCCGGGTAGCGCCTTGCCCTCCAACGATTCAAGCAATGCCATGCAGCGGGTGTCGTCGTCCATGTGCATTGCCAGGGACGCTTTCACCAGCGTCAGTTGCATCGCCTGTTCCTCGTCGAGCGGCACCTGTTCCAGCAGGCTTATCCACGCTTGCGCCTGACGTGTGAGCACGGTCAGCACGGCCCCCCAAATCCCTAGCAACAAGAGATTGGGGTGGCTGCTCAGCACACCCGAAGGCACCTGTTCCAGCCAACGCATGAACTGGCTCAAGTGGCTCACCCGGCGGGTAGAAGGCTGCACGCGCTCCAGCAATCCAACAACCAGGCTGATGTCCTCGCACAGCAAACCGTGGCGGAACGCTTCCTGAACTTGCCCGGCACGCTCGAACCACTGCGCGGCACGCCGATGCAGGCGCCGGACATCGACGTCGGCGCCGTGCAGGTGCTGAGCGAGAAACTCGACAAACAGCGGGTGCATGCGAAACCACTGCTGATCGGCATGAATCAGCGGCTGGATGAACAGATTGCGCTCTTCGAGCGAGGCAATCAGCCGTGCGGCGTCCGGTTGTTCCAGCACATACGCGGCCACTTCAGCGTTGAAGCGGCCCAGAATCGAGAGTTTTTGCAGAAACAGGAACAGCTCGTCCGGCAGGTCGGCCATGACATCCTGCGTCAGGTAGTCGGCCAATGCCGCATTGTTATGGGTAAAGGCCGTGCTTTGCAGCGGTACCCGTGGATTGCTTTTACGTGCAATGGCCAACAGTTGCAGACCAATCGGCCAACCGTCGGTCAGCGCGTGGGCAGCATGCGCAGCCTCAAGGGGTAGCTGCTCATCCACATGCCCCCTGAGAAATGCCAGTGATTCACGAAACTCAAAGGCCAACTGCGCACTTTGCACGTCGCACACTTGCCCCAGCGCGCGCAGACGGCCCAGGCGCAACGGCGATGCGATGCGTGAAGCCAGTACCAGATGCACATCTTGCGGCAGGTGCTCACACAGCCGTTGCATCAGATCGATCGCATAGGGGTCTGTCACGTACTGGACGTCATCGACCATCAAGTAAAACTGGCCGCCCAAGCGCGCCAGGCCATTGATCAGCTCTGCTGACACCGCCTGCACCGCAGCATCACCGGACTCCAGGCGTTGCAGCAGATCCTCGTCAAACGCTATGCCCGTCTGCCGTAACGCACCAAACAGCCCGGCGCAGAACGACGCAAACCTGCCCTCATCCGCCGACAGCGACAACCACGCCACCTGCGCGCCGGTCATGATCAACGCCTGTCGCCATTGGGCAAGCAGGGTTGTCTTGCCAAACCCGGCACTTGCCGTCACCAGCAAGAGTCGGCAATGACGCTCCTGCTGGAGCAGTGCCAGCAACGGCTCCCTGGGCACGGTTTGCGTGCTCAGACGAGGTGGCGCGAACTGGGTAGTCATCAACTGAATGCAAGACATAGCATTTTCCGGTCAGCCAACATTACGGGTACGGTTTTCCCAAAAGGTCTTACGCAGCTCGTTCTTGAGGATCTTGCCAACGCCCGAAAGCGGCATGGCCGTGCGGAACTCAATGCTGCGCGGGCATTTGTAACCGGCAATCCGTTCACGGCAATGGGCGATGAGCGTGTCGGTATCCACCTGGTTTTCAGGCTTGAGCACAATGACCGCATGCACGGCTTCGCCCCACTTGTCGGACGGAATTCCGATCACCGCGCACTGAGCGACTGCCGGATGGCTGCTGAGTGCGTTCTCCACCTCCGCCGAATAGACGTTCTCGCCTCCGCTGACGATCATGTCTTTGAGGCGATCGACGATGAAGACGAAACCTTCTGCATCCATGTACCCGCCGTCACCGGTATGCATCCAGCCGTTTTTGAGTACCTGGTCGGTGTCTTGCGGGCGGTTCCAGTAACCAAGCATGACGTTCGGGCCACTGACGATGATCTCGCCGACCGTGCCGCGTGGCACTTCAACGCCCTCGCTGTCGATGATCTTCACTTCCACACAGTTCACCGCACGCCCGGCTGAATACATCTTGCCGCTGGCCTGGTGCTCTGCGCAGTGGTACTCGGCGTCGAGCATGGTGCCGCCAGTGGTCAGCTCGGTCATGCCGTAGCCTTGAAAAAAGCCGGCTGCCGGGAAGGCTTCGCAGGCGCGATCAAGCAAGGCTGGAGTGATTGGTGAGGCGCCGTAGACGATGTGGCGAATAGAACCCATAGCCAGGGCGCTGGTGGCAGCGTTGGCCTGACGCGCATCGAGCATCATCTGGATCATGGTCGGCGCCAGCATCAGGTCGGTGACCTGTTCGCTGATGATGGTCGAAAGCGCGGCCTCACCACTGAATGCCGGCAGTACCACATGGGTGCCACCACTGACGGTCAGGCAGTACAGCGCCGAGAAGTCAGCCAGGTGAAACATCGGCATGGCATGCAGAAACACCGCTTGCGGGCCGAAAAAGCCGCGGGTCATCGCCGCCAGCCCGGCGAATGCCAGGTTGGTGTGGCTGATCATCACGCCTTTGGGAAAGCCGGTAGTGCCGCCGGTATAGAAAATTCCCAGCAGAGCATCGCCGCCCCGGCGTGCATCCTCCACCGGGCAGGCTTGAGTCAGCAGGGTTTCGTAATTGAGCATGCCCTCCGGTGTTTCACCATCACCGGCATAAATCACGTGGCGAATGCACGGCGACTGCGAGGCAATGGTCGCACCGACATCCTTGAAGGTGTCGTCGACGATCAACACCCTGGAATCTGAGTCAATCAGCGAGAAGACGATCTCCGCCACACTCCAACGGGTATTGACCGGGTTGAGCACGCAATCGGCCCATGGCACGCCCAAGGCGTATTCGATGTAGCGTTGTGAGTTGCGCGAGAGCATGGCAATGCAGTCGTCGCTGGCCATGCCCAGTGCTTTCAGTGCACCGGCCAGCCGTGCAACACGCTCGCCCAGGCGGGCAAAGGTCAGGCTGCGGCCCATTTCACGAATGGCCACGGCATCTGGGCGCTGCTGCAGATGGCGGTGCAGCCCTTGGGTAATGTACATCGGAGCCTCCTGACTTATTATTTTTGGAAGAAATCTGAGGGAACGTTAGCGATTGAATCTGTGCCTGTCATTGCAGGCGGGCCGGGCGGCACTCTCGTGGATGACCGCCGCCCGGCCCTTTCCTTACAGGGAACGCCCTACCAGCTCGCGCTGGATTTCGTTGGCACCGCCATAGATACGGGCAACCCGGGCATCGGCGAACATCCGCGCGATCGGGTACTCGTTCATGTAGCCGAAGCCGCCGAAGAACTGCAGGCAATCATCGATCACTTCGCCCTGGCGGTCAGTCAGCCAGAACTTGCCCATCGAGGCCAGCGTAGTGTCCAGGGTGCCGTCTACCCAGCGCTGCACGATCAGGTCGGCGAACAGGCGCGAAGCCAATACAGTGGCTTTAACTTCAGCCAGCGTGAAGCGGGTGTTCTGGAAGTCGAGGATCGACTTGCCGAACGCCTTGCGTTCACGGGTGTATTCAACGGTCAGGGCCAATGCACGCTCCAGCGAGGCGGCCGCCTGGATGGCGATCTCGGCGCGCTCGAAGGGCAATTGCTGCATCAACTGAATGAAGCCCTGCCCTTCGACGCCGCCGATCAGGCAATCGGCAGGCACTTCGCAGCCCTCGAAAAACATTTCCGAGGTGTCCTGGCCCGGCAGGCCGATCTTGTCCAGGCATTTGCCGCGCTGGAAGCCCGGTGTACGGGTATCGACGATGAACAACGAGATGCCGCGCGAACCCTTGGCTTCGAGGTCGGTCTTGGCGATCACCACCACCATATCGGCGTTCTGGCCATTACTGATGAAGGTTTTCGAGCCGCTGATCACATACTTGTCACCCTGTTTGATCGCCCGGGTGCGTACGCCCTGCAAGTCGGAGCCTGTGCCAGGCTCGGTCATGGCGATGGCGCAGATGCACTCGCCGGAGGCGATCTTCGGCAGCCACTGCTGCTTTTGCGCCTCGGTGCCGCTGGCCAGGATGTAGTGGCCGACAATGTGGTTGATGCTCAACGCAACGCTCATCGCACCGGCGTAGGTCAGCTCTTCCATGGCCACGGCATAGTGTGCCGGCGTGCCATCAGCACCACCGTATTCGGAAGGCATGTCCGGCAGGATCATGCCCATCTCGCCGCAGGCTAGCCAGGCGGCGCGGTCAGAACGCTTCTGCTCACGCCACTTGTCTTCGTGCGGCAGCAGTTGCTCACGCACAAAACGCCGGATGCTGTCACGGAAGGCAACCAGGTCGCTGTCTTCCCACGGGGACACATAGTTCTCTACACGCATGATAGGTTCCTCAGGCCGTTAGACGTTGCCGAAGCCGCCGCCGCAGACCAGCACCTGGCCCGAGACGAAGTTGGATTCAGGGATGCAGAACAGGTAAACCGAGCCCGCCGCTTCTTCCGGGGTGCCAGGGCGGCCCAGCGGGCACATCTGGTTGCTGGCGGCGATGGCGGCAGGCTGGATGCCAACCTTGATTTCGCGACCTTCGATGTTGACGGTCTTGCTCGCTTCACCGGCCAGTGCCTGGGTCATGCGGGTATCGATATGACCGAAGGCTACGGCGTTAACGTTGACGTTGTAGCGCCCCCACTCTTTCGACAGGGTCTTGGTCATGCCCAGGATGCCCGCCTTGCCGGCCGAGTAGTTGGCCTGGCCAGCGTTGCCACCGGCAGCAATGGAGGAAATGTTGACGACTTTACGGTTGACCACACGGCCTTCGGCCGCTTCTTGCTTGGCCAGGGCGCTGATGACCGGCTGCGCGGCACGCAGAATGCGGAACGGCGCGGTCAGGTGGCAGTCGATGATGGCGTACCACTGCTCGTCGCTCATCTTCTGGATCACGCTGTCCCAGGTGTACCCGGCGTTGTTGACGATGATGTCGATGCCACCGTAGTTGTCGACCGCGGTCTTGATGAAGCGGTCAGCGAAGTCGACGGCAGTGACGCTGCCTACACAGGCAACGGCTTGGCCACCGGCGGCGCGGATTTCCGCGACCACTTCTTCGGCAGGGCCGGCGTCCAGATCGTTGACCACCACGCGGGCACCATCGCCAGCCAGTTTGAGGGCGACACTGCGACCGATACCGCGACCGGAACCGGTGACCAGGGCGACTTTGCCTTCGAGTTTTTTCATTGCGGTTACCTTCTTTAACTGTTTTCTAATTGTTGTGGGGTGCATCAGGCCAGCGCGATAACGGCCTCACCGACGACCTTGGCTTCGCCGTACTGGTTGGCACACTGGATCTGCAGGCGCACACGCTTCTCGCCGTCGGCCTCGAACTTTTCCGTGATGTGCCCGGTCAGGTGCGGGATGTGGCCGATCTGGGTGATGCCGACAAACCGCATGGAAAAACTGCGGATCTGTGATTGCGGCACCCAAATGGTCAACAACCGGCCCAGGTAGGCAGCCGACAGCATGCCGTGGGCAAACACGTCCGGAACGCGGGCTTTGCGGGCAAAATCGATGTCGATGTGGATCTGGTTGTGGTCACCGGACGCACCGGCGTACAACGCCAGCATGGTGCGGTTGACCGGACGCAACCTGAGCAACGGCAACACGGTGCCGACCTGCACATCGCTGTACTGTGGAGCACGAATTGGGGTATGGGTCATGGCAATACCTCAGCGCTGCACGAGCGAGGAGCGAAGGTCGGCGATGTGCACGCCGTCCTGGTTGGTGATACGGGTTTGCTGGACTACGAACTGCAAGGCCCCGCCCTTCTTCTCGTAAACATCGACAATGCGGGTGTCGAAGGTCAGCACATCACCGGCAAAGGCCATGTGGTGGTAGCTGAACTCCTGTTCGGCATGCAGGATGCGACCCAGGTCAAAGCCCATGATGTCTTCGACAATCGCTTGCGGGTTGCGGCCCTCACTTTCCAGGCACAGCAGGAAAGTGGGCGGTACCGGCAGCGCGGGATAGCCCTCGGCCTTGGCCGCTTGTTCATCGGTGTAGACCGGGTCGGTTTCACCAATGGCCTTGGCGAAGAAGCACAGACGGCCCTTTTCCACTGCACTGGTGGTGACGCCGAGGGCCCGGCCAATCAGACTTTTATCTGCCATCTGGATGGATTCCTGGTAGTTGACGGAGGCTTTAGCCGCGACCGTAGAGGGTCACGACACCGGCGCCACCCAGGCCCAGGTTGTGCTGCAGGGCATGCTGCAAGCCTTCCACCTGACGCGCTTCGGCGCTGCCGCGCAGCTGATGAGTCAGCTCGTAGCATTGCGCAAGGCCGGTCGCTCCCAGCGGGTGGCCTTTGGACAGCAGGCCGCCCGACGGGTTGACCACCACCTGGCCGCCGTAGGTGTTTTCGCCATCGAGGACGAACTTCTCACCGCCGCCGACCGGGCAGAAGCCCAGGCCTTCGTAGGTCAGCAACTCGTTGTGGGCGAAGCAGTCGTGCAGTTCGCACACGCGGATGTCTTCAGGCCCTACACCGGCTTTGTCGTATACCTGCCAGGCGGCCGATCGGGTCATGCCACTGCCGACGATCTCGATCATCGACGGAGGCTCGAAAGCATCCGGGGTGTCGGTAGTCATGGCCTGAGCCAGAATCGACACATCGGTACGCAGGCCATGACGCTTGGCAAAGCGCTCGGAAACGATGATCGCGGCAGCACCACCACAGGTTGGCGGGCAAGCCATCAGGCGGGTCATGACCCCTTCCCAGACCACCTGATCAGCCATCACCTCTTCGGTGGTCACAACTTTCTTGAACACCGCCAGTGGGTTGTTGGCGGCGTGACGGCTGGCCTTGGCGCGAATCGCTGCGAAGGTTTCCATCTTGGTGCCGTATTTTTCCATATGCTCGCGACCGGCACCGCCGAAGAACATCAGCGCGCCGGGCATGCCAACACCTTCCGGGAAGGCTACGGCGGCGCTGTCAAAGCCTTTGCCCATGGTGAGCGGACGGTCAGTCCAGAAGTTTTTCAGGGCACCCGGTTGCATCTGCTCGAAACCGAACGCCAGGGCGCAATCCACCGCACCGCTTTCGACCGCCTGGCGCGCCATGAACAGCGCTGTGGAGCCGCTGGCGCAGTTGTTGTTGACGTTGATGACCGGGATCCCGGTCATGCCCACTTCATAGAGTGCCGACTGACCGCAGGTGGAGTCGCCATACACGTAGCCGGCATACGCCTGCTGCACCAGCGCATAATCGATACCGGCATCTTGCAGGGCCTGACGCACAGCCTGGGCACCCATCTCGACGTAGCTGCCACTGGCACCGGGTTTGGCGAACTGGATCATGCCGACACCGGCAACGTAGGTTTTCTGGGACATCTTATTCTCCACGCTCAGTTGACTGGACTGGCTCACCGGTCAATCCGGGGCCCTGGCACCATGGTTGCGCAACGCTTTTCTGCTGTACCCCGCTCCCCGGGAGTAGAAAGGAGTGGGTATGGAGTGGGGTACCCCACTCCACGCGCTCAAGCGATTGCGCCGCTGTCGCGCAACGCGGCGATGGCTGCCTCGTCCAGCCCCAGTTCACGGAGGATTGCCAGGCTGTGCTGGCCATTGTTTGCTTTCGCACCCACCTGCGCCGGGGTGCGGCTCAGGCGCGGCGCCGGTGCCGGGTGGATGACCCCGTCACTGCTGATGAAGGTACCGCGCGCCTGGTGGTGGGCATGCTTTGGTGCCTCGCTGAAATCCAGCACCGGGGCGAAACACACATCGGTACCTTCCAGCAGTGCACACCACTGGTCGCGGGTACGCGTGGCAAACAGGGCTTCAAGCTTTTCACGCTGTGCGGGCCACAGGCTGCGGTCCCACTGCGCTTTCAGCAGCGGGTCATCGATTTCGCACAGTGTCATCAATTGCTGGTAGAACTGCGGCTCGATCGAACCGATAGAAATGAACTGGCCATCGGCGCAGGTGTAGCAGCCATAAAACGGCGCACCACCATCGAAAATGTTTTCGCCCCGCCCAGCCCACTGCCCGTTTTGTTTGAACTCGTAGAACATGGTGCTGAGCAGCGCTGAACCGTCGGAGATGGCGGCATCGACCACTTGGCCCTGGCCTGATCGGCGGGCCTCGAACAAGGCGCAGACCACACCGAAGGCCAAGAACATAGCGCCGCCCCCCATGTCGCCGGCCAGGTGCAGCGGTGGCGTTGGCTCACGGTCGGCGTGGCCCATGGCATGCAGGGCGCCGGTGATGGCCAGGTAGTTGAGGTCATGGCCGGCGCTGTGCGCCAACGGGCCGGTCTGGCCCCAGCCGGTCATGCGTCCGTAGACCAGCTTGGGGTTGCGCACGGTGCACACCTCAGGCCCTAGCCCCAGACGCTCCATAACCCCGGGGCGGAAGCCTTCGATCAGCACGTCAGCTTCGTCAATCAAGCGCAACAGCACATCGGTCGCACCCGGTTTGCGCGGGTCAATGGTCAGGCTACGGCGGCCCCGGCCGATCACGCTGTCATCGCCATTGAGAAAGCCCGACTGCTGACGATCGATGCGAATCACCTCGGCACCCATGTCCGCCAACAGCATGGTGGCGAACGGCGCCGGGCCGATCGCATTCATTTCGACAACCTTAACCCCGGCCAATGGTCCTGCCATGCGCGTTCTCTCTTGTAGTTAGTGGCATTGAAGTCGGCGTACCGACCTGCAACAGGCTAGCCAGAGCGCTTGGGCTAACCCATCGCTCAAAAGAGTGAAGTTGACGCAGGGTTTGATGGTCGTGGCATTATCCGCACTGAAGAACAATCAGAGCCGCCCGCCACAGGCGGCCCCTTTGGCCAGAGAGATCCATGCCCAATCGCCCGGACCAGAGCAGCCGACTGAGCCTTGTGCCCAGCCGAATCCTGCCGTCGCCGCAACAGCCGCAAGCGCCTGCCCACGTCATCCAGGTGGAAAAGCTTGCGGTGCCCGGCAGCGCCCGTGTCGCCTTGCTTGCGCGCGACAACCTGATACAGCGCCTGGACGCAGCGGGAGAGACGCGCCTGATGCTTGTCTGTGCCGCCGCCGGTTACGGCAAGACCACCCTGCTACGCCAGCTACGCCAGCATTGTCTGAGCCAAGGGCGTCGCGTGCTCTGGCTGACCCTCGATCCCGCCGATAACGACCCCGAGCGCCTCGCCGCGCACCTGTACGCCGGGCTACAGCTCCTCGATGGCCAGGCGCTGGGAGAAGCTATCGACAGCCCGCAGCTTTTGCTGCAACGGCTGCCGACATTGGAGCCGGGTTTCACCCTTATGCTCGATGATTTCGAAGCCCTTGAATCGCCCCAGAGCCTGGCCTTCATCCAGCAACTGCTGCTGGCACTGGCCCCCGGTGTACGCCTGGCCATCGCTTCGCGCATCAGCCCTGAGCTGGCCCTGGGGCGC
This sequence comes from Pseudomonas sp. H9, assembly GCF_004353925.1. GTDB lineage: Bacteria > Pseudomonadota > Gammaproteobacteria > Pseudomonadales > Pseudomonadaceae > Aquipseudomonas. The sequence goes on along the minus strand of NZ_SMOK01000011.1, from coordinate 44,945 downwards.
TTACGCTCTCAAGGCCAGGTCGTGGATATCGGCAGCGATGCGTTGCGCCTTAGCGCAGAGCAAACCGCGCATTTTCTGCGCATCTGCTGCCAAACGACCCTCAGTGACGAGCACCTCGCCCGCTTGCAGGAATTGACGGAGGGCTGGATCACCGGCCTGTTCCTCGCCAGCCTGTCGCTCAACGGCCGTACTGACCTTGGCGAAGGCGTCGGCGCGTTCAGCGGCAACAACCAGCAATTGGCCGAGTACCTGACCGAGGACATTCTCGCCAGGCAGCCCGATGAGGTGCGCCAGTTTCTGTTGCAGACCAGCGTATTGGAGCGCTTTTGTGCGCCGCTGTGCGACACCCTCACCCGGCGCAGCAATAGCGCCGAGCTGATTGAGCAGCTACAACGCGCCAACCTGTTCATCCAGGCGGCCGACCCGCAGCGCCAGTGGTTCCGCTATCACCGCCTGTTTCACGGTTTTTTGCGCAATGCCATGGCGCGTCAATCGGTGCACCAGGTTCGTGACCTGCACCGGGTTGCTGCGCAGTGGTACCTGGAACAGGGCTACCCTGCCGCCGCCATCGACCATCTGATGCAGGCAGGTGAAATCGATCAGGTTGCGGCGGCGCTGGAACGCCACCTCGATGAACTCGTCGACGCCGGACGTTTGCGCATGCTGCTGCGCTGGCTCGACCAACTGCCCGCCAGTATCTTGCAAGATCGCCCACGGCTGGTGCTCGCCCATGCCTGGTTGCTGATCCTCGACCGCCGCTACCGCGATGCCATGCAAGTGGTCGAGCGCAATCCAGCGACGCTGGAGACCGAAACCATCCGCTGCTTGTTGTTGGCCTTCACCGACCAGCTTGAGGCCGCCATGACTGCCTCCCGCGCCCAACTGGCGCGGTTATCGCCCAGCGACATGCTGCAATACGGCATGGTCGCTACACCGCTGGCCTTCTGCCTGGTTGCCACCGGTCATTATGATGAAGCGCGTACGCTGCTGATTCACATGGCCCGCCAGGCACCACAAGAGCGTTCTGTGCTGATCGACAGCATTGTCGTGTTTATCGAAAGTTCGCTGGAGCTGACCCTGGGCCAGCGACGCGCCGCCCTCGCCCGCCTGCAAGCGGCCACCACCGACCTTATCGGTAACGCGCGAACCAAGCGCGGTGCGCCCGGCACCACACTGGAGATTCTGCATGCCCTGGTGCTGTACGAAGGCGACGCTCTGGATCAGGCCAAGGCGATGCTCGACCTGATCCCGGCACATGCGCTCGACCTCGGGGGCCCCGATGTACTCATCGCCCACCGCATGGTGCTGGCACGCATCGCCTTGCAGCACGACGACCGCCCCACGTGGATGCGCCACCTGGCCGACCTGGAGCAACTGGGCCGACGCAGCGGCTCTGAACGCATCCTCTGCGCAGCCTGGCTGGAACGGGCACGGGTCGCCACCCTGGAGGGGCGTCTGGACAGCGCAGCACAGGCGTTGGCGACGGCCGAACTGGCCGGCCAGTGGGATGTGCCCGAGGTCCTGACAATTGGCTGCGACACCGATACACCGTTCATTGCCCGCCAACGTCTATTGATTGCCCGTGGCGAGCATGCGCTGGCCGCCAGCGCGCTGAGTGCCGCGCTCGACACGGCCGAACAACGCCAGCATCGACGCCGCGCGCTCAAGCTACGCGTGCTGCTGGCCATGGCACAGGCAGGTAAAGGCAGGCAAAAACAGGCCCTGGAAACCCTCACCCCGGCCTTGCGCCTGGCCAGTCAGGAAGGCTTTGTGCGTACCTTTGTGGAGGAAGGCCCGGCGCTGCTCAAACTGCTGGAACGCTGGGCGGTCGCCTGCCAGGCCTTGTCCAGCAGCCTGGACATCGCCCCCGAATTCCTCGCCAACCTGCTCAAGCGCAGTGGTACCAAGGGCGAGGCCAACGAAGGTGTCGAGACCGCAGACGACTTGCAACTCACCTCACGCGAGTTGCAAGTCATTCGCCTGCTGGCGGCGGGCAACCGCAACCGTGCCATTGCCGATCAGATGCATCTGTCTGAACACACAGTGAAGACCCACCTGCGCAACATCAGCGCCAAACTCGGTGCCCAGGGGCGTACCGAAGCCGTGGCCATCGCCCGGGCCCGTGGCCTGCTGGACTGATCAGGCTAGCATCCCCAGGGATTTGGCACGCATCACCGCCTGGGTGCGGCGCTTGACCCCCAGTTTGTGGTTGATCTTCACCGTGTGGGCTTTGACTGTATTCAACGAGATGAACAACTGCTCGCTGATTTCCTGGTTGGACAACCCGTGGGCCACCAGTTGCAGCACCGAGAACTCCCGTGACGTCAGGCCGTCCTGAGCACCGGGAGTCGCTGACAGTGATGCGCCCGCCAGGCCGGTCAAGCCTGCCAGCAAGCTGGTACGCACCAGGGCAGGCGCCTGCCCCGGGTGCCGGACACCGCGCTGTTGATCGACATGCACCAGGGCAACCTGTGCTTCCGGCAACAGGCTGAAAAAGCCCATCTGCTCACAGGTCTCCAGCAATGCCTGCAAACGTGTGGCCGCGTGATCGCGCTTACCAAGACCGCATTCAGCCAGGGCCAGAATCAATTGCAAGCGCTGTGGCAGGGATGGCGCATGCAACGGTGGCAGTCGCCCAACACCCTCGGCGATCGCCTTGCGGGCCAGCAGCACGATGGCCTGCCAGTCTTGCTGGCGAACCATCAGGCGCATGTGCTGGTAGTCAATCAACCCCTTGTAGCACCCTTCACTGACCCGGCAGCGCTGCATATGCCGTTCGGCACTGCGCAAATGCAGGTGCGCCTGCTCCAGCTCACCTTTGCATGCCGCCGCTTCCGATAAGCCAACCAGGGCATGCAGGACATAGGGGTCGCTGCTGTCGATGCCGCGTTGCAGCCCGGCGCGCAACAGGTTCTCGCATTCAGGCAAGTTGCCACGCAACAAGTGCAACTCGCCGCGCAGCAACATCAGGCGACTGAGTAACAGATCGTGGTGACCGCCGTCGTCGGCAACCAGCTCAAAGCATTCCTGCAGCACCGACTCGGCCAGCTCCCATTCGTTGCACAGGATAAGCATACGAATACGGTCGGCGTTGATCAGCACCTCGCTGGCAATACATCCGTGGCGTCGCGCCAGTTGCAGCGACGAATCCAGCAGTGCTTTCGCCTCTTCAGGTTCACCGGCCGCCATCGCTACCCGCGCCAGGGTCGAGTAACACAGAAACGATGAAGGCCAGTCACGCAGCTCCAGGTGTTGCAAGGCTTGCTGGCAATGCTCACGGGCGCCCTGCGCATCCCCGCTGAGCCCCAGCAGCGTACCTTGCAAAGCCTGCCAGTTCGCCAGCAAGCGGTTGTTATTGCGCGCCTTGGGCTGTGGGGTCGCCCAGGCGAGCCTGGCGAGGTAGGTCTGCGCATCGTCCAGGCGCCAGACACTGAGCAGCGCCCGAACATTCAAGTAAATCAGGTTCGGCGAGCTGTCCAGCGCGCGCAGTGGCAGCCGCGTCAGCCAGTCGAGCCAGGTGTGCAGGTGACGTTCACTGAACATCCAGTCCAGGGTCAGACGCTCCATCAGGCTGGCCGCCATCTCTGGCTGCTGGGTGCATAGCGCCAGTTCGATGGCTTCATCGATGAAGCCGTCTTCACACAACAGCCGGCAGGTATCCAGGCGCAGTCGGTTAAGCGACGCGGTGCACAGTTCTCCTTGCAGGGCCAGTGCTACGGCGGGCAGCAGTCGATACCACTGGCCATCGCTGCCCACCGGCATGAAGAACGACTCCGATTGCACCAGGCCACGCAGCAGTGCCCCCGCATTACCGTGCGGCCACAGGCGCTGGCAGAAATCCACGGACAGCCGCGGCAGGTAAGCGGCCGCCAGCAACAAGTCACGCTCTTCCCCGGACAAAGGCGCGAGCAACTCTCCACCCAGGTACTCGCGCAACCAACTCGCCCCTGCCCGTTCATTACGGACCTGAGCGCTCAGCTGCAGCTTGACCCCGGCGCACCAACCTTGGGTTTGCTGCCACAGACGCGCGGTGGTTGCCGCAGAGGCCAAGGGATCCAGGCGCCCGACCAGTGTTTCAAGCTCGTCTCGGGTAAAGGCAAGCTCGTTGGCGCCAAGCTCCAGCAATTGGCCTTCGAGCAGCAGGCGCGCGAGCTTCCAGGTTGGCCGCTGACGGCAACTGACCCACAGCTGGACCGGGGCCTGCGAACGCAACAAGTGGTCGATCCAGGCATTGAGTTCGACGCTGGCATCGGTCGGAAAATCGTCAAAGGCCAACCACCAGTGATCTTTGCTGCACTGCAGATGAGCAAGCAACGCATCCGCATCGTCCGCCACCTGGGCAGGTAAGCCCAGGCCATCGGCCAGGCGCCGGCAGAACTGCGCAAGCGTCGGCGCGTGGCCACCAAGATCGAGCCACAGACAACGTACATCGGCATCGCTGCGGCGCATGCAATCGTTAAGCAATACCGTTTTGCCATAGCCCGCCGGGGCGCAGAACAAGCGCAGTCGATAGGTTGGGCCGAGCAGTGCGTCGTGCAGCCGTTCGCGCAGAAGATGTGCTGACGGTGCCCTGGGCAGCGCCGTCGGGGTAAGGGGCTGAGACATGGCACCTCCTGAAGCGGTTCAAGTCATGCGCCATGTTCGCGCGCGAGGGGTAAATACCCCATCCGCCAATCGAGGTATTTTCACGCAGCAGACACCCCTCCCGGTGGGAGCTGGCTTGCCCTGCGATCTGGCGCGAAGCGGCAGCAATTCAGTCGCCTCGGTATATCAGTTGCCTTGCTAACAGCTGTGTTTACGGCCGCTGCGCAGCCGATCGCGGGGCAAGCCCGCTCCCACCAGAGGTACCCTGCTGCTAGCGAAGCACATTCAAGCCAGCTGCTTTTGAGCATCGCATTCAAGCGCACAATCAGTACCCGCATGCAGGCAATCAACGCCACCTTGGCGCATTTTCCTTGCGCTCGCAGCCCACGAGTGAGAGTGCTTTGGCTTGGCCCACGCTTGTGATTCGAGATTCTATGCCTTCCTGTGGGAGCGGGCTTGCCCCGCGAAGCGGTGTGACTGACAGATCGCTATCGCGGGGCAAGCCCACAGCAAGCCCGCCCCCACCGGCAGCGACTAATGCTTTCGGGTAATACGCAGAATCATCCAATCAGGCAATTCATCACCCCGGTTCGGCCACCTAGGATGGCAGCGCTACTTCATCCGAACCTGGAGAACCGCATGACAACAACAAAAAAGCGCGGAGTATTTCAGCCAAGTCTGCTGGCTGCTGCCGTGGCTATCGGTGCAAGCCAATCGGCTTCTGCTGTTGACTTCACCATCGGCGAGATCGAGGGGCAGTTCGACTCATCGCTGTCCATCGGTGCCAGTTGGGCCGTGCGCAGTGCCGACCCGTCTCTGATTTCCAACTTCAACTCCATGGGCAAGCGCGGCACCTCCTCCTCGCGGACTGTCGACGACGGTCGCCTGAACTTCAAGAAAGGCGAAACCTTCTCGAAGATTTTCAAAGGCGTGCATGACCTGGAGCTCAAGTACGGCGACAGCGGCGTGTTCGTCAGGGGCAAGTACTGGTACGACTTCGAACTCAAGGACGAGCACCGGCTGTTCTACGACATCGACGACAGCGGCCGTGACGACATGGCCAAGTCGTCGGGTGCTGAGTTCCTCGACGCCTTCATCTACCACAACTACACCGTGGCCGACCTGGCCGGCAACGTGCGCCTGGGTAAGCAAGTGGTCAGTTGGGGTGAAAGTACCTTCATTGGTAACTCCATCAACAGCATCAACCCCATCGACGTCGCCGCCTTGCGCCGCCCGGGTGCCGAGATCAAGGAAGGCTTGATTCCGGTGAACATGCTCTACGTGTCGCAAGGGCTGACCGACAACATTACCGCCGAGGCGTTCTACCAGTTGGAGTGGGACAACTCGGTCGTCGATAACTGCGGCACCTTCTTCGGTAACGACGGCGTGCCTCGCGGCTGTAACGACCGCCTGGTGGTTGCCGGCCTGGACTTGCCGCCGGGAGTGTCCGACAACGTTGGCCCACCGAACGCCAACACCAACGTCTACATCCCGCGCCTGGAGGACAACGAGCCCGGCGACAGTGGCCAGTACGGGATCGCCTTGCGCTGGTACGTGCCTGAGCTGAACGACACCGAGTTCGGTGCCTATGCGATGAACTACCACAGCCGTTCACCGTACCTCAGCACCGTGCGCACCACCGGGGCCGGCAATCCGCCCAGCGCATTGAACGTGCCACGCAACGGCCGTTACTTCATCGACTACCCGGAAGACATCCGCCTGTACGGTTTGAGCTTCCAGACCACCCTGAGCGGTGTGTCGCTGGGTGGCGAAGTCAGCTACCGCCCCAACATGCCGCTGCAACTCAACACTGCCGACCTGCTCAACGGCACCCTCAACAACCCGACCTCGCCACTGATCACCAGCGGCTTCATTGCACCGCCATCGGCCGCCGTGGCCGGCACCGATATCAATGGCTACAAGCGTATGCCGGTGCTTCAGGCGCAGATGACGGCCACGCAGTTCTTCGAACAGGTGATGGGTGCGAGCCGCCTGACCCTGATCGGCGAAGTGGGTTACAACCGTATCAACGGCCTGGGTGACAGCGACGGCAGCGACCTGCGTTTTGGCCGCAGCCCCGCCTACGGCTCCGGCATTCTGCCAGGCAACACCGGCCTTGCCGCCTGTCAGGGCACCGGCGTGGGCACGCCGGGCGCCAGCAACCCGGCGCAGCAATGCAACGACAAGGGCTTTTACACCACCAACTCCTGGGGTTACCGCCTGCGCGCCAAGCTCGACTACCCCAACGTGATCGCCGGGATCAACCTGTCGCCTAACCTGGCCTGGTCCCACGACGTCGACGGCTACGGGCCGAACTTCGAAGAAGGCAGCAAGGCCATCAGCATCGGCCTGGATGCCGACTACCTCAACACCTACACCACCAGCCTCAGTTACACCGACTACTTCGGTGGCGACTTCAACACCAACGTCGACCGCGACTACGTCGCGCTTAGCTTCGGTGTGAACTTCTGACAACAGAGCGGAGATAACAACATGAATACTCGCATCATGATGCGCACCGGCGCTTTGGCATTGTCGTTGTTGACCACCAGCGTGATCGCCGCCGTCTCACCCCAGGAGGCCCAGCAACTGGGCACCACCCTCACGCCTTTGGGCGCACAAAAGGAAGGCAATGCCGACGGCAGTATTCCGGCCTGGACCGGCGGCCTCAAACCGGGCGCTGCCGCCGTGGACGCCAAAGGTTTTCTCGGCAACCCGTTTGCCGACGAAAAACCGCTGTTCGTCATTACCGCTGCCAATGCCGAGCAATACAAAGACAAGCTGACCCCAGGCCAGCTGGCGTTGTTCAAGCGCTACCCGGACAGCTACAAAATCCCGGTGTACAAAACCCAACGCACCGCCGCCGTACCGGAAAACATCTACGTTCTGGCGAAGAAAAGCGCGCTGGCGACCGAGCTGACCGACGATGGCAACGGTTTGCGTAACTTTGCCGAGACCCGCTACTACCCCTTCCCCATCCCCAAAAATGGCGTAGAGGTCTACTGGAACCACAACAACCGCTACCGTGGCGGCAACATGTTCCGCCAGGCTGCGCAGGCGGCGCCGCAAGTCAATGGTTCCTACTCGATTGTCGAATACAGTGATGAGCTGAGCTATCCGCAGTACATGGACGGGATCGACAGCAAGCAGGCGGAAAACATCTTCTACTTCTATAAACAAAGCATCACCGCACCGTCGCGCCTGGCCGGCAACGTGGTGCTGATCCATGAAACCATCGACCAGGTCAAGGAACCGCGCCTGGCCTGGGTCTACAACGCTGGCCAGCGCCGGGTACGACGTGCACCGCAGATCGCCTACGACGGCCCGGGCTCGGGTGCCGATGGCCTGCGTACCGCTGACAACACCGACTTGATGAACGGCGCGCCAGATCGCTACGACTGGAAACTGGTCGGCAAGAAGGAACTGTACATCCCGTACAACAACTACAAACTGTGGTCGCCAAGCCTTAAATATGACGACATCATCAAGCCTGGGCACATCAACCAGGACCTGACCCGCTACGAGTTGCACCGGGTCTGGCATGTGCAGGCCACACTCAAGCCTGGCCAGCGCCATGTTTACGCCAAGCGTGACATGTACTTCGATGAAGACACCTGGCAACTGGCCGAAGTCGATCACTACGACGGCCGTGGCCAACTCTGGCGCGTCGCTGAAGGCTATGCCGTCAACGACTTCGAGCGCAGCGCGCCCGGTTATGCCATGCAGGGTATCTACGACCTGATCGCTGGCCGCTACAACGTGCTGGCCATGACCAATGAGTCCAAGCATGCGACGCTGTATGGAAAACAAGCACGCATGAACGACTACACCCCGGCCGCCCTGCGCAACGCAGGCGTTCGCTGAAACCGAGCGCGGCGGTCAATTGACCGCCGCGCTTTATTCGCTAAGCACTATACCCCCAGGGCAAATCGGTCGCCGCACCGCCGCCCCCACTGTTAGGCTCTGTGTGAAAAGTTTTGAGACGAAGGTCAGGCAAGGCGAAAACAGCCGAGGAACGGTCGGAGTCGCGCTCGACTTTACGGGTTGTAAATGAGCATTCCGAGGCTGTTTTCAACGCAGCATCACCGAGTATCAAGGCTTTTCATACAGAGCCTAGTCAAAACCAGTGCCCGCCAAACCATAGGTAATCGAGCCAGAACACCTGATGCAGGCCGACAATGACCCAGAAGCTCAGTTGGAACGACAGCTTGCGCGTTTTGTGCCGGAACATCTGCTGGGCCAGCAACGCCCCCGGCCAGCCGCCACACAGTTCGATGCCATGCAGGACCTTCTCCGGGGTACGCCAGCCTTGGCTGCGCGCCTGCTGCTTGTCACGCCAATACAGCGCAATACTCACCAGGCTGGCCAGCGGATAGGCCACAGCAGGCAGCCAGGACTGCCCGCTGAGCAGCATGTGCAGCGCCCCGCCCAGTGGCATCAAACACAGGCCAATGAACAGCAACAGCTTGCTGCGCAGATGCTGGACCGTGCCAGCAGCACCCGTGGTGCGGCGCGTGGAAGTCTGTGGACGGCTCATGGGCTTAACCGTGTGCCGTGGCCCAGTCGACAATGCCGAACTGCCAGGTCGCCAGGATGATCAGGCCAAACACAATGCGATACCAGGCGAACATGGCATAGCTATGGTTGGCGATAAAACGCAGCAAGCCACGTACTGCAATCATCGCGAAGATGAACGACACCACAAAGCCGATGGCGAACACCGGAAAATCGCCAGGCTGGAACAGCTCGCGGTACTTGTAGCCCGAATACACCGCCGCACCGACCATCGTCGGCATGGCCAGGAAGAACGAGAATTCGGTCGCGGCCTTGCGCGACAAGCCAAACAGCAAGCCGCCAATGATGGTCGAGCCTGAACGCGACGTCCCCGGCACCATGGCCAGGCACTGGGCGAAGCCGATTTTCAGGGCATCGGTCCAGCGCATGTCATCGACCTGTTCAACGGTGATGGCATGCTCGCGGCGTTCGGCCCACAGCATGATCAGGCCACCGACCACCAGGGCCACGGCCACGGTCACCGGGTTAAACAGGTACTCATGGATCAGGTCGGCAAACAACACCCCCAATACCACCGCCGGCATAAAAGCGATCAGCAGGTTAATGGTGAAACGTTGTGCCTGACGCTGCTTGGGCAGGCCCAGCACCACGTCGAAGATCTTTCGGCGAAATTCCCAGACCACCGCCAGAATCGCACCCAGCTGAATGATGATGTTGAAGGCCATCGCCCGCTCACCACCAAAGTTGATCAGATCCGCGACAACGATCTGGTGACCGGTGCTGGAAATCGGCAAGAACTCGGTCAAGCCTTCGACAATACCCAAAATGACGGCCTGCAGGCCGGTCCAAAGATCCATTATTCCCCCACGGAGCGATGCCAGCGCATGCTCCCGTTATAGTTTTCATCAGCCAGAGCAGATACGAATGTCCGGTCGTCAACCGCGACAGTTGGTCGTAATGCCAACAGAAAAGTTCAGTCACCCTTCAGGTTTGTCCCGACCGGGCCGAAATCCTAACAGACCTCTCGATTAAACGCTGCTGCTTGGCACTGCACACCTGGGGCGTGTGAAGCACTTAGGCCTTGGTCGAGTAGGTGGAGGGGAAAAACCATGTTGGGATGCGTAAGACAATAAAAAGAATGCGGGGTGACCGTTCCATGAAGACTCTACGCAATATGTCGATCAGCCGCCGCTTGTGGCTGATTCTGGTGGTGGCCGTGATGATGTTGTTGGCCTTGGGGGTGTTGATGCTCAGGCAGATCCACGGGGACCTGTACCTGGCCAAGGCTGAAAAGACCCGCCACGTGGTGGAAGCAGCCGCTGGCGTGCTCGCTTACTACCAGGGCCTGGAAGCCACCGGCAACCTCAGTCGCGAAGCGGCTCAACAGCAAGCCTTGAGCGTGATACGCGGCTTGCGCTACGACCAGGACGACTACTTCTGGATCAACGACCTGGGGCCGAAGATGATCATGCATCCGGCCAACCCCAAGCTCGACGGCCAAGACCTCTCGGCGATACGCGACCCAGACGGCTTTGCCCTGTTCAATGAAATGGTGGTGCTGGCCAAGGCGCAAGGCGCGGGCAGCATTGACTACCGCTGGCCCAAACCCGGTGCCAGCGAGCCGGTGGAAAAGACCTCCTACATCCAATTGTTCAAACCCTGGGGCTGGGTCATCGGCTCCGGCATTTATATCGATGACATGCAGCAGGAGTTTATGCGTCAAGTCCGTGACGCCTCACTGCTGGGGCTAGGCATCGCCCTGGTCATGACCTTGCTGGTGGTGCTGATCGCCCGCAGTATCGCCCGCCCCTTGCAGGAAGCGGTGGACGCCATGGCCATGATCGCCAGCGGCGAAAGCGACCTGACCCGTCGCCTTGACACCCATGGCCGCGATGAGGTGACGCAACTGGGCGAACACTTCAACCGCTTTACCGGAAAATTGCAGGGCGTGATCGGGCAATTGCAGGGTGCAGCTCACGCCTTGGGCCAGTCAGCTGTGGATGTCGGCAGTAACGCCAACCAGGCCCAGCAGCACAGCGAGCAACAATCGGCGCAAATGGAACAAGTGGCCACGGCTATCAATGAAGTGAGCTACGCAGTGCAGGATGTCGCAAAAAATGCCGAGCAGGCCTCCAGCGAAATGCGCGATGCACAGCAGCGCGCCGAACAGGGGCAACAGAGCATCCACGGCAGTCTGCAGCAGATCGATCAACTGTCGGCCACCATCGACGAAGCGGTCAGCGTGATCCAGACCCTGGCCAGCCAAAGCACGCGCATCGGCAGCGTACTGGAGGTGATCCGTTCGATTGCCGAACAAACCAACCTGCTGGCCCTGAACGCCGCCATCGAAGCTGCCCGTGCCGGTGAGCAAGGCCGCGGCTTTGCCGTGGTCGCCGATGAAGTGCGGCTGTTGGCCCAGCGCACCCAGCAATCGACTGCCGAAATCCAGAGCATGATCGAGCATTTGCAGGGGCAATCCGAGGCGGCGGTCAAAGCGATCGATGCCAGCAGCACCGCTTCGCGTCAAACCATCGAACAGGCCAACCAAGCCGGCGTCAGCCTCGACGCCATCAGCCAGGCCCTGCACAACCTCACCGCACTCAACGCCTCAATCGCCAGTGCCACCCTGCAACAGTCTCATGTGGTTGAAGAAATCAACCGCAGTGTCACCGAAACGGCAGACTTGTCGCAGCACACGGCGTTGGCCGCCCAGCACTCGAGCAAGGCAGGCAAAGCGCTCAATCAGCTGAGCACGCAATTGGAGCAATTGCTGCGGCAGTTCCGGGTGTAGGCCAGTACCTGATATTTCTGCCAGTAGCCCTGCACCAGTGTTGGTAACAAGGTAAAGCCTCCCCATCAACGGAGGCTTTACCATGCAAGGACGTACCCTACTTAGCGCAGTGTTACTGTGCGCATCATCAGCCCATGCAGCTCAACAGATCACCAGTGCCCTTGACCCGCAACAAACACTGGAGCGGATCAATCGCAACTACAACACCCTGATCACCGCGAACCATCCGTGCACCGAACCGGATACCGGAGCGGTGCGCGGCCACCATTACTGCAGTGGCGTGACCTTGCGGATGGTCGACGACGGCCCTTTCAATTTCTGGGACTACAGCGAGTTTGCAAAAAAACTGGGCGCCTCGTCATTCAGCTGGATACGCAGCGATTTAAGCATCAGTAAGCTGGTGCGCCCCGCAGGGTTCATCCTGCGAACGCCGGCAGACGCCCGGCGTCTGAACCTGCCGGTGATGGAAACCGGTTACCTGTGCATCTTCAGCTTTGATGGCTTCACCGGTACTGAACGCCAATGGTACGGCTGCGGCCTGTACAACCAACCCTTGCCGACAGGCGCCGCGCCCACGCCCAGCGCGACCCCGGCCAACCGTAACCGCGACCTCGCCTTCGGCAGTTGCGATATCAGCGACGTCGATACTGGCGCACAGTGGCGGGCGAAATACCGCAGCGGCATTCAAAAGGGCCAGTGCTCATGGAATGCCGAGCAACCCGCTGACTGGGACGCCATGATCGATGTACACCAGAACCCCGGCAAGCAGGGGGAATCCTGGATTGGCAAAGAATGGCTTAACGAGTTTCTGATTCGCACCGCTACCGATACCGGCGATGGCAGCGCGCGCAAGCAGCACATCGACGCGCTGGTCTATGACCCCAATACCACTTTCGTCGGCCGCACCCGTGGCGACACTAAAGCGCCGGTGCCTGCCAACGGTTTGGCCGTTGCACGCAGCCTGCAACGCAAACTGTTTGCGCAGGGTTATGCGGTGCCTGTGCTGCGAATGGATTTCCAGCAACCAGCACAACGCCGTTTCGCCTATTTGGCCGAGGATCAAGCGGTGAGCCTGGGAGTAACTGGTGAAATCGCGCAGACGTATATCCAGTCGGCGAACTGGACGCTACGGCAAGACCCTGGCAGTCGCCGTCAGGAGTGGACCTTGGTCGTAGTCCCGAGTGCCTGGGGCAAAGGCCGACAGGCCACTGACCAGCAGGCAATCTATGAGGAATTGTATGCGCTACGCGGTGCTGACTCACAATGGCGGATCACTGAATCCAGTAACGCAAGCATGCGCCAACAGTTGGGCTGCCTGATCAAAAACTACCCGGCCAAGACACAATGGAACATTGAGCCGTTCCGGCCGGTGGTCAGCGACAGTCAAGCGGCAAAGGCCGGTTGCAACCCTTACTGACGGCCTGACAGGCGCCCCATTGCTATCGTGGCATTGGGGCGCCCTGCGAGGTCAATAAGGATTGCACTTCATGTCAATCGACGTTTTGAAGTCGACATAAGGACGAGCAGGTTCCAGGTTCCATTCGGGTTTGTCTCTAACCGGTTTGCCATCGAATACCGCCGCGAGATGACATACCAGCTGCCGCCGTAGGGAGCCGCCATTGATGCTGTAATCGCGCCATTGCTTGTCGTCTTTGTGCTTGTTGTACAATTCGGCGAACATCCGGTCGGTTTCGTCGTCTTGGATCGCGCGGCCACACGCGGTGGGCACGACTTCAAGCGTCCAGGTACCTTTCCCCAGTTTCGGGTCGTCGCGCTGTACCCAGGTGCTGGAGGCTATGTACTTGTCACAGAACTGCTTGCCGGGCGTGGTGGAGGGTGGGCTGGAGCAGGAAAAGGTCGCCTTGCCATTCGGGGTTTTCGGGAAGTTGATCTTGACGATATTGCGGTGGTTACCCGTTTTATTTAGATAGTCTTGCTGGTTAAGCTGCGCGTCTTTCAAGCCACGAGAATCGCTGTAGAAGAAAGCCAGAATGGGCAGTTTGTCTTTTTCAGGGTTGCCCAGGCGCAACTCTGTCTGGGTTTGAAACTCTCGCGTGTTGATTGCCCTGCGAGCTTCGATGAAGTGACGGAACGCATCAACTCGCCCCTGATCGCCGACCGAGCGCCGCATGTTGAAGCCACACTGGCGCTGATCTTGTGCTCTGTCGTTATTGTATTGAGTGAATTTCGCCACCCATTTTTGTGCATTATCGATGGGCGGTTTCATACTTTGACAGACCGGCTCATTCGTCGAAGTGGTGTTTTTATTGTCACCGCAGCCATTGTCATCCCGGTAATCCGTCCAAGCGTCGTTTGGAAAGGCACAGTACACATGGACGGGGGCTTCCGGCTTTTTGACCAGATCGAACGGCGCGATGATGTAGCCGTTTTGCGTGTTCATGCCAGGGTCTTCGTAGCTGATGCCATCAGCACGCATCCAGGAGGCGGCGATGGTTCCCAATTTCTCTGCTGTCGGGCTCGGGTTCCAGACATCGTATTCGCCGTTCTTGGCACGGTGCGTACCCCGTATTAACAAGCCTGAGCAGTTCGATGCCGGGCCACTTTTACACTCATTGACCTGGTTATTGTATAAACGCTCAACTTTTTCCAGTGTTTGTTCACAGGTTTCAGCCGCTGCAACCGTTGTTTGCATTAGCAGGAACATAAAGGCTACTGACAATTGTTTATGAGGGCGCAGTTCCATAGCGGGCATCTCCAGGCTATTACGCGTCCTAATTTGCCAGTAACCCTGCTGGTCAGAAACTGACAAAAATAACAGTTGGATCAGCTTGTTATCCGTGCTGGCAGAAACCACTCCAACAGGTACAATCGCCGCCCGCCCCTGAATGCGCCAAGGAACGCCGATGTCCGGCCTCGAACTCATCGCCGCCCTGCTCGGCGTTACTGCCGTGTGGCTTACCGTCAAACAGAATGCCTGGTGCTGGCCAATCGGCCTGGTGATGGTGCTGATCTACGCCTGGCTGTTCTACACCGTGAAGCTGTACTCGGGCATGCTCCTGCAGTTCGCCTACGCCGTGTTGCAGCTGTACGGCTGGTGGCAGTGGAAGCGCCCGGACCGTGTCGAGGATGCGCGTCAGGTTTCACGCCTAAGTACACCAACGGTGCTCATCGGGCTGGCGGCAGGTTTAGGGCTGAGCATCACCCTCGGTGCCCCCATGGCTTACTGGACGGATGCCGCCCTGCCCTGGCTGGACGCCACGTTGACCGGCTTCAGCCTGATTGCGCAACTGTGGATGGCGCAGAAGCGCTTGCAATGCTGGCTGCTGTGGATGGTGGTCGATGTGGTTTACGTCGGCCAATACCTGCATCAGCAGTTGTACTTCACCGCTGCCTTCTTCGCCGTGCTGACGCTGATCGCTGTGCGGGGCTGGTTCGAGTGGCGCCGCGACCCGGCGTTGGCCAGCGTATGAAAGTCCTGGTGTTGACCGGCCCGGAGTCCAGCGGCAAGAGCTGGCTCGGCAGCCAGATCCAGGCGCACTTCGGTGGCGAGCTGGTGGGCGAATATGTGCGTCACTTTATCGATGAGCAAGGCCGGGATACCTGTTACGCCGATATTCCGGCCATTGCCCGCGGCCAACTGGCTTGGGAGGACGCCGCGCGAGCCCGCCAGCCCGCGCTGTTGATCCTTGATACTCACCTGTTGAGCAACCTGCTCTGGAGCCGTGTGCTGTTCGGCGATTGCCCGGCCTGGATCGAACAGGCACTGCTGCAACGCCACTATCACCTGCACCTGTTGCTCGACCCCAACGGGGTCGACTGGGTTGGCGATGGTCAGCGATGCCAGCCCGCACTGCAGCAGCGTCAGGCTTTTTTCACTGACAGCCTTGATTGGTTACAACGCCATCAGCAACCGGTTAAAGTCATCAGTGGTGACTGGGCAGAGCGCAGTGTGGCGGCCTTGAGTGCGGTACAGCATCTGATCGACGACCAACGCTCGCCCACCGATTGTTAATTCGCTGAAACACCTCACCCCGTTAAAGCCCCCTGATTTGGGCCTCCATCCCCAAAGTCGGGGGCGCTGTTAAGACCGTGATACACCCTGCGCAAATGCCTTTCGAGCAAGGCTAGCGGCACACGGCGCGCGAAATGGGCAAAAAACTGTCTCAACGCTGATACAACAAAACCACTCGACGCTGAACTTTATTCGCCAAGCCTTTGATCTATTGGCAATAACCAAAAGCGGCACAGCTTCTGCTCTTCTCCTCGCAACGCTGACAAGGCCAGCGAACCGAAGAAGGAAGCGCCACCGTGAGGAAATTTGATAAAGGCATTTATCGCCTCCTGCTGGTCGGATGTGCTTTAGGAACGAGCGCCATCTTGCCTGTTCAGGCCGAGAACGGGATCGTCGTGATCACCCGCGACGTGCAACCGCGCAACGCCATGCGCCCGCCGCTCATGCCAGACCCCAATCCGGTCACCGTCAATACCAACCCGTCCGCGCAAATCCTCAAACAGACCAACGAATTGAGCGATGGCGACTTCGCCGGTATCAGCAGCGGCTCCGGTATCAGTTCCATGGTCACCCAACAGACCAACAACCTCGGCGCCAACATCAGTAACCAGACCCAATTGCCCAACCTTGCCGGTGGACGCGGCAGCGGCGGCGACAACGGCATCTCCAACATGGTCAACTCCAGTGTGCAGAAAGGCCTGGCGCCGCTGCAGATCCTGACCGGAGGCAAGTGAGATGAGGCACACACTGCTGATTCTGGCGATGTTTTGCAGTGCACCGAGCTTCGCCCAGCCCCCCGTGACCAGTTCCGTTCCCGTCATCAATAACGCCAACATCGACAGTTCCGGTAGGCAGTACCAAGGCAATATGGCGGTCAATCAGGCCGCCGGCGACCTGCAGCAACAGGTCAACGCCCGCGCCATCGCCGTTGGGCATAACGCCAGCGCAACGACGCACATTCGCCAACGCCTGCACACCGTCGTCGATCCCAATATGGCAGCCAAGTCCGGCATCCAGGGCGACGCCTTCAGCAACGGCAGTGGTGCATTGGGCGTAAACCAGAGTGCAGGCGCCGCCAACCAGCAAGCCAATGCACTGCGCATCACCCTCAGTGCGCAACCACAAAGTATCGACGACAGCGTCCTCATGCAGCAGAACGTGGCGCTGCTCAACAGCTCCGATCCAACTGACTCTACTCCCGGCTATCGCCAGGTCACTACCAGTGACCGGGCCTTCACCGGTAGCCGTGGGGTGATCCAGTTGAATCAGAGCGCCGGGGTGGGAAACCGAACGGCCAACACCCTGAGCGTACGGGTCGCGGATTGACCCAAAAAACAGAAACAACACTTAACCTAAAATAAAGTACGGAGAATCACCATGAAACCCTCGATGGCACTCAAGCCTCTGGTTTTCGCAATTGCTGCGATCATGGCTGTTGCTGTACAAGCTGAAAACAACGACCGGCGTGGTAATGGCCATCACCATGGCAACCACACTCCTCCACCTAAAGCGTTCTATGTCGACGCCACTGCTAAGGCTCACGACAAGCAAAGCAGCACCAACAACAAAATCGTCAACAACGGCACAATAAACGAAGCCGAAATGAACGAATCTGCCACCGGCACCAGCGGTAACGTGGGTGTCAACGTGGCGGCAGGTGCTGGCAACCAACAAGACAACGCGGCGGCCATTGCCAACGCGGGCTCTGACTCCAGCGCGATCGACAACAGCTTCGTCTTCGGCACTTCCGAAGCCACCGCTAAAGTCACGCAATACAGTAACAACAACAAAGTCTACAACAACGGCAGCACCAACTCTGCGATCATGAACGGATCGGGCAGTGAAGGCAGCGGCAACATGGGCATCAACATTGCTGGTGGCGACCTGAACCAGCAGAAAAACACCATGGCCATTGCCAACACCAATGCACCACTGGGCAACGCCACCGCCACCGCCAGCGCCGACCAGGACGGCCCAGGCCTGACGGTGATCAACGATGCTGACCGGACCTATCGTGTAGATACTCTGACCGTGACCAAAACTGCCACCGGCAGTACCCGGTACCAGAAAGACACCGAAGCCAGCGGCAGCCAGAGCAAGTCCTCGCAATTTGAGATCAATGGCAACAGCAGCTGGACGGCAAACGGCAATAGCCACTTTGATGCCAACGGCAGCAAAAACCATGAATCCGGCGGCTCCAAAGGCGCCACTCTGTTTGCCACGCTGGAAGCTCATGTGGATGGTGACAAGAGCGCTGAGTGGGACTATGGTCGTCGCCACGAAGGCTCTAGCAGCAGTGAGTTCGAGGCCAACCTGAACGCAACGCTGAACGTCGAAGTCGAAAAAACCTGGAACAAAGAGTCGCACTCTTCGTGGGATAAAGAGTTCAACTCCAACTTCGAGAAATCCTTCGAAACCACGTTCCATAAAGACGGCAACAAATCGTCTGAGTCTGAGTACGAAAACGAGAAACACTTCCTCGAAACCAGCTCCTATGATTTGAGTAACTCCTACTCTTATCAAGTGCTGACCCCAACCGGCTGGGCCAACCCTGTGACCAACACCGCAACCCTCAATGGTTCGGTCAACGGCAACAGTGGCAACCTGGGCGTGAACGTGGCTGCTGGTGTAGGCAACCAGCAAAGCAACTCGCTGGCCATTTCCAACCAATCGTTCTGATTGTTGTTGCCTGGAGGCCCCCTTCGGGGGGCCTTTTCTCAACCAAACCAGTAGGCGTTCCGACTATGCGCATTATCGCCTTGGCGTTTCTCCTTTGCGTAGCCAGTGTGAGCGAGGCGGCCCAGATGCCGCTTTCCGTCTTGCCGGGGGGTGCGGTGATTTTCAAACCCATCCAGAGCGTACGCGAGCGCAAGTTTGTCGACCTGGTGCAACAGAAAACCGATTTCAGTTGCGGCGCCGCAGCGCTGGCAACCATCTTGCGCCAGGCCTATTGGCTGGACGTGGATGAAGCACAGATCATCGAAGGCATGCTCGCCCACTCCGACCAGGACCTGGTCCGTGTCCAGGGCTTCTCGATGCTCGACATGAAACGCTATGTAGAAAGCCTGGGCATGCGCGCCCGCGGTTACCGGGTACAACCCGACACCTTGAAGAGCATCCAGATTCCAGTGGTAGTGCTCATGGATATCCGTGGCTACAAGCATTTTGTTGTCTTGCAGAAAGTGCACAACGGCTGGGTGTACATCGGCGACCCGGTGCTGGGCCATAAACGCTACACCGTCGACGATTTCGTCAAAGGCTGGAACGGCATCATCTTCGCCGTGATCGGCAAGGGGTACGACAAGACCAACGCCTTGCTCGACCCACCGATGCCACTGACGGCCAAAGACCGCATCAACAACTTCACCCCGGTGCAGGACGCACAGCTGATGGATTTCGGTTTCATTCAAAGCGACTTCTTCTAATGACAAGGAGCACGACGCTCCGGGAGCATCCCATGAAGACTCCAACCTGGCTGGTCATCGCTTGCCTGACCGTCAGCCTGCCGACCCAGGCAGAAATATTCAAACCCATCGAATTGAAAGACCATGAAATGGCGAATTTGCGCGGGCGCTTCGTCATGCCGGGACGCATCATCAGTTTTGGCGTGGTAATGACCAGCACCTGGCAGAACGCCAACGGTGATGTGATCGGCGCGAGGTCGTCGATGCAGATCCAGCAATCGACCATCAAACCGCAATTCTATGTGTCGATGATCAACGAGAAAGGCAACGGCTCGTCGCGGCCACAAGGCCCCGGCACCGGTACCGTCACCGGCGGCAGTGGTCTCAACAGCACCGAAGGTGTCACGCAGATCGTGCGGGCGGCCGGTGATAACAACACCGCTTACAACAAGGTCGATATCAGCGTTACCAAGGCCAACCAGGCGCCGGCCACGCAACAGCAGGGTAAACCGTTAACCGCAGGCACAGCGATGACAGGCACCAATGGTGCAGGCGCGCTGAGTGTGTCTTCGACCGGCAATGGCGTGCAGCTCAACATCATCGCCAACAACAACCAGGGTGCAACCATGCAGCGCCTGGCTCAAGGTGGCTTGATGCAGAACACCACATTGCTCGGCGGTGGCAACCAGGTCAGAAACTTCACGTCGCTTAACGTCGTCCTGCGTGACAACGTAGCGAGCGCCGGAGCTGTGAGCGGAAACCTTGACCAGCTCAAAGGTCTTCGCACTCTCGGATTCTGATCTACGCTCAGTCTCATCAAATGCAGTTAGAAGGGACGGCTAACCCATGCACGGTTTGTTATCGCTCAGAGCTATTGTCTGTTTGACTAGCCTGGCCCCGGCGACAATGCTCTACGCAGCACCGGACCCCCAGGTCGAGGCACTAAAACAAGAACTGATGGAGTTGAAACAGCGTTACCAGGCACAACAGCAAGCGCTGATGGTGCTTGAGCAACGTGTACGCCAAGTCGAGGAATCACCCGCTGCACCGCCTCCCAAACGCCTGACCCGATCCCCTGCAGACCAGACCAGGGGGGCTCAGACCGTGGCTGCCGGTGCACCTGGCACTTCAGGCAGCTCCTATGGCCAGTCGCTCAAGGAAGATTCAGAGCCAGCGCAAAGCGTGTCCAACCTGTATGACGAGGCCAGTGGGTTCTTTGGCGGCGGCAAGTTCAGCGTCGAGACTGGCCTGACCTACACCCACTATGACACCCGCGCCCTGGTCCTCAACGGTTTCCTGGCGCTGGACTCGATTTTCCTCGGCAACATCAACCTTGACCGGATCAAGGCTGACAACTGGACCCTGGACCTGACTGCCCGCTATAACCTCGACCAGCGTTGGCAGTTCGACATCAACGTTCCAGTGGTGTACCGCGAGTCGACCTACTCGTCTGGCGGCGCTGGCGGTGCCGGCCCGGTGACCTCTGACGCCACCGTCACCCGCGACCCGACCATCGGCGACGTCAACGTCGGCGTGGCGTACAAATTCCTCGATGAATCGGAAAACTGGCCAGATGCGGTGTTCACACTGCGGGTCAAAGCGCCTACCGGCGATGATCCGTATGGCATCAAACTGGTCAACGACCCCACCAACGACAACCTCTCGGTGCCTGAAGACCTCCCGACCGGCAACGGCGTCTGGGCCATCACACCGGGTGTTTCGCTGGTCAAGACTTATGACCCTGCCGTGTTGTTCGGCAGCCTGTCGTACACCTACAACATGGAAGATTCGTTCAGCGACATCAGCCCGACCATCAACACCAAGGTGCCGGGTGACGTGAAACTCGGTGACTCCTGGCAGATCGGCGTAGGTATCGCCTTCGCCCTGAATGAGAAGATGAGTATGTCGTTCTCGTTCTCCGACCAGTTTGCCAGCAAGAGCAAGATCAAGCCGGACGGTGGCGACTGGCAAGATGTGCCCAGCAGCGACTACAACGCGGCCAACTTCAACATTGGCATGACCCTGGCGGCCACCGACAACCTGACCATCGTGCCGAACCTGGCGATTGGCCTGACCGACGACGCGCCCGACTTCTCCTTTAGCCTGAAATTCCCGTACTACTTCTGACCGTACGATCGCGGGGCAAGCCCGCTCCCACAGTGGATTACTGTGGGAGCGGGCTTGCCCCGCGAACTAACGAATCTGATGCTTATGTAACAGCCGATAGAACGTAGGCCGGGAGATCCCCAACACCTTGGCGGCAATACTCAGGTTGTCACTGTGCCGGGTGAGGACATCACACAACGCCTGACGCTCCGCGAGGTGTTTGTAGTCTTCAAGGGTGCCCATGCTCGCCGCAAAGGCATGCTGGGGCAGCAAGCCCAGATCCTGCGCCTCGATCTGGCGCCCTTCAGCCAACACCAGGCCGCGCCTCACCCGGTTGGCCAGTTCACGCACATTACCGGGCCAGTCGTGCTTGCCCATCGCTACCAGCGCATCTTCACTGAAACTGCGCGGACGCCGCCCGGTTTCCAGGCTGTAGAAGTGCGCAAAATGGTTAGCCAGCATCGACAGATCGCCATGCCGGTCACGCAACGGCGCAGTCACCACTTGCAAAACGTTGAGCCGGTAATACAAGTCTTCACGAAAACGCCCGTCGCCAATAGCCTTTTCCAGGTCGACATGGGTCGCCGCCAGCACCCGCACATCAACGTCGATCGGCTGGCTGCCACCGACCCGCTCGATGTGCTTCTCCTGAAGAAAACGCAGCAGGTTGGCTTGCAACTCCAGGGGCAGGTCGCCAATTTCGTCAAGAAACAGTGTTCCGCCATTGGCCGCTTCGATACGGCCGATCTTGCGCTGATGAGCCCCGGTGAACGCGCCCTTTTCATGGCCGAACAACTCGGACTGAATCAAGTGTTCAGGAATCGCCCCGCAGTTGATCGCCACAAAAGGCTTGTCGTGGCGCTGTGACTGGCGATGCAGGGTGCGCGCGACCAGCTCTTTACCGGTGCCGCTTTCGCCGCGGATCAGCACCGGCGATTCAGTGGGTGCCAGTTTGCTGAGCAATTTGCGCAACTCGCGAATGGGCCGGCTGTCGCCCAGTAGCTCGTGCTCGAGTTCTTCGACGTGAACATTGCCTTTACCCCGCAGGCGCGCCATGCCAAAGGCCCGGCCAATGGTGACCTGCACCCGTGAGACGTCGAACGGCAAGGTGTGGAAGTCAAAAAACCATTCACAGACAAAATCACCGACATTCTGCATGCGCAATTCATCGGCACTGAGTACCGCAATCCACTCGGTTTTGCTGCGGGTGATCAGGTCTTTGACGGCATCCGGTCGCTTGAGGTGCGACGCCTGCAGGCGTAGCAAGCCGACATCACAGGGATGCTCAAGGGCCGAGGACAATGTACAGCTGTGGACATCCCAGCCGACATTGCGCAAGCCCGGCAATAAACGGTGGCAATCATCGCAAGGGTCGACGATCAGCAGACGGCGATTGGAAGCAGGCTCTAGCATGACCTTTCCTTGGCGCCAATTGTCGGAATATTAAATAGAAACAGCACGTTGGCAGGCCCGTTTGTAACAGTAGCAACGATGTGTCAGCCGCCCACTACCGTTTGTCCGTAAAGCGTCAAAAGGCAGGCGACCCCGGGAATCTTTCTGAACTTTCAACGTCTGCCGCTGCACACTCAGATCATGTTTTTTGCAAATAATTAAAAAAATTCAAAATCGGTTGTGACTCCACCCACTACTGCGTGCATCAGTACAAGTAACTCACCGCCAACGCGGTTGTTAATTATCTTGTTTGGGCCCACAGAGAGACCGAACCCATGAACGCCCCGCTCCGTGTCAACGAAGCACTGCTGATTGCCGACCACGCCTTCGAACCCTTCCAGTGTGTTGCTTGGGATTCGCCTAACGGTACAGGTGAACTGAGCCTGGCAGTGATCGACCGGACCAGCACCCGCATTGGCAGCAAACAGGTTCCGAGCAGCACCTACTCGGACCCGACGCAACTGGCCAGCCTGATTGAAGAAATGCGTGCTGAATTGAAAAAACAAGGTTGCCATCTGCAACCCTGGTCGATGCCGGAATAATCAGCACCGATATCCGCGTTATATTGGCTGCGCATCTACGCGATGCGCGGTCAATATGTTAGTTGTTACAAAAGTTACACTGCGACAGTTCGTCGCAAGTGCGCCTGCATACGGTTCGGTATGTGCCTTTATTTATTCCAGAATTTTGAAACTTTCCAGCGACCGATAGTCGGCGTGTAACTGCTGCGCCAATATTTTCGCGCGCCCAAGGCGTACCGGCGAGCGCTCCATGTCCACCACTACGCTGTGGCACGGCAACGGTTGCAACGGCGCCCAGGCCTTGAGCCGACCGTCGGTCAACACCAAACAGCGCTGCTGTTCGTGAGGGTGCTGGCGTTGACGGGCCAGCAGCCAGCACCGCGCTTCTTCGATCGCAGCCAATAACGGCGTGCCGCCACCGGCACCGAGGCCATCGAGCCAAGGCTGCAGCGCGGCCGAGGCTTTCAAACCGTGGCGCTGCCAGCGTGGGGTGGCACCACTGGCGGTCAGCAGGGCCAGACGTGCGCGCTGGCGGTAGGCCTGATCGAAGAGCCCGGCAAGCAGGCCCTTGGCATGGCTCAACGCCTGGTAACGTCGGGTCGAGGCCGACGCATCGACAATCACCAACCACAGCTCATGGGCGCTGGCCGTACGCTGCTGCCAGCACAGGTCACGGCGCTGTCGCGGACGCCCTTTGAGCAAGGTTGCTGGCCACGCCACCTGCCCCTGTGCCGCGTCGCGCGTGCGCCCGCGCAGTCCTTGTTTGATGACCCCGGGTCTGGGCCTGGCATCCGCCGCGTGGTGTCGACAGATGCTCAGGGCTTTTTTGCCCAGTTCGGCACCTCTCGCCGGGCCCCGGTCACCACGGCTTGCGGGGGCATTTCGCCCCAGGCGCACTGCCCTTGCCGAGGATTTTCGGCCTCAGCACCTTGAGGTTCGGAGGCCGGGCTTTGTGGCGCGGGGGTCGGTGCTTGCCGACGCCGATGGCGCAGGGCGAACTCGGCCACTGCGTCTATATCCTGTGTCTCGATCTGCCCGCCGCCGCGCCAGGCTGCGTGGGCACGGGCAGCGCGTAGCCAGACCAAATCAGCACGCACGCCATCGACACCGGCAGCGAAACAACGCTCGGTGATTTGCGCCAGCGCCTGATCGTCCAGGGCAATGCTCGACAATTGCTCGCGGGCAGCCTGGCAACGCTCACGCAATTGCGCCTGGGCCGTGGCCCACTGCGCGCAGAACGCCTCGGGGTCACTGTCGAAGTCCAGGCGGCGGCGAATGATCTGGCCACGGGCAGCCGGCTCCGGCTGACCGTCCAGCGCCACGTTCAGGCCGAAGCGATCTAACAACTGCGGGCGCAGCTCACCTTCTTCCGGGTTCATCGTGCCAATCAGCACAAACCGCGCACTGTGGCGGTGTGAGATGCCGTCCCGCTCAATCCGGTTAGTACCGCTGGCGGCAACGTCGAGCAGCACGTCGACCAGATGGTCGGCCAGCAGGTTGACTTCATCGACATACAGCACACCGCCGTCGGCTTTGGCCAGGACGCCGGGAGAAAACTGCGCTTTGCCCTGCCCCAACGCCGCATCCAGATCCAGGGTGCCGACCAGGCGCTCTTCACTGGCCCCCAGCGGCAACGTGACGAACGGCCCTTCATCGAGCAGATCGGCCAGGCCGCGCGCCAAGGTGCTTTTTGCCATGCCACGCGGGCCTTCGATCAACACCCCGCCGATCTTCGGGTCAATGGCAGTCAGGCACAGGGCAAGCTTCAGTTGCTCAGCGCCAACCACGGCAGACAGGGGGAAATGTGCAGGTTCGGTCATCTCAGGTCTCTTCTTCGCTGTCCAGCAGTTGCTCCTCGAGGGCTTCACGATAGTCCCCCGGTGCTTCCCACAGGCCGCGTTGCTGGGCTTCGAGCAGGCGTTCGGTAATGTCGCGCAGGGCTTGCGGGTTGTGCTGTTGCATGAATGCGCGGGTTTCACTGTCGAGCACGTAGGCCTCGGCCAGCGCCTGGTAATGGTGATCGTCGATCAACTCAGTGGTGGCATCGAAGGCGAACAGGTTATCGACCGTCGCGGCCAGCTCAAAGGCACCTTTGTAGCCATGGCGTTTGACGCCGTCGATCCACTTCGGGTTAAGCGCACGGGCGCGGATGACCCGGTTCAGTTCCTCTTTGAGGGTACGAATGCGCGGGCGATCTGGCTGGCTGTGGTCGCCGTGGTAACTGGCGACGCGCTGGCCGCCAAGGCTTTCGACGGCGGCCAGCATGCCGCCCTGGAACTGGTAGTAGTCGTTGGAGTCGAGCAGGTCGTGCTCGTGATTGTCCTGGTTCTGTACCACCGCCTGGACATGGCGCAGACGCCGGGCAAAGTCAGCCCGTGCCGGTGTGCCGTCATCTGCTGCGCCGTAGGCGTAGCCGCCATGGTTGAGGTAGACCTCTGCGAGGTCTTTGCGTTGGTTCCACAGTTGCCCGTCGATGGCGTTCTGTACGCCTGCGCCATACGCCCCAGGTTTGGCACCGAAAATCCGCCAACCGGCTTGTCGCGCCGCTTGCTCGGCGCTCACGCCCTGGCCCTCCAGCTCGGCACGTTCGCGGCGTACCCTGGCTGCGAGCGGGTTGAGCTCTTGCGCTTCGTCGAGCGCAGCCACCGCCTGTACGGCCGCATCGAACAGTTTGATCAGGTTGCCGAACGCATCGCGGAAGAACCCTGACACACGCAGCGTCACGTCCACCCGTGGCCGGTCGAGCACGCTCAAAGGCAGGATTTCAAAGTCGTCGACGCGCTGGCTGCCACTCGCCCACACCGGGCGCACACCCAGCAGGGCCATGGCCTGGGCAATGTCATCGCCACCGGTACGCATGGTGGCCGTACCCCACACCGACAAGCCGAGCTGGCGTAAGTGATCGCCATGCTCTTGCAAGTGGCGTTCAAGAATCAGGTTGGCCGAGGCAAAGCCGATGCGCCATGCGGTGGTGGTGGGCAGGTTGCGCACGTCCACGGTATAGAAGTTACGCCCGGTGGGCAGTACGTCCAAGCGTCCCCGGCTGGGCGCACCACTGGGGCCTGCGGGCACAAAGCGCCCTTGCAAGGCGGCCAACAAGCCCTGCAGTTCTGCAGGGCCGCAGGCGTCGAGTTGCGGTGCAATGGTGTGCTGCAAAGCCGCCAGTACGGCATGTACATCGACCCAGGCCGGGTCGTCCGGTAAGGCGACAGTGCCCGCCAATGCCTGCTCGATGCACCGGCTCGCCAACCCTTCCAGACGTTCGCGGGTATCACCAGTGGTGCGCCAGAGCGCCTCATCCTGGGCCTGCAACAATGCCGGGCGCGGGCCGCTCCAGGGTTGGCCGAGGTCACAGTCCAGCGGATCAAAGCCCAGGCCCATCGCCTTGGCCAAGGCCCGCAACAGGCTGGCATTGGCGCCACGGCCATCACCGCGCTCGACCCGTAACAACGCCAACAAGGTATCAACACGCAGGCGCCCGCCAGGCGATTCGCCAAATACGTGCAGGCCATCACGGATCTGCGACTCTTTGAGGTCACACAGGTAAGTGTCCAGGCGCGGCAACCACACCGCCGCGTCATCCAGCTCACCTTCCAGCTGTAGCTCGCGGTCGATGTGGTTGTCGCGCACCAGGTCGAGAATGTCCCGTTGCAGCTCGCGGGCGCGGCGTGGATCGAGCAACTGCGCCTCGTAGTATTCGTCGGCCAGGGCTTCGAGGTGGCGCAACGGGCCGTAGGTTTCGGCGCGGGTCAACGGTGGCATCAGGTGATCGATAATCACCGCTTGGGTTCGGCGCTTGGCTTGCGCGCCCTCACCCGGGTCATTGACGATGAACGGGTAGATGTTCGGTAATGGACCGATCAACGCATCCGGCCAACAACCCGCCGACAGGCCGACGCCCTTGCCCGGAAGCCACTCCAGGTTACCGTGCTTGCCGACATGAATCAGGGCGTCGGCGGCAAAGCCATGGCGCAGCCAGAAATAGAACGCCAGGTAACCATGGGGCGGCACCAGATCAGGGTCGTGGTACACCGCGCTTTGGTCCAGTTGGTAGCCCCGCGCCGGCTGGATGCCAACGAAGGTCAGGCCAAAACGCAGGCCGGCCACCATCATGCGCCCGTTGCGGAACATCGGGTCTTGCTCGGGTTCGCCCCAGCGTTCGCGGACGGCGTCCTGGTTAGCCTGCGGCAACGCGGCGAATGCCGCGCGGTAGTCCGCCATGGCCATGCTTTGCAGGCAAGGCCGCTGATCCAGACTGTCCAGGTCGTTACTGACACCGCCGAGCAAGGCCTGAATCAACGCCGTGCCGCTGTCGGGCAAGGTACTCAGCGGATAACCCTGCGCTTGCAGGGCACGAAGAATGTTCAAGGCGGCTGCCGGGGTGTCCAGGCCAACGCCGTTGCCAATCCGGCCATCGCGGGTCGGGTAGTTGGCAAGGATCAAGGCCACACGCTTATCCTGGTTGGGCAGTTGCGCCAGTACGCACCAACGCCGCGCCAGTTCGGCGACAAAGTCCATGCGTTCAGCGTGCGGGCGGTAGCAGACCACATCCGACTGGCTGCGCTCACTGCGCCAGGCCAGGTCTTTGAAGCTGATGGGGCGGCTAATGATGCGCCCGTCCAGCTCCGGCAGCACGATATGCATGGCCAGGTCGCGGGCGCCAAGGCCCTGCTCGCTCGCCTCCCATCCCGGCTGGTTATCCTGGGCGCAAATCGCCTGCAACACCGGAATATCGCGACGAAACGGCCGCAAGTGTGGCTGTTCCGGACTGGACTGCGCAAAACCGGTGGTGTTGATGATCAGCGCCGCCTCGACTTCGTCCAGCCAGTCCTCGACCTGGCTCAGGCAGCCTGCCTCCTTGAGGCTCGCCACCGCAATCGGCAACGGGTTGAGCCCGCTAGCCTGCAGGCGTTCGCAGAAGGTGTCGATAAACGCCGTGTTCGCCGCCTGCAAGTGCGAGCGGTAGAACAGGATCGGCACCACCGGTTGATCCACCTGCCATTCGCTGAACCAGTCAGCCAGCTCGGCGCTGGCGTGGCGCGGGTGATACACCGTGGTGCGTGGCAGTTGTTGCGGCTGGCTCCAGGGGTAATCGCGCTGCAAATACTCATTGGCCAGGCAGTTGAACAGGTTCAGGGCATTGGCTTTGCCGCCCTGGCGCAAAAAGTGCCAGAGCCGCTCGGCCTGCGCTGCCGGCACCGTGCTGAGGCTGCTGAGTTCCGGGTCCGGGCGATCGTCACCTGGCACCAGAATCAGCTGTACACCGCGCGCAGCCAGCGCCAGCAACTGCTCGACACCATAGCGCCAATAGCCGACGCCGCCGTGCAGCGACACCAGAATGACCTTGGCATGGCGCAGCACCTCATCGACATACAGGTCGACCGATGCATGGTTTTGCACCTGCATCGGGTTGGCCAGACGCAGGCTGGGGTAGTCTTCTGGCAACTGTTGGGCGGTTTCGGCCAACAGCGCCAGGTGCGAGTCACCGCTGCAGAGAATGACCAGCTCGGCGGGGGTCTGGCCGAGGTCGGCAATACTGTCGTCCGGTACAAAGCCACCGGGCTGGGTCCGCAGCAAGTGCATGGGTCAGGCGCTCAGGGCGGCGCGCAGGCTCGCTTCCAGCTGGGCGGAATCCAGTTCCTGGCCGATCAGCACCAAGCGCGTGACTCGCGGTTCTTCACTGCGCCAGGCGCGGTCGAAGTGTTTATCAAAGCGCGTGCCGACACCCTGAATCAGCAAGCGCATCGGTTTACCCGGGATCGCCGCAAAACCTTTAACGCGCAAAATGCCGTGCTGCACGACCAGTTGCGTCAAGGCGTCGAGCAGCAGGCTGTCGTCGGCTTCAGGCAGCTCGATGGAGATCGAATCGAAGGCATCGTGGTCGTGATCGTCATGGTCATCGCCCTCATGGTGCGAATCGTGGTGAGTGCGGCGGCCATCGATGTGCGCTTCCGACTCGGCGCCCAGGCCCAGTAGAACCTCCAGCGGCAAACGACCGCTGCTGGCCTCGATGACCTTGACCGCAGGCGGCAGTTCTTCCAGCACTTCAGCACGCACCTTGGCCAGGTCATCGGCGGCAATCAGGTCAGCCTTGTTCAATACCACCAGGTCGGCACTGGCCAACTGGTCGGCGAACAGCTCGTGCAGTGGCGATTCGTGGTCCAGGTTGGGGTCGAGTTTACGCTGCGCATCGACCTGCTCCGGGTAGGCGGCAAAGGTACCGGCGGCCACTGCCGGGCTGTCGACCACAGTGATCACCGCGTCAACGGTGCAGGCATTACGGATTTCTGGCCACTGGAAGGCCTGTACCAACGGTTTGGGCAGGGCCAGGCCGCTGGTCTCGATGAGGATGTGGTCAAGGTCACCACGGCGGGCCACCAGCTCACGCATGACCGGGAAGAACTCTTCTTGCACGGTGCAACACAGGCAGCCATTGGCCAGTTCATAAACACGGCCGCTGGCCTCCTCCTCGGTGCAGCCAATGCTGCACTGTTTGAGAATTTCGCCATCGATACCCAGTTCACCGAACTCGTTGACGATCACCGCGATGCGGCGACCCTGAGCGTTGTCGAGCATGTGCCGCAGCAGTGTGGTTTTGCCCGAGCCGAGGAAGCCGGTGACGATGGTAACGGGGAGTTTGGCCAGTGTTTTCATGCAGATGCCCTTGGCAGGATGGCGGGCATGCGCGACGAGAGCCACAGGCCTTAATGCCTGGGCGCGTTCGCCACCGGATCACCCCGCCCGGTTTATGTCGGAAACTGTTCGAGGCAGGTCTCCTGGCTTGCACAGTACCGGCCGCTGGCCGGTGGAACGACGCCTTCCCGCAGTGATGCAGTGGCTGTGTCGAACCGTTCAATGCTTACAGTTGCGGGGGCAGCCGCGGCTTGTACCGCGTTCCCGTCTTAGCTTCGACCAACGCCGAAGAACCTCGAAAGCGCAAGGCTACGCAGGGTCAAGAGGCGGGTCAATGCCTGGCGTGCTGTTCACTTGAGTGACGATGCCTGTAGGAGCGGGCTTGCCCCGCGATTGCGTTTTATCTATCACATCGCATCGCGGGGCAAGCCCGCTCCCACTAAGGCCAATACAAGTTCCCGGCGTTTCCGAGGGCAAATTAACAAATATTCAACCAAACAATTAATACACAAGAAGCCTCCTACAAATAAAAACCGATTTAAACATTTCGTGAATTAAACAAATAGAAAGCCCACAAATCAGCGCCGTCACATGAATTTACAAAAACAAAATTGATAAATAAAAACAACAAAGCAAGCATAACTACCAACCCGAAAAGTTAGCCAGACAAGAAAGGATCTCTTGTATGCCTGATCATCAGCATTCGTTGCGACCCTTACGCTCAAACAAAACAAACAGGGCCGCAAAATGAATACCATTAGTGCAATACGTCAGTCGCAAGCCCCTACGTTGTTTGATCTTTCCGAAGCCCTGAAAAGAGATCATTACGTCACCAGTGCACGGTACCCCGCGCAGCAGGTTGCGCAGCTGGGTGATGAAGTACGCCAGGCGTTCAATGCCACTTGGGACGACTTGCCGTCGGACAGTTACCTGACGGCAGAGTACGGTGCCCGCGAGCGCCGGATCTGCAAATTCGACTACCACCAACATGATCGTCGCTGGCGCCCCCTGCAGGACTGCCACTTCTTCCAGACCCAGGCCGACAACCCGCTGCTGGGCGGCGTTGAGCGCCTGTACACCCGCAGCTGCGCGGCATTCATTGACTCTCCGGTGCTGCACACGCTACTGGCAGCCGACCTGGCATTGATGGACCTGACCGTCGGCGCCCACGACTGGCGTGTCACGTGCCACCAGTTCAGAACCCTGTGCGATCAACAGCATCAAGGTCAGGCCACACCCGAGGGCCGGCATCGCGATGGGCACGACTTCGTGTTTCAACACCTGATTAAACGCGAAGCGGTGATCGGCGGAGAAAGCCGGATATTTCGCGACGATGGCGCGACCGTTTTCAGTGCAACGTTAACGGGGGATATGGAAACCATCGCGTTGAATGACCGTAGGCTTTTACACGAAGTTTCTCCATTGAAAATGTTTAACGGTGCTCTTCAGGGTATCCGCGACATGTTGATCATAGACTTTGACAGGGTGCACCCTTCATGAATCGCTCAACGTATTCAGTGCCCGTCGCCACTACCCACAACACCTACTCTTATATCTGTGGCCAGTTCAAACAAGCACTGGCTCGGCGGGTGTCCACACTTTCGCTCACCGCCAACGAAAACATACTCTCCGAGACCGCGCGAACATTAGGGCAAAACCGTCACTACGACCGTTATTTATTCAATAGCCAGACCACCACCGGGCACCACTATGCGGCCGAATTCAATGGCATGCAGATCGAACATTTCCCGGAAGTCGAAACCCTCAAGACGCTGGCCACCCAGGCCGCTCAGTCCATGTTCAACGCCGAGTTCGTTGAATTCCGGGTGCTGTCCGGTGTGCATTGCACACTCAGCGTGCTGGCCGCAGTGACCGTACCCGGTGAAACCGTTTTCTCTCTGGCACCAGGGTGTGGCGGGCACTTCGCCACTGGCCCAATGGTGCAGACCATGGGCCGGCGCAGTCAGTTTTTACGCCTGTGCGAAGACGGGCAGATCGACCTGGCCGGCTTCGACCAGCAGCTTCAGGCCTTGGGCTATCGGCCCTCGGTCGTGCTGCTCGACCACGGCCTGACAACCCGGGCCATTGCCATCAAACCGTTGCGTGACCTGCTCAACCGCCACGGCTGCCACCGTACGTTGATCATCTACGACGCCTCCCACACTCTCGGCCTGATCGCCGGGCAGGCCTTTGACAATCCGCTGGATGAAGGTGCCGACATTCTTCAGGGCAACACCCATAAGTCGCTGCCCGGCCCCCACCGGGCGCTGATCGTCTGCCGGCGCGCTGACCTGGCACGGCAGATCGAGCAGAACCTCAGTGGCGGGCTGATCTCCTCTCCCAACCTGCCAGGCCTGCTGCAGCTGTTCGTGACCCTTGTGGAAATGGAGCGTTACGGCCGGGCCTATGCCCAGCGCATGTGCAGCAACGCCCGCCACCTACAGACTGCTCTGTCTGACCTTCCCGGCTGGCGCGTGCATCCCACCGACACGCACCTGCTGCTGCTCGAAGGCACCCACAGCCGCAATACCGCCAAACAGCTCAATGAGTTGGGAATCCGGGTCAACAACAAGCAGCTCGACGGCCGTGAGTGCCTGCGCCTGGGCGTTCAGGAAATTACCCGGTTGGGCATCACCGGCGAGGACCTGGACACGCTGGCCGCCGTGCTGCGCAGCGTGTTAAGCGGTAAGACCAGCCCTGCCGACCGCCTGCGCCTGACGCAAATCTGCCAGCACTTGAATCAGGTTCACTACAGCTTCGATCAGGAGCCGCACCCATGAAAACACCCAGCTGCCTGATCATTGGCAACATTCGCGACGGGGAATACGAGGGGCTGCTGGCCGAAGGCATCACGCCTTTGCTGATTGCCGACAGCCGCGCAACCAGCAAGGTAGCCGACCAGGCGAAGCTTCCGGCAGTGGCCCATTACGACTTTTCCAAAGGCCTGACGGCAGCGCTGGTGGCGCTGACCCAACGCCTGCTGGAGACCTACGGCTTCACCAGCGTATTGAACTTCCGTGAGGGCTATGTGGCCATTACCGCCAGGCTGTGCGCCGCGCTGCCGGCCCTGGCCCACCTGCATCAAAACGTCGAAAACACCTTGGACAAGGCGCTGCAACGCCACTGTTTCGAGCAATCCACTAACCCAGACCTGCAGGTGTTCTCGCGTCTGGTGCAAATGGACGACCTGCTCGCCCGCCAGCGCGATCTGCCCTACCCGTTCATCCTCAAGCCGGCCAACCTCTACAGCAGCCTGTTTGTGCGTTGCATCCGCACGCATCACGAACTGATCACCTACAGCCGCAACGAATGGCCGGCGCTAGAGCGCTATGTAGCCGGCAAACACCGGGAACCCGCGCAGTTGCTGCTGGAGGAGTACCTGCAAGGTTCCAACCATTCCATCGATTGCGCGATCAGCCCGGACGGGGCGGTCAACAGCTTCCCGATTGTCGATGTCATCACCGGGATGGAAATCGGTCGCAGCGACTTTCATCACTTTGCCCGCTACACCCCCTCGTTGCTGGAGCCACATGCGCTGCTGAAGGAGCGCTGCCACCGCCTGGCCCGTGACGCGGTCGCCGCGCTGGGGCTCAAAGGCACGTTTGCCCATGTTGAATTCATCCTCACCGAGCAACGCCCGAAGATCCTCGAAGTCGGGGCACGGCCGGGCGGCAACCGGATTCACGTGATCCGCCAGGCGTGGCACCTGCCATTGGACGTGTGCTATCACCGGGCCCTGTCCGCGCAGGCACTGCCCGAGGCCAGCAAGGCCCTATGCTCGTTCGGCATCGCCACACCCTTTGCCCGCACCGAGCGCACCTACGATGGCCCCCATAACCTTGACCACCTGCGCACACTTGCAGGCTTTCAGCGCTGGTATGCCTATGTCAGCCCAGGCCAGCGCATCGGCCCGGTCAGTAGCGGTTTTCAGAATTACCTGTATGCCGAATTCCACCAGCCCGATACCGCCCGCCTGCGTGAATCACTGGCGGCCGTTGCCGACCTTGATCTGTATGGCGAGTCTGCGGAAGCGGTGCAGGCCAAGCAGGTGCTGTTGATCGGAGGACGAGACTCGAGCCTGGATTGGGACACAGCACAGCGCTTTCACTTTACCCTGGTCCAGCAGCCTGAGCAGTTGACCGACTACCAGCGTGAACACGCCACGCTGGTCATGACCGACGACATTACACAGGTGTGCGGTTACCGCGACGCAATTGAGCAACTGCACCGGCAACGGCCGTTTGCTGCCGTCGTCTCGTTTTCCGAGCGCGGCTTGCTGCCGGCCTCGCAACTGGGTGAGTGGCTGGACATCCCGCACAACTGCTTGCGCAGTGTTGAGCTCAGTCACGACAAATGGCTATTTCGCCAGCTGTTGAAAGACAGCCCCTACGCGCTGCCGGCCAGCGCCATCGACAACGCCGAAGCAGCCCGCGCGTTTGTACGCCGCCACGGCCCGGCCATCGTCAAGCCGATCAGCGGGTCGGGCAGTGAAGGCGTGTTTGCCATCCACCAACCCGAGGACGTCGACAACCTGGCGCTGGAGGGGCGCAACCTGATCGAAGCGTTCGCCAATGGCGATGAGTTCAGCGTTGAGTCCCTGAGCCTGGACGGCCAGCACCAGATTCTCGGTATCACCCGCAAGTACACCCGTGGCGCGCCGGGGTACGTTGAAACCGGGCACGATTTTCCCGCCGTACTGGACGACGCTCGCCGCGAACAGATCGAACAAGCCGTGCGCTGGTTACTCGAATGCCTTGGTAACCGCTGGGGCCCGGCCCACACCGAGATCAAGGTCGACGGCCAGCACCTGCACTTCATCGAAACCCAGACCCGTTTCGGCGGCGACCAGATCTGGGAGATGGTCTGGAAAACCACCGGTATCCATCTGGCAGCCAGCACCATTACCGCCATGACCGGCACCCCCTGGCCTGCGTCTGCACCTGAGTACGTGCAAATGGCGATCCGCTACATCGAGGCCAGCGCCGCAACCGACCCGGCCCAGCTTCGCGCACACCTGCTGCAACACCCGTTTGCCCTGCGCACGACACTCCATCACGGCAGGTTTGGCCACCCTATCCAGTGCTCAGCCGACCGACACGGCTACGTGTTGCTGGCCTGTACCAGCGAAGGTGAACGAAAGGACTTCGACGCCGCGCTGTCTCACTCACGCTTCAACCACCAAGGAATGGCGCAATGACTACCACGACGTCGCTGTATCACATCCAAGGCCCCTTGAGCCCGCACTTCCCGCTGATCTCGTTTTCCACCAATGTCTACGACAACCCTGCCGACATACTTGGCTCGATCACTGACCTGGCCAGGCATTTCGAGGCCGTCGAGTTCGAGATTGGTGAAGCCGCCGAGGCGGTGTTCTGGTCGTTGACCGACGAACAACGCGGGGCGTTGGCCCGGCAGATCCGCCAGTTCACCGAACACAACGGCGTCACCCTGACAGTGCACGCCGGCTGGTGGGGCCGGCAGTACAACCTGTGTGCCAGCGATCCGAACGAGCGCGCACAGGCCGTGGACTGCCTGAGCGCAGCGGTGGAATTTTCGCGCGAAGCCGGCGCCGCCAGTGTCACCTTCCATCCCGGCTACAAAGACCGGCTGGACAACGACGTGCTACTGAGCAACCTTATCACCGCCGTCAACCAGGTCACCGCTCGCTGCGACACAGGGAATATGGCCCTGTGCCTGGAAAACATGGGCGCCCAACGTCCGAGTTTTCCGGTATTCAGCGTCGAAGAGCACGCACGCTTCCATGCACAGACCGGCTGCTACCTGACCATCGACGTGACGCACCTGTGTTCATTGCTACCCTACGGCGAGGCACTGTTCGAGGCCATCGAGGTACTGGCACCGTTCACCCGCCACCTGCACATTGCCGACCTCAACGACACTCATCATCAGCACCTACCGATCGGCGAAGGCAATTTGCCCTTAAGCGATGTATTGAACCGCTTCGCGCTCAATGGCTACCGCGGCGTCGCAGTGGTGGAGGAGTTCATTCCGTGCTTCTCTACCGAGTACTACCTGGAAAAGGCCCTGGCCTATAAAGACGGGGTGCAAGACCTGTTCACCGCCACCCATGTCGGCTGACAGCGACCGGGCCACGCCTGCGCCACGCCATGAAATAACCTCAGCCCTGGGTGATGCACTGCCGTTCGTGATTTCACTGCTGCTGACGTTCAGCCTGATCGGCATGCTCGGGCGGCGCTATGGCCTGGATCTGTCGGCGATGTCTGTGTTCAGCGGCCTGGTGATGGCCTCGCCGCTGCAACTGACCTTGCTGGAAACCCCTGCCCAGTTGTTGAACACCTTTGGCGTACTGGTTTCGGCATTGAGCATCAACCTGCGCTTTCTGGTGTTCACCTTGAGCCTTAAGTCGAGCCTTGAAGGCCCGATCAAAGCCTACATCCCGGCACTGGCGGTAATGGCCAATGGCGCCTTTACCCTGATGGCGATCCGCAAACAACAGCAGTCGATCAGTCGCCCCTACGCCAACACTGTGTGTTTTGCACTGTATGCCGCAGCCCTGCTGGGAACGATAACCGGCTACTCCTTCGCCGGCCTCGCCGCCAGCGCAGTGACGGAACATGCCAGTGTGGTGATTGCACTGTTTCTCAGCGCCTCATTGGGCAAGCTGGCGCGCGAGCGTCACAGCTTTCATGCGCAATGGATCGCCGCCCTGGCCACTGCAGCAAGCCTACTGTGGCTGGGACAGATCAGCCTGATGCTGGTACTCGGTGTGACGGTACTGGCGAGTTACACCTATGACCGACACTAGTACGTTCTGGCGGTATGTATTGATCTGTGCACTGGTGTCCGCGGTCTGCCGGTTGTTGCCACTGCTGGTGAAGGTCGAGCGGCTTTCTGCAGGTACGCACGCCTTTATCGAGCGCCTCGGCAAGTACACCTCAGTGGCCATGCTGGTCAGCTTGTTGGCCGGATCACTCCATCCGCTGGCCAACGCGCATTCGTCGTCACTGCCGTGGGCTGGCGCAGTAGCCTTGGCCTGGTTGTTGGGCCTTAGCCGACTGCCGTCCTACTACACGTTTTTCATTGCGCTGGGGGTCTATGCGCTGCTAATCGTCAATTGACTCGGCGCCGCGCCCATGCTCTCCTACACACCTTGTTACGGGTGCCCTTCACAGGGTGAAACGGGAAACCGGTGCCCATGTGCTTTGCGTGCAAAGCCATGTCAGTCCGGTGCTGCCCCCGCAACGGTAAGCGAGCGAAGCGTCAGATCCACTGTGCAGTACTGCATGGGAAGGTGATGCTTGCAGGTCGGCCATGCCAACCCCTCGCGAGCCCGGAGACCGGCCCGCAACAGTGTGCGCGAATGCACCACAGAACATAACAAACCCGCGGTGGGCGGGCGCTGTTCGAACCGCTGCGTGCCCGGCCCGCAGGGGCTTCATGCGCTCGATTCACCCGCTGACACCTCAGAGGGAAGCGCCATGTCGATCATCAGCAGCACCGGCAGCAACACAGACAACATCTCCGTCAGCACCACCCTGGGCCAACGCCTGACGGTGGCCATATGCGCTTCAGTCCTGGGCCTGTGCCTGGTCTACTTCGCCGGTTTCTCGCACATCGAAGCGGTGCACAACGCCGCCCACGATACCCGCCACAGCGCCGCCTTCCCTTGCCATTGAGTAGCCTGCAATGATCAAACGTATTGCACGTACTGCGGGCTTTACCGGGCTGCTGACCGCTCTGCTGCTGACTCTGCTGCAAAGCCTTTGGGTCACACCGCTGATTCTCCAGGCAGAAACCTATGAGAGCGCCGCACCAGCGGTTGAAGCGCATGAACATGCGCCGGGTGTGGCCGCCGATCACCACCACGACAGCGAAGCCTGGGCGCCGGAAGACGGCTGGCAGCGCGTGCTGTCGACCACAGGCGGCAACCTGGTGGTTGCGGTTGGTTTTGCCCTGATCCTGGCCGCGCTGTACACCTTGCGTGCGCCGAAAAGCGTCATCAGCGGCGCACTCTGGGGCCTGGGCGGTTTTGCTGTATTCTGCCTGGCACCGACCCTGGGGCTGCCTGCGGAGCTGCCGGGTACCGCCGCCGCTGATCTGGCCCAGCGCCAGGCATGGTGGGTCGGCACCGCCGCCGCGACGGCGCTAGGCCTGGCCTTGATCGTGTTTGCTCACAACTGGCTGTTCAAAGCACTGGGCGTTGTCTTGTTGGTGGTGCCCCACGTGATTGGCGCACCGCAACCTGAAGTGCATGAAATGCTGGCGCCAGAAGCCCTGGAAGCGGAGTTCAAAGTCGCTTCGCTGTTGACCAATGCGGCGTTCTGGCTGGCCCTCGGCCTGATCAGTGCCTGGCTGTTCCGCCGCCCTGGCCAGGCCTGAAGCCCATGCAACTGTTCGTCGGCCTGGGTTGCCGACGGGGTTGCTCGGTCGAGGCACTGAGTAACCTGCTGGAACACACCCTCAAGGCTCACGACTTGCCATTGGCTGATGTCGTGGGCCTTGCCAGTATCGATCTCAAGCACAACGAACCGGGGCTGCAGCAACTGGCGCGGCGCCTCAAGGTGCCCCTGCTGTTTTTCAGCGCCACAGAACTTGCCCCTTTCGAGCCGCGCCTGAGCCACCGTTCAGCGGTTACCTACCAGCACAGCGGCTGCTATGGCGTCGCCGAAAGCGCCGCCCTGGCTTTGGCCGAGCGTCTCGCCGGCCCAGCGCAGTTGCGGGTGACCCGCACCCTGCACAACGATGCCAGCCTGGCATTGGCCAGTGCTTCACGCTTTGGCGGATAATCCGCACTTTATTACCAAGGACTGTGCATGACCGTCTATTTCATCGGCGCCGGCCCGGGCGATCCCGACCTGATCACCGTCAAGGCGCAGCGCTTGATCCATCGCTGCCCGGTGATTATCTACGCAGGTTCGCTGGTGCCCGCTGCCGTACTGGAAGGGCATCAGGCGCACACGGTGATCAACAGCGCCGAACTGCATTTGGCGCAGATCATCGAAGCAATCCGCCAGGCGCACGAGCAGGGCCAGGACGTTGCACGGGTACACAGTGGAGACCCGAGCCTGTACGGCGCCATCGGCGAACAGATCCGTTACTTGCGCGAGCTGGGTATTCCTTACGAGATCGTGCCAGGGGTTACCGCCGTGGCTGCCAGCGCCGCCCTGCTCGGCTGTGAACTGACCCTACCCGACATCGCCCAGACCGTGATCCTCACCCGCTATGCGGACAAATCGCCGATGCCACCGGGCGAGCAACTGGCCGACCTGGCCCGCCATCGCAGCACCCTGGCGATTCATCTGGGAGTCAAACACCTGGAGAACATCGTTGCCCAGTTGCGCCC
Organism: Pseudomonas sp. H9; assembly: GCF_004353925.1. GTDB lineage: Bacteria > Pseudomonadota > Gammaproteobacteria > Pseudomonadales > Pseudomonadaceae > Aquipseudomonas. The sequence continues at coordinate 5,641 of NZ_SMOK01000011.1, read as the reverse complement.
GCACTACGGTGGCGACTGCCCGATTGCCGTGGTACACCGTGCGACCTGGCCAGACCAGGACTGGGTACTCGCTACCCTTGATGATATTGTTCAGCAGGTACAGGCCAAAGGCTTTCGGCGTACTGCACTGATTCTGGTCGGCCACGTACTGGCCAGCGACAGCTTTTCCGAATCTGCTTTGTACCGCGCCAGCCATGCTCACCTGTACCGCCCCTGACAGAGAACCTGACCATGCTTGAACTGCGCCCTTGCTGTGAATGCTGTGGCCGTGATCTACCCGGCGACAGCCAAGATGCCCTGATCTGTTCGTTCGAATGCACCTTTTGCAACGACTGCAACGAACAACAGCTCAAAGGCCAGTGCCCCAACTGTGGTGGCGAGCTGGTCAAACGCCCGGCGCGGGCACCGGAGAAACTGGCCAAATACCCAGCCTCGACCACGCGTATCGTCAGAGAGCGGAACTAGGGTCTGTACGAAATATCGCCGAGCGGCGTTCAGGCAAGGCGAAAACAGGCGAGGAGCGGATAGGTGAGTGCGCTGTCCGGGGTGACTTCTTGAGTCCGGCGGCCCAGCAGGTCGTAGGCAAAGCGGTAGGTGGCGTTGTTCTCGTTGACCAGCGCGGTCAGGCGCAGGGCCTTGTCGTATTCGTAACCTGATAGCGCTCGACATGCGCCAGGGTGTTCCACCACAGGTATTTGGACGTGTAGGTCGCGTCGATGATGGTGTGCGGCAGGCCATCGCCGCCGTTGAGGTATTCGGTCAGGTTCCCCAGCGCATCGGTTTTGGCGAGCAGGTTGCCCTTGTCGTCGTAGCGCGCCCGCCAGGTGCTGCCGTCCGGGTAGGTGACGTGGGTCACCAGTCAGGTCAGGTGGTGGTATTCGTAGGTGGTCTTGCGCCCGAGCGGGTCGGTCTCTTCAAGCAGGCGGGCGGACTCGTCGTACTGGAACCCGAGGCGGTTGCCGTCCGGCAGGGCCAGGCCGGCCATGTTGCACTCGAAACATAACAACTTGCCTTTCGCATGCTGGCGGCTACTCTGAAAGCAGCACCAAGTGCTGCATGCCATATATTAATTCCTGCACAATGACATCACACAAAATAAATTTGCATTATTCGACGCAGCAACTAAAACGGCTAAACTTCGGCTCAGAAAACCAACAAACAGCCACAATCAGCCAGCACAGTCATAAAACCCCACCCACCCGAAACTCAATTATATGTGAAAATTTCACCAAAGCTTCCTTGTACCGTTGCTCGTAAACGGATTTTAAAACAACTTTACCCTGCTCCGCCAGAACTGCCTTCAACTCAACTACTGACAAGTTCAAGCCTAGGGATTTCTTTACGCCAATAATTTCTTCAAGGCTTGGCTTACACCCCAGCGCGACAATATTACCGACCCGAGATTCAATATCATCATCTTCCTGCCCAATAAAATCCAGCACCCCCTCTAGCGTTTCAAATTTATCAGCTTCATCTAACGAGACGCTACCAGCGTCAACCAAAAAAAAACCTTCACTCCCATTTTTATTTATCAATATTACCCTACCACCGGAATCATCTCCAACAGCAACCATTCCTTTAAAGTTTAAACCCACCTCAAATGTGTCATTACGCTCTTGAATTTCACTTGTCGAATAAATAAGAACTTGGTTATTTAAAAACGCACCATCACTCCCCCGCCAAAAACCTACAACCCATGAATCGCTGGAAACCCCAAGCTCCTCACGCACACCTTCAATAGCTACGTTACTTGCTGCACCGTGCCGCTCAGTATAAACAATCATTAATTGACCCCCCTAACGCCTCGTAATACTTATATGACTTATTTGCTGCGCGCCGAGCGGCGCCCGGATCAACACCAGCATCAATCATTTCCCTATATGCAATATTAAACTCATCGCGCAACGTCCCACCAAACCCAGACACTCTCCGCCTTGCCCGCTGCATAGCAGAAATCATAGCATGAGACTCGCCCGCACTGCTTTTCAGCAAAACAGCTGGCGCACTATTTCTCTTATACCCCGTCACATTGAGCTTAGCCCATTCATGCTGAATAAAATGATGAGATTGCACAAAATCATCAGCGCCAATATTTTTATTGCCAACTGCTCGGTTTACTTGAGGAGATAAATTCCCATGAGCATCAACATCTCCGGCTTTATAACCACCCGGCTTATTACAAATCCACCCCCATGGATCCACCCATCCAAACGGATTTGGCACATAATGGTACAGATTAAAGCCACCATCTAAGCCTATTGGATCCTGCATTACAAACCGCCCCACCTCCGGATCGTAATACCTGAACGTGTTGTAATGCAGTCCGGTCTCGTCGTCAAAGTACTGCCCCTGAAACCGCAGGTTCTGCTCAACCGCATTGACAGCCAGCTGCTCGATCTCACCCCACGACCGATACGTCGCCTGCCAGACAATTTCTCCGTCGCTGTCCGTCAGCTCCAGCGGCGTACCAATCTGATCAGTATGGAAGTAATAGAGTTTCTGCTCCTCGCCCTCCGCTTGATCGACGCGCGCCAACGGCGCATAGCTACCCGGCTCATACAGGTACAAAATGCTCTGCCCAGGCGTTTCCTCCCGCAGCATCCGCAGCCCTTGCCAGAGGAAGCGCTTCTGTTCGACCTCGCCGTTGATTTCCGCCTGCTTGGCCACCCGGCGCCCGAGGCTGTCGTAGCGATACTCGCCCGTGCTCTCCAGCTTGCCGTTGACCAGCGTCTCAGCACGGAGCAACCGGTTCTCACAGTCGTAGGCAAAATGCTGCAGCTTGCTGTGCCCCGAGCGCTTCTCGATCAGGTTGCCCCACGCATCGTAACGGTACTCCTGATCCCGCCAGTGTTTGATGCGGTTGTCCTTGACCTTGGCGAGCTGTCGGGCATTGAAGTCCAGGCGGTTGGCGGCAGGGTCGTAGCGGAATTCTTCACTGCCAATCAATGAGCCGGTATCGCGGCTGCGTAACTGGCCGTTGGCTTCGTATTCGTACTTGATCTCGCCGCGCAGTTTGTCCAGGGTGCGGACCAGTTCGCCCGCAGGATCGTATTGATAGCGGCGATGAATCGGGTTGTAGGCGTGCTCCACCAGCAGTTCTGGGTGGATGCCAGGGTTCTGCACCTGTGAAAGCTTTTCTGCTGGCAAGGTCGAGGCGAACTGCCACGCCTTGCGCCCCATGGCGTCGTAACCAAAGCAGCTGGTCAGCTTGCCTTGGGTCCGGTACACCTCGCGGTGCAGGTCGTCGCGCTCCATGTCGCTGATCACCTGGCCGTCCAGGTTCAACTGGTGCAGGTGGCCGCTGCCGTAGTACAGGTGGTTGACCTTGCGGCCATCCGGCAGGGTCAGTGTGGTGAGGTTGCTGAGGGGATCGTACTCGTAATCCAGTGTCCCGTCGGGGGTGATTTCTTTGGTCAGGCGGCCCAGCCGGTCGTAGGTATATTCCAGCGTTTCTTCGCTAACGCCCAGCCGTTTGCCAAGCGTGGTCGGCTGCCGCTCGATGCTCAGCAAGCGGTCGCCGTCATCGTATTTGAAGGCTTGCTGCGCATCGCTGTTGGTCTTGGTGAGCAAACGGCCAATGGCGTCGCGCTCGAACTCGGTGTGGCGCTGCGGGCGTTCGGCGTTTTCGCCGTAGCCGATTTCGTCGAGCCGGGTCAGGTGGCCGCCGTCGTTGTAGCTGAAACGCCGGGGCAGGTTGTCGACCCGCACTTCTTCACTGAGCCGATCCGACAGGTCGTAGGCAAAGCGGTAGGTGGCGTTGTTCTCGTTGACCAGTGCGGTCAGGCGCTGGGCTTTGTCGTACTCGTAGCGCACCCGCTGGCCTTTGGCATCCTGACGGCTGCTCGGCAAACCACGTGCAGTGCGCAGCAGCCGCGTTCTCTGGCCCTTGCCGTCGGTGTGGCTGAGCACCTGGCCGTAGACGTTGTAGGTGAAGTGTTCGGCCGTGCCGTCTGGGTAGTCGATACGCAGCACTTCGCCGTCGGGTTTGCGTTCCAGTGTGGTGGTCTGCTTCAGCGCATCGGTGACGGCAACGAGGTGCTGGCGTTCGTCGTAGCGGTAGTAGGTGCTCTTGCCTGAGCAGTCCTGATAGCGCTCGACTTGCGCCAGGGTGTTCCACCACAGGTATTTGGACTTGTAGGTCGCGTCGATGATGGTGTGCGGCAGGCCGTCGTCGCCGTTGAGGTATTCGGTGAAGTTCCCCAGCGCATCGGTTTCAGCCAGCAGGTTGCCCTTGTCGTCGTAGCGCGCCCGCCAGGTGCTGCCGTCCGGGTAGGTGACGTGGGTCACCAGTCGGGTCAGGTGGTGGTATTCGTAGGTGGTCTTGCGCCCAAGCGGGTCGCACTCTTCAAGCAGACGGGAAAATTCGTCGTACGTGAAGCTGAGCTGGTTGCCGTCCGGCAAGCCCAGGCCGACCATGTTGCCGTGGTCATCGAGGTCGATGGCGTAGCGCTCGCCTCCATAGTCACGGCTGGCGACTACGCGGTGGTCGGCGTTGTACTGCACCTGCAGCTCGCGGCCGAGCACGTCGGTGGCCCAGCTGCTGCGGGCGTCGAGGTCGTAACGGAAGTGAAAGTGTTCGCCATCGCTGGTCCAGTGTTCCACTACGCGTGGCGTGCCGCCGTGAGTTTCCCAGCGGTAGTGGCAGCCCAGGCCCAGGGCGTTGCTGTGGGTCACCATCAGGCCGTCGGCGTAGCTGAAGCGCCGCACCGAATCGCCGTTGCGGTTGATCACTTCGCTGAGTTGGCCGTGTTCGTCGTAGCGGTATTGGGTCAGGGTTTCGACCGCCTGGTTGTTCACCACGCGCTTGATGTCGGTCAGGCGCCCCAGCGGGTGGTCGTAGTGCAGGTGCACGCGGGTGCCGCCAGTGGCGCTGATGTCGGTCAAGGTGCCGGCGGGCGTGCGGGTGAAGTGCAGGAAATGGCCAAGGGCGTTTTCGATGCGCTGCAACGGGACGTTGCGGTCGTCGTCCGGTACTTCGCCAAAGTAGAAGAACAGGTTGTCGAGGGTTTGCAGCAGGTAGTGGCCACCCTCGGTGCACACCAGGTACACCTGCTCGTGCGGGTTGTAGATGCGCTCGCCCGCTTGCAGGGTCACGAAGGGGACTTCGCGGCCCTGGTTGTCGGTGAGGTAGATGAAGCTGCCACTGCGGCGCAGGCTCTGTTCCCAGGGCAGCACCCAACCGCGGCCGAGCACGCTGTCGACGGTGAGGTCGCTGGCATAGAAGCGCGACCACTCAATCGGCATCAGGCCCGGCAGGCTGAAGTCGATTTCATCGGGAATCAATTTGCGCCCGGTGGTGAGGTCGACCGGGTTGCCGACCAGCCCGCCAATCGCCTTGCGCGCCACCGGCTCAACCACGTAGCGGCTGGCCACTTCACCGGCAACGAAGCCTGCGGTGAACTTCAAGGCGCAGGGCATAACAGCTTTCATGCCGGCCTGGGTACCGGCCTTGATCAACTGGGCGATACCGCCCGCAGCACCGGCGATGGCCATCAGCACATCCACGGTGGTGCGCAGCCATTGCGGGATCTCGTCGTCCACCGGCAGGTAGCGGTAGGTGCCGCCGCCGATGATGACGTTGCCCGAGCCACTGGAAATGGTCGCGCCGCAGGTCAGCTTGTCGCCCTTGCGTGCAGCGGCG
>NZ_SMOK01000010.1 GCF_004353925.1 Pseudomonas sp. H9 | reverse complement strand
ACTGCACAGGTAGCGAGGCTTCATAGCACGGGCTCCATGGCCGGCGTCAGGTCAAAAAAGCATAGGCCGGTGGGAGCAGGCTTGCTGTGGGAGCGGGCTTGCCCCGCGATGCTATCTGGCTGACACACCGCAATCGCGGGGCAAGCCCGCTCCCACAGCAAGCCCGCTCCTACATCCAGGCAAAAAAAAAGCCCGCCAGTGACGGCGGGCTTTTCGTGAAGCTTAGCGCTGAGGGTTCAGCACCAGGTTCATGTGACGGTTTACATCTTTGTACAGCAGGTAGCGGAACGGGCCTGGGCCGCCGGAGTAGCAGGCTTGCGGGCAGAAGGCGCGCAGCCACATGAAGTCACCGGCTTCGACCTCGACCCAGTCCTGGTTCAGGCGGTACACCGCTTTACCTTCCAGCACGTACAGGCCATGTTCCATCACGTGGGTTTCAGCAAACGGAATCACGCCGCCTGGCTGGAAGGTCACGATGTTGACGTGCATGTCGTGGCGCATGTCGGCCATGTCGACGAAGCGCGTGGTGACCCAGGCGCCGTCGGTGCCTGGCATCGGGATCGGCTCGATGTCCTTTTCGTTGGTAACGAAGGCTTCCGGCAGTGCCAGACCTTCAACCACTTGGTAGTGCTTGCGGATCCAGTGGAAGGTGACGTTTTTGCCGCTGTTGTTACGCAGGCTCCACTCGGCTGCCGGCGGAATGAAGGCATAGCCGCCTTCTTTCAGGGTGTAGGGCTTGCCTTGCAGGGTGATATCGACTTCACCCTCAACCACGAACAGCACCGCTTCAGCGTTCTTGTCCAGCTCAGGGCGTTCGCTACCGCCTTCTGGCGCCAGTTCAACGATGTACTGCGAAAAGGTTTCCGAGAAGCCAGTCAGCGGGCGGGCGATGACCCACATACGCATTTTGTCCCAGAACGGCAGGTGGCTGGTGACGATGTCACGCATCACGCCTTTCGGGATCACGGCATAGGCTTCGGTGAACATGGCACGGTCTGTCAGCAGCTCGGTTTGAGCTGGGTGCCCACCGTGAGGGGCGTAGTAAGAAGATTTAGACATGGACAGTCTCGACTTGTTGTTGTGTCCCCGTGCCTGGCAGCGCCGGCTGGCACTGCGGGGGGAGGCATGGACACGATATAGACAAGCTCGTGCTATCCACAAATTAAATGTTGAAATACCCGGTATTTGATTCGTGAATGCCGACAGCGCTGATTCACGCGTCGGCATCGCACCACTATCGGCTCACGGCAAGACCGAGGTCGGGTAGACCGCTTCGGCGACGCGCAACGGCTTGGGAATCAAGCCCAGACCCTGGAAGGTGTCGGCCAGTTTCTGTTGTTCGGCAGTGATTTTGCTGTCGATGGGCACCGCATTGTAATTGCGCCGTTCACTGGCTACTTGCAGCACGTCGGCGCTGATCCCCAGTTGCGGGGCGAGCAGAGCGGCCACTTCATCGGGTTTGTGGTTGGCCCAGTCGCTGACCTTGGCCAGTTCACTGAAGAAGGTTTTCAACAGGGCGCGGTTGTTGTCGGCAAACGTGGCAGACGACAGGTAGAAGGTGCGGTTGTTGGACAGGCCACTGCCATCGCGCAGGTTTTTAAGGCCGGGCTGTTTTTCTGCGGCAGCCAGGAACGGGTCCCACAGGGTGACAGCCTGCACACTGCCCGATTGCAGTGCCGCTACGGCGTCGGCGGCGTTGTTGACGTAGGCCGGGGTGATGTCTTTGTAGCTCAGGCCGGCATCCTGCAGGGCCACAGCCAGCAGGTACTGGGCGTTCCAGCCACGGCCGGTGGCGACGCGCTGGCCCTTGAGCGCCTGAATGTCGGTGATGTGGTCTTGCTCGCGCACCACCAGGCCGATGCCGCGTGGGTAGGGTTGCTCGGCAGCGAGGTAAACCACTGGCTTGCCAGCAGCCTGAGCAAACACCGACGGCGCATCGGCGGCGTGGCCCAGGTCAATGGCGCCAGTGCTCAAGGCTTCGAGCAGTTGCGGGCCGGCGGCGAACTCATACCAACTGACGCTGACCCCTTGGGGCGCCAGAGCTTTTTCCAGGGCGCCGCTGCCTTTGAGGATATTGATGCTGTTGAATTTCTGGTAACCGATACGCAGCGTTTTGCTCGGTTCGGCCAGTGCGCTTTGACCAGGCAGTAGCAGGGCGGCGAAGGCGGCAAACAGGCCGCCGGTGAGCAGGCGGCGCAGGGGAGAGTGAGGCTGTTGCGGCATGGGCTGACTCCAGAGGCTTGAGGGCAAGTGGTGTCGGAAAATATAAGGAGCCCGTGCTTGCGCTTCAATTTTTTTATTCCTTTTTGTTAGATTGTTTAGTTATTTTTATATCTTTTAATTTGTAATACTTTTTACCGGACCGGCATGCTGTAACGGCCTACCATTCACGCGGCATTACCCTTCACTCCACACCGAGGTCTCCTGTGAAATACCTGATAGCCCTGTTTTTGAGCCTGTCGCCGCTGCTGGCTCAAGCCGTCGAAGTTGGCGAACGCCTGGCACCCTGGACGCTGCTTGATCAGTACGACCAGGCCTACAGCCTTAACGACCAGACCCGCACGCTGCTGGTGGCACGCAACATGGATGGCGCCAAGCTGGTCAAGGCGGCCTTGGCCGACCGCCCCAAGGGCTATCTGGAAGCGCGGCAGACGGTGTTTGTTGCAGATATCCAGCGTATGCCGGCGTTGATCTCCAAACTGTTCGCTATCCCGGCCATGCGTGACTACAACTACCGTGTGTTGCTTGACCGTGACGGTGCTGTGGCCACGCGCTATGCAGGCGCCGAAGAGAAAGTGTTGTGGCTGCAACTGGACAAGGGCCAGGTGGTCAGCCAGCGTGAGTTCGCCACCGCCGAAGAACTGCGTAAGGCGCTCGAACAAGATTGAATGAGCTACCGGTGGGAGCGGGCTTGCCCCGCGGATCGGCTGTGCTGACACACCGCAATCGCGGGGCAAGCCCGCTCCCACAGTAAACCCATTCAGCGCGTCAAAATGGGCACCTGCAAGGTCGATTTCACCCGCTCAAGCACCACGATGGTACGAAACCACTTCACGTTCGGGTTGTCGTGGAACAGGCGTTGGGCCAAGGCCTGAAATTCACTCATGCTCGCCACCGTTAGCACCAGCATGAAGTCGGCGTCACCAGTGACGTAATAGCACTGCTGGATTTCCGGCCCGGAGAAGGCCTGCTTCATGACTTCCAGGTCTGCCGATTGGGTGCGATCGGCATGTACCTCGACCATCAAGGTGATCACCTGACCAACCTTTTCCGGGTTGACCACCGCCGCGTTGGCCTGAATGAAACCGGCCGTCTTGAGCCGTTGGATGCGACGCTGCACCGAGGCACTGGACAGATGCACCTGCTCGGCCAGTTCCCGCAAGGGCACGCTGTTGTCTTGTTGCAGGAGGTTGAGCAGCGCGAGATCGAAGTCATCCAGAGCAGGTTTCATGTGCAAAAATTTCTCATTTTTGTAGTGAAAATCGAGGGCACTTATCAGGCGTAGCGCAATAAATTATCACCTCTCGACGCCTCCAGTGAAGGACACCACCATGCACCGCCCCGCCATTCCCAATGCCTCTTTGGGCGTATTGCTCAACGTACTGGCGTCGGTTCTGTTTGCCGTTATGTACGCCTATACCCACTTGCTCGAACCGTTGGGCGGTGTGGAAATCTACGGTTGGCGGATTCTGCTGACGGTGCCTTGCCTGACGCTGATGGTGCTGCTCACCGGGCACTGGCATGAAGTGCGCCGACTGTTCCAGCGGCTGTTTGAAGAGCGCCTGTTCTGGGCTGTGCGCCTGGTGTCGGCAGCGCTGCTGGGTGTGCAGTTGTGGCTGTTCATGTGGGCGCCGATCAATGGCTATGGCCTTGACGTATCGCTGGGTTATTTCCTCATGCCGCTGACCATGGTGGTGGTCGGCCGTCTGGCCTTCAAAGACAGTATCAGCCGTCTGCAACTGCTGGCGTGTGCGTTGGCGGCGCTGGGCATCATCAACCAGATCGCCATTGCCAAAGCCATTACCTGGCCGGTGCTGGCCGTAGGCTTGGGCTATCCGCTGTATTTCTGGCTGCGTCGGGTCAGTGACAGTAACAACATGGGCGGTCTGTGGTTCGACATGAGCCTGAGCCTGCCGGTCAGTCTGTGGCTGGTGATCAAAGGTGGTGTGGTCATCAGTGTGGCGGGCAGTGGTTCGGGTTTGCCATGGCTGGTGTTGGGCCTGGGGGCGATCAGTGCCTCGGCACTGGCCCTGCAAGCGCTGTCTGGGCCGCGGCTGAACCTGACCCTGTTCGGCTTGCTGATTTACGTCGAACCGGTGCTGTTGGTACTGGCCTCGATCCTGCTGGGTGAAAGTATCGCCCCGGCCCAATGGCCGACGTACATTGCCATCTGGTTGGCGGTGCTGGTGTTGGTGGTGGAGGGCGGCCTGAGCCTCAACAGCAGTCGCCGTGGTTATTCGCCCAGCCGCTGCTCACGTGAAGGCGGATAGCCGAAGTAAGCGCTGTAGCACTTGCTGAAGTGCGACACCGAAACAAAGCCGCAAGCAATCGCCACGTCCATCAGCGGCAGGTCGGAGTATTGCAGCAGGCGGCGGCTCTTGGTGATGCGCAGCTCCATGTAATAGCGACTGGGCGAAGTGCCCAGTTGCGCCTGGAACAGGCGGTCGATCTGGCGTCGCGAACGACCGCAGTAGGTCGCCAGTTGATCGAGGCTCAGGGTTTCTTCCAGGTTGTTTTCCATCAGCTCGACAAGGGTGCGCAGCGGCGCGCTCATGGATTTCTTTGCGCTGCTGTCGACCCGCCGGAAGCGCGCCCCGGAAAACGCCAGAATCTCCTCGACACCGGCAGCCAGCGCCTCGCCTTGTTGCAGCTTGAGCAGCGCCAGCATCATTTCCAGCGCGCCGTTGGGGCTGGCGGCGGTCAAACGGTCGCGGTCCAGTACAAAGCTTGCCGGGGTGATCGTGCTTTGCGCACTGCGTTCGGCCAGGCTCGCGCGCTGCTCGGGATGAATGGTGCAGCTGTAGTCCGTCAGCACCCCGGCGCGGCCCAGAAAGTAAGCACCGTTCCACAGCCCGCCCAGGGCCATGCCCTGGCTGGCCGCATCGCTGAGCAATCGGTCCAGCTGCGGGTACTTGAGCGGCGTACGCAAGCCGCCACACACCACCAGCATGTCCAGGTCCGCCAGAGCACTGCGCGCCAACTCTGCCGCATAGACCTCCAACCCCAGGTCGCTGATAACCCGCTCGCTGCCCAGCGACAGCGGTGTTATGGCAAACAGGTTGTTCTGCAGCAGGTTGGCCGTTACCAGTACATCCATGGCCACGGTAAAACTGGCCATGGAAAAGTTCTCCAGCAGCAGAAAACCAACGCGGTAAGCGGGTGACGCGCAGGCCTGCGGGTGCTTGAGATTCAGCATGTTGCTGGTGCTGGTTTTCTGGCTGAAGTGGCGGGGGGTGGGCAATTTGGGCTCCGCTGGGCAATGGGGGCAACGCGTGCGCTGTCGATCATGCCTGACATCCTGCTGGATGCGAATAGATCGACGTGGCATCTTCAGGGCCTGGCCCTTGTCGAAGCGTCGTGCCATGCCCTCAGCTCATCTTGACCCGCTACGCCGAGAAATAGAACAACGCAAGGTTGCGCCCGCCCCGGCACCGTGGCAACTCAAGGCGCAGTTGACCATTGCCGGCCTGCTTGAGGTTGGTTTTGACGATGACAACGAGCTGCTGCTGGTTGCCTCCAGCTCTGGGCGCAGTGTGATCGACTGTCAGAGCGGGGCAAAGGTGGCCCGTGACCGCACGGATAACCTGGGCAGTGATCGTCACCTGCAAACCCGTGGCATCGGCCCGTTGCAGGAGCGGGTCATCCGCATGAGTGGGATCAACGGCGGTGGCCTGCCGCTGGCGACCGCCGATGGCTGGATGGTCGAGGACATCACCTTGGCTTGGCCTGAGCAGCACTTGCTGCTGATTGAGCCCGGTTCGTGGCTGCACGGCGCGCGCTACAACCGGCCGGCGCTGTTTCACAAGCTTGCGGTGGAGCTGGAGGTGAGGGCGTTCGGTTTTTCCTATACCGGCCTGAGCCTGGTAATTGCCACCGCCGGAGAGCTGCTGGTGTACGGGCGCTGCGCGAAAACCCTGGAGATCTGATCGTTCACCCCCGCCTAAACCTGTTTCGACAGCCCCTCGTCGCTTTTCGCTGCAATATTTCCCACTTAGTGGGAATCGTGTTTCACCCTTTGGGAAAACCCTGTGCACCATGTTCGCAAGGAGCACATATGAACTACAACACGCCCACAGATCGCCTGTTGCAGATTCTCGTTGCCCTTGGCCAGGCCAATGAAGCCGTGTCGGCCAAGGAACTGAGCCTGCAACTGGAACAACCGTTGAGCAGCACCTACCGGCATTTGAAAACCCTGCTGCGCTGGGGCCTGGCCGAAGATAACGGCCACGGCCGCTACCTGCCAGGGCCGGCCTGCCTGCAGTTGGCCAACCGCTTTGACCGCGAGGCACTGCTGGTGTCGCAGGCGATGCCGGAACTCAAGCGCCTGGCTGAATTGAGCCGGGAAAGCGTTGCCTTGATGGTGCCGAGCAATGGCCAAGCGATTTGCATCGAGCTGATCGACAGCCCGCAACCGCTGCGTTGCTGCTACCAGAAAGGCCTGGCCCAACCGTTGCTGGTGGGCGCCTCGGCGCGGGTACTGCTCGCCCATATGGCGCCGGAGCGCAGCGAAGCGATCTTGCACGAGCAGGGCGTAGACGCTGAAGGCATCGAAGTCTATCGGCAGAGCTTTCTGCCCATTCGCGCTCAGGGCTACGCCGTGAGCCTCGGCGAAATCGATGACGGCATCTGGGGTGTCAGCGCCCCAGTGCTCGACAGCCGCAACCGCCTGCATGGCGCAATCAGCCTGATGGCGCCGGCCTTTCGTGCTCAGCAAAACAGCGAGCGCCTGACCCGCTGGACCCGAGAAGTCGCCCTGCGTGTAGGTGCACGGCTGGACTGAATTCACCAGGAGTACCCCGCATGACCACACAACTTGCCTTGCCCGAATGGCAAGGCCGTATCGACGCCGGCGAAGGATCATCGGCACTGCGCTGGCACCAATGGGTGCAGCCGTACCGTACTGCGCAAGCGTCAGGCACCGCACTGGTGGGCCTGGCCTGTGATGAAGGCGTCAGCCGCAATCAAGGCCGCAGCGGCGCCCGCCAGGGGCCAACGGCCTTGCGCAAGGCACTGGCCAACCTGGCCTGGCGCGGCCAGTTGCCGGTGTACGACAGCGGCGATATCGCCTGCCTCGACACCGACCTGGAAGGTGCGCAGCAGGCTTACGCCGAGCGCGTACATCACCTGCTGGATCAGGGCCATTTGCCCCTCGGTCTGGGGGGCGGCCATGAAATTGCCTACGCCAGCTTCCTCGGCCTGGCCGAACACCTGCGCCAGCATGAAAATCAGCCGCGTATTGGCATTCTCAACTTCGATGCCCATTTCGACTTGCGCCATGCCGCGCAAAGCAGCTCTGGCACACCATTTCGGCAAATCGCCGAGTACTGCGAACAGGCCGGGCTGGCCTTCGATTACTGCTGCCTGGGTGTCAGTGAACTGAACAACACGCAAGCGCTGTTTGACCAGGCCGAACGCCTGAACGTGCGCTATCGCCTCGACCGGCAGATGCAGCCGTGGAATGTCCCGGCGCTGGAAGCGTTTGTCGAGGCGTTCCTGAGCGGTATCGACCACCTGTACATGACGATCTGCCTGGATGTGCTGCCCGCCAGCCAGGCCCCTGGCGTGAGTGCGCCGTCGGCCCACGGCGTTGACCTGATGGTGGTCGAGCACCTGGTCCGTCAGGCCAAGGCCAGCGGCAAGTTGCGCATGGCCGATGTCGCCGAACTGAATCCGAGCCTCGATCAGGACCAGCGCACCGCCCGTATCGGTGCACGGCTATTGGCCAGCCTGATCGATTGAGTCTTTCCCATTAACCCAAGTATAAAAACAAGAGTGCTTTCCCATGCTGACCCTGCAACTCGATGCATTGACCACCGTCGCGCTGGCGCTTGTGCTGCTGGCGATGGGCGCGCAACTGAAAAAACACAGCTACTGGCTGCGTCAACTCTGTGTACCAGCCCCGGTCATCGGTGGCTTTGGCTTCGCCCTGGTGGTGTGGTTCCTGCGTAACCAGCAATGGCTGGATATCAAACTCGACACCGCCATGCAAACCCCGCTGATGGTAGCGTTCTTTACCACTGTGGGCCTTGGCGGCAGCCTCGGCCTGCTGCGCCAGGGCGGCAAGATCCTCTTCGTTTACCTTGGCGCCTGCTGGGGCCTGGCCTTGCTGCAAAACGTCGTCGGTGTCGGCATGGCCAAGGTGCTGGGTATCGACCCGTTGTTGGGGATCATGGCTGGAGCGGTGTCGCTTGAAGGCGGCTTCGGTGCGGCAGCAGCCTTCGGGCCGATTGCCGAGAGCCTGGGCACCAGCGGCGCGACCACCGCAGCACTGGCCTCGGCGACCTTCGGCATGATCGCCGGTGGCCTGCTCGGCAGCCCGCTGGCACGCTACCTGATCGACCGCAAGAAACTGGCGGTCAAGTCTGACCAGGACCAGACCCTGCAAGCGCTGGGTAAGGCCAGCGAAACCCTGAGCGTGCCGCTGGATGCAACTGTTCTGCTGCGCCTGCTGACCTGCATGCTGGTGATCATGGTGCTGGGCTTCTGGATCGGCAATGCCCTGAACGAACACCTGGGCATCGTGTTGCCGGTGTACGTCGGCGCGATGTTCGTCGCCATCATCCTGCGTAACTTCAACGATCGCGCACGGGTCATCGACATCCCCGACAATGCCGTCAGCACGGTGGGCGATATCAGCCTGGGCATGTTCTTGACCATGGCCATGATGAGCCTGAAGTTCTGGGAGCTGGAGCAACTGGGCCTGCCGTTGCTGGTGATTCTGGTGGTGCAGGTACTGATCATGGTGTTGCTGTGCATTTTTGTATTGTTCCGCATGTTCGGTGGCAACTACGATGCGGCGGTACTGTGTGCTGGCTACATGGGCCATGGCCTGGGCGCCACGCCCAACGCGGTGGCGAACATGGGCGCCATCTGTGACCACTACAAAGTGTTCTCCCACAAGGCCTTCATCATCGTGCCGCTGTGTGGCGCGGTGTTGATCGACATCGTTGCCTTGCCGTTGATTACCTGGTTCATCAACGCCTTCGCCTGATTGAATCGGTGGGAACTGGCTTGCTCAAATTGTAAGCGCTGAGCCGGTGGGAGCGGGCTTGCCCCGCGATGCAATGTATCTGATATACCGCAATCGCGGGGCAAGCCCGCTCCTACAGCAAGCCCGCTTGTGTCTTGAGGACGGAATAGAATCCAAAGCACTCTCACTCGTTGAGTTTAAGAGGGTTTGGCCATGTCTTCTAGGCCCGGTGGGAGCGGGCCTTGCCCCGCGATCGGCTGCGTAGCGGCCGTAAAAACAGCTGTTTGCAAGGCAACTGACATACCGAGGCGACCGAATTGCTGCCGCTTCGCGCCAGATCGCAGGGCAAGCCAGCTCCCACCGGGAGCAGGCTTCATGGTCAATGGTCACTTCGGGCAAAGCCCTCACAAACGGCCAAAACAGGGCCCTGACGACCATTGACGTGGCGAAAAGCGTTTTTCTCCCTTTCGATAACCATCGAGGAAGGGCACAATGCGTGTCCTTTTTTTGGCCGGCCTGGCCGGGGGCCTCGAAATGATCAAAACGCCGTACTACCTCATCGATAAAACCAAGCTGCTGCGCAACATGGAGAAGATCGCCTACGTGCGTGAAAACTCCGGCGCCAAGGCGCTGCTGGCACTCAAGTGCTTTGCTACCTGGTCGGTGTTCGACCTGATGCAGCAGTACATGGACGGCACCACGTCGTCTTCGCTCTACGAGCTCAAGCTGGGCCGTCAGAAGTTCGCCGGCGAAGCGCACGCCTACAGCGTGGCCTGGGCCGACGACGAAATCGGCGAGATGGTCGAAAACTGCGACAAGATCATCTTCAACACCATCGGCCAGTTGCAGCGTTTTGCCGAGCAGACCGAAGGCACCGTGCGCGGCCTGCGTGTCAACCCGCAAGTGAGCAGCTCCGACTACCTGCTGGCCGACCCGGCGCGTCCGTTCAGCCGTCTGGGCGAATGGGACCCGGTGAAGGTCGAGGAAGTCATCGAGCAGATCTCCGGCTTCATGTTCCACAACAACTGCGAGAACAATGACTTCGGCTTGTTCGACCAGATGCTGGGCACCATCGAAGAGCGCTTCGGTCACCTGCTGCACAAGGTCGAGTGGGTGAGCCTGGGCGGCGGTATCCACTTCACCGGTGACGACTATCCAGTTGACGCCTTCTGCGCGCGCCTGAAGGCGTTCTCCGAGAAATACGGTGTGCAGGTCTATCTGGAACCGGGCGAAGCGGCCATCACCCAGAGCGCCTCGCTGGAAGTCACCGTGCTCGACACCCTGTACAACGGCAAGCACCTGGCCGTGGTCGACAGCTCCATCGAAGCCCACATGCTCGACCTGCTGATCTACCGCCTTAACGCCAAGCTGGCGCCAAGCACCGGCGAACACACCTACATGGTGTGCGGCAAGTCGTGCCTGGCCGGAGACATCTTCGGCGAATACCAATTTGATCGTCCGCTGGCCATCGGCGATCGGCTGTCGTTTGTTGACGCAGCGGGTTACACCAT
The DNA here is from genome assembly GCF_004353925.1 of Pseudomonas sp. H9. Taxonomy (GTDB): domain Bacteria; phylum Pseudomonadota; class Gammaproteobacteria; order Pseudomonadales; family Pseudomonadaceae; genus Aquipseudomonas. Next base: position 219,849 of record NZ_SMOK01000010.1, on the reverse strand, counting down.
GGTCAAGAAGAACTGGTTCAACGGCCTGAAAATGCCGTCCATCGTAGTGAAACAACTCGACGGTAGTGTCGAGGTGGTTCGTGAGTTCGGTTTTGAAGACTACCTGTCCAGCCTTTCCTGAGCTGGCAGATAAGGAGAGATAGAGAAATTGAAGAAGAACGTTCTTATCATTGGTGCAGGAGGTGTCGCCAAGGTGGTGGCCCACAAGTGCGCGCAGCACAACGACGAACTCGGTCGTATTGCCATCGCGTCGCGCAACATCTCCAAATGCCAGGCCATCATCGACAGCGTCAAGGCCAAAGGCAGCCTCAAGCAGCCGGCTGAAATCAAAGCGTTCGCGCTCAATGCGCTGGATGTCGAAGCGACCAAGGCGCTGATCCGCGAAACCGAATCGCAGATCGTCATCAACGTCGGCTCCGCCTTCCTCAACATGTCGGTGCTGCGTGCTTGCATCGATACCGGCGTGGCCTACCTGGACACCGCCATCCACGAAGAACCGGGCAAAATCTGCGAAACGCCGCCTTGGTACGGCAACTACGAGTGGAAACACCTCGAAGAATGCCAGCAGAAGAACATTACCGCCATTCTCGGCGTAGGCTTTGACCCGGGTGTGGTCAACGCTTATGCGGCGTTGGCGCAACAACAGTATTTCGACCGCATTGATTCGATCGACATTCTCGACGTCAATGCCGGCTCACATGGCAAATACTTTGCCACCAACTTCGATCCGGAAATCAACTTCCGTGAGTTCACCGGACAGGTCTGGAGCTGGCAGAACAGCCAGTGGACCAGCAACACCATGTTCGAGGTCAAGCGTACTGACGACCTGCCAGTGGTAGGCTCGCAGAACCTGTACCTGACCGGCCACGACGAAGTGCATTCGCTGTCGAAGAACCTCGACGTACCGAACGTACGTTTCTGGATGAGCTTCGGTGAACACTACATCAACGTGTTTACCGTGCTGAAAAACCTTGGCTTGCTCAGCGAGCAACCGGTCAAAACCGCTGAGGGCCTGGAAGTCGTGCCGCTCAAAGTGGTCAAGGCAGTACTGCCCGATCCTTCCTCGCTGGCACCGGGCTACACCGGCAAGACCTGCATCGGTGACCTGGTCAAAGGCACCAAGGATGGCCAGCCACGTGAGATCTTCATCTACAACGTGGCCGACCATGAAGAGGCCTACGTCGAGACCGACAGCCAGGGCATCTCCTACACCGCCGGTGTACCACCGGTGGCTGCGGCCTTGCTGGTCGCACGTGGTGAGTGGGATGTACAGCGCATGGCCAACGTCGAGGAGCTGCCGGCTGAGCCGTTCCTCAAGGCGCTGGACGTGATGGGCTTGCCGACTCGCATCAAAGATGAGAATGGCGACCGTCCCTGGAACTGATAGACCGTTAGTTCACAGGTGGTAACCGGGCGGGATTGACGCAGTGACTGCGTCAATCCCGTTTTTTTGCGCTCGCCAGTGGGAGCGGGCTTGCCCCGCGATAGCGGTGTGTCAGCTCCAACGTATCGCGCCCATTGCTACCATTCCCGCCAGGCCTAACAGGCAGATGACCCCCACTGCATAAGCAATCGTGCGCCAAGGCTGCCAGCGTGCCAGGTAGCTCACGGTGTGTGCCACGCGCGCTGCTGTGAACAGCACCATCAACCCGGCGGTAAGCACGAATGGCGGGTTGAACGGCAGACACAATGCGCCCAACACAAAAAACACCGGAATGTTCTCAAGGTCATTGGCCCAGGCCTGCGCGGCGCGGCTGACCTGTGGCAACTCTTGCGGGCTGGGCTGGCGCCCGACAAAGCCTGCGTCTTCGGCGTTTTTGAAGGTCAGGCGGCTGATGCGATAAAAACCCTGATAACAGGAAATCGCCAGCATCTTTAAAAAAAGGACGACGACACACAGGGCAAAGACGCTCATTAGATCGTGCATATTCATTCCATTGAAAGCGGGGGGGCGTGATCATCGCCCAACCCGCCATGTCGCGTACAGCCTCTGTTTCAGCCGTGATGGATATCCCGGTCCTTGGTTTCCGGCAAAAACAGAATCCCGAGGATGGCGGTCATCACCGCAATCACGATCGGGTACCACAGCCCGTAGTAGATATCCCCGGTGGCTGCGACCATGGCAAACGCCACTGTCGGCAGGAAGCCGCCGAACCAGCCGTTACCGATGTGGTAGGGCAGCGACATCGAGGTGTAGCGGATGCGGGTGGGGAACAATTCCACCAGCCAGGCGGCAATCGGGCCGTAGACCATGGTCACGTAGATCACCAGGATCGTCAGGAGCAGCAAGACCATGGGGTAATTGGTTTTACTCGGGTCGGCTTTTTCCGGGTAACCGGCGTCTTTGAGGGCTGTGGTCAGGGTGGCGGTGAAGGCATCGTTCTGGGCTTTGAAGTCGGCGGCCGGCATGCCGGTGCCCTCGAAACTCTGCAGCACTTTGTCGCCAATGCGTATTTGCGCGACTGTGCCCGGCTCAGCCTTCATGTTCTCGTATGGAATCGCACGTTTGGCCAGGATGCTCTTGGCCAGGTCACAAGAGCTGGTGAATTTGGCTTTGCCCACTGGGTCGAACTGGAACGAGCACTGGTTGGGGTCGGCAATCACCGTGACCGGGTTTTTCTCCTGGGCGATGAACACATCCGGGTTCCCGTATTCAGTCAATGCCTTGAAGATCGGAAAGTAGGTCAGCGCCGCGATGATGCAGCCGGCCATGATGATGCCTTTGCGGCCAATGCGATCAGACAGGCTGCCGAAAAAAATGAAGAACGGTGTGCCGATCAATAGCGATCCGGCAATCAGCAGGTTGGCGGTTTGCGGGTCGATCTTGAGCATCTGCAGAAGGAAAAACAGCGCGTAGAACTGCCCGGTATACCACACCACAGCCTGACCGGCAGTGCCGCCCAGCAAGGCCATGATCACCACCTTGAGGTTGTCCCAGCGAGCGAAGGACTCAGTCAACGGTGCCTTGGAGGCTTTACCTTCGGCCTTCATTTTCATGAACACTGGCGACTCGCTCAACTGCAGGCGAATGTACACCGACACGATCAACAGCAGGATCGACAGCAGGAAGGGAATGCGCCAGCCCCAGGCTTCGAAGGCTTCAGTGCCCAGCACCGTGCGACAGGCCAGAATCACCAGCAGCGAGAGAAACAGCCCCAGGGTCGCGGTGGTTTGAATCCATGAGGTGAAGTAGCCTCGTTTACCTTGTGGAGCATGCTCGGCCACATAGGTCGCCGCACCACCGTATTCCCCTCCCAACGCCAGGCCTTGCAGCAGGCGCAGGGTAATGAGGATGATCGGCGCTGCAACGCCGATGCTTGCGTAGCTGGGTAGCAAACCGACGATGGCGGTAGACACACCCATGATGACGATCGTGATCAGGAAGGTGTATTTGCGCCCGATCATGTCACCCAGCCGCCCAAACACGATGGCACCGAAGGGGCGTACGGCAAAGCCTGCGGCAAACGCGAGGAGGGCGAAGATGAAGGCGGTGGTTTCGTTGACGCCAGCGAAGAAGTGCTTGGCGATGATCGCGGCGAGGGAACCGTACAGGTAAAAGTCGTACCATTCGAACACGGTGCCCAAGGACGAGGCAAAAATGACTTTGCGCTCTTCCTTGGTGATGCCGCGGTTGGGCGTGCTGCCACTGGACGTGCTATCGATTGCCGCCATGAGTATTCTCCGACTTGTTTTAACAGGCCGGAGCACCTACAAGAATTACCGCACCCTGGCCCTGGGGTTCGCGGTCTTGCATTGCTGCAAGGTTGTTAGAAGCATAATCACCTTTTTGCAGATATCCACTTGGTAGGAGCGGGCTTGCCCCGCGCTAGCGGTGTGTCAGGCAGCGCGCTATCGCGGGGCAAGCCCGCTCCCACCGAAAGTAATTTCAGAAGCTGTAATCCACGGTCGCGAAGTACGAGCGCGGCTCACCCATCAACCACTGCTCGCCACTGTGGGCGGTCGCGGCATAGCGGCGATCCAGCAGGTTGTTCACCTGCAGGCCCAGGCGCACTTCAGGCAGCATCTGCCAGCCGAGGTTGGCATCGACCACGGTAAAACCCGGCACCGTCTGGGTGTTGGCGGTATCGGCGTAGCGCGCATCGACATAACGCAGGCCCATGCCCGCATCCACACCGTAGCCCAGGCCTTTGCTCAGCCACAGGTTGGCGGTACGTCGCGGTACGTTGCTGGGGCGGTTGCCAGCACGGGAGACGGACTGGCCATTAACGGTTTGCTCGAAGTCGTCGTATTTGGCACGCACCACCGAGGCGTTGGCCGAGACATGCCATTGGTTGGCAAGGGCCAGTTCCAAAGTCGCTTCCAGGCCGTCGGAGGTCTGTTGCCCGGCTTGTTCTTTCTGGTGGGTCACCGGGTTGTCGACCAACAGCTTGTTCTTGACGATGTGATAGGCCGCCAACGTCCACTCACCGCGCCCGTCCCAGAACAACTGCTTGAGGCCAAACTCGGTTTGCTTGGCTTCGGTCAGGTCGAAGTTCTGCTGGCTGGGGCTGAGGGTCACCAGGTCGCTGACACCATCTTCACTGGTGGAATACTGCCCGTACAGCGACAGTTCATCGGTCACGGCAAACACCAACCCGGCACGCCAGTTGCCGCCGCTGAGGCTGCGGTCAGTGCGGCTGCCGTTGACCAGGTTGTCACGGTCGATATGGTTCTGATCACGGCGAATTCCGGTCACCAGCGACCAGCGATCAGACAGCTGTGTGCGGTTTTCAGCGAACAGGGCAAAGGTGCGGGTGGTGCTTTGGGTTTGCGGGCGCGTCGGACTATTGCTGTGAAAATACCCCGGTGCCGGGTTCCAGGGGTCGACAAAGTCGCCACCGACATCGTCGTAGGGCGAGTTGCTGTTGATGCCGAAGCGAATGCGGTTGTATTCGGCACCGACCACGGTTTTGCTGCTCAGGCCGAACAGGCTGTGATCGAAGGTAAAGCTCTGGCGATCACCGATTTGTTCTTGATCGTGTTTGATCTCAAGGTAGCTGCCACGTTGCAGTTGACCCAGGCTGCTGTCCCAGGTGTAGTCCTCGGCGTTGCGCCAGTGCCGACGGCTCTTGATGTAGTACAGCTGGTTGCTGGCACTGACCGAATCGCTCAGGGTCCAGTCGGTGTTCAAGCGGGTCCACTCGTCGTGGTAGCGCTGCACGTCATCGCGCACGTTGTAGTTCTTCTTGCGCAGGCTGTCGCGGTAGTGGCCGTCAATCAGCGGTGTGCCGAAGTAGTTCATCGGCTCGGCGTCGCCGCGCTCGTGGGCGAGGGTAAAGCTCAGGGTGTCGCTGGCGTCGAAGCGCAGGGCGGCGCTCATCGCCAGGCTGTTTGAACTGCCGCGATCCACCCATCCGTTGCTGGCCTGTTGATTGAGGGTGAGGCGGTAGCTTAGGCGCTCGCTCAACGAGCCGCCGCTGTCCAGGCCCAGTTGCTGACGGTCGTACGAGCCGTAGCCCAGGCGCAGGTGATTGTGGATCTCACCGAGGAATGGCTTTTTCGGGATCACGTTGATCACCGCGCCGGTGGCGCCTTCACCATACAGCACCGACGCCGGGCCGCGGATCACGTCAATGCGTTCGACCATCCACGGATCGACCGGGAAGGTCTGGGTGCCGGCACCGGTGTACATGCGTGAGCCGTCGAACAGGGTCATCACCGATCCGTGCCCCTGGAAGCCTCGGGCTGATAGTGCTGTGTTGCCATTGCCTGGTGTCGCTACCGAAGTGATGCCCGGTGAGCGGGTGACTGCATCCTGAACGCTTCGGTTGTTGCGCCCTTCGATTTCCTCGGCGCTGATGCTGCTGGTGCTGGCTGGGGTGTCCAGGGCGCTGAGGTTCAAGCGCGAGCCAGCGGGCAACGCTGTGGCCAGGCTGATAGGGTCGTTGTCGCTGCTGCTGGTGATGGCCGTTGAGGGTAAGGCCAGGGCGGTGTTTTCGTTTTCAGCAGCGAAGCAAGGCACGGAGAATGCCAGGCACGTGGCCGTGAGGGTATGAAGCTTGGAGTAACGGGACATGTCGTTCCACAATCATTGGAAGGAATGAATCCCGGAGGGAACAACGCATGGAGGAATTGCGCGCGCAGGCGCCCGCAAATCGGCCTGCGCCCGCCCACCGCGGGGTTGCCAAACAAAGCTTCAGGCCGGTCTCCGGGCTTGCGAGGGTCATGAAGGCCTTCACCTTCCCATGCCGTGGCACAGTGGTGTTTCGAAGGCTTCGCTCGCTTACCGTTGCGGGGGCAGCGCCGGACTAATCACCAGAGGTGACGCACCGGCTTCCCGTTTCACCCTGCGCACGGCGGCGCAGGACACCTGAAACTGGCGCGCATCTGAACATCGAAAGCCTTTGCAGTCAACGACTTGTAGGAGCGGGCTTGCCCCGCGATTGCAGTGTGTCAGGCCCAGCGTATCGCGGGGCAAGCCCGCTCCTACTGTTGATTTCAGCGGCCGCGTTTGCGCGAAACCACCGCTTCGATGTTCTTGCGCCCGATCAGCATCGGCTGCTGCGGTTGCTCCAGCCATTTGTACATCACCAGGCAATCCACCAGGCCCAGGCGCGCGTGGCGATAGGCGCGCGGCAAACGCCCGACCACTTCGAAGCCCAGCTTCTGCCACAGGGCCACGGCCACTTCATTAGTGGCCACCACCGAGTTGAATTGCATGGCGAGAAAGCCCTGTTCGCGGGCCAGGCGTTGTGAGTGTTCGCACATCAACCGGGCCACACCGCGCCCGCGTGCGGCGTCGCTGACCATGTAACCGCAGTTGCTCACATGGCTGCCGGGGCCGGCGGCATTGGCCTTGAGGTAATAAGAGCCGAGCAGCTCGCCATCTTCTTCTGCAACCAGGGTGTGAAGCGGTGCTTCCAGCCACAATTGACGTGCCTGCTCCTGGCTCATGCCAGCGTCGAAGGCGTAGGTTTCGCGGGCACCGACAATGGCCTGGAACGTTGGCCAGAAGCGTTCGAAATCGGCGGCGGTCATGGGGCGGATGTGAATCATGGCGGTTCCTGCTGGGTTGAACCGCGAGTCTGAAAGCGTTGCTGCCGGCATGCAACTGTTTGTGCATGCCGGCACGCTTATCGCTACTGCTCGAGCTTGCCCACCGCATCCAGGGCCCGTGCCGAATACACCAGGGCAGCCCCAGCATTCATGGCGACGGCCACCCCCAGGGCTTCGGCAATTTCCTCACGGCTGGCACCGTGTTTGACCGCCTGGGCCGAGTGCACTGCGATGCAGCCATCGCAGCGGGTAGTCACTGCCACGGCCAGCGAAATCAGCTCGCGGGTCTTGGCATCCAGGTGGTTGGTCTTGGCCCCGGCGCCGCTGGCGGTCATATAACCGTTGACGGTGTCGGGGGACAGTTGCTTGAGGTCGCCGATACCGGCCATCAACTGCTTACGGTAGGCGTCCCAGTCCATCATGCTCATCGTCTTCACCTTGTGCTGTTGGCAACATGAACAGTGAAGCTAGTTTTTTTCGGCCTGGGGCGCCGTTGGTCGTTGGGCGCAGATGACCAGTACTTTCGCACAGGGTCGGCTTCAGCCTTACCCGAACGGACGTGGGCGCGGCGTATCGTTGGTCGACGCTGGCAGCAGCGGAATGGCGAAGCTGGGTTGCTCGCCGGTCAGGGTCTTGAGGAAGGCGGTGATCTTGCTGACTTCGGCATCGCTCAGCTTACGCCCCAACTGCAAGCGCGCCATGATGTCCACTGACTCTTCCAGCGTCCAGTAGGCGCCATCGTGGAAGTAGGGGTAAGTCAGCTCGACGTTACGCAGGGTCGGTACCTTGAACAGGAAGCGGTCGGCATCCTTACCGGTCAGGCCGGCCACGCCTTCGGCGGGGTTGTCGGTTTTGTACGACTCGACCAGGCCCATTTTCTGGAAGGAGTTGCCGCCCAGGGCCGGGCCGTTGTGGCAAGCCACGCAGCCCACCGACTTGAACAGCTCGTAACCTTCGCGCTCGACCTGAGTAATAGCGTTTTTGTCGCCTTTGAGCCACTGGTCGAAGCGCGCGTTGGGCGTGACCAGCGTCTTTTCGAACTCGGCGATGGCATCGGTTACCGCGTCCAAGGTGATCTCATCGGTTTTGTACACTTGCTTGAAGGTGGCCTGGTACTGCGGAATCGAGCGCAGCACGTCGATGGCCAGGACATGGGTGAAAGCCATTTCCTTGGGGTTGGAAATCGGGCCAGCAGCCTGTTCTTTGAGGTCGGCGGCGCGGCCGTCCCAGAACTGCGCCAGGTTCAGGCTGGAGTTGAGCACGGTGGGCGAGTTGATCGGCCCTTGCTGCCAGTTGTGGCCAATCGAGCTGGGCAGGTTGTCGCTGCCGCCCATGCTCAGGTTGTGGCAGGAGTTGCAGGAAATAAAACCGGAGCGCGACAGGCGCGGATCGAAGAACAGTTGTTTTCCTAACTCGACTTTGTCTGCGCGGGTAACCTTGGCCGGTTCGATGGGTTGCACGGGCTCGTTGGTCGGGGTCGCGGCCCAGGCACCCGCGCTCAGACACAGACCCGCCGCCAGCAGGGACAGACGTTGCATGGTGGTTTCCTCATGGTGTGTTGGCTATCACGTTTTCCATGACCATGCCCGCAGCCTCCCGGGCAAGGATTGACCCGGGTCATGGACTGCTTGAGAAAACCAGCGGTTGCGGCCAGTCGCCGCAGGGGGCATCAGATGTAGATGAACACCAGCACCAAGGCGGCCACCACGGCCCATTTTTCCAGGTAGTAGCGGGTGCGATTGCGTTTCTTCAACGCTTTGCCGCGTGCGCGGATTTTATAGATACGGGTGAACAGGCGGTTGATGCCGCCAGTCTTGTCACCAGCATCGTTCGGTGCCGCCGCAGCGGCCATGACATTACGGCTGAACCAGCGATTGAACGCGGTGGCCCAACGGTACTTGAGCGGGCGCTCGACGTCGCAGAACAGAATGATGCGGTTGTGGTCGGTGTGATTGGCGGCGTAGTGAATGTAGGTCTCATCGAAAATCACCCCCTCACCATCGCGCCAGGCGTAGTTCTCGCCGTCGACGCAGATGTAGCAGGCATCGTCGTTGGGTGTGTCCAGGCCCAGGTGATAGCGGTAGGAACCGGCATAGGGGTCGCGGTGACGTACCAGTTTCGATCCCGGCGGCAGGGTGGCGAACATCGCCGCTTTGACGGTGCCGATGCCTTGCAGCAATTCGGTGGTGCGCGGGCAGAGCTTCATCGCCGAGGGATGGCTTTCGCCGTACCACTTCAAATAGAAACGCTTCCAGCCGCTTTTGAAGAACGAGTTGAAGCCGACGTCATCGTAGTTCTGCGAGCTTTTGATTTCGCCAACATGCAGCAGTTGCTGGGCTTCGGCACGGATTTCCTGCCAGTTGTCCTGCAGAGGCTTGAGTTCGGGAAAGGATTCGACGGGCAGGTAAGGCTTGGCCGGCAGTTTGGAAAACAGGTAGAGGAAGACGTTAACCGGCGCGAGGAAGCTGGAGTGGTCGCCGAGCTGGCGGGTGATTTTGTGCCGGACGCGGCCGCGAAAATGCACAAAGGCAATCGAGAAGACAAACAGCAGAACGAGAAAAATTTTCATGGGCGGATACTTGTCGATGTGGCGATGCGCCATGGCCTGAGCTCGCCAGCATAAACAAACATGACCGGAGTTTGTACTAAATGTTACTTAATCAGAGTTCGACATTAGTCCCACTCGCAAAGGTTTGCGCCGCGCATTTTTCGATGCAGATGTGGTGCTGAGTCGTCTTCCTACGGCAGACTGAACGACAGCGCAACTAAGCAAGGGGAAAGGCATGGTGCAAGCTATTCGCGAAACGGGCGAGCCCTTCAAGCGGTTATTCTTCGCGTTGGACTGTACCCCGCAGCAGCGCAGGGCAATTGCCCAATGGCGAAGCGAACTGAGGATAGAAAAAGGTCGGCCAGTGCCGTCGGCCAACTTTCACCTGACCCTGATGTTTCTAGGGGCGGTGGACACTGCCCAGCTTCCTGCGATTCTGGCAGCGGCTGCAGCTGTGAAGGTGCCTGGACAGGCCGTGACGGTGGAACTCGACCGGGTGGATGTCTGGCGTCCGGCCAAGGCCTTGGTGTTGACCCCCAGCGAGACACCGGCGGCCCTGCGGCAGTTGGTCTACGCCTTGCAACAAGCACTGCTACCCCTCGGGTTTGCCGAGCCCCCCAGGGAATACCGACCGCACCTGACCCTGGCTCGCGACTATCAAGGCCCGCCACCGCAGGCGCTGGTGGCGGCGGATTTCATCTTGCGGGCACGCCGCTTCACCTTGTTCGAATCCCGCAAGGGGCGTTACTGGCCGCTGGCGCATTGGCCGTTGCTGCCTGAATAGGGGGTAGACGGTCATGGGCCCGGCGAGCGCAAGGGAAATGCGCCAAGGTGGCGTTGATTGCCTGTACGCGGGTACTGATTGTGCGCTTGAATGCGATGCTCAAAAGCAGCTGGCTTGAATGTGCTTCGCTAGCAGCAGGGTAGACCCGGTGGGAGCGGGCCTTGCCCTGCGATCGGCTGCGCAGCGGCCGTAAAACCAGCTGCTTGCAAGGCAACTGACATACCGAAGCGACTGAATTGCTGCCGCTTCGCGCCAGATCGCAGGGCAAGCCAGCTCCCACCGGGAGCAGGCTTTCGGGCAAAGCCCTGCAAGGCAGTTGCTCCCACCCGGCGCTGTGGGAGCTGGCCTGCCCCGCGAGCGGGATCAGACCACTGGAATCATCGGATCGGCTGCCGCCAGTGCGGTGGCGCGGTCGGCCGCTGGCGGATAGATCCACACGCTATTGATCTGACCTTTGAGCGCTTTGGCCTCTTCGCGCAGCAGTTTCACCTGACGATCCCAGCCTTCGGTGTACACCGCGCCCCAGGCGCCCAAGTCGAGGCAGGTGACGTATTTGGGCTGGCTGTAAGTAACCGGCGTGACACCGAGCAGGTCCGCCGCCACGTTGTTGCCACTGTGACGACCCAAAACAATAGCGTGCTGGCAGGACATCACCGCGAAGTTGCCCAGCTCATCCGTAGCGGCGTAAGCCACATCGCCGGTGGCATAGACATGGGCCTGCCCCTTGACCTTGAGGTTGCGGTCTACATGCAGGCGGCCTTGAGCATCACGCTCGGCGGGTATTTGCGTGGTCAGTGCATTGGCGCGCACGCCCACGGTCCAGATCACGGTGTTTGCTTCGATCCGTTCGCCATCGGCGAGGGTCACGCCGCCAGCGTCTACGCCTGCCACTGAAGCATTGACGCGCCACTCCACACCCAGCGCCTCGGACGCTTCGATAATGGTCGGGCTGATACCTTCACCCAGCGCTGCACCAATCTTGGCGCCACGGTCGACAATGATGACCCGAACATCGGCATCGGCACCAAGGATGGCGCGCAGGCGTCCCGGCATTTCGGTGGCTGTTTCGATGCCGGTGAAGCCACCACCGGCCACCACCACGGTGTTGCGCGCCGCTGACGCAGGCAAGTTGGCCAGCGACTTGAGGTGCTGTTCCAGGCGCGCTGCCGATTCAATCTGATCGACGTCGAAGGCGTGCTCGTTGAGGCCGTCGATATTCGGGCGGAACACGCCGCTGCCGGCGGCCATTACCAGTCGATCATAGTCAATGTCGCGGCGTTGGCCTGCGGCGTCGGTATAGCTCACGCGCTTGGCGGCCACGTCGATCTGCTCGGCGGTACCCTGAATGAAGGTCACGCCCACCGCTTTGAACAGGTCGCCCAGCGGCGCTTTCATCTGATGGACATCAGGCTCGTAGAAGCGGGGGCGGATGCGCAGTTCGGCTTGTGGCGCCAAGACACTGATGGCGACATCGTTGCGGCCATGTTGGTCCAACAGGCGGGCTGCGCTCAGTGCGCTCCAGACACCACCAAAGCCTGCACCGACAATCAGAATGTGCTGTTTCATGTTGCTGCTCCACAGAGAAAAAAGGGTGACGGTGCGTGGTACCGGAGGGTTTCTGGTCAGCGCCGAACAACTACGACTCTATCGGTCGTAGTTGTTCGGCGCAAGTATTCTCGACGTACGGCAGTTGTTGCGGATATACGGATAGCTTGAAGTGATCAGGTGCTGGTATTATTGCGACAAATTCAGTCGGAGATTGACATGTCACTGTACAGCGCAGGGGTGGAGTACGGCATCCATTGCCTGGCCTTTCTGGTCGATGACCTGGGCGACAGCCGTGAAGCCAGCGTGCGTGATCTGGCGGAGTTGCAGGGCGTGCCTCAGGAATACCTGGCCAAGGTCTTTACCAAACTGGCCAAGGCCGGATTGGTGGTTGCCACTGAAGGGGTGCGTGGCGGCTTCAAGCTGGCCCGGCCTGCCGACGAAATCACCGTGCTGGATATCGTCACCGCGATCGATGGGCGCAAGATGATCTTCGAATGCCGGGATGTGCGTGATCGCTGTGCGTTGTTTGATGGCTCGCCGCCGAGCTGGGCGCAGGAGGGCACCTGTTCAATCCATGCCGTGATGCTTACGGCGCAAAAACGCATGGAAGAGGCATTGGCCCAACAAACCATCCTCGATATTGCCCGGCGTGTGGGGCGCAAGGCGCCGCCGGAGTTTGCCACGCAGGTGGCCGACTGGATCAATGATCGCCGCACGGGTAAACCGGCCGGGGATATCCAGCTGGTGGACGTTTCCTGAAGCAAGATCCGCTCCCACAGGGTCGGTGTGAATCGGGTGGGAGCTGGCTTGCCCTGCGATCTGGCGCGAAGCGCCAGCAATTGAGTCGCTTCGGTATGTCAGCTGCCTTGCAAGCAGCTGTTTTTACGGCCGCTGCACAGCCGATCGTGGGGTAAGGCCCGCACAAAATTCTCCTACCGCGCAGTCCCGTTACGCGGTTTGTAAAACAGGAAGTCGCTGGTTTCGGTGGTTTTCACATAGGCGCGTGCCCAGTCCGGTGAAACGTTCCGATCATGGAAGTACAGGGCACCACGGGTGCGGTCATCGAGCTGGCGGTTCAGCGCCTTACGCGCAATCTCCTTGGCGATGGCATAACGGTTTTCTTCCTGGACACTGTCGGAGCGGCCGTCGCACCACCAGGAGAACTGGCAGTTGCCGCTCTCTGAGCCTTGCTTGACCACGCCGCAAACGGTGTCTGGAAAACCTTCATGGCCCAGGCGGTTCATCACCACACTGGCGACCGCTTCCATGTCTGGCGCTTTGCCGCCCTTTGATTCCCAGTAGATGCTGCGCGCCATGCAGGTGATGGCGTCATCCAGCGCCGCCGCGCCGGCCGGGTCTACGGCCTGGACTTCACTCTGGGTGATGGCTTTACTCTTGGGAGCGGGAGGCGCATCGGGCTGCACGGCAGCTTTTTGTTCCAATACCTGGGCTTTTTCTTCGGCGACCTGCGCCTTGGGTTCGGCGGCCACAGCCAGTGGGGCAGAGCAGGCCAGGAGCAGGCAAGTCACAATCGTTGGCAGGCGCATAGGGAACCTACTCAGGTGAGGGGCGTGGAACTTCCCGTTACAGGGTCGACCACGCAGCGCTCAAAACATTCCCGCTGTTCGACGACGGGCGACTTCGCGCATCATAGGCAGCGTCCATTCAAGGGAGAGTTTCATGCGCGTCCTGTCATCCGCTCTGTGCTTTGTCGGCTTGCCATTGGCTCTGCTCGCGTGCGCCGCTCAGGCCAGCGAGCCGTCGCAATTGATCGACTCGATCAACAGCTACCGTAGCCAGGCCCAGCGCTGTGGCGGGCAGGCATCGTTGGAGTTGCCGCCATTGGCCAGTGATCCGCGGCTGGTGCTGCCTGCATCCGGTAGCGTCGATTTGCGCTCGGCATTGACCCAGGCCAATTACCCGATGGTGAATGTCCAGGCCATCACCCTCAATGGCCCTCGGGATGCCCAGGCGGCGATGAAAGCGGTGCAAGAGAGCTTCTGCCAGGTGGTGCTTGATCCGCAATTCGTGGATGTCGGCGTCAGCCAGGAAGGGCGCGACTGGCGCATTGTACTGGCGCGGCCATTGTTGGCCGGGAAACTGGGCGACTGGCAAGCCGAAGGCCAGAAGCTGCTGACGCTGATTAACAGCGCCCGCAGCCAGCAGCGCCAGTGCGGCGGCCAGGTCTTTGCCGCCGCCACGCCGCTGGCGTGGAATGCGACACTGGCCGGCGCGGCCGAAACCCACACCCGGGCCATGGCCAATCAGAACTTTCTCGACCATGTCGATCGTGATGGGCGTACCCCTGGCGATCGGGCGGAACTGGCGGGGTATGCCGGTCAGCAGACCGGCGAGAACATCGCCGCCGGCCAAGACACCCCGCGTAAGGTGCTCGACGGCTGGCTGGCCAGCCCTGGCCATTGTGCCAACCTGATGAACCCGCAATTCAGCGAGCTGGGCGCCGCCTATGCGGTCGACCCCAAGAGCGATGCCGGGATCTACTGGACCGCCATGTTCGGCGCACCGTAAGCGCTTTGCTCAGTGGTCGTGCAGGTCGGTGCGCTTGAGCAATTGTTTGCAACGCTCAGACAAGTGCACCACGCGCAGGTGCTTGCCGTTGTTGCTGTAACGCTCGCGCAGGGTCTTCAGTGCGGTAATCGCTGAGTAGTCAACGAAGTTCAGGTGCTGGCAATCAAGGGTGACCTGAGTCGGGTCGTTGGCCGGGTCGAACTGGTTGAGAAACGGCGTGGTCGAGGCAAAGAACAACGTACCGTGCACCCGGTACAGTTTGCTGCCGTCGTGCTCCAGGTGGCTGTCGGCGTACAGCTCACGGGCTTGCTGCCAGGCAAAGTTGAGCGCCGCAATGACAATGCCGAACAACACGGCGGTGGCCAGGTCGGTGAACACCGTGACCAGTGTCACCGCAATGATCGCCAGCATGTCGTTTACCGGCACCTTGTGCAGTACCCGCAGCGAGGCCCACGAGAAGGTTTGCTGCGCCACCACGAACATCACCCCGACCAGCGCTGCCAGCGGAATGCGCTCGATCAGCGGCGACAAGAACAGCACAAACATCAGGATCATCATCCCGGCCACCACGCCGGACAACCGACCGCGGCCACCGGAGCTGAGGTTGATGGCGGTCTGGCCGATCATTGCGCAGCCACCCATGCCACCGAACAGGCCTGAGGTCATGTTGGCCACGCCCAGGGCCACGCACTCGCGGTTGGGGTAGCCACGGCTCTCGGTGATCTCATCGGTGAGGTTGAGGGTCAGCAAGGTTTCCAGCAGGCCTACCAGCGCCATCAGGATTGCGTAGGGTGCGATGATCTGCAGCGTTTCAAGGTTCCATGGGATGTCGGGCCAGGTCAGTGCTGGCAGGCCGCCGGCGATATTGGCTAAATCGCCCAAGGTGCGGGTCGGCAGATCGAGCAGGTAGACGCCGACGCCCACGCCGAGGATCGCGATCAGTGCGGGTGGCACACTGCGGGTCAGACGCGGGAGCACGTAGACCACCGCCATGGTCAGCGCCACCAGGCCCACCATCAGGTACAAGGCCGAGCCGTTCAGCCAGGCACCGTCGTGTTTGAAATGCTCAAGCTGCGCCAGGGCGATGATGATTGCCAGGCCGTTGACGAAACCGAGCATCACCGAATAGGGCACCATGCGTACCAGTTTGCCCAGGCGCAGTACACCGAAGGCAATCATGATCAAACCGCCCAGCAACACGGTGGCCAACAAATACTGCACGCCGTGCTGCACCACCAGCGCGACGATTACCACCGCCATGGAGCCGGCAGCACCGGAAATCATTCCCGGTCGCCCGCCGAGCAGCGCGGTGAGTGTGCAAATGATAAAGGCGCCATACAGGCCCATCAGCGGATTGAGGTGCGCTACCAGCGCGAAGGCGATGCACTCGGGCACCAGCGCGAAGGACGTCGTAAGCCCGGCCAGGACATCGGCGCGCAAGGAAGTTGCTTTCATGGTGGGGGAGGCTGCCAGCGAAAAAAGGGTAGGATGCTACGAAAATTCGCGGCAGTGAGCCAGTGTTCAAAGGGAGGTGAAGCAGTGAAATTCGTGGTGATTACTCAACACAGGAGCGAGTACCCAGCACCCATTACGTTTGCCAAGGGTGCAGCCTTGGTGGTTGGCGAGTGTTATGAAGGTGAAGAGGGCTGGGATAACTGGTACTTCTGCAGCACCCCCGGCCAGTCCAGTGGTTGGGTGCCGGGGCAAGTGATCGAGCGGCTGGAAGGCGATCAAGGGCGGGCACTGGACGATTACTGTGCGCGAGAGTTGAATGTAGAACCGGGTGAGCACCTGCTGGGTAGCCGACAGCTGAATGGTTGGGTGTGGTGTGAAAACGCCGATGGTCGCCAAGGGTGGGTGCCTTTGGTGGTGTTGCGAAAAGGTTGATCGCGGGGCAAGCCCGCTCCCACAGCGATTTACTGTGGGAGCGGGCTTGCCCCGCGAAACCATCTGCAATCAGGCCATCGCCGCCAGCATCAACTCCAGGTTTTGCACTGCTGCTCCAGAAGCGCCTTTGCCGAGGTTGTCGAACACCGCCGTCAGCAGTACTTGCCCATGGGCTGCATTGGCAAACACCGCCAAACGCAGGTTGTTGCTGTCATTCAGTGCTTGCGGATCGAGCATGGGCGCTGCCTCACCATGCTCCAACGCTGCCACCTGGACGTAACGCGCGCCGTGGTAGTGCTGGCGCAGGCACTCATGCAGGCGCGCCGCAGTGACGCCGTCAGGCAGCAGTCGGGTCTGCAGGGCGATGGTCAGGGCGATGCCCTGGCGGTAGCTGCCATAACTGGGCACGAACACCGGACGCTCGGACAAGCCTGCATGCTGCTGGATCTCCGGCACATGCTTGTGATCCAGATTCAAGCCGTACACCAGCACGCCTTGGCTTGCTTGAACCCCAGGCGTTTCATAGCGCTCGACCGCCGCACGGCCGCCACCGGAATAGCCCGATACCGCATTGACGGTCAGCGGGTAGTCCGACGGTAGCAAGCCGGCGCTGACCAACGGCCGCAGCAAGGCAATGGCGCCGGTAGGGTAGCAACCGGGGTTGCTGACACGCGTGGCCTGGGCGATGCGCTCGGCTTGCTGCTCGTCCAGCTCCGGCAACCCGTACACCCAGCCAGCGCTGGTACGGTGCGCGGAGCTGGCATCGATGACCCGCACCTTCGGGTTGCTGATCGCCGCCACCGCCTGGCGGGCGGCGTCGTCGGGCAGGCACAGAATCGCGACATCGGCACTGTTGATCGCCTCGGCGCGGCGCTGTGGGTCTTTGCGCTCGCTGGCGGGCAGGGTGAGCAAGCGCAAGTCTTCACGCCCGTGCAAGCGGGCATGGATCTGCAGACCGGTGGTGCCTTGGTCGCCATCGATAAAGACAAGAGGCTGGTGCATGGTGTTCTCAACGGATCAGTACGGGAAGTGCCTATGCTCGCGCCGAACTGGACGAAAGAAAATTTGAATATCATGATGCTTATGTTCATAAAAACTGAATGAAGTCCAACCATGCGTGAAATCAGCCTCGACCGCTTGCGCACCCTGGTGGTGATTGCCGACCTCGGCTCGTTTGCCCAGGCCGCCCGCACGCTCAACCTGGCGCCGCCGACGGTCAGCCTGCACATTGCTGACCTTGAAGCACGCATCGGTGCGCCGTTGCTGACGCGCAAACGCGGTCAGGTTCATCCCACGGCGATTGGTGAAACCCTGCTCGAGCGTGCGCGTCGCCTGCTGGCCGATGCCGAACAGGCGCTGGATGAGGTGCAACGTCAGGTTCAGGGGCTCGGTGGACGTGTGCGTCTGGGGGCCTCGACCGGGGCGATTGCCCATTTGCTGCCGCAGGCGTTGGATATTCTTGGCGTGCGCCACCCTGGCATCGATGTTCAGGTACAGGTACTGACCTCGCGTGAGTCGCTGACACGCCTGCAAGACGGCACCCTGGACCTGGGGCTAGTGGCGTTGCCGCAAGCCGCAGTCAAAGGAGTGCAGATCCAACCCTGGCGCCGTGACCCGATCATGGCCTTCATCCCGAGCAGTTGGGCGCCGCCCGCGCGTATCACCCCGGCCTGGCTGGCCAGCCGCGCGTTGATCCTTAACGACACCACCACCCAACTGTCGCGGGTGACCGGCGACTGGTTCGCCACGGCGGGCCTGCAACCGGACGCGCGGATCCAGCTCAACTACAACGATGCGATCAAGAGCCTGGTGGCCGCTGGCTATGGCGCGACGTTGCTGCCCCACGAAGCCAGTTCGCCAGAGCCGGACCCGCGTCTGTGCATGCGCCCGCTACGTCCGGGGTTGTGGCGTCACTTGGGGATTGCCAGCCGGCAAGGGCAAGTCGAACAGAGCACCGCCTATGTGCTGCACGTGCTGGTTGAGCTGGCTGCACAGGCTCGGGTTTAGACCAGGCGCACGGCAGTGCCCCGCTGCAGCCAGGCACGCTCCCCCAGGCGCTCCTGAACAACTGCCTGGGCTTTGCGCTGTAGCTGGTCGAGGTGTCGATCACGTTGTTTCTCGGCATCGACCATGGCGCGCTTGCCATGCTGTTTGAGCAAATAGCTATGGATCTGTTGCACTTCAACCGTGCGGTACAGCGGCGCTACATCGAGCATCGCTACCTGGCCAGTGCTGGCATGATCGCGGGTGTTCATCAATACCTGTGGGCCGCGTGCGGCGATGACGTTAAAGCCCATGGCCTCGAAATGCCCCACCTTGTTTGCTGCACAGGCGAGCTCTGCGTGAGGGTAGCGCTCGGTCATCCCGGCCAGCAGGGCGCGGGCGATGCCTTGGCGCCGATGTTGACTGTGCACGGCGAGGTAGGCCACGCAGCAAGCTTCGGTGTCGTTCTGCACTGGCAAGTACAGGACAAAGCCGGTAACAGTCTGTGGCTCGTGCGGGTCAGTGGTCACGATCAACTCAACGGACAAACTGCCCGCTTCACCAATGGACGCCAGGTAATGGTGCACTTCAAGGCCAACGGCGTATTGGTAGAGGTTGTACAGCGGGTTGCTGGGTGGCAGACCGACCGCACTGATATCGGTAAGGTTGTCGACCACCAATTGCAGAATCTGGCTCTTGATCGACTCCTCGGGTGGGGCGACAAAATGAGTGAGGGCGAACATTGAGGCAAACTCCGCTGACTGGGCTGGGCGGGCAAGTCTACAGGCCTGGCCGGAGCGGGGCTATTGCCAGTGGAGGTAGGGTGGTGTGTGTGTGTGTGGGAGCGGGCTTGCCCCGCGATTGCAATGTGACTTACACACCGCAATCGCGGGGCAAGCCCGCTCCCACACATACACACACCACCTGCTAGCGAAAGGCCTTACCCCTGTTTTTTGATGATCGCCTCAGCAATGTTCGCGGGCGCTTCGGCATATTTGGTGAACTCCATGGTGTAGCTGGCACGCCCCTGGGTCATCGAGCGCATCTGTGTGGAGTAACCGAACATCTCGCCCAGCGGTACTTCGGCCCGAACCACCTTGCCAGCAGGGGTCTCATCACCTTGCTGGAGTATGCCGCGACGGCGGCTCAGGTCGCCCATGATGTCGCCCTGATACTCTTCCGGGGTCACCACCTCGACTTTCATCACCGGCTCCAGCAGCACGGCCCCACCTTTTTGTGCCAGCTGTTTGGTGGCCATCGACGCTGCGATTTTGAAGGCCATTTCGTTGGAGTCGACGTCGTGGTACGAACCATCAAAAACCGTGGCTTTCAGCCCGATCAGTGGGTAGCCGGCCAGGACGCCGTTCTGCATCTGTTCTTCGATGCCTTTTTGTATGGCTGGGATGTATTCGCGGGGCACCACACCACCGACAACTTCATTGACGAACTCCAGGCCTTCCTTGCCTTCCTCACCCGGCGCGAAGCGAATCCAGCAGTGACCGTACTGGCCACGACCCCCGGATTGGCGGACGAATTTGCCTTCGATTTCGCAGGTGTTGCGGATCTTCTCGCGGTAGGCCACTTGTGGTTTGCCAATGTTGGCTTCAACGCCGAACTCGCGCTTCATCCGGTCAACGATGATGTCCAGGTGCAGTTCGCCCATCCCCGAAATGATGGTCTGCGCAGTTTCCTCGTCGGTGCGTACCCGGAAGGAAGGGTCTTCCTGGGCCAGCTTGCTCAAGGCAATACCCATTTTCTCTTGGTCAGCCTTGGTCTTGGGCTCTACCGCCACCGAGATCACCGGATCGGGGAAGTCCATGCGCTCAAGGATGATCGGCTTGTTGAGGTCGCACAGGGTGTCGCCGGTGGTCACGTCTTTCATGCCGATCAGCGCGGCAATGTCGCCGGCACACACCGCCTTGATTTCCGCCCGCTGGTTGGCATGCATCTGCACCATGCGGCCCACGCGTTCTTTTTTGCCTTTGACCGAATTGAGTACAGCATCACCGGAGCTAAGTACGCCGGAGTAAACGCGGGCGAAGGTCAGGGTGCCGACGAAGGGGTCGGTGGCAATCTTGAAGGCCAGGGCCGAGAAGGGTTCGTTGTCGTCGGCGTGACGTTCCAGATGTTTGTCTTCGTGATCAGGGTCGGTGCCGTTGATAGCCGGGATTTCCGACGGGGCTGGCAAATAGTCGATCACCGCATCGAGCATCAGCGGCACGCCTTTGTTCTTGAACGAGGAGCCGCAAATAGCCGGAACGATTTCATTGGCCAGGGTGCGTTTGCGCAGCCCGGCTTTGATTTGTTCGTTACTCAGTTCCTGCCCATCGAGGTAAAGCTCCATGAACTCGTCACTGGCCTCGGCGGCAGCCTCGATCATGTGCGCGCGCCATTCATTGGCCAAGTCTTGCAACTCGGCGGGAATCTCTTCTTCGCGGTAACTGGTGCCCTGGTCGTCTTCGTTCCAGTAAATGGCCTTCATTTTCACCAGGTCGATCTGGCCTTTGAAGTTCTCTTCGGCGCCAATGGCCAGCTGGATTGGTACCGGGTTATGGCCAAGGCGTTTGTCGATCTGATTGACTACCCGCAGAAAGTCGGCGCCCTGGCGGTCCATCTTGTTGACGTAGGCCAGGCGTGGAACATGGTATTTGTTGGCCTGACGCCAGACCGTCTCGGATTGCGGCTCAACCCCATCGGCACCGCTGAACACCACCACCGCGCCATCGAGCACGCGCAACGAGCGTTCCACCTCAATGGTGAAATCGACGTGGCCGGGGGTGTCGATGATGTTGAAGCGGTACTTGCTGGGGAATTGCTTGGTCGAGCCTTGCCAGAACGCCGTGGTGGCGGCGGAGGTAATGGTGATGCCGCGCTCTTGTTCCTGGGCCATCCAGTCCATGGTCGCGGCGCCGTCATGGACCTCGCCCATCTTATGGTTGACGCCGGTGTAGAACAGAATGCGTTCAGTGGTGGTGGTCTTGCCGGCGTCCACATGGGCGACGATGCCGATGTTGCGGTACAGCTCGATGGGAGTGGTGCGCGCCATGATGGGTCACCTGTAGTCGATGCGTAAGACGAAGAGGAGGGTATTCCCAAGGTAGCAGAAGTGCGCTGTTCTGCACGCGCGCGTACAGATGAACCTGGATCATCCATGGGCATAGAAACCATCGGTTGTAATATCCCCGGCGCCTGTCGCTTAATCGTGCTATCCGCTTGCCCATGGAGTATGACAATGCCGCTGGAAACACCCGTGAATGCCTGGTGCCAGAGCCACCCGCTGATCACCGAGCTGGTAGGGTTACGCCCCACCCGCTGGTTCAATCCCGCACTTGCACCGAGTGCGCAGGCGTTGGCCGACGTGCCGCTGAGCAGCCAAGATGTGCGCGAGGCCAGCGAGCGTTTGCAACGCTTTGCGCCGTTCATCGAGTCGGCCTTCCCTGAGACCTCCGCCAGCGCAGGTATTATCGAGTCGCCATTGTTGCCGCTGCAGGCCATGCAGGCGTTGTTGCAGGCCGAGTATCAATTACCCGAAGGCGGCGCGTTGTGGCTTAAAGCCGACAATCTGTTGCCGATTTCCGGTTCGATCAAAGCCCGTGGCGGCATCTATGAAGTGCTCAAACACGCCGAGGACCTGGCGCTGGCCGGCGGTTTGCTGCAGCCGGGCGATGATTACGCCACGCTCGACAGCGACACCGCGCGGGCCTTTTTCAGCCAATACAGCATTGCCGTAGGCTCTACCGGCAACCTTGGCTTGTCGATTGGCATCATCAGTGCGCGCCTGGGTTTCAAAGCGACGGTGCACATGTCAGCCGACGCCCGCCAGTGGAAAAAGGACCGCCTTCGCGCCCACGGCGTTGAGGTGCGCGAATACAGCGCCGACTACAGCGTGGCGGTAGAGCAGGGGCGTCGCGAGGCCGAAGCCGACCCGCTGTGCCACTTTGTCGACGATGAAAATTCACGCAATCTGTTCCTCGGTTACGCTGTGGCCGCCGAGCGTCTGCAGCGTCAGTTACAGGCGCAGGGTATTGAGGTGGATGCCGAGCATCCGCTGTTCGTCTACCTGCCGTGCGGTGTGGGTGGGGGGCCTGGCGGCGTGGCCTTTGGACTCAAGCTGGTGTTTGGCGATGCCGTGCACTGCGTGTTTGCCGAGCCAACGCATTCGCCCTGTATGTTCCTTGGGGTGTACACCGGGCTGCACGATCAGGTCTCGGTGTATGACTTCGGCATCGACAACCAGACGGCTGCCGATGGTCTGGCAGTGGGGCGGCCTTCCGGTTTTGTCGGGCGAGCGATGCAACGCTTGATCGACGGTTACTACACCGTGGATGACGCCACCCTGTACCGCCAGCTGGCCCAGTTGCACGCGAGTGAAGGCTACGCGCTGGAGCCATCTGCGCTCGCGGGGATGCCCGGCATCGTAGAGGTGCTGCAGGAACAACAAGGCTATCGACAGCGCCTCGGCCTGACCGCCGCGCACATGGCCCGCGCCACGCATCTGGTCTGGGGCACGGGCGGCAGTATGGTGCCGACGGCGGAAATGGAGGCTTACCTTCGTCAGGGGCGCAGCCTGCTGGCCGGAGACTGATCATGCTCAATCTGCCACCGCGCCTGAAGCCGCGTCTGAGCGGCGCGCAGCTCAGCAACCTGCACACTTTTGCTGTGGCTGCACGGCATTTGAGCTTCCGGTTGGCAGCCGAAGAGTTGTGCCTGACCGCCAGTGCGGTCAGCCACCGTATCGCCCGGCTTGAGCAGGTGCTGGAGCAGCGTCTTTTCGAGCGCCTGACCCGGCGCATCCGCCTGACGGCTGACGGGGAGCGCCTGTATCGCGTGGTACAAGCGTTGCTCGACGACCTCGACCAGGCCCTGCAACCGCAGGCGGCCAGCAGCCTCAGCGGCGCACTGACCTTGTATGTGCGCCCGTCAATTAGCCAGTGCTGGTTGGTGCCGCACTTGGCCGACTTCCAGCAGCGCTACCCGCAGATCAGCCTGGACATCCGCACCGGCAACGAGCCGGTGGATTTTCGCGCCCGCCATATCGACCTGGCGCTGTTGTATGGCGATGGGGCGTTTCCGGGGCTTGCCAGCGAATTGCTGCTGACCGAGCAGGTCGCGCCGGTGTGCAGCCCTTTGTATGCCGCGCGTCATCAGTTGATCAACACGCCGCAGCACCTGCAACACTGCACGCTGCTGCACGATGCCCTGGCCTGGGAGCACGCTGCGTATGACGCCGAATGGCAGCACTGGGGGCGGCAGCACGACCTGCAGGCATATCTACCGAGTGTGGGCTTGACCTTTGATCGTGCAGACCTGTGCGCGCTCGCCGCGAGCCACCATGTCGGGGTGGCCATGGGGCGGCGGCGCTTGGTGCAGCCGTTGATTGAGCAAGGCCAGTTGATCTTGCCGTTTGGTGATTTTGAGCCGGCAGCCGGGCAGGGCTACTACCTGGTCTATCCGGTGCGTGAGCCTTTGCCTTTGCGCATGCAGGTGATGATTGAGTGGTTGCGTGAGGTTGCGCAACGCGCTTCGTTCTAGCCGCCGGTCATGTTCATGAAACGCAGGATCTGCACTTCGCCATTGATATCGAAGTGGTGCTGGTAGGGCTTGAGGGCCATGGCATCGCGAATGGCTTTGTCCAGACGGGCAGTGTCGCCGGGGTGCGCACGCAATACCTGCTTGAGGTCGCTGGCATGCTCGTTACCCAGGCATAGCAACAAGCGCCCTTCGACGGTCAGCCGCACCCGGTTACAGCTGCCGCAGAAATTATGGCTGTGGGGCGAAATAAAGCCGATGCGGATCTGTGGCGCTTCTGCCAGGCGCCAGTAGCGAGAAGGGCCTTGGGTGGATTCGGCTGACTCGATCAAGGTGAACTGTTGCGCGATGCGTGCGCGTACTTCATCGCTTGAGCAGTAGGACTCACTGCGCTGATGCTCACTGATGGTGCCCAGCGGCATTTCTTCGATGAAGGAAATATCCAGCTCTCGGTCGATTGCAAAGCGCACCAGGTCGTTCACTTCACTGTCATTGCGACCCTTGAGTACCACGCAATTGAGTTTGGTGCGGCGAAAGCCGGCCGCGCGTGCGGCGTCGATACCGGCAATCACCTGGGCAAGGTCACCGGTGCGGGTCAGCGCTTTGAAGCGTGCCGGGTCCAGGCTGTCGAGGCTGATGTTCAGGCGTGACAGCCCGGCATCGAACAAGGGTTTGGCCAGGCGTCCGAGCTGCGAGCCATTGCTGGTCATGCACAACTCACGCAAGCCCGGCAACGCCGCGACGCGGGCACACAGCTCGACAATGCCCTTGCGCACCAGCGGCTCACCGCCGGTCAAGCGGATCTTGCGGGTGCCCATACTGACGAAGCGCTCGGCGACTTGATACAGCTCTTCGAGGGTCAGAATGCGCTGGCGGGGCAGGAATTGCATGTTTTCGCTCATGCAATAGACGCAACGAAAATCGCAGCGATCGGTCACCGACATGCGCAGGTAGTCAATCTTGCGATTGAATCCGTCGATCAATGCCGCGTGGCCCGCAGTTTCGTTCTGGGGAGTTTGCAAGGCGTTTACACAGGCTGGTGGTTTGTAGCGAGCATAGGGAGGTGCCACAAGCGGGTCAAATAGCTTTTAGTGACCGTTCGATAAGCGTCGTCTATCGCTATCAATCACGTCGTTTTCAGGTGATTTGATGAAACCTCGCCGCGCGAACGGCCTGCGCCCAAGGCCTAGGGTTATGATGTTGCGAAATATTACAAAACCGGGTGAGGACTATGCCGTTAAAGGATTTGCTGTTGGCGCTGGTGGTGATCGTTGTCTGGGGGCTGAACTTTGTCGTGATCAAGGTCGGCCTGGATGGATTGCCACCGATGCTGCTGGGAGCCTTGCGCTTTGTCTTGGTGGCGTTTCCGGCGGTGTTTCTGATCAAACGTCCGCAGTTGCCCTGGCGTTGGCTGATCGCCTACGGTGCAACCATTTCCCTGGGGCAGTTCGCCTTTCTCTTTGAGGCCATGCACAACGGTATGCCACCGGGGCTTGCCTCATTGGTTCTGCAGTCTCAAGCATTTTTCACCCTGTTCTTCGCTGCGATTTTTCTCGGCGAGCGCTTGCGGGTGGCCAGCGTTGTGGGGCTGCTGGTCGCGGCTGGCGGGTTGGCGCTGATCGGCAGCGAGAACGCTGCCCACGTGCCATTGCTGGCCTTGATGCTGACGTTGTGTGCGGCGTCCATGTGGGCCATGGGCAATATCATCACCCGGCGGTTCGGCAACATCGATCTGGTAGCACTGGTGATCTGGGGCGGGTTGATTCCACCACTGCCGTTTTTTGCCCTGTCCTGGTGCATCGATGGGCCGCAGGTGATCGAAAATGCACTGCGCGGTATCAGTTGGCACTCGATTCTGTCGCTGGTCTACCTGGCCTTTATTGCCACCATGCTCGGCTACAGCCTGTGGGGCCGCCTGTTGTCGCGCTACCCGGCGGGCAAGGTGGCACCGTTCTCGTTGCTGGTGCCGGTGGTGGGCCTGAGCTCATCGGCGCTGCTGCTCGACGAGCGCCTGACGCTGTTGCAGGGCGGGGGCGCGCTGTTGGTGATGCTCGGCTTGTTGATCAATGTCTTCGGGCCGCGTTTACTGGCGGCCCGTACGGTCGCGCAAGGCAGCGCTTGACTGACAACAAACGCTGATAAGGGGAGTCGGCACATAACCTGCAATGCTTCCACTGGTCGGGCTTTTGGTTTTTGCCTAGTCGGTCTGTAAATGACCGGCTAGTCTCAAAGTCACTTGGTTCGGTATGTCTATTGGCCATCAGTTGCTAGCCAGTACCGACCCGTTATCCAGAGGGAGAAAGGGCATGAGCGAATCCTACTTTGAGGATGAGGGAGAAGAGTTTCCAATCAACAGTCAGGTGCGTTGCGGTCAGGCGGCCTTTCGCCTGGGCTTTGCCCACATGACGCAGAACGATGCCGACCAGGCAAAACCGTGCCATTTGCAACGCGCCAAGAAGGGGCGCTTCATGCCCAGGTATCCCGTTAAAAAGTGAACTGGTTCACACCACCCCGCACGTCGTTGCGGGGTTTTTTATGCATTGATTGACCTTGCTCAACGGTTGCGACAGGGGCGCTCGCTTGAATCGCTCTTGTATGCGTTACTTATCCGGATGCATTCACTACAGGGGATACTCGATGCGAATCAGGGAAGAAACATATTGGGAGTGGGCAGACCCACAGCTGCACAGCCGCAGCCACGACGAGTTGCTCAGTGATGGCAGCAGCATCGATGTTCAAGTCAGGTTATCGCGCACGGGCGCCACGCAACTGTTCCTCGGCGTGTACGCCAGCCATGGCAAGGCGATGGTTGAGGAGTACTACAAGAACCGCCCGGGTGAGTCCATGACCCGGGCGATGGTGTGGGGGGTAGACCGGGCCAGGGCCTTGCTTACCGGCGGCCTTCCTGTGGAACAGGCTCCGTTGCGGCGTCAGGCCTGAGTGTGACGGTTGCGGCTGGCCTGGACAATGCGCTGGGCCGGCACGTGCAACTGGCGTAGCAGGTACTCGGAAAATGCTGCCGAGTAACCTTGTAGTGCGATGGCTTGGGCCATGCACTGCAACCAGATTTCGCTGTGGGACTCATCGATCGGCCAACGGGCATGGAAGGCCGGAATGGCGATCGACCCATAGCGTTCACTGAAAAGCTTGGGGCCACCCAGCCAGCCACTGAGAAAACAGGCCAGTTTGTCCCGTGAAGCGTCGAGGTTTTCGGGGTGCATCTGGCGCACCGAGCGGGCGTCCGGGCGTTCATCCATCAAGCGGTAGAAATCATCGACCAGCCGACGCAAGCCATCAATGCCACCTGCTGCCTGGTAAGAGGCATCACCGGTGCCGAATGCCGGGCTGTTCATGGCGTATCTCTCTGAGAAAAAGCAGTAGGAGCGGGCTTGCCCCGCGATTGCGAATTGTCAGCGACATCGCATCGCGGGGCAAGCCCGCTCCCTCAGCAAGCCTGCTGTCAATCAAGGTTTCAGCAGAGACGGTCGATCACCGCAATGCCTGGTTGGTTTTGCAGCGCTGCCCACTCGCTTTGCAGGGTCTGCAGAACACGGCCGACATACTGGGTGTCGGCGGCGGCTTTCTTGCCAACATAGCCTTGGCCGCGGCGGTACATCTTCAGCCGGGCACGCATGTTCGGTGTACGTTGCTCGAACTGTGCTTCATCGGTCAGTGTTCCCAGCTTGTCCAGGCGTACTTCGCCGGCTTCGCAAACCCAGAGGATGTGGCTGTCGAGCGTGTCTTTGCGCGCAGCGAACAGTTGAGCCAATTCAGCAACAGTTGGTTGGTTGTTCAGATTCATCATAAAGCCCCCTAAACCTTTGGTAGTTGAGTTCAAACTCGGCGCACGTCATGTAGCGTTGAAAGAAAGCTGCTACAGCAGCGTCACAACTGGGGGCTTTTACATTCTGCCTTTTGGGCAGTACCCATCCGCATACAGCTCATGGATCCTTTGAGCTGCCTGGAACACCCTTGCCAGTATCCCCGATCGGGGAGACGGCCTCATCATGCAAGGGGCGACGAACGGCGTCAATAGGTTTTGTAGTGATTTTTTTGCTTCACTACATCTTGTCCGACAATACCCGATGTCAGCGCTGTTGATGCGTATCAGTCCGGATACAGAGCAAATGTTCAATCATGCTCATACATGTATTGCAGGGAGAGACCCATGAGTTCGTCGGCTAGCACACCGGATGCGCAATCCACCCGGGTCAAGGTTCCGATTGGTTTACTGCTGGGGGTTGCGGCCCTGGTGGGGGTGTTGATGCTGCCGTTGCCAGCCGATTTGCCGGTAGCCGGGCATCGGGTGTTGGCGATTCTGGCGTTTGCGGTGGTGGTGTGGATCAGCGAGGCCGTGTCATACGAAGCCAGTGCAATCATGATCACCTCGTTGATGGCGTTTTTACTCGGCACCGCGCCGACGGTCGCCGACCCTTCGGTGATCTACGGCTCTTCGGCAGCCATCAGCCTGGCGTTGACCGGCTTCTCCAACAGTGCCCTGGCCCTGGTAGTGGGGGCGCTGTTCATTGCTGCGGCCATGACCCACACCGGCCTTGATCGGCGCATCGCTCTGGTGACGCTGTCCAGTGTCGGTGTCAGCACCCGGCGCATCCTGATCGGTGCCGTGGCGGTGACGATTCTGCTCAGCCTGGTGGTGCCCAGCGCCACGGCCCGTAGCGCCTGTGTAGTGCCGATCATGATGGGGGTGATTGCTGCCTTTGGCGTCGACAAACGCTCCAACATCGCCGCCGGGATCATGATCATCGTGGCCCAGGGCACCAGCATTTGGAACATCGGCATTCAAACTGCCGCCGCGCAGAACCTGCTGACCGTGGGTTTCATGGACAAGATGCTCGGGGCCCGGGTGTCGTGGATCGACTGGCTGATTGCCGGGGCACCCTGGGCAGTGATCATGTCGGTGGTGCTGATCGTGATTGTGCTGAAGCTGCTGCCACCGGAAAGTGACAGCATCCCCGGCGGCAAGGCGGCGGTGAGCAAGACTCTGGCGGAGCTGGGGCCAATGAGCGGGGCGCAAAAACGCTTGCTCGCAGTTTCGGTACTGTTGCTGTTGGCCTGGGCCACCGAGGGCAAATTACACAAGTTCGATACCACCTCCACTACCTATGCGGGGCTGGTGATCCTGTTGTTGCCGCGCATCGGGGTGATGACCTGGAAGGATGTGCAGGCACGAATTCCCTGGGGTACGGTGATCGTCTTCGGCGTCGGAATCAGCCTGGGCACGACCTTGCTGACCACCCAGGCCGGGCAGTGGCTGGGCGCGCAGGTAGTGGCCAACACCGGGCTGGATCAACTAGGTACGCTGGGGGTGTTTTCGATCCTGGCGGCATTTCTGATTCTGATTCACCTGGGCTTTGCCAGTGCCACTGCACTGACCTCGGCGCTGCTACCGATCTTGATTGCCGTGCTGCAGACCTTGCCGGGTGATTTCAGTCGCTTGGGCATGACCATGGCTTTGGGTTTTGTGGTCAGCTATGGCTTTATTCTGCCGATCAACGCGCCGCAGAACATGGTGTGCCTGGGGACGGAAACCTTCACGGCCAAACAGTTCGCCCGGGTGGGGATTGTGGTGACGGTAATCGGCTACCTGCTGATGCTGGTATTCGCCGCCACCTGGTGGCACTGGCTGGGCTGGATGTAGGAGCGGGCTTGCCCCGCGTCGATGTGGCTGACAGGCCGCAATCGCGGGGCAAGCCCGCTCCTACAGGCCAATGATCAGAAGTTCGCCGGGGTGTTGGCGCTGATGATTTCCGCTTCGTCCTGGCCGATGTTCTTGAAACTGTGGGGCAGGGTGGTGGGGAAGTAGTAGCCATCACCGGAGTTGAGGATACTGACCTGGCCATCAACCCGCAGCTCGATGGTGCCTCGGGTGACCAGGCCGCACTCTTCGCCCTCGGTGTGCACAATGGGCTCGTCGCCAGAGTCTGCACCGGGGGCATAGAGTTCACGCAGCATGCGCATCTGCCGGCCTTCGACACTGGCGCCCACCAGCAACAAACGCAGGCCGCTGTTGCCCAGGTCAGGTTGTTCGGTGGAGCGGAACACGAAACGCTCCTCGCGCGGCGGCTCGTCGAAGCTGAAGAACTCCGCGAGGGTCATGGGAATACCTTCGAGCAGTTTCTTCAGGGAACTGACCGAGGGGCTGACGCGGTTCTGCTCGATCTGAGAAATCGTCGAGTTTGTCAGCCCACTGCGACGGGCCAGCTCCCGCTGGGAGAGTTTGTTGCGTTCACGCACCAGTTTGAGTCGTGTCCCCGTGTCCATAGCCGCCTTATATATCGAAAATTTTTTGGCGGAGCATTAAAGCACATTCCGTGATGCTTTAGGCGGCTGCGGCCAGAGCCCGACCAGCAGCAGGAGCACGGCGACGATCAGATACGGCAAGCGAGGGTCGGCAGCGTAAATCAGGGTGCCTGCCAAGGGGCCGATCACCACGCCCAAGCCTTGTGCTGCGCCAATCGAACCCGCAGTGGCGCCTTGTTCCGAGGCGTCCATGGCGTTGGCGGCCATGGCGGAGAAAGCCGGGAACACCCAACCCATGCCGCAGGCCGATACGAAGAAACTGGCCCACAGCATCGGCGCGTTGGAGGCAACAGCGGCGGCGGCAAAGCCTGCGGCCGAGAGGCTGGCACCGACGCGGATCATCCGCAGCGGGGGCCATTGCAGCTTGCGCACCAGCAGTTGCGCCAGAATCAGCGCCACGCCGACCATGGTCAGGGCGATGCCGGCGGTTTGCGCCGCGTCCGCCGGGTTCATGCCCAGGCGATCGAGGGCGAAGAAACCAACAGTAATCTGCGCCACCGATACACTGAGCATGGCCACGAATGCCACCAGCAATGAGCGGCGCAAACGTGGATCGGCCAGGCGCACCGGGCGCGGCGCTTGCTTGAGGTGCAGCTCCTGGCGTTTGAGTTTGCGCAGCAACACCACGAATGCCAGCATCGGCAGCAGCGCCATCACATAGAACGGCAGGCTCAGGCTGTGGCGTGCCAGCAGTGCCGCCAAGGCCGGGCCCAGCACCAGGCCGACGGCGTTGGCCGCGCCCAGTGAAGCCAGGCTACGGGCGCGCTGCTGGGGCGGGATATTGTCGGCAATCAGCGCCGCACCGCCCACTGGCAGCGCGGCGTAGAAGGCCCCGATCAGACCGCGTCCGATCATCAGGCCGATGAATGCCAGCGTGGCGCTGGGCAGCCAGTGCAAGGCGCTGTCGATGAACAGGCACAGCGCCCAATATGCCACGGTGAAGCCTGCGGTACCGAGCAACAGCACGCGGCGTCGGCCGAGACGGTCACTGGCCAGGCCCCAGGGTCGCGCCAACAGCATCCAGATCACCCCGGCAACGGTCACCGCCGCCCCGGCCTGCCAGGTGGCCAGGCCCAGGGTGCGGGCAATCGGGCCAATCAATGAGGCGAACGCCATCATCGCCATGGTGCAGGCCATGTTGGCAATCAGTAGCGGGCGCAGGTCGAAGCGGCCCTCGGTGGTGTCGGTCGGGGCGAGCTGGGCGGGGTCCTGTGCGCGGTTCATGGCTGTCCAAGGCTTAAGAGGCAAGCGCTGCATTGTGCCGCAAAAGCCTTGTCGACGACATGCCTCGATAATAAGAATCGTTAGCGCTTTGCGCTCGGTGGGCGGTAGCGTAGCGGGGCGGGCCACATACTGCGCAACACCCCATCGCGGCGCACCAAACCATGCACCAGCGCCGCCCCCAGATGCACCAGCACCGTGGCGAACAACAGGTAGGCCAGCCAGCCATGGGCCTGGCGCAGCTGGGCATAGAGCGTCAGGTCATGGGGGGCGATGGCTGGCAACTGCAGAGGCAGCGGGTAGCCACCCGCCGAGAGCATGCTCCAGCCAATCAACGGCATGGCCAGCATCAGGGCGTACAGCAGCAGGTGCGAGGCGTCGGCGGCCAGGCGTTGCAGCGCCGGAAGATCAGCGGGCAGCGGCGGGTGAGGCAGGGTCAGGCGCAGCACGATGCGCACCAGCACCAACAGCAGCAAGGCCAGGCCAATAGCCTTGTGCAGGCTGAGCAGCCAGGTGTGGCGGGGTGACAGGTCGGCGATCATGCTTACGCCGACGAACAGCATCGCCACAATCAGCACCGCCATCAGCCAGTGCAGCAGGCGCGCCAAGGGATGGAAAGCAACGGGTACGTGGCTCATGGTTTCGCTCCCAGCGAGGCCGCTTCGCGGCTGCGGCGGTTGAAGGATTCCGAGTAAGCCGCCGAGCGGGCGGCGAGAATCGGGTCAGCGGACGGTTCGATGCCCGTCGGCAGGATCAGCGGGTCGAAATTGAGGTCGCGGCAGGCGCCTTGTTCAGGGCCGTCGACAGCTTCCACGACCAGGGTGCCGGCATCGACAGTGCGCCGTCCTGCAGGCCACGGTTGGCTCGGGTCATCGACCGGGTCGCCAGCTTCGGCCAGGGTCAGGCGTAGCGTCCAGCGCAAGGAGCCTTGTTGCAGACGCTGTTGCAGGTCGTGTTGCAAGTATTCACGGTCGTCGACCTGGCCAGGCAAAGCGGCGAAGGGTGTTTGCGGCACCAGGCTCCAGCGTACAAAACGGCGTTGGCCGCTGGCATCGACCAGAGCAAAGGCATTGATGCTGTTGTAGCTGGCATTGGCGAAGCTGTCGGTGGCTTTGTAGTCTTTGGCCCATTGCCGAAAGGCGGCGCTTTCCGGGTGTGCGGCGAAAAAAGCCTGGACGCGCGCCGGGTCCGGCTTGCCGGTGGCTGGGTCCGGGGCCATGGCCAGCACCTGCTGGTAGAACGCTTCGGGTGTGGCCACGGCCAGCACTGGCGGGGTGTTCATGCCGGTGCGCCAAACCTGACCATCGTCACTGCTCAACTGCAGCGCCAGGCTACGGGTGGGCACGCTGGCATCGGCTGCGTAAGGATTGCTGCCGCCAATGGCGAAACGGCCGATCACCGCTACGTTCTGCTGGCTGAACACCCGTGCACTGGACAGGTTGCGGGCCTCACCGCTGCTGAGAAAGTGGCCGCTCACGCACAGGCCCTTGGCATGATTCTTACGGTAGCCAGGGTAAGGCCCGGCCTGGGCTTCGAAGGTGTCGATGATGCGTTTCGGGGTCAGGTTGGGGCTGCCGATCCAGCCAGCAGCGTAGGCAAAGCTTGCGGCCAGGGCGCTCAGGCCCAGGCCGATTGCAGCCAGGCGCAGGGCGCGGGGACGACCGTGTAACGGAGTGCTCATGGCGGCGATCCGGGTCAGTGAATGAGCCGGTACGACGGCTGGTGCAGAAAATTATTCCAGGGCCTGGGAATAATTTTTCCTCTGCAGCGTCTGCCTCGTACACTGATCGCTTACAGGCCAAGACCCTGGCAATGAACGAACTTGATGATGACCAATTGCGCGAGATGCTCGAGCGCCTGCGCCGCTTCGCCTTGTGGCTGACCCGCGAGGCAAGCAGCGCTGACGACCTGGTGCAGGCCACGGTCGAACGCGCGCTCAGCCGTCGCAGCCAGCAGCGTGAGCACGACAGCCTGCGGGCCTGGTTGTTCTCGATCCTGTATCGGCAGTTTATCGACAGCAAGCGCCGGGAGCGTCGGCATGCTCGCTGGCTGGCCTGGTTCGGCCGCAATGAGGAGGCTGGCAACGCCACCGAAGACATCGTTCTGGCGCACGCCGGCCTGGCACAGTTTGCCCGTTTGCCCACCGAGCAACGTGCGCTGTTGTTGTTGGTCAGTGTCGAAGGTCTGAGTTACAAAGAGGCCGCTCAGGCCCTGGGCGTGCCGATTGGCACGGTGATGTCGCGGTTGTCGCGGGCGCGTGCGGCGTTGCGCGAATTGGCCGAGGGCACGAGCACGCCCCCGGTGATGCGGAGGTTGAAATGAGTGAGTTGATCCCGTCAGAAGACGAACTGCACGCCTATGTTGACGAGTGCCTGACACCCGAGCGGCGGCGCGCTGTGGAGGTGTACCTGGCGGCCAACCCCGAACACGCCCAACGGGTCGAAGGCTGGCGTCGCGATGCCCGGCAGTTGCGCGCCGCGTTGTCAGGCTTTGCCGGGCAAGTACCCAATCCACGGCTGGACCCAGCCCATGTGCGGCGTGAATTACGCCGGCGCCGGCAGCGGCGCTGGGCCAATGCCGCGGTGCTGTTGCTGACCCTGGGAATGGGTGGTTTCGGGGGTTGGCAGGTGCGCGAAGCCAGCCTGCTGGCCAACAACCTGCCGATGGCCGATGCCGTGCAAGCCCATCGGCTGTTTGCCGATGCCAATACCCTGGACCTCAGCGCCCGTGACCCGGCGCAGGTGCAAGCCTGGCTTGGCGCGCATTTTCGTCATGTCGGCAACCTCCCGGACCTGTCCGCCTATGGTTTCACACCTCTCGGTGCGCGACTGCTGAGCAACGAACAGGGCCCGGCGGCGTTGTTGGTGTTCGAGGATGCCCAGGGCCAAAGGGTGAGTCTGTTTCTGCGCTCACCGGGTGAGCACTTTGCGCGCATG
Organism: Pseudomonas sp. H9; assembly: GCF_004353925.1. Classification (GTDB taxonomy): domain Bacteria; phylum Pseudomonadota; class Gammaproteobacteria; order Pseudomonadales; family Pseudomonadaceae; genus Aquipseudomonas. Next base: position 185,567 of record NZ_SMOK01000010.1, on the reverse strand, counting down.
CCCAGTGGTGAACGTATCGATGGGCAACTGCAGGCACGTTACTGGTCTCGTGGTGACTACAACTATGCCTTGGTCAGCGCCGCCTCTGACCGCCGTGGCGCACAATTGCGTAACGCACTGGGCATTGCCTTGTAGCCGGTCGCTCTGGTCAGGCGTAAGCTCGAAACTGTTTGACCCGGCAGTTCGTTCCATCACCTGTGAGGTAAGGCGAAATGAAGCGCAAGCAAGGTTTGGTAGTGGCAGCACTGTTGCTGCTGGCCGGCCAAAGCGCGCTGGCCTCGGCACCGGAAGTGAAGGATGCGCGTCTGGTTGCCCATGAGCAGGCAGTGCAGGCCTATGCGGCAAGAACCGGCAAGACCGTCCCGGCTGTTCAGGATTATCGCTACGGCACATCGCTCGATGTCGCCCGGCTGATTGAACAGACCCCTATGGCCCGTGGCTGTGAAGCGGCGCCAATGTTAATGACCTACGAAGATGCGTCCGGGCAATTGGTAACCCTGCGTTATCAGCTCGAAGGGCAATGCCCGCGCTTTCAGGCCACGCGTTGATACACCCCAGGCAGCGGCGCATGGGGGGCGTCGCTGTATGCGGGGAGCATTAAACAGCACAGATCCACGCAAGCCTCTTGGCTTGCACATGGGTATTAAATAGAATCAATCGCATTTGATTTCTTACCCGTGCAGGTGCGTTGAGATGAATCAAGCGGTGCCCCTTTCCGAGCAGACGCTTCACGGTCTTTACCGTGACCACCGTAGTTGGCTGGAAAGCTGGTTGCACCGGCGCCTGGGCAATCGCTGGGATGCGGCAGACCTGAGCCAGGACACTTTTGTACGGGTGCTCGCCAGCCCTCAGGTGCTCGATGAGCTGCGCGAGCCACGGGCGTATCTGCTTACCGTTGGCAAGCGCTTGCTGGTCAACTTCTATAAGCGTCGCAGCCTTGAGCAAGCCTACCTTGATGCACTGGCCAGCTTGCCTGAGGCTCTGGTGCCATCGCCGGAGCAGCGCTGGCTGCTACTGGAAACCCTGCAGGCACTCGATGAACTGTTGGATGGCCTGGCGCCGCAGGTTCGCCGGGCGTTCCTCTGGTCGCAACTTGAGGGCCTGGGCTACGCGCAAATCGGCGAACGCCTTAAGGTCAGCGAACGCACAGTCAAGCGCTACATGGCCCAGGCCTACGCGCACTGCTTGCTGGCCGACCTATGAACCGCAGCCGCCCCCCCGAGGCGCGTCAGTTGGCTCGCGCAGCTGCGGCCTGGCTGGCCTTGCTCGACTCAGGTAGGGCCAGCGCCGAAGATCTGCAGCGGCTTGAGCAGTGGCGGGCTGCCGACCCACGCCATGAGCAACTGTGGCAACGGGCTGAAGGCTTGCGCCAGCGCTTTGCCGCAGTACCGCCGGCTGTCGCCCTGGCCAGCCTGGACCGCCCGCAAAGCAATCGCCGCACCTTGCTCAAACGTGGCCTGGCCGTGGCGCTGTTGCTGCCGGGCAGTTGGTTGCTCAGCCAGCAGCTACCGCTTTCGGTGTGGCGTGCCGATCTGCGCACCGCCGTCGGTGAACGGCGTGGGGTGCGCCTGGCCGACAGCAGCCTGCTGCAGCTGAACACCGCCACCGCAGTGGACCTGGACATGGCAGCCCACCGCCTGAGCCTGATTGAGGGCGAGATAGCCCTCAGCGTCAACCGCGCCCAGGCAATTGACGTCGACTTCGGCCAGGGTCGGGTCAGCACCGGTCAGGCGCACATCTGCTTGCGCCGCGATAGCGACCGCAGCCAGATTTCGGTGCTGCACGGCACGGTGCAGGTGCAGCCTGCACAAGGAATGGCGCTGACACTGCACTATGGCGACCAACTGACGCTGTACACCGATGGCAGCGGCGCCATGGGGCGTTTCGACCCGCACATGCCTGACTGGCGCGACGGCGTATTGAGTGCCAACAACCAGCCGTTAGGCGAATTCCTGCGGGAAGTTGCCCGCTACCGACCGGGGATTTTGCGGTGGGAGCCGGCGCTGGAGGCGCTTAGGGTTACCGGTACTTTCCAACTGAACGACACCGACCGCATCCTTGAGCTGCTGGCTGCCAGCCTGCCGGTATCGGTGCAATCGCGCAGTCGCTATTGGATCACCGTGGTACAAGCGCCAACATAAATCACTGTAGGAGCGGGCTTGCCCCGCGAACGGTGTGACTGACAGATCGCTATCGCGGGGCAAGCCCGCTCCTACAGCAAGCCCTATCCCACAAATTGGCAAATGCGGGCGCACTTTCGGAAGCGTCTGACATATTTCCTAAGTAAACCTAGGTAGCTTTTCCGGGGTTGATTTTCTACCCGTTTAAGGAAAAACAAGCCTATGTCGACCTCGGCCAACTGCGCGCGTTTTACGTTAACAATCCCCGCCGTGCGCAACGACTTCAAAGTCCTTGCCTTCCACGGCACGGAAACCATCAGTTCCCTGTACGCGATTCAAGTGGAGCTGGTCAGCGAATACCCCGACTTTGCTATCGAAAGCCTGCTCGGTCAACCCGCCTTCCTGCAATTCGGCCACAACGGCGAAGGCCTCCACGGGCGGATCGAAAACGCCCAGGTCGGTGAGCCCGGCAGGCGCCTGACCCGCTATCAAATCACCCTGGTCCCGGCCCTGCATTACCTGCAGTTCAGCCACAACCAGCGAATTTTCCAGCACATGACGGTGCCGCAGATCATTACCCAGGTGCTGCAGGAACATGGCATTCAGGCCGACGCCTTTACCTTCCATGCCAGCCCCAGCCCGGAACGCGACTACTGCACGCAATACGGTGATGCCTCCGACTTTAGTTTCATCCAGCGCTTGTGCAGTGAAGAAGGCATTGCCTGGCACCACCAGCACAGCGCCGATGGCCACCACCTGGTGTTCAGCGACCATCAAACCTTCTTCCCCAAACTGGCGGCAACGCCCTATCGGCAAGGCAGCGGCATGGTCGCCGACCATCCGGTGGTCAGCCAGTTCAGCCAGCGCTTCAGCACCCGTACCAGCCGCGTCACCCACCGCGACTATGACCTCAAACGCCCGAGCCGCTTGCTCGAAAGCCGTCAGCGCGTCGACTTCACCCCCGCCCTTGAAGACTACCGCTACCCAATGCCCTTCGACAGCGAAGAGCGCAGCAAACAGCTGGCTCGCCAGGCGCTGGAACGCCACCGTCTCGACTACCAACTGGCCGAAGGTGAAAGCGATCAACCCGCGCTGCGCAGTGGTCACTTCTTCGGCCTCACCGAACACCCGCGCAACGCCTGCAACGACCTGTGGCTGCTGCTCAGCGTGAGCCACGAAGGCAAGCAGCCACAGGTGTTTGAGGAAGCGGCCAGCAGCACAACTCAAGCCGCAGACGGCTTCAACCAAGGCTACCGCAACAGTTTCAGCGCCATTCCCTGGGACGTGTTCTACCGGCCGCCGCTGGTCAGCCGTGAGGCACTGTTGGTCAGCCAGACCGCCCGCGTCACCGGGCCCGAGGGCGAAGAAATCTATTGCGATGAGCACGGTCGGGTCAAAGTCGAATTCCACTGGGACCGTGCCGAGCTGAACAGCGACAACAGCAGTTGCTGGCTACGGGTCGCGTCCAGCTGGGCGGGTGCGGGTTTCGGGGCAGTCACCGTGCCGCGCATCGGTATGGAAGTGCTGGTGACGTTTCTGGAAGGCAACCCCGACCAGCCGCTGATTACTGGTTGCGTGTCGAACATCCGCACAGCGCCGCCTTATCCGCTGCCCGCCAACAAAACCAAGACCGTACTGCGCAGCCGCAGTACGCCCGACAGTAGCGGCTACAACGAACTGTCGCTTGAAGACCGTAGCGGCCAGGAACTGATCTACCTGCGCGCCCAGCGCGATCTGGAACAAAACATCGAACACGACAGCCGCCTGCAGGTGGGTAACGAGCGTCGGGAAACGATCAAGGGCAACAGCATTGCGGTGCTTGAAGCCGAAGAGCAACGCACGGTGACGGCTGACCGCAAGGTCGAACTCAAGGCCAACGACTACCTGCAGGTCGCCAACAGCAGCCACACCCGGATCGGGCAAACACTGGTGGTGGACGCCGGTCAGCAACTGCACATCAAAGCCAACCGTGACGTGGTGGTTGACGCCGGGGCCAGCATCAGCCTGAGCGCCAGCGGTCAGCACATTGTCATCGGCCCTGGCGGCATCTTCAGCAGCACCGAGATTCAACTCGGGGGCGCGCCCGTTGCGGGAGTCGCAGCGGCGCCGGAGTTGCCCGGCAGGCTCGCGGAGTTATCGACGCCACCAGCACCGGAGCTTCTGCAGCAGCGCAAGGCAGTGATGCGGGTTGAGCCAATCTGTGACTTCTGTGATCAGGCTGCGCAGGAATCGCCCGATGAATAGCGCCTTGCACGCCAATTACCTGTTGATCGATGGTGCCTTGCGTCCCGACGCATTAGCCAATCTATACGCACTGCCAGCGCCACCTGAGATCGAACCGCTGTACCTGACAACCCGCTGGACTGAGCTGAAAGACCTCGGCCCCGTATTGGTAGCCATTGATGATTCATCCAGCCTCATCCACGAGGCCTACCAGAACGCCGACGCCTGCCTTCTGTACAGCACTACGCCATTGATCACCGTAGCCGACCATTTGCGCCGCTTCATTGCGCCCGCTGATGTGTTGGGCGGCCAAGGGTTGCTGCGTTTTGCTGATCCACTGGTCGCGCGTTACTGGCTGGGCAGTTATCAAGGTGCGCAACGGGCTGCAGTGCTTGGCCCGATTCAGGCCTGGCACCTGCCGCAGCATCCTCATGCCTGGGCGCTTGACGAGGCCCTCGAATGGCAGACATTCACGCGCACGGCTGCAGCGCCTGAATGGGTGGACGACTATGCGACGTTGGGTGAAACACAGCTGCAGGCGCTTGAACAGGCAGCACGCTGGCGTTTTATGCAGCGCTTGCATCGCCGCTTAGAGCACCGCCATCCCCAGCACCTGGCACGCATCGATAAACACCAAATGTTCCGCTGGTTCGATGATCGTCTGGACGAAGCGCAGTCCTGGGGACTTGCCAGTGAGCGCAGCCTCGCGATCTGGGTTGAGTACAGTCTGCGTTGGGGAGAGGGATTTACCCAGCGGCCTCAAAGCCCTTATCAGCACTGGTTAGCGCGCACACCTGATGCAAGCCGACTGTCGCCAGAGATGCGTATCCAGCAAATGGACGACCAATGCCCGCACTTCGAATTGAACAAGGACGTGTGATGAATTTTCCCGCGACAGAAGCCGAACTGGATAAAGCCAGGCGCAATCAGGAATTTACCAACGCACCCATGGGCCGAGGCCAATGTGCCTTGCGGTACCCGCTGGTGTCGATTTTCCCCGTGCGCTACGCGCTCGACGAGTCACCGCAGAACAAAGGCAGCAAGCAAGGGCCCAATCCACTGCCGCCCGACTTTTCGGGCAAGCTCCCCGAGCTGCAGACCCGCAGCTATACCCTGCGCCAACTGCGCGATGGCTGGCTGTATGTGTGGAACAGTGTCGACCAGACCTTCCACGAATACGAAATCATCGGAGAATACTTCAGGCGTCATCTGTGGACTGACCGCGAACTGAATGAGGATATCCGTCACAACCCGGGCGAAGCCCACCCCTACCTGCTGTACCCACGGCGCAGCCAACTGCGCATCGCCTATTCGCCAGTGCAATGGACCTGGCGCTTGTGCGAGCTGATGCGCAGCAATGCGACTGCACAGCGCCAATGGATGCGCTCCCTTGACCTGCCAGCGTTTTGCGCCAGCGGCAAAGCCCCGCACGGCGGGGACCTCACCGAACTGGGCAACAGCGTGGCGGATGTTATCGTTTTCGGTGCCACCGCACCGACGTTCACCAGCACCCTGCTGCCGACCGTCGCAGGCGAGCCTGGCCAGTCGTACAAACCAGCCGTTGAAGAAGCACTGGTGCGCGGCCGGGTGCCCGAACAAGACACCGCGCTGTTCATCGCCCTCGACGACCCCCTGGCCCTGATCGATGACCTGAGCCTGAACCTGATGGGCCGGGTGCAGGAACAACAGCAGTTTGAACGCCAGCATCAACACACCCTGGAAAGCGCACTCGCGGTCGAGAAATTGTGCGGTTTTGATACCGACGCCTTTATCCCGGACGAACTGCAAGATCCGCTTGAGCGTCAGGCCTACACCGACGACCTGTACCGCTTGCTGAAGACCTTCGATCAGGTCGAGCGCGGTAAAGACTTGGTGTTGCCCGAGCAGGAACACCTGGTGATGATGACCGCCGCTGAGCAAGTCAGCGCCGCCCAGGCCGCATTCAAGGCGCGCTGGGGGCAACTGCCAGCTCACGGTGACTGGCAAGCCGCCCTCGACGAGTGGAACGCCAAACGCGTGTGGCGCGAAGACGTCCACTTCGACGACATGCAGCACTACCTGAGCCAGACCACCGCCCGGGCGCAGCAACTGAAGGTGCATTGCCAACGCAGCGAAGCGGACCTGCTGAACTGGCTGAACCGCCTGGCCCCCAATGCCGAAGCGCTTTACCACGACACCTGCAACGCCTACCAGGCCAGCGAACTGCTGGAAACCGCCCATGCGCTTTACACCCTGCTCGGCACGGGCGAGGCCGGGCAACAGTGGCTGTGCCAGCAGGCGCAGAGGCCAAGCACGCTGTTCGGCCTGGCGCTGTACAACTTCAACCCGGAAGTAGCGACCTTGATCAGAACGGTGTCGCACAACTTCAGCACCTACGGCACCCTTGACGATCAAGGCCGCGAAGGCGATGGCAGCTCAACGCCGCTGGCCCTGTCCGCGGCGGGCGATGCTACCAACCTCGCGACCCGGGTCAATGAACTCAAAGCGGTGCTCGACCTCGAGAGCGTGCAGAACAGCCGCTACTACAAGGCCATGAGCAGCGCCGCCCGCCAGGCCATGAACACCCTGATCAACGTCGCCAACACCCAGGCCCGCGAAGCCTGGCACGGCCTCAGTGGCCTGCTGCTACCAGCCATGACGCAGCAGCTAGGCTTGACCCTTGCTGCCACTCAAGTGTTGATCTCCACGGAAATCTCCAGCGCCACCCAACTGCAGATCAACCCCACCTACGCCCGTGATTACCAGGCCTGGCTGCTGAAGGTGAAAACCATCAACAACAAAATCACCGGCACCCAACGCGTGCTGCTGAGCCCCGGAGAAGCCTACAAACAACGCGCTGCACGTAACTCGCTGCAAGTACTGGAGGAACAGCTCAAAGCGCTGTTCCTGGAGCGCCCCAACCAGATCATCGCCAAAGCCGTAGGCAGCACGCGCTTGCAGGTCAGCGTGATCCAAATCAACAGCTGGCTCGTCGACCTGGGGATGGCCGAAGTGAAGGCGCAACTGGAGCTGTCAGGTACGCACGCCTACCTGACACGCACCAAAGCCTGGATGGCACAGAACCTGGGCAGTGCCTTACCGGCGGTGCTGGTCGGTTTGAACGCCTGGAACCTGTGGAACACCGCCAAACAGGTGCAGAACGATGGCCGGATGACGGCTAATGAGTGGCGCACGCTGGGGGCGAATGCGGCTTATGCCGGGAATGCGGTTGCGGCGTTGTGGGTGGGACCGGCTTGGAAGAGGGCGGGGGAGATGTCGGGTGAAGTAGGTAGCAAGACCTACCGCCTCGTTCAAACAGGGTATTCCGAATGGTTAGGGGAGGCTAAGGCCGCTTCCAAAGGAACAGCCCAGGCTGCAGCTGCAAACGAGCTTGCCACAGTTTCAAAAAGTTTGATTTTGCGTACGGCGACATGGGCAGCGCTGGGGGCTGTTGCGGCAAGCCTTGAGGCTTGGCAGATCGACAAAGACGTTGAGAATGCTACCAGCGAGATAGAGAAAACACTGTTGTCATGGAAACGAAATACTGTTGCAGCTATGGCGGCGGTCGCTAGCGGCCAGCTAGTTGGCACGGCTCTCGGCTATTGGTTTGGTTTTTCCTTAGTAATGTCCCCTCTGGTGACAATCACCTTAGCGCTCCTCGGCATTGCTTATTTGTTTATCTCCATGGGCGCCAACCGCTTCAAGCGTGAGGGATTGCGCCTGTGGTTGTACCGCTGTGCTTGGGGGCGTGGGGCTATATCGGAGTGGCTGGGTGATGAAGGCCATGTCAAGCAGATGCACACTCTGCTGGAGACCCTACAACGGCCCACTGTAGTGGGGAACGCGTTGGCCATCGACAGTGAAAGGAGTTTGGGGAAGTGGCTGGGATTCTGGGTGCAAATCCAGGTGCCGTTCGCGTTGGCTGGCAAGGAACTGACCTTGCAACCGGCGCTCGTCCAGAAACGCATTTTTTCCCAAGATTCGCTGGAAGATACTTCATATGGATTTTACGTCCAGTTTCTCAAAGGCAACTGGGTCGATCCGAAGCTGCTTGGCGAGCTGCCTGATAAACCAGGAAGCAACAATCGCCCAGCCGATTTCACTTACACCGCGCAAGATCAACACCGCCTGTGGCAAGTTTGGATTGATAGCTCGGTTTTTAGCCCAACGCTTGAGTTGGAGGTTAAGTATCCATCCAGCGTACTGCGCCGATCAGATGGTCGCGGTTATATGTTCCGACTAAAGATGAACCGGACATCAAGTGAAGCCGATCGAGCCAATAATGCCTTTAGTGGGGAGATGCAAGAAGGTGGGTTGTTGCTTTTAACTCAATGCACTCATGAATTAAAATTATATGTAAAAAATTAAAATTATGGTTGAGGGTTGATATGTTGCTTTCTGATAAGTCCCTTGATTTGCCGTTGCAGCTCAAGTGGAGGTTTGCACATGAGCCTGAGCTGCTGGGGTGGACGATTAGGGCGCGCAATTATAATACGTCAGTGGCCAACTGTATGTTCTTATTTATGTCCATTGTGATATTTGGGTGGACGTATTTTTTGTACGATCCCCCTGGGTCAGGGGATAATGTTTTTTTGACGTACTTATCTAGCATAGGTTTTTACATTTTGTGTTCTCTTGTGATCGCTAGCATGACTCATCAGCGAATAAATTGTGCTTATCGCTTTAGTGAGTCCGGAGTGGAATGTTGTGAATGGAAGGACTTTCCAGAGTGGACCTTGACATTTTTGAAATGGCTTGCTGGGATAGCGGCGATTATTTGTATTTTTTTAGCTACTATTGATCCGTAATTCTTGCTTGGTGTGCTGATAGGTCCGGGTGGAATAGGCTTGACTTATCTCTCGATGGCATGCTCAAAAAGCTATCGAGATATGCATACCCAGTACCATCACTTGGTATACGAGTGGAAAGATTTTAAGCAGTTAGCGATTGCAACAAATCGAGAGGTTGTGGACCTAAAGTATGTTCATTTTGACCAGCGGCTTGGTCGAGTAATAGACTGGAATCTGAATATTTTTTGCAAGCGCAAGCAGAAGTATAAATTGGCAGAATTCATAAGGCCTTATCTTTCCCAAGGCGTTCCAATAATTGAGGCAAAAGTTAATGTTCCGCTAAGTACTAATTGACGATTATTTAAATTGAAGTGGCCTTGTCCGTCAGTATTAAAAGGAGCGTGAGAAAGTGGCTGGGCTTCTGGTTACAAATCTAGGTGCCGGTCGCGTTGGCTGGCAAGGAACTGACCTTACAACCCGCAGTAGTCCAGAAACGCATTTTTTCCAAAGATGCGCTGGAAGATACTTCATATTTATTTTACGTCCAGTTTCTCAAGGGCAACTGGGTCGATCCAAAGCTGCTCGGCGAGTTACCCAGCAAACCGGAAAGTGGCTTGCGACCAGCCGATTTCCACTACAGCTCAGAAGACCAAAACCGCCTCTGGCAAGTCTGGATCGATAGTTCGATTATTAGTCCGACGCTTGAGTTGGAAATCAAGTATCCATCCGACGTGCTAAAGCGCTCAGATGGGCGCGGTTACATGTTCCGGTTAGCGATGAACTGGGATTCAAAAGAAGCCGGCCGCGCCAATAATGCTTTTAGTGGGGAGATGCAAGAAAAAGACGGGTTGTTGCTTTTAATCCAGAGCACCCATCAGTTGAAGTTATTTGTCAAAAATTAAAATGGTGGCTGAGGTTTAATATGTTGGTTTTTAATAGCCCCCTTAAGCTTCCGCTGCAACTCGAGTGGAAATTTGCGCATGAGTCAGAATTGTTAGGGTGGACAATTAAGGCGAGAAACTATAACACGCTTGCAATGAGCTGTGTGTTTGTGGTCATGGCAACATTGCTGGCAGGTGGGGCTTTTATTATGTACTTTGTATACGAAGGAATGGACCAGCCTTGGCGGACTTTGTCCTGTCTGTTATTTTATTTTATTTTATTTTGTTATGTTTTTTCTAGTTCTTTCTCTGACCCATCAGCGGATAAATTGTGCTTATCGCTTTAGCGAGTCCGGAGTGGAACATTGCGAATGGAAGGACTTCCCAGAGTGGACCTTGACATTTTTGAAGTGGTTTGCTGGGGTAATGGCGGTTGTTTGTATTTTTCTGGCAACCATCGAACCGTCGTTTTTGTTGGGTGCGCTGATAGGTCCTGGTGCAATGGCTTTAACGCAACTCTCGATGGCATGCTCAAAAAGCTACAGGAAACTGCATACTGAATATCACCACTATGCATATGGGTGGAAAGAAATTACCGGGCTTGCCATTGTTACCAACAGAGAGATTGTTGATTTTGACTACAGCGTTATCATGGAAGGAAAGGAAACAATAACCACTGGTGGTGTTAATATTTTCTGCAAAAGAAAGCAAAAAGAAAAAATTGCTGAGTTTATGAAAAGGTACCTGTCTCCAGATGTTCCTTTCATAAAAATCAAAGCGGATGTCCCGAAATATTAATTTGCGCCAAGCCACCGTAGCAGGGGGGATTTTGAACTCCAGCGGTGGCGGCGCAGTGAAAAAGTGGCTGGGCTTCTGGGTACAAATCCAGGTGCCGGTTGCGTTGGCTGGCAAGGAGCTGACCTTACAACCTGCGGTAGTCCAGAAACGCATTTTTTCCAAAGATGCGCTGGAAGATACTTCATATGGATTTTACGTCCAGTTTCTCAAAGGCAACTGGGTCGCTCCGACTTGCCCTGCGATGCGACTGGCAGAGCCGCAATCGCGGGGCAAGCCCGCTCCTACGCTTGGTTAATTTCAGGGGGTCAGGCGCGCCACGTGGGGTGCAGTGTTTTATCCAGTGCCCAATGACCTTGCCCAGCCTTTATGCGTACGCCGCCTACCCAACGTTCAGGGGCTTGTTGATCCAGCCAGTTGGCCTGGCCCGACAGCACCTGCTCACCCAGCGCTGTCAGCTCGAGTGGCCGTTGTGGCCACGCCAGCTCAGGCTGCGCTTCGCTGATCAACGGTGTCGGTGAGTCAATCAAGGGGCGCAACACGGCGTGGAACATCATGTCGCCCAAGTAGGGCAGCGGTTCACGCTTGGCCATCAGTTCAGCAAACACCCGGCCAAAAGGTACTTCGCCGAACTCGGCGATGATCTGCAGCGACAGCCGTTCAGTCAGCGACAGGCCATCGTTCAGCCCCGGCAGTTCCTGTAGTTGGCGCAACAGCGCAGGGGCCAACAGGGGCAGGCAGAGGTCCTGGCGGTGGGCCAAGTCAGCCCAGGCTTGCGGCGACGGGGCACAGTAGGCCGCCCAGGCCTGGTGCGCCAGTTGCACCATCGCTTCAGTGACCGGATGGCGTTGCGGCCATAGCCAGGCCAGTACGTCCGGTGCCAGTTGGCCAATGCCAATGAAACGCTGCACTCCGGGCACCCGGTCGGTCTGGATCAGTTCAAGGCGTTGCGGCATGCGGTTCAGGCTCGACAGCAGTCGAATCAGGAACAGCTGATCGTAAGCGTCCGCCTCGCACCAGATCACCGCGCGCGGGCAGCCGTCAAGCAGGGGCAACTGGTTGTATTCGTCCGCCATCCTGCGCTGCACGTCGCTGCGTTCAAGGCCGTAGGCCTGGCTGATGTAGTCGGTGCGCATGGCTTGGTAGGGCTCGGGCGGCAGATCGCGCACCGGGCCCATACTCAGTGGGTCGGTGAACATATAAAAGGCCCCGGTAAACCCAGCCAGGTGCAGGCTGTGTTTGATGTCGCTGCCGCAGCGCCAATGCTGGGTGTTTGCTTCATCGTCGGCGACAAATTGCGGATGGCGAGCGGCAAACTCGATTGCGTCGATATGCGCTTTGAGCTTGGGCCAGCTGGCAAAACCCAAATCGCGGGCAATCAACCGTTGCGCATCAGCCAAGCGGGGTAAAGGGGCTGGCTGATCGGGTGCTGCGGCGGCACGCAGTTGCACCAGCAGTTCTTTGGCGCGCTTGCGCTGTTGTTCAAGGTTGATGCGCCCGTCGTGGGTCGGGTACGGCAGTCGAGCAGACATACGAACTCCTTGTGCGAGCCTTGTCCGCTGTCAGGCCGGGAGTCGTAGAGAGAAATCCTGGGGGAGTGTCCTGGGCGCAGCCCTTTCCGCGGACGGGAGGCGCGGAGGGCGCCGGGTGCGACTATAGGCCGGGCGCTGGGTGTGATGCAAGGCTCAGTGGAATACCTGAACCACCAACCCTTCAATGGCATAGCCCTGTTCAACGGACCTGGCCTTGATGATCAGCACGGCATTGGGGGCGCTTCTGAGCAGGGCAATCAGGATCAGACCATCGCCTTGGTCGTTGCCCACCAGTGCTGGGATTTCCTGGCCGCGTGGCGGTACCAACAATTCACGCCAGCTGTCGGCACCAGCGTTGATGAAGCCTTGTGCATCGCCAAGGTACTTATCCGGGGGAACTTCGGGGTTGTCGGCCACGCCACGGTCGGTCATGCGCAGGCGCAGCAACTGCTCTATGGGTTGATCGTTGAAGGTCAGGGGGCGGCCGCCAAAGAACGGCGCCAGTGCCTGAGGCAGTTGCGCTGCGGGGGTGGTCAACCAGGCTTGTAGAAAGGCGTTGGCCCATTGCCGAGCTGCCGGTGATGACGGCACCACAGCATTACTCAGCGTTGCCTGCAACAACTCATCAGCTTGCGCATCCAGGCGCCAGCCGGTGGCCTGGCGTTCGTAATCAGGGACGTCAGTGGTTGGCACCGGGCGCAGGTCGATGGGCCCAGGGCGCCAGAAGTGCTGCACCCCATCGGACAAGCTGGTGTTGCCAGCGATAGCAAACGCTTGGGGCACCTGATGCGACTCCAGCCACTGGTATTTCGCCGTACGGGTGTTGAGCTGGCAGAACGCAAAAACCTGCGGTTCCAGCGTCGGCCACTCCCTGGCCGTGGTACTCAGGTTCATCGGCTGGCGATAGCGGCGCAGAATGTCATAAGTGGTTTTCGCCGCCTCGCGGCAGTCAAAGGGGTAGACATAGGTGCGGTCGGCCTGATGTTTCAAGGCACCGCCACGGTCGACAGCGTGGGTCCATACCCATTGCTCAGGGCAGGGTGGGTGGTGGTCCGACACGCCTTGATGGGCAAAGGAATCCTGCCAGCCATGCAGCGCCTGCCCCAACTTGAGCAGATGCGCGGTTTGGCCATGCGCCGCGTTGGCGAGCACGCTGTTGATTTGTGCCTGTGCAAACACCGCACTGGGGGCAACCGGCCGATCCCCCGGCAGGGAGGGCGGTGGTTGCTGTGCACGAAAATGCAAGAAACGGGTCAGGGTGCTGGCACTCTCCTGGCGCTTGATACACAGCTGCCAGATGATTGCGTGCTTGGCATCGAGCAGGCCGGTGTCGGTCAGTTCATCGCCACGGGCGATGTCGTGGCTTTGCTGATGATCAAAGCCCGCTTGGGTTGCCAGCCAATAGGTCAGGCCGAAATGAAAGTCCGATTCGTAGGCGCAGGCGGGTAGGGCAGGCATCAATGCCAGGCAAGGCAAAAACACCCAGCGTAGAAGCGGTTTGCAGGCGATGAGTCGGCAGGCTCCCCTGTTGTGCATTACAGGGGAGCCATACGATTGACTAGGCTCTGTACGAAAAGCCTTGATACTCGGTGATGCTGCGTTGAAAACAGCCTCGGAATGCTCATTTACAACCCGTAAACTCCGCTTCCTCGGCTGTTTTCGCCTTGCCTGACCTTCGTCTCAAAACTTTTCATACAGACCCTAAGTGTTGTCTTTGACCGTTTTGCTGGCACCATTGGTTTTCACCGAGGCAATGCCCGCATCACGTGATTGCGCGGTGGCGTACATCTGGCTGCTGCCGATGACCTGGTGATTGGCAGCCTTGAGGTTGAAATGGAATTTGCCATTGCTGGCTTCTTTTTTCTCGTAGCGCTCATCCGCAGCGCTGTTAGCCTGGACCGAAGCAATGCCGTTTTCGGCTGAGGCTTTGGTCTTGTACAGCTCGCTGGTAAGAATGATCTCGCCATTGCCCGCTTTCAGGGTAAAACGGTACTGACCGTCACTGCTGGTGCTCAACTCAAACCATCCTGCCATGGGAACTCCTGTCTTCGCAGATAAGCCTGGGCTCTGTATGAAAAGGCTTGATACTCGGTGATGCTTCGTTGAAAACAGCCTCGGAATGCTCATTTACAACTCGTAAACTCCGCTTCCGAGGCTGTTTTCGCCTTGCCTGACCTTCGTCTCAAGCCTTTTCACGCAGAGCCTGGGTGGGCTGCTTGCATGCTCGCTCGCAGTGACCATTCAGTATGGTGGGCTTTAGGCGCTTGTCCAATGCCAGGGGCGGGCCGTTAGCGCTGCGCCAGCGTATGTTGCACGCATTGCTCGTAGTAGGTTTGTTTGATGGCCGCCGGTTTGAGCCGCGACTGGCTGTTGTAGGTTTGCTCGGTAATGCCCATGGCGGTCATGCGCATCCAGGGTTTAGGGAATTTGCGCACTTGCAGCTGCTTGCGCGCCGAGTACAAGGTCACGCCAGACAACTTGGATTGCTGTGCGCCGGCGGCGATATCCGAACCCCAACTGCACACATAGCGCTCATTTTTGCCCAGCGCCTTGGCTTGGGCACCTAGGGAGAAAACGCAGAGAAGGAGCGCTGCAAGGGTCAATCCATAAGCCCGCATGGTGTCAGCCTAAGTTGTTGAAAAAAAGCGAGTTTGCCAACAAGACGTTGCGTCGGGGGCCAGCAATTTGCCTTATTTGCCCTGGGCTGTTCAGGGCGCGGCAGCGTCAGAGGTTGCATGCGAAGGTGACGACTGGATATTATTCGGAACAATTCTCACTTACATATCTTGGTTGGCTTCATGTCCGCGGTCGAGCCTGCTTTCCAACGTGCCATTCACCAGTTGTACAGCGACCATCATGGCTGGTTGTTCAGTTGGTTACGCCGCAAGTTGCGCTGCCCGCAACATGCAGCTGACACCGTCCAAGATACTTTCCTGCGTATTCTTGGCTCACGTGATTCACTCGCAGCGATCCGTGAACCACGGGCTTTTCTCAGCACCACCGCACGCCGTTTGATTATCGATAAGGCACGCCGCCAACAGATTGAAGATGCTTACCTGCGCGAGTTGGCGCTGACGGTCGATGTGCTTGAAGGCCATCAGTCACCCGAACAGATCCTCGCCACCCTTGAAGCCCTGGAGCAGATTGCCTTCGTGCTTGAAGGCCTTGCCCCGAAAGTGCGTCAGGCCTTTGTTGATTACTACCTGGATGAACTGACCCAAGTCCAGATCGCTCAGCGCCTTGAGGTGTCTGAACGCATGGTGCGCAAGTACCTGCTGCAGGCGCTGATGCATTGCAACCAGGCGTTGGACGTGTGAAACCGTGAACGCCGAAGACAGTGTCGAAGCCCAAGCCGCTGAATGGGTGCTGCGCATGAGCGAAGGGCCGTTGAGTCCACAGGAGCGCGAGGCGTTCGAGCACTGGTGCCAGCTCGACAGCTGTCATCAGGCCGCCTTCGAACGCATTAGCAGTGTGGTCGCACAGTTGCACAGCCTGCGGTCGCAACGGGCGCCGGCGCGGGCCGCGCTGCAGCTGCCGGCCAAGCGGCGCTTTAAAACCCGGCACCTGCTGGGCATCGGCGTGTTGCTGGCCAACCTGGGGGTGGTCCTGAGCCTCAGCGGTTTTCGTGCCGACGATCTGTTTGCCGACATGCACACCTCGCCGGGTGAGTGGCAGTCACGCACCCTTGAAGACGGTTCGCGTATCACCCTGTACGGCAACAGTGCCATCGACCTGCAGTTCGATGGTGGTCAACGCCGCATTGAATTGCGCCGCGGTCAGGTGCTGGTGGATGTCGAGCACGATGCTTCGCGGCCCTTTGTGGTGGTCACCGGTGATGGCAGTTTCACTGCGTTGGGCACGCGCTTTGTGGTCAGCCGTGGTCAAGGGCAGAGCGAGCTGAGCATGTTGCAGTCTGCGGTTGCGGTGCAGAGTGCCGACCGTAGTCAGGCGCTGGACGTGCACCGCGGTGGTCGCGCCTGGGTGCAGCGCGATGCGGTGGGGCGCTTGCCTGATATTGATCCGGCCAGCCTGGAACAGGCCTGGCAGCGCCATCAGTTGGTGGTCGAGTCCATGCCGTTGGCGCAGGTACTGCAGGCGCTGGGGCGCCAGCGCCCGGGGCATTTGCAGTTTGACGCTGCCGAGCTGGCTGACCTGAAGGTTTCTGCGGTATTGCCGCTGGACGACACCGAGCGGGCCTTGCAGCTGTTGGCAGAGGCGTTGCCGATTCGTGTGCAGCAGTACACCCCGTTGTGGACCCGCATCGCGCGGGCAACCCCTGAAAAATGAGCTAGAGCCGCCGGTGGGAGCGCGCTTGCCCCGCGATTGCGATGTGCCTGATACACCGCAATCGCGGGGCTAGCCCGCTCCCACAATCGTGAAAGTCAAAAATAATCATTCTTATTGGTTCCGCTTTATCAGGGTGGCCCGTCAAGCAAGAGGCCAACATGAATAAAACAGGAGCCGTTCTCCCATGCGTCGATTTGCTGACCCGCAGGCCTTGAGCCCCATTGCACTGTGCATCCACTTGGCCTGTGCCGGGGTTGCCATGGCCATGCCGCAACTGGCCGCGGCCCAGTCCCAGCAGCACTACGATATTGCGCCCGGCTCGCTGAGCAGCACCCTCAACCGCTTTGCCCAGCAAGCCGGGGTGGCCCTGGTGTTCCAGGCCGAGGAGCTGGAGGGGCGTACCAGCCAAGGTTTGACCGGTAGCTACACGGTGGACGACGGATTTGCCGCCTTGCTCGCCGGTAGCGGTTACCGCATTAGCCACAACGCCAGTGGCTATGTGTTGCTGCCGGTGGCCGATGGCCAGGCCGCTCAAACGCTCGAACTGGGGGTCACCACGGTGGCCGGTCAAGGCATGGGAGAGAGCACCGAGAACACCGGCAGTTATGCCCCGGGTTTGATCAGCGTGGGTTCGAAATCGCCCACCAGCTTGCGCGAAACGCCACAGTCGGTGACGGTAGTCACCCGCCAGTTGATCGAAGACCAGCAACTGACCGATATCAACGAAGCGATGAAGATCACCCCCGGGGTGATTACCCAGAGCACCACCTTCCGCATTCAGGATTTCATTTCCCGCGGTTTCTCGATCCAGAACCTGCAAATCGATGGCGCCGCCCCTCAGGCGTTGGGTACGGCGATGGGCTCGTTCTACTCCTCGAACATTTTCGATCTGGCCGAGTTCGACCACGTTGAAGTGTTGCGCGGCTCGGCGGCTTTGTTCGGGGGCTCCGGGGACCCTGGCGGCATCATCAACCTGGTGCGCAAACGACCAATGGCCTACAACCAGCTCAAGCTGAGCCTCAGTGCCGGCAGTTGGGACAACTACCGCCAGGAGCTGGATATTACCGGCCCCATGGGCTGGGACGGGCGCTTGCGTGGGCGCCTGGTGGTGGCCAACACCGATCGCCAGTATTTCGTCGACAAACGCAGCACCGAAAAGCCCTTGGTGTATGGCGTGATGGAAGCCGACGTGACCGACAATGACATGCTCACCTTGGGTGTGCGCTACAACAAATCCCATGAAAACGGCACGCAAAGCTCGGTGCCGCGCTACACCAACGGCGCCGATCTCGGCCTGCCGCGCCATACCGGCCTGACCCAGAACTGGGCCTACTCCGACACGACTGCGCGTGAGTACTTCGCCAAGTACGATCACCGCTTCAACGACGATTGGAAACTCAACCTGTCGTACACCAACATCTGGGACGTGTCGTGGTTCAAGACCGCCAGCACCCTCAACGGCGTCGACCCCACTACCAACACCGGAGTGGTCTGGTACGGCACCCAGAGCCGGCAGGAAAACGAGCAGCACCTGTACGACGTCAACCTGGCCGGCAACTTCAAGGCGTTCGGGCTGGATCACCAACTGGTAGTCGGGGCCGATTACCAGCGCATCGACAGCCGCTGGCTGGGTACCGCGCCGCATGACGGCGCGCGCGGCCCGGTGGATGTCTTCGACCCGGACTCCACCCCGTGGCCGGAGCCGCCGAACCACACCGACTACAGCCGTGACTACGACCCTAACGCCCAGCGCCAGTACGGGTTGTATTCGAGCCTGCGCCTGCAGTTGGCCGAGCCGATGCACTTGATCCTCGGCGCGCGGGCCCAGCGTTATCACTTCAATCAAACCTACCAGACTCGCACCGGTACAGTGTGGAGCGAGGTTTCCAACGTTGATCAGCGCATTGGTACCAAAGTCACGCCTTTTGGTGGCCTGGTCTACGACCTGAACGATCAGTGGTCGGCCTACGCCAGCTACTCGGAAATCTACAAACCACAGTCGAACAAACTCTCCGGCCCGCAACCGGGCAGCCCGTTGGAGCCAATGACCGGCAAGACTTATGAAACCGGCCTCAAAGGTGAGCTGCTTGACGGTGCCCTGAACACCAACTTTGCCCTGTACTACACCACCCGTGAAGACGAAGCCGTGCGTGACCCGGCCTTTATCGACAGCAGTAACCTGTTCGCCGGTAGCTGCTGTTACCTGAGCAGCGGCAAGGTGGTCAGCAAGGGTATCGACCTTGAGGCGTCGGGCGAGCTGCTGCCAGACTGGACGCTGATCGGTGGCTACACCTTCAACCTTAACCGCAACCGCAGTACCGACGCGCCGCTGAGCACGGTGATGCCCAAGCACCTGTTCAAGCTCTACACCACTTACCGCTTGCCGGGTGTGCTGCAGGACTTCAAAGTCGGCGGCGGGGTGCAGGTGCAGAGTGCGACCTACGTGTCTGGTACCACCACCCGCTTCAATGCCGATGGCAGCGTGGCCCAGCGCGATGTGCCGTTCGATTTCAGCCAGGGCGGTTATGCCACCTGGAGTGCCTTGGTCGACTACAAGCTCGACGAGCACTGGGACCTGACCCTCAACGGCAACAACCTGTTCGACAAGAAGTACTACCAGACCGTCGGCACCTCGACCTATGGCAACTACTACGGCGACCCGCGCAACTTCATGCTGACGTTGCGCGGTACCTACTGACCGGAGTGGGGGTGACCGATCAGCTGTGAGCGGTTGCGGTGGGCGTCAAGCGGGCCTATGGTCCAGACGAAGCGTCCACCCAGTTGTGAGGTGCCCCATGCCACACGATTCCCGCCCGGCCGTACTGGAACTGATCGGCAACACACCGCTGGTTCGTGTCACGCGTTTCGATACTGGCCTGTGTACGCTGTTTCTCAAGCTTGAATCGCAGAACCCCGGTGGCTCGATCAAAGACCGCATTGGCCTGGCCATGATCGATGCCGCCGAACGCGATGGCCGTTTGCGTCCGGGTGGCACTATTGTCGAAGCCACCGCCGGCAACACCGGCCTGGGCCTGGCACTGGTTGGTCGGGCCAAGGGGTACCGGGTGGTGCTGGTGGTGCCCGACAAAATGTCGACCGAAAAAGTCCTGCACCTCAAGGCCATGGGCGCTGAGGTACACATCACCCGTTCCGACGTCGGCAAGGGCCATCCGGAGTATTACCAGGATGTGGCGGCGCGCTTGACTGCAGAGATTCCCGAAGCGTTCTTCGCCGATCAATTCAACAACCCGGCCAATCCGCTGGCCCACGAGTGCAGCACCGCCCCGGAAATCTGGGCGCAAATGCACCATGACGTGGACGCGATTGTCGTCGGCGTCGGCTCTGCCGGGACCTTGACCGGCTTGACCCGGTTCTTTCGCCGGGTACAACCTGACCTTGCCATGGTGCTGGCCGACCCTGTGGGCTCGGTGGTGGCCGAGTACAGCCGCAGCGGGGCTTTGGGCAGCCCCGGTGCCTGGGCGGTGGAGGGCATTGGAGAGGACTTTATTCCGTCGATTGCTGACTTATCCAGCGTGCGCCAGGCCTATTCAATCAGCGACGAAGACAGCTTCGACCATGCCCGCCAGTTGCTGCGTGCCGAAGGCATTCTTGGTGGATCTTCGACCGGCACCTTGCTGGCGGCGGCCCTGCGCTATTGCCGCGAACAAACCGCGCCCAAGCGCGTAGTCAGCTTTGTCTGCGACACCGGTACCCGCTACTTGTCGAAGGTCTACAACGATCAATGGATGACCGATCAGGGCTTGCTGCAATTCAAACACTACGGTGATTTGCGTGACCTGATTGCCCGCCGCTTCGAAGATGGCCGGGTGATCAGTGTCGGCCCCGGCGATACCTTGCTCACCGCGTTCCAGCGCATGCGCCTGGCCGATGTTTCGCAACTGCCGGTGCTGGAAGACGGGCAACGGCTGGTCGGGGTGATCGATGAGTCCGACATTTTGCTGGGCATGCACGCCGACCCCACGCACTTTCGCCTGCCGGTGGCCAGCGCCATGACCGACAAGCTGCAAACCCTGCCTCCGGGCGCCAGCCTGTCTACACTGCAAGCGGAACTCGACCGTGGACTGGTGGCGATCATCGCTGATGCCTCGGGCTTCTATGGCCTGATTACCCGTGTCGACATGCTCAACCACTTGCGCAGGTCTTTGCCATGAGCCAACACGACGACAGCACCGAGGCACGCGGTTTTGCTACCCGCGTGATCCATGCCGGGCAAAGCCCCGACCCGTCCACCGGGGCGTTGATGCCGCCGATCTATGCCAATTCCACCTACGCGCAACAAAGCCCCGGCGTGCACAAGGGCCTGGATTATGGCCGCTCGCACAACCCGACGCGCTGGGCGCTGGAGCGCTGCGTGGCCGACCTGGAAGGCGGCACCCAGGCCTTTGCCTTCGCTTCAGGGCTGGCCACCATTGCCAGCGTGCTGGAACTGCTCGATGCCGGGGCGCACATTGTCTCGGGCAATGATCTGTACGGTGGCACCTTTCGCTTGTTCGAGCGAGTACGTCGGCGCAGTGCCGGGCATCGCTTCAGTTTTGTCGACCTGAGTGATCTCGACGCCTTTGAAGCGGCCTTGCAAGACGACACGCAGATGGTCTGGGTTGAAACACCGAGCAACCCGTTGCTCAGCCTCACTGACCTGAGCGCCGTGGCCGAGATTTGCCGTCAGCGCGGCATACTCTGCGTGGCTGACAACACCTTTGCCAGCCCGTGGGTGCAACGTCCGCTGGAGGCGGGGTTCGATATTGTCGTGCACTCCACCACCAAGTACCTCAATGGCCACTCCGATGTGATTGGCGGGATTGCCGTGGTCGGTAACCCCGAGTTGGCCGAGCGCCTGGGCTTTTTGCAGAACGCGGTAGGGGCCATCGCCGGGCCGTTCGACGCCTTTCTGACCTTGCGCGGAGTCAAGACCCTGGCCCTGCGCATGGAGCGCCATTGCAGCAATGCGCTGGAACTGGCGCACTGGCTTGAGCGCCAGCCGCAGGTGGCACGGGTGTACTACCCAGGCCTGGTTTCGCATCCGCAACATGGCCTGGCCCGCCGCCAGATGCATGGCTTTGGCGGGATGATCTCGCTGGACCTCAACAGCGACCTGGCGGGCGCCCGGCGCTTTCTTGAAGCGGTTGGCATCTTTGCCCTGGCGGAAAGCCTTGGCGGGGTGGAAAGCCTGATCGAACACCCGGCGATCATGACCCATGCCAGCATTCCGGCCGAAACCCGTGCACAACTGGGCATTGGCGATGCATTGGTACGCCTGTCGGTCGGGGTGGAAGACGTCGAAGACCTGCGCGCCGATCTGGCCCAGGCATTGGCACGCATCTAACGCCCCATAGGTAGGAGCGGGCTTGCCCCGCGATAGCAATCTATCTGACACACCGCAATCGCGGGGCAAGCCCGCTCCTACCGCACCGTGGCACAATAGCGCTCGTTTTTTGACCGAGGCTGTTATGCCGTCCACCCCGTTCACTGTTGAAGTGCTGCAAACCGGCGCGGAACACGCCGAACTGATCCGCAATCTGTACCAGTTCTATGCCTATGAGTCCTCGGATTGGGAACAAGAAGATGTGGAGGTCGATGGCCGTTTCTACATCCATGAAGAGCACCTGATCCGCTATTGGCAAGAACCGCAGTGGAGTGCCAACCTGATTCTGGTCGACGGGTTCATTGCCGGTTTCCTGCTGGTCGAGCGCAGCGAGTTTGCCGCTCTCAATGCCCTGGAGCTGGCCGACCTGTTCATTCTCAAGCGCTACCGGCGCAAAGGCATTGGCCGCGCCGTTGCCAGCCAGATACTGATGAGCGGGGAGAGCGACTGGTTGGTGCGTTTCTACGACCAGGACGAAACCGCCCAAGCGTTCTGGCGTAGCGTACTCGACAACCTGCCGCGCCCGGTTCGCACCATCGAGCTGGATGATGAGCCCGAGCTGATCAGCTACCTGGTCACCCGCGCAGTGCACTGACCCCTCGGTGGGAGCGGGCTTGCCCCGCGATAGCAATCTAGCTGACACACCACTATCGCGGGGCAAGCCCGCTCCTACAGCAACAGGTTTTAGCCATTCGTCGCAATAGCTGCTGGGGGTGGTTGACGATGCCGTCTGCTTGATTGAATATTAATCCATCGCATGCGATCTAATCGCTAGCGACAAAACACAAAGCCCCCCCAGAGGAACACCCCATGAGCAAGATCGACAAAGTCCTGGTAACCGGTAAAACCCACACCACCCTCAGCGTTGCCGGTACCACCGCACGTGGCCTGGATATTCAGCTCTCGTCGCCGGGCGCCAGTAAACCCGCCCATGTGTTCAACGCCATCCAGCCACATCCAACGGCTGAACAGTTGTTCTCCGGGGCATGGTCGGCCTGTTACATCGCGGCAGTGGAACTGGTAGCCAAAGAGATGAAGGTGGCGTTGCCTGCCGGCCTTGCGGTAGAAATCGAGGTCGATCTTGGCCAGACCGGCAAGGACTACTTGCTCCAGGCCCGGCTCACTGCCCATTTGCCAGGCTTGGACCCTGAAGTCGCCCATGCATTGGTACATGCTGCCGATCAGGTGTGCCCGTATTCCAAAGCCACACGCGGCAACATTGACGTGACGCTGACGGCGATCACCGCGTGACTTGACGTCGCTGCGCAGGGACGAGACGATCAGCTTGGTCGCACGCGATTAAATCGCGTGAAACCAAAGACAGCGAAGGCCAGGTGAACTCACCTGGCCGTTCTGCGTTTCGCTCCAGCCAACCAGGAACAGGCCATGAAACCCACCGACCCAGCAATGCCTGCAGATTTGAAACTCTCCGAGTTTCTGTGTTTTGCGGTGTATTCGACCAACCTTGCGTTCGGCAAGGCGTACAAACCAAAGCTCGAACGCCTGGGCCTGACCTACACCCAATACATCACCCTCGTTGCCTTGTGGGAGCAAGACGATCAGACCGTCGGCAGCCTGGGTGAAAAGCTGTTTCTGGAATCCAACACCCTCACACCGATCCTCAAGAAACTCGAAGGCATGGGCTATGTGCAGCGCCAACGTGACCCTGAAGATGAACGCCAGGTACGCATTCGTCTCACCCCTGAAGGTCGGCAATTAGGCGGCGAGCGCTCGGATGTCGACCTGTTCGAAGCCACCGGCCTCACGGCGCAAGAGTTCTCGCAGATTCAGGGCGCGGTGGTGAAGCTGCGCGACAACTTGATCCGCTCGTTGAAGGATCGGGAGTGAAGGGCTGTCTGCCCGTGAAAATAATGGTATTTGCGCTGTCCCTTTTTTTTCGCTCGGTTGTCATCAAGGGCAAGTGAATCCACAAGAGTGTGCAACATGCCCGCAGTGACCCGCCGCCCGGCGCATCTGGCGTCTTCGTTTTCGTATTCTTCGTTGTACTTGAGCCTGATGCTCGGCTGCGCCGCATTGGCGCCACAGGTGGCCATCGCCGAGGGCGAGCAGCGCAGCTACAAGGTGCCCGCAGGCGACCTGGGGACGGCGTTGATTCGCTTCGCCGGCCAGGCTGGGGTCAGTGTTTCGGTGCAGCCGGGGTTGGTCAATGGGCGCCACAGCGCCGGGCTGTCTGGTGAGTACAGCGTCGATGAGGGCTTTGCCCGCTTGCTGCAGGGCAGCGGCTTGCAATTGCAGCCGGTCAGTGCCCAGACCTATACCCTGGTGCCGGCGCCGGAGCGTTCCGATGCCCTGGAGATCGCCCCCACCAGTATCCTCAGCCATACCCACAGTGATCTGGACGCTGAGCGTTATGCCGGTGGGCAGGTGGCCCGCCGCGGTTCGCAGGGCATGCTGGGCTCGCGGGACTTCATGGAAACCCCTTTCAGCATGACCACCTACACCAGCGAGGCGGTGCAGAACCAACAGGCGCGAACCTTGGGCGATCTGATCGCCAGCGATCCGTCGGTACGGGCGACCAACCCTGCCGGTGGGCGTTTCGAACAGTTCACCATCCGTGGTTTCAGCCTGTTCAACAGCGATGTTGCCTACAACGGTTTGTACGGCGTGCTGCCGACCTATTCGATTGATATGGAAATGGCCGACCGGGTGGATGTCATCAAGGGGCCAAACCAGCTGATCAATGGTATTTCGCCGCGCGGCAGTGTTGGCGGTGGCATCAACGTGGTGCCCAAGCGCGCGGGCGACACGCCGATCACCGAGTTCACCGGCAGCTACGTGTCAGACAGCCAGGTAGGCGGGGCGGTGGACGTTGGGCGGCGCTTCGGTGACCAGCAGCAATTCGGCGTACGCTTCAATGGCGTTAAACAGTCGGGCGATACCGAGTGGGACCATCAGCAAGTGAGTCGTGACCTGGCTGTGCTGGGCCTGGACTTTCGCGGCGAGCGGCTGCGCCTGTCGGCGGATATCGGCCGCAGTGAGCGCGATACCGACGCGCCCCAGGAACGGGTGATTGTCGGCGCCAACGCCAAAGTACCTGACGCTAACGATGTGCGGCGCAATTATGCCCAGGCCTGGAGCAAAGCCCGCACTAACGATACCTTCGGCACGCTCACCGGGGAGTACGACCTGAGCGATTCGCTGATGGCCTATGCGGCGGTCGGCGCGCGCAAAAGCAACCACGACTTTTTGCGCCATAACGTGCCGGTCTCCAACGATGCCGGTGATTTCAACGTGCAGCCGCGCGACTTCACCCGTGATGAAAACGTCAAAACCGCCACGCTGGGCCTGCGCAACTGGTTCCACACCGGCGCGGTGAGCCATGAAGTGAATCTGGCGGCCAACTATTACTACATGGACTTCGAGAACGGCGGTGCGCGTTATGCCTCAGCGCCCAGCAACCTCTACAACCCACGCCCCACGCCCACGCCAGGAACGCCCACTCGCCAAGATGAAAAGGCCTACACCGAAAACCGCTTCAGCAGCGTGGCGCTGGCCGATACCCTCGGCTTTTTCGACGACCGCGTGCTGCTGACCCTGGGGGCCCGCTGGCAGCGGGTGAAGGTCGATGACTGGAGCGACGGTGTCAAAGGCGCTACCGCCTACGACGAAGAAAAGCTCTCGCCGTCGGGCGGAGTCCTGTTCAAGGCCACGGATCGGCTTTCTCTGTATGCCAATTACATGGAAGGCTTGAGCCAGGGCAAGATCGCGCCATCGACCGCGATCAACGAAGACCAGATATTCCCGCCGTTCATCAGCCGTCAGGTCGAAGTCGGGGCCAAATATGACCTGGGTACTTTTGCCCTGACTGCCGCCGCGTTTCGTATCAAACAGCCGGCCTACGAAACCAACAGCACCACGCGGGTATTCGGCCCGAACGGTAAACGCGAAAACAAGGGTGTTGAGCTGAGCGTATTCGGTGAGCCACTGCCAGGCTTTCGTCTGCTGGGCGGTGTGATGTACATCGACAGCGAGCTCAAGGACACCTTGGGCGGTCGCTTCGACGGTCATCGCGCCCCGGCAACCCCGGAGTACAACGTCAACCTCGGTGCCGAGTGGGACGTACCGGGCCTCTCAGGCTTGACCCTGACCGCACGCGGTATCCACTCCAGCTCGCAGTACCTGGATCAGGCCAACAGCAAGCAGATTGACGGCTGGGAACGCTTCGATGCCGGGGCCCGCTATGCCTTCAAGGTCGACGGCAAGGCCATTACCTTGCGCGCCAGCGTCGAGAACCTGCTGGATGACCGTTACTGGGCGTCGGCGGGTGCCTCCGACGACAGCGAGGCCGGGCTGACGCTGTCTACCCCAAGGACCTATCTGTTGTCGGCAAGCCTGGGCTTTTGAGCCCGGGGCGTTTCGTCGTTGCTGTCGTGCACCTGCCTTGACCTGTTGCTGGCGTTGGCTATCGTTTTTTAATGGTGCCGGGTGTGGTCGCCCGGCATCGCCCACGGCCTATGCCGGGCGACACGCCCTAGAGGTGCCGACATGTCGTACAAAGACGACTTTACCAATGCTCAAGGGTGGTCGGCAGTCGATGTAAGCACCCGTCTCAATACCACTTCAGGCAAGACCTTCCTGAGCTTCTTGCGCAGCCAGGGCGTCGATACCCTGATTCGTTATTACGCCAGCTCGGTCAGGCCCAAGACCCTGACCACCGCCGAAGCCCGATTTCTGAGCAAGGAAGGCTTTGCAATCTTGCCGGTGTATCAGGACAGCAGCCGTAAGATCGAACATTTCTCCACCCAGCAGGGCAAAGACAACGCCAACAGTGCCATGGACTTTGCCAAGCTGATCGGTCAGCCCAAAGGCAAGGGCAGTACCATTCTGTTTGCCGTGGATGCCGACTATGTGGGCCATGAAATCGATGGGCCGATACTCGACTATTTCCAGGCGGTGAAAAACCAGATCGGCGACGCCTTTACCATTGGTGCCTATGGCAGTGGCGCGGTGCTTTCCAAGCTGTTGGCTGAGGGCTTGATCAGCGTGCCGTGGATCTCGATGTCGCGGCTGTTCACCGGCACCGAGGCGTTTTTCTATTCCGGGCGTTGGGCGATGCGTCAGGTGCCACCTGACCTGACCCATGAGCTGTCGGGCATTGGCTATGATCGCAATGTCATCAAGGTGCCGCGGCAAACACTGGGTGCCTTTGTGGTCGACGAGCAGGGTAAGGGGGCACTGGCCTGGGACGAAGAGCTGGATGCCACGTTGGGTGGCAACCCGCAGGCGCCAATCAACGAGCCGGTGCAGGCCGGCGAGCGCTTTGTCACCACCGAAGGGGTGCGTCTGCGTGAGGCCCCCAACAGCACCATCCTGCGTGACCTGACCCTCGGTGAGAAGGTCGCCGACCTTGGCCCTTCGACTGAAGCGGGATGGCGCAAGGTCCGGATCGGCATGGAGGAGGGCGTGGTGTTCGGCAAGTACCTGCGCGCGCCGCAGCGCCCGGAAGTGGAAGCCCTGCTGCGTGCGGCGCTGAACGAATGGTTGCGTTTCGACAAAGGCCAGGCGGATGAGCGTACATCGCCGTACTTCACCTATGTCCGCGAAATGTGGGCGGCCATCGGTGAGCCGTATGATGGACGCAGCCGCTATCCCAACGGTGAGGAAGTGCCGTGGTCGGCGGCGTTCATCTCCTGGGTGGTGCGCAAAGCCGGCCCTGCTTACGCCAACTTCAGGTTTGCCGCCAGCCATTCGGCGTTCGTCAACAACGCCATCAAGGCAAGGGTCACCGAGCGCCTGGATAAACCGTTCTGGGGCTATCGCATCAACGAACAAAAACCGGAACTGGGCGACATCATCCAACGCAATCGCAGCTCAGGCAGCTTTACTTATTCCTATGCCGAGAACCATGCCAGCTACATCAGCCACTCCGACATCGTGGTGGAGGTCACCCCCGATGTGGTGCGGGTACTGGGTGGCAATGTCAGTGATACGGTCAGCTTGGGCGGCGACCTGCAAGAGTACCGGCTGGATGCCGAGGGGTACATTGAAGCGGGGCAGCGGGTGATTGCACTGCTTAAAAACCGTGCCGGCCTGACGCGTTGACCTGTGGGGGGGAAACTCAGGGGCGCTGTGCCTGAGATCAATGAATGCCGCGGGTAAAAACGACTACGCTGCATCGCAGGGAAGCAACCGAACGGCAGTGCTCATGAGTCAATCCAGTTCTGTGTCCATCGGCCTGCGTGGCCTGATTTTGATTCTTGTTCTGCTGGCGGTACTGGCAACCTTGTGCAACAGCTTATGGGTGGCCTACGGGGTGCAGCGCGATGCTTTGGTGCATTCGGCGCTGCAAGCCAATCAAGCCTATGCCGCCAAGGCGGCTTCCGGCATCGAGCAGTTCCTCACCTCGGCACACAGCCGCTTGAGTTACAGCAGCCAACGCCTGGGGCGTCATTTTGATGATCCGCACCTGCGCCAGGAAGAGGCTCAGCGCCTGCAGGCAGAAGACACAGCCTTCAATGCCGTGCTGATCATCGATGCCAATGGCCGCGCCTTGCACATGTACCCGCCACAGGAGCCGATCGTCGGCAGCACGTTGAGCAGCGAAGAAGTGGTGCAGGCGCTGCGGGAGCGGCGGCCGATGGTCAGTCGTGCCTATGTGAGTGCGGCAGGTAACCTGATCGTGTTTATCACACAACCGATCTTCAGCCCTTCCGGAAAGTTTCTCGGCATCATCGGCGCGTCGGTGTTCCTGCGCCAGCACGGTATCTTGCACACGTTGATCAGCAGCCACTATTTGCCGGGGGCTGCCTATGCGTTTGTAACCGACGAGCAGCGGCGCCTGCTGTACCACGTTAATCACCTGAAAATCGGCGAGGTACTGGGTGAGACTGCAACCGTTGATGCAGCATTGCGCGGTGAGCGCGGTCCGATGGAGACCGTCAACTATCAGGGCGTGCCCGTGCTGGCAGGCTTTGCACTAGTACCCGGCGTCAACTGGGCGGTGGTGGCGCAACAGCCGCGTGAGCAGGCGCTGGCACCACTGGCGCAGTTACTGCGGGACATGTTGCTTAAAATCATTCCCGCTGGCCTGGTAGGGTTGCTAGCGATCTGGCTGGCCACACAACTGATTTCCCGCCCCTTGCGGCAGTTGGCCGACAGCGCCGAACAACTGTCGGCGCCGCAGGCGTCTGAGCAGTTGCAAGGGATCAAGGCGTGGTACGTCGAGGCGGCGGCCATCCGCCGGGCGCTGCTTAGCGGGGTGCAATTGCTGCAGCAGAAGCTCGGCCATTTGCGCCGCCAGGCGCAAAGCGACCCGTTGACGGGCCTGGCCAACCGCCGGGCCATGGACGAGGCGTTGCAGACCCTCACCCAGGCGCAGGTGGACTACGCCGTGCTCGCGCTGGACATCGACTTTTTCAAGCGGGTCAACGACACCTTTGGCCATGATATCGGCGATGAAACCCTCAAGCAGGTGGCCGCGATCATTGCGCACAGTTCAAGGGACAATGACCTGGCCTGCCGTGCAGGCGGTGAGGAGTTCACCCTGATATTGCCGGGTACAGATCTGCGCGCCGCCAGCGACATCGCCGAGCGCATCCGCCACAGCATTGCGACGACGCAAATTCTACCGTCCGGAACCTTGACCATCTCCATTGGCGTTGCCTGCCGCAGCGATGACACGCCAACCGCGGAGGCCATCCTCAAACGTGCCGACGAGCGCCTCTATCACGCTAAGCAAACCGGTCGTAACCGGGTGGTGGCCGGTTAAGCCTCAGCCCGTGAGCCGCACCGGTGTGCGGTTGCGCCGGCTATCAAGGCTGTTCAGGGGATTGTCCAGGCGAGTTGGCGACTCCCCGGTCAGCTGGTTCAACAGGGCGATAAGCTCCTCACCGTAGACCTCACCGCGCTGATGCAGCAGCTGCGCCACGGCACTGAGTGCGGCCCAGTATCGGCGCACCAGGCACCCTGCGCGGGCGATGGCGAGGGCTTCGGCGCCCTGCACCTTGCGTGCCGGTAGCAGGGCGATCAGTTCCATGGCTCGCTGACGGTCACCGGCGCCGCTGCGGGTGATGCAGCGTTCCGAGGGGCTGTGCCGGTAGATCGCTTCGGCAACCGGCCCGGCCAGGCAATGGACGAGGTCGCGCTCTATGGCGTCGACCATCGAAGGCAGGTATTCGGCAATCCCCGGTGGTTCGAACGCGGGCAGCGGCACCAGGTATTCCGCTTCGACCAGGCCCTTGACGTGCAGCAGATTGCCACGCAGATCGGCCATCGGCCCAAGCAGCGCTTCGGCACGGGTGCGCACGGTCACACGCTTGATGCGCTGGCCGTTCCACCAGAAAGCCAGAACATGGCCGGCTTCGTGGAAGGCGGTGCAGCGCGGGCGCGTGTTCATGGTCCGGGCCTCATGGGTGCTGGAAGCTCTTCACACGATCTGCCTGCGCCAGGGGCTTCGTACAAGAGATTTTAACTATCAGGGCGCAAGAGTACGGCTATCACCAACCTTTACTATTCGGAGCGCCCGCTGGGGTCTCGGTCGTGGGTGTAGCGCCGGTTAAGCGCAAACGCCGGTAGCCAGGACTCGCGCCGAACGGTCCAGCTTTCGTAGGTGGGGACCAGTTGGTCCGGCGCATCCAAAGCACCGAGGTGCACTTCGATTTCGTCACCGCTGCAGGCGAACACCGATGAGCCGCAGCGCGGGCAGAAATGCCGGCCGCCGTAGTCATGTGTTTCCCCTTCGACCGTCACCGCGTCCTGCGCAAACACCGCGCAGGCATTGAACAGCGCGCCGTGATGCTTGCGGCAGTCCAGGCAGTGGCAAATGCCGACCCGATAGGGCCGTCCCGAGGTCACGAAGCGTACGTTGCCGCACAGGCAACCGCCGGTTAATGAGGTCATGTCGCGTCTCCACCGTAATCGCGGGGCAAGCCCGCTCCCACCGAAGGTAGTTGCTTGCGGCTCGGCAAAATGCACCGGCAAAAAGCCGACGTAGGCACCGCAGATGATCATGGCGCAGCCTTGCTCACGGTAGGAGCGGGCTTGCCCCGCGATAGCGATCTATCTAACACACCGCAATCGCGGGGCAAGCCCGCTCCCACCGAAGGTAGTTGCTTGCGGCTCGGCAAAGTGCTCCGGCAAAAAGCCGACGTAGGCACCGCAGATGATCATGGCCGCAGCCTTACTCACGGTAGGAGCGGGCTTGCCCCGCGATAGCGATCTATCTGACACACCGCAATCGCGGGGCAAGCCCGCTCCTACAGAAGGCAGTTGTTTCCATACGGTAGCAGAGCCGCGACTACAGCGTGTGATGCATGCACGCCGCAAGGTCTTCGAGGAAGGCGTCGAGGATCGGCGGCGATACACCACGCCGGGTGATCACATCGAACGGCGAGGTCAGGTCCAGGGTACTGGCGCCCAGGCGGCGCATCTCGCCGGTCTTCACCCATTGCTCGGCAAAGTGCACCGGCAAAAAGCCGACGTAGGCACCGGAAATGATCAGAATCGCCGCCGCCTCGATGTTCTCGACCGTGGCCGCAGCCTTGCTCACGCCCAGTTGTTCCAGGTCGTACTGGTGCATGTAGCCGCGCACCACGATGCGGCTGCTGCGCACCTCTTCAAGCAGCCGGCCATTCGACGCAGTGCTGGCGTACAGCGGGTGGCGGCGACCACAGTACAAACCCAGCGCTTCGTCATACAACGGCAGGTACGACAGCCCCGGCACGTGCAGGGGAAAGTGGCCGATGGCAAGGTGCAGGCGACCGTCGAGCACACGCTCTTCCAGCTCTGCCGGTGCGCCAATGTAGATGTGCAGATGGGCGTCGTGGCCACGCGAGACGAAGCGTTGGGTGGTGCGCGGCAGCGGAGAGGCGGGGTCGGTCAGGGTCGAGTCGATGATGCCGAGGTTGAGCTTGCCGCTGATGTGTTGTTTGAGCACATCGGCGTCCATGCAAAAACTCTCCACCGCGCTGAGCAGGCGCAAGGTCGCTTCATGAATGGCAATGCCTTGCTCGGTCAGGCGAAAGCCACTGCGCCCCCGTTGGCAGAGTTTGACCCCGAGGCGGGTTTCCAGGTGGGTCATCTGCTCACTGATGGTCGACTGGCCGGCATTGAGCGCGGCCTGGGCGGCAGAAAAACCACCGCAGCGGACGATGGTGGTGAATACCCTGAGGAGTTTCAGATCGACATCGTGCAGCTGGATCACCGGCACCTCCGGTCCGGACATCACATCGCGGTTGCTGATATGAATTGTCGGACAATGTGTTTTTTTCTCAAGCTAACCACGTGCGTGTGGCGTCCGCAATCCTTGGCGATTCAAAAAAATCCCGGCATCGGCGCTGGCGTTGCCGTGTTCAGAGGCACTCAGGCGAATACTTCGGCCTCGGCGATGTATGCATCTGCACTTGCGCATTTTTCCCGTGTTGGACTGCAGCCATAGTGGTTTCAACGGTGGTCGAGCAGTCGCCCCGTCTCCTGACCAGAACAATAATTGGAGAAACTCGAACATGGCTAAGCACGGTTATGAATCCGGCCGCTTGAACCTACCCTTCGTGGGCCATTGCACCTTCGCCAAGTCGCCGATCTGCACCGATTGGAATGCAATCGACGCCGACGTGGCGATTCTCGGTGCCCCCAACGACATGGGCACCCAATGGCGCTCCGGTGCCCGTTTCGGGCCACGTGGCATTCGTGAGGCATCGACGCTGTTCTCTTTCGGTCATTCCGGCGCTTACGACTTCGAAGATGACGTCACCTACCTGACCGAAGACCAGTTGCGCATGGTGGACGTCGGTGATGCCGACATCGTCCACACCGACCAGGCCAGCAGTAACGCCAATATCGAGTTTGCCGTGCGCCAGATCCTCGCGGCCGGTGCCATGCCGGTGGTGCTCGGTGGTGACCACTCGATCCATGCGCCGGTGATCAAGGCCTTCGAAGGCCGTGGCCCGATCCATATCGTGCATTTCGACGCACACCTGGACTTCGTCGATGAACGCCACGGCGTCCGTTATGGCCACGGTAGCCCGCTGCGCCGTGCCTCGGAACTCGACCACATCGTTGGCATGACCCAGATGGGTATTCGCAACGTGTCGTCGTCCAACCGCGACGACTACGATGCCGCCCGCGAAGCGGGTTCGCAGATTCTCTCGGTTCGTGACGTACGCCGCCTGGGCTGTGAAGGTGTGCTGGCGAAAATCCCGGAAGGCCGCGAC
Organism: Pseudomonas sp. H9; assembly: GCF_004353925.1. GTDB lineage: Bacteria > Pseudomonadota > Gammaproteobacteria > Pseudomonadales > Pseudomonadaceae > Aquipseudomonas. Next base: position 152,406 of record NZ_SMOK01000010.1, on the reverse strand, counting down.
TACTACATCACCATCGATATCGACGGCTTCGACCCCTCCATCGCTCCCGGCACCGGCACCCCGAGCCACGGTGGCTTCCAGTATTACGAAGTGCTGGAAATCATCCAGGCCCTGGCCAAGCGCAGTCAGGGCCGCATCGTCGGCATGGACCTGGTGGAAGTGGCCCCGGCCTACGACCCTGCCGGTGTCACTTCGATCCTGGCCGCGCAACTGCTGATGAACAGCATTGGTTTCATCTTCCATGCCCGCGCCCGTGCGCGCTGATCTGGAGAACCTTCCGTGGACAACAAGGTAAAAACCTACCTGCAGGCTTGGGGTGTATCCGAAGCCACCCAACGTTTCCTCTCCAAGGCGCAACGCATGTTCATTGGCGGCGTTTGGCTTGAGGCCAGCGATGGCGCCAGCGCCGAGGTGATCGAGCCTTCCACCGAGAGCGTGCTGACGCGCATCCCGATGGGCACCGCCGCCGACCTGGACCGCGCCGTGCAGGCTGCCCGTGCGCAGTTCGACGGTGGCCCGTGGAGCCAGCTCAAACCGTTGGAACGTGAACGCCTGATTCACCGCCTGGCCGACCTGGTCGACGCCAACGCCCAAGAGCTGGCCGAAATCGAATCGATCGACATGGGCAAGTCGGTTGCCCAGGCCCGCGCCGTGGACATTCAAGGCACGGTCGATACCCTGCGGTACTTCGCCGGCTGGGCCACTAAGATTCACGGCCGCACGGTGGAGCCATCGTTGCCGGGTAACTACCTGGCCTATACCCGCAAAGAGGCGGTCGGCGTGGTCGGGGCGATCGTGCCGTGGAACTTCCCGCTGCAAACCATGGCCTGGAAGCTCGGCGCGGCGTTGGCCACTGGCTGTACTGTGGTGGTAAAGCCAGCGGAACTGACCTCACTGTCTGCCTTGCGCTTCGCCGAACTGGTGCAAGAGGCGGGCATTCCCGACGGCGTGCTGAACATCGTCACCGGGCGCGGCAGCGTAGTGGGCACGGCGATGTCCAGTCATCCGGGGATCGACAAGCTGAGTTTCACCGGCTCCACGCCTGTGGGATGCTCAGTGGGTAAGTCGGCCATGGACCAGATGAAGCGCCTGACCCTGGAGCTGGGCGGCAAGTCGCCGGTGATCGTGTTCGCCGATGCCGACATCGAGGCGGCAGCGATTGCCGTAGCCAACGGTGTGTTCTTCAACTCGGGGCAGGTGTGCGATGCCGGTACCCGCGCATACGTCCAGCGCAGCGTCTACCCGCAGTTCCTGGAAGCCCTGGCGCGTTACACGGCAACGCTGAAAATCGCCCCGGGCCTGGATCCGGACTGCTTCATAAGCCCCATGGTGTCGCGTCAGCAACAGCAACGGGTGCTGGAGTACATCGCGCTTGGCAAGGCCGAAGGCGCACGGCTGTACTACGGTGGCGAGCCGGTCGAAGGGTCGGGCTTCTACGTGCAACCGACGATCTTCGCTGACTGCGACAACAGCATGCGCATCGTCCGCGAAGAGATTTTCGGCCCGGTGCTGGTGACGCAAGCGTTCGACACCCAGGCGCAGGCCGAAGCGCTGGCCAATGACTCGGCGTTCGGCCTGGCGGCGGCGATCTACTCCAACGACCTGGGCAAGGTTCATGGGCTGATCCCGCGCCTGCGCGCCGGCACGGTGTACGTCAACGCCCACAGCACCCTCGACCCGGCGATGCCATTCGGCGGCTACAAACAGTCGGGCTACGGCAAGGACCTGGGTGCCGAACAACTGGAGTTTCTGCTGGAGACCAAGGCGGTCTGGATCACCTTGCCCTGAGGATCAGGGTGCACCTGCGCCGCTGACGGTTGGCGAGCGGCGCAGGTGAGTGGATGCATCGTATTTCAAGAACAAGAACCTATCGAGGTGATGCCCATGAACAGCCAAGTGGATGCAGAGCGTGCGCAAGATCTGGAACGGCGCCTGCGCGCCTATGAAGAACTGGAAAGGCGAGGGGACTGGCAGGGTGCTCTGAACGTTGTTGACTGTATTGCCCTGTTGCTGCTGACGACGGTAATGGTCGCTGGGGCCTTACTGCTCGGAGGCCAGCCATGAACCCGTCCCGAGAGCAAGAGTTTCGCCTGAGCGCCGAGCGGGGCGACACGCCGTTGCTGCCCAGTGAGCGGGTTTGGGGCTTCTGGGGCTACGCCTATGCCAACTCGGCGTTGGCCGTGGCCACCTGGGTGTTCCTGATCGGTGGCGCGACCGCGCTGTTTGTCGGGCCGATGCAAGGCATTGCCGCGATTGTCATCGGTAACATCATCGGGGTGATTCTCGCCGCCTGTTCGACGTGCTTGCCGTGCGGCAAATACGGCGTCGAGCAGTTCACCTTCCTGCGCAGCATGTTCGGCCACAACGGCAGCCGGCTGGTCTACATCCTTTCTGTGGTGGTGTTGACCATGGGCTGGCTGGCGGTGCTCGGGTTGATGTGCGGGCGGGCGCTGGACAACCTGGAAACCCTGGTGCAGCACAGTGAGCCGGACGGCGATGGCTGGTTGGTGACGGCGGGTGCCTTGTTGGCCATTGTGCTGGCGGCGTTGGTGGCCATGCGCGGCCCCGACATGATCCGGCGCCTGAGTGCATTGATCGCACCCAGCCTGATCCTGGTCATGCTGGCGTTGATGTACTTCATCTTCCAGCGTCACAGCCTCGCGCAACTGCTGGCCATGCCGCCGCTGCAACCACCGTTCGGCGACCAGCGCGTCAACTTCATGATCGCAGTGGAGATCAACATCGCTGCAGGCTTCTCCTGGTGGCCCTACATCGGCAACCTGTCGCGCTTGTGCAGCAACCAGCGTACGGCGTTCTGGCCCAACCTGGTGGGTATTTTCGGTGCTGCGTCACTGGGTGAGACAGTCAGTCTGTTTGCTGCCTCGACCCTGGGCAGCAGTGACCCGACGGCCTGGATGCGCCTGGCTGGCGGCATGACCTTTGGGGTGATCGCGCTGAGCTTCCTGGCGCTGGCCAACCTCACCGGCATGGTCAATATCCTCTACACCGCAGTGATCGGCCTGCGCCAGATGGCCGGGGAGCGCTTGCGCAGCCTGGGTTGGGGCGTGCTGATCGGCCTGTTCTGCGTGATCCCGGTGGTGATCGTGCTGTGCTTTCCGGGGATCTACGACGGCTTCTTCATCTTCCTGGTGTGGACGTCGGCCCTCAACAGCGCCCTGGCCGGTATCGGCATCGCCGATTACTTCTTCCTGCGTCGGCAACGCCTGAACCTGCGCCATCTGTATGCCGCGCCAGAAACGTCGCCGGTGCGCTTCTACAAGGGCTTCAACCCGATTGCACTGCTGGCCCTGGTGGCGGGCTTTGCCATCTACGTGGTGGTGTTCAACCCGCAGACGCTGGCCCATACCAACTTCTTCACCTTCGCCAGCGCATCGCTGCCGTCGTGCCTGCTGGCAGGGTTGGTGCACTACGGCTTGACCCGACTGCTGGCAACACGCCCGGGCTGGGGCAGCTACCCCAAGGGCAATGAACGCAACATCGAGGCCGCGGGCCTCGGCGCAAAGGACTAGAACAATGAACAATAAACGTTACGACTACATCATCATCGGTGCAGGTTCTGCGGGCTGTGTGCTGGCCAGCCGGCTCACCGAAGACGCGGGCACTTCGGTGCTGGTGTTGGAATTTGGCGGCAGCGACCGCAGCGTGCTGATCCAGATGCCCAGCGCCTTCTCATTGCCGATGAACACAAAAAAGTACAACTGGCGCTACGAGACCGATGCCGAGCCGCACCTCGATGGCCGGCGCTTGCACTGCCCGCGGGGCAAGGTGCTCGGCGGGTCGTCGTCGATCAATGGCCTGGTGTACATCCGTGGCCATGCCTGCGACTTTGATGAGTGGGAAAGCCTGGGCGCGAAGAACTGGGGCTACCGGCATTGCCTGCCGTATTTCAAACGCGCCGAAGGCTATAAGTTCGGCGGCGATGACTACCGCGGCGGCGCCGGCCCGCTGGCCACCAACAACGGCAACAACATGCAGAACCCGCTGTACGGTGCCTGGGTGGAGGCGGGCGCTGAAGCCGGTTACATCAAGACCGACGACTGCAACGGCTACATGCAGGAAGGCTTTGGGGCCATGCACATGACGGTCAAGGATGGCGTGCGTTGGTCCACCGCCAATGCCTACCTGCGCCCGGCCATGGAGCGTCCGAACCTGACCGTGGTCACCCATGCCATGACCCGGCGCATCCTGCTCGACGGCAAACGTGCGGTGGGTGTTGAGTACGATGAAGGCGGGCAAACCCATAAGGTCTACTGCAACCGCGAGGTGCTGGTGTCTTCGGGCCCGATCGGTTCGCCGCACCTGTTGCAGCGCTCGGGGATCGGCCCGCAAGAGGTGCTGAAACAAGCCGGTATCGAAGTGCGTCACCACCTGCCGGGCGTCGGTGAGAACCTGCAGGACCACTCGGAAATCTACATCCAGTACGCCTGCAAAGAGCCGGTTACCCTCAACGGCAAAATGAGCCTGTTCGGCAAGGCCATGATTGGCTTGCGCTGGCTGCTGTTCAAAGACGGCCTGGGGGCCAGTAACCATTTCGAAGCGGGCGGCTTCATCCGTTCGGCCAAGGGCCTGCGCTGGCCAGACATCCAGTTTCACTTCCTGCCAGCGGCCATGCGTTATGACGGCGACAAACCGTTCAAAGGCCATGGTTTCATGGTGCTGACCGGACCGAACAAACCCAAGAGCCGGGGCTATGTGCGGGCGCTGTCGGCCGACCCCTATCAGCATCCGCAAATTCGCTTCAACTACCTGGAGAGCGAAGAAGACCGTGAAGGCTTCCGTCGTTGTGTGCGCCTGACCCGGGAAATTCTCGCGCAGCCGGCCATGGACCGTTTCCGTGGTGAGGAGCTGGCGCCAGGACCGCAGGTGCAGACCGACGCCGAGATCGACGCTTTTGTGCGCGCCAACATGGAAAGCACCATGCACCCCTGTGGCTCTTGCCGCATGGGCGAGGACGACATGGCGGTGGTCGATTCCGCGCTGCGGGTGCGTGGCCTGCAAGGGTTGCGGGTGATCGACTCGTCGGTGTTCCCTACCGAGCCGAACGGCAACCTCAATGCGCCGACCATCATGCTGGCCGAGCGGGCGGCAGATCTGGTACGCGGGCGTGAGCCGCTGGCGCCGGCCGATGTACCGGTCGGCATGGTGGGGGATTGGCAAGAACAACAGCGCAGTCGGGCTCCAGTGCGGGCTATGCGGTAGTGATCGCGGGGCAAGCCCGCTCCCACAGGTGATGTGTTGCTTCTGTGGGAGCGGGCTTGCCCCGCGAAAGCGGACTGATTGCGCTCCATCGTAACGAAATCATTCCAGTGCAGCGAGAGGCAGCGCTAGCGTCGCTTACAGGGAGTTTTGCGCCTTGATTACCCCATAACAGTGGAGTGACTTCATTACACTCGAAAACGTGCACGCCCGCGTAAAACAGCGGTCTCAGCGGTATTGACTGCTTGGCATAGTCCTTGCTCTTTTCCTTGCGTTCGGCCGGATTAGCAGGTTGTTTGTTCGGTTTAGATGTTTGAACTTGTGATGTTATAAAAACAATTAAACTAGCAAGGTAAAAGATGATGAATAGTTTGCCTCACGGTCACTGTCCACCGGATGGTGAAGAGCACGAACTCAAACGTAATCTGAGCAACCGCCATATTCAGTTGATTGCCATTGGTGGCGCAATCGGCACCGGGCTGTTCATGGGGTCGGGCAAAACCATCAGTCTCGCTGGGCCCTCGATTATATTTGTCTACATGATCATTGGCTTTATGCTGTTTTTTGTCATGCGGGCAATGGGCGAGTTACTACTCTCCAATCTCAAGTACAAATCTTTTATCGACTTTTCGGCAGACTTACTTGGCCCTTGGGCCGGGTTCTTTACCGGTTGGACTTATTGGTTCTGCTGGATTGTCACTGGTATTGCCGACGTGATTGCCATTTCCGCCTATGCGCAGTTCTGGTTCCCGGATATTCCCTTATGGTTGCCGGCTATCAGTTGTGTGGGCCTGTTGCTGTCGCTCAATCTGGTGACGGTAAAAATGTTCGGTGAACTGGAATTCTGGTTCGCCATGATCAAGATCGTGGCCATCTGTGCCTTGGTCTGCACCGGGCTGTACATGGTGGTGGCGGCGTATCAATCGCCGAGCGGCAACGTCGCCTCGCTGGCAAACCTGTGGAACGACGGCGGCATGTTCCCGCACGGCGCAATGGGCTTCTTCGCCGGTTTCCAGATTGCTGTGTTTGCCTTCGTCGGTATCGAGCTGGTAGGCACCACGGCCGCCGAAACCAAGAACCCGGAACGCAACCTGCCACGGGCCATCAACTCCATTCCGCTGCGCATTATCGTGTTCTATGTGCTTGCGTTGATCGCCATCATGGCGGTAACGCCGTGGCGCGAAGTGGTAGCCAACAAGAGCCCGTTCGTTGAGCTGTTCGTGTTGGCGGGCTTGCCGGCCGCAGCAGGGATCATCAACTTCGTGGTACTCACCTCAGCGGCGTCTTCGGCCAACAGCGGTGTGTTCTCCACCAGCCGCATGCTTTACGGCCTGGCGGTCGATGGCGATGCCCCGGGCAAGTTCGGCGCGCTGTCCAAGCGTGCGGTGCCGTCCAATGGTTTGATCTTTTCCTGCATTTGCCTGCTGGCCGGTGCGCTGATCATCTACCTGGTGCCGAACATGCTTGATGCCTTCACCTTGATAACCACCGTGTCGGCGATTCTGTTCATGTTCGTCTGGTCGATGATCCTGTTGTCGTACCTGGCCTATCGCAAAAAGCGCGACAGCCTGCACCGCGCCTCGAAGTACAAAATGCCCGGCGGTATCGCCATGGCCTGGGTTTGCCTGGTGTTCTTCGCCTTCATCCTGGCGTTGCTGGCCCTGGAAGACGACACCCGCAAGGCACTGTTCCTGGTTCCGCTGTGGTTCGTGGTACTGGGCCTGTCGTACCGCTCCATCCGCCAGAAAAGGCTGGAGAACGTGCAACTGACACTCAAGACCGATTGATAACCCTGTTGATGATCTAACCCAGGGGGGACGGTGCCGCGCGCGCCGTCCCCCTGTCGTCTTTTGACAAGGAGAGAGCGGCGATGCGAATCCACGTCACCTTCATAGACCGCGTGGGTATTACCCAGGAAATCCTGGCCCTGCTGGGGGCGCGTAATCTCAACCTCGACGCGGTGGAAATGATCCCGCCCAACGTCTACATCGACGCCCCGGCATTGTCGCAAGGCGTGCTGGACGAACTGCACGATGCGTTGCTGCGGGTGGACGGTGTGCAAGCGGTAGAGCTGGTTGACTTCCTGCCTGGCCAACGCCGGCGTTTGCAACTGGAAGCCCTGTTGGCGGCGATGAGCGACCCGGTGCTGGCGGTGGACCCCGGCGGCCATGTGCTGCTGGCCAACCCGACGCTGGTCAGCCTGGTGGGCCGTGAACCGGCAGGCGAGCCGTTGTCCAGATTGTTCAGCGAGCCCGACCTGGCGCAGACGCTGATTGCCAAGGGCTTTCGCTTGCCGATGTGTGAAGTGAGTTTTCAGGGGCAGGCGCTGTTGTTGGAGGCCACCCCGATCAGCGGCGGCACCGATGCACTGGTCGGTGGCCTGTTGACCCTCTATCCACCCAGCCGCATTGGCGAGCGTCTGGCCTCGCTGCTGCATGAGCATGCCGAAGGCGGGGATGCCATCTTGGGTGAATCGCCGGCGCTCAAGGAACTCAAGGTGCGCCTGCACAAAGTTGCCAGCCTGGAAGCGCCGCTGCTGATTCAAGGGGAAACCGGCACCGGCAAAGAGCTGGTCGCCCGTGCCTGTCATGCTCTTAGTGCCCGCCGCGACGCTTCGTTCCTGGCGCTTAACTGCGCGGCGTTGCCAGAGAGCCTGGCCGAGAGCGAACTGTTCGGTTACTCCGCCGGCGCCTTTACCGGCGCCCAGCGTGGGGGTAAACCCGGGTTGTTGGAACTGGCCGACGGCGGCACGGTGTTTCTCGATGAGGTGGGCGAGATGTCGCCGTACCTGCAGGCCAAGCTCCTGCGATTTCTCAATGACGGTAGTTTTCGCCGAGTGGGCGGCGACGGCGAGGTGCGGGTCAATGTCCGGGTGCTGTGTGCCACCCACCGCAACCTGGAAAACATGGTGCTCGACGGCAGCTTTCGCGAAGACCTTTATTACCGCCTCAACGTGCTCAACGTGATGGTTCCGCCGTTGCGTGAGCGCGGCAAGGACATCCTTTTGCTGGCCGAGCATTTTCTGCGTCAGGCCTGCGCGCAAATCCAACGTTCACCCTGCCGGCTGGCGCTGGCCACCCATCCGTTGTTGCTGGGCAATCGCTGGTCGGGCAACGTGCGCCAGTTGCAGAACGTGATCTTCCGCGCCGCCGCCATCAGTGAAGGCGAGGTGATCGATTGCGATGACCTGGAACTGGCGGGCACGGCGTTGAGCGGTCGTCAGGCCGATGCCCAAGAGGTGACCAGCCTGGAGGCGGCGGTGCAGGGCTTCGAAAAGTCCCTGCTGGAGAAGTTCTATGCGACCTATCCCTCGACTCGGCAATTGGCCGTGCGCCTGCAAACTTCCCACACAGCTATTGGCCAGCGCCTGCGCAAATACGGTATTGCCAGCAGGAGCGTGTAGGCGCGGGCTTGCCCCGCGATAGCGGTATGTCAGCCACATCACATTGCGGGGCAAGCCCGCTCCTACCGGGTGCAAACACCCTGGTTCGAAAACGCTCCGCTGGAGTGATTGTGCTCCAGCAGGGCTAACCCGTGAATTCATTGAGTGAACCTGCAAACCACTGTAAGGCGCACCTTAGCGCGGAGCGATTTCGCTCCACTGCTAAGGTTGTTGGTAATACTAAAAAATCACTTAACTCATTGATAAACAACAACTAAATCAAGTTGGCACCGCTCTTGCTCTTGTTCTATCAGTCCTGCAACAGGGCCCACCTAAAAACAAGAGGAAGATCCATGAGCATTCTGCGTTTTACCCCCGAACACGAATGGCTGCGTCTGGAAGAGAGCGGTGAGCTGACCGTTGGCATCACCAGCTTTGCTCAGGAAGCACTGGGTGACGTGGTGTTCGTGCAGTTGCCTGAGTTGGGCCAATACGGTGAAGGCCACGAAGTGGCGGTGCTGGAGTCGGTGAAGGCTGCCAGCAACATCAGCATGCCCCTGGCCGGCGAAGTGGTCGCGGTCAACCAGGCCTTGGCCGACGACCCCGAGCTGGTCAACGCCTCGCCGATGCAAGACGGCTGGTTCTTCCGCATCCAGGTCGCCAACCCTGGTGACCTCGACACCTTGATGGACCAGGACGGCTACGACCGCTTCCTGGCCGATAACGCCTGAGCCAGGGTACCGACATGAGCAGAACAACTCCTTTGCTGGGCACCGCCAATGAGTTCATCGCCCGCCACATCGGCCCGCGTGAGGGCGATATTGACGCCATGCTGGCGTTGGTCGGCCATGACACGCTCGACAGCCTGATCGACAGTGTCATCCCTGACAGCATCAAAGGCACCAGCGTGCTGGAACTGTCCAAGGGGCAGGGCGAGCAACAAGCCCTGGCCGCAATCAAGGCCATCGCCGCGAAGAACCAGCTGTTTCGCAACCACATTGGCCAAGGGTATTACCCGTGCCACACGCCGACGCCGATTCTGCGTAACCTGCTGGAAAACCCGGCCTGGTACACCGCCTACACGCCGTACCAGCCGGAGATTTCCCAGGGCCGCCTGGAAGCGCTGTTGAATTTCCAGACCTTGATCAGCGACCTGACCGGTATGGAAATCGCCAACGCCTCGTTGCTCGACGAAGCCACCGCAGCCGCCGAAGCCATGACCTTCTGCAAGCGCCTGGCCAAGAGCAAGGCCCCGGCGTTTTTCGCCTCCCGGCACTGCCACCCACAAACCCTTGACGTACTGCGTACCCGCGCCGAGCCACTGGGCATCGAGGTGGTCATCGGTGATGAGGCAGCATTGGAACAACAGGGCCTGGACGGCTATTTCGGGCTGCTGCTGCAGTACCCGGCCAGCACCGGTGCGATCATTGATCACCGCGCCCTGGTCGAGCGCGCCCATGCCGCTGGCGCGCTGGTGGCGGTGGCCGCTGACCTGTTGGCCCTGACGCTGCTCAGCGCACCGGGTGAGTTCGGCGCCGACGTGGTTCTTGGCAGTGCGCAGCGCTTTGGGGTGCCGCTGGGCTTTGGTGGCCCGCACGCGGCGTTCTTTGCTACCCGTGATGCCTTCAAGCGCGATATGCCGGGGCGTCTGGTCGGTGTATCGATCGACCGCTTCGGCAAGCCGGCACTGCGTTTGGCCATGCAGACCCGCGAGCAACACATCCGCCGTGAAAAGGCGACCAGCAACATCTGCACAGCGCAGGTGCTGCTGGCCAACATCGCCAGTATGTACGCGGTGTACCACGGCCCTGAGGGCTTGGCGCAGATTGCCCGGCGCGTGCATCGCCTGACCGCGATTCTGGTGCAGGGCCTGCAGCAGCTCGGGCACAAGGTTGAGCAGCAACATTTCTTCGACACCGTCAGTGTTGTCTGCGCACAGCCAGTGGCCGATGTGCTGGCCGCTGCCCAGGGTGCCCGGCTGAACCTGCGCGTGCTCGATCAAGGGCGCGTCGGCCTGTCACTGGATGAAACCTGTGAGCAGGCCAGCGTCGAAGCCTTGTGGCAGGTTTTCGCTGCGTCTGGCCAGACGCTCCCGGAGTTCGCCGCGCTGGCGGCTGACGGCGCGGATTGCCTGCCGACGCCACTGTTGCGGCAAACCCCGTTCCTGCAGCACGAAGTGTTCAACCGCTACCACTCGGAAACCGAGTTGATGCGCTATCTGCGTCGCCTGGCCGACAAAGACCTGGCCCTGGATCGCAGCATGATCGCGCTGGGCTCGTGCACCATGAAGCTCAACGCCGCCAGCGAGATGATCCCGATCACCTGGCCTGAGTTCGGCGCCTTGCACCCGTTCGCACCTGCCGAACAGTCGCAGGGGTACCGGCAGCTGACCGACGAACTGGAGGCCATGCTCTGTGCCGCCACTGGTTATGACGCCATGTCGCTGCAACCGAATGCCGGCTCCCAAGGTGAGTACGCCGGCTTGCTGGCCATCCGTGCCTACCACGCCAGCCGCGGTGAAGCGGGGCGTGATGTGTGCCTGATTCCGTCGTCGGCACACGGCACCAACCCGGCCACTGCGCAAATGGCCGGCATGCGTGTGGTGGTGGTCAACTGCGACGAGCGTGGCAACGTCGATGTCGCCGACCTGCAGGCCAAGGCCGAGCAGCATCAGCAGCAGCTGGCAGCGTTGATGATCACGTACCCCTCGACCCACGGTGTGTTCGAGGACCGTATCACCGAAATCTGCGACATCATTCATGCCAATGGCGGCCAGGTGTACCTGGACGGCGCCAACATGAATGCCATGGTCGGCCTCTGCGCACCGGGCAAGTTCGGTGGCGACGTGTCGCATCTGAACCTGCACAAAACCTTCTGCATCCCCCATGGCGGTGGTGGCCCGGGTGTCGGCCCGATTGGCGTCAAGGCGCACCTGGCACCGTTCCTGCCCGGTCACGGCCATATGCAGCACAAGCAGGGCGCGGTCAGTGCTGCCCCTTATGGCAGTGCCAGCATCCTGCCGATCACCTGGATGTACATCCGCATGATGGGTGGAGAAGGGCTCAAGCGCGCCTCGCAGCTGGCAATTCTGAGTGCCAACTACATCGCCCGGCGTCTGGAGGAGCACTACCCGGTGCTGTACACCGGTGAAAACGGCTTGGTCGCCCACGAGTGCATCCTCGACTTGCGCCCGCTCAAGGACAGCAGCGGCATCAGCGTCGAGGACGTCGCCAAGCGCTTGATCGACTTTGGCTTCCATGCACCGACCATGTCGTTCCCGGTGGCTGGCACCTTGATGGTCGAGCCGACCGAGAGTGAGTCGAAGGAGGAACTGGACCGCTTCTGCGACGCGATGATCTGCATCCGCGAAGAAATCCGCGCAGTAGAAAACGGCAGCCTGGACAAGCTCGACAACCCGCTGAAGAACGCACCGCATACGGCCAGCGAGCTGGTGGGTGAGTGGAGTCATGCCTACAGCCGCGAACTGGCGGTGTACCCGCAGGCGTCGTTGCGTGAGAGCAAGTACTGGCCGCCGGTGGGGCGCGTAGACAACGTCTACGGCGACCGCAACCTGGCCTGCGCCTGCCCGCCGATGTCGATCTACCAGGACGCCTGACGCCTATTAGGTAGGAGCGGGCTTGCCCCGCGATAGCGGTCTATCTGTCCCACCGCGATCGCGGGTCAAGCCCGCTCCCACCGGGTTAAACACTAATAAAAAGGAAAGCTGACCATGTTCCACAAAAGCCTGACCCTCTCCGATTTCGACCCTGAGTTGTCTGTTGCCATCCGCCGCGAGGCGCAACGCCAGGAAGACCACATCGAGTTGATCGCTTCGGAAAACTACACCAGCCCGCAGGTGATGCAGGCCCAGGGCACCGAGCTGACCAACAAGTACGCCGAGGGCTACCCCGGTAAGCGCTACTACGGCGGCTGCGAGCACGTCGATGTGGTGGAGCAACTGGCTATTGACCGCGCCAAGGCACTGTTCGGTGCAGGTTATGCCAACGTCCAGCCACACTCTGGCTCACAGGCGAACGCCGCGGTGTACCTGGCCCTGCTGCAGGCAGGCGACACCATTTTGGGCATGAGCCTGGCCCACGGCGGGCACCTCACCCACGGCGCCAAGGTCAGTTCCTCTGGCAAGCTGTACAACGCGGTGCAATACGGTATCGATGCCAACGGTCTGATCGACTACGACGAGGTCGAGCGCCTGGCGGTCGAGCACCAACCGAAGATGATCGTGGCAGGTTTCTCGGCCTATTCGAAAACCCTGGATTTCCCGCGCTTCCGGGCTATCGCTGACAAAGTCGGGGCCTACCTGTTTGTCGACATGGCCCACGTCGCCGGTCTGGTGGCGGCTGGTTTGTACCCGAACCCGCTGCCTTACGCGGATGTCGTCACCACCACCACCCACAAGACCCTGCGCGGCCCACGCGGCGGCCTGATCCTGGCCAAGGCCGACCCCGACCTTGAGAAAAAGCTCAACTCGGCGGTGTTCCCAGGCGGGCAGGGCGGCCCGCTGATGCATGTCATCGCCGCCAAGGCAGTGTGCTTCAAGGAGGCCTTGCAGCCCGAGTTCAAGGACTACCAGTACCAGGTCATCAAGAACGCTCAGGCCATGGCCGAGATCTTCCGTCAGCGCGGCTATGACGTGGTTTCCGGTGGCACCGACAACCACCTGTTCCTGGTCAGCCTGATCCGTCAGGGCATTACCGGCAAAGACGCCGATGCCGCTCTGGGGCGCGCGCACATCACCGTCAACAAGAACGCGGTGCCCAACGATCCGCAGTCGCCATTTGTGACCTCGGGCCTGCGCATCGGCACCCCGGCGGTAACCACCCGTGGCATGCAGGTGCCTGAATGCCGCGCCCTGGCGACCTGGATCTGCGACATCCTCGACCACTTGGGCGATGCCGATGTCGAGGCGCAGGTGGCGAAACAGGTCGCCGAGCTGTGCGCGCTGTTCCCGGTTTACCCGGCCTGACCTTGAGCTCGATGTGCGGAGGCACCTATGTCGCTAAGCGTTTTTGATCTGTTCAAGGTAGGGATCGGCCCTTCCAGTTCGCACACGGTCGGGCCGATGCGGGCAGCGGCACGCTTTGTCGAAGGGCTCAAGGCCGAGGGTGTATTAGACCGGGTCGACAGCTTACGCGCCGAGTTGTACGGCTCGCTCGGCGCCACCGGCAAAGGCCACGGCAGCGACAAGGCGGTGCTGCTGGGGCTCGAAGGCGCGCATCCGGACACCGTCGATACCTCGACGGTGGCGCAGCGGTTGGCGGCCATTCGGCAAAGCGGGACCCTGCGCTTGCTTGGCGAGCAGCCGATCCGCTTTGTCGAGAAAGACCACCTGGCGATGATCCGCAAACCCTTGCCCTATCATCCCAACGGCATGATTCTGCGCGCTTTCGATGCCTATGGCCTGCAGTTGCGCAGCCGCGAGTACTACTCGGTGGGGGGCGGCTTTGTGGTGGACGAGGAGGCGGTCGGTGCCGACCGTATCGTTGAAGACCGCACGCCATTGCGCTTTGCGTTTCTGAGCGGGCGAGAACTGCTGGCGCAATGTACCCAGCATGGCCTGTCGATCAGCCAATTGATGGCCGAGAACGAAACCGCCTGGCGTACGCCAGAGCAGACGCGCCAGGGCTTGCTGCACATCTGGCAGGTGATGCAGGGCTGCGTCGAGGCCGGCTGCCGCACCGAAGGGATCATGCCTGGCGGTCTCAAGGTCAAGCGCCGTGCTGCGGCGTTGCACCGCCAGCTCAGCGCCAACCCCGAGGCCAATCTGCGAGACAGCCTGTCGGTACTCGACTGGGTCAACCTCTATGCCCTGGCGGTAAATGAGGAGAATGCCAGCGGTGGGCGGGTGGTCACTGCACCCACCAATGGCGCGGCCGGAATCATTCCGGCGGTGCTGCACTACTACACGCGTTTCGTCCCCGGCGCCAATGAAGACGGTGTGGTGCGCTTTCTGCTCACTGCCGCGGCCATCGGCATTCTGTACAAGGAAAACGCCTCGATCTCAGGTGCGGAAGTTGGCTGTCAGGGCGAGGTCGGGGTCGCCTGTTCGATGGCCGCCGGGGCCTTGTGTGAAGTGCTCGGCGGCAGCGTGCAGCAGGTGGAGAACGCCGCTGAAATCGGTATGGAGCACAACCTCGGGCTGACCTGCGACCCGATTGGCGGGCTGGTTCAGGTGCCGTGCATCGAGCGCAATGCCATGGGCGCAATCAAGGCCATCAACGCCGCACGCATGGCGCTGCGTGGCGATGGTCAGCACTTTGTCTCCCTCGACAAAGTGATCCGCACCATGCGCCAGACCGGCGCCGACATGAAAAGCAAATACAAAGAGACGGCCCGCGGCGGGCTGGCCGTCAATATCATCGAATGCTAGGAGTCACCCATGTCCACAGAACAACTACAACAAACGCCACTGCATCACCTGCATTTGGAACTGGGCGCACGCATGGTGCCATTCGCCGGCTATGCCATGCCGGTGCAGTACCCGCTGGGGGTACTCAAAGAACACCTGCATACCCGTGAACAGGCCGGCCTGTTCGACGTCTCGCACATGGGCCAGATCCGCTTGCGCGGTGCCGGTGCGGCCAAGGCCCTGGAAGCCCTGGTGCCGGTCGATATCCTCGACCTGCCGGTCGGCATGCAGCGCTATGCGCTGTTCACCAATGAAGACGGCGGCATCCTCGATGACCTGATGGTGGCCAATCTGGGCAACGATGAACTGTTTCTGGTGGTCAACGCCGGTTGCAAAGATCAAGACCTGACTCACCTCAAACAGCACCTGGAAGGGCAGTGCGAGGTCGAATCACTGTTCGACAGCCGCGCCTTGCTCGCCCTGCAAGGGCCGGCTGCGGCGAGCGTACTGGCGCGCCTGGCACCGCAAGTGCAGAGCATGACCTTCATGCAATTTGCCCCTGTGCGCTTGCTCGGTGTCGACTGCTACGTCAGCCGCTCCGGCTACACCGGCGAAGACGGCTATGAAATCTCTGTGCCGGTGGAGGCGGCGCAGAGAGTGGCGCGTTCGCTGCTGGCCGAGCCGGAGGTCGAAGCCATTGGCCTGGGGGCCCGTGACTCGTTGCGTCTGGAAGCCGGGCTGTGCCTGTACGGCCATGACATGGGGCAGGGTATTACGCCGATCGAGGCCAGCCTGGCCTGGGCCATCTCCAAGGTCCGGCGCACCGACGGCGCGCGTGCCGGTGGCTTCCCTGGCGCCGAACGCATTCTGGGCCAGCAGCGCGATGGCGTGGCCAGCAAGCGTGTCGGACTGCTGCCCAAAGAGCGCGTACCGGTGCGCGAAGGGACCGTGATCGTCGATGCCCAGGAGCGGGAAATCGGCCGGGTTACTAGCGGCGGTTTCGGCCCAAGCCTGGGCGGGCCGCTGGCGATGGGTTACGTGCAGAACGCGTTTGCCGCGCTGGACACCGAAGTCTTCGCTCTGGTACGCGGCAAACGGGTGCCGATGGTGGTCGCGCGTACGCCGTTCGTGGCTCAACGTTACTACCGCGGCTAAAGGCCTGGAGCATGAGCATGAACCCAACCCTGCCTGCCGCAACGCGCCCTCAGCCTTTACAGGCTGGCGTGAAACTGCGCGGCGCCGAAAAGGTGGCGCGCATCCCGGTGAAAATCCTGCCTACCGAAGAGGTGCCGCGCAAGCCGGACTGGATCCGTGTCGAGATTCCCACCTCACCCGAAGTGGCACGGGTCAAGGCCTTACTGCGTAAACACAAACTGCACAGTGTCTGTGAAGAGGCCTCTTGCCCGAACCTGGGTGAGTGTTTTTCCGGTGGCACGGCGACGTTCATGATCATGGGCGATATCTGCACGCGGCGTTGCCCGTTCTGTGATGTCGGGCACGGTCGGCCGAAACCGCTGGACCGCGATGAGCCGAAGAACCTGGCGATTGCCATCGCTGAGCTGCGCCTCAAGTATGTGGTGATCACTTCGGTTGACCGTGACGACCTGCGTGATGGCGGGGCTCAGCACTTTGTCGACTGCCTGCGTGAGATTCGCCAGCGCTCGCCGGGCACCCAGCTGGAAACCCTGGTGCCCGATTACCGCGGGCGCATGGAGGTGGCGCTGGCCATCACCGAGCAAGAACCGCCGGATGTGTTCAACCACAACCTGGAAACCGTGCCGCGCCTGTACAAGGCGGCCCGGCCCGGCTCGGACTTCGAGTGGTCGCTGGATTTGCTGGAGCAGTTCAAGCGGCGTGTACCGGGGGTGCCGACCAAGTCTGGGTTGATGCTCGGGCTGGGTGAAACCGACGACGAAGTGCTCGAGGTGATGCAGCGTATGCGCGAACATCAGGTCGACAGACTGACCCTGGGGCAATACCTGCAACCTTCGCGCAGCCATTTGCCGGTTCAGCGATTTGTGCATCCGGACACCTTTGCCCGGTTTGCCGAGCAGGCTTTGGCGATGGGCTTCAGCAACGTCGCGTCCGGGCCGTTGGTGCGTTCTTCGTACCATGCCGATCAGCAGGCTGAGCGGCCGACTTTTTAGGGGGCGGCTGGCCTGTGCCAGGCGCGTTATACGCGGTGGTTATAGCCACGTAGCCAACGCGTCTAGCAGCTCGCTGCGGTAGTGCTTGCCAGCGGGAAAATCTGGGGGTTAGCTGGTCGCAGGCGCGACCGCGCATAACAAGCAGGTGCAAACCATGAGCACACCCCTGGATTTGAATGCCTTGAAAGCACGCCAGCAGGCGGCGTGGGCCAGCGGCGATTACGCAGTGATCGGTACGACCTTGCAACTGGTCGGCGAACGCCTGGCGGAAGCCTGTGATTTACGCTGGGACGAACAGGTGCTGGATGTGGCCGCCGGCAACGGTAATGCCACCCTGGCCGCAGCGCGACGCGGCTGCCAGGTCACCTCCACGGACTATGTGCCCGAACTGCTCAAACGTGGTGAAGAGCGGGCACGGGCTGAGCATTTCAACAATGTGCTGTTTCAAACCGCCGATGCCGAAGCGCTGCCGTTTGCCGAGGGCACCTTCGACGCTGTGATTTCCACCTTCGGCGTGATGTTTGCCCCAGACCAGGCGCAATCGGCACGGGAACTGTGCCGGGTGTGCCGCCCGGGGGGCCGGATCGGCCTGGCAAATTGGACGCCACAAGGCTTTATCGGGCAGATGTTCAAGACCCTCGGCAAGCATGTGCCACCGCCTGCCGGGGCACAACCGCCATCGCGCTGGGGCGATGAGGAGCAGTTGCGGATACTGTTCAGCGACAACATCGGTGAACTCACAGTCAACCGGCAGCTGTTCAATTTCCGCTATCGCTCGGCAGCGCATTTCATCGAAGTGTTCAGAACCTGGTACGGCCCGGTGCACAAAGCCTTTGCCTCGTTGGAGAGCGAGGCCGCTGGTGCGCTGGAACGCGACCTGAGCCAATTGCTCAATGACAACAACATTGCGGGCGCTTCATCGCTGGTGGTGCCCAGCGAGTACCTTGAAGTAGTGATAAAACGGCACTGACTGACCTTGTAGGAGCGGGCTTGCTGTAGGAGCGGGCTTGCCCCGCGATTGCGGCCTGTCAGGCACATCGCATCGCGGGGCAAGCCCGCTCCCACTGGAGGGGATCTGTTATCCTGCAACCTCGTCATCCAACCGAGGTTGTGCATGTCATTGTCTACCCATACTGAAGTGCTCTGGATCGATACGCCGCAAGGTCGCCTGGCGTGCAGCCGATGGTTCCCTGGCAATAACTCGCAGCAGCCACCGATCGTTCTGTTTCACGATTCGCTGGGCTGTATTGCCCTGTGGCGGGATTTTCCCCAGCAGCTGTGCCAGGCCACCGGGCGCGAGGTGATCGCCTATGACCGGCTTGGCTTCGGTCAGTCCGATGCATACCCCGGTGCGTTGCCTCCGACGTTTATTCTCGACGAAGCCGAACGTGCATTCGCCCACCTCAAGCATGCCTTGCAGATCGACAGCTTTGTTGCCCTGGGCCATAGCGTTGGAGGCGCGATGGCAGCAGTCTGTGCGTCGCGCTACCGGCAGTCGTGCGCAGGGCTGATTACCATCGCCGCGCAGGCGTTCGTTGAAGCGCGCACGCTGCAGGGGATCCAGGACGCCAAGGTCCAGTTCCAGAACCCCGAGCACATGGCGCGGTTGAGCAAGTACCACGGTGATAAAGCCCCCTGGGTACTCAATGCCTGGACCCAGACCTGGCTGTCGCCGACCTTTGCTGGCTGGACCCTTGAGCAGATGGTCGAGGTTATCGACTGCCCGACCCTGGTGCTGCACGGCGAGCACGATGAGTACGGCTCAACGCTGCACCCGCAGCGCATCGCCCAACTCCCCAATGGCCCCAGCGAATGCTTGATTCTCGATGGCTGTTACCACGTACCGCATCGTGAGGCGCCAGAGGCAGTGCTCGCGCCGGTCAGTCGCTTTCTTGCCGGGCAATGAGCCTCAGAACCGCCAGGTAGCGCCAGCCCCGAGGGCGTGCAGCGCGGCGTTACGATAGGTCCCTGAAAGCGTGCTGCCTGAGCGTGCTTTGGATTGTTCGACGTCCATGTCACCCAGCCACACCAGGGTGTAGGCAGCATGGACATCGAGGCCTTTGTCGACCTGGTAGTTCACGCCAGTAGCCAGGCGCCAGGCTTCACCCATGGGGTTGTCGACGGTCCGGTCTTTGTCGTCCACCGCCGAGCTGTCATAGCCCAGGCCCATGCTCCAGCGCAGGCGAGGGGTGGCCTGGTATTGCGCCCCTACAGAGGCGTGCCAGGTGTCCTTGTATTGGCGGTTGACCGTGCGGCTGACGTCTTGTGCATCGGCGTCTACCTCTACGCCGACGTCGCCAAATTCGCTCCAGTCCTGCCAGCCCAGGCTGCCAAGCAATTTCCACTGCGTATTGAGGTCGTGGGCGATGCTCAACAGCACCGTTTGCGGCACCGACATGTCCAGCTCCAGCGAGTCGACGTCCAGACGGTTCAGGGCTGCGTTGATGATACGGTTATCGACCTTGCGCACATCGGGGCTGTCTTCGAATTCAAGGTCGACCTTGCTGGTGTAGGCAACGCCGATTTGCGTGCGTTCGCTGAGTTTGTACAGCAGGCCCAGGTTGACCCCGGTGCCGACATCGGTGTCTTTGTATTCGAGTTGGCCGTCGGGGCGATCAAGCACTCCAAGCAGGTTGTTATTGATGGCCATCTCGTTGCGGTAGTAGGCCAGCATGATGCGCGGGCCGATGCCGATGGACAGGTCGTCGGTGAATTTGTAAGCCAGGGTCGGCTGCAACGACATGCCAATGATCGCTGATTCCTGATTGAAGTAGCGTCCGGCCCAATCGTCATCGTAATCAAGGGCCAGGCCGAAATTGCCATACATACCGAAGCCCACGGCTGAGCGTTCGTCGATCTGGTGACTGACAAACAGGCTGGCGCCGGGCAGGTATTGCAACGCGTTGCCGCCTTCGTTGCCACTGAACTGGTTGCGGCTGTCGCGGGAGAATTGCAAGTCACCGAGGATGACCTGCGCGTTGGCACTGATCTGGGTGCCTTGCAGCTCGGTAATACCTGCCGGGTTGCTCATCAAGACGCTGGGGTCGGTCGCCAGTGCCGCCGCACCAGCATTGGCCAGGCCATTGCCTTCCTGGCCCGCTTCGTAAATCAGAATGCCGCCGGCCCAGGTAGGGCTGGAAAACAGCCCCAGGCTCAGCGCCAGGGGCAGTGCGTAATGCTGGACAGCGGTAGGCTTTCGAAACATTGCACTTCCTCCGGGTGCCGCTCAGGCAGCAACGGTAGGCTGCCGGATGTATCAGCCAAGTCAGCCTGACCACCACTGCTGGGGGGGCAGGCTGAGCGGTGGGTACCTGGCGCTACTTGGCTGTCTTGAGTAGCTGGAACTGTTTGACCATGTCAGAGGCCCAGACATTGAGCACGGTCCGGAAGTCTTTCGACTGCATGACCTGAGACGAGTTTTCAAGGTCAGTCCCGGCTCCTTTGCGGACCACCTCGGCCACCACCTTGTTGTTGGTGCCGTCGATGAATACCGCTTCAGTCGCCAGGCTGGTGTCTTGGTCACGAATACCGGTAGCTGCACTGACACCGGCGGCCACCAGGGCGATCGGGATCACCTCGTAGGGGCGAAGGCTTTTGGTTTTCGCGCTCACCGCAGTGATGGCCGGGCGCACCACCAGGGTGTTCGGGCCTGGGCCGTTGGCCAGTGGCAGCTCTTTGGCAAAGGCATTTTTCAACGCCTGGTCGTAATACTGGCTGATGCCATTGAGGGTGGTTGCGGGAATTTTTTCAGTTGGTTGTGGCTGAGGGTGAAATTGACTGGGTACCAGATAGACGCTCTTGAATTTGCTGACATCGATGCCCGGTTCAATCCAGCGCATCACCGGAGCTCCGGAAGGCGATTTCTCCTCCTTGAGGATGCTGTAGTCCTTCAGAAAGCCCGAGTACTGCTCGGGCTCGACGTATTTACTGGTACAGCCCGAGAGCGCCAGGGCTACCACACAAAGCGATGCAGCAAACGATTTGACCTGCATAAGTGTTCTCCAGTGTCGTCAGTTGTCACGTGCATGTGAGGCGAAAAACGTGTCGATCGTCCAACCGCGCCAACGCCTCAGGGCGTCACAATGTTGAACCAGAACTCGAAGTTATCCAGGTACGACACCAGTTCCTCCAGCTTGCCCTGTGTGCCATCGATCTTGATATCCCCCTTGTCCAGTGCATCTTTGAGCGAGGTTTCCTGCAGTACGATTTTGTTCAGGGTGTCGCGTGTCAGCGTCACCGTGGCATCGGCATCCTTGGCCTGCATGTCTTCAGTGTGGTTGAGCACACCGTTGACCATCTCCAGGGCGTATTTTTTCTTCAGGTCAGTGAAGTCGAAGTTCAGGACGATGCGCTTGCCTTCGGCTTTCGGGCCTTCCAGGCGCATGGCAAGGAAGTCGAAGAACAGGTCAAGGTCCATGGCGCGCACGGTGTCGGGGCTGGCGGTATTTGGCGTCGGCAACTGCTTCACGCCTTCACGCAATTCCTTGGCGCCGGTGAGGTAGAAGTTGCGCCATGGTCCGCTTTCGGCCTGATAGCCCAGTTGTTCCAGGGCATCGGCCTGCAGGTTTTTCGCCGCCTGGTTGTCCGGGTTGGCAAACACCACGTGGTTGACCACTTCAGCGACCCAGCGGAATTCGCCTTTGTCGTAATACTCCTTGGCTTTCTTCAGCACCGCCTCTTCGCCGCCCATCATCTCGACGTAATGCTTGCCGCCTTCCACGGGTGGCAACTCGTTCAAGGTGGCCGGGTTGCCGATGAACCAGCCCAGGTGCAGCACGTAGGTGGCCTTGACGTTGTGGTTCAACGAACCGTAATAGCCGCGGTTGGAGAAGCGCGTGGCGATCTCTTTCGGCAGTTTGATCTGCTCGGCGATTTCCACCATGGTGTAGCCCTTGTTGGCCAGGCGCAGGGTTTCATCGTTGATGTAGCGATACATGTCGCGTTGTGAGGAGAGCTGGTCGCGCACCTCTTTGTTACCCCAGACCGGCCAGTGGTGCATGGCGTACATCACCTGGACATCGTCGCCCCACATTTTCAGGGCTTCGTTGAGGTACTTGGACCATGGCAGTGGTTCGCGGATCTTGGCACCGCGCAACGAGTAGGTGTTGTGCAGGGTGTGGGTCGAGTCTTCGGCGGTGTTGAGGGCCTTTTTTTCCTTGATGTAGTAGAGCATCTCGGCGGGCGCTTCACTGCCAGGCGCATACAGGAACTGATAAGTCAGGCCGTCGATAACCCGGGTTTCGCCGGTCTTCTCGATAATGTCGGTCGGCGGAATCAGCGTCACGGTGCCGGCAGAGGTGGTGCTGCCCAGGCCTGCGCCCAACTGGCCGGTCGGCGATGGCGGCAACAGGTTGCCGTACATGTAGCTGGCTCGGCGGCTCATGGCGGTGCCGGCCATGACGTTTTCGGCCACTGCGTGTTCAAGGAAACCCAGTGGCGCATAAATCTTGACCTTGCCGGCCTTGACGTCGTCTTCGTTGACGACACCGCGTACACCACCGTAGTGGTCAACGTGGCTGTGGGTATAGATCACCGCCACCACTGGCTTTTTCGGCCGGTGTTGGTAGTAGAGGTCCAACGCGGCTTTGGCCGTTTCACTGGAAATCAGCGGGTCGAAGATGGTGATGCCGTCTTTGCCCTCGACGATGGTCATGTTCGACAGGTCGTAATTGCGAACCTGGTAAATGCCGTCAGTGACTTCAAACAAGCCCGAGATGTTGATCAGTTGCGACTGACGCCAGAGGCTGGGGTTGGTGGTGTCCGGCGCCGTCTCGCCTTCTTTGATGAAGTTGTACTTGGCCGGGTCCCAGATCACATTGCCCGAGGGGCCTTTGATGACTTCACTGGGCAGAGGGGCAATAAAGCCTTTGTGAGCCAGTTCGAAGGAGGTCTTGTCGGTGAACGGCAGCTCCTTGAGCAACGCGTCGTTGGCTTGCTTGGTCGCTGCTGACGCAGGCTTGGCCTGCTCTGTGGCGGCCACTGCTGCGGTTGCCAAGTTCAGGGACAATGCCAATGAACACATAGCCGCGGTAACTTTCAATGTTGTTTTGCAGGCTGGGTATTGCGCCTTAGACTGCTGGGTCAGTTCCATCGTCAAGCTCCATTGATTTTAAAGGTGCTCTACCGACTGCGGTGACTGCTAGCTGAAGTAAAGGTAGTACGACTTATTCAGGAGTCGAGAATTTCTCCCCGATTGCTGCTGATTGCTATCAGGGAAGCACTGACACTAGAATGCTAATACTTCCTATTTGCAAGAGTAGTCCCCGTAATGTCGAGCCGCGAGCCTTCCCTGCAGGCCCAGGTGGGTGACCTGTACAGTGAGCAGCACCGCTGGCTGAAAGGGTGGTTGAGAAGCCGCGTGGCCTGTCACCACCTGGCGGCGGACCTGGTGCAGGACGTATTCGTCAGAATCCTCGGCAGCCATGAGGCTGCACAAAAACTGGAATCGGTGCGCGAACCGCGGGGTTACCTGGCGACCATTGCCAGGCGCCTGATGATCGATCACTTCCGCCGTGCCCGCCTGGAGCGCGCCTGGTTGCAGGTGTTGAGCGAGCAGCCAGAAGCGGTGGACATCTCCGCCGAAGCGCGCATCGTCCTGCTCGACACGCTGTGCGAACTGGATGCGATGCTTGCCAGCCTCGGCGACAACGTGCGCCAGGCGTTCCTGCTCTCGCAACTGGACGGTATGACCTACAAGGCGATAGCCCAGACCCTCGGGATCTCGGTGGTCACGGTCAACCGCTACATCGGCAAAGCGATGCAGCATTGCATCCTGTATTCGCTGCGGCACGGTGAGTGAGCGTGGCGTCCCTTTCCCCTGAACAACTGGCGTCCATCGAGCAAGCGGCGCACTGGTACAGCCGCCTGAACGACGAAGACGTTACCAGCGCCGAGCGTGAAGCCTGGCAACGCTGGCTGCATGCCGCCCCCTTGCATGCCTGGGCCTGGGAGCGGGCCGAGCAGTTGATGCAGCAGTGGCGACAACTGCCGGGGCCTATGGCATCGCATACCCTGGCGCAGGCCCGGCAAGCCCGAACACACAACCGTCGCAGCGTGCTCAAGGGCCTGACCCTGTTGATCGGTGCGGGCAGCCTGAGTGTCGGCGGTTATCAGCAGGTGGTTAACGGGCCGTGGTTTGCGGATTTTCGCAGCGCCATTGGCGAGCGCCTGCCGGTGAGTCTTGCAGATGGCTCGCAATTGCTGCTCAACACCGACAGTGCCGTGGATGTGCGCTACGACGGCATGCACTGTGCGATCACCTTGCGTCAGGGCGAGATCATGGTCAGCCCGGCGCCCGGCGTACAGTTGAGCGTGCAGACGCGCCACGGTCTGATCAGTACGGCGGCCAGCCGATTTACCGTGCGCGATGCCGGTGAAACCACCCGTGTGATGACACTGGAGCGGCAGGTGCGCATCAGCCCTGCACAGGGCGCGGCAGAGGAGGTCGGGCAAGGGATGAGTTGCCTGTTCGATGAGCGCGGTGTCCGTGTAACCCGCGCGCTGGACTATGCCGCCAGCGCCTGGACGCGAGGTTTGCTGATTGCCAACGACCAGCCGCTTGGCGAGTTTCTGGAGCAACTGGGGCGCTACAACCGTGGCTGGCTACGCTGCGACCCGGCGGTAGCCGCCTTACGGATCAGTGGCACCTTCGAGCTGGATAACTTCGAGCAAATCCTGCGTGCCTTGGCCAGCAGCCTGCCGGTGCGGATTGAACAGCGCACGCGGTTCTGGATCACGGTGAGCCCCGCCTGACACGGCTCCGGCTTCTACCAGTGGGAGCGGGCTTGCCCCGCGATTGGGTTTTGCATGCTAAATCGCTTCGCGGGGCAAGCCCGCTCCTACCGCTGCAAGGGCGGAATTGTTGAGGGCGGGCAAAATATTTTTCTGCGAATGATATTAATTGGCTCTCTCGTTCGACTCTATGGCAGTGGCCTGATTTGCGGGCCTGGAAATAATGAGAGAGCTCTTTTCATGCACGGTTCGCGTTCGTTTGCAGCACGCTGGTCAACCCCCTTACGGCATAACCTTGGTCGCGCCTTGATCTGTTCGGCGGTATTGCTGCCGGTATTGACCGCCCAGGCTCAGAGCGATGGTCAACACGCCTATCAACTGGATCAAGGTGACCTGGGCACGGTGCTGACCCGCTTTGCCGGTGAAGCGGGGATTGTGCTGTCGTTCGATGCCAACCTGACCCGCGGCCTGCGCAGTGCAGGGCTCAAAGGCACTTACGATGCCGACAGCGGATTGCGCCAATTGCTGGCCGGTACCGGCTTGCAGGCGTTGCGTGAAAGCGATGGGCGCTACACGCTGATCGCCGTCGGCACGACCGAGGGCATGCTGGAGCTGGATGCCACCCGCGTCAGCGGCCAGTCGTTGGGTATGACTACCGAAGGAACCGGTTCGTACACCGCCGGCGCGGTGTCGATCGGCAAGCTGCCACAGTCGATCAAAGACACCCCGCAAAGCGTCAGCGTCATTACCCGCCAGCGCATGGAAGACCAGCACCTGACCACCATGAATGACGTGCTGACCCAGACCACCGGGGTCACCGCCTATCAGGGCAGTATGACCAACTCGCGTTACCTGGCGCGTGGCTTCGAGATCACCAACTTCCGCCTCGACGGTGGTGCGCCAGTGGGCGTCAGTGCTTTCGCCTGGAAAGACCTGGACATGGCCATTTACGACCACGTTGAAATCCTGCGTGGTGCCGATGGCTTGTACTCGGGGAACGGCGAGCCGGGCGGCAGCGTCAACCTGGTGCGCAAGCGCCCGACCGCATTCAATCAGTTGCTGGTGACCCAATCGGTCGGCAGTTGGGACAATTACCGAACCGAGCTGGATGTCAGCGGCCCGTTGGGCTTCGACGGCAGGCTGCGCGGCCGTAGCGTCATCGTCTACCAGGACCGCAACTCGTACATCGACAAGTTCGATGCGGATCGACAGTTGTTTCACGGCGTGCTGGAAGCCGACCTGACCGACAGCACCACGTTCACAGTCGGCTACACCCATGACCGCCTCAACTCCTCCGACCAGGCCTACGGCCTGCCGCGCTTCAGCAACGGTGATGATCTGGACCTGCCGCGCAGTACCTTTCTGGCGGGTAACCACGACTTCAAGAACCGTCGTGGTGACAACTTCTATGCGCGGATCGAGGAGCGTCTGAACGACGACTGGACCGCCACCCTGGATGCCATCTACGCCAAGAACCAGCAAGACCGTGACTATTACAACTTCTACGGCGCCATCGACCCGTTGACTGGCACCGGTTCCACCGCCGTCTGGGCACGTCAGGACGAGGTCTACCGTGATCGCTCGGTCGACTTCTCGCTCAAGGGGGGCTTTGATCTGCTCGGCGGGCGTCACGATGCGGTGCTGGGTTACACCTGGCAGAACTCCAAACAGGACATCGTCAGTTATGCTTCGGGCGGCCGTGTTTCGGCGGGCGACATCTTTGTCTTCGACCCCGATGATTTCCCGTCACGCAAAGACAACGAGTTCCATAACGGCACCTTGCCGACCTATATCCGGCAGAACGGTTTCTATGGTTCTGTGCGTCTGCAATTGGCCGATCCGCTGCACCTGATCCTCGGCGGGCGCTACAACGATTACTACTATCGCTTCGATAACACCCGCTACAACGCCAGCGGTGCGCAGACGTCCACCAGCTCGACGGTGTACAGCGACGACAACGTGTTCACCCCGTTCGCGGCGCTGACCTACCGCCTGACGGACGAGTGGACCGCCTACACCAGCGTTGCCGAGATCTACAAATCCCAGGCCAGCAGCCTCAAGGGGCCGAATCCAGGCGCTTCGCCGCTGGACCCGATCGAAGGTCGCGTCTACGAGCTGGGTATCAAGGGTGAATTGTTCGACGGCCGCCTGAACACCACCACCGCGCTGTATTACACCCGCCGTGAAGGCGAGGCAGTACGTGACACCCGCTATCCGCCATCAATGGCCGGGCAGGGTGCTTCGTGCTGTTGGCTGGATGATGGCAAGGTCACCAGTAAAGGCGTCGAGTTCGAAGCCAGCGGGCAGATCACCGAGCGTCTGGAAGGGACGTTCGGCTACACCTACAACCATAACGTCGCGAGCAACACCGGCTCGACCACCACCACGACCCTGAGCCTGACGCCCAAGCACCTGGGCAAGGCCTTCCTGACCTACCGCCTGCCGGGTGCCTTTGAAAACCTGCGGGTCGGTGCCGGTGTCACGGCGCAGAGCGCCAGCTATGTGTCGGAGGGGGACATTGACTTTTCCCAGCCCGGTTACGCGGTGTACAACGCGTTTGCCGAGTACCGTTTGAACCCGCACTGGAGCGTGGCCCTCAATGGCAACAACCTGGCGGATAAAAAGTATTACTCGACGATTGGCACCGCCGAGTACGCCAACTTCTATGGTGACCCACGCAACATGGTCCTGTCGCTGCGCGGCACCTACTGAACCTAAGGCGTAGCACTATCCTGCGTGCTGAGGCGGGGTACCGCTGAGGGTGCGGTCCACCAGGCGGATGTTGTTGCGTCCGCCCCGTTTGGAGGCATACAGCGCTGCATCGCCTTGTTCGATCAACGCTGCCAGGCTGGCCGGTGGTTGGTCGAACAAGGTCGCGCCAATGCTCAAGGACACCGCTTCGGGGGTGGCGAAGGTGTGGGCGGCGGTGGTCTGGAACTGCTCACGCAGGGCACTGCCCAGGGCGACTGCGCGTTCGTGCGAAGTGTTGCTGAGCAGAATGATGAACTCGTCACCGCCCAGCCGGGCCGCAAGGGCGCCTTCGGGCAACTGCGCACGAATCATTTCGCTCAAGCTGATCAGCAGGCGGTCGCCGGCCAGGTGGCCGTGCAGGTCGTTGACCCCTTTGAAATTGTCGATGTCGATCAGCAACAAAGCCCCTGGTCGGGCGCTGGAGACGTCTTTGAACAAGTTCGGCGCCCGCACTTCCAGGGCGCGGCGGTTGTACAGCGCCGTCAACGGGTCGCGCGCGGCCAGCCGGGCGATGCGCGCCTCGCGGCGGTGGCGCTCGGTGCCGGTCATCGACAGGGCGATGAGCATGATCGCGATGGTGCCTTCCACCAGGGAAATCTGAATGATCTCACCTTGCAGCGCCGCCAGATCGATCAGCGTGCCCGGCACCACCGCCGTCAGGCCTTTGATCAGGTAGAACAGACCATGGGCCAACAGCACGAAACGCAGTTGCACCGCCCCCACGCTCAGCGATTTGCCGTGTGGCGCCAGCAGCCAGCTGGCCCTGAGGGTAAGCACCGCCACTAACAGCGAGTTGGCCATGAACATTACCTTCGACCACCACGGTGCGCCGGGCAGCAGCAACAAGGTAAGCCAGGCAATGAATACCAGGTACCAGGCGGGTGACAACCGCGTCTGGGTAAAGCGCGCAACGCCCATCAGAAACAGCCAGTGGGCGATGACCAGCAAGCCGTTGGCGAACCAGATACCAATCAGCAGAAAACCACCCATGCGCAGCAGGGCGAGCGTCGAGCCGACGCTGATGGTTGCAAAGCCTGCGCTCCAGAACAGCAGCGAATTTTCACGAATGCTGCACCACTCGATTGCCAGGTAAAGCGCGGCAGCGGCGGCCAAGGCAACTGACAGTGCCAACATCGTGGGAGGGTCTAACGCCATAGCCGGTGTGACTCAAGAAATAGGCGTTTGATTGTAATCGTTTGATGCAATTTTTTCCGCGATCAGCAGCAGCGATTGTGGCCCAGGGCTTTGTGGATGCTGGGGTTCTTGCAGGGCGCTGAGGGTAAAGCCGGCCATGTCCAGGGCATTGAGCCAGCTGGACAAGGTGCGAAAGTACCACGGCATCGGCTGCCAGTGCCCTTTGAGCCCGGTGAAGTGCTCTTCACGCCAGCCGTCTTGATAGTTGCCCGCCGCCATCGCCCACGGGTGCAGCGTTTGAATTACCAGTGCGCCGCCTGGCGCGAGCAGGGCGTTCAGGGCACTGAGCAGGGGGATGATGTCTTGTTGCAGCAAGGCGAAGTTGGCGCAGATCAGCGGGTAGTCGCGACCGACGTCGACCGTTTCCTCTACCAGTGCGTCGTAGCTGGCCAGATGCACCTGCGCGCTGCCTGCAGCCCGCGCCGCGTCAACCAGGCGCGCCTCGCCATCGACGCCGACCGCCTCGATGCCGCGCTCGCTCAGCGCCCGCAACAGCCAGCCTTCACCGCAGCCGAGGTCGAGCACGCGCGCGGGCTGGCGGCTTAGTACCGCGAGCAGGATGGCTTGATCGGTGACCTGCAGGCGGCTGTCGATGGCGCCTTCGCGCACGG
Organism: Pseudomonas sp. H9; assembly: GCF_004353925.1. Classification (GTDB taxonomy): domain Bacteria; phylum Pseudomonadota; class Gammaproteobacteria; order Pseudomonadales; family Pseudomonadaceae; genus Aquipseudomonas. Next base: position 123,006 of record NZ_SMOK01000010.1, on the reverse strand, counting down.
CGTCGATCCAGTGCTCGGCATTGTGCTGCCAGCTCTGCACGAGTGAGGTTTCGGGAGTAGGCATGGGGCCATCCGCAGTTGAAGGTTGAACAGAAAGGATAGGCCAACCCCACTTCGGTGGGAGCGAGGCTTACCCCGCGATCTGGCGCGAAGCGCCAGCACATTCAGCCGACTCGCTAGGTCAACTGTCCTGAGTTCAGGTGTTTTTTACGCTTGCTGCGCAACCGATCGCGGGGCAAGCCTCGCTCCCACCGAGGGTCGCAGCGCCGCGCAAAAGCACAAGACATCCAGGCGAAAAGCCGGATAATGGCGGCCAAATTGTTTTGCTGCTTACGATGGTAATTCCGCATGGAAATCAAGGTTAATTTTCTCGACAACCTCCGGCTTGAAGCCAAGTTCGATGACTTCACGGTGGTCGCCGATCAACCTATCCGCTACAAGGGCGATGGCTCGGCACCCGGGCCGTTCGACTACTTTCTGGCGTCTTCGGCGCTGTGCGCGGCTTACTTCGTCAAGCTGTATTGCCAAACCCGTGATATCCCCACCGACAACATCCGGTTGTCGCAAAACAACATTGTCGACCCGGAGAACCGCTACAAGCAGATCTTCAAGATCCAGGTCGAGTTGCCGGCCGATATCAGCGTCAAGGATCGCCAGGGCATTTTGCGCTCCATCGAGCGCTGCACCGTGAAAAAAGTGGTGCAAACCGGGCCTGAGTTCGTGATCGAAGAAGTCGACAACCTGGAGGCCAACGCCCAGGCACTGCTGATGCTCGACACCGCCTCTGACCAGCGCACCTACATTGCCGGCAAGGACCTGCCGCTGGAGCAGACCATCGCCAACATGTCGGCGATCATGGCCGATCTGGGGATGAAGATTGAAATCGCTTCGTGGCGCAATATCGTTCCTAACGTCTGGTCGCTGCATATCCGCGATGCGCAATCGCCGATGTGCTTTACCAACGGCAAGGGTTCCAGCAAGGAAAGTGCCTTGGCCTCGGCGCTGGGTGAATTCATCGAGCGGCTGAACTGCAACTTCTTCTACAACGACCAGTTCTGGGGCGAAGACATCGCCAATGCGCCGTTCGTGCATTACCCGGAAGAACGCTGGTTCAAGCCGGGCCGCAAAGACGAACTGCCCGCCGAAATCCTCGACGCCTACTGCCTGAAGATCTACAACGCCGATGGCGAACTGCGCGGCTCGCATCTGTACGACACCAACTCCGGCAACGAAGCGCGCGGTATCGTTTCGCTGCCGTTTGTGCGTCAGTCCGACGGTGAGGTGGTGTATTTCCCCTCCAACCTGATTGAAAACCTCTACCTCAGCAATGGCATGAGCGCCGGCAACACCCTGGCCGAGGCACAGGTGCAATGCTTGTCGGAGATCTTCGAACGCGCGGTCAAACGCGAAATCCTCGAAGGCGAATTTGCCCTGCCGGATGTACCGCAGGAAGTGCTGGCGAAATACCCCGCAATACTTGCCGGGATCCAGGGCCTGGAAGAGCAGGGCTTCCCGGTGCTGGTCAAAGATGCCTCGTTGGGCGGTGAATTCCCGGTTATGTGCGTGACCTTGATGAACCCCCGCACCGGCGGCGTGTTTGCCTCGTTCGGTGCACACCCAAGCTTTGAAGTGGCACTGGAGCGCAGCCTCACCGAGTTGCTGCAGGGCCGCAGTTTCGAAGGCCTGAACGACTTGCCGCAACCGACCTTCGCCGGTTACGCGGTGACCGAGCCGAACAACTTTGTCGAGCACTTCATCGACTCCAGCGGCGTGGTGTCGTGGCGCTTCTTCAGTGCCACAGCCGATTTCGAATTCGTCGAGTGGGACTTCTCCGGCCAGGGTGAAGACTCCAACGTCGAAGAGGCGGCGACCCTGTTCGGCATTCTCGAAAACATGGGCAAAGAAGCCTATATGGCGGTGTACGAGCACCTCGGCGCCACCGCTTGCCGCATCCTGGTACCGGGCTATTCGGAAATCTACCCAATCGAAGACCTGATCTGGGACAACACCAACAAAGCGCTGTTCTTCCGTGAAGACATTCTCAACCTGCACCGCCTGAACGATACTGACCTGCGTGCGCTGGTCGAGCGCCTTGAGGAAAGCGAACTGGATGACTACACCGACATCAAGACGCTGATCGGCATCGAATTTGACGACAACACCGCCTGGGGTCAGTTGACGATTCTGGAGCTGAAACTGCTGATCTACCTCGCCCTGCAGCAATTCGAAGAGGCGAAAGACCGGGTGGAAACCTTCCTGCAGTTCAACGACAACACTGTTGATCGCGGTTTGTTCTACCAGGCCTTGAACGTGGTGCTGGAGGTGGAAATCGACGACGACATGGTCATGGAAGACTACGAAGTCAACTTCCGCCGGATGTTTGGCAACGAGCGCATGGATGCTGCCTTGGGTTCGCTAGACGGCAGCGTGCGCTTCTATGGCCTGACGCCGACCAGCATGAAGCTCGAAGGGCTCGATCGGCACCTGCGGTTGATCGACAGCTATAAAAAGCTGCACCAGGCGCGGGCAAAGGTGGCGGGCCTGTAGGCGCGGGCTTGCCCCGCGAAGCGATGTGCCTGATACACCGCTATCGCGGGGCAAGCCTCGCTCCCACCGGGGTGACGCCAGAAGCTGCACCAGACGCGGGCCTGTAGGCGCGGGCTTGCCCCGCGAAGCGATGCGCTTGATACACCGCTATCGCGGGGCAAGCCTCGCTCCCACCGGAGTGACGCCAGAAGCTGCACCAGACGCGGGCCTGTAGGCGCGGGCTTGCCCCGCGAAGCGATGTGCCTGATACACCGCTATCGCGGGGCAAGCCTCGCTCCCACCGGGGTGACGCCAGAAGCTGCACCAGGCGCGGGCCTGTAGGAGCGGGCTTGCCCCGCGAAGCGATGCGCCAGATACACCGCTATCGCGGGGCAAGCCTCGCTCCCACCGGAGTGACGCCAGAAGCTGCACCAGACGCGGGCCTGTAGGAGCGGGCTTGCCCCGCGAAGCGATGTGCCTGATACACCGCTATCGCGGGGTGACGCCAGAAGCTGCACCAGGCGCGGGCCTGTAGGAGCGGGCTTGCCTCGCGAAGCGATTCGCCTGATACACCGCTATCGCGGGGCAAGCCTCGCTCCCACCGGGGTGACGCCAGAAGCTGCACCAGACGCGGGCCTGTAGGAGCGGGCTTGCCCCGCGAAGCGATGTGCCTGATAAACCGCTATCGCGGGGCAAGCCTCGCTCCCACCGGGGGAGACGCCAGGGGCTCAACCGAACAAATAATCAACTCCCCGGCCCCCAACGCTTGGGGCTCTGCTACTGTGAAAGTGCTCCTGTTGGATTTCAAGCGGCAGCAGACCGCTTGTTCCCGATGGGTTAGAGCCAAGTCTCCCGCCTAGGTTAGGCGAAGAGCCACCCTCACGCTTCGGGCAAGGGGGTTACGTTCATGTTCCTTACGCTGCAGCATCCGTTTACCGATCTGCGCTGGCTGCTGGGTCCGGAAACCGGGCGGCTGGAGCGCCCGTTCTGGCCGTTGGCCAATCCGCGAAGCGATTTTGTTCGCTCCTCTGGCCGCGTCACCCATCGCAACCGTGGCGGCCTCAGGGAGTGGGCGGGTGAGCAAGTGTTCAGTGATGCCTCTCGCGCGTTGTTGTTTCCTGATCATTTGCGCGACCTGAGCCTGGGCGGCGCCAGGTACTACGCGAAAATCCATCATGCCTTGCGCCGTTATTATTCCAACGGTCAATTTGCGCGGCTGGAGGTGGGGCTTCGATTCAATGTATGGGGTTACCCTTCAGAAGCCAACGCCGACGTGGATAAAGTCTCGCTGCTGCACAGCATTCTCGAACTGCCCATTCGGGCTTGTGGCAAAGCACCTACAGCGAAAACCCTCGGTCTGGTGCATGCCGGTGATCTGCTGGCTGAGCACTTTCTTTTCGCATCGACTACGCGTGGTGTGGAAACTCAGCCCTGGTGGTTCAGCGCCGGCTCGCCTGCCATCGTTTTGGATTACTGCCGTGGTTGGGGGCTGCAGCAGCTTCCGTTGCCGCCTCACACCCGTGAGGTGCTCGATTTACCTAATGTGGGTATCAGGCTTTCTCATGCCTGGCTGAAGATCAAACACCAGCTGTGCAGCACCTGGATCATCAGCAGGGGAAGGGAGCATGGCGACGAAGTCAGAAAACTACGTATGCATTTGACCCGCCTGCATACAGAACGCGAATGCCTGAATACCGTTTTATTTCAAGCAAAAGACACCGGGAAACTCGAATGGGTCGGCAATGTTGAACGGACAGAGGCGCTGCAGCGTTACTTGAATGATGCGCTCCGGGTTACGGAACGCTCGGAGCGCTTCGGCTTTGATCAGTCAGCCATGATCGACGTTGCACAACGGGCCCACGAGATTGCCTCTGAAGACCTGAGCCTGCACGAAGTACGCCGACAGGTTGCTGAGAAAATAGTCAGCCACCTTCGCCGCGAACAGAAGGCACATACCCAGATCATTGCACTGGAGGGCAGCAAAGTGACAACTACGATTTTCAACGGCCCGGTCAACACTGGCGGTGGTGATATCAATGTCATTACTGCCGAGACGATCAACAACAGCTTCAACAAAGTTCAAGCGTCGCAGGCGTCATCCGATCTCAAGGAGGCATTGAAGGAAGCGATTACTCAAGTTGTTGAACTTGCCAAGAAGCTTCCACAAGAACAGGCGCAGACTGTACTCAAAGACCTTGACGCCTTCACTGGCGAAGCAACCTCAGCCAAACCGCGCAAAGCATGGTATGAGCTGTCTGCCAAGGGCATTCTGGATGCAGCGAAAACCGTTGCAGCGTTGGCCGGCCCTGTAACAACGGCGGTAACCGCCGTGCTTGCCTTGTTGGCTGGGTAAGCACACCGCACATTGGCGCTGACGATTAGCGTGCACTAACGTTCACTCCAGCGTACCGACCACGCGGAGCACAGCGAACACATGCCGGATCCTCGCCCCGACCCGACACTGCGCCTGGAATATCGTGCCGAGCGCCCGATTTTCCAGGCTTTTCTGCAACAGGCTACGCGCACACCTGACGCCACGGCGATCAATGCTCAGGGTGCTAGGTGCAGCTATCGGCAACTGGAGCAGATCAGCCGGGGGATCGCAGCCCACCTGCTAGCCAGAGGCGCTCACAGTGCCGACCGGGTGGTGATTGTGGCGAGCCGTTGTGCAGGCCTGGTGTATGCCATGCTCGGCGCTTCGCGAGCCGGTCTGATTTTTACCATTGCCGACGCCGCATACCCACCCGCACGTATCACGCAGATCATTCGCACGCTTGAGCCCAACTGCGTGATGCTGTGCGGTGAGGCTCAGGTTGATCTCAAGGGCGCGCCTGCGTTCATCAGGGTGCCGGAATGCCCTGATGAGTCACTGCAGCAGTTTTCCGGTGAGCACCCGCAATTGCCCGAGGTGGATCCGGCGCAGCCGGCCTACATTACCTTCACCTCCGGCAGCACTGGTGAACCCAAGGGCATCGTCACTCACCACGCACCGCTGGTTCACTTCATCGACTGGCATGTGCAGCGTCATGGATTCACCCGCGATGACCGCTTTTCGCTGCTGTCGGGGCTGGGCCATGATCCGGTGTACCGGGATGTGTTCACGCCGTTGTCGATCGGCGCGAAGATCGTCTGCCCGACGCAATCGACCTTGATCAACCCGGCGACCCTGGCGGACTGGATTCACAGCCATGAGGTGTCGGTCATGCACCTCACGCCACCGTTGGGCAAGCTCATCGAAACCGGCGCGAGGATGAACGCGCAGGTGTTCAAGCACCTGCGCTACCTGTTCTGGGGCGGTGACGCATTGAACCCTTTGCTGTACGAACAGATAGGCGCGATTGCGCCTTTCGCAGCACAGGTGAATTTCTACGGGACGACGGAAACGCCACAAGCCATGGCGTTCCATGATATCGAGCCACTCGCCGCCACGGCCAGCATTCCCCTGGGTCAAGGCATTGAGGGGGCGCAACTGCTGGTAGTGAACGAGGCCAATCAGTTGGTTGGCGAAGGTGAAGTCGGGGAAATCCTGATCCGCAGTCCCTATCTGTCGTTGGGCTATTGGGGCGACAACGCGCTGACCGGGGAAAAGTTCGTGGTCAACCCGTTTACCGGTGCTGAGGGTGATATCTGTTACCGCACGGGTGACCTTGGCACCTACTTGCCGCAGGGTAGTGTCAGCTTTCTGGGGCGCGCCGACAGCCAGGTGAAGATTCGCGGCCACCGCATTGAATTGGCGGAGATTGAAGGCGTAATCGCCCGGCAAGCGCAGATCAAACAATGCGTGGTGCTGGCCAACCAGGACCATGCCATGGTCAGGTTGGTGGCCTACTGCGTTGCTTCAGCGCCGGTATCGGCTGCGCAGTTGCGCGAAACGCTGGCAGACCAGCTCCCGGACTATATGGTGCCAGCACAGTTCGTGTTGCTCGACGCCATCCCCCTCACGCCCAACGGCAAGATCGACAAGCGAGCGTTGTCGATGGCGTTCGACAACACAGTGAAACCTGCCAACAGCGACAACCAGGCGTTGTCTCCGGTGGCGCAAAAACTCAGCGACGCCTGGGCGCGGATTCTGCAGGTGCCGCGTGTCGATGCCAACCTGACGTTCGTGGAACTGGGCGGCGATTCGCTGTCGTTCGTCCAGGCTTCGATGGTGCTGGAGGAATTGATCGGCCAGTTGCCGGAGCGTTGGGAAATGATCCCTGTTCGGGCGTTGGCCGAGTTGGCCAGTTCGTCCACGCCAGGCACTGCATCGAGGTGGGCATTTCGGGCCTTGGAGCTGCCAGTGTGCCTGCGGGTGATTGCGATCATCCTGATCGTCATCGGCCACTTCAGTGTGTTTTCCAACTGGATGGTGGTCGGCGAAACCTCGCTGTTGTTCCTGATTTCCGGCATCAGCCTGGCACGCTTTCAGTTCAAGGCCATCGACGAACGCGGTGACGCGCGCCTGTTAATGAAGTCTGTCGCCAGCATCGCAGTGCCGACCATTCTCTACAACGCGCTGACCCAGATAGTCTTCGACACCCTGCACTGGCAATCGCTGTTGCTGATCTCTAACTGGTTTGCCCCGAGCCTGGTTGGTCATTTCAACGCCTGGTATGTCGAAGTGCTGGTGCAGATGATTGTGATCATCGGGCTTGTGGTATCGGTTGAGCGTGTCCGCAGGGTGATCATGGCCGATCCGTTCCGGCGTCTGGTGCTGGCGTCGTGTGCCTTGGTGGTGCTGGATATTCTGCTCAACCGCTTGGTCTTCGACGCCACCCACTTGTACAACCGGGTGCCGCAACACTTTTTGGCGGTCACTGTACTCGGCATGGCCATTCATTTTGCCCAGTCCACCGCGCAAAAATGGGTTGCCAGCGCGGTGGCGGTGCTGGTGATCGGTCAGCTGGATTACGTTGCGCTCGCAGGCTACCAGTTGCAAGCGGTGACAGTACCGCACTTGATCGACATTGCCTTGCCGGCGGTGCTGGCGGTGATCTGGTTCAAGTCGGTGCGCCTTCCCGGCCCTGTCGCGCGGGCGGGGGCAGTGGTGGCCTCTGCGACGCTGTACATCTACCTCACGCATTTCCAGTTTCAGTCCATTGCTCGGCGATTGTTCGATCACCCTGCGTTCTCGGTGCTGCTCGCCATCGTCGGTGGCGTTGTGGTGAGCTACTGCTGGAACACAGTGGTTCGCATTGCGCTGGCACGGTGGAACAGGGCAGGGAAGCGGCACCCGTCCGATGCGCTGGAGCGTGTTGCCTGACCCGGCAGTGGTCGAATTGGAGTTGAAAAGCACAGCGATGCCCGACAGAATCGCGCCCCGATCTGGCCAACGGTGCCGGACGCTTGCAGTGAAAAGGGGCGGTTGTTGAACGAACACACATTGTCCATGCGCCTTGAGCGTGTGGCGGCGCAGGTGCCTGTTGGTGCGCGGCTGGCCGATATCGGCTCGGATCACGGTTATTTGCCGGTGGCGTTGCTGCGCCGTGGTGTCATCAGCGCGGCGCTCGCTGGCGAGGTCGCTGTGACGCCGTACCATGCGGCTCAGCGCACTGTGCGCGACAACGGCCTGGAACAGCAGATCAGCGTGCGCCTGGCCGACGGCCTGGTAGCGATCGAGCCACAAGACGGGATCACGGCGATCAGCCTCTGCGGCATGGGCGGCGAGACCATCCGCGACATTCTCGAGCGGGGCAAGGCGCGTCTGAGCGGCCAGGAACTCTTGATCCTGCAGCCCAACGGCGGCGAGCAGCCACTGCGGCAATGGTTGATGGACAACGGCTACCGCATCCTTGTTGAGGACGTGCTGCGGGAAAACCGTTTTGACTACGAGATCATCGTCGCCGCGCGCGCGGAACCGGTGCAGTACACCGCGCAGCAACTGTTCTTCGGCCCGCTGCACCTGCAGGTTCGCAGCCCAGCGTTCCTGGGTAAATGGCAGCGCAGGCTGCGCCAGCATCAGCGCACTCTGGCCGGTCTTGCCCGAGCGCGCCAGACAATACCTGAGCACAAGGTGCAGGAACTGACCCAGCAGGCCCGTTGGATCAGCGCGCTGCTGGAGCAGGGCCAGGCGCTGTAACCGTATCAGAGGGCCCAATTGCGTTGGCCATCGCACATCCGCTATAGTTGAGAACGATTATCATAAGTATCAATTGTGGGTGTGCATGGACAGCGAGCGGGCATTTGAACGGGAGGTAGAGCAGCTCTACGTTGCCCACCATGGCTGGCTCAAAGGCTGGCTGCGCAAGCGTCTGGGGGAGCAGGGCGATGCTGAAGACCTGGCACACGACACCTTCGTGCGGGTCATGCGTTCACGTAGCGCCATTGCTGATTTGCGTCAACCGCTGGCTTACCTTGCCACCATCGCCAACAGCCTGTTGATCAACCGCTGGCGGCGTCAGGCCGTGGAACGCGCCTACCTGCAGGCCCTGGCGGCACGACCTGAAGCGCTGGCACCGTCAGAGGAAGAGCGCCTGTTGCTGATCGAAGCACTGGTGGAAGTCGACGAGCTCCTGCACGGCTTGCCATCCCGGGTGCGAGAGATTTTTCTGTTGTCGCAGCTCGATGGTCTGACCTATCCGCAAATCGCCGTGGCGTTGGGCCTGAGTGTCAATCAGGTACAAAAGGCCATGGGCAAAGCCTTTGCCGCCTGCTACGCCAGCCGGTTCGAGTAAACTCATGCAGCGTGACACCCCAGCCATCAGCGCCGAGATCCGCGATCAAGCCATCGCCTGGTTCACCCTGGCCCAGTCGGGCTGCATGACTGATGGCGAGGCGCGTCAGCTACTGGCCTGGCGTGAAGCCGACAGTGAGCATGAACGTGCCTGGCAGCGGCTGGGCAGCATTACTCAACGCCTGCAGCGGCACAGCACTGCCTTGAGCGAGCCGCTGGGGCGGCAACTTGCCGGGCAGGGCCACTACCACGATGCCGACCGGCGTCGGGCGCTGAAGGTGTTGGTTGGTTTCGGCCTGCTCGGTGGCCTGGCCTGGCAGGGGCGTGATACTCAGCTATTGCAGGGGGCCCTTGCCGATTACCGTACCGGCACTGGCGAGCGCCGTCAGCACCGCTTGCCTGATGGCTCTCAGGTGTGGCTCAACACCGCCACGGCGATCGATTTGAACTTTAACGCCAGCACGCGGCAGTTGCGTTTGCGCTACGGCGAAATCGAAATTCTTACCGCCGATGATGGGTCAGGCCGACCGTTCCAGGTCATCAGCGAAGATGCTTGGTTGCAGCCTTTGGGTACACGTTTTTGTGTGCGTCGTGACAGCCAGGGGCGCAGCACATTGCTGGCGGTGTCCCAGGGACGTGTCGCTGCCACTCCTCGCAGTGGTGGTGAGCGCCGGGTGATCGATGCAGGATGGCAAGCACGCATCGACGCCAGGGGGGTGACGCCACCTCTGGCGCTGCAAGCGGGTAGCGGCGCCTGGGTCGAGGGCTTCCTGGTGGCTGAGCGCATGCGCCTAGCCGATTTTCTTGCCGAGCTGGAGCGTTATCGCCCCGGTGTGCTGCGTTGTGCTGAAGCGGTCGCGGATATCCGTTTAAGCGGCTCCTACCCACTGGCCGATACCAACCGCGTGCTGGCAATGCTCGAAGACAGCTTGCCGGTGCGGGTGCGCCGCACCACCGGTTACTGGGTGACGGTGGGCCCGCGCTGAGCGGCCGGGTACACCATGCTTTGAGCCTCAGTGGGAGCGGGCTTGCTGTAGGAGCGGGCTTGCCCCGCGATGCGATGTGTCTGATACACCGCAATCGCGGGGCAAGCCCGCTCCCACCGAAGGCAAGCTTCACGGTCAAAAAAAGCAAAAAGAGCGGCAGGTTTTCCGTGCTCGCTTGGCCTAGGGAGAAATCCCTGTCTGCTTGTGCGGACGCCTTTTGAGAAATGGACCCATCGCCCATGATGCCTCACCCTCTTGCCCGCGCCTTGCGTCAGTCACTCGGCGCCACACTGGTCTGCTGTTCGGCGTTCAGCCTACTGACCGTGACGCCGGTACAAGCCGCTTCAAGTACCCTGCGCACGCAGGCATTCGCTATCCCCGCAGGTCCACTCGATCAAGTGCTTGGCGAATTTGGCCGCCGTGCCGGGATTCCGATTTCAGTCAATGCAGGCCTCACCGCAGGCAAACGCAGCGCCGGGCTCAATGGCGAATACAGCATCGAGGAAGGCTTCGCGCGGATCCTGGCTGGTACTCGTCTTGGTATGCGTCGTCTGGATAACGGCGGTTATGGCCTGGTTGCATTGCCAGCGTCAGATGCGGCGCTGGAAATCGAGGCCACCCAGGTGTCGAGCAACACCTTGGGCGCTACGACCGAACACACGGGCTCGTATACCACCGGCAGCATGAGTGTAGGCACCAAGCTGGCCACGTCGCTGCGCGAGACGCCACAGTCAGTCACGGTCGTCAGTCGTCAACGCATGGAAGATCAGAACCTGCAAAAGATCGAAGACATCGCCACGTACACGCCTGGGCTGACCTTGCGCAAGACCGGTGGCGAGCGCCCGGAGTTCTATTCGCGCGGTACGGCCATCGACAACATCATGATCGACGGCCTGCCGGTCGCCTACGACAGCGACACCCTGGGCACGTCCACCCTGGCCATGTTCGATCGCGTGGAGGTGGTACGTGGCGCTTCGGGTTTGATGGTCGGAGCGGGCAATCCTTCGGGCACCTTCAATCTGGTGCGCAAGCGCCCGACGCTGGCGCCGCAACTGACCCTTACCGGCAGCGCAGGGCGCTGGGATGACTACCGCGGCGAGGTGGATGTCAGCGGCAAGCTCAATGCCAGTGGCAGCCTGCGTGGCCGCTTTGTCGGTGCCTACCAGGACCGCAACAGTTTCGTTGATGCCTACGGCAATCAGCGTCAGCTGTTCTACGGCATTGGTGAGTACGACCTGAATGAAGCGACCACGCTCACCTTTGGTGCCTGGTACAACCGCGAAGACAACCCGGGCGCCGACTGGAACGGCCTGCCCACGCATCCGGACGGCAGCTTTTTCGATTACTCGCGCTCCTCCCGCAGTGCCCCTGACTGGACCTACTGGGACAAGAAGAACAGCAGCGCCTTCGTAGAAGTTGAACACCGCTTCGACAACGACTGGAAACTGCGCACCAACGCGACCTGGCTACGTGGCGACATGGACATGCTCGGCGGTAGCGTTTACACCGATTCGACCAACGCCTATCACCTGAACATTGGTGCCTACACCTACCAGCACACCCAGAAAAGTGTCGATACCTTTGCCACGGGCCCCTTCAGCCTGTTTGGCGCCACCCACGAGCTGGTGGTTGGCGCCAGCTGGCGACGCGACGATACCGATGATGGCCCAGGCGGTCCGGGTATCAACTCGGACGTGATTATCGACCCGCAACATTTCGACCCCGACGCGTACGCCAAACCGGCGATCGACTACAACTGGTCGCGTGATGGCCGCGAACAACAGTCGAGTACGTACGCGACGGTACGCTTCAATGTGCGCGACGACCTGCACCTGATTCTCGGCTCGCGGCTGGACTGGTACGAGTACTACCAAACCACCAACTCCGGCGGCTATCGCTTTGGCGACGACTACAAAGCGACCCGTGAATACACCCCCTATGCCGGGGTAGTCTATGACCTTGACGACACCTACTCGGTGTATGCCAGCTGGACCCGCATCTTCAAACCCCAGGCCGCTGAGAGCACCAGTGGCAGCCTGCTGGAACCGGTCACTGGCACCAACTACGAGACGGGTATCAAAGGCGAGTACTTCGGTGGCGCGCTCAACACCAGCCTGGCGCTGTTTCAGTTGGTTCAGGAAAACCTCGCCAAGTCCTTGCCCTCGGCGCTGTGCGCGCCAGGCGTCCCGGAGTGCTACGAGGCCAGCGGCGAAGTGCGTACCCGCGGGGTAGATGTGGAACTGGGCGGCGAGTTGGCGCCGGGTTGGCAGATGTCGGCGGGCTACACCTATGCGGCGGCCGAATACACCAAGAGCAAAAGCGAAACGCAGCAACGCGGAGATCGCTACGACAGCGATACCCCGTATAACCTGTTCAAGGTGTTCACCACTTACCGCCTGCCCGGTGAGCTTGAGCGTTGGACGGTCGGCGGCGGCTTTCGCAGCCAAAGCAGTGCGTACACCGGCTTTGGCGTAAAACAGGGCGGTTACAGTGTCAGTGACGCGATGCTGGCGTACAAGCCGAGCAGCGAGTGGCAGTTCCAGGCGAACCTGAACAACGTCTTTGACAAGCGCTACTACCAGAACATCAGCAACAGTTGGGGCGCCAACAGCTTTGGCGAACCACGCAACCTGATGTTTACCGTGCGCTACAGCCCGGCGCTCTGAGGTAGTTGCGGGCAGCGGCGGGAGGCTGCCGTTGCCCGCCTTGAGCCCTTAACTCAACTGCGCAATCAACACCGCATTGGTATAGATCAGGCTGTGATCCGTGGCCCGGTGGCCCACCAGATGGAATTGACCACGCTGGTCTTCGTCCAGGTACACACGCAACTTGCAATCGGCCAAAGGGCCGTACCCCTCCGGCAGCACCAGGTTCAGCGTAGCCATATCGACGTCCACCATGGCCTCAGGAGCGCGGCTGGCCTGCAGGCTTTCCTCAGCCTGCTCCAAACGCCTGTGGGTGGCACCTTGAATGTCAAAGTGAATATCGCCTACCGGGGTCGAGCGTCTGTCGCCGTCGCTTTTGCACCAACCTTCGATCGTCAGGGTACTCATGGTTAAACCTCATGGCGTTGGGGTTTTCGATGACCACTGAACCTGTTGACCTTGGGGTGGGTTGAATCGTTCCGGCTGCGTCGGCAATTGTGGCTTCACTATTTCAGTGTGAAGTCGCAAGCTCTCACCTGACAAACGCCAGGTGAGAGAGGTATGCGTTGGACGTGAACGCTAACGAACGTTGCTTGTGTTCACCACGAGCCTCCGAAGCTGGAGTGCTTAGTTAAATAATAGCCTTGACCATTCGCACCCACTGTTGCAGTGAATTTTTTGAATCTTCTGTTGCCCTTTCTTCCCTAGCCAATTGCGTCTTTCTTGACTTTGATATGAAACCTCATCTATGACGTCACCATCAATAGTCATTGCCTTCATTTTCATGCCTGTTGAAAGGGCGGTATAATTGTAGGCGCAAACGGAAATTTCTTTTTCGAATATAAGGGTGCAGGGTACTATCGTCTGCAACTCATTTCTATCTAGGCCTTTGTTGTAAGTGATTTTCATGTTCTCGCACTCGACGGTTAACCCGGCGAGTTTAAAGGGCGATTGAACATCGCCTGGCTCATAGTTATGAAAGTTAACATCGTAGAATCTTCCGCTGCTGCCATCAGCCTGTAAAACTTTCAGCTCTAACAGCCTCGATGAGGTTACGATTCCGTTGCGATACACTGTGTATAACACATCGATTTCTCGACCGGCGCTATTTGAAATAATTTGGATAGGGACATTGAATATAGGCGTTTTTCCGCTAGTAACATAAGCGGCTTCGGATATCCAGGTGTCTGAGTCGTTGGATCCAAGCCAATGTAATGTGACTGCGTCAAGATCTTGGTGTTCATAATCAACAGTGACGGTTGCACCTAGCGAGGGGTTAAGTTCATTGTTTTCATCTGCTTCTATTACGGTTGGTGCCTTGTAGGCAGCGAGTATTTCGTTTTCTCGAATTTCGGAAATCGCGGCATTGAGGGCGCGAAGTTGTTCTTTCAACTCTATCAGGGAAGAAGGGCTGATCATGAAGTAATCTCCTGCGCCAGCTGGCGGGAAAGGGTCTAGGCATATCTCAACGTACACCGCATCAAACAAATAGGAGTCCCTCGATTCATGAGAAGCCCCCACGCCCAGCCACAGCGTTGTGCGCTGGTGATACCGACGCTGCTATTTCAACGCGGGTTCGCGGCAGTGTCACCTGACAAAAATGCCAGGTGGCTGAGAGAGGGCGTTCCGGAATCAACAGCAACGACGTCACCAAGACGATCTATGACGCCCGCAAAAAGTCCGCTAGATTACTCACCGCCACCCTGGGCGATCAGTCCATGATCCAGCACCCTGAAACGGACACTAGCGACCCATGCCCGTCGACCTTCAAGCACTCTATCCAAAGTTGATCCATTTGATGCTGGACACGGTTTTTGTGGTCGACCGCGACAACCAGATTGTCTTTGTCAGTGACGCCTGCGAAGCCCTGTTGGGCTACCGTGCCAATGAACTGGTTGGCACCCTGATCACTGACTACATGCACCCCGACGACCTGGCCGCGACGCGGGCTTCGATTGTTCGGGTGATGAATGGCCAGTCCCACGTCGACTTTCGCAACCGTTATATCCGTAAGGATGGCAGCGTCGTTTCCATTCTGTGGGCGGCGTTTTGGTCGCAGGAGGTGGAGGCGCGGATTGGTGTCGCACGCAATGTGACGGCATTGGCCAAGGCAGAAGAAGAGCTGCGTTTTCTCGCCCATCACGATCCGCTGACTAAATTGACCAACCGCTCATTGTTCAACGATCGGCTGGAGTCCGCCGTGCACGCCGCGCACCGCCACCAGAACTCACTGGCGCTGCTGTTTATCGACATCAATGATTTCAAAGGCATCAATGATGCCCACGGCCATGCAGCAGGTGATCGGGTGTTGTGTGAGATTGCACGGCGCCTGGAGCGCTGTGTGCGCGAAACCGATACCGTGGCACGCATGGGCGGTGACGAGTTCACGGTGTTGCTGACCGACATCCATTCGCCAAGCGCTGTGTTCGACAAGGTGGAGCAGATTCTAGCGGTCATGGCCGCGCCGCTTGGCGCGGAATTCGACGGCATCGTCATGCCGTCCTGCAGCATCGGTGTAGCGTGTTATCCGGCAGACGGCGAAGATGCCGATACACTGCTCAGCCATGCCGACGGTGAGATGTACCGGATCAAGAATCGACGTCGTGCAATGCGTTGAGGCACCTACAGTGTTGTTTCAGAAGTGATTAGTACCCAAAAAGGATTTCGGATGACGTTAAGCAAACTCGCTATTGCTGCTTTTTCCTGGGCCATGCTCAATGGCGCTTACGCAAGTGCAGACAAGGACAGGGTACGGGTTGAGGCGCGCTGGTACACCGAGGCCTATGTAAAAGAGCACCTCAAAACCAGTGATCCCAAGTTGCTGCGCTCAGCATTTCACCCCAGCGCTACCTTTCTTTACGCTGGCGATGCCTCTGGATTCAAGCCACAAAGTGCCAATCTGTTGAGCGAGCCCCTGCCGACGCGTAAGGGCGACTTTGTGCGCTTGCCGCTCGAACAGCCAGGCGCGAGCCTGGCCGAGGCGTTAGACAAACAGTGTGTGGAGCACATTGCGATGGGCCTGCGGTCACTGAGGCAGGGCGCGCGTCAGAGGGCCGTTCGGCAACTGGTCAAAGATGTTGTCGTCGACGGGATTCAATCGGGAGAGCTGGCCTCCGCACCCCAAGACCTGGACCGCAGCGCCGGCCGGAAGATTGTGTTGTTCCCGCCAAAGGGCGAGAAAAAGCTGCTTTGCAATATCTATAAAACCCACCGAAGTGGCCATGAGGTCTACGACATTTCAGTGGTGCTGGTTGCATCGGCTGCGTACGCAGTACCGGGTAGGTAAGGGCGTTCAAGCAGATGGCAAACATTTATCGGGGCAGTTGCCTGTGCGCTGCGGTCAAGTATGAATTGCGCTCGGCACCGCAAGCCGTCAGCCACTGCCATTGCAGCCAGTGCCGCAAAGGCCATGGCGCGGCATTCGCGTCGTACGGCAGTGTACCGCGCGATGCGCTGCGAATTGCTGACGGCGTCGAGTGTATAAAGGCCTATGCGTCGTCAGAAACGGTAGTGCGCCAATTCTGCAGCCACTGTGGCTCGACACTGTTCTGGTCACGCACTCAGGGCGCGTTTGCCGACTGGATCTGCGTGGCACTGGGAACCCTGGATACGCCCTTCACGCCACATAAACACAAGCACGTACATCTCGATGCCAAGGCGCCATGGTTCGAACACGCTGATTGACCAGATGATTACCCCGCAGGTCTCCAACACGCCCAGCGTTGGTAGGAGCGGGCTTGCCCCGCGATTGCGGTGTATCAGACACATCGCATCGCGGGGCAAGCCCGCTCCTACAGCAAGCCCGCTCCCACCGCTCCCAGTATTGCTGATCTGCATCAAGCCCTTACGTCCTGCTGGGCGCAAAAATGGTCCACCACGATGTGTACACCGGGGTGGATAGCGACATTTCGCACAATCGCTGCTTGACTCATCCACTTCAGGACGAACGCCGGGAGGACGGTATGGGATCATTGCAACCGCAAACGCCTAGCACCACCAGCAGTAGCGCACGGCCTTGGTATCGCAAAAGCGCCGAGCAAAGCATGGCCGATCTGCAAACTGACAAGGCCGGGCTTGCACCTCAGGAGGCCAGGGAACGGTTGCTGCGCCTGGGGCCTAATGCGTTGCCGGCCAAGGCCGTAGACCCCATTTGGCTGCGCTTTGCCCGGCATTTCAACGATGTGCTCATCTATATTCTACTGGCGGCGGCATTGGCCACGGCGCTGATGGGGCATTGGACCGATACCCTGGTGATCGTCATCGTGGCGGTGATCAACGCCGCCATCGGTTTTTTTCAAGAGAACAAGGCCGAGAAATCCCTGGCTGCCCTGCGTGGCATGCTCAGCAGCACCGCCCGTGTGGTGCGCAATGGTCAGAAGCTGGAGATCGATGCCAGCGAACTGGTACCGGGCGATGTGGTGGTGTTGCGTCCGGGCGACAAGATCCCTGCCGATGTACGTTTGTTCGAGGTGCACCACCTGCAGGTCGAGGAGTCGATGCTGACCGGCGAATCGCTCACCGTCGCCAAGCAAACCGAGGCGCTGGACCACGACGCACAACTGGCCGACCGCACTAACCTGGCGTTCTCGGGCACCAGTGTCAGTGCTGGCAACGCCAAAGGTGTGGTGATCGAAACAGGCGTCCACACCGAGCTGGGCAAGATCAACCACATGATCTCCACCGTGGATGAGACCGAAACGCCGTTGTTGCGCCAGATCGGTCAGCTGGGCAAGCGCATCTTCCAGTTGATTGTCGGCATGATGGTGCTGCTGTTTATCATCGGCTTCTTCTGGCACGGCTACCCGCTGGGTGAGCTGTCACTGTCGCTGATCAGCCTGGCGGTGGCCTCGGTGCCCGAAGGCTTGCCGGCGATTGTGTCGATCATTCTCTCGCTGGGCGTGCAGCGCATGGCGAACAACAAGGCGATCATCCGCAAGCTGCCTACGGTAGAGACCCTGGGCGCGATGAATGTGATCTGCTCGGACAAGACCGGCACCCTGACCATGAACGAGATGACGGTCAAGCAGGTGCTGACCGCCAACCGCTTTTACGGCGTAGGCGGGGAGAGCTACGAACCGCGGGGGCGCATCACCTTGGCCGGGGCCACGGAGGCGCTGGATTGGGCGGAGCACCCTAATCTGGTGGCGTTCATCCGTGCCGTAGACATCTGCAACGACAGCAGCCTGCAGCGTGATGACGATGGACGCTGGACGGTGGTGGGCGGCCCCACTGAAGGTGCACTGAAGGTGCTGGCGCGCAAAGCCGATCTGGCACCTGTCGAAGTGCAACGCCTGGGCAAGATCCCCTTCGACTCGGCTTACAAGTACATGGCCCGGCGCTGCGATGTCGATGGGCAACGGCTGATTTACCTCAAAGGCGCTCCGGATGTGCTGCTGAGTATGTGCGAGCAGCAACTGGGGGTGGACGGTCCGCAGCCGCTGGACCGTGACTACTGGGAACGGGAGATGAGCCACATTGCCGAGCATGGCTTGCGTATGCTGGCCGCTGCTTACCGCCCGGTACCCGAGGCGGGTGGTGAAATTGATCACGACGACTTGCGCCAGGGCATGGTGTTCCTCGGCGTAGCCGGGCTGATGGACCCTCCACGACCGGAAGCGATAGAGGCGATTGCCCTGTGCAAGCAAGCGGGGATCGAGGTGAAGATGATCACCGGCGATCACCCGGACACCGCTGTTGCCATCGCCCGTATGCTGGGCATGGGCAACGACCTGCGGGCCATGACCGGCAAGGAGTTGGAGCAGACTGACGACAACACCCTCAAGCGTGTGGCCATGCAGCATTCGGTGTTCGCCCGTACCAGCCCCGAACACAAGCTGCGCCTGGTGCGTGCATTGCAGGCCAACGGCCAAGTGGTCGGCATGACTGGCGATGGCGTCAACGATGCCCCGGCGCTGAAACAGGCCGATGTGGGCATCGCCATGGGCATCAAAGGCACCGAGGTCACCAAGGAAGCGGCCGACATGGTGTTGACCGACGATAACTTCTCGACCATCACCAACGCCGTACGTGAAGGGCGCCGGGTTTACGACAACCTGAAAAAGACCGTGCTGTTCATTCTGCCGACCAACATGGCGCAAGGCCTGTTGATAGTCATGGCGCTGCTGGTGGGCGCGGTGGTGCCGTTGTCACCGTTGCAGATTCTGTGGATGAACATGGCCACCTCGACCACCTTGTCGTTCGCCTTGGCGTTCGAACCGGGTGAGGCGGGGATGATGCGCCGCACACCAAGAAAGGCCAGCGAGTCGATACTCAACGGCTATGCAGTGTGGCGTGTGCTGTTCGTGGGCGGATTGCTTACGGCGGCGGCGTTTTTGCTGGAGGACTGGATGGTCGCCGACGGCCAGGACGTTGACCACATTCGCACGATGATTCTGCACACGTTGGTTACGGCGCAATGGGCCTATTTGTTCAACTGCCGCCTGCAGGATCAGTTCTCGCTTAATTGGGCCCTGATACGTAACGGCGCGTTGCTGACAGTCACATTGGGTTTGATCTTGCTGCAGTGCCTGTTATTCTACGTGCCCTTCATGCAAACGGCGTTCCATACCGTGCCATTGACCTTCAGTAACTGGATGGTGGCATTGGCGATTGGTGTACTGGTTTTCTTCGCAGTCGAACTCGAAAAACTGGTGGTGCGTCGTTGGAAGGCAAGCAAACGAACATAGTCATGCCCTGCACACCCCGCGTGCCGGGGTGTGCAGCCGCTTCAGGATTTTCTCCTACTACCGAGCAAACGCCTTGCGACCTGGAAAAACGGTCTAAAGTCTTTGCTGCAGGCTCGTTCATCTTTCTAACCCCAGCACCCTCGACACAATCGAGGCGTGTGCGGCACGCATTTCACAATTTTGCGCGCCTGACGGATTGAACCGTAATCATTGCCCTCCAGGAGGTGGCCATTGCATGTGTCGACACCGGTATTGCCCGGCTTACCCGACAAACACGCCACTATGCGCATCGGTGGTCTTTACTGGCTGACCTGCGAGTCGCCGGACACCGCCGACCGGCTGTGCACGCAATTGTTGGCCAGCTTGCCGGCTTCGGCGCGGGCCTTGCTGGTGAATGCGGCGGGCGCTTCGCGCGATCTGGTCAAGGCCATTGCCGATGAACGCGGGCCAGGGCATCTGACCCTGTTCGACTTACCGAAAATGTCCACCAAGCGCTTGATCCAGGCTGTGCGTCAAGACGTGCCGCGGGTACGCGGCGGTGACAACGCCTTGTGGTTGATCCGCGTGCCGCACAGTGGTTGGGACGAGCTGGTGGCCGAGGACCTGGCGCTGTGGTGTTCCCGCGCGCAGGACTGGCTGCGTTCGGTCGGCAGTACGCTGCTGGTGGTAGGCGACACGCCGCCCCCGGCGTTGCTCGACATTCTGGTGCGTCACAACGACAACCTCTCCGGCCTGGCCCAGGTCTACATCGCCCAAGGCGCGAGGCACCTGCTGGTGCACTTCTGGAGCAACGATTCGGGCGTGAACGGGCCGCATGATTTTCTCCTGCTCGACGAGGGCAGTGGGTTTCGCGTGTCGTCACGCCCTGAGGATGACAACGTCGCGCCGACAACCAATGATCAGCGTCAGGTGTTGGCGCAAACGGCGGTACTCGGCAGTGAGGCGCCGCCCACAGCTCAGTGGCAGTTGTTTGAGTCTGCCGATGCCCTGTTGGAGCGGGCCATGGATGCCCAGGCAGCGACGGTGATTTTCGCCTTGGGCGGGAGCGACGATGTCAACGCGCTTGCTACGCGCCTGTACCAACTGCGTAGCCATTGCGGGCGGTCGGTCAAGCTGATAGTGCGCGAAATGCTGCAGGGCATGCGTCAGCATGAAGAGCAGCTGCTGCTGGCCAGCGGCGCCAACCTGATCGTGCCGCAGGGCACCCCGTTTCTGCGCTTTCTGACCTTGGTGCGCTCGATCCAGGGGCATCGCTGGCAGCGCCCCATGGCCGCCGAACCTTCGAGCCTGCTGACGCGTCTGCAACCGTTGCATGTGCGCGGCAGCCTTTCACCTAAAGCGTTTGCTGCGGCGGTAAAAAAGATGAGCGACAACACGGTCGGCACCGAGGTTCGTCATCAGCTCCTGCGTTTGCAGCCGGTGCCCACGCTCAATCCCACCCTGGTGTTACAGCAATTGCAGTTGCGCCGCTATGGCGACATTGCCTGTGTCGCCGAGGGGGTGGCGTACCTGTTCCTGTTTGCCTGCAGCCCTTCGCTGGTCGATGCCGCGTTGCGCAATGTGTTTCGTCTGCCTTGGCACAATGTCCTTGCCGGTTATGAAAGTGTCTTGCCCTCGCAGGTACTGCCACTGCCGCAGTTCCAGTCCGATGCCGAGGCACCCGCCGATGCCACCTTGCAGATCGCGGCTAACACGCAAGCCGACGCCGAGGCGTTCCGCCCGTTGCGTCCTCAACCCCTTTCATTGCAATCGCTGGAGTCACGTCAATGACCTATGACGAGCTGCTGTGGGTCATCGGCCTGACAGCCTTGGTGACGGCACCGCTGGCCATCATCACCTTCGTGCTGGGAAGACGTTTGCTCACCTGGTTTGAACGTCGCCTGCCACCGCGCCACCTGATCGCCCGCGGTGTACGCATCAGCCATGATGCCGACAAGGAGGGCGTCCATGAGTGATGCGGTCGCCACCGCACCGGCGCTGAAGTGGCCGGAGCTTGGGTTATGGAACTTGTACTTTCTGGGCAAGTTCGTGTTGCTGTGGATGGGCCTGCTGGACTTCAATCCACTGCTCAACCTGCTGTTTGCCGCTGGCCTGCTGCTGCCTTTGCCGGGGCCTTGGCTACCGCGCGTGCGTAACATCATTGCCGTGCCGCTGGGTGCCGCATTGCTCTACAAAGACACCTGGTACCCGCCGTTTCGTCGCTTGTTCGAGCAGTCCGAGGTACTGGCGTTTTCCGTTGACTATGTCATCGACCTGCTTGGGCGCTTCGTTAACTGGGATGTGCTCGGCGTGCTCTTCGCCCTCGGCTTGGCTTACCTGTTCATTGCCCCCTGGGTGCGCCTGACCCTGATCAGCGTCGCGCTACTGTTGTGGGTGTATCTGGCCGGTGCCTTGCCCGCTTTTCACGTGGCGACGCAAACGGTTGCCAGCGAAACCAGCGCCGCCCAAGGCGCCGACAGCCCATTGGCGGAAAGCAAAGCCATCGACGCCTGGCTGGAGCAGTTCTACCGCGAGCAGGCCGGCAAGGTGACACGCTTCCCGGACGCCAATCCCTCGGCTGAGCCCTTCGACCTGTTGGTGCTCAACGTCTGTTCGCTGGCCTGGGACGACCTGGAAGATGCCGGCATGCGCGACAACGCCTTGTTCCGGCGCATGAACGTGGTGTTCGACCGCTTCAACTCGGCCACCTCCTACAGTGGCCCGGCGGCCATTCGTATGCTGCGCGCCAGTTGTGGTCAGCCGCACCACATCCAGCTCTACGAGCCGGCGAATGCGCAGTGCATGCTCTTCGATAACCTCGCCAAACTCGGTTACAGCCCGGAGCTGATGCTCAACCACAACGGCCCGATCACCCGCAAATACATGACCTTCCTGGCCGGCCAGCACTTGCCGCCGCCACTGATGAGCAGCGATGAATTCCCCACCGCGCTGAAGTCGTACGACGGCGCCAACATTGCCCGCGATCGCGACGTGCTGCGCACCTGGTGGACACATCGGCTCAAGGAAGACAAACCGGCGGTGTCGTTGTTCTACAACACCATCACCCTGCATGACGGCAACCGCATTACCAATGCCGACGGCAGCACCCGCCGTGCCTCGTTCCAGGAGCGGGCGAAAAACTTCCTCGATGACATCGACCAGTTCATCGACATGATCCAGCAGAGCGGGCGTCGGGTGGTACTGGTGCTGGTGCCCGAGCATGGCGCGGCGGTGCACGGTGACCGCATGCAGATCTCCGGCATGCGCGAAATCCCTTCGCGTTCGATCACCCATGTGCCGGTGGGTATCAAGCTGATCAACATGGGCGAGAACGACCAGCAGGGTCCGCAGCATGTCACCACGTCGGCCAGTTACCTGGCGGTGTCCGAGCTGATTGCGCGTCTGTATGCGCAGCAGGGTGGCCCGCTTGATCTGGCCGCGTTGACTCACGATTTGCCGACCACGTCGGCCGTTTCAGAGAACTCCGATTCTGCAGTGGTCGAGTTCCAGGGCAGGCCCTATGTGCGCATCAAGGGGCAAACCCAATGGATGCTTTACCCCGAATGAGTATGAGAGGAGGCGCTATGACCAGCGACGACCGTAAGCAGCAAAGCGATGACATCGCCCGGCTCAAGCAGCGTCTGGGGGATGAAGACATGGCCTATCAGGACATCAGCCGCGAGGCCGAATTGCTGGCGGCCTGCCGACGCTGGCCGTTGCTGGCCGAAAGTGAAGGCTGGGTCAGCGACAGCGGTGCCGCACCAGTGCCAGCCGACCAGCCGGTACCACGCGTATGACGGTGGTGGTACTGAGCGGTTTGCGTGGCGGCGTGGGTACCACCGCGCTGGTTGCCGGCCTGGGCTTTGCGCTACACAGGCTGCAGCAGCGGGTGCTGATGGTTGATCTGCAGCCGCGCAACCTGTTGCGCCTGCACTTCAACCTGGCCCTGGGCTCAACCGAAGGCTGGGCCACGGCTGAAAGCGCCGCTGAAGGCCGCTGGAGTGAAGCGTTGCTGCAAGTTGAAGAGGGGCTGTGCCTGTTACCGTTCGGTCAGTTGCCGCTGGCCGACTTCAACGCCCTGGCACAGCGCCAGGACGCTCAGCGGTGGTCGCAACGTTTGCACACCTTGCAGGCGCATTTCGACTGGATCGTGCTGGATACCCCGGCCATCTTACCGGGGAACGAAGTGGCGGCGCCGGCGTTGCCAGAGACCGCCGTGCGTTTGCGCGTACTCGAGGCAGACGCAGCCTGCCACGCCCTGTTGAGTGTTGAAGGGGCGGGCAGTGACCACCTGCTGATCAACCGTTTCGATCCGATCAGCCAGTTGCAGCGCGACCTGCTGTTGCTGTGGGGCGAACGCCACCCACAGTTGATTCCCCAGGTGGTTCACCGCGATGAAGCCATGGCCGGCGCCCTGGCCTGGAAATGCCCGGTGGGTTACTACGCCCCCGACTCACTGGCCAGCCATGACCTGCGCAGCCTGGCGACCTGGCTGCTGGCACAGGAGCATCGGGCATGAGTCGCTATCGCGCCTACCGGCAACGCGGCGCCCGGCCATTTACGGCGGCGGTGCTCAGTGTCGGGGCGGTGCTGGCCTGGGTGTTTCTGCGTCTGGACTCACCCCACTGGCAGCGCCTGTTGCGTCACTGGCGGCACTATTACCCGCAACTGGCCAACAAACGCCCAAGCCTGGGCGATCCGCTGCGCGGCCTGGTGCAGACCCTCTGGCTGCTGCTGTTGCGGCCCGCCCGTCCGGCACGCGGGGCTGACCTCAAGCGCGGGCGTGGTGTGCGCTGGCTGCAGCGCCTGGGGCGTGGTGTGTTCAACCTGGTGCAACGGGTGCGTCTGCCGCTGGTGGGGTTGATGCGCAGGCTGCCGCGCCTGATTGGCCACAGCGATGCTCTGGCCCAGACTCAGCGCCGGATCAAGGCCAGTGGTTCAACCGGCGAGCGTGTGTTCTATTGGCTCTTGGCGGTGGTGGGCTTGGTTATCGCCCTGTTGTGCATCACCTCACCTTTCAACCTGTACGCGCAGTTGATTTTCGTCCTCACCCTGGGTGCACTGGCGATGTTGATGCGCTACATGCCCGGGCGTTTCCCCACGTTGATGATGATCATCCTGTCGATCACCATCTCGTGCCGTTACCTGTGGTGGCGCTACACCTCGACCCTGCATTGGGCCAATGATCTCGACCTGATCCTGGGCATGATCCTGCTGCTGGCCGAAACCTATTCCTGGCTGGTGCTGATCCTCAGCTTTGTGCAAAGCGTCTGGCCGTTGCGCCGCCCGGTACTGGCGCTGCCGCAAGACCGCAGCCAGTGGCCGACGGTCGACTTGCTGATTCCGACCTACAACGAAGACCTGTCGGTGATTCGTACCACCGTAATGGCTGCGCTGGGCCTGGACTGGCCGCGCGACAAGCTCAAGGTGTATATCCTCGATGACGGCGCCCGCCCGGCGTTTCGCAGTTTTGCCAAAGAAGTCGGGGTGGGCTACATCGACCGCCACGACAACCGTGGCGCCAAGGCGGGTAACCTGAACCATGCGCTGGAGCGCCTGACGGGTGATCTGGTGGCGGTGTTCGACTGTGACCACATACCGGTGCGCGCTTTCCTGCAATTGACCGTCGGCTGGTTCCTGCAAGACCCGAAAATGGCCCTGGTGCAGACCCCGCATCATTTCTTCTCCGCCGACCCATTCGAGCACAACCTGGGCTCGTTCCGGCGTAAACCCAACGAAGGCGAACTGTTCTACGGCTTGATCCAGGACGGCAATGACCTGTGGAACGCCACGTTCTTCTGCGGTTCGTGCGCGGTGCTGCGCCGTGCAGCCCTGGACGACATCGGTGGTTTCGCCACCCAGACCGTGACCGAAGATGCCCACACCGCCTTGCGCCTGCACCGCGCCGGCTGGAACTCGGCCTACATGCGCATTCCGCTGGCGGCGGGCCTGGCGACAGACAGCCTGGCAGCTCACGTGCGCCAGCGCATCCGCTGGGCGCGCGGCATGGTGCAGATTTTCCGTATGGATAACCCGTTGTTGGGCAAAGGCCTGAGCCTGTTCCAGCGCCTGTGCTACGCCAACGCCATGCTGCATTTTCTTTCCGGCTTGCCGCGGCTGATCTTCCTGACCGCGCCGTTGGCCTTTCTGCTGCTGCATGCCTATGTGATTTACGCCCCGGCGGTGTTGCTGTTGCTTTACGTGTTGCCGCACATGCTCCACGCCAGCCTGGTCAACTCACGGGTTCAGGGGCCTTATCGGCAAACCTTCTGGGGGGAGGTCTACGAGTCGGTTCTGGCCTGGTACATCATGCGCCCGACCCTGGTGGCACTGTTCTCGCCCAAGCGCGGCAAGTTCGACGTCACGGTCAAAGGCGGCATGAACGAAAGCGACCGGCTCGACTGGCGCATTGCTCGGCCATACCTGGTGCTGGCGGCGTTGAATTTTGTCGGGCTGGCCTTCGCGGTATGGCGCTTCATGTACGGGCCGAGCAACGAGTACGGCACGGTGATCGTCAGCTCGCTGTGGGTGATCTACAACCTGTTGCTGATCGGTGCTGCGCTGGCGGTAGCCGCCGAGGTGCGCCAGGTGCGGCGCTTCCAGCGTGTGCCGGTGAAACTGCCGGCGGCTTTGCGTTTGCCGGACGGCCACCTGTACCCGGGCCAGCTCTACGACTACTCCGACGGCGGTGCCGGGATCGAGCTGGAAACTGCCCGCCCGTTGGCGCCAGACACCGAGGTGCAGTTGCTGCTGGAGCGGGCAGGGCGTGAGTTCGTCTTCCCGGGCCGGGTCATGCGTAGCGTTGACCGCCAGATTGGTATCAGCCTCGCGCAGCTGAGCGTTCAGCAGCGTATTGATTACGTGCAGTGCACCTTTGCCCGCGCCGACAACTGGCTGGGCTGGACTGACAGCCATGTGCCGGACCGACCGTTGCGCAGTTTCTTCGATGTGCTGGCGCTGGGTGCCATGGGCTACTACCGGGTCATCGAATACGCCCCGGCCTGGGTGCGCCTGCCGGTCATGCCGTTCATAGGTCTTGCGCGTTGGTTGCTGAGCTTCTTCCCGCGCATGCCGCGTCCCATTCCTACTGACTCAATGAAGAGTACGACATGAAGCGTTCATTCCTGTCTCCCTTGACCCTGACCTTGCTGCTGGCTGCCCTGGGCTTGCCCTTTTCGCTGGCGGCCGAAGAGGAATCAGCGCCGTCGGCCGCCGCGCCCCAGGTGCCGCATTGGTTGCGTGCGCAAACTTTCGAGAGCCTTGGCCGCGGCAGCGACAGCCTGCTGATGGGCGTGCGCAACAGCGATCAGATCGAATTCAGCTTGCGCCGCGACCGCCTCGCCAGCAGCGTCGAGCTGGAACTGAACTTCACCCCGTCACCGGCGCTGGTGCCGCGTTTGTCGCATTTGCGTGTGTACCTCAATGACGCGCTGATGGGGGTGGTGCCGATCAGCGCCGACGACATCGGTCAACAACGTCAGCAGCGTATGGCCCTGGACCCGAAACTGGTGCAGGACTTCAACCGCGTTCGCGTGGAGTTCGTCGGCCATTACACCGACATCTGCGAAGACCCGGCCCACAGCTCGCTGTGGTTGAACCTCAACCGTAACAGCGTGATCCGTGTCGATGAACAGGCGCTGGTGACCGACAACGACCTGGCGTATTTCCCGCTGCCGTACTTCGATGCACGCGACACCGACCAGCTGAGCATCCCAATGGTGTTCGCCGCGAGCCCAGGGCTGGGTGAGCAGAAGGCGGCGGCGATTCTCGCCTCGTACTTCGGCAGCAAGGCCAAGTGGCGCCTGGCAACCTTCCCGGTGTTGTACAACCAGTTACCCGCGCAGAGCGCCACACAGCCAGTGCCGAGCATCGTGTTTGCCACCAACGACCGGCGCCCGGCGTTTCTCGCAGACCCCGAGCAGTTTCCGCCGGTAGACGGGCCGGTGATCCAGCAGATCACCCACCCAGACAACCGCTACAGCAAGGTATTGCTGGTGCTGGGGCGCAACGAAGAAGACCTGGTCAAGGCTGCGTCGGCATTGGCGGTGGGCACTGACCTGTTCCGCGGCTCGCGGGTGGCGGTGCAGGCCGTCGAAGCGCTCAAACCACGTGAGCCCTACGATGCGCCGAACTGGGTACGCACTGATCGCCCGGTGCGCTTTGCCGAATTGCTCGACTATCCAGGGCAGCTGCAGGTCAACGGCCTGCGGCCTCAGCCGATCGAGCTGACATTGAACCTGCCATCGGACCTGTTCGTGTGGCGCAATCAGGGGGTGGCAGTGCAGACCTTGTACCGCTACACGCCACCGGTGGTCACGGATGAATCCCGGCTGACCATTCGCCTGAACGATCATTTTGTCGGCAGCATTCCACTGCCGGGCTCCGATGGCATGGGCGCTGCGTTGCAGGCGTTGCGCACTCAGGTGTTCTCGGCCGACAGCTCGACGCTGTCCGACAAGACCTTGGTGCCAGCGGCCAAAGTCGAAGACCGTAATAAACTGCGCTACGACTTCAGCTTTGCCAGCAAGGTCGGCAACGCCCAGAACGGCCAGTGCCAGACGTTCCTGCCAGCGGACGTGCAGGCAGCCATCGATGAGAACTCGACCATCGATCTGTCCGGCTACTACCACTACATCGCCATGCCCGACCTGCGTGCCTTTGCCCGCAGTGCCTTCCCGTTCAGCCGCATGGCCGACCTGTCGCAGACCTTGCTGCTGATGCCGGTCAAACCCAATGAGCTGCAAGTGGGCACCATGCTGGATCTGGTCGCAGGCATGGCCTCGCGTATTGGTTACCCGGCCGTGGGGTTGACCATTGCTGACGATTGGGCCGCAGCCGCAAAGGCCGACGCCGATCTGCTGGTACTGGGCCCGTTGCCGGATGATTTGCGTAACGGCAGCGGCCGCGAGCTGAACTTGCTGCTCGACCGTTCCCGCGACTGGCTGCGTCAGGCGCGCTCACCGTGGCCACTGGATGCCAGCAGTGTGCAACGCCTGCGCGAAGATGTGCGCAACAAGCCCGCCAGCCAGGTGGACGTAGTGGCGCGGGCGCCGATTGCGGCGATCACCGGCATGCAGTCACCGTTGCACAAGCAACGCAGCATTGTCGCGTTGCTGGCCACTGACGATGCCGACTACAAACTGTTGCGTCAGGCCCTGACCGACCCCGGCAAACTCAATGATCATATTGGCGGTTCGGTCAGCTTGATCCGTAGCAGCGGTGTCAGCAGCCACTACGTCGGCGACACCTACTTCGTTGGCCGTCTGCCGTGGTGGATGCTGCTGTGGGTGAAGCTCTCCTATCACCCAGTGCTGTTGGCCCTGGGCGCCGTTTTGAGCATCGTGCTGTTGGGCGTGGTGGCCTGGCGCTTGCTGGCCTGGGTAGCCCGCCGTCGTCTGGCCGAGGGTAAAGAATGACCGCCACCAAGTGGCTGTTGGGTGGGGCGCTGTGGCTGGTCGCCTCGGTTGCGGCGGCGGCCGGTTGCTGGCCGGCCTGGGAGCAGTTCAAAAGTGACCTGATGAGCGCCGATGGCCGGGTGATCGACCCTGCCCAAGGGCGTATCAGCACCTCCGAAGGGCAGACCTACGGGCTGTTCTTCGCCTTGGTGGCCAATGACCGTGAGCGCTTTCAACAACTGCTGAACTGGACCGAAAACAACCTCGCCGGGGGCAACCTGAGCAAGCAACTACCGGCCTGGAAGTGGGGCCAGGATGAGCAGGGCAAATGGCGCGTACTCGACAGCAACAACGCCAGCGACGCCGACTTGTGGCTGGCCTACAGCCTGCTCGAAGCGGGGCGTTTGTGGGCCGTGGCCGAGTACCGCGAACTGGCCATCGAGGTGCTCTGGCGGGTGGCTGCGCAGACCCTGCGGCCACTGCCGGGAGTGGGGGTCATGCTGCTGCCAGGCGACCGCGGTTTTGTCACCGCGCAGGGGACACGCCTGAACACCAGTTACCTGCCACCGCAGGTACTGGAGCGCTTCGCCGAGTTGGCGCCACTGTGGGATGAACTGGCGCGCAACAGTCGCAAACTGCTGCTCGACAGCGCACCTAAAGGCCTGGCACCGGACTGGCTCGCCGTAACCGACAACGGCAGTGTGCGCCGCGACCCGGTCAACGGTGCCAAGGGCAGTTACGATGCGATTCGCGTGTATCTGTGGCTAGGCATGCTCGATCCATCAGCTGCGGAGCGTAACGCCTTGCTGGAGCGCTATCGGCCGATGGTGGCACTGACCCTCAAGCAGGGCGTACCGCCAGAAACCGTCAACGTTGAAAGCGGCGAGGGCAGCGGCCAGGGCCCGGTCGGTTTTTCTGCGGCCCTGCTGCCGATGTTGGCCGCGCTCAAGGAACAGGGCGGCCTGCAGCAACAGCGCCAGCGCTTGGTGCAGACGCCGGCCAGCGGCTATTACAACCGCGTGCTGAGCCTGTTCGGTCAGGGCTGGGATGAGCATCGATATCGATTCGACGCCAAAGGACGTTTGGTACCAGGCTGGGAAACTGCGCAATGCGAAAACTGACTACGTTGCTGTGCCTGGGGGCGCTGCCCATGACCCTGCTGGCCCAGCCCGCAGACCGCAGCGAGCAGCGCGAATGGCTGATGCAACAGATTCGCCTGGGCGAGGCGACCCATCGCGAGAACCTGGTGGAAGACTCGCTGGCGCGCCTGCGTTTACTCGAACCGAACAACCTCGACGCCCTTACCGCATCGATTCGGCAGGCGGTACGCACCCGCGAGCTTGACCGTGCCCGGCAACTGTACAGCGATCTGCAGCGCCTGGCGCCCGGCAGCCCACAAGAGCGGCAAATGGCGCAGTTGCTGGAGATGAGCAGCGGCGAGGGCGAGCAGACCCTGCAGCAAATCCGCCTGCTGGCCACCGCCGGACGCTTTGAGGAAGCGTTGACGCGCTATGAAGCAGCGTTCGGCAAAGGCGCGCCGCCGAGCCTTGAGCTGGCGCTGGAGTACTGGCGCATCCGCAGTCGACTGCCCGACCAACTGCCCACCACCATCGAGCACCTTTACGCCCTCGACAAGCAGTATCCCGGCAGCCCTGAGTTACAGCAGTTTCTTGCCGAGCAATTGTTTCGCGCCAAACGAAACGACGAGGCGCTGGTGGTGGTCAAGCGCATGGCCGGCGAAAGCCAGTCACGCAGCCAGGCAGCCAACCTCGAATACGCCTACCTGAGCAAGCAACCGATCAGTGATGCCAGCGTGCGCGCCTGGCAGGCGTTCCTTGAACGTTATCCGGGGGATAGTCACGAGGCACAAGTGCAGGAACTGCTGGCTGGGCAACTCAAGCTGACCGGCGACCCGGCCTGGCGCGCCGGGCAGCTCGGCATTCGCATGCTGGTTGAGAAGCGCACCCCCGCGCTGGCCGAACGCAACTTGCGCAAAGCCTTGGCTGCCTACCCGAAAGATGCCACGCTCAAGGGCTACCTGGGCCTGGCCCTGGCGCGCCAGGGGCGGCGTCAGGAGGCCGTCGACTGGCTCAAACAGGCGGTGGCGGAAGAACAGGACACCTACATCCTCAGCAAATGGCACGAACTGCTGGCCTCTACCGAGTACTGGTTGTTGATGCAGCGCGGTCGCCAGGCCTTGCAGGCACGCCAGTACGGCGCCGCTCAGCAGGCCTATCAGGAAGCCGCTACACGCGACCCGAAAGAGCCGCTGGCATTGCTCGGTCTGGGTAATGTAGCCATGGCGCGCAAGCAGCTGCCGCAGGCTGAGCAGTACTATTTGCAAGCCTCGCGCCTGCAGCCGGGCAACGAAAACACCGTGCGCGCGTTGTCACGGTTGTATCAAGCACAATCCCCGGCGCGCTATTCGCGTTATGTCGCCAGCCTGCCGGCGAAGCAGCGGCAGTGGGCGGCGCCGTCTGGCGGTAGTCAACCCGATGGTCGCAGTTCACAGCTGGAGCTGTTGCGTACCCAAGCGCGGCAGTCGCTGGCGCAAGAAGACTGGGTTCAGGCGCAGCGCCAGTTGACTCAGGCTCGTCAGCTTGCTGCCAATGACCCCTGGCTAGCGGCTGACCTGGCGCGCGCCTTGCGCATGCAGGGCAAGGGCAGCCAGGCTGACGCGGTATTCGCTGACCTGTTGTCGCGTCAGGGCCAGGAGCCGACAGCGCGTTTCGCTCACGGTTTGTACCTGGAGGCGGACGGCCGCAGTCAGGCTGGGCTGGATACGTTGGCACGGGTGCCAACAACGCAGTGGAACGATGGCATGCAGGCGTTGCATCAACGCTTGCAGCGTCAGGTGCTGCTGGATCGCTCCCGCGCACTGGCCGACAGCGGTGATACTGCCGGGGCAATGGCGTTGCTTGAAGGGCAGTTGAGCAGCCGTCAGCCCGTGGCGCAGCAGTTGGGTGATTTGCAGCAGTTGGCCGGCTGGGCGCGGCAGTCGAACAACCTCAGTGCTGCCGACGGTTACTACACCCGTATGCTGGCCCTGCAACCGGACAACCCGTCAGCGCGCCTGGGGCACATTGAGGTGTTGATCGAGCAGGGCGACACCCGCGCAGCACGGCAACAATTGCCGGCGCTTGAGGCGCAGATTCCGGCCGAGCAAGTTGATCAACGCCGCCGTCTGGGCAATGCCTGGGCGGCTGTTGGCGAGCCTGATAAAGCGCGGGTGCTGCTGGCCGATGTTGCCCGGCGCAAGACCTCGCCCGACGCACTGCTTTACCGCGATCTGGCACGCATGGTGCCACGCGAACAGGCTGATCAGGCATTGGACTACTACGCGCTGGCCATGCGCGATGCCGATCTGCTGACAGCTGAGCAGGCCAGCCCTCGCGACAACATTGCCCTGACCCGCGCCAGCCGGGCCAAGGATGACGATGACTGGTTACGGCAAAGCCTGCGTCGCGACGTCGACCAGCTCTACCAGCGCCAGAGCCCGACTGTGACTGTGCAGCAGGATTATGGCTGGCGTGACAACGACGGTGCCAAAGGCATTTCCGACCTGACCACCGCCACCACGATGGTTCATGCGCAGATGCCGGTGGGCGCGGGCCTCGGCTTCGCGCGTGTCGAACAGGTGGGGCTGCGCGCAGCCAGCTTCGACACCGACGCCAACGACCAGCACCATGAAGCCTTCGGCACCTGTTCGTTCCGTGGTCGCAATGCTGCCGGTGCCATCCCCAGCGGCTGCCCCGGCAGCAAAGAAACCGCCGATGGCACCACACTGGCGGTCGGCTGGCAGGGCGACGGGATCAGTGCCGACATCGGCACCTCGCCCATGGGCTTTGAGGTGCAGAACCTGTTGGGTGGTGTCACCGTTGATGGCAAGACCCATGGCATCGGTTGGTCGCTCACCGGCTCACGGCGACCGATGAACAACTCGCTGTTGTCTTACGCCGGTGCCAAGGATCCGCGCACCGACATCAGTTGGGGGGGAGTGACCGCCACCGGGCTGACCCTCGGCCTGAGCCGTGACCGTGGCCTGGACGATGGCGTGTGGGCGAGCCTGGGCTACCACTGGTTGCAAGGCAAGAACGTTGAAGACAACACGCGCTGGCGGGTTATGGGCGGGTACTACTACCGCTTGATCAATCGCGTCGACGAAGAGCTGCGCATCGGTGCCACGGCGATGACCTGGCACTACGACCGCAATCTCAGTGGCTACACCTTGGGGCAGGGCGGTTATTACAGCCCACAGCGTTACCTGTCGTTTGGTGTGCCGGTCAGTTACGCCTGGCGCAATCCGGATTGGTCGGTGTACCTGGAAGGCTCGCTGGGTTACTCCTGGGCGCGTAGCGATGATGAGCGGGCGTTTCCGCTGTCGTCGGTCAATGACGACATCGTCAATCAGTACGGCCCGTTGCTCAGCAGCAACATCAACGAAGTGCGCCGCGGGGATGACAACAAAGGCCTGGGCTATCTCGCCCAGGCCCTGGTTGAGCGGCGCCTGGATGATCATTGGGTACTTGGCGGCGGCTTCACTCTGCAGCGCAGTGAAGACTACTCACCGAATCGTGCATTGCTCTACCTGCGCTACAGCTTTGACCCTTGGCAGGGTAACTTGCCGTTGCCGGTCAACCCGCTCAAACCCTACGCCGAATTTCGTTGAAGCCGGGCAACAGCCAAATGGAATGGGAGTGTGCATCGTGAGTGAAGACACAAAAGTTAAAGGTCCTGCCTCGTACTTTCCTTCGATTGAGAAAAAGTACGGGCAGCCGATTTCGCATTGGTTGGATCAGCTCAAAACCCAGCACGGCAAGAAACACATGGAGATGGTGGCTTGGCTGAAAGCCGAGCACGGAATGGGGCATGGCCATGCCAATGCCCTCGTCGCGCACTACCTGGCGAGCTGACGAAGCTCCCCTTTTGGTGGGAGCGACTGTCTTGCTCATCTTGTAGGGTTTACCCGCGATCACGGGCAAAGCCCGTGCCATTCACTGCGGTGTTTGCTTCGCGGGTGAACCCGCTCCCACAGAATTTTTGAAACCCTGGTGGGAGCGGGCTTGCCCCGCGATAGCGATATGTCTGTCACATCGTATCGCGGGGCAAGCCCGCTCCTACTGGCGGTTGTAGTTAGCGCACGCCCACCGGTGCAGTCACTTTCGTCCCAAGCGACGAGTTGACGGTGACCGTCGGGCTCGCCGTCGGAGCGTTGCCGGTGGTGGTGACCGACACCCGCCAGCGTGCTCCGGTGCCAGTCGGGCTGAGTGTGGCGGTACCAAGGCTCACCGCGCCGCCGGTGGTCGAGGCCGTCACGGAGATTGTGTTGCCGGCCGCTAGTGACGTGGTACCGGCCAAGTCCCAGGTGTAGCGGTTGTTACTGCGCGCGGTCACCGTGGCACTGCTGACCACCAGTTCCTCATTGACCACTGCGGCGCTGACTGCGACCGTCACTGTGGCCGGTTTCTCCGAAACCGCATCCTTGGCATCACTGGCGTTGTAGGTGAAGGTTGCGGTAAACGGTGTCGGGACGCTGGGCGGTGGTGTGTAAGTGACGCGGACGCCGTCGGTGCTGGTGCTGCCCTGGCCGGAGTCCGGTTGTGTCAGGTCTACCACTTTCAACGGCAGGTTGCCGTCAGGGTCGGTGTCGTTGGCCAGTACGTTGATGATCAGCGGTTGGCCGTTGTTGCTGACAGCACTGTCGGGATTGGCCAGCGGTTTTTGGTTGTTGCCCTGGTTGTTGTCATCGCGGTCGCCGGTGCGGAAAGTCGGCAATGCCGCCGAGTTGACATAGGTGACCCCGTCCCAGCCCGGCAGCGGGGTTGGCATCAACTGAAACTGCCCCGGATGTTCGACATCCCAACGCAGCAGCATCGAGGTGTCCTCATGCTGGGTGTTGTGGCAGTGCTCCATGTAGGTACCGGCAAACTCACGGAAGCGAATCGCCATTTCTACATCCACGGAGCTGTCGATGCCTTCGCCGATGCGGTACACGTCTTTGCGCGCCCATTTCTCCCATTCCGGTGGCGCCTTGCCGTCGCGGCTGAGGATGATGCCTTCCTCAAAATGCACATGTACCGGATGGTTCCAGCCATTGCCACCGTTCTTGATTTTCCACACCTCCAACGTGCCTTCGCCGGCGAATCCGGCATCGGTTGGCCCGGTTGCCAGCTGCGGGGCGGCACTGATACGCCGCGGGTCCATGGTGTAGCCCACACCGCCATCGGTCTTGATCGTCCATGGCGCCTCGTCGGTGCCGTCGGAACGACCGAAAATGTACTCGCGATGCCGCGCCACTTTGAGCTTGGCCTGGACGGCCGGGTCGTCCCGATCCAGGGTCAGCGGGATCATGGTTTTACCTGCCGGCTTGCCCGGTTTTGCCGGTTCGAAGTCGGCCGGGTTCATGCTCACGTCTTGCCCGCTGTAAGGCTGCACCAGCAGTTGCAGGAACTTGCCCACCGCCGGGTCACCTTTGTCCCATTGCGGGCCTTTGCTGGTCTGCTTGATCACCGCTTTGTACTTCTCCGACAACACATCGGCCAGGCTCAAGGGGTTTTTCTCCGGGCCTTTGCCGGTTTTGTGTTCCATCAGGTTGACGAAGTACAGCTTGTCACCGGGTTTGATCCCGTTCTTGGCGAAGTTGATGATGATGTCGAAACGCTCGGCGATGCCTTGGGTCGGCAGAATCGCGTTGTGGTTCTGCCGATCACCGTCGCCGTCCAGGTCCATGCTGCCGTCGAACGGCACTGAGTGCTCCATGATGTTGCCGTCGTTGGCAATCATGTGGAACGGCACACGGGTGTACGACACGCCAGAGCCCGACGGCCCCGGAAACTCGCCACCGGTGCCGGCGACTTCACGCACCACCGCCAACCGGAAGTAACGCGACACCGAGCCATTGAGGATACGGAAGCGGTAGCTGCGCGCGCGGACTTTCAGGCGCGGCTGGTACTGCCAGTTGACCAGGATCTGGTCGCCAAGGAAGCCATCGGTGTTGAACGGGTTGAACCACAGCTGGCCATTCTCATCCCAGGCCTTGTCGGCGATCACCAGGTTCACGTCGTAGTCGCGGTTGCCCCAGGGTAATGCCGAGCCGCTGGGCAGCCGCAGGTTGACGCCATCGTCGAGCGCTTCGTTGCCGCGGTCGAGGGCGCTGTAATAGTTCATCATCACTGCGTTGCCTTTGTAGACGTTCTGCGCGGTGAAATCGAGCATGTGGTCGTGGAACCAGTGGGTGCTCATGGTTTCGTGCCAGTCACCGCGAATCTTGATGCTGCCGTTGTCACAGGTTTTCAGGCCCGGGCTTTTGTCGTTGACGAACAGTTTTTCGCCAGGCGAGCAGGGGAACGCTGCACGCGGGTCTTGAGCATCGGTGTTGATGCTGTCGTAACCGGCCAGTTGCAGCGGCCAGCGATAGTCGTAGTACTGCCCCGGAAAGAAAAATGCGTTGGTGTAGCCATCGCTCTCTGCAGGTGAGTGGCCGTTGTGCTCATGGGTGCTGATGGTGTGCAGGCCGAACCCGGCGTTGGCTGCCGGGTCGATGGGCAGGGCATTGTAGTGGCGCATCAGCAAGGGTTGGCCGAGGCGGGCCATCAACAGTTTTGGGGGGAAGGTGCCATCGAAGGTCCACAGCGAATTGTGGTTCTGCAGCGGCATGTTGGGGTGAAAGCGTGTGTCGATGCCGCGGGTGGTGCCGGTCGTGGTTGGGATGTCCGAAGTCTGGTAGTAGAGCCCGCCGGGCGCGAATTCACCGACTGCGTAGTTGTGCAGTTGCCCGCGGTCACGCAAACCAAGGTTCAGACGTGCACCTGTTTGAGTGGTTTTGAAGTCGACCTGAGGGAAGAACTCGTTCCAGCGTTGGTGCGACCAGCCTTTTCCTGGTGGCCGCCCCTCGGCAGGTGATCCGACCGGATAACGGTTGAGGAAGTCTTCGATCTGCGCTTTCCACGGGTTGCGATCGAGTACGTTGGAGAACTCGGACGGGAAAGGATACAGGCCCGGTTGGCGCATGAATGCATCCAGTGCGGCGTTTGACGGCGCGCTGCGGGCTACGCTGTTCGGGTCTTGCTGCGGGGCCGGGCCGACGGTGGGCAGCGGAAACGTCAGCGGTGGTGCAGGGAGGGTCGGGTCGAGCTTTTCCGTGCCGAATTCTTCGAACAACAACAGTTGCTGGGTATACGGCAGCGCCCCGAACAGCGGGCTGGGTTTGCCGTTGGTGGGGTAGTTGAATGAGGTCTGCGCGGCGGGTGGCAGAACGTTGTCGGCCCGCGGAGTATTGCGGTCGCCAAATACGCCATTGGGCAAGGCCAGCGCGCCCTGGTTGGCTTGCGGTAACCTTTCCAAGGCTTCGAGCGCAGCCTTGGGGTCGGCGGGTGGATTAGTGAATGCTGAAGGGTCGGTGGGGGGTGGTGGGCCGAAATTATCCAGTGGAGCGGCGCTGATTGGAGCCAGGTAGGTGGTGAACAACAAAACAGAGACCATACCGGGCCCCCACAAGCGGTTTCGAGAAACGAACCCTCGTGTCGCATTTTTCATTGCTTTCCCCTCGCGTCATGCCGAAACGGCGAAACCTGCCGCCCCGTTGAGGGCGGCAGCTGCTGCGTTAGAAGGGCTGTAGCAACTGCCGGGCCATGTGCGCGGGGCGGCAAAAAAACTGAGAATTATTAGCAGGATGTTTCTAATTGTTTCTCAGGGGGCGATGGGGGTAGTGGGGGATTTTCCGCTCATTGGCTGGGGGGCGCTGGTGGGTATGGGGCTAGGTCCCCATTTCTGGTGGCGATTGCAGCCAGTTCGGATGGCAGTGGCAGCGCTGCAAAAACTCGGCAATCTGCTGCGCCCCACTCAAATGCACCACCGGCACTTGGGGCCCGACGGCCTGGCGAACGGCCTCGATACCGGGGCGGTAGCCATGGTCGAAGGTCCAGACGAACTTGAGAAAAGTCAGGAACGCTTTGTCCAGTTTTTCGCTGCAGCCAACGGGCATGTCAGGGCGGGGGCGGTTCAGCAGGCTGCGCACAATCACACGGCGAAAGCAGGTCAGGCGTGGCGTATCCAGCCAGATGATCAATTGCGCGCGAGGCAGGCGCAAATCGAAGGTGCGTCGGGCATAGTTGCCTTCACATACCCAGGCGTCTGATGACACCGCGAGGCTGACGCGCTCGCGGAACTGATCAGGGTCGGGCTCGGTCCAGCCGGGTTCCCAGAACAGACGGTCCAGGTGCACGACAGGCACATTCAGCTGTTGCCCCAACAGGCGTGCCAAAGTTGATTTCCCGCTTCCGGCGTTACCTAAAATGACGATGCGCTGCATGGTGGAAGTCCTTTCCGGGAAAAAGCCGGCCATTGTGCAGGTTTTTTAGACCTGTAGGAGCGGGCTTGCCCCGCGAAGCGGTGTGACTGACAGATCGCTATCGCGGGGCAAGCCCGCTCCCACCAAACGCTTCAAAACTTTTGCACTCAGGCTTCAGTTTTTTGAATTACCACCTTGTCATGCTTGCCCGGCAAAATCCGCAAAATTTCCATCTCCATGGACGGAGCCCCTTAGGTATTGCGCTTGCAATACTCAGCCCAGCCAGTCGGCCGGGCTTTTTTTACTGCCAGGTAGTCCTCTCTCCATGTTTTCCCAGCGTTTGAACCAAGGCTTTGCCCGGTTATTGCCGGCCCCGCTGAATATCCCTCCGAAAGAATGGCTGCGCGCAGGTGTGGGTGTGTTGCTCGGTCTTTTTCTGGCCGGCACCGCTTGCAGCTACGCTTTTGGCAGTGCCGTGGCCCTGCACTTGCTCGGGCCGCTGGCAGCTTCGGCGGTGTTGCTGTTTGCCGTGCATTCCGGGGCACTGGCGCAGCCTTGGCCGTTTGTTGGCAGTTATGCCTGTGCCACGGCCGTGGGGCTGGTGTTACACCATTGGTTCGGCTCGGCGTTGTGGGTGGCCGCACTGGCGCTGGGGCTGGCGTTGGTGGTGATGTGTGTGCTGCGCTGCCTGCACCCGCCGGGCGGCGGGGTGGCGGTGAGTGTGGTGCTGGCGGACTCAACCCTCGCGTCGCTGGGAGACCGGGTGTTTGAGCCGATTCTGCTCAACGCGCTGGTGCTGCTCGCCGTGGCGGTGATCTATAACCGCTTGACCGGGGTGCGTTACCCAAAAACAGCGGTGCCGCGCAAAGACCTGCACCACACCCGCGATAGTGCGCCGGGCGAGCGGGTTGGCGTCAGCGGCGCAGACCTGGATCAGGCGCTGGAAGAGTTGGGCGAGTTTGTCGACGTGACCCGCGATGAGCTGGAACGGATCATTCTGGCAACCGAGCAACATGCCTTGCAGCGCAGCCTGGGTGGGATTACTGCGGCATCGGTGATGTCACGGGATGTGCAGCAGGCAAGCCCAGACACCTCATTGCAGCAGGCGTGGCAGTTATTGTCGGGGCATCACTTGAAGGCCTTGCCAGTGCTGGATGGGAACAAACAGTTGGTGGGTATCGTGACGCTCAGCGATCTGCTGGCTGCTGTCATGGCCCAGGGGCGCTTCAGTTGGCGCGGGCTGTTGCGCCGGAGGCAGGTGCGGGTTGAGCAGATCATGAGCCGCCCTGTGATGACCGTGCGCAGTGATGAGCCTGCCGTGGCGTTGATTCCGTTACTCAGCGAACAGGGTTTGCATTGCTTGCCGGTGCTGGATGGGTCGCAATTGGTCGGGGTGATCACCCAGACCGACCTGATCGCCGGGCTCAAGCGGCACTTGCTCAGCGCCGCCGCGCGCTCAGATCACCGGATCCCAGCGTTGTGACCAGTCGCTTTCACCGTTGGCGATCAATTCGCGTAGCACCCTGAAGGCTTGCTGCAAGGCTTCACTGTCGCGCTCGCGGGCGTGCACCAGGTAGGTCGGATAGGTGAATTCCGGCGCCTGAGGCACGCGTTCGAAGATGCCGCTGTCCAGGTAGCTCTGAACCACGCGGGTACGGAAGTAGCCACTGCCGCCGTTTTCCAGAATGAACTGCAAGGCCAGCGGGCCGAGGTTGAAACTCAGGGCCGGGCGTGCGCACTCGGGCAGGGCGGCGTCGTGCTGACGGCGGAAGGCCTGGCCCCAGTCGATATAAATGTAAGGTTCGGGTTTGTCGGTACGGCGGATGCGGATCAGCTTCTCTTCCATCAGCTGTTCGACTTGCAGGCCCGGGCCGTACGTAGGTTGATAGACCAGCACGGCGTCGAGCACGCCCATTTCCAGGCGCTGCAGCAATGACTCGCCGTCACTCACTTCACTGCGGATGGCATGGCTGGGCAGGCTGCGGTGCAGGGCACTGACCCAGTCCAGCACCATGGGGT
Source organism: Pseudomonas sp. H9 (assembly GCF_004353925.1). Taxonomy (GTDB): domain Bacteria; phylum Pseudomonadota; class Gammaproteobacteria; order Pseudomonadales; family Pseudomonadaceae; genus Aquipseudomonas. Next base: position 82,826 of record NZ_SMOK01000010.1, on the reverse strand, counting down.
TGCCCAGGCTGACTTCGCCACCGATATGCAGCACCTGATGGCAACCCTCCGGTAATGGCAGGTCACGGCGCGCTGCCTCCCAGGTTTGCACAAGCTGATTGGCATACACCACGAACGCCTCGCCATCGGCGGTGAGGCTGGCGCCACTGCGGCTGCGGATGAACAACTGGCAAGACAGCTGCTGCTCCAGCTTTTGCACCCGTGCGGTGATTGCGGTCTGGGTGACGTGCAGACGCTCGGCGGCGGACACCAGGCTGCCGGTGCGGACGATTTCAAGGAAGGTGCGGGCCAGCTCGATATCCATGGGGGTTGCCGATTGGAGAAGGTTGCCCATTCTAGAGGGTTTACAGCGAAGGTAGGAGCGGGCTTGCCCCGCGATTGCGATCTGCAAGCCACATCACAATCGCGGGGCAAGCCCACTCCTGCACATTGGCCAAATGTCTATAGTGAACAGATCTTTCCGAGCGGAGCCAGGCCATGGAGCTGATCAGTCGAGAACCCTGGTGGCGCGAGCCGCCCAAGCCCGGTCAGCGTGATGAGGATTTGCACTGGGGGTATCTGGAAATCTACAAGGATGGCCATGCGGTGTTCGTTGACCAGCCCCCCAGTGCACGAGAGCTGGCCGAACGCAAAAGCTGTCGCAACTTCCCCCAGGCTGAGGAGTAGGCTGTGCCGAGTTCGTCATCGTAACGGGTTAAAGCGATCAAGCCTGGGCGGCAGCGCTCGGGCAGGCTGGGCAGTCTGATCAAGGAGATGACCATGATTCGACTGACCCTGTCTGATGCGCATGCACTGGCCCATTCGATTCTCTTGCACAATGGCTTTAGCGCCGACCACTCCCGGGCGGTGAGCGATACCATCGTGGCCGGCGAGCGCGACGGTTGCGCCTCTCATGGCCTGTACCGGGTGCTCGGTTGCGTCAGTTCACTCAAGGCGGGCAAGGTGGTGGCCGACGCACGTCCCGATGTGATTGACCAAGCACCCTCGATCGTGCGGGTCGACGCCGCTGGCGGCTTCTCGCAACTGGCGTTCCAGGCGGGTTTGCCGCTGTTGCAAGCCAAAGCCCGCAGCACCGGTATCGCCGCCCTGGCGATCAACCGCTGTGTGCATTTTTCGGCCTTATGGGTAGAGATCGAGCAGTTGGCCGACGCCGGCCTGGTGGCGATGGCGTTTACCCCGAGCCATGCCTGGGTGGCACCGGCGGGTGGCCATCAGCCGGTGTTTGGCACCAACCCGATTGCATTCGGTTGGCCGAGGGCGGGCAAGCAACCGTTTGTGTTTGATTTCGCCACCAGTGCCATCGCCCGCGGCGACATCGAGCTGCATCGGCGCGCGGGCAAGGCCATCCCCGAGGGCTGGGGGGTAGACGAACACGGCCAGCCCAGCACCGACCCCAACGTAGTGCTGGACCGTGGGGCGATGTTGACCTTTGGTGGGCACAAAGGCTCGGCATTGGCGGCGATGGTCGAATTGATCGCCGGACCATTGATTGGTGACCTGACCAGTGCTGAATCGCTGGCCCATGCCGAAGGCAGCAAATCGTCGCCGTACCACGGTGAACTGCTGATCGCCCTGGATCCCAAGCGGTTTTTGGGTGAATCGGCTGAGCAACACTTGGCGCGGGCTGAAACGATCTTCACCAGTATTGAAGGGCAGGGTGCGCGCTTGCCGTCGCAGCGCCGCTATGCCGCGCGGGCGCGCAGTGTGGTGGAAGGGGTGGAGATTCCAGAGGCCCTGTACAACGATCTCAGGGCACTAATCGATTAAGGGGAAGTATCGCGGGGCAAGCCCGCTCCCACAGTGGGAGCGGGCTTGCCCCGCGATTTTCAGGCCTTCAGCGCCGCGTCCGGCCTGACCGCTGGCACCGGTTTACCAATCGCTTGCTCGACCCGCTGTGCTACGACCGGGTCATCTGCAAAAGGTATCAGGCTGACCTGTTCATCGACCTCGCGGCTATGGCCGCGCAGGCAGGCGCTGGTCACCAGGTAGAAGAACGCGACGCCGGTCAGGCAAGACAGCGCATAGATCCAGCTGTCCATGACGGTACTCCTCAGGCCATGCGGGCGTTGGACAACGCCAGCTGTTCATCCGCCACGCGGACGGTACGCCAGGTGTTGTAGGCCATCAGCAGCATGCCGCTGAGGAAGAACACGCCGCCAATGAAACGCACCAGGAACCCCGGATGGCTGGCCACCAACGCCTCGACAAACGAGTACGTCAGGGTGCCGTCTTCGTTGGTGGCGCGCCACATCAAGCCCTGGGTGATGCCGTTGACCCACATCGAGGCGATATAAAGCACGGTGCCGATGGTCGCCAGCCAGAAGTGCAGGTTGATCAGGCCGATGCTGTGCATTTGCTCGCGGCCGAAGACTTTCGGGATCATGTGGTAGAGCGAGCCGAAGGTAATCATCGCAACCCAACCCAGCGCACCGGCATGGACGTGGCCAATGGTCCAGTCGGTGTAGTGGGACAGGGCGTTGACGGTCTTGATCGCCATCATCGGGCCTTCAAAGGTCGACATACCGTAGAACGCCAGCGACAGCACCAGAAAACGCAGGATCGGGTCGGTACGCAGCTTATGCCAGGCCCCCGACAGGGTCATCATGCCGTTGATCATGCCGCCCCAGCTCGGTGCCAGCAGGATCAGCGACATGGCCATGCCCAGCGACTGTGCCCAGTCGGGCAGGGCGGTGTAGTGCAGGTGGTGCGGACCGGCCCAGATGTACAGGGTGATCAGCGCCCAGAAGTGCACGATCGACAGGCGATAGGAGTACACCGGGCGGCCCACCTGCTTGGGCACGAAGTAGTACATCATCCCCAGAAAACCGGTGGTCAGGAAGAAGCCCACCGCGTTATGCCCGTACCACCACTGCACCATGGCGTCGGTAGCACCGGAGTAGACCGGGTAGGACTTGAACCAACTGACCGGAATAGACAGGTGGTTGACCACGTGCAGCATGGCGATCACCACGATGAACGCGCCGAAGAACCAGTTACCGACATAGATGTGCTTAGCCTTGCGACGCAGCAATGTGGCAAAGAACACGATGCCGTAGGCGACCCAAACGATGGCCATCCACACCGCGCCGGCGAACTCGATTTCAGCGTATTCCTTGGTGGTGGTCAGGCCCAGTGGCAGGCTGATCAGCATGATGACGATCGTCGCCTGCCAGCCCCAGAAGGTGAAGGCGGCCAGTTTGTCGCTGTACAGCCGCACCTGGCAGGTGCGCTGCACCGCGTAGTAGCTGGCGGCAAATTGCGCACTGCCGGCGAAGCCGAAGATCACCAGGCTGGTGTGCAAGGGGCGCAAACGACCAAAGCTGGTCCAGGGCAGTTCGAGGTTGAGTTCCGGCCAGACCAGTTGAGAGGCGATCCATACGCCCATCGCCATCCCGACGATGCCCCAGAACACCGTCATGATGACGAATTGCCGGACCACTTTGTAGTTATAGGCTTGGGCCTGTTGATGTGTGCTCATCGCTAGTTTCCACAGTTCCTGTAGGTCGCGTCCTTCCTGAAGGGGTAGGACATCGGCGCAGACTGTAGGAACCCGCCTGCTTTCAAAACAGACTCAGAAACTGGGCAGAACAGCGGATCAGATAATAGCCCCGTATTTACTGGGGAAAAGCGGTACTGTTCTGTCCGGGGTGCGACGAAATATCCCTGTTCTGCGCCTCGAACCATTGGTCGCCGCGCTTTTATGCCGCAGTTGGTGGGCGCTGGAATTGCCTTGACATCACCTTTGGCGCGGACGCAGAATTTCTAAAAACTTTGCGCGCAAAGTTTTACCTTGTTCCTAAGGTCATGTCAGTTCAGCGCGATCAAAAATGAAGCCAATCTGCCGTTAGGCCTGTGCGACTGTGCTTACACAGTGTCAGCAAACAGCGCCAACAGAGCGGGACACTATAAGAACGACGGGAGCAACAGATGAAGCTATCCAAGGAACTCGTCCTACAGGCAAAAGCGACGTTCGGGACGCCAACTTACCTCTACGATGAAGCAGTGCTGCGCAGCAGTTACAGCGAGTTGCGCGACGCATTGCCGGATTGCGTAGACATTTTCTACGCGCTGAAAGTGAACCCCAACCTGTCCCTGGTGAAGTTGATTCGCTCCTACGGCGGCAACACGGAGGTCTGCTCACTGGGCGAGCTGGAAATTGCCCTGAAGGCAGGGGTGGCGCCGCAGGACATTATTCTGTTAGGCCCCTACAAGAAGCCGGAAGAGCACCGTCGCGCACTTGAGGTCGGGGTGTTCGCCATCGTGGTCGAGTCCGAAAGCGAGCTGCGCAAGTTGTCAGCCCTGGCTGGGGAGCTGGGTTGTGATGCACCGGTCGCGATTCGCATCAACCCGAACTTCTCGGCAGCCGGTTCACCCTGGAAGATGGGCGGGCGGCCCACGCATTTCGGTATCCAGGAAGACACCGCCGTTGCCAACTTTGCCGAGTACCTGGCGCTGCCCAACATCAGGGTCAAGGGCATTCACGTGTATAACGGCACCAAGATCCTCGATGCCCAGTCGGTGTATGACAACGCCGCGTACATCCTTGAGCTGTTCCGCACCCTGTCCCGGCGTCATCAGCTGGACATGCGCATGGTCGATGTCGGTGGCGGCCTGGGTATCAAGTATTACGAGAACGAAAAAGAGCTGGATACCACACAGCTCAAGCAGTTGCTGGCGCCGCTGTTCAACGACTTCCATCACGAGTTCCCGCAGACGCGCATCATCCTTGAATCCGGACGTTTCATTGCCGGTAAATGCGGCGCGTTGCTGGTAACGGTCGACAACATCAAAGAAAACCACGGCAAGCTGTTTGCCGTTACCGATGGTGGGACCAACTGCCATGGTGCGGCAGCGGGCAGCGGGCAAGTGCTCAAGCGCAATTTCAATATCGTCAAAGTGACCGGCAGCCACCCCGCACCGCTTTGCCAATACCACGTTTCCGGGCCGCTCTGCAGCCCTGACGATCTGCTTGGCCGGGATGTTTGCCTGGAGGCCTTGCAAGAGGGCGACTTGCTCGCCGTGACTGCTTCCGGAGCCTATGGCCCTACCGCCTCGCCGACGTTGTTCCACAGCCATGGCCACCCGGCCGAAGTGGTGGTCAGCAACAATCAGTTGTTTCTGGTCCGGGCCCGGCAGACAGCCCTGGATATTCGCGACAGCCACGCAGACGTGCCCCTCGAGGCCATGCTCAGCACCGCGCCCGCCGCTGAACCTGCGGCAGAGGTGCGGGCGGCCACCCAGCACCAGTTGAGCGACATTTTGCGGGTGGTGTTGAAGTTGCCGGAAGGGACGGTCATCCACGCCGACTCGCATTTGCGCGATGAGCTGGGGCTGGATTCGCTGACCTCGATGGAGCTGTTGATCAGCCTGGAAGACGAAATCGAAGGCTTCTTCGTCAACCCGGACACCATCGTGCCAAGGCATTTCAACACCGTGGCGACCCTGGCCGACTATATCGATGCGCATCGCCAGCCGCGCCAGACCCATCGATCTGTAAAGGCTGTCGAGGTACAACATGAAAGCGCGTGAAGTGCTGTTGCAGGATGTACTGGAAACCCGCAACGGCTTGCATCCCGACAAGGCGGCGATCATCTATGCCGATGAAGCCTACACCTATGCACAACTGGACGAAGCCAGCGCGCGCCTGGCTGCCGGGCTGCAGGCCAATGGCCTGCAACGCCAGGAGCGGGTGGTGGTGTGCCTGGGCAACCGGGTCGAAATGGTCTGTGCGTTTTGGGGCATCCTCAAAGCCGGGGGCGTCGTGGTCAATGTCGGCCTGGAAACCACGGCCGACAGCCTCGACTTCATCGTGCGTGATGCCGAAGCCTCGGTGCTGATCACCACCACTGACAAAGTCGCCAGCCTCCCAGCCAGCATCACCGGCCTTGGCCACCTGCGCCAGATCGTGCTGCTCGACGGTGAAGCCGATTCGCCCGTGGCGCAGACTTTCGAAAGCCTGCTCGGGCAGGGCGCCGGTGTTCCGCTGCCGACGGGCAACCTTGACCTCGACCTGGCGGCGATCATCTACACCTCAGGTTCCACCGGTGCGCCCAAGGGGGTCATGCTCACGCACCGCAACATGCTGGCGGCCCTGGCGTCTCTCGACACTTACCTGGGCTACCGCGAAACCGACAATGTACTGTGCGCACTGCCGTTGTCGTTCGACTACGGCCTGTATCAGATGATCATGGCCATCAACGCCGGGGCCACCCTGGTGCTGGAGAAGGAGTTCACCTGGCCGATTTTCCTGATCAAAAAAATCCGCCAGTACCAGGTCACGGTGATCCCGTTCGTGCCGACCATGCTGACCTTGCTACATGAATATGCACGCAAGCGCGAGTCGGTCTTCGCTGATGTACGAATGGTCACCAACACCGGTGCTGCGCTCAAGGCACCGCACATCGCTCAGATGAAAGCACTGTTCCCGCAGGCGCAGATTTTCTCGATGTACGGCCTGACCGAATGCAAGCGCTGCACGTACTTGCCGCCTGAAGACATCGACGACAAGCCGGGCAGTGTGGGTATCGCGATCCCCAACACCGAGTTGTGGCTGGTCGACGAACAAGACCGGCGCATCGATGAACCCCATCAGGTTGGCCAGTTGGTGATTCGTGGTGCGACGGTCATGGCCGGCTACTGGCGTAACCCCGCCGCCACGGCGCTCAAGCTCAAGCCAGGGCGCTATCCGGGTGAGAACGTGCTGTACACCGGCGACTACTGCAGCCTCGACGAAGATGGCTACCTGTATTTTCACGGGCGCATGGACCACATGATCAAGTCACGCGGCATGAAGGTCAGCCCCAGTGAAGTGGAGGGCTTTCTCTATGCCATTGACGGTGTGGAGGCGGCGGCCGTGGTGGGTGTCGAGCATGAATCAGTCGGAGAAGGGCTGTGTGCGTTCATCACGTTGGGCCAGGGTGCGAGCCTGAACGCGGAGCAGTTGCTTGAGCACTGCCGGCAGGGCCTGGAACCGTACAAGGTGCCGTTGTCCATCAGTATCGAAAGCAGCTTGCCCCGCACCGCCAATGGCAAGGTGGATTTGCAGCAGTTGCAGCGCTCGGCACGCAATGCCCAGCCGATGGTTGCCGGATGAACGTCAGGGCGCGTTGGTTGCAGAGGGAGGTATAGCGATGAATCAGGGGCGAAACGGTCGTGACCTGACACTGGATGTCAACGGCAACCACTTTGCCTTGCGCACGTGGGGCAAGGAAAGCGGTCGCCCGGTGTTGGCACTGCACGGCTGGCTGGACAACGCCGCGTCCTTCGAGCTGATTGCCCCGGAGCTGCGCAATTGCTTTGTGGTGGCGCCGGATCTGGCCGGGCACGGTCGCTCCGATCACCGCCGGGCCGACAGTGGTTACTACCTGTGGGAACACGCCGATGACATGAACGCCCTGGTCGAGTGCCTGGGCTGGAAGCGCTTTAGCGTGCTGGGACATTCCATGGGCACGGGGGTGGCGTCGATACTGGCGGCGATGAATCGCAACATTGAGCACATGGTGTTCATTGATGGTATGGGCGCGCCCTTTACCGTGGACGACGGCAACACTGTCGAGCACCTGCGCAAAGCTCAACGCTTGTTGCGGCTGGCCCTGCGCACACGCCTGCACGGATTCAGCGGGCCAGAGGAGGCCCAGTTCAATAGCCTGGAAATGGCCATCAACGAGCGGCGCAACAGCATCGATGGCAGCCTGAGTGCCGAAGGCGCCAGGTTGCTGGCGATGCGCGACCTGCTCAACCTGGGGCATGGCTACCGCTGGCGCCACGACCCGCGCCTGGTACTGCCTGAGCCCTTGCAGCTGACTGAACGCCAGGCCTGTGAGTTCCTGCAACACATTACGTGCCCGCTGCAACTGATGCTCGGGCGGCAGGGCTTGTTCGCCGGTAGCGCGTTCGACAAACGAAAGCATGCCTTGCCCCCGGATACCCGGGTGCACTGGCACGACGGCGGCCACCATTTTCATCTGGACAACCCGACAACCACGTTGATCGAGCAACTCAACGTGGCATTGGCGACCAGTGATTCGGGGCCCCAACAACGCATCGTCAATCAGTAACGGAGTAGGTACGTGAAAGAATTCTGGATAGCACCGTCGATTCTGGCGGCTGATTTCGCCCGGCTGGGGGAGGAGGCCGAACAGGTGCTGGCGGCAGGTGCCGATGTCATCCATATCGATGTCATGGACAACCACTATGTGCCCAACCTGACCATGGGCCCACAGTTCTGCAAGGCCTTGCGAAGCCACGGCATTACCGCGCCGATTGATGTGCACCTGATGGTCACCCCGGTGGACAGTATGATCCAGGCTTTCGCGCAAGCCGGTGCCGATTACATTTCAATACATCCGGAGGCCACCCTGCACCTGGACCGTTCAATTCAGCTGATCAAAGACCTGGGCTGCAAGGCCGGGCTGGTGTTCAACCCGGCCAGTACGCTGGACGCCGCCCACTATGTACTCGATCGCCTTGACCTGATCCTGTTGATGTCGGTTAACCCGGGTTTTGGCGGCCAGCGCTTCATCCCGCAGGTGTTGCCCAAGATCGCCGCAGCGCGCAAGCTGATCGACGAGAGTGGCCAAAACATCCGCCTGGAAGTCGACGGTGGGGTCAATCTGCAGACCATTGGTCAGGTTGCAGCCGCCGGCGCAGACATGTTCGTGGCGGGTACGGCAATCTTCGCGGAGCGCGATTACCGCTCCACGATCTCGGCCTTGCGCCGCGAGATTGCCGCCGCTGTACCGCACCATAACCAATAAGTGGCTTTACCCACGATTCGCGTGAATCCTGCATGAGTTATCTGTCCTTGCCTAATACAACCGAAATCACCTTGCAGCCGTTTGTTCGGGCCTGGGAGGGTAGGTATGCTTGACCCGACCTTCGACTTCGACAAAATGCTGTGCTTCTCGCTGTATGCGACAGCCAACGCCATGGTTCGCGATTACGCCGAGCCGTTGAAGCAGCGTGGCATCACCTATCCGCAACTGCTGGTAATGGCCGGGTTGTGGGGAAAGGATGATGTGTCGATCAGCGCCCTGAGCGAGTTGACCTTGTTCGACCTCGGTACCTTGACACCGATTGTCAAACGCCTGGCCGACAACGGTTTCATCACCGTCTACCTTGACCCTAATGATCGCCGTCGGCGCAATGTGCTGCTTACCGACAAAGGCCGAGCACTCAAGGCCGAAGCGGCCAAAGTCTTCAATAACATGGCCTGCAAGATCGACCTGATAGAGAGCGATGTGCAGCAGGTGTTGAACGTGTGCCAGCAGATTCGTACGCGCTTGCGCTGACACAACCACGGTAGGAGCGGGCTTGCCCCGCGATAGCGACCTACCTGGCACACCGCTATCGCGGGGCAAGCCTGCTCCTACCGGGTAGTTAGCGCTGCAGATAGGCCGGGGTATTGAAGTTGCTCAAGCGTTGGTCATCTTCCGGGTACTCAAGCGCCTGTACGGGGTGCTTGAGCAGTGCCCGCTGGAGGCTGCGATCACCTTGTTGCCAGGCCAATTCCAGGTCATCGCGCAAGGCGCAAGGAATCAGGCTGAACATCGGCTGCCAGTAGCCTCCCTGACGGACCATCACCGGGTGTTGCTGATCATTGATCTGGCTGAGCAGGTCGAGCAGCAAGGCACGGTCGATCATCGGTGCATCGCAAGCCAGCACCAGCAGCCAAGGGTGCCGGGCAACCTTGAGCCCCGCCAGCACGCCGGCCAGTGGTCCGGGGAAGTCGGCCTCAGCGTCACTCACCAACTGGTCCGCGTAAGGTTGGTACTGCCCCTGGTTGCGGTTACAGGAGATGATCAGGTCATCTGTCAACGGCCGCACCACTGCCTGCACATGGGCAATCAGCGGTTTGCCGTTCCATTGCAGCAGGCCTTTGTCCTGGCCCCCCATGCGTTGGCCACGGCCACCGGCAAGCAGAAGGATGGAGCAGGGGGACGCGGGGGTGGGCATCGGTAAGGTTCCTGGCAAATTCAACAGCTCACCTTCCCATGCGCGCCACCCCCTGTCCAGATCAGTGCTCCTGAGCCACTGCCTGGGCGTCGCGAGCCTGCGCCCGGCGCTTACCGGTCAGGCGCATGACGACCACGAAGAACACCGGCACGAACACCACCGCCAGGGTGGCACTGAGCATGCCGCCGATCACGCCGGTACCGATGGCTTGCTGGCTGGCGGAACTGGCACCGCTGGCGATGGCCAAGGGCACAACGCCGAGGATGAACGCCAGCGAAGTCATGACAATCGGGCGCAAACGCAGGCGTGCAGCCTGTACCGTGGCATCGATCAGATCATGGCCTTCATCGACCAGGTGCTTGGCGAACTCGATGATCAGAATGGCGTTCTTGGCCGACAGGCCGATCAGGGTGATCAGGCCGACTTTGAAGAACACATCGTTGGGCATGCCACGCAGGCTGACGGCCAGTACTGCACCGAGCACGCCCAACGGCACCACCAACAGCACAGCGGTCGGAATTGACCAGCTTTCATACAACGCTGCCAGGCAGAGGAACACCACCAGCAGCGACAAGGCCATCAACATTGGTGCCTGGGCACCCGACAAGCGCTCCTGCAACGACAGGCCGGTCCACTCAAGGCCAAAGCCCGAGGGTAACTGGTCGACCAGGCGCTGGATTTCTTCCATGGCCTCGCCCGAGCTGTAACCAGGTGCGGGTTCGCCCGACACATCGACTGCCGGGTAGCCGTTGTAGCGCGTCAACTGCACGGGGCCGGTCACCCACTTGGCCTGGACGAATGCCGACAGCGGCACCATCTTGCCACTGTTGTTGCGCACATGGATTTTCAGCAGGTCTTCGACCTGAGCGCGCTGATCACCTTCAGCTTGCACCACCACACGCTGCATCCGCCCCTGGTTGGGGAAGTCGTTGACGTAGTTGGAGCCCACTGCGGTGTTGAGCACATTACCGATATCAGCAAAGGACACGCCCAGCGCATTGGCCTGTTTGCGATCAACCTCAAGCTGCACTTGCGGGCTTTCCGCCAGGGCATTTTCCCGCATATTGACCAGCACCGGGCTTTTCTCGGCGGCGGCCAGCAACTGATCACGGGCTTGCATCAAGGCGCTATGCCCAAGGCCGCCGCGGTCTTGCAGGCGGAACTCGAAACCGCTGGAGGTCCCCAGGCCGTCAATCGGCGGTGGCAGCACAGAGAAGGCAATGGCGTCTTTGAGCTGGCTGAAGGCCGCATTGGCGCGGTCAGCAATCGACTGGGCACTGTCGTCGGCGCCGCGCTCGGACCAATCCTTGAGCGTGGTGAACGCCAGCGCGGCATTTTGTCCGCTGCCGGAGAAACTGAAACCCAGAATCAGCGTACTGTTTTCCACCCCAGCTTCGGTGGTGTTGTGCGCTTCGATTTGCGCTGCTACCTGTTCCGTACGGGCGCGGCTGGCACCCGGCGGCAACTGGATGTCGGTGATGGTGTAGCCCTGGTCTTCAGTGGGCAGGAACGAGGAGGGCAGCTGGTTAAAGCCGTACACCAGGCCTGCCAGCAGTACCAGATAGACCATCAGGTAACGCCCGCTGCGCTTGAGCGCCTGGATCACCCAGCGCTGGTAACCCGTGTTCACCTGCTCGAAACGGCGGTTGAACCAGCCGAAGAACCCGGTTTTGTGCTGATGCTCACCCTTGGCTACCGGTTTGAGCAGGGTGGCGCACAGGGCCGGGGTCAGGCTCAGGGCAAGGAAGGCGGAGAACAGGATCGACACCGCCATGGACACCGAGAACTGCTGGTAGATCACCCCGACCGAGCCGTTCATGAAGGCCATCGGCAGGAACACTGCCACCAGTACCAGGGTGATACCGACGATGGCGCCGGTGATCTGGCTCATGGCTTTCTTCGTTGCATCGCGCGGTGTGAGGCCTTCTTCGGACATGATCCGTTCGACGTTCTCCACCACCACGATAGCGTCGTCCACCAGAATGCCGATGGCCAGCACCATGCCGAACAGGGTCAGTACGTTGACCGAGAAGCCCAGCGCCAGCATCACTGCGAAGGTGCCCATCAAGGCCACCGGCACCACCAGCGTCGGGATCAGGGTGTAGCGGATGTTCTGCAGGAACAGGAACATCACCGCGAACACCAGGGCCATCGCCTCAAGCAGGGTGGTGATGACTTGCTGGATCGACACCTTGACGAACGGTGAGGTGTCGTAAGGGATGTCGAAGGCCGCGCCAGCTGGCAGGTAGCGTGACAATTCGTCGAGCTTGCCGCGCACCAGGGTTGCGGTTTCCATGGCGTTGGCGCCTGGTGACAGCTGCACGCTGAAGGCACTGGTAGGTTTGCCGTTGAGACGAGTGCCGTATTGATATTCCTCGCTGCCGATTTCCACCCGGGCGACGTCACCGATGGTCAGCCGCGAGCCGTCGGGGTTGGCGCGCAAGACAATATCGGAAAACTCCTGCACGGTGCTCAACTGCCCTTTGATCACCACGTTGGCGGTGATTTCCTGGCTGCCGGTGGTCGGCAGGTCGCCGATGCTGCCAGGCGCAACCTGGGCATTCTGCGCGGCAATGGCGTCGTTGACGTCATCGGGGGTGAGGTTGAAGCCGATCAGCTTCTGAGGGTCGAGCCAGATGCGCATGGCCCGTTCTGAACCATACAACTGCGCTTTACCGACACCCTTGAGGCGGCGGATTTCGTTCATCACGTTGCGCGCCAGAAAGTCGCTCAAGGTGACTTCGTCCAGGTTGCCTTGCTCAGCGGTGAGGGTCACCAGCAGCAGGAAGCCGGTCGATACTTTCTCGACCTGCAGGCCTTGTTGGGTGACCGGCCGCGGCAAGCGCGACTCCACCACTTTCAAGCGGTTCTGCACATCTACCTGGGCCAGGTCAGGGTTGGTACCAGGCTCGAAGGTGGCGGTGATGGTGGCGCTTCCCAGGCTGCTCTGGGAACTGAAGTACAGCAGGTTGTCGGCACCGTTAAGCTCCTCCTCAATCAGGCTGACCACGCTTTCGTCGATGGTCTGTGCCGAGGCACCGGGGTAAACGGCATAGATCTCGACTTGCGGCGGTGCCACGTCGGGGTACTGGGCGACGGGTAATTGCGGAATCGCCAGGGCGCCGGCCAACAGAATGAACAGGGCCACCACCCAGGCGAAGACCGGGCGGTCAATGAAGAACTGCGGCATGAATCAGGCCCTCACTGGCCAGTGGTCTGAACGATGGAAGGGGCAGCCTTGCCGAGGTTGTCGACCCGCACCTGATCGCCGGGATTGACGTGCTGCAGGCCTTCGATTACCACCTGGTCACCGGGCGCCAGGCCTTCGCTGACGATCCAGCGGTCGTTCTGTACGCTGCCCAACACCACCGCGCGCTCGCTGACACGCTGCTGGGCGTCCACCAGCAACACCCGTGGATTGCCCGCGCTGTCGCGCAGAATTGCGCGTTGTGGAACGCTGATGGCCTGCTGTTTGATCGCCTGCTCCAGGCGCACACGGATGAAACTGCCAGGCAGCAGGTCGAGGTCCGGGTTAGGGAACTCGCTGCGCAGGGTGATCTGGCCGGTGCTGGGGTCAACACTGATGTCGGAGAACAGCAGTTTGCCTGGCAGCGGGTAAGGCGTACCGTCGTCCTGGATCAGGGTGGCGCGAGCCTGGCCCTGACCGACCTGCTGCAGCTCACCGGCACGCAGGGCGCGGCGCAGGGCGTTAAGTTCACGGGTGGATTGGGTGACGTCAGCGTGGATCGGGTCCAGCTGTTGGATGGTCGCCAGTGGCGTGCTCTCGTTTTGCCCGACCAGTGCGCCTTCGGTCACCAGCGCCCGGCCGATGCGTCCGGAAATCGGTGCTGTCACCGTGGCATAGCCCAGGTTCAGGCGCGCCCGCTCCAGGGTCGCTTTGGCTTCGGCCACTGCCGCATCGGCCTGCATGAAGGCTGCGCGGGCGTTATCGTGGTCCTGGCGGCTGACGGCGTTGATGGCAATCAGCTCGCGGTAGCGTTCATCTTGCAGACGTGCCTGATAGCGGTTGGCTTCGGCCTTGGCCAGGCTGGCCCGGGCGCTGTCATAGTCGGCCTGGAAGGGCGCCGGGTCGATGCGAAACAGCACATCACCCTGTTTGACGTCACTGCCTTCGCGATACACGCGCTTGAGTACCACGCCGGCAACGCGTGCGCGAACTTCTGCGGTGCGCGGGGCCAGAATACGGCCATTGAGTTCGGTGCTGATGGCCAGCGGCTGGACACGAACGGTTTCGACGCTCACGGCGCTCGGCGGCGCTTTAGCGTCTTCAGGGGTGCTGTCTTTGCACGCACTGAGTGGCAAGGTAACAGCCAAAAGCGCGATCAAGGCGCGCAGACGGACGGGGCTGGAACTGAACATGCGGATCTTCCCTATATGACCCGGCAATGCTAAGGCAGGAGGCCAACGTCCAACTGTTAAGCTGTGTAGGCCGAGTGTGAAAAAGTGTGAAGGGTTGCGCTGACGGTGCGCGAGGTCCTATATCCTTGCCTGACTTTCCCAGCCTGTCAAACTACTCATGCCCAACATCCTCCTGGTCGAAGACGACTGCGCCTTGTCTGAACTGATTGCCAGCTACCTGCAACGCAACGAGTTTTGTGTCAGCGTGATTGCCCGTGGCGACCACGTATTGGCCGAGGCCCGACGCAGCAAACCCGACTTGGTAATTCTCGACCTGATGCTGCCGGGGCTCGACGGCTTGCAGGTGTGCCGCCAGTTGCGCGCCGAGTCACAAACGTTGCCGATCCTCATGCTCACCGCCCGCGACGACAGCCACGACCAGGTGCTGGGCCTGGAAATGGGTGCCGACGACTATGTCACCAAGCCCTGCGAGCCCCGAGTGCTGCTGGCCCGGGTGCGCACCTTGCTGCGCCGCAGCAGTATCAACGAGCCACGTCTGGAGACCGACCTGATCGTGGTCGGCGGCTTGCGCATCGACCTGGCCGAACGCACGGTGTTCTGGCGTGATCAATGCGTGGAGTTGTCCAGCGGCGAGTACAACTTGCTGGTAGTGCTGGCGCGCCATGCCGGGGAGGTGCTCAGCCGCGACCGGATCTTGCAACAGCTGCGCGGCATCGAGTTCAACGGCACTGACCGTTCGGTAGACGTGGCGATTTCCAAGCTGCGGCGCAAGTTCGACGACAGCGCCGGTGAAGCGCGCAAGATCAAGACGGTGTGGGGCAAGGGCTACCTGTTCAGCCGCCTGGAGTGGGAGTATTGATGCTGGCATGCTGAAGATCCTGATTCGCCTGTACCTGGTGATCATCGTCGCCTATGCAGGTGCGCTGCTGCTGATTCCCGATGCGATTGTCGGGGCCTTCCATGAGCGCTTCATTGCCTACAACCTGGACCAGGCCAAGGGCGTGCAGAAGCTGATCGTCGAGCGCTTTCGCCAGGTGCCCGAAGCGCGTTGGCCCGATGTCGCGGCAGAACTGGCGGCTGACTTCGCACCGCTGGAAATCGAATTGCGCCGACGCGACCAGATTGGCCTGTCTGCCGCCAACCAGGCGCGTCTGGCGGCTGGGGAAAACGTGGTGTGCCTGGGTGACTGGGGCTATTACAAGTCGGCCCTGGCGCCACTGAACGCCACCTGGGCCGTGGAGTTGCGTAACCCGCCGGACCCGATGGACATCAACCTGCTGTCCTGGGGCGTTACCGTGCTGATCGTTGCCGCCTTGTTGGGCTGCTTGCTGTTGTGGGTCTGGCCGCACTGGCGTGACCTTGAGCGTCTCAAGGAAACCGCCCGGCGTCTGGGTCAGGGGCAACTGTCGGAGCGAACGCAAATTCCCGCCCGCTCGAACATCGGCGAATTGGCTCAGGTGTTCGACACCATGGCCCAGGACGTCGAGCGCCTGCTGACCCAGCAACGAGAACTGCTAAACGCCGTCTCCCATGAACTGCGCACGCCTTTGACCCGCCTGGATTTTGGCCTGGTGCTGCTGTTTGACGAAGTCCCGCCGCATTGCCGCAAGCGCTTGCTGGAGCTGGTCGGGCATGTGCGCGAGCTGGACGAACTGGTACTGGAGTTGCTGTCGTACAGCCGCTTGCAGAACGCCGATCAGGCGCGCGAACGCGTCGAGGTGTCGTTGCTGGAACTGGTGGACAGCATCCTCGGTAGTTTTGCCGAAGAGCTGGATGGGCGAGGTATCGAATGGCGGGTGTGTGCTGAAGGCAACTTGCCGCGCTTCATCCTCGACCCACGGCTGACCGCCCGGGCGGTGCAGAACCTGGTGCGTAACGCGATGCGCTACTGTGACCGGCAACTGTTGCTGCGTCTTAGCCTGGATGCCGAAGGGCACTGCCTGTTGACTGTTGAAGATGACGGAATTGGCATTCCAGTTGACCAGCGTGAGCTGATTTTTCAGCCGTTCTACCGCCTTGACCGCAGCCGTGACCGTGCAACCGGCGGCTTTGGCCTGGGCCTGGCGATCAGCCGGCGGGCGATCGAGGGGCAGGGCGGCACCTTGACCGTACGTCAGTCGGCATTGGGCGGCGCGCAGTTCCGCATCCGACTGCCCCGCGGCTGATAGCCTTGCACCTGTGGGAGCGGGCTTGCCCCGCGATTGCGGCCTGGCTGACACACCGCAATCGCGGGGCAAGCCCGCTCCCACCGGCCGGAGAGAACTACACTTAATAGGGTTGTTTCATCCTTGCGGAGCTGATCATGTACAGATTATCGCCACTGGGCCTGTGCCTGGTTGTGTCGTTGTCCAGCGCCCCGGTACTGGCCGAGACTGTGGTGCCGCTCAAAGGCCAGAATTCCCAGCAGACGCAGATCGACATCAACGATTGTCACAACATCGCCAATAGCAGCACCAACACAGCGCCGGTGGCCGGCGGCCGGGTGCGCGGCGCGGCAGTGGGCGCCGCAGCCGGGGCGGTCGGGGCGCAAGTACGGGGTAACCAGCACGAAGAAATCTATGACCGTGTCGACGATGATGTGAAGCAGGACTACCGGCAGAACCGCGCCAAGGAAACCGCAGCAGCGGGGGCGGTGGTCGGAGGTGCTCATCAACGTCAGGAGCGCCGCCAGCAACGGCGCAGCAACGAATCAAATGCGGCCACGGCGTACACCAGTTGCCTGCAAGGCAAGGGCTATCAGGTCACGCCCTGAACCGTCACCAGCCCTTGACGCCGTGCATGTCCGGAAGCCGGTGAGCAATGCCTTTGTGACAGTCGATGCAGGTGGCCTCACCTTTGGCCAGTGAGGTCGAGTGCATGGCCGCTGCGCGCTTGCTCTGGCGGGTGAAGTCCATGAACTCGAAGTTATGGCAGTTGCGGCATTCGCGCGAATCGTTGGCTTTGAGCCGGGCCCATTCGTGCTCGGCCAGCTCCCGACGCATGTTGAGGAATTTGTCGCGGGTGTCGATGGTGCCGAAAATTTTGCCCCACACCTCTTTGGAGGCCTGCATCTTGCGGGCGATCTTGTGGGTCCACTCGTGGGGCACATGGCAGTCGGGGCAGCTGGCACGTACCCCGGAGCGGTTGGTGTAGTGGATGGTTTCCTTCAGTTCGACGAATACGTTGTCGCGCATTTCATGGCACGACACGCAGAATTTCTCGGTGTTGGTCATTTCCAGTGCGGTGTTGAAGCCCCCCCAGAAAATAATCCCGGCAATAAACCCCCCCAGGGTCAAAAAACCCAAGCTGAAATAAACGCTCGGTCGACAGAGGATGCCCCAGTATTCCTTAAGCAGGGCGAACAGTGCTTTCATGGCGCCTCCTCAAGGTTTTTTCGTGGCGTTGGCGTCGTCTTGCAGGATTTTGTCGATGGTTTCAAAGCTGTTTCCCACCAGCGGCTGCACCTCTTTTTGCGGCACATGGCACTGGTTGCAGAAGTAACGACGCGGCGACACTGCCGCCAGGGCCTGGCCGTCGCGATCCATGTAATGGGTAATGCTGATCATCGTCGCCTGGCTGCGTGCACTGTTGGCCCGACTGTGACACGACAGGCATTTATTGCCGTTCATGTCGATCTGGTAGCCACGAATGCTGTGAGGAATGGTCGGTGGCTGGTCGGGGTAGTTGCGCTCACGCTTGAGGTCTTTGTTCTCATCGTTGGCAAGCGGCGGTGCTGGCATGCTCTGGGTCAGTGTGCCACCGGGGCGCCGTCCGTCGGGCCCGGGGGCATCGAGCGGGTAGTTGATGTCAGCGGCCAGGGCCGCGCCGATCACAGCGAACACCAGTAACGGCAGGATTCGAAAAGGCATGTCGGCGCTCCTCAGGCCACGCTGATCAGCTCGATGCGCACGGCGCATTTCTTGTAGTCGGTCTGCTTGGAGATCGGGTCGGTGGCGTCGAGGGTGACTTTGTTGATCAGCTTGTTGGCATCGAAAAACGGCACGAACACCAGACCCTGCGGCGGCTTGTTACGCCCACGGGTTTCGATGCGTGCGCGAATTTCGCCGCGCCGGCTGATCACCTTTACCTCACTGCCGCGCCGCGCATTCAGCGCTTTGGCATCCTCGGGGTGCATGTACACCACGGCATCGGGTACTGCCTTGTAGAGTTCTTCGACCCGCTGGGTCATGGTGCCGGTGTGCCAATGCTCAAGCACCCGCCCGGTACTTAACCAGAACGGATACTGGTCGTCTGGTGCTTCGGCAGGCGGTTCGTAGGGCAGGGCGAAGATGATCGCTTTCTTGTCCGGGTAACCGTAGAACTGCACTCCTGTGCCGGCTTGAACGTAGGGGTCCAGGCCCTCGCGGTAACGCCAGCGCGTTTCCTTGCCGTCGACCACCGGCCAGCGTAGGCCGCGTTCACTGTGATACAGGTCAAAGGGGGCGAGGTCGTGGCCATGCCCACGGCCAAACTGGGCGTACTCTTCAAACAGGCCTTTTTGCAAGTAGAAGCCAAATGCCTTGGCCTCGTCGTTTTTGAAACCGGCGGCCAGTTGCTCGACCGGGAACTGGTCGACCTGACCGTTTTTAAACAACACCTCGAACAGTGTTTTGCCCTTGTATTCCGGCGATTTGGCCAGCAACTCGGCGGGCCAGGTTTCGTCGGTGGTAAAGCGCTTGGAAAACTCAACCAGTTGCCACAAGTCCGATTTGGCTTCACCCGGTGCACTGACCAGTTGGTGCCAGAACTGGGTGCGGCGCTCGGCGTTGCCATAAGCGCCTTCTTTTTCCACCCACATAGCCGTGGGCAGGATCAGGTCGGCGGCCTGGGCGGACACGGTCGGGTACACGTCGGAGACGATCACGAAATTTTCCGGCCGGCGCCAACCCGGTAGTACCTCCTGCATGATGTTAGGGCCGGCATGCATGTTGTTGCTGGCTTGGGTCCAGTAGACGTTGAGCACGCCATCTTTGAGCATGCGGCTCTGCTGCACCGCATGAAAACCGACCTTTTCTTCAATCGTGCCGGCCGGCAGCTTCCAGATTTTTTCAGCCGTGGCGCGGTGCTTGGGATTAGTGACCACCAGATCTGCGGGCAGGCGGTGGGAGAATGTGCCGACTTCGCGAGCAGTACCGCAGGCCGAGGGCTGGCCGGTGAGCGAGAAGGGGCTGTTGCCCGGTTCGCTGATTTTGCCGGTGAGCAAATGAATGTTGTAGATCAGGTTGTTGGCCCACACCCCGCGGGTGTGCTGATTGAAACCCATGGTCCAGAACGACACGACTTTGCGTTTGGGATCGGCATACAGCTCGGCCAGGGCCTTGAGCCGTTCTGCGGGCACCCCGGACTCCTTGGCGGTACGCTCCAGGGTATAGGGGCGCACGAAGGCAGCGAACTGCTCGAAATCGATGTCGCTCCAGGTATTGGCTTTGTCGGCGTTCTTCGCCGCGCTTTCCAGCGGGTTGTCCGGGCGCAGACCATAACCGATGTCTTCGGCGCCGTGGGCAAAGCGAGTGTGCTTGCTGATGAAGTCTTTGTTCACCGCGCCACTCTCGATGATGTGGTTGGCGATGTAATTGAGGATCATCAGGTCGGTCTGCGGCTTGAACACCAGGGGAATGTCGGCCAGTTCGAAACTGCGGTGTTCAAAGGTCGACAGCACGGCAACCTTGACCTGCGGTTGGCTCAAGCGCCGGTCGGTGACCCGGCTCCAGAGAATCGGGTGCATCTCGGCCATGTTTGAGCCCCACAGTACGAAGGCATCGGTGGCTTCGATGTCGTCGTAACAGCCCATGGGTTCATCCATGCCGAAGGTGCGCATGAAGCCCATGACTGCCGAGGCCATGCAGTGGCGGGCGTTGGGGTCGATGTTGTTACTGCGAAAGCCGGCTTTCATCAGCTTGTTGGCGGCATATCCTTCCCACACCGTCCATTGCCCGGAACCAAACATGCCGACAGAACTGGGCCCTTTGTTCTTCAAAGCTTCCTTGAACTTGGCTTCCATAATGTCAAAGGCTTTTTCCCAACTGACCGGCTGGAACTCGCCTTGCTTGTCGTACTGGCCGTTCTTCATGCGCAGCAGCGGTTGGGTCAGGCGGTCATTGCCGTACATGATCTTCGACAGGAAGTAGCCTTTGACGCAGTTCAGGCCGCGATTGACCTCGGCTTTAACATCGCCGTGGGTGGCGACCACACGGTTGTCGCGGGTTGCGACCATCACGCTGCAGCCGGTACCGCAGAAGCGGCAGGGCGCTTTGTTCCAGTCCAGCGTGACCATATCCGCTTCGGTAATCAGGTTACTGGCAGTGGTATAGATCGGCAGCCCGGCAGCTGCCGCTGCGATGGCTGCGGCCTGGGCTTTGGCAAATTCACGGCGGGTCATGCTCATGCGCTGTCTCCTGCGGGGTCGAGGAGTTCGTGATAGATCAACGCCGCATTGAGTACGCCCGGCAAATTGTTGATCAAATCGATACGTTGCAGAATTTGCTGTTCATCGGTGGTTTCAAGCACCACCACCAACTTTCCGGCTGGACTTTCCTGATGCAGCTCCAGGCCCTCGAGCAGGCGCAAGTTGGCTTTCACGGCCTCAAGCAGTTCAGGGCGGGCAAGTACTACAAGGCTGGCAATATGCAGGGTGTCGTCCATGCGCTGGCTCCAACAGACACAATGAGATGTCTATCAATTTGGCGGCCCGGGTGGGCCATAGAGCATTTGCAAAAACCAGATGATGAAACCGTAGCCACCGACAATCGCTACAGACAGTAGTGGGAACAGGCAGGCGACGAGGAAGATGAACAGCAGCGCTTCCTTGCGACGCACGGGTTTTTGTTCTTCAGCCGGTGGCATTGAACGTGCTCCAAGCGGATTTTGCTTGAGCTTAGATCAGCTCACCGCAAGCGTTTAATGCTACGGGTTAATTTAGACCAGTGGCGCGGTGCTGTCGGCTGTTGATGAAGCTGTTTTGTTGTGTTGAGCGTGCAGGCTTGTTGCGGATGCGAATAAGACGCAAAAATAAATTTAACTTCTTTAGCATTAAGCTTTTTAGCGTTTTTGATGGCTGATGAAACTACATTGTTGGGATGGGTTGCGAATGTCAAGTAAGGCTTGACGCGGATTAACTAATACTTTTAATGATTTGTATTTTCTAAGTATTGATGTGAGGTGTCATGCCTGTGAGCTGTGTTTTTGCAAGGTGTGTTTGTGCACTGTGTTGTTAAAGGATGGGGTAAGGATTGGTGGTTGGGTGGGGGCATTTTATTTGTTGTGCCACGGATTTAAATCGGTAATTGGCTATAAATCCGTGGCGTGTGATATGGGCTTAATAGTAAACGGTTATTTCACCAACTAGAACCTCCAGGTCTAAGTAGGTTTCTATGCTTAAATAAACTGAATTACCAGGAGCGGGTAGCTCAATTATTTGGGGGGATTCGAATGGTTGGCTGTCAAGGTTGCCAAGAGTCAGATTCATCGCTCCTCCGTTATTGATTCTTATTCGGCGGTAAGGCTTGCTTAATCGTAAGACGCAAACTGCACTAGTTCCTTTTTTCGCATATAGGTAATTGCCGTCTATGAAAGGTGGGATTTTACCATTTCTTATTTCATTCGGATTTTCTCTTGAACAAACTAAATAGCCAAAGCCAAAGTCATACTGCTGACCTCCAGTTAATTTGCCAACAGCAAATTCCGAGAAGTCAAGCGTATCTTTGTGGTTCTTGAGTATCAGCGACTCAGCCGGGAAGTTTATCGCTGCCGACTCCTCAGGCGCGTGGTCGAAACTAACTTTTGCGGTAACGGTCAGAGGGTTGGCATGGGCGAACTTTTCCAGTTCATTGCGCAGTGCTGGCACATTCAGGCCTGCCGACAGTTCTGAGGCCTGTACCTGCACCGCTCTAGCCGCATAGAAGCTGTACGCCGTGCCGTTCGCTAGCGTGCCGCTGACCACGATCCAATAACGCTGGTTAATGGCCATCAGCTTCCACGGCACAACGGTGATGGTGGCATCGCCAGAGAACGTGGCCAAATCCAGCACACCGTCTTTTGCTTGGGGCACCTGCGGTTTTGGCAGTGCGGTTTGCGCCAGCTTGCCCACGGTCAGATTCAGCACCTTGGACGGTTTGGCGGGTTGACCATTGCGTGTCACTGCATACTGCACGGTGATGGCCTTGCCTTGGCTGGCTGCCACCACGCTGATCGGGATCGGGAAATCGACGTAACCAGAAGCGCTGCCGGGTTTTGGATCGGTTTCGATCGTGTCCGCTGCGTTGGTACCGGTCCAGGCCACAGCCAGGGTGTCGGTGGTCTGCATTCCGTCGTAGCTGACGCGCACCGTCGCGCCCTCCAGGGCATTGATCGGGTCGAGGTTGCCGCCCGGCGCCTGGGTCACGGTCGGTGCCACGAAGTCTTCACCGGCTTGGCGTTGCACCCGGAATGCCAGGGGCGCCGAATTGGCTGTACCGCCATTGGCGCGCGCCACTTGATAGCTCACGCTCACCGGGGTATTGAGGTTGCCGGTGATGTAGCGGGGCAGCACATTGAACTTGATCTCCGTGTCGATATTCTCCGTGGTGACCTTGATGCTGTCACTGAAGCTGGCGTTCGGGAGGCCGGTCCAACTGAGGGTGATGTTGTCGTCCAGCACTTTGCCCTGATACTTCTTCGGTACCACGGCGAGGGTACCGGAGGGCACGGTATCGGGGTCAAGCACACCGTCGTCAACACCGTTGACCGTGGGCGCGGTCAGCTCGGCACCGCCAGCATTGACGATCCGCAACACCAGGGCGTCGGAGACGTTGCCTTTGACGCGGTACTCAAGCCTCAAGGTGCCATCGAGCAATGGGGCGATGAAGGCTTTAGGCACATAGAACGTCACGTCATACCCGACTTCGCCGTCGCTGATGTCTTCATCGTATTGAGCGCTCGATGGGTTACCGTCGGCGTCGGTGCCACGAATGTACAGCCACACCTTATCGCCTGAGTCCATACCGGGATAGGGTTTGACCACCACCGTCGCCCCGCTGTTGGGCAAGCGCTCAGGGTCTAGTTCATCGCCCACGGCTTGCTCGACGCACGGTGCGGGAAAGCCCTGGGCTTGGCCGATGACCTCGAACCGGGTGCGCCGCGAGTGTTGCTCACCGCGGGGGGACACCACGGTGTATTTGACGGCGACGGCGCCCCCGGCGCTGGCTTTGACAATGGCATTGGGCACCGTGAACAGCACCGGCAAGCCTTCTTCCTCCACCTCGCCCGCTTCGGTGTGGGTGAACGGGGTGCCGTCAGGCGGGGTTGCGGTCCAGAAGAGGGTGAGCTGGTCATCGAAGTCCATCTCCGGGTATACCCGCACACGGAGTTGAGTATCGTTGTCGCCCAGTTTGTCCAGATCGAGCTGGCCATCCGGTGCATCGAGGGCATCCGGCTCACGCAGCAAGTCATCACCGACCTCGACCTCGACGTTGAACTGCTGCGACCACAATGACCAGTTGTTGACGATGTCACGCACCTCGTACTCGATCACCACCGGGCCTACTCCGGCTGCCTTGATCGTTTCGGCGGGCACAGGCAGGTCGACGGGGTGGTTTACCTCGATCGACTCCAGCTTGTGTGTCACGAAGTGGCCACCCCAGCTGAGGGTGATGTTGTCGTCTTCGTGCATGTTCGGGTAACGCGGCACGGTGGCAATAATGTTGTCGACGTTAGTGGCGTCGACGACTTCCGGCACTCCGCTCACGACGAGCAGGTTTTCATTGACCGTGGGGGTGGAAGGGACCGGGTCGACACCACCGGGCACAGTCGTTTTGACCCGGATCTCGAGGGGGAAAGACTTGCGCGTGTTGCCGCCAATGGCACTGGTCGTCAGGTAATGCACCGGCGGTGTGCCGTCCTGGATCGCAATACTGGGGATGTTCAGGGTAATGCTGCCTTGGTCGATATGCACTCGCTCGACCAGGCGGCTATCGGCCAGCCGACCGTTCCAGAACAGCTCGATGGTGTCATTTTCCAGGAACTGTGGATACGCGGTGATCAATGCCTGCACCGGGACCGCAGGGTCGGAAATGTCTTTGTAGCGAATGCCGCCATTGCCTTCGGCCAGTGGGATGCGTGGTGGGGGCAAGGTGGGCTCGGGGTCTTGCAGTACGCTGACGGGGCGCAGGCTGGCGAGCAAGCGGCTGAGGGCGCTGAGCTGATGATAGGTGGTCATGGCGGCTCCTGATGGCGGGTGGGTATCAGGAGTGTCGGCGCTTTGTGTGGTGGGCGAAACTGACAAAAATACCAGGGGCCGAAGCCCCCGGCAGGTTTACGAAAGGTTTACGGTTCAAGGTCTGCGGTGTCAACGAACACGTGGTAGTAAGCTGCTGCGGTGGTACCAGCAGCATTGCTGACCCAGTGATAGCCATTGGCTGAGCCGTACTTGATTGCGACTAGAAACTGACGCGCTACCGTAAACGCGTAGCTACCACGTGCGAGGTCTTCTGCGTTGACCCTGTGGCAATCCTCGGTGTAGGAGCCAGGAAAGGGCCTGCCGGGCTCTAATGCCGGGTCGTCGCCAAAGCCTTGATGGCCGCGAAACTTGAAGGTGATCAGGTCATCGAGCGCAGCGTTTTTGTAATTTAACTGGACCACATAGGGCGTACCGTCGAAGGCTGCTGCCGCATTGATGGCGTTGCGGTCATTCTTTTCGGTAAAGTCGCCGGATGGGAGTGGGTCACCGCCGCCCGGCAGCTCGCTGTCGTCCAGCACCAGCACGGCTTGTGAGTCGGACCAGGCGGTGTTGGCGTGGCCTGGATGGCCGACCAGGTCGCGGGTCACGCTGTAGCGCAGCCGCACTTGCCCTTGGCCGGCCTGTTTGATTTGTTCGCTCGTGATCTGAAGCCGCAGCGGTTGTTTGGCCGTTACGTCGGTATCGCTCACTTCATGGGTAAGCGTGACAGTGGCCCAATTGGCGGTGATACGGTCTTTGAATTGAAAGACTTCCTCTCCATCGACACCGAACCACTCAATCGTAACCAGCGCGGGCAGTTCTTGATCCGCCGCTGAAATGACATTGGGCACGCCACTGGCACCGAGCGCAACGGGGAGCTTGAGATTGCCATGCACCGGTGTTTCCGGGTCGGGGTCTGGGCCACCGGGCAGGGTGATATCGACTATCACTGGCGTATCGGGAGCGCGGCCCAACGACTCGCCATTGCGCCAAAGGTCATAGCTGACCTGCAGCGAGCCATTACCGGCTGCCTGGACGGCAGGGTAGGGAACATCGATGAGTAACAGTGGATCGCGGTTCGGGTCGTCGATAGGTATGCCAAGCAGATCCTGCCCTCCCCAATGCGCGACAACCTCATCGTTTTTGGCAATGCCCACCATGGCCGGGATCAAGACTTGAACCGGGGTACGGGCCAACGCTTCATTGATCAGGCCATGCTGCTCGAACAGCGGCACTTTGGGGGCCAGTAACGGCAGTGACGGGTCGAGGTCAATGGTAAAGATCGGGCTGTCGAAGCTGTTTGGCCCTTCGTTGCCGGCCCGGTCTTTGAGAAAGTAGTATGCATAACAATGAACGTTGCCCAGCACTTCGAACACATCGCCATCGAAGGACACTTCGATAGCCGGCTGCTGCAGATCGGCTTTGGCAATGATCTTACGACCTGCCTCCTGCCTCTGTATTCCTTGTGCCGCGCTTACGCTGGGCTGCAGGTAGTACCAGAGTTCATCCTCAAGCTGGATATCGCTCCACTTGGTGACCGTGGCAGTGACCTTACCCAGATGCTCACGCAGGTACTGCCGGGTTACACCGCCTGCAACCACCTCCGCCGGGAACTCAAGCATGGTCGGGCGCGTACCCAGGTTAGGCTTGATATTATCGAGGTCAAGCCAGGTGCTCTGCGATCTGCTGGCCCCAGCGCCTGTCTGAACCGTGTAAAACAGTTCGTGAATCCCTCCACTGTTGAGGTCCAGCTGGTTGACATCAATGGTCAGCGGGAATTGGCTTGGATCTGGATCGGTCAGGGTGATCGAATCGAGCTTGTCCTGCGCATCAAAGAATGTCACCACATTGATGCCGCTGTGGCCTGCCCAGATTTCCTCGATGGTGATGCGCACAGCAGCGCCTCGTTTGTGTAAGGGCAGCAGGAACGCTGTTTGGCCGGCCAGCGGAGGCAAAGCATCCGGGAATGAAGGCGCCGACAGCGTAGCAGGGGCAGGGGGGGTGTGGTCTGACATAGAAGCATCCTTGTGGAAAAAGGGCATCGCTAACGCTGTCACACCACCCCCGGAACACCGGGACGTCGGGAGTTGATTACCAGAAATAGCGCAGGCCCAGGTTTACGCCGTAGGGTTGTTCAATATGCTTGCCGTTGCTGTAGTCGAACTCGCCATGCACCTGAAAGCTGCGCGACAGGCTGGCCGAAACCCCGACCCCCAGCTCGCCCCGCGAACCGGACAGGTCGTTGTTGAACACGTTGTCATTGACCCGCGCCTTGTTGTTATTGGCGAACTCATGGGCATAGGCTGCTTTCACGTAGGGCTGCACACTGCGGCCACCGTCCAGTTCAAACCGACGGCCGCTGGTGACACCGAGTTTGCCCAGATAAGAGCGGGTCTGGTCGCCTTCCGCTTCAAGGCCGTTGCTCAGGGCGTAGTCCTTGTCTTGAATGAACACTGCCGACAGCTGGGCATAGGGTTCGAGGAAGTAGCCTTGGTCCAGTTTGATGTGGCGGCCGACTTCGAGGCTGGTGCCCAGGCCATGGTTGTCGTAGTCACCCTTGGCGCGGGCACCATCGCTGAACATGACCTTGGCGTTGTTCTGGTAGCGGTTGAACTTCACCACGGCGTCGAAGTAGTAGCCGCTGTGCGCGTCTAGCCAGGTGGTGTAAGCGCCTGCATAGTAGCTGTCGATCGACCCGGTCGAGCCGCGGGTCAGGTCCAGGTCGGAGCGGCTGTGGCCGGCCAGCAGGCCCACCAACCATTGGCCGTCGCCCACCGGTAATGGGGCGTCGGCACCAAACGAAATGCCGCGTTGATTCTGGCTGTAACCCACACCGGAGGCATCGGCGACGTTGTACTTGTTGCCGTAGGTGCGCATCCACGCTCCGGCGCTACGGCCATCGTTGTAGCGCAGTTCACCCATGCGGCTGCGCAGTGAAGCCAACTCGCCGTACCATACCGTGGGCGCGGTGTTGAATAGCGCCATGGCCGTACGAGTGCCGGGGCTGACAGTGCGGGTGCTGCCATCGAGGTACCAGTCTTTGCCGTTGCCGTCTTGCACCAGCTTGTAGGACCACGCACCGAGGTCGGCAGTGCCGCCCCCGAGTGCAAAGCGTGCATCGCCGCTTTCGGCATGAATGACGTGTAAGCGCGTATCGACAATTGGGTCAACGCCGCTACTGCGTACGACCAGCGTGTGATTACCGGTGGCGCTGCCGCTGATGTCGATGAAACTGGATTGCTGCTGGCTAAAATCGGCCGACATGACGAATGTACCTGCACCGGCAAGGCTGTTCATTGACAAACGATAGAATTCGCCTTGCTCACCCAGAGAGACGGTGCCGTCGGTCAGGGTCAATGCACCGACGCTACTGTCGCCGGTCATTTGCCAATGGCTGGCGCTGACGCTCAGGCTGGACACATTGTTCAGTGTGCCGGTGAGCGTTGAAGCATTCTGCAGACGGACATCGGTGGTGCTCCCGGCCTCATTGTCGATGTTACCGTCGAGGTTTGCGCGATCAAAGGTAAAGACCGCAGTGCTGTTGCCGCTGACCTTGAGGTTGCCCGTCAACGCGCTGTTGGCCACGTTGACGGTTGCCTTGGAAGCCTGTTCAACATCGAGAATCAGGCCGTCCTTACCGCTCAATGTGGTGCCGTTGAGCAGGTCGATGGTTGCCTCACTGCCTTCGGTGATGTGCAGGGCGGAGCCGTTGCGACCGATCACCTCAGTGCCTTCGAGCCTCAAGGTGCTATCGCGACGGTCGGGGTCGTGGATACCCCTGTAAAACGCCACGCCGTGTAGCCCGCCTTCAAGCTTGCCACCTATGACGCTGGCACTGGCGGCTGACAACTTCACGCCAATACCCGAGTCTTGTGTGGTATCGACGGTGGTATTGCGTAGTTCGATTATGCTCTGATCAGTAACTGTTACACCCAGATCTGCACCCTGTAGGGTACTGTCGGTGACTTGCATCTGCGAGATTTTGTGGTCGAAGCTGCTGTGCACGGCGAGGGCTGCACCCTGGGTGCCAATGTTAACCAGCGTCGAGCCGTTGATCCGTGCGGTGCTGGCGGTCAACGCCAGGGCGTGCTCAAATAAGCCGTCGCCGGTGAGACGAGCGTTATCGAGACTGACATGTGAGTTTGCGCCAACAACCTTGTCGGCAGATGCGTTACTTAAGTTCAGCGTTGAGTCTGTTATCACCACATTCAGCAGATCGCTGCCGTCGCTGTTCAATACCGAACCATTGACCAGCCGGTAACTATCAGCCACCGTGCCAGCGGGTAATGTACGTTTTTCGTTGTCCAGCACTTGGTCGGCGATGGCGGAGCCGGTAGCGAGGGGCAGGCATAGCAGCCAAAAGTGGCGAAACGTTTTTGAGTGAAACCTATTTAGTGTCATGCAGTGACTCCCTTTATTAAGGTATGAGCCAGAGTCCAGTGAGCCTGTCTTATTAGTCAGCTCACTGAACTCTGCTTAAATACTGCAAGTACAATAGGGTTAATTTTTCGTTTTTTATGTAGGATTATTCCTACTCAGCTAGAGGTATCATCAACACGTAATTAAGTTGTTACTTTTTTTCAGCGCCCGACGAGCAATCGAATTCGCATGCATCAGGTGCGATACACACGCAGCCGTTGGCTAGCTCTGCCTTTATCCAAACATTTGATGGGTCCGCCGTGCCTTTCGCCCCCCCTGTTTTCGACAGCTCATACCACACGATAAGTTCGCCTTGTGCGTTAGAAATCGGCAAACAGACGCTGTCAAAGTCAATAACGTGATCAAAGCCATCGGATGCTTGTTCCGCAGTGAGTATAAATTCTTGCTTGCCTTCGGTACCCGGGAGGTCGTTTTCGTCCTCATCTTGCCCTTTCCAATGGACGGTAACGGTATCTTTTGCGGCAAAATTTTGCCGATCCCCGGCAACCGTGACCGTCGCACCCTCCCAGATGCTTTGGCAGCAACCCAAAGACTTAAAGAAGTCACTTTTATCGGGGAAGGAGACAGGAACTAACGTCCCCATTTGGAAGGTGTCGACTTTAACCGACGTGGGCACGGTAAGCGTCGGGTTGCCAGCGGGAAGCGTTGGGTTGGTGACTTGGAGCTGCACCGGTATCGCCTGGCCATCACCGTGCCTAGCAACGTGTTCGTAGGGCAGCGGAACGATGATTTCGGTTTCATCACCTACCAGGTCTACTGTGACTCCGGTCGACGCTTTATTCCAGATAACTTCCACCACGTCCCCAGCTCTGAGGTTTGAATAAGATGGAAGCTTCACACTGACAGGTAAGTCCTTGTCCACGACCCGGATCAGGTTTTCTTCCGGGTTAGCCCCTCCGCCAAGCACGGTGACCGTACCCAGTGCCGGGTTTTCTGGCCCTGGGTCCGGGTTTTCCGGGCCGGGTATACGCAGGTCTACAGACGTTTTCGCTGCACTAGGGGGGCTCTCCGCAATGAGACCGCGAAAAACTTTGTAGTCGACAGAAACTTCTTTTGGCCCTTCGCCGGATGCATCGCCTTCGCTGATCAAGGCGCCGTAGGACACAATAGGTGATTCCAGCGGGAATTGTGGGTTGGTGCCTACTTTGAAGCGAGTTAACGCACGCGCCCCCCAGGTCACCTCAATTTCATCTTGCGGCAAGTGGTTTTGGAATTCATCGATATACACGGTGACACCGAGAATGGCATCGGAGCGGTCGATCAATGGGTCAGGGGTTTCTGTCGCCAACGGAATAATGGCTGTTTTCAGGCCACTTGCCATGGGTTTAAACGCAATCGAAAGCAAGGTATTGGCAGGCAGCTTACTTTCATTCCCGGCACGGGAATAAGCGTAATAGAAGAATTCGACGGTACCGTCTTCATGAAGAGGGTCGCCACTGCCATTGACGAAAACCTCTTTGGGAATGACGCCGGACATCGCCACTTCTGGGTCAAACCCAGAGACTGGGCGCTTCGCAAGCGTTGCCACTTCTTGGACGACACCCGTCCCCGGGATTCTCATGAAAATTTTCGCAGTATCACCAGGGCGTGCAAGCGTGAAAACCGGGAGCTCAAATGGTAAGCCACTGTTGGCTTCCAGATATTCAGGCGTTATACGGTCCGTTTCGAACACCATTGGAGGTGGTGCGATGTTTCGGTTCGGATCATTTTTATCGACAGTAAAAACGGTGTAGTCGGAGAAAACAGGCCCTGCACCGTTATCAACGTAGTATTGCAGTTTATATTCGCCCTCGGCCTGAAATTGGCCAGCGGGTACTCCAATGGCTAAAGGAAAACTTGGACGTCTGTCGTAGACTTCATCGATGATCGGGGTGGGATTGTTATTGAAAAAAACCTTGAAAAGGGCTGGTCCCGCGCCTGCCCATGCAGTCGGGATTTCACCTTGCAGAGGGGCAGAGAGCATCGCAGTTGGAATGAGGTTGGATTCGATGCCCTCATTATCAGGCAACAGGTCTTTCAAAGTGATTGCAGCTAGAGCAAACACTTTTCCTGAATGCCGCCTGGAATTGCGCTTCAGCTTTTCCAATAGGTATTGTTCTCGTGCCTGTTTACCTTCGAGATCTTGAACTTTTATGTTCATTTGAAACGCCTCCGTTTGTTGATCAGCGAATCCGGCTTGAACGTCTGCGGCTTGTATGTTTTATACGCCGCCTTGTGACGGCGCGTAACCTGACAGAAATATCAGGTGCAATGGCAACGCGACTGTGGCAGAGGGTGTTAACCGTTAGTGATCTGCAGCCTCTGGCAATGAAAAAGACAAGGCCCGAGTCTATTCGGGCCTTGGTTGCGGTGCAGCGAATAACAACTCGTAGACAGGTCAGAACTTGACCTTGATCCCAAGAATCCCTTCATACCCATGGCTGTCGTTATCCATCCCCTTCTCGTAGCCGCCAGACACATGGATCGTGGTTTTCTCGCTGACTTGATAATCAACACCCAGGTTCACTTCAGTCCAGGTTCCGCCCATGTCCGTGGTGAACGGTACAAAGCCGTCGCGGGAAGAAAACTCGGTTTTCGGCTGGCCTTTGAACTCGTGCCAGATGCTTGGGCGGACCCAGACATTGGTGCGGTGCAGCTTGCCCTTGTCGTCTTCACGGAACATGTCTTTGTCCAGGCGGACCCCCAGGCGGCCGACCAGCGAGTCGACGTCCTCAAAGCGCACATCGGCAGCGGCATCGTGACCGTCATCGATCTTGACCTTGGTGACAATCACCTGGGCTTGTGGCTCGATTTTCAGCGATTCGTCTTTGTTGAGTTTGAACGGATAGCCAGCTTCCAACGAGGCGGTGATGCCTTTGCCTTTGGTTTTGAAGCGTGGCAGGTCTTGTGGATGTGCCTCGATGTCGAAGTGGTTGAATTGCAGCACACCGTCCAGGTACCAGCCGGCCGGGCCGAAGTGGGTCCAGTAGCCACCAATACCCGTGGCGCGTACCTTGGCGTCGCCTGCCGAGCTGCCATCGGTGTGGTCGACGTCGCCGGCGATTTTGCCGGCCGACACTGATAGGCCGGCTTGGTCGGTGCTGCCATCGGTGTCTTCGTTGCGGTACAGGTCTAGGCCCACCTGGAAGGCTTGTTGGTTGTAGTCAAAGCCTGCGCCGTGGCCCAGGTCTTGCTCGCCCTGGCCATAGATCATCCGGCCCCAGCCCAGCGATGGGCCATAGTCGCTTTTTTCTTCGCCTGGCAGCGGGTCGACCGCGTTGCGCACTTCTTCACCCATACGTTCGTGCAGGGTGTCGACCAGCATGCGGCTGTAGCGCAGGGTCATGCCGGGGATAGCGCTGTACAGCGAGGTTTCCGGGCGATAGTTAGGCACCTGGCGAGTCGGTTGAGGGGTTGGTTTGACCGGCGCCGGCTTGTCGTTGTCAGGCTTAGGCGTTGGTTTCACCGGTTTGTCGTTATCGGGCTTCGGCGTTGGTTTCACCGGCTTG
The DNA here is from genome assembly GCF_004353925.1 of Pseudomonas sp. H9. Taxonomy (GTDB): domain Bacteria; phylum Pseudomonadota; class Gammaproteobacteria; order Pseudomonadales; family Pseudomonadaceae; genus Aquipseudomonas. Next base: position 50,393 of record NZ_SMOK01000010.1, on the reverse strand, counting down.
TCGTCGTCAGGGTTGGGTTTTGGCTTATCGTCATCAGGATCGGGTTTTGGTTTGTCATCGTCTGGATCAGGCTTCGGATCGACAGGGACGTCTTTGGTCGAGCGCAGGTACCAGGCTTGCGCGTTGCTGTCGTCCAGGCTGGCGCGGTGCAGGGTGTATTCATAAGGGCCGGCCTTGACCCGGCTGAGCAACCGGAACGCCTGTTGGTCGGTGGTACCGCCGTTGATTGCATCGACCACCTGGATACCGTTGCCGGTGGTCAAGGCACCGGGGCCGCCGGCATTCTTGATCTGCAGGTTGCTACTGCCGCTGGCCTTGCCGCCGTCGACCACCAGTTTGTCCGAAGGCGATTGGTCGTCGTACAGGTAGGTGTTCAGGGCAAAGGTACCGTTGTTACCTTCATAGTCATTGACCGTGAGGGTTTTGTAGTTGCCGCCGACCGGGGCGCTGAAGTCGATCAGGCTGTTGTCGTTGCGCAGGCTGCTGAGGTTCGAGTTGCCGGTGAGTTTCCACAGGCTGGTGTCGCTCATGCTCACGTGCGAGGTGCTGCCAGCGGCGGTGGTAGCGGCGCCATTGACCTGGGAACTGGCCAGGTCAATGGTGGCCAGGCCGGGCTCGGTTGCCCCGGCGTTCACGTTCAGCCACAGGCCGCTGCCGCCGGCAATCACGTCTTCGAAGTCGACATCGGCAACACCGTCAACCGCCACGGTGGCACCGCTGAGGTTGTGCAACACGCTGCCGCGCAGATCAGCTTCGCTGGCCGCCAGGCTGCTGCCTTGCAGGTACAGGGCCGAAGCATCGGCGCCCGCCGCGCTGACGGTCGATTGTTCAGCACTGAGCTGACCGCCATCTTTGACCAACATGCCATGGGCGGCTTCACCCTGGGTGATCACGCTGGCCTGGGACAGGGTGGCGGAGCTGGGAGCACTGTTGACCAGCACACCATGAGAACCGACGCCACTGGTGCTGGCCACGCTGTTGTCGGCTTGCAATTGGCCACCGCGTTCGGCCTGCAAGGCTGCCGAGTTGTCACCGTGGGTGCGGATGCTGGAGTCCTTGAGCTGCAGGGTAGCGTCGTAGCCGTCTTTGAAGTTGCGGCTGACTCGAGCACCGGCGGCGTTGGCGCCGAGGGTCTCGATGGTCACACTGTTGGCTTGCAGGTTGACGCTACCGGGTTTCGGGCCGCCGATACCGGCGTACAGGCCAATCGAACGGTCGCCTTCGGTTTTCACCGAGACACCGTTGAGCTGCATGCTGCCGCCGTCATCCACGGCGGCGCCGTAGGCTTGCTCGCCTTTGGTCAGCAGGTGGGTGCCGTTGGCGATCAACAGGGCGCCTTCGTTACGCGAGGCCAGGGCATGGGGGAAGGTCAGGTTGGACTGCACCGGCGAGCCGTTGCCGCTGGTGGTGACAGTGCCGCCATTGAGAACAATGGTGGAGTTCTGGTTGGCGACCACGCCCATGGCGTTGTCGTTGCCAGAGGTATAGACATTCACATCATTGGCGGTGATGGTCGCATTGCCGGCACTGATGCCCGCAGAGTAGTTGCCTTCGGTGCTGACACTGCCATGGTTAATGGTGATATCGGCACCGTCGCTGGCGCTGATACCGTAGCTGGTTTTCGGCGAGGTGTGCACCTGGCTGTCATTGAGCACCAGGGTGGAGCCAGCGCCTTCAACCAGCACGCCCTGCGCCCAAGGGCCTGTGGCACTGACCGCATCGACGCTGATCTGGCTTTGGCTCACCTGAGCCTGGGAGCCGCCGATAATGTTCAGGCCGATCGAGCGCGGGCCGAGCACCGAAATCTTGCTGTCGCTGATCTGCGCCTGGCTGCTGTCTTCGAGGGATACACCGTGGCTATAGGTGCCCTGGGTAGACAACACGCTTTTATCCAGCACAAGACTACCGCCGGCCATGGCTCTGGCGGCGGCGTTGGGGTTGGTGACCACGCCACTGCCGGTGACCTTGACCTGGCTGTCGGTCAGCGAAATGCTGCTGGCTTCGGCACGGGCACCACCGATATAAGTACCGCTGGTGCTCACGTTCAGGCCCTTGCCGGTGATGGTCGAGCCGTCCAGGGCGTGCAGCACGGCGGTGCTGGTGGTGCTGGTGGCGGCATTGGTGGAATTGAAGGTGCTGTCGGTCAGGGTTATGTCGCTACCGCCTTCAGCACGTGCACCGCTGGCCGAGGCCGCGTTGGTGTTGACGGTGATGTCACTGGCAGTGATATGGCTGCCACTTTCGGCTTTCAGGCTGTGACCGATGGTGCTGCCGCTCGCCGCGCCGCTGGTGCTGACGGTGGTGCCTTGACTCAATGCGATGCTGGCGCCGTCTTTGGCCAGAACGGTCACTGAACCTTTGGCCAGCGTGCTGAGGGCACCGCCGCTGAAGTCGATGGCGCTGCCGTTGCCGGTGGCCAGCAATGCGATGTTGGTGCTACCAGACAAACCGCCCATGCTGACCGTGCTGTTGTCGAGCTTGATGCTGGCGCCGCTCTGTGCGGTGATGCCGGTCATGTTGTTGGCGGTGAAGGCGACTCCCAGAGCGGTTTTCGGGACCATCTCGATGTTCACGCCACTGCCGGTGATCTTGCCACCGTCCTCGGCCACCAACGCTTTCTGGCCGCTGGCAGTGGCGGCGGTGACGGCACCGTTGACCACCGAACCTTGCTCGAAGCTGATCTGCACGCCCGAGCCGGCTTTCACCCCGGTGCTGTTGGCGGCGCGCAGGATGACGCTGGAGCTGTCCGGGGCGCCACTGGAGATGCCTACACCATTGGTGATGGTGACGGTGATCGGTGCAGGCACGCCGAGCAGGCCCATCAGCGCAGTACGGCCCATGTTCAGACCGGCGGTAGATGGTGATGGCTCGTCCAGTTGCTCAATGGTGACAGGAGCTTCTTCTGCTTCGGCACCTTCGATCGGCAGGTAGCACAGCCCACTGATGATCAGGCTGATTGCCAGGGCCAGATGATTGTGGGCCAGGTGTTCGAGGGGGAGTGGGCTTTCGGTCGTGCGTTTCATGACAACCTCCAACAAAATGTATGGAGAAATTGTCTGCCTAGGCAGCAACTCTCTCTGTAGGAGTCGCCTTAGTCGCATGTAGGAATTTCACTGAAGGCTGCGCTGGTCTAGGCTTGTGTTTCAGCCTCACGTTGGCCTGCAAGGAGCGCTCGGATGAGCCGGGTGATGATCGTCGAACCGCTGCCGTTGCTGCGTTTGGCCATTGGCCAGGCCGTGCAGCGCCTGGGTTATCAGGTGGTGGCGCAGGTAGGCAACAGCCAGGAGGCGCTGCTGCACGCGCGCAGTGATGCGCCGCAATTGGTTGTGCTCGAATTGACCATTAGCGGCCTGGGCGGCCTGGACCTGATTCGGCGCTTGAAGTTGCGCGATCCGACTTTGCAGTTTCTGGTGTATACCGGGCAGAACAGCAACCCCTTCGCCCGCCTGTGCATGCAGGCCGGGGTGGATGGGTTTGTCAGCAAGCATGATGACCCGTCCGAGCTGGACAGAGCCTTGCACGCTGTGGTGCACGGGCGGCGCTACTTTCCCAAGGAACGGGCAACGGCATCGACCACCTTGGGCGGCACGGAGCTTGACTCACTTTCGGCGCGGGAGCTGACGGTTCTGGAGCTGATCAGCGAAGGCTGCTCCAATCAGTCCATCGCCGAACAACTGTCGATCAGCTACAAGACGGTCAGTACCTACAAGACCCGCCTGCAGGAAAAGCTACAGGTTGACTCGCGCCTGGCCCTGGCCGGGATTGCCCAGCGCAATGGCATCGGGCCGTTGGGGGTTGGCGCTGTCGACGCGCTTGATGCGCAGGCTCAACCAGACGCAGAACCATTGCAGCAAGCCCTGCTGCAGGCGGTGCTGGAAGCATCACCCAACCCGATGTTTGTGCGTGACCGTGTAGGCCGATTACTGCTGTGCAATCGGCCTTATCTGGAAATGCACCATACCTCGTTCGACCGGGTGCAGGGCCAGCGATTGCTGGATGCGTACTCGCTTTCCGTCGAGCAGGGTCGCAAAGCTCAGGCCCGTTATGAGGCGGTGGTTGAAAAAGGTGAGACGTATACCCTTCAGACCTCGCTTGAAATTCTGGGTGAGCCGCACAGTCTGCAGGTATGGGCGCAGCCCTGGCGGGATGCGCACGGTGCCGTGTTGGGTATGGTGGGGTTTGTCGAAGACATGACCGACCGAAACATCCTGCTCGGTCAACTTCGGGATGCGCATGAGCAAGCGCAGGCCCGGTACCGGCAGTTGACCCGGTTTGCCAGTGTGGTGCTGGGCGACCTTACTGAACCCGTGCAGCGCCTGCAATCAAGCCTTGGTGCGGCAAAGTTGCCGACGGCGGGCCGTTCTGCGCTACAGCGGTTGACGCAGTGCCTGGCGCAACTGGAGCAATTGATCAGCCTGGAGCAAGTGCGCCCGTCATGGGTGCCGGGCCAACTGGACATTGTCGAATGGGTGGCTGGACGGCTTGCTGCGTTCAACGCCCACCTGCCCAAGGGGGGCGTTGCGCCGATGCTGGAGATGAGCGGGGTGGCAGTCAGGCAGCTGTGGATTGATGAGCAACGCTTTGCGGCATTGTTCGACACGCTGTTGCAGTACCTGAGTGAGACTGCTCCTAAAGCTCCGCTGCGGATCAGCCTGGCGACCCGGCTGCAGTCGAACGGGTTCGTTAACCTGAATCTGGCCATTACGCTGAGCCAACCCCTGGAGCACCGTCAGGGGCTTGCCCTGCAACTGTGCCAGAACCTGGCCCAGTCGATGGATGGCAGTTTTCGCAGCGTTCATGAGAGCGGCGAAACGACGTTTCTGATAGAGGTTGAGTTTCCTGCCGCCTTGCCGGGCTGATCCGGGACTGATGAGTGTGAGCGGGCTTGCTGTAGGAGCGGGCTTGCCCCGCGATGCGATGTGTCTGATACACCGCAATCGCGGGGCAAGCCCGCTCCCACCGTCATTACGCTGAGCCAGCCTCTGGAGCACCGAGTGGTGAAACTGCGTTTCTGATAGAGGTTGAGTTTCCTGCCGTCTTGCCGGGCTGATCCGGGACAGATGAGTGTGAGTGGGCTTGCTGTAGGAGCGGGCTTGCCCCGCGATGCGATGTGTCTGATACACCGCAATCGCGGGGCAAGCCCGCTCCCACCGTCATTACGCTGAGCCAGCCCTTGGAGCACCGAGTGGTGAAACTGCGTTTCTGATAGAGGTTGAGTTTCCTGCCGCCTTGCCGGGCTGATCCGGGACTGATGAGTGTGAGTGGGCTTGCTGTAGGAGCGGGCTTGCCCCGCGATGCGATGTGTCTGATACACCGCAATCGCGGGGCAAGCCCGCTCCCACTGTCAAAAGCCGCTCTCGCGCAGCAGCACAGCGGCCACATGGGTCAGCCCTTCACCCAGCAAACTGCGGCGTTCGCCGGCAATCTGCAACCTGCCACGGGTTTCGCGCAGGCTCGGCGGGGCCTGGTCGAGTTGAATCAGTACGTGGAACAGCGGTGGTGTGGGGACGAGTTCTTTGCCGCGGCTGGCAACCGTCAGCGGCCCGCCGTAGCGCGACGCCAGCATGGCGTGGTGCAACTGACTGACCCGGGTGCTGCCAATGGTCAGTACGGTCCCGTTGATCGGCGTCGGTTGTCCTTCAGGGTAGAAGCGCACGTTACCCCCCTGGACCAGGTGCTGAACCTCATCCTGATCGACGTAGGCATCGACCTGCCAGCGGCTGGGGTCGATCAGGATACCAATGGGCTCGCGGCTGTGGACCCACTGGCCGGGCTGCCAGTTGCGGTCCAGGTCCAGCCATTGCCCGGCGAAGGGCGCTTGCAAGGTCAGGCGGGCAATTTCCGAACGCGCTGCCCGGGCTTCTTCAAATTGCACATCGAGGCGTTGGCGAGTGGCAATGGCCTGGTCGGCGCCGGTCGGATCGGCAATCAAACCGCCGAGCCGCGCCTGATAACTTTTAACACTGGCCTCGCTGGTCGAGAGCTTGGAGGCGATGTCAGGTTGATCGAGCGTCACCAGCGCGGCACCGGCGGCTACCGTCCCGGCCGGATGCAGGGCTTGCAAGCGCGCGGGGTAGGGGGCAAAGACGCGCAGCTGGTGTTCGGCACGGGCCACGCCCAAGGCGTGCACCTGGCTGCGCCAAGGCACCGCCAGCAGCACCAGAAGTAGCGCCGCGACGGTCCACCACAGGTGCCGACGGCTGGTACGAATACCGTCACGATGGCTCCACCAATATTTCAACTCTCTCCATACCGGCATGACAATGAACCAGGCCACTTCCACAGCAAAAAGGAAAATCCCCAACAACTTGAAGAACAACAGGTACACCGCCACGGCAATCCCGAGGAACAGCACCAAGCGGTAAACCCAGGTGACCATGGCAAACGCCACCAGCGCCCGGCGCTGGGCCGGGCTGAAGGTTTCAGGCCAGTCTTCGTCGAGACCCAGCAGCACCCGACGCAGGGTCACCCGGGCCAGGGCCGAGGAGCGTTCGTGCAGGTTGGGAAAGTCGAGCAGGTCAGACAGGATGAAATAACCGTCAAAGCGCATGAACGGGCTGGCATTGAGCGCCAGTGACAGTACCCAACTGGTGGTGGCCAGGTAGAGCAGAGCGTTGCGCAGGGGCCCCGGGTCGGACAGCGCCCAGCCCAGGGTGGCCAGCCCGGCCAGGGCCAGTTCGGTGATGATGCCGGCCGAGGCAATCGCCAGGCGTTGCTTGGAACTGCGCAGCTTCCAGCTTTCGCCAGTGTCGGTGTAGAGCATCGGCCACATCACCACGAAAGCGATACCCATATGGCCCACACGTAGCCCCAGGCGTGTGGCCACCAGCGCGTGCCCCAGTTCGTGCAGGGTTTTGGCCAGGGCCAGGGCGATAGCGAAGCTGACCAGGCCTGAAGCAGAAAACGACTCGACCACCGCTGTGGTGAAGGTGTCCCACTGTTGCAGCACCAGCAACACACCGGTAATGCCCAGCAGCAGCACCACGATGCCGGTCAGCGGCTGGAACAGCCAGTTGAGTTTTTTCGCCAGCCACTGCAAGTGCTGTTGCGGGCGCAGCAGCGGCACGCGAAAAAACAAATAGTGGTGCAGCCACCAGCGCCAGCTCAGCCAGGCGTTGCCCTCGCTGCGCGCGGCAAGGCGGGCGAGGGCTTCGCGGGTTGGGCGCAGCAACTGGTGGTTTTCCAGAAACTGGCGAAATTCCACGATTTGCTCAACATCCGGGCGCAAGGGCGTTTCGTCATGAATGGCCTGACAGATGGCTTTCGGTGTGCGGTCCCAACGTAACAGGCACTCGAACTCCAGCCAGCCGATGCGGTAGAAGCGGTTGACCACGGTGTCCTGGATTACCCAGGCCGGTTCGCCGTGGCTGTCCGGTGCGGTCTCCTGCAAGCGTAAGTCATCGCGCAGTGGCGGCAGCGGCTGTTCAGCCGCATTGATGATCACAACCCGCTCCAGGCGCGCAGTGCAGCGAACGGTCGGCGCAGCAGGTAATAGCCCAGTACCACGCGCTCACCATACAGGCGGGCAGTGCCGTGCAGGCCCAGGCGGGCATGTTCGGGCTGGCCTTCGATGCTGGCCAGCAAGCGGTAGGCAACCACACCTTCTTCATTGGCATGGGCCTGATAACTGGTTTCCAGCACTTTGCCTTTGAGTGGCGTTAGCGGGTAAGCGGTGAGGAACAAGGTGACTTCGGCACCAGGCTCCAGGGCAATGGCGTCGGCCACCGGCAATTGGATCTGCATGGCCGGCAGCTTGGGTTCAGCCACCAACAGAATGCGTTCACCGGTGGACACCGGTTTGCCCAGCCAGTCGTTGGGGTCGCTGTACACCGCCACACCGGCCCGTGGCGCGCGCACCTGGGTGCGCTGCAACTGGGCTTTGACTGCGGCCAGTTCTGCCCGACGTTGTTGCACCCGGCCGTTGAGCAAGGTCAGTTCACTTTTGCTTTGCGGGTTGTCGAACGCGCGCTGGCTGGCGGCCATCAATTCTGCATCCGCCACCGCCACTTCCTTGCTCAGCACCTCGGCGCGGCTTTTCAGGGTGGTTTCGTCCAGACGGAACAGCGGTGTGTCCTGCTCGACTGGCTGGTTGGGACGCACCTGCATGCTTTCGATCACCCCATCAATGGGTGAACTAATGATGACCGCTTCGCGCGAAACGATTTCGGCGGGCGCCAGGGCGGTCTGCCGCACCGGCACCAGCAGCAGCGCCACGATCAACCCCAGAGCCAGCAGCACCTGACGCTTGCTGGGCCGCCAACGCGTTAGCCGACGCTGTTTGGCAAACCCTGCCCAGCAGTAGGCCCAGGTACGCCACAGGCCGTCGAACAAGGGGTGCAAAGCCGGCGCTGGCGGGGCATCGAGCAGAAACACCACCAGGCCCAGGCGTTGCCCCTCGCGGTCGTGCAAGGGTATACACCAGAGCCCGCTGGGCCACCATTCGGCCCAACCCTCGGCAATATCCGCAGGCGGATCCAGGGCCTCGCGTGCCAGCCACTTGGGTTGCTCGTCTTCAAGTTGCGTTGCCAGCCAACGCACCGCGCGCTGCAGCCACACCAGGTAGGGTGAGTCTTCCGTAGGCCGGGCCAGGCCCGACACGCATAACAGCCCCAGGCTCTGGCCTTGTTGCTGGAACACCAGTGCCTGATGGTAGTGCAGCAGCGAATACGGGTCGTTGGCGATGGAAAAGCCCAACGCGTTGAGGGAGTCGGCCGCCAGCGCGCGGTCCCGCAGAGCGGCGATGGCCAACAGCAGTTGTGGGTGCGGTAGAGGTTCAGTCATTGGCGCGTGGGAACCGGGCAGTGCCGCTCATACCGGCGATCAACTCGGGGTGCGCGGCATCCAGTCGGGCTTCGAGCTCCACGGTCTGGGCGACGGCATCGACGCGCGCGTTGATGGCACTGACGTGGGCCGGGTAGGCCTTGCCGGTTTCGAGGATCTCCACCTCCAGCGCCTGATTGTCCTTGAGCTTGGGCAACAGGCTGGAAGGCACATTCAAGCGCACCTTCAAGGCGCCGTCACTGACCAGGTCGAACAGTGGCGTGCCGGCGGCGACGGTCTGGAAGGGTTTGGCGTGAACCTTGGCCACGCGCCCGGCGAAGGGCGCCTGGACCAGGCAATAACCGCTCTGGGCCTGGGCCAGGGCGCGGGCGCCGTCGGCCTTTTGCAGTTCGGTGTTGGCCATGGCAACCTCCAGATCGCCCACGGCATCGAGTTTGCGCAGGTTGCGCTTGGCGTCGAGGTTCTGCTTGGCCATGGTCAGCTCGGCCGCGGCGACCCGCGTCCGGGCTTGGGCCTCGGCGCAGTCGAAGCGGGCCAATACCGCATCCTTGGCGACGGTTTGGCCCAGGCCGGCCTTGAACTCGCCCAGGGTGCCGCTCATCTGGCTGGAGAGGGTGGTTTCCAGGCTCGCCACCAGTAACACACGGATGGTGCCGGGGTCTGCCGGGTCAGGGGCTGGCGCGGTGTCTTCGGCCAGCACGGGGGTCAGGAAAAGCGACAGTAATACGGCGAGCAAACGGCGCTCATTGCTGTGTGGCATTCGGCATTCCTTGCGAACTGACGAGGAGGTTGGCGTGTTCTTGTTGGTCCAGCGTGCGTTTGATCTCCCGGGCCAGGGTCTGGATGTCGTGCTGTTCGATCTGTTTGGGCAGGGTGTCCAGGCCAACCGAGTTGTACAGCCGGCCCCAGGCCGCCTGGGCACTGGAGTAAGCGGCTTCGCGTTGGTAGCGCGACAGCAGGTAGCGGCCCTCGGCACGGATCACTTCAAGCTCCGAGCCGTAGGAGGTGGTGCGTGCAGCTTCTGCATAGTTCAACAGGCTCTGGTCGACCTGCAGGCTCTGGTCGGCAAACTCGACTTCCTGGCGCGCCAGGTGGTAGCGCAGCGTGCCCACCCGGACTTGCGTAAGAATGGCCATCGACAGCGCCACCCGGCGCAAATCGTCGGTTTTGCTCTGCGACTCAGCGGCGCTGTTGAGTGACGGCAGTTGCAACAGGCGCAACAGGTTCATCGACACTTGCAGGCCGGTCTCGGTCCAGCCGCTGTTGTAGAGGAACTTGTTGGAGTCGTACTTGTAGCCGAAATCCAGGCTGACGTTAGGCCACAGTTGTGCCTTGGCAATTTTCAGGTCATTTTCGTTGACCCGTTTGCGGTACCACTCTTCCATGATTTCCGGGCGGTTTTTCAGCGACAGCAGCTCAAGTTTGTCGATGTCCTGAGACACTTCCGGCAAGGTCGGTTCAACTTCATCGGCCAGCTCCAGACGTGATCCAGGCGGCAGTGACATCAGCGCCGACAGTTCGGCACGGGCAAACTCCAGGTCCTGGCGGCGCACGGTCAGCAGGTAGATCGAGTCGAGCAGCGCACGTTGGTAGGCCAATATTTCCTGGCGCGGTAGCAAGCCTTTGGTTTCTGCCTGGCGAGCCGACAGCAATGCCTGATGGGTGCGTACCAGCAAACGATCAACCTGTGGCATCAAACGTTGCGCACTGAGGGCGCGCCAGTAGGCATTGCGCACGTCTTGCAGCACGTTCTGCGCCACTTTGCGCCGGCGTTCCTCGGCCATGAGGATTTGGTCGCTTTTCTGCTGGGTGCGGTAGTAGGCCACGCCAAAGTCGAGCAGGCTCCAGCTCAGGCCCAAGCCATAGAGTTCGCGGTAGCGCTCCTCGGAGGTGGATGCCCGCAAGCTTTCCTCGCGGTCTTCGATACCGATGGAGGTACCGCCCGAATCATTGTTACGCCCGGCGTACCCGGCCGAGGCCACCAGGCGTGGCAGCATTTCGTGGCTGGAGACGTCACGCAGGTCACTGGCCAGTGCGCTTTCCATCAACTTCAGGCGGTAGTCCAGGTTGTACTTCAGCGCGCGTGCAGCGGCTTCGTAAAAGGTGATCGGCCGGGTCACCGGTTCCTGGCTGGCGTACATTTGCGCCTGATCACGCACGATCCGTTGCCGAGCTTCTTCCTCGGTGTACTCGTGGGGTTTGGTCGCCGAGCAGGCCGCCAACAAAAAGGTGGAGGCGATGGCCGTACTGAACAACGTTTGCGGCAGTCTTAGCATAGTCAGTCCTTGGTCTTTGCTTACTCGCGAGTACTGTTATCCATGGCCCGCAGGCGTTCGGCAGCTTCACGCAATTGCGCGCGAAAACCTGACGCGATACGAGCTTCGGAGGGCGCAGGTAACTGGGTATCACCTTGGGTCAGGTGGGCGGCGTCGGTGGCGAATACTGACGGGTCGGGCAGCAGGCCGTCAGCGCTGAGGTTGATCCGCGACTGGCGCCCGAGAATCCAGGCCATGTCGTTATCACTGGCCTGGCGGCTGCCACGCACTGCACTGGCGACGAACTGGCCCTGGATCATGCCCAGGCGCTGGTTGAGGGTTTCGCTGAGAATCTCCGGGGTGCGTCCGTAGCTGAGGTTGCTGCCATCGGCCTGCCAGCTGGACAGTTCGAGGATCTGCTCCTGACGTTCGACCACCGGGCCGACGAACACTACCGGATCGACATCGGGCAACGGCAGGCGCTGGAACGGGTCGTCAGTGTCGCGCCCGAAGAACGGCCCGGCGGGTGCCGGAATGAACGGTGCGGCGATGTCCAGGGTAATGGTCAGTTGCGCAAGGTCGGTGGCGCCGCTGAGGTCGCTGACGGTGTAGGTGAAGACATCCTGCAAGACTTGCCCAAGCCCCGCAGCCGCCAGCACTTCAGGGTTGTTCAGGTCGATGGTGTAGGTGTAGCTGCCATCGGCATTGATCACCAGGGTGCCATAGCGCCCGGCCAGGGGCTGGCCAACGCTGCCTGCCGTACCGCTTCCGGCTTCGGCGCCGGTACGGATGCCGGTCACGCTCAGGGCATCGCCGCCGTCGACGTCACTGTCGTTGGGCAGCACGTTGCCTGTCGATTGTGGGGCAGGGGTCTGGTCACTGGCGACGTTGCTGTCGTCGCGAGCCACCGGGTTATCGTCGGCGCCCTGGATAAGCACGTTCAACCTCGCCTCGGATTCGGCTCCAGCGGTGTCACGCATGCGGTAAGTGAAGACTTCACGCAGCGTTTCGCCTGCCGTGCGCAGCGCCTGCACCACAGGGTCGGCATTGTTCAACTGGTAGGTGTAACTGCCATCGGCATTCAGCGTCAGGGTCCCGTAGCGGCCGGTCAGTACCTGGCCGGCCAGGGCGGTGCTGCCGGTTTCACTGCGCACCGAGAGCACTTGGCGAGTTTCGCCCAGGGCTGGGCTGTCGACGTCGGTGTCGTTGTCCAGCACATTGCCGCTGGGATTGAGGCCCGGCAAGTTGTTGTTCACGCCACCGGCTTCAACGGCAACGGTGTTGTCGTCAACGGCAATCGGTGTGTCGTTGCGCCCGTCGATGGTGATGGTCAGCTGCGCGGTGTCATCGGCGAAGTGCGGGTCTTGCACGGTATAGGTGAACACATCTACCAGCACTTGGCCGCTGGTGCGCAACGCCTGAACGGCGGCCAGGCTGTTGTCGACGGTGTAGGTCCAGCTGCCGTCGGCGTTCATCACCAGATTGCCGTACAAGCCGCGCAGGCTGGTGCCCAGCGTGCCAGTGGTGCCGGAGCCGGTTTCGCTGCCGGTGCGGATTGCCGTGACCGTCAGGACACCGCTTTCAAGGTCGGTGTCGTTGCCCAGCACATTACCGCTGGGGTTCACGCCCGGCGTGGCGTTGTTCAACCCGCCGGCTTCGATGGCGGTGGCGTTGTCATTGACGCCAGTGGGCGCATCGTTACGACCGATGATAATGATCGACAGTTGGGCCAGGTCGGTCAGCCCGCCAAGGTCGCTTGCCTCGTAGGTGAAGTGGTCGGTCAGCGTTTGCAGAAAATCAAGCGCCAGCACCGCCGGGTTATCGGTGTCGATGGTGTAGGTGTAACTGCCGTTGGCATTGAGCACCAAGGTGCCGTACAGGCCCTGCAACACGTTGCCGACGGTGCCGGCTACGCCTGTTCCCAGTTCCGCGCCGGTACGAATACCGGTGACCGTCAGCACGTCGTTCTGGTCAACATCGCTGTCGTTGGGCAGCACATTGCCGCTCGGGTTGAGGACCAGGCCATCGCCGTTGTCGGCCACGGCAATATTGACGTTGTCGCGGGCCACGGGGGCGTCCCAGGCGCCTTCGATGGTCAGGTCCAGTTGCGCACTATCTTCGGCACCGGCGCTGTCGCGCATGCGGTAGGTGAACTGTTCTTTCAGGGTGTCGCCGGGCTTGAGCGCCTGAACGGCAGCCAGGCTGTTGTCGACCCGGTACTGGTAGTCACCATTGGCGAACACCGTCAGGGTGCCGTACGTGCCACGGATGACCTGGCTACCGCTGACTGCGGTGAAAGTGCCGCCGGCCGCTTCGGTGCCTGTGCGGATGCCATTGACGGTTTTGCTGTCACCGGCATCGACGTCGCGGTCATTGGTGAGCAGGTTACCGCTCGGGTCGACGCCCGCGGTGCCGTTGTTGGTGCCGCCGGCCTCGACTGCGACGGCGCTGTCGTTGACGGCCAGCGGGTTGTCGTTACGGCCCTGGATGGTGATGGTCAAGGTGGCAGTGCTAGTAGCGCCGGCCAGGTCGCGAATGGTGTAGGTGAACGTCTCCCTGAGGGTGTCGTTGGGGGTACGCAGGGCTTGCACCAGCGGGTCATTGTTGTCGACCAGGTAGGTGTAGCTGCCGTCGGCGTTCAGCGTCAGGTTGCCGTACTGACCGGCAAAACTGCTGCCAACGCTGCCATTGGTAGCGCCTTGGGTCACGGCGATGACGCTCAGGGTTTCGCCAAAGCGATCAACATCGGTGTCGTTGAGTAGCACGTTGCCAGTGGGGTTGATACCGGCGCTGGTGTTGTTCAACCCACCGGCCTCGACGGCCAGGGCGTTATCGTTGTTGGCCACCGGGGCATCGTTGCGACCCTGGATGGTGATGGTCAGCAGGGCGATGTCGGTGGCACCGTCGGTATCGACCACACTGTAGTTGAAGGTTTCAGTCAGGCTGTTGCCGACGCGCAGGGCTTGTACCGCAGCCAGGCTGTTGTCCAGGCGATAGCTGTAGCTGCCGTCGGCGTTGAGCGTCAGCCAGCCATAAGTGCCCCGCAACTCGCTGCCCAGTGTGCCGGCGGTACCGGCACCTTCGGTGGCGCCAGTGCGCACCGACGCCACGGTTTTGGTTTCGCCATAGTCAATCGGGTCGCCTGCGCCACCATCGACGTCGGTGTCGTTAGTGAGCACATTACCGGCAGGGTCGATGCCGCCGCTGGTGTTGTTTACGCCACCGGCTTCCACCGCCGTGGCTGTATCGTTGGTGGCGATCGGGTTGTCGTTCTGGCCGCGGATGACGATGATGATCTGCGCATCGTCGAACTCGCCGTCACTGTCGGTCACCCGGTAGGTGAAGACTTCGACCAGCAGGTCGTCTGCGTTTCGCAAGGCCTGGACTTCGGCGTTATCGTTATTGATGACGTAGCGATAGGTGCCATCGCTGTTGATCGTCAACGCACCGTATTGGCCGTTAAGGGCAGTGCCCACTGTACCGGCAATGCCGGTGCCGCCCTCGGGGCCTGTGCGTACGCCAGTGACGCTGACCGGATCGCTGTCGGGATCGACAAAGGTCACTTGCCGTACCGGCGCTGGAGGCACGCCGGGGTCAAGGCCCGGCGAGGTGTTGTTGACGCCGCCTTTTTCGGTGGCCAGCGCTACCGTGTCCTGGGCATGCGGCGGGTTGTTGGCGCCACGCACCACAATCACCAGTTGTGCGGTGTCGGTCAGCCCGGCTGAATCGACGATCTGGTAGGTGAAGATGACGTTCATGGTCGCGCCGCGTGCCAGGGCGACGATGGCCGGGTTGTCGCTGTTGACGTCGAAACTGAACGAGCCGTCCGGGTTGATGGTCAGGGTGCCGTAATTCACCGGGCTGCCAACCGGTGTGCCGTTGCTGAACTGGGCGAACGTCGCGTCCAGGGTCACCGCGCCGCCAGCGACGGTGATCAGTGCGCCACCGGCCAGTTCCGGGCCATTGCGCACGCCATTGACCTTGAGCACGGTGCTCGGGCGGTCGGCGCGGTCGACGTCGAGGTCGACACCATTGCCACCGGGTTGGGTGATGCTGCCGGGGCGGCTGGGGAACAGGATGACGTTGCCGACCGGGTTGCTCTCGGGGTCGGCATTGCTGGCGCCGGCTTGAGCGGAGGCCTGGTCGTCGCTGGCCACTGGGTTGTCATAGTTGCCGACAATGTTGATGCGCAGTTCGGCCAGATCGTTCAGCCCCAGCGCATCAGACACTTGGTAGCTGAAGAAATCGACCAACTGGTCAGTGGGGCCCAGCCGCTGCACGGCGGTATTGGTATTGTCGATGACGTAGGTGTAGTCGCCATTGGCGAAAATGGTCAGCGTGCCATAGGTACCGGCAATGCTGACGCTGCCACCTGGTGGAACGATGGTCAGGGCACCGGGCACCGCTTCGCGCAGGGGACGTACACCGGTAACGGAATTGCTTTCGCCATAGTCGATGGGGTCGCCGGGGCCGCCATCGACGTCGTTGTCGTTGCTCAACACATTGCCAGAGGCATCGGCCCCCGGGACCGGGAAGCCGGTGGGTGGGGTGTCGTTGGGGTTACCGCTGTCGGTGTTGTTCACGCCACCTTTTTCGATGGCAGTGCCAACGTCGTTTTCCGCATCCGGGGCGTCGTTGGCGCCCCTGATCTCCACGGTCAGGGTGGCAATGGATTGCAGCGGGGCACCGCCCAGACCGATGTCAGAAAGGGTGTAAGTGAACACCTCATTCAGCGTGTCACTCGCCTGGCGTAGCGCCTGCACCGCGGCGTTGGTGTTGTCGACGATGTACTGGTAGGCACCGTTGGCCTGGATCACCAGCTTGCCGTAGCGGCCTTGCACTTCAACCGAGGTCACAGGTACCGGTACGACCACACCCAGTGGCGAGGTCACCGAAACGACCAACAGTTGGTCGCCGTTGGTCGCGATGTCGACATCGGTGTCGTTATCCAACACGTTGCCCCGTGGATCGACCCCGGTCAGACGGTTGTCGGTACCGCCGGCCTCAACAGCGATGGTGTTGTCGGGTACGCCCACGGGGGCGTCGTTGACCGGGGCGAGGTTAATCACCAGGAAGTCGCGGTCTTCCCGAGCGTCGGTCGGTTGCCCCGGTACGCCGTTGTTGTCGAAGTCGCCGTAGTTGCCCAGGTCGTTGGTGGTGACTTCCAGGAAGTCATTGCCGTTGAAGTTCAAGTTGCCCAGGTAGCTCAGGCCATTGAGCGCGGCATTGATGTCGGCGATCCGCCCCAGCAGTACCAAGGTCGCGGTGCCGGCACCAGTGACGGTAACCCCGGTGGTGGCGCCGGTGAGCGACAATGTGCCGTGGGTGACCGTCAGGGTGACCTGGATGTTGCGGCCGTTGACGTTCGGGTTGCGTTCGGCATCGACGTCACTGACGCTGATGCCGGGAATTGCCAGTGGCGTGTCTTCGCGGCCCGATTGGAAGCCTGGAAGGGTGTTGACCGGTGCGTCGTTGATTTCGACGAAGCCCGAGTTGGCTTGTGCGCTGCTGCCTTCGCCCAGGCCGACATCGATCTGGCCAAGCGTGGCGCCATCGGTGTCGATGCGCATGCGCAACTGGCCGAACTGGGTAATGCTGTCGACGGTGGTCGGTGTGACCAGACGGTACAGGCCCGAGGGCAGCACGCCGAAGGTAAAGCGCCCGTTACTGTCAGTGGTGGTGGTAAAGGACTTGTCGTCAGCGTTGCCGATCACGCCATCGGCACCGGACCAGATCAGGGTAATGGTTTGGTTCGGTATGGCCAGCTCATAGGCGGGGGTGCCGGGTACCGGATCGGCGTCGGGGTTCGCGTCGTTCGGTGCACTGGCGGCCGTGCCGGTGTCGTTCCATAGCGTGCCGCTGATAATTCCCAGGCCAGCGCCTTCGCGCAATACATAGTTGTTCAGGGTACTGGCATCAGGCCCGGGGCCGTCGGCTCCGGTACGTTCGCCAGAAGCGCTGCCGTCGCTGCCTACGGTGCTGCCCCCCCAACTGGTAAAGGTCTCGGGCAGGCTGCTCCAGCTCAGGTTGGCCTCGGTGTTGGCGATGGTGGTGCCATTGGGTACGTCCACCGAATACACCACCCGCACTTGCGTACCGCTGTCGACTTTGCTGATGTCGACGCTCAGGCCGCCGCTGGTGCTGAAGGTCACACCCGCCGGCAGGTTGCCCGGGCCGTAGGTGGTACCGCCAATGGTGATGCTGATCAGGTTGTAGTTGCTGCCGGTGGGGAAACCGTCGGCGAGGTGAACATCGTAAGCGGGCAGGCCACCGCTGGCGGTGAAGTTGACCGTAACGGTCGCGTTACCCACGGTGCCTGCGGGATTGGGGGTAAAGTCGGTGACCTGTTTATTCAACCCGGTGAAGCTGGCTTCAACAATACGTTCGGTCAGGGTGAGGCTGGTCGCGCGCAGGTTGCCGTTGACGCGGTCCTGGACAAGGGCGCCGAGGATGTCGCCGGCCTGGTTCTCGACGCGGTTGTCGACCCGGGCGTTGAACTCCAGCACGACGCCTTCCAGGTCATCGTCGTTGCCGTCGTCACCACCACCGTGGGCACCGTTGGTGAGGTTGCCGAGGTTGAGGGTGACAATCTGGTTGCCGTTGGCGTCGGTGCTGAGCACTACGTAGTTCGCGTTGAGTACTCCGGTGGGGGCAGCACCGGACAGGTCAGGCGTGATGAACTGGGCCTCTGGGCTGGTTTCATTGCCGAGAATCTGCAGGGTGCCAGCGGTGATCAGGTCACCCAGGCTGGTGGTCAGGCCACCATCGGAGATGAAGCCGATGCGCATGGTGCTCAGGTCTGCCAGCGTCAAGCCCTGGCTCAGGGTGATCACCAGTTGGTAGTTGGGGTTATTGCCTTCGGGCACCAGCACAACGGCGCGGTAGCGGATGATTTCACCCACGGCGACGTTTTCTTGCAAGGCGTTGGTCGGGTTAGGCGCGGCGGTATCCGAGAGGCCGCCGACCCGGGAAAACTTGATGCCTTGTGCCACCGGGATGATCAGGATGTTGTCGCGGCGGTAGTCATTGAGCGTGCCGCCGTTGAGCACGCCGTCCTGGCCCGTACGCTCACCGGCCGGGTCGGCAGTGCCGCTGGTGGTGCCGTTGAGGCTGGTCCAGCGCACCTGAGCGATGTTGTCGAACTGCGCCACTGACGCGCCGGTGGCATTGACCACGCCGGTCACGCGGATAACCAAGGTGCCGCCTTTGGCGATATCGACATTGCCGGTGTTGACCAGCGTGCGGCCGGTGGGGTCGAGGCTGAAGCTACCGGTGATATTGGTGCTGACACCGTTGACCGTGTAGATCACGCTGACCAGGGTCAGTTGGTCCAGTTCGCTGGGAAGTACGCTGTTGAAAGCGATGTCGAAGGCATCGTAATCGCTGGCCGCCGAGCCGTTGCTGACGGTCATGGTGTATTCCACCGCATCGCCCTGGTCGAAGCCCAGGCCGGGCGGGGTGACAAGTTGCTGGGTCAGCTGCAGGGTCGGTTCCTGAATGGTGATGCTGGGCTTGGCGCCAGTCACTACCACGTCACGGTTGAGTGCGGTGTTGCCGTTGGGGGTGTCGCCATCAGGGTCGCTGTAAGTGAGCACCGCATCGTTGAGGCGTACGGCGCCGGTCTGGTTGTCGGCGACGTTGCTGGCCACCAGGCGCAGTCGAATGACGAAGCTGTTGTTGCCGGTGTTGTTATCACCCGTGGTGTTGGCCACGCTGAAGGTGAACCGTGCATCCACGCCATCGCCGCCCAGGGTGCCAGACGGCGCGGTCAGGCTGCCGACGGTGACGGTACCCGCGAAATTCTGCGCCAGCGCGCCGCCAGCGGTGGTAATCACCAGGTAGCCGGTGCCGTTGAAGGAGGTGTCCAGGCGCATGCCCGGCGGGATCAGGTCGTCGATGCGCAAGTTTTGCGTGGTGCCTTCAGGCAGGGTCACGACGATGTCATACAGCATGCTTTCGCCCACCACCAGGTTGGCACCGGTGGTGTGGCTGGCGCTGGAATCGCTGTTGTCGAGGCTGCCGCCAGCGTAGGTCTTGGTCATGCTCGGGGCGGCGACTTGTTGGCTGGCCAGGTCGCTCAACGGCGTAGTGCCGAGGAAGTTCTGCCCGCCTTCGACGCTGGCGTAGCGCGTTAGTTGGGCGTTGGTCTGCAGGGTGGCGCTGGCGGCTATGTTGGCGGCGACGTTGACGTCGTAGGTGATCACGACAACGTTTGCGCCGCTGTTGTCGGCTGCGGTACCCGGGCGACCGGCAAGCAAGGCGCCGACGCCTGCGCCATCGATGAAGGTAATGGTGTTGGTGGCGTTGTCGACGGTGTAGTGGGTGCCGGCAACAAGCCGTGTGCCATCGCCACGGTAAATCAGCAAATTGGCGGCCGACAGGCTGCCGCCCACAAACGACAGCCCAGGCGCCAGGGTGATGCGGGTGCTGACATCAAAGGCATTCCCGCCACCGTGGTTCTCGATGGCGGTCGCCAGGCGCAGACGGTCGTTGCCATCGATACCACTGACGTTGCCGTTGACTGCGGCGACGTCGGTAATGCTGCCGTTGAATGGCACACCGGTGCCGCCCGGCGGGTTCCAGCTGCCGGTGGTGCCGGTGACGGTGCCGTGGTTGGTCGACACTACGCCATGGCTGATGGTCAGCACAGGCTCGGCGACCGAAGCGATCAGGGTCACGTCGTCGGTGGTGACCAGCACGCCTTTGTCCAGGGTGCGGGTCTGGCTGGATTCGCCCAGCACGTTGAACGCGCGTTGGTCGGCAAACGGCTGGTCGCTGACGGTGAGGGTGAAATCAATGGCGATGCGGCTGCCATTGACCCCGGTATTCACATAGTCGGCGAAGGTAAACACCAGTGAGTTGCCAGGGCCGAGGGTTACCGAGGTCGGGCTGTTGGGGTTGGTGTTGCCGGTGGCCAGGCGCCAGATGCTGTTGAGGTCCAGGCCACTGAGGTTGAACAACGGCAGCGGTAGGTAAGCGGTGAGCTTGAAGTTCTCGTAGTCACCGGTCACCAGATCGTAGCTCAGGCGGAAAGTCACGCGGTCGCCTGGGCGCAGCTCGGTGCCGGGGGCGGGGGCGCCGCTGCCGTTGAGGTCGGCCAGGTCGATCTCAACCTTGCTGGTAGGAACGCGCACCAGGGTGTTGGAGCTGTCGCTTTCGTCTGATCCGCTGAGGTTGAGCGGGTCGAGCAGCACAGTTGCGGTCACGGTGGCATTGTTGCCCAGCGGGTCGCCTTCGTTGATTTCACTGTGCGGTGCACCTGCCGGCGGAGTGTAGCTCTGAGCGACGCGCGCCTGGTAGCTGATGACTGCCAGGGTGGCGCCTTGCAGCACGTCATCAAAAGCCAGATCGCCATTGAGCCAGCTACGCCCGGACAGGGCGTTTCGCATGGACTGGCCTATGTCAAACACCATCGACGTACTGCCATCGGCATTGACCACCACGGTGCTGACCAGGGCGATGGTTTGATTGATGCCATTGACGCTGATGGTCAGGGTGGCGGTGCCGGGGACCAGGGTCTGGCCGTCGGTGACACCGTCGGCGATAACGAAACTGCCGTTGCCCAGGAAGGTCTTGCCGAAGGCGAAGTAGTCCGACAAGGCAATGTTGAGGCGGTAGGTGAGGGTGTCGCCAGGGGTGACGCCGGCGGCGCCACCGTCAACGGAGACGGTCACTTGTTTTTGCAAGGTGATCGACTTGGCCACGAAGCTGACGTCGTCACCCACACCGCTGAAGTTGATCTGACCGTTGACCGCGTCGCGAGGGTCTAGTGGAACCCAGCTGCCGGAGGCTGTAGGGCCGTCAAAGGTGATGGTGACGTCATCACCGGTGATCGGGCTGAGCACCGGTATGCCATCGGCATCGTCTTCGGGAACGAAGAACTGCACGTCGGTACTGGTGGCTGCGCTAAGCGTCGGGTAGGTGACCGTGAAAGCACTGATGTACAGGTCGTTGCTCAGGTCGCCGTCATTGTTTTGTGCCAGCAGCGCGCGGATCACTGCCGGGTCTGTGACGGTGCGGCCGTCGTACAGGGTCAGAGAGGTCACGGTGCCACCGCCGCCGGGGGTAATGGCGGTAACGATGACGTTATCGGGCACCGGCTGGGTGATCACCACGTTGGTTAGGGTCTGGCCGCTGGCGGGGGTCACGGTGACGGTCAGATCACGCTTGAAGTTCGGCCCGGTTGCCGTTTCACCTTCCGGGGTGGTGACCACTTGATCGACCGTGATCACCGTAGGGTGCACCACATAGCTGTCGGCGTTGGCTGACGGCTCCAGAATGCTCGGGTCAGTGGCAGGGTTGTTCAGCGAATCGTTGCCGTACTGAAAGCCGCTGCGGGCGCGGATGGTCAGGTCAGGGGTCGTTCCGGTAAACGAGAAGTCGGTATCGGCCAGGTTACTCAGGGTTGCCGTCACTTGAATCGGAATGGCCGGTTGGCCCTGGCTGACACTGGCGAACGGCAGCTCCACCACGACCATCTGGTCGCCGGCGCGCATGCCGAAATCGGCGGCATTGATCACCAGCGGCTTACCATCAACGCCTACCGCCAACGGATGGTTGGCTCGGCCGTTGGCGTCGAAGGTCACGACATGGGAGGTGAGTGCTTGGCCCAGGTAGGTAGCAGAAACAAAGGTGATGCCATCGTCGATCTGGGAACCGGCGCCGTCTTTGCCGGTGGCCGGGAAGAACAGGTCGACGAACGGGGCATAGCCGGTGTCACTGGTGCTGTTGGTAAAGGTGACGGTGAAATTGAAGGTGCTACCCAGTAGCACATCGGCACCGCCAGACAAGTCGGTACTGGGGCCGGCAGCCAGCAGACGATCGTAGCCGGCCATGGCGGCGGCGGACAGCGCAATGGGCTTGTCGATTGCGCCGCGAGTGACCTCCAGGGCCCAGTCGCCACCGGCCTTGGCACTGCCGGTATTGTCGTTGGAGGCACCGACATCGGCGCCGGTCCAGCGCGACAGTTCATCTACAAGCGTACGCCCCTCGCTGCCTTCACCGACTTTACAGCCGTACAACTGGATGTCGGCGCCTTCGCTCAGGTTCTGGCCCCATTGGCTCAGGGTCTGGGAGAACTTGCCGACGGTGTCTGCGGTGAGGGTGGTTTTACCGATCGTGAATTCGCCGGAAGCACCGTGGGAGAGGATCTGGATCGAGTCGACCTGGCCGAGCTGGGCCAGTGCGGTGGAGATTGCCGCCAGACCGTCCTGTTTGGCGTCCACCACCAACACCTCGACGTTGTCGGGCAGATTGGCAGTCAGCTGCTGACGGCCTTCGATACGGCTATCGAGCACCAGCAGGTGGCGTGCGGCGGAGGGTTGCTGGCCCGGTTCGCTGCGCGCATCGGACGGCGTGGCATGCGCAGCGCCGGCATCGGCTTTGTCGCCGCCGTTGTCCTGATGTTGCTGGTCGGCGGCGGCTGCGGCAGCGCCGTCAAACAGGATGCGCGGCTCCAGCGCCAGGGCCTGGCGTTGAGGTTTGAAGGCATGAGGTATGGCGGAGCGGGTCTGGGTCGTCATGTCCACATCATCACTTTGAGCCCTGGGTAAGGGCGAACCGTCATTGAGTTGTTCACACCAATGCCTGCCCCTGATACCTGTCCTTGAGGGGTTCACAGCATTGGATGATAGAAAGAGGCTAGTCTGTTTTTTTTACCCTGTAGGAAAATTCTGATGAAGTGTTTCCTTATAGCGCTTGGCAACTACAGGAACAAGCCGGCAACCGCGACTATTCTCAGCTTGCCTGTTGCAGATCAACTGCTGCGGGGCGGTGCGATGCGCTCAACGGTCACGTTTGTGCAACCAGCGACGCTTGCGCCCTGACAAGGATATCTGGCTGGAGCAAGTGCCATGGGGGAGTGGGGAAAACGGTGGTCTGTGTGCGCGTTGTTCCTGTTGTGGATAGTGTCTTTTTCCACTGTTCACGCGGCACAAGAGGCGAGCCCGGAAGCGGCTGCAGCTGCTGAGCTGAAAATTGCCAACCGCGTCATATTTACCTTTCACGCCAGCCTGCTCGGCGAAACGCCTGAGGCACGTGCCCAGCGTGCGCAGAGCGTGATCAACGAAGTGCTCAGCGGGACCGAAGAACCCAACGTGCGTCTGGACACCATTCAGGACAGTTACATGGTGCTGTTGGGCGAGCGCCGCGCGTTCATCGTCGCCCCCAAAGACGCCAATCCGGAGACCTCGGTAGCCGACACGGCGGCACAAGCTGCGAAACGGCTTGAACAGGTGGTGAAAGAGTCGCAGCAAGCCCGCAGTGTGCGCTTTCTATTAACCGCAGGTGGCCTGAGTGTTGTGGCGACCTTGCTGTTTATTGGGCTGGTGCGCCTGAGCGGGTTTATTCGGCGTAAGCTGCTGGCGCAGTTGCCCCAACGCATACGCCGACACCACGGTGTGCTGAAAGTGGGGGACACGTCGCTGCTCGATACCAGCAACCTGTTTCCGCTGATCCGGCGTCTGCTGGACTTGCTCTATTGGATTGTCGTGCTGCTGCTCACTTACGAGTGGCTGACCTTTGTGCTGCAGCGTTTTCCCTACACCCGGCCCTGGGGGGAAAGCCTCGACCACTATCTGCTCAACTTGCTGCGCTATGTGCTGGATGCGATCGTCAGTGCGATTCCGGGGTTGATCATCGCGCTGATGATCTTCTTCATCGCCCGGGGCATCAGTGCATTTACCAAGCGTGTGCTCGAGCGCCTGTCCAAGCCAGGGACCATCAGTTGGCTGAACAGTGAAACCCTGCAACCAACCACGCGCCTGACGTCGCTGGCGATCTGGCTGTTTGCCCTGGCGATGGCCTATCCCTATCTGCCAGGCGCCGGGACAGAAGCTTTCAAAGGTCTGTCGGTGTTGATTGGCTTGATGATTTCGCTGGGTGCATCCAGTGTGGTCGGGCAGGCAGCAGCCGGTTTGATCCTGACCTACACTCGCACCTTGCGCCCCGGCGAGTTTGTCCGCATTGGTGAACACGAGGGCACGGTAACGGAGCTGGGCATGTTTACCACCAGTATCCGCACCGGCTTGGGCGAGGTGCTGACCATTCCCAATTCGATGATCACCGGGGCGGTGACCAAGAACTACTCGCGAGTGGTGCAAGGCGCCGGGTATGTGGTGGACACCGTGGTCACTATTGGCTACGACACGCCGTGGCGTCAGGTCGAAGCGATGTTGCTGGAGGCAGCACAACGTACGCCGGGGATCCTCCAGACACCGAGACCGCAGGTGTTCCAGACCGCGCTGTCAGATTTCTACCCCGAGTATCGCCTGGTGGCCCAAGCCGTGCCCAGTGAGCCACGGCCGCGTGCCGAATTGCTGACCATGCTGCATGCCAACATTCAGGATGTGTTCAACGAGTACGATGTGCAAATCATGTCGCCGCACTACCTGGGTGATCCGGAACAAGAAAAGCGAGTGCCCAAAGACCGCTGGTTCACCGCCCCCGCACAGGCGCCCGGCGACACAGGACCGCAACCATGATCGACTTCGTCCTGCATGCCTTGCGCAGCAACCCCGAGATCGCCGTGTTTCTGGCCATCGCTTCGGGGGTATTGATCGGCCGCATCCAGCTCGGCAGCTTCCATTTAGGGTCGGTGGCCGGGGCTCTGTTGATGGGCTTGATCATTGGTCAGGTCGGCCTTGAAGTACCGCACGCGCTGAAATCGGTGTTTTTTGTGTTGTTCATCTATGCCGTGGGCTTCAAGAGCGGCCCGGAATTTTTCAGCTGCCTGAACCGCAGCAGCCTGAAACTGGTGTTGTTCTCCGTGGTGCTGTGTGCCACCGCGTTGGGCGCTATCTTGCTGATGAATGCGATTTACCATTTCGATGCAGGGTTTACTGCAGGCCTTGGCGCAGGAGCCCTGACCGACACGGCGATCATGGGGACCGCCAGTAGTGCCATCGCCCAGTTGAGCCTGGATGAGGCCGCCAAGAACCAGTTGTACAGCCACATGGCAGTTGCCTACGCCATCACCTATGTGTTCGGCACCATTGGCCTGGTGGTGTTCGTCGGCACCATCGCCCCGAAACTGTTGGGTGTGGATTTACGCAGTGCGGCCCGCGAGCTGGAGCTGGAGTTGGGGATTGCCAGTACTGAAGACATCATCAGTGTTCCCTACACCCGTATCGTGGTCCGCGCCCATCGTGTGGGGGCGCGTGCAGACGGTCTGTCGATTGCCCAGTTCGAGCAACAACACAGCAATATCAGCATCGAGCGCGTGGTGCGTGAGGGTCAGGTCCTAGAGCGCAACCTTGAACTGGTGTTGCACCAAAACGATATTGTCGGGGTGTATGCCCTGCGTGAAGACATCGGCTCGTTGGTGCAATGGCTTGGCCCGGAGATCGATCATCCCGAGTCGTTGTCGTTTCCTACCCGTTCTGTCGAAGTGGTACTGACCCGTGATGCACTGGCCGGCAAGACGATCCATGACATCAAACGGGCCTTGGTGGGTACGCAACGGATGGGCTGCTTCATCAATACCATCACCCGGCAAGGCCTGGCGTTACCGTTGCTGCCTCATACGATACTGCGCAAAGGAGATGTCATTTCCCTCACCGGGCGCACCGCCAGTATCGAGGCGCTGGCGCAGCAGTTGGGGCGGATTCGCGAGCGCAATCACAAAAGCGATATTGCCGTGCACAGCTTGGGTATGGTGCTGGGGGCGCTGTTGGGCATGCTGTCTACGCACATCGGGATGATTCCTGTGGAGCTCGGCGTTGGTGGTGGCGTACTGCTGGTTGCGCTACTGATCGGCTGGTACAACTCCCGTCACCCGGAGTTTGGCGCCTTGCCACCGGCGGCGCAGTGGGCATTCTCGGAGTTCGGGCTGACCGCTTTCGGTGCAGTGGTGGGGCTGTTGGCGGGGCCGGCAGCGATTGCTGCGATGCAAAGCCAAGGAGTGGCACTGCTGATATCGGGAGTGGTGGTTACCTTGTTGCCACCCTTGGTGTCGCTGTACTTCGGGCGCTATGTACTGCGGCTGCACCCCATGGTGCTGTTCGGCGCCCTGGCCGGGGCGCAGACGGAAGCGGCGTCGATGAACAAAATCATCGAACAATCCGGGAGCAATACCCCGGTGATCGGCTTTACCGTGTGTTACGCCATTTCCAACGTACTGCTGGCGGTGTGTGGCCCGATCATCGTCTACATCGCCAGCTAACCTCCTATGATCGCTATCGCGGGGCAAGCCCGCTCCCACCAGAACTGCACAGGCTCTCAATCTGTGGAAGGCAGTTCCACTAGGTGTTAGGCGCTGGCGCCGAAGCGGATGTGTTCGCCCAGGTCCTGCTGGCGGTGTGTGGCCTGATCATTGGTTAACCCTCTACGGTAGGAGCGGGCTTGCCCCGCGATGCGATGTCACTTACAGATCGCTATCGCGGGGCAAGCCCGCTCCCACTGGGACTGCACAGGCTCTCAATCTGTGGGAGACAGTTCCACTGGGTGTTAGGCGCTGATGTCGAAGCGGATGTGTTCGCCCAGGTCCTGCTGGCGGTGTGTGGCCTGATCATTGGTTAACCCTCTACGGTAGGAGCGGGCTTGCCCCGCGATGCGATGTCACTTACAGGTCGCTATCGCGGGGCAAGCCCGCTCCCACTGGGACTGCACAGGCTCTCAACCTGTGGGAGACAGTTCCACTGGGTGTTAGGCGCTGATGTCGAAGCGGATGTGTTCGCCCAGGTCCTGCTGGCGGTGTGTGGCCTGATCATTGGTTAACCCTCTACGGTAGGAGCGGGCTTGCCCCGCGATGCGATGTCACTTACAGATCGCTATCGCGGGGCAAGCCCGCTCCCACCAGGACTGCACAGACTCTCAATCTGTGGGAGACAGTTCCACTGGGTGTTAGGCGCTGATGTCGAAGCGGATGTGTTCGCCCAGGTCCTGCTGGCGGTGTGTGGCCTGATCATTGGTTAACCCTCTACGGTAGGAGCGGGCTTGCCCCGCGATGCGATGTCACTTACAGATCGCTATCGCGGGGCAAGCCCGCTCCCACCGGGACTGCACAGGCTCTCAACCTGTGGAAGACAGTTCCACTGGTTGTTAGGCGCTGATGTCGAAGCGGATGTGTTCGCCCAGGTCCTGCTGGCGGTGTGTGGCCTGATCATTGGTTAACCCTCTACGGTAGGAGCGGGCTTGCCCCGCGATGCGATGTCACTTACAGATCGCTATCGCGGGGCAAGCCCGCTCCCACCAGGACTGCACAGACTCTCAACCTGTGGAAGACAGTTGCACTGGGTGTTAGGCGCTGACGTCGAAGCGGATGTGTTCGCCCAGTCCGCACACCATCAAACTGGCGTGTAGGGTCAGGGCATTGTTTTTGCGGCTTTGTTCGAGCAAGTCCTTAATGATCTTCTTGACTTCTCGCTCGGCCTGTTTGCGCTTTTCAATAATAATGCCTTGCAACGGAAGTTGACCGGTCAGGGTCGTGTCAATATTAACCACGGTGTCCCACCCGTGATATTCGCGCATTTTATCGCGCGCTGTTGCAGAGCTGCCATCAAGTGTTTCGGGAATGGAATAGGTCAGTTGGAAATCATGCTGAGACATGGCGCACGGTCCTTATGTCATGTGAGTGTTGCACCGGCACAGCTGGCCGGCGCTTGCCCAGGCGCTTCACATCCTTGTTGACGCACTGATGAAGTGTGTGAGTATTGATAAATATGTAAGAAGGGTCTTACAAGTTTTAAAAGTACTCTTAACTGTCGAGATATCTATCTTCCGAAAGTTGCTGGAAAACATAGCGCATCGCACTTTCGTCGTCCACTGCTGCCTTTTACTGCGGTACTTCAAGTGCCGCCGCCACTGCCTGCACTTGCTGGCGAAACCAGCGTCGCAACGGGTCGGCGTCGGTGCGTGCATGCCAGATCTGCATCACCTCGACCCGGGGCAAAGACAGCGGCAGGGGGAGGATGCACAGGTCGCCATCGCGTTCAACGGCTTCCTGGGCCAGTGAGCGCAAGCAGGTGAGCAGCATGTCGGTGCCGCGAATCAGCCGTGTGGGGGCTACAAAACTGGCAAGCCCGGCGGCGATCCGGCGCTTGAGGCCCTGCGCTTGCAACGCCTGGTCCACCCGGCCGTTGAGGTCGCCGGTGAGGGTGGTGAGCAGGTGCTCGCAGGCAAGGAAGGCATCCAGGTCCAGCCCTTCGGCCAGCCGTGTATTGCTGCGTGAGGCGAGTACCACGAAGTCTTCGCTGAGCAGGCGCTGCTGGTGGAAGGTGTCGGGCAAATCCGTATAAAAGCCGGCAATCGCCAGGTCGCAAGTGCCTTTTTCCAGTTCGTTGCGCGGCAACTGGCCACGGGTGTTGTGAGTGATCAGCAGCAGATTGGGCGCCTGGCTACGCAGTACCGGCAGTAAATGGGGCAGCAGCGTCTGTTCAATGTAGTCGGTGCTGTAGAGGTGGATACGCTCGGCCCGCTGGAGAAAGTCCTGGCCATCACTGAGGTCGTAGAAGGCCTCCAGTTCACCCACCAGGCGTTGCACATGGGGCGCCAGTTCATGGGCCCGGGGTGTTGGTGCAAGGCCTCGGGGCGCGCGGACAAACAGCGGGTCGGCGAACTGCTGGCGCAGTTTGTTCAGCTTGTGACTCAACGCCGGCTGGCTCAGGGCAATGCGCGCGGCCGCCACCGAGGCATTGCGCTCTTGGTAGAGCACATGAAACACCAGAAGCAAGTTCAGGTCCTTGTGGATGATATTCATATTTTGAATGCCAGAAATAAAACCTTTCGAATTTTCGAATCTTAGTGCCTTGGTTACGATGCTGGCTACTCAAACCCCTGACCTACTAGGAGCAACCATGACCATCGCCATCTTTGCCACGATCAGCCCCAAGCCCGAACACCGTGATGCCGTTGAACAGGCGTTACGGGTAATGGTGGAGCACTCGCGCAACGAGCCCGGCAACCTGCGCTACGACCTGTTCTGCCGTGAGGGCGAGGTACTGGCCTTCGATTTGTTTGAGCTTTACAGCGACGAGGCTGCCGTCCAGGCGCACCGTAGCAGCGCGCATTACCAAGCCTATCGTGCGGCCACCGCCAACTGGGTGGCAGCGCCGGTCGAGGTGCGCTTGAGTCGGCCACTGGAACTGGCACCGCTGAATGGATCGGGAGTATGACCATGCGCAAAACCTTTACCCTGGCACTCGCGCTGGCGTCCTCGCTGCTGGCCGGTACTGCACCGGCTGCCAGCAAAGGCGAGGTGCTGGTCTTATTGTCCAGCGAGCAGCAACTGCCCCTCAAAGACGGCAAGCAATACCCCACCGGCTTCTACCTCAATGAGTTCGGTGTACCCGCTGACCAGTTGCTCAAGGCCGGTTACTCGCTGGTGCTGGTCACCCCCAAAGGCAACAAGCCGAGTGTTGATCAGCGCTCCATCGACCCGATGTACTTCGCCGGTGATGCCGCAGAAATGCAGCGCATCCGTACCCTGGTCGAAGGCCTGCCAGGTATCAACGACAGCCTGTCGCTCAGTGAAGTGCTGGACAGTGATCTGGACCGCTATGCCGGGCTGTTGATCCCGGGCGGGCATGCGCCGCTGATCGACCTGGCCAACAACCCGCAGGTTGGCGCACTGCTGCGTCACTTCCATCAGGCAGGCAAGCCGACTGCGGCCATCTGTCATGGTCCGATTGCATTACTGTCGGCCCAGGACGACCCCGTCAGCTATCAAACGGCGCTGCGCCGTGGTGAAACGCCAGCGGCGTCGAACTGGATCTACCAGGGGTACCGCATGACCATTTTCGCCGACCCGGAAGAGCAGGTGTTTGAACAGTCGCTCAACGGCGACCGAATCCTGTACTACCCGGCCAACGCTATGGCCGGTGCGGGGGGCGCGATGAGCTATGCCCAAGCCTGGGCGCCGAATGTGGTGGTCGACCGCGAGCTGATCACTGGCCAGAATCCATTCTCTGACCGCTTGCTGGCCAAGGCGTTGGTGCAAAAGCTGAACACCGGGCACGCCGAATAAACAGGCGCGATCTGTTAGAACTATTCCGAATTGACACTAGAGTCTTGATACAAAGATGCACTAACCTTGGTCCCACGGCCATCATTGCAAGCCGAATAAGAAAGCCCGGAAAAGGGCCCTGATAACCGTGGAGCATGTAATGAGGCACGAGAGGCCCGAGCAACGTCAGCTGTCCCGTTTTTGGCACAGGTTAAGGTCAAGCGCAGCGCTGCTGTTGTGGGTGTGCGTGTGGCCCGCCTGGGCCAGTAGCGAGACCGTCGCGCAGTTGCCCGGGCAGGCCAGCTCGGCGCAAGGTTATGTCGCCACAGAGAGCTGTCTGGGCTGTCACACCGAACAAGCCAAACAGTGGCAGGACTCTGATCACGGCTGGGCCATGCGTGATGCCACCAGCACCAACGTGCTGGGTAACTTCAACAATGCCCGCTTTGACGAAGCGGGTGTCAAAGCGCACTTCTATCGCAAGGGCAAACAGTTTTTCGTCAACACCGAAGGCGAGCAGGGCAAGCCTGAGGACTTCCAGATTCTCTACACCTTTGGCCATTACCCGCTGCAACAGTACCTGGTGGCCTTGCCCCGTGGTCGCCTGCAGGCGCTGACCATTGCCTGGGACAGCCGCGCCAAAGGCGAGGGCGGGCAGCGCTGGTTCTCGCTGTACCCCGGCCAGCGCTTCGCACCTAACGATCCATTGCACTGGACCGGTCGCTATCAGAACTGGAACGGCATGTGCGCCGACTGCCATTCCACGCGGTTGATGAAAAACTACAACGACCGTGACGACAGCTTTGCCTCGACCTGGCAGGAAAAGAACGTCGGTTGCCAAAGTTGCCATGGCCCGGGGCAAGCTCATGTGGACTGGGCGAAGACAGCCAAGACAGCAGAGAAAACCTATGCTTCGGCCAAGGAAATTGGCCTGCAGGTAGACTACAAGGCGTTAGGAAGCCAGGGCCTGGTCGAGCAGTGTGCGTTTTGTCACAGTCGCAGGCAAACCCTCGGGGTCGGGCAACTACCGGGTCATCCTCAGCTGGATCAGAGCCTGCCCGCGACCTTGCGTACTGGCCTCTACCATGCCGATGGCCAGATCGACGGCGAAGTCTACGAATACGGCTCGTTCACCCAAAGCAAGATGTACGCAGCAGGTGTCGGCTGCACCGACTGTCACAACCCGCACACCAGCAAGGTGAAGATCGAAGGTAACGGGCTGTGCCTGCAATGCCATAACAGCCAACCCCCGAAAGCCCGCTTCCCCAGCCTGCAGGCCAAGGATTACGACAGCGAAGCGCACCATCATCACCCGGCAGGTTCACCGGGAGCACAATGCGTCAGTTGCCACATGCCGACCAAAACCTACATGGTGGTGGACCCGCGACGCGATCACAGTTTGCGCATTCCGCGCCCGGATCTGGCCAGTAAAGACGGTAGCCCGGACGCCTGCACTGCCTGCCATCAGGACCAGAAGCCGCAATGGGCTGCCAAGGCCATCGAAGGCTGGTTCGGGCAACCGCAGCGCCCACCCCATTATGGTGAGAACTTCCATAGCGCCCGCAGCGGTGACGGCAACACCTTCAACGCGCTCAATACCGTGCTGGCAGACAAGGGCAAACCGGCAATTGTCCGGGCCACTGCTGCAGAGCAGTTGGCCGACCTCGGGCCGCGTTCAAGCATCAGCCTGGGCTGGGCACTGGAGGACAGCAACGCCCTGGTCAGGGCCTATGCGGTGTCTGGCTTTGCCAGCGTTCCACCGGCGCAACGTGTACAGCCGTTGCTGCCGTTGCTCCAGGACCCGACCTTGGCTGTGCGCGATGAAGCCGTCAGGGCGTTGGCTGATGTGCCGAGCGAACAGTTGCCGGCCGCCTCGCGCGAGACATTCAAAACCTTGTTGGCAGATTACGAGCAGCGCTTGCGTGGCAACGCCGATCTGCCTGGTGGTCGCTTGAACCTCGCTGTTCTGCTGAGCCGCCAGGGCCGCGACGGCGAAGCGATGGATGAATATCGCCAGGCGTTGAAGCTTGACCCGTACTTTGTTCCTGCACGGGTCAACCTGGTGACCATGCTCAGTACCTCGCAACGTCTGGAGGATGCCGAACAGGTGCTGCGCGAAGGCCTGGCCCTGGACAAGATGCCAGCCCCAGACCACGGCAACCTCGCCTATATGCTGGCCTTGTTGCTGGTGGAGCAGGGCAAGGCCGAGCAGGCGCTGGAGTGGATGCAAACGGCCGCGCTGGCACTGCCCGGCAACGCCAGGATTCGCTACAACCAGGGCTTGCTGTTGTCGCGTCTGAATCGCCGTGATGAGGCGATCAGTGCCTTGCGCAGTGGGCTGCAGCAATCACCGGACGACGCCGATTTGCTGTATTCGCTGATCTATCTGCATGCCTTGGCCGGAGAGCGCAGCGAGGCCTTTGAATACGTCAAACGTATGCGCCAGGTGGCCCCTGACGATCCACGGCTACAGCGTATCGAGCCGTACTGGCAGAAACCGTGAGTGCCTACTCCCCAATCCGGGGTGGCTTGTGAGCAGCCCATCTGCTGCTAGGATTCATTCCATTGCCACCTTGTCAGGGAATACAGCAGTGACCATTCACGAGCAGGTATCAGCGCTGGAAGCCAGTGTGGCGCAACAGGTACTGGGGCAGGCAGACACCATTCGCCATGTGCTGCTTGGGCTGTTGGCCAATGGTCATGTGCTGCTGGAGAGCCTGCCAGGGCTGGCCAAGACCCGCACGGTCAAAGCCCTGGCCACTCACCTGGATGCCACAATGCGGCGCATCCAGTTCACCCCGGACTTGCTGCCTTCCGATATCACCGGTGGCGAAATTCTCCAGCAAACCGCTGAAGGCAACCAGATCAAGTTCCAGCCCGGGCCGCTGTTCGGCAATGTCATTCTCGCTGACGAGATCAACCGTGCACCGGCCAAGGTCCAGGCGGCCTTGCTGGAAGCCATGGAGGAACGGCAGATCACCGTGGCCGGGCAGAGTTATCCGATGTCCGGGCTGTTCATGGTGCTGGCTACACAAAACCCCATTGAGCAAGAAGGCACCTACCCGTTGCCGGAAGCACAGATGGACCGCTTCCTGATGAAACTGCAACTGGACTACCCCAAGGTCGAAGACGAAACCCTGGTGTTGCGCCTGGTGCGTGGTGAAGATCAGCAGGCAGGCAAGGCTGCATCCGCTGTGCAGCGTTTGTCGCAAGACGTGGTGTTCGCCGCGCGTAGCGAAGTGGCAGGCGTGCATGTGGCCGAGGCCATTGACCGCTATGTGATTGACCTGATCAACGCCACACGCAAGCCGCAGGGCTACGACGATGACCTGGCGCGCTGGATCAAGATTGGCGCCAGCCCGCGCGGCGGCATCAGCCTGGATCGGGTATCACGGGCGCATGCCTGGTTGTCGGGCAACGACTTTGTGTCCCCGGACGATGTGCGTGCGGTGGTGCATCCGGTGCTGCGCCATCGTTTGCAACTGACCTATGACGCGGTCGCCGAGGGCGTCAGCGCCGATCAGGTCATCGATCGGCTGCTTGATCGCGTCGCGATCCCGGCCTGACTCATGGCCGCCGCGCATTCAGGTTCAGCCCAGGCCGATGGCCTGGTCTATGCGTCACTGGGCCAACTCATGGCACTGGAGCATCGGGTGCGGGGCCTGAGCTTTCTGGCGCGCCAACCGTTGGCCAGCATCCTCTCCGGCAACCATGCTTCACGCCTGCGTGGCCGGGGCCTGAGCTTCGATGAATTGCGCCGCTACATCCCGGGCGATGATTTGCGCCACCTGGACTGGCGCGCCTCGTTACGCTTCGGCAAGCCCTTCGTGCGCACGTTTACCGAAGAGCGCGACCGCCCGACGCTGCTGGTGGTCGATCAACGCATGAACATGTTTTTCGGCTCGAAGCGCAGTTTCAAGTCGGTCACGGCTGCCGAGCTTGCGGCATTGTCTGCATGGATTGCCCTGCACGCCGGTGACCGTGTCGGCGGGCTGGTGTTTGACGATCATCAGGTGCAGTACGTGCGACCGTTGCGCAGCCGGGCGCGGGTCGAAACGTTGTGTGCTGCGGTGATACGCAGCAACCACGCACTCTCGGCCACGAGCCCGGACCACGAAGATGCCAACCAGTTGGATCAGGTGTTGCGTAACTGCATTGCCAATGCCGGGCATGACAGCCTGGTGTGCATCATCAGTGACTTTTCGGGTGCTTCGCAGCACACCTTGCAATTGCTGCGTCAGCTGAGTGCGCACAACGATGTGATCGCCATGCAGGTGTATGACCCGTTGGCCCTGGCGCTGCCACAGCAGGGACGGGTGACGGTCACCCAGGGTCAGCTGCAGGTTGAGCTGGAGATCGGACGCCGCCAGGTACACCGGCCGATGACGGAGTTTCTGTCCGGCCGGCTGCAACAGGTCGCCGAGCTGCTGCAACGTAGTCAGGTGCCGGTGATGATGATCAGCACCGGCGAAGACCCGCTGATGCAAGTGCGACGGGAGCTGGGGCGGCTGTCGGGGATCATGCGATGACCACGCCAGTGCTGCCGAGTGTCGATCAGTTGCAGGAGTTACCCTTGCCGACGCCACCGTTCAGCTACCTACCGCAGACCTGGGGATGGCTGGTGCTGTTGTTAATCGCAGTGTGCTGTTTTGCATGGTGGGCGCTGCGCCGATGGCAGCGCTGGCAACGCAACCGCTACCGACGGCAAGCGCTGATGGTGCTCGATGGCCTGGCGGCTGATCTGACTGATGTGACTCAACGCTTGCAGAGCTTGCGCGAACTGCCCGTTCTGCTCAAACGCGTTGCCTTGTCGGCGGCAAATGCCCAGGCGGTTGCTGCGCTCAGCGGTGCGCAGTGGCAAGGATTTCTCACCACGCATGCACGGCAACCGCTGCCTGAGCAATTCGCAGCGCGACTGTTCACCTTGGCCTATGCGCCGGATGCAGAGCTCTTGAGTATCGAGCCACACGAAGTGCAGGCGCTGTTTGCCGCCAGCCGAACCTGGATCGAGACCCATCATGTGGCAGTTTGACTACCTCTGGGTGCTGTTGCTGCTGCCATTACCCTGGCTGGCCTACCGTTACCTGGGCGTCTATCAGCTGACACGCAGCTCAGTGCGGGTGCCATTCTTTGCCGCCATGAACCGCGCCGTTAGTCCGCAGCCGGGCACCGCAGTGGCCAGCGGCGGGCGTTGGCAGCTGCTGCTGAACCTGCTGGTCTGGACGCTGATTGTCGCAGCTTGCGCGCGCCCGGTGTGGGTCGAGCAAGCCATTGAGCACCAGCAGCCCATCCGCGACATGATGCTGGCCATTGATATCTCCCAGTCCATGCAAACCCAGGATTACACCGACGCCAGTGGCGCCCGGACCGATCGTTTGACTGCGGTAAAAGGGGTGGTGCGCGACTTTATCGCACAGCGCAAGGATGACCGCATTGGTTTGATCGTGTTTGGCACCGGTGCCTATCCGCAGGCTCCGTTTACTCTGGATCATGCCAGCCTTGCGATGCTGCTCGATGAAGTCGGTATCGGCATGGCCGGGCCGAATACGGCGCTGGGGGATGCGATCGGGCTGAGCATCAAACTGTTCGAGAAAGCCGGCGAGCAGGAAAAAGTGCTGATTCTGTTGACCGACGGCAACGACACCGGCAGTGCCATTACCCCTGACCATGCCGCGCAATTGGCCAGG
The DNA here is from genome assembly GCF_004353925.1 of Pseudomonas sp. H9. Lineage (GTDB taxonomy): Bacteria > Pseudomonadota > Gammaproteobacteria > Pseudomonadales > Pseudomonadaceae > Aquipseudomonas. The sequence continues at coordinate 14,730 of NZ_SMOK01000010.1, read as the reverse complement.
CAGCGCGGCATTAAAGTGCACACCATCGGCATCGGTGATCCCCAGGCCAGCGGCGAAGCCAAGGTTGACCTGGCAACCCTGCAACACATCGCCAGCAGCACTGGTGGGCGCTTCTTTCGCGCAGATGATCGGCAGGCCTTGCAGGCGGTCTATACGACGCTGGATCAGATCACCCCACATCAGGTGAAGACCTTGAGCCACCAACCCAAGCGCGACCTGTTCTGGCTGCCCTTGGGCGCGGCGCTGCTGTTGCTGCTGGTCAGCCATGGCGTCGCGGCACTGTCGGCCTGGCTGCTGCAGCGTGAGGCACCCACAACAGGGGCGGGAGGCTGAGATGGATATCGACCTTAGCGCCTTCCACTTTTTGCGCCCGCTGTGGCTGTTGCTGATTGTGCCGGCAATTGTGCTGCCCTGGGGCTGGATGCGTCGCCACGACCTGCGCCGCCAGTTGCGGGGGCTGATTGCCCCACACCTGGTGGAGGCGCTGCTGATCATCCCCGAGCACCAGCCACGTGTGCAGCCTGTGCACCTGCTGGCGGTGTTGCTGGGGCTGGGCGCCGTGGCCGCCGCCGGCCCAACCTGGACACAGGACACGCCGGATTTTCTCGACAACCGCGCGCCGCTGATACTGGCCGTCGACCTGTCGCCGTCAATGGACGCCAACGACGTGCCACCTTCGCGCCTGCTCGCTGCCAAGCACATGCTGCATGACTTGATCCAGCGCCGTGCCGGGGCCCGCACCGCATTGATCGCTTATGCCGGCACGGCACACCTGGTATTGCCGGCTACCGAAGACCCGGCACTGCTCGATACCTTCCTGCAGGCGCTGAGCACCGACCTGATCAGCCAGTCGGGCAAAGATGTCATCGGCGTGATCGAACAGGCGCGCAAGCTACTGGACGCCGAAAAGATGCCCGGCACGCTGTTGTTGGTCACCGATGGTGGTGCGCCCGGGCAATTGCCGGATATCCCCAAGCTGTTGACGGGTAGTGACCTGCAAGTGTTGGTGCTGGCGGTCGGCAGCCAGGACAGCGGCGTGGTGCTCGATGCCAAGGGGCGCCCGCGCATTACCGAAGATGGCCAGCCGGTGCAAGCCACCTTCGACACCCAGGCACTGAAGCAACTGGCACAAGCGGCCAACGCTCCGCTAGGCAGCCTGACCCTCAACGATGATGACCTCGACTGGGTCACCCTGCATGCGCAACAGCATTTTCAAGCGGTTCAGGGCGATCAACAACAGGTGCACTGGAAAGACGCTGGCTATTGGCTGTGCTGGCCGTTGGCGTTGGTTGCCCTCTGCTGTGTGCGGCGCGGCTGGCGGGTGAACTGGCTAGGCGTGCTGGCGTTGTTGATGGTTGGTGCAGTGGTTGAGCCCGCGCGCGCCGGGGCACTGGCCGATGCCTTCCTGACCCCTGACCAACAAGGCCGCTGGGCCTTTGAGCACCGACAGTTTCCGCAGGCCGCCGAGCATTTCAGCGATCGCTACTGGAAAGGGGTGGCGGCCTACAACGCTGCCGACTACCCGGCAGCACTGGCGAACTTTGCCGGACTTGACCGTGCAACAGCCCATTTCTACTTGGGCAATATCTATGTGCACTTGTTCAAGTTTCCCCAGGCCATCAGCGCCTACCAACAAGCACTGGCCAAACAACCGGACTTCCCCCAGGCCAAAGCCAACCTGGCCTTGGCTCAGGCACTGCTGAAGGACTACGAGGACCAGCAAGAAGCCGGCACACCGGATTTGCAAGCCGACAAAGTGGTGGAAGATCAGACGCCCAGCGCAGGGCAGCAAAAGCAGGTGAGCACCGCGCAGGCGGCCTCTGATGAACAATGGTTGAACAACCTGACGACTTCACCGGCGCAGTTTCTCAAGCGCAAGTTCACGCTGCAGAACGCGGCACGCCAGCCGTTGGAGAGCAAGCCATGAGGAGGTTGCTGTTGATCTTGCTGGTGTGTGTACCGCTGCTTGCCAGCGCAGAGCCTGAGGTGCGGGTGCAAAGCCGCCTGGTGCCGCAGGCCGAGGTCATGGTCGGTGGTACGCTCAGTCTGCAAGTCGACCTGCTGGTCGACACCTGGTTCACCGCAGCTCCCATCCTGCCCAAGCTTGAATTGCCCGGTGCCCTGGTCACGCCCCCAGGCGGCGAAGCCGAGCACCTGAACCAACAGCACGATGGCAAGGCCTTCTTCGGCTTGCGCTACACCTACCAGATTACGCCGCAGGCCGCGCAGTCCTTCAGCATCCCGGCGCTGGCCTTTCAGGTGCGGCCGGGGCAGGGCGATGGTTTGGTCACGGTCAACAGCCAGCCGCTGAGTTTTGTCGCCAAAGCGCAAACCGGCGCTGGTAAGCAACAGCACCTTGTGGCCAATGCCTTGAGCATCCGCCAGTCGGTGCAACGCTCGCACGACCCCTTGCGTGTGGGCGACAGTGTGACCCGGCAAGTAGTGATCGAGGCGCAAGGCGCCCAGGCCATGCTGATCCCGCCGCCGACATTTGCCCAGGTGCCGGGTTTGAAGCGCTATGTGCAGACCCCCAGCGTCAACGCCTTGAGCGATGGCCGTGGCGGCGTGTCCGGTGGCAAGCGCGAAGACAGCGTGACCTATGTGATCGGCCAGCAAGGCAAGCTCAGCCTGCCGCCTATTGCCTTCACCTGGTGGGACGCCAGTAGCGGGCAATTGCAAACGGCGACCCTGGACGCTGTGAGCTTTGAAGCCGCCAAGGGCAGCTATCAGGCACCGTTTTCCCTCAACGACGACTTACGTGCGCTAGGCCGCCAGGCGCATGTGCGGTTGTCCGGGCATGGGGTGCTGCTGGGGGTGTTGCTGTTGGTGGGCGGCGGCCTGATCTATTTTGCCCGGCCTTGGGGGCGGGCCGCGTTGACCGGGTACCACGCTTGGCGGCAACGCCGTCGCAACGCTTGGCTGGCCTCGGCGGATTATGCCTGGCAGTTGCTGCGCCAGCAGGTGAACGAGCGGCCATTGCAATTGAGCGCCCTGTATTTATGGGTGCGGCGTAGCAGTGGAAAGCGGACGCTGTCGGCATTTACTGAAGAATTGTCTGACCCAAATGCTAAACGTTCACTAGACTTGCTGAAAATTCGCTTCGGCCCAGGCGGCTCACGTGATGAAACACCAGCAGACCTGCTCGAAACACTGACGAAATCGCGTCAGCAGTTAACGAACTGTACAGATGCTCAATTGCCACATGGATTGAAACCGCTGAATCCCTGACGTTCATGGGTCAGGCCCAAGGTGACTTTTCAAGGACGCACTATGCCTCAGTTACTGCGTTTGCGCTGGCTCTACAGCCTGCTGTTGCTGCTGCCGCTGCTGGCAATGGCCGCCGACCCACTTCCGTCGTGGTACAACGGCGCCTCGCGGCAGGCCATCGAAGCGTTTGTCGGTGCCGTCACCCAGGAGGGCGGCAAAGACTACGTCGCACCCGCCGAACGCATTGCGGTGTTCGACAATGACGGCACCTTGTGGAGCGAGCAGCCCATGTATTTTGAGCTGCTTTTTTCCCTCGACGAAGTCAAACGTTTGGCTCCGCAACACCCCGAGTGGAAAACCCAGCAACCGTTCAAGGCTGTGCTGGAGGGCGACCAGAAAGCCCTGGCGGCCAGCGGTATGGATGGCATGCTGAAGATCGTCGCAGCGACTCATTCCGGTGTCAGCACCGAGGCATTCATTGCGCAAGCGCGTCGCTGGCTTGCCAGTAGCATGCATCCCAAAACCAAGAAGCCCTACACCGAAATGGTGTTTGCGCCGATGTTGGAATTACTTGAGTACCTGCGCGCCAATGGCTTCAAAACCTACATTGTTTCAGGTGGCGAGGTGGCCTTTATGCGGGCGTTCGCTGAGGAGGTCTACGGCATACCGCCTGAGCAGGTGATTGGCACCACCCTCGACGCACGCTTCCAGGACAAGGGCGGCCAACTGTCGATTCAGCGTCTGCCCAAACTGGTGCACAACGACGATGGCCCGGGTAAACCGGTCAGCATCGATTCGCTCATTGGCCGTCGGCCTATCCTGGCCTTCGGCAATTCCGACGGTGACCTGCAAATGCTGCAGTGGACCATGGCCGGGCCCGGCAAGCGCTTTGCAGGCCTGGTGCACCATACCGACAGCAAGCGCGAGTGGGCCTATGACCACGACAGCAAGATCGGCCGTTTGGACAAGGCCCTGATTGCCGCCAAGCAGCACGACTGGACCGTGGTTGACATGGCCCGTGAGTGGAAACGCGTGTATCCCTTCGAGAGCATCGAAAGCCAGTAAATAAAAAACCGCAGGCGCACAGAGGCCATAAGCCAACCGGTACCTTTTGTGCGCGCAGTCGTGGCCCCTGTCAGTAAAGCCGGACGGAGACAAGGCCATATGAAACTCAGTAAGAGGTGGTTAACAACACTGACGCTCGCCGCGAGTGTGGCGACGGGTATGAGCACCGCGTTTGCTGCGGATAAACCCAACATTCTGGTGATCTTCGGTGATGACATCGGGCAGACCAACATCAGCGCCTACGGCAAGGGGGTGGTGGGCTATCAGACCCCCAACATTGACCGGATCGCCAAAGAAGGGATGTTGTTCACCGATTACTACGCCGAAAACAGTTGCACAGCCGGGCGCTCGACTTTCATCACCGGGCAGTCGGCGCTGCGTACCGGGCTGTCCAAGGTCGGCATGCCGGGGGTTCCGGTCGGCCTGCAGGCGCGTGATGTAACCATTGCCCAGGCGCTCAAGGCGCAAGGGTACGCCACCGGGCAGTTCGGCAAGAACCACCTTGGCGACCGCGATGAGTACCTGCCGACCAACCATGGCTTCGATGAATTCTTCGGTAACCTCTACCACTTGAACGCCGAAGAGGAACCGGAGCGTCCGTATTGGCCCAAAGACGACGAAGCCTTCACCAAGGCAGCTTCGCCACGCGGTGTGATCAAATCCAGCGCCGACGGCAAGATCGAAGACACCGGTGCCCTGAACAAGAAACGCATGGAAACCATCGACGATGAAACCACGCAGGCAGCGATGGACTTCATGGACAAGCAGGTCAAGGCCAGCAAACCATTTTTCGTGTGGATGAACACCACCCGCATGCATGCCTACACCCACGTGCGCGAGGCCATGCGCGGGCAGAGCGGCATGATCGGCAACGAGTATGCCGACGGCATGCTTGAGCATGACGGTGATGTCGGCAAACTGCTGAAGAAGCTGGATGATCTGAAAATCACCGACAACACCATTGTCGTCTACACCACCGATAACGGTCCGAACCAATGGTCCTGGCCAGATGCGGCCACCACGCCGTTCCGTAACGAGAAGAACTCCAACTGGGAGGGGGCTTTCCGCGTACCGGCAATCGTGCGCTGGCCTGGCAAGATCAAGGCAGACACGGTTTCGACCCAGATGTTCTCGGGCCTGGACTGGTTCCCGACGCTGTTGGCCGCAGTGGGCGATACCGACATCAAAGAGCGCCTGCTCAAAGGCGCAGACCTCGACGGCAAGAACTTCAAGGTGCACCTGGACGGTTACAACCAGCTGGACTACCTGACCGGCAAGGCTGATAAGAGTGCGCGTGACGAGTTCTACTACTTCAGTGACGACGGTGACTTGGTGTCCATGCGCTTTGGCGACTGGAAACTGGTGTTCTGTGAACAGCGTGCGCCTGGTGGTATGCAGGTGTGGAGCGAACCTTTCGTTTGCCTGCGGGTACCTAAGCTGTTCAACCTGCGCATGGATCCGTATGAGCGTGCCGACGTGGTGTCGGACCAGTATTACGACTTCCTGGCCAAGAACGACTACCTGATTTTCCAGGGTACGCGTAAAGCTGCGGCGTTCCTGCAGACCTTTGTCGATTACCCGCCGAGCCAGCGCCCGGCCAGCTTCAGCATCGATCAGATCCGTGCTGACGTAGACAAGAAAATCGAAGAGAAAATGAAGAAGCAGTAAGGCAATGCCGGCGCCCGTCATTCGACGGGCGCTTTTCTTAACGCAGGTATTTCGGAGCTTTGCCGTGCTCCGATAAGGTCAAGCGATGCCTTCAGCGGTCAATGCCTCTCACCTTCGCACGAACGCCCCGGACCGGGCCGAGCGGCATACGCCGCTGTCTCTGTGGCTGCCGGCCCTGCTGCTATGTGTTTCCGGGGCTGCAGCGCTGGTGTACCAGGTGCTGTGGGTCAAGCAACTGTCGTTGGTCGTGGGGGTGGAGGTGTACGCCATCACCGCCGGGATCAGCGCATTTTTCGCCGGCCTGGCCTTGGGTGGCCTGGTCTTCGGTCGTTGGGCCGACCGTCTGCAGCATCCGGTGCGGCTCTATGCCTGCCTGGAACTGGCCGTGGCCTTGCTGGGTGTATTGAGCACGGTGGGGTTGGCTCATTCAGCAGGGGCGTTTGCCCGCCTGGAAAACAGTGTTGGCTTGCTGGCCTGGGTGTTGCCGTTTTTGCTGGTGGGTGTGCCCGCTTTCCTGATGGGCGGCACGCTACCGGTGCTGGTGCGTGCGCTAACCCCCGCGCAAGGCCAACTGGCCGAGGCCGGTGGGCGGCTGTATGCCGCCAATACCACCGGCGCCATACTGGGCACCTTGCTCGCGGCCTTCGTGCTGCTGCCGCAACTGGGTGTGACGGGCAGTGCGCTGGTGGCCGCCGCACTCAATCTGGTCGCGGCGCTGGGTGCCTGGTATGCCCGTCGGCGCGATGCGCAGATCCCGGTGACACCCGTATTGGGCGCAAGCCCGCGCTCAGCGCCTGCGCGCCTGGCTATCGCCTTGTACTGTGTGGCAGGCGGTGTAGCGCTGGGCTATGAAGTGGTGTGGACGCAGTCGATCGTGCAGTTCATGAGCACCCGTACCTTTGCCTTCTCGGTGGTGCTGGCAACCTACCTGGTTGGCTTGGTCGTGGGCAGTGCCGTGTATGCCCGGCGTGCCGACCGGATTCGTGACCCGTGGGGGTTGTTCGGCCTGCTGATTGCCCTGGCCGGATTACTCGCGCTGGTGCAGATCGCCGGGTTGGGGCGCTGGTTGATCATCGCGCAAACCCAGCTCGAAGCCTGGGTGTTGCAACTGACCGGCAATGATCTCGCCGGGATGTGCGCGCGTTTCGTCGTTGCGGCCCTGAGTGTGGTGTTGCTGCCCACCACGTTGCTAGGCGCTGCGTTTCCGCTTGCCCTGCGCTTGAGTGTGGACAGCCAGCAAGTGGGCCGCGACGTTGGTTCGGTATTCGCGCTCAACACCCTGGGGGGCATTGCAGGCGTGATGCTGACCGGGTTTGTGCTGGTGCCGGGTATCGGCCTGGTACGCACCTTGGTGGTGCTGGCTCTGCTTGCCGCTGCCGTGGGTTGTGTTGCTGCCTGGCGGGGTAATCAGGTGCACAAGCGGATGCGCCTGGCGATTTTCGGCGTGACCCTGGCGACCCTGGTCATCGGCACCTTGACGCCACCGCAGCGTTTGGCCGAATTGCTGCCAGGGGCACGCAACGGCCGCATCACCTTCTATGAGGAAGGCCGCGGCGGCACCGTGGCGGTAGTTTCCCTGCAACGGCAGAACAGCACCTTCAATCGTCTATATATCCAAGGTGTTTCCAATACCGGCGATGCCATGCCATCGTTGCGCTACATGCGCCTGCAAGCTTTGTTACCGCTGTTGATCCACCCTCAGGCACCGCGCTCGGCCATGGTCATCGGTTTTGGCACCGGCATTACCGCCGGGGCGATGCTGCGCTATCCCGGCCTGGAGCGCCCGGTGGTGGCCGAACTGCTGCCGCAGGTGCTGGCCGCCGCGCCGCTGTTCAAGGGTAACTTCAATGCGGTCAACGATCCGCGTCTGGACATTCGCTTGCGTGATGGGCGCCGTGAGCTGTTGCGCAGTCCCGAGCGTTACGACGTGATTACCCTGGAGCCGCCGCCGCCGTCAGCCGCCGGTGTGGTGAACCTGTACTCGCAGGATTTCTATCAACTGGCTGCCTCGCGCCTGGAGCTGGGGGGGATGGTCGCCCAATGGCTACCGTTGCCGACCCAGAACATCGATGACAGCCGTTCGCTGGTGCGCAGCTTTTTGAATGTGTTCCCCTATGCCTCGCTGTGGACCACCGAGTTTCACGAGATGCTCTTGATAGGCTCGCAAGCGCCGCTGGAGCTGGACGCTGCACGCATCAGCCAGCGCTTCGCGCAGCCTGAAGTGAACCGCGCGCTGGCAGACGTGGGGGTAGACTCGGTCAGCGCCTTGCTTGCCACCTGGGTGACTGACCGACAAGGCCTTGAACGTTTTGCCGGCAGTGCCGAGGCGGTGACGGACGACCATCCACGCATCGAGTACGCACCTTGGGTGCGTGCCGCTGAGATCACCCGGGTGCTGCCCGAGTTGCTGGCGCTCAGAAGCGCACCGCCCCTGATCAATGCCGACCCCGCCTTACAGGCCGCTGTTGCCGATCAGTGGCACATACTCAAGCGCTTTTACGGGTTAACGCTGCTGGCCTACAACGGCAACCGCCAGGCGTGGGCGCGCGAGGTGCGGGAACTGATGCAGACAGAGGGTCGCAACCCGTATTTCCGTTGGTTCATCGGTGGCGGGCAACCTCAAGGCGGCCAATGAGCGCCCGGCGCTCGGCAGGGTTGGACCTGGTCAAATGGCTGGCCATGCTCAGCATGGTCGTTGACCACTTGCGTTTCATCTGGCCGAGCGCCGAGTGGTTGTTCGTCATTGGTCGACTGGCCTTTCCACTGTTCTGCCTGGGCATCGCCGCCAATGTCGTACGCTCGACACCGGGGCAGCTGTACACCGCCAGCAACGGGCGCTACCTGGGTTGGATGCTGGCCTTTTCGCTGCTTTCCGAGTGGCCCTATCATGCGTTGGATGTTGGCACCGGCACCTTCAACATCATGCCGACGCTGACCCTCGGCTTACTGCTGGCCTGGGGTGTTCACCATCACCAGCGGGCAGCAGTGGTGGTGTTGCTGGTCGCGCTGCTGGCCAGTGATGTGCTGATGTACGGCTGGTTGGGGGGGGTGTTACCGGCGGCGTTTGTGTTGGCGTTGCGCGGTGGTCGCGGCACTTGGCTGGTGCCGGGGTTTATCGCGGTGGCGGCTAACCTCTCCAACCAATGGCTGCGCGAACACCCGACAGAACCGATCACCTTGATGGCCTTGAGTGTGGCGTTGCTGTCCGCGCCATTGGGGCTTTGGTTATTGCGTGGATTGCGGCTCAAGCATGTCTGGCCAGTGGGCCGTTGGGGGTACGGCTTCTACCCTGTGCACCTGCTGCTGATCAACGGGCTGGTTCACTGATTGCCCAGTGGAGGCTTGCTGTAGGAGCGGGCTTGCCCCGCGATGTGATGCGACTGAAAGACCGCTATCGCGGGGCAAGCCCGCTCCTACTGCGCATTGGGGCAGTTCGATCTGCGCGCACAAGCCAGCTGCCCAGTGGGAGCGGGCTTGCCCCGCGATGCGTTGTGGCTGACAAACCTCAATCGCGGGGCAAGCCCGTTCCTACTGCGCTTTGGGGCAGTTCGATCTGTGCGCACAAGCCACCCCCTTCGCGGTTGGCGAGGCTCAACCTGCCACCAATCGCTTGGGTCAGTTGATGGGCGATGGCCAGCCCCAGGCCGGTGCCGCCAGTGGTTCGGTTACGTGACCCTTCAACGCGGTAGAACGGCTTGAGCACTTCGCTGAGCTCCTCAGCGGGAATGCCGGGGCCGTTGTCCAGCACCCGGATCACCGTACTGCGACCGGCAGTTGATTCAGCTTGCACCTGCGCCGCGTCGGCAAACTTGAGGGCATTGTCGATCAGGTTGACCAACACCCGGCGCAAGGCATGCGGTCGGGTCTCGATCAACGCGCCGGTGGCGGCTTCAAGCACGACGTGTTGGCCGCTGTCCTGGTAGTCCAGCACCAGGCTGTCGAGAAAGGCGTCAAGGTTGACCCGGCAACTGGCTTCGGTGCTGCCATCAATGCTGCGCGCATAGGCCACGCCTTCGCGCACCAGGTGCTCCATGGCTTCCAGGTCGCTCCAGAGCTTGTCTCGTTCGTGATGGGGGTCCATCACCTCGACACGTAGTTTCATCCGCGTGATCGGGGTTTGCAGGTCATGGGAGATGGCCGCCAACAGTTGCATGCGTTCTTTGAGGTAGGCGGCAATCCGGCTCTGCAGGGCGTTGAAGGCAACCGCTGCGTAGCGTACTTCGCGCGGGCCGGTTTCATCCAGCAGCGGCCCCGGAGCATTGGGGTCAAGGTGATCGACCGCTTGTGCCAGGCGCGTCAGCGGACCAATGGCGGTTTTCACTGCCAGCCAGGTACACAGCAACAACACTGCCAGTTGAATCAGCAGGACCGCCGGAAGCCAACTCGACAGGGGGATGGGGGTCGGTGTGACATCAATGGTCAAGGGGTTGCCATCGTTCAGGTGCAAGCGCACTTGAAAGTGCGGGTCAGCACCCGGCAGGCTCTGGAAGGTCAGTGGGTAGTGCGGGCCGATAGCTTTGTCGATGGATTGCGCCGCCATTGGCGCGTCTTTCAATGACAGTGCCTGCCCGACCGCCAGCCCCTGGTCGAGTCGAAAGCGATAGGTGCGCCGTTCCAGGCGAGGTAGCCAGGCCTGACGTTCGGCGGCCGGCAAACGTTCGAGGATAGCCACAGCCGTGGAGATATCCTGTTCCATGTTGTTCAGCATCATTGAGCGTGAACTGACATAACGCTCGTAGAACTGAAAACCGAATGACAAGCCATAGGCCAACACCAGCCCGGTGAAGAAGATCAGCGCCAGGCGTGAAGCCAGCGTGCGCGGCCAACGCAGTTGCCCGCTCATGACGATTCGAGCCGTTGTACCGGGAGTGAAAACACATAGCCTTCACTGCGCACGGTCTTGATACAGGCCGGTTCGCGGGCGTCGTCCTGTAAACGCTGGCGCAACCGGCTGACCAGCAGGTCGATGGAACGGTCGAAAATATCTGCTTCGCGGCCCTGAGTGAGGTTGAGCAATTGTTCGCGGCTCAGCACCCGCTGAGGATGATCGAGGAACACACGCAGCAAGCGATACTCGGCGCCACTGAGGGCAACCAGAGTGCCTTCGGCATCAAGCAAGTGCCGTGCACTGGTGTCCAGCCGCCATTGGCCAAAGGCGAGCAGCCGGCTGCTTTCACTGAGGTTCAAGTTGGGTGGCAGCATGCGCGTGCGGCGTAGCACGGCATTGATACGCGCCAGGAGTTCGCGGGCTGAAAAGGGTTTGGTCAGGTAGTCGTCGGCACCCATCTCCAGGCCGACGATGCGGTCGGTCTCATCGTTGCGGGCGGTGAGCATCAGCACCGGTATGGCCTTGTGTTTCCCGGCACGCAGCTCGCGGCACAGCAGCAGGCCATCATCGCCGGGCATCATGATGTCCAGCACGATCAGATCGACCACGTCGGCTTCGAGAAAGGCGCGCATCTGCCGACCGTCCGCAGCAATCGAGGTGCGCAGCCCGTTCTTCTTCAGGTAGTTGCCCACCAGTTCTCTGATTTCCCGATCGTCGTCAACGATCAGCACATGATCGACATGATCCATACCCGGTTCCTGTTCCAGCACTTGCCGCGAAGTGTACAGAGCCCGGTAGCGCTTGCCTGCCGGGGTTTGTATTGCAGTGTATCTGCTGTGGCGGTTGATACCTGAAGAGGCAATACCGCCTGAATCCGACACATCAGCGATACCTTGCGCGCATCAAATAGGGCTCAACGGGGAGGGCCCTTCCTTCCTGGCAAAGGGTGATCACTTCACCTGGGAGACTGGACATGACCTTCAAGACCCTGACCCGCATCGGCGTGCTCGCCACCTTCGGGATGGCCGCCTTCAGTGCACTGGCCGATACCAGCGTTACGCCGCAGACCTATCATTACGGACAGCGCCTGGATGTACAGAAAGTGTTGGCCATCCAGGACAACAGCGCCAATGCCTGTGGTGTAGTCACAGCGAAGATGGATTACCTGGACTCCAAAGGCCAGCCACGTAGCGTGCAGTATCAGACCTATGCCACCGGTGCCTGCCACGAAGGCGGTTAATTCCCCGCAAGGAGCACAGCGTTTATGTCAGTGTTTACTTCCCTGGGCGGTGCGCTGCGCCGCCTGAACCTCAAGCGCCGAGGCGTCGGTATCGCCACAGCGACGGTCATCGCGGCAGCCGCCCTGGCCCTGGGCCGTGGCTTGCTCGCCGGGCCGGATACACTGCAAAGCCTGGGTCCGATGCCGGCACTCAGCGGCGCCGTACAGTGGCTCAACTCGCCGCCGCTGGACCGTGAGGCGCTCAAAGGCAAGGTGGTACTGGTCGACTTCTGGACCTACGACTGCATCAACTGCCGGCGCAGCCTGCCGTACGTCAACACCTGGGCCAAGCGCTATGCCGACCAGGGCTTGGTGGTGGTCGGCGTGCACACGCCCGAGTACGACTATGAAAACAAGGTCGAGAACGTGCGTGATCAGGTCGCGAAACTGGACATCAAGTACCCGGTGGCCATCGACAACCGCTATGCCATCTGGAATGCCTTCGGCAATCAGTTCTGGCCAGCCCATTACTTTGTCGATGCCCGGGGCCAAGTGCGCTATGTGCACTTCGGTGAAGGCGCTTACGACACCCAGGAGCAAGTGATCCAACAATTGCTGGCAGAAAGCCGTGGGCTCGCTCCTTGATGCCGTTCGCTACTCAGGAGAGGTAGCCGCCGTCTACATTCAGGGCCACGCCGGTGGTGTAGCTGGAGGCATCACTGGCCAGGTACAGCACCGCGCCGGCCATTTCTTTCGGATCGGCCACGCGCTTGAGCGGGATCTGTTGCAGCGCGGTGTTGAGGATCGCGTCGTTCTTGACCAGCGCCGAGGCGAACTTGGTATCGGTCAGGCCAGGCAGCAGGGCGTTGCAACGGATACCAAAGGGCGCGCATTCCTTGGCAAACACTTTGGTCATGTTGATCACCGCTGCTTTGGTGACCGAGTAGATGCCCTGAAACACACCAGGCGATACGCCGTTGATCGAGGCTACGTTGATGATGCTGCCGCCGCCGTTTTCGCGCATCAGCTTGCCGGCTTCGACCGACATGAAGAAGTAGCCACGGATGTTCACATCGACGGTTTTCTGGAAGGCGCTCAGGTCGGTGTCCAATACGTTGCAGAACTGCGGGTTGGTGGCAGCGTTGTTGACCAGAATGTCCAGGCGTCCAAACTGTTCACGTATGGCAGCAAACACCGCAGCAATCTGTTCCATTTCGCCGATATGGCAGGCAATGGCGGTGGCATTGCCACCCGCGGCGACAATCGCATCGGCAACCTGCTGGCAACCGTCGAGCTTGCGGCTTGAGACGATCACATGGGCGCCTTGCTGGGCCAGCAGGTGGGCAATCGCTTCGCCGATGCCACGGCTTGCTCCGGAAACAAAGGCGATCTTGCCATCGAGGTCGAACAGTTGGGTCTTGGACATGGTGTTTTCCTTGTTGTAGTCGTCAGAGGCTGGACTTGGCGATGACCTGCAGGCTCATGTGCTCAAGCAGCGTGTTCATGTGAATGAACTGGGCAAAACGTTTGTCCTGGGTCTGGCCATGGAAGAAGCGGTAGTAGATTTGCTGGACAATGCCGGCCAGGCGGAACAGGCCATAGGTGTAGTAGAAATCGAAGTTGTCGAGGGTGATCCCGGCGCGCTCGGCGTAATAGTCGACGAACTGCTGACGGGAGAGCATGCCCGGGGCGTTGCTGGGCTGGCGGCGCATCAACTGCATCGGTGCCGGGTCTGACGCTTCGATCCAGTAGGCCAGGGTGTTGCCCAGGTCCATCAACGGGTCGCCAATGGTGGTCATTTCCCAGTCGAGCACACCGATGATGCGCATGGGGTTCTCGGCGTCGAGAATGACGTTGTCGAAGCGGTAGTCATTGTGCACGATGGCCGGCTTGGGATGGTCGGCGGGCATTTTTTCACGCAACCAGGCAATGACCTTTTCCCAGCGCGGGGCGTCCGGGGTCAGGGCCTTTTCATAGCGGCTGCTCCAGCCCTCGATCTGGCGCGCTACGTAGCCTTCCGGTTTGCCCAGGTCACCCAGGCCGCAGGCGTTGTAGTCCACCTGGTGCAGTTCAACCAGACGGTCAATGAAGCTCTTGCACAGTGCCTCGGTACGCTGGGCGTCCAGGCCTAGTTCAGGTGGCAGTTCGGAGCGCAGGATGATGCCCTTGACCCGGTCCATCACGTAGAACTCACCGCCGATCAGGGTCTCGTCAGTGCAGTGCACGTAGGCCTTGGGGCAGTACGGGAAACCGTTGTTGAGTTGGTTGAGAATGCGAAACTCGCGCCCCATGTCATGGGCCGATTTGGCCTTGTGACCAAACGGCGGGCGGCGCAGGACAAACTCACGCTCGGGGTACTGCACCAGATAGGTCAGGTTGGAGGCGCCGCCCGGGAACTGACTGATCGTTGGCGTACCACTGAGGCCCGCAATGTGCGCTTTCAGATAAGGGTCGATGACAGCGCCATCGAGTTCTTCGCCGGGGCGGACCTGGGTGGACTGGTCTGTGAGCGTCATACTGTTCCCTTATGATCAAAGGTAAAGATTATTGGCTAATCTAATTCTCGTAGCGGGCCCGGACAAGTCCAGTACAGCCTTATTGGCGGTCGTGTTGCAGGTTGATCAACAGCCCTGATAGGGGCAGGTTCTCGGTGGGAGCGGGCTTGCGGTGGGAGCGGGCTTGCCCCGCGATTGCGGTATGTGAGCTATATAGCATCGCGGGGCAAGCCCGCTCCCACCGCAAG
>NZ_SMOK01000001.1 GCF_004353925.1 Pseudomonas sp. H9 | reverse complement strand
AAGGCCGAGAGCTGATGACGAGTTGCCTTTAGGCGACGAAGTGGTTGATGCCATGCTTCCAAGAAAAGCTTCTAAGCTTCAGATAACCAGGAACCGTACCCCAAACCGACACAGGTGGTTGGGTAGAGAATACCAAGGCGCTTGAGAGAACTCGGGTGAAGGAACTAGGCAAAATGGCACCGTAACTTCGGGAGAAGGTGCGCCGGTGAGGGTGAAGGACTTGCTCCGTAAGCCCATGCCGGTCGAAGATACCAGGCCGCTGCGACTGTTTATTAAAAACACAGCACTCTGCAAACACGAAAGTGGACGTATAGGGTGTGACGCCTGCCCGGTGCCGGAAGGTTAATTGATGGGGTTAGCTAACGCGAAGCTCTTGATCGAAGCCCCGGTAAACGGCGGCCGTAACTATAACGGTCCTAAGGTAGCGAAATTCCTTGTCGGGTAAGTTCCGACCTGCACGAATGGCGTAACGATGGCGGCGCTGTCTCCACCCGAGACTCAGTGAAATTGAAATCGCTGTGAAGATGCAGTGTATCCGCGGCTAGACGGAAAGACCCCGTGAACCTTTACTATAGCTTTGCACTGGACTTTGAATTTGCTTGTGTAGGATAGGTGGGAGGCTTTGAAGCGTGGACGCCAGTTCGCGTGGAGCCATCCTTGAAATACCACCCTGGCAACTTTGAGGTTCTAACTCAGGTCCGTTATCCGGATCGAGGACAGTGTATGGTGGGTAGTTTGACTGGGGCGGTCTCCTCCTAAAGAGTAACGGAGGAGTACGAAGGTGCGCTCAGACCGGTCGGAAATCGGTCGCAGAGTATAAAGGCAAAAGCGCGCTTGACTGCGAGACAGACACGTCGAGCAGGTACGAAAGTAGGTCTTAGTGATCCGGTGGTTCTGTATGGAAGGGCCATCGCTCAACGGATAAAAGGTACTCCGGGGATAACAGGCTGATACCGCCCAAGAGTTCATATCGACGGCGGTGTTTGGCACCTCGATGTCGGCTCATCACATCCTGGGGCTGAAGCCGGTCCCAAGGGTATGGCTGTTCGCCATTTAAAGTGGTACGCGAGCTGGGTTTAGAACGTCGTGAGACAGTTCGGTCCCTATCTGCCGTGGACGTTTGAGATTTGAGAGGGGCTGCTCCTAGTACGAGAGGACCGGAGTGGACGAACCTCTGGTGTTCCGGTTGTCACGCCAGTGGCATTGCCGGGTAGCTATGTTCGGGAGAGATAACCGCTGAAAGCATCTAAGCGGGAAACTTGCCTCAAGATGAGATCTCACTGGAACCTTGAGTTCCCTGAAGGGCCGTCGAAGACTACGACGTTGATAGGTTGGGTGTGTAAGCGCTGTGAGGCGTTGAGCTAACCAATACTAATTGCCCGTGAGGCTTGACCATATAACACCCAAGCAATTTGAGCGAAAGCCAGATTGCGGTGTTGTGAAGACGAAACGAACCGAAAGTTTGCAA